>NZ_JAODTZ010000003.1 GCF_025399795.1 Streptomyces rhizosphaerihabitans | reverse complement strand
CGATGCCATGGTGCTTCTCGGTCTCTCTCGTTGAACGGGTGAGTGGCCCGGCACAGGTCCGGGCCACTCACGGTCAGGCGTACGTCGGCAGGGTCACGCGTCGACGAGACCGTGCTGCTCGCCGGAACGCTGTGCCACGATGTGCGCCCGCACGGTATCGCCGTTCGGGGCCGGGGCCGGGGTCCGCTCGTCCAGCGGCACGACGGCCGGCTCGGGCGCCTCGTCCAGGAACAGCCTGCGCACCACACGCTCGGCGGCGTTGCCGTCGTCGAACTGCACGAAGCGCTCGCGGAACGCGGCGCGCAGCTCGGCGGCCCGCTCGCCGTTCCAGGTGCCGGAGCGGAAGACCTCGATCAGTTCGTCCTCGTTCGTCGCGCTCGCGCCCGGCGTCTCGCCCGGGTTGCCGGAGAGGATGTCGAAGTACACACCGCGGGCCCGGCTGTAGACCTCCCAGTCGTCCGCGTAGGTGACGATCGGACGGTCCAGGCAGGCATAGTCGAACATGATCGACGAGTAGTCGGTGATGAGCGCGTCGGCCGCCAGGCAGAGGTCCTCGACCACCGGGTACGTCGACACGTCCTTGATCAGGCCGCGCTCCTGCAGCGCCTGGAGCTGCGGGTCGGCGCCGTAGAAGTAGTGGGTGCGGACCAGGACCACATGGTCGGGGCCCAGTTCACGGCAGAAGCGCTCCAGGTCGATCCGCGGGACGTATCCCGTCTGGTAGTCGCGCACCGTGGGGCAGTACAGGATGGCGGTCTTGCCCTCGGGGATGCCGAGTTCGGTGCGGATGCGCTGGACGTCCTCGGCGGTGGAGCGGAAGTACACGTCGTTGCGCGGGTAGCCGTACTCGATGGCCTCGAAGGCGCAGGGGTAGACGCGTTCCCAGATCTCCGTGGAGTGCTGGTTGGACGTCAGACTCAGGTCCCAGCGGTCGGCCCGCTCGAGCATCTTGCCGAAGCTCATGTTCTTGGCGGCCGCGGGGAAGCGCTGCTGGTCGATGCCCATCTGCTTCAGCGGAGTGCCGTGGTGCGTCTGGAGGTGGATCTGCCCCGGGCGCTTGACGAACTCGTTCGGGAAGTTGACGTTGTTGATGAGGTACTTGGCGCGCGCCATGACCTCCCAGTAGCGGGGGGAGTTCGCCACCACGTAGTCCACGCCGGCGGGGATGTTCTCCTCGTCGCCACGGCGCACGACCCACACGCCGTGGATGTTCGGGGCGAGTTCCTTGGCCTTGTAGTAGATGGCCGCGGGGCTGCAGGCGACTCCGCGGTTCCAGTAGGCCGCGTAGACCGCGAGGTTCTCGTCGATCGGGCGGCGCTTGTGCAGGCGGTAGAGCCGGTTGTACGCCGTCTTGCCGAGTTTCGTCTTCGCCTTCGTGACCCGCTTGATGGCCTTCTGGCGGGTGGAGGACGCGATCGTCATCGCGGCGTACGCGGAGTAGGAACCGCGGGCCAGGATGTCGAACTTCACGCCCATGCTGCCCTCGGGCACCGTGAAGTTCTTCGGCTTGAAGCGCTTGTACTGTTCGGCGGCCAGCTTGAAGAACGGCGTCCGGTCCTTCGGGACGATGCGGTCCTCGCGGGCCAGCGTGAACAGGAAGTGGCTGGCCATGCGCTCGAACAGAAGTGCCCGCACGGGCTCCAGGTGAGGGCGCTCGTCGAGGAACTCGAAGAGGCGTGCGTACTGCTCGAAAATACCGAAATGCTTGCGACCAGGCGTGCGCATGGAGTTGCCCTGGCGGCGCTGGCGGTATTCGACGCAGACGTGGTCGAGGGCGGCGATACGGTCGGCCGTCAGCATGGTCTTGTAGACCATGAGGGCGTCCTCGTAGATGCCGTCGGTGAAGGTGAAACCGTTGCCGACGTAGAACTCCCGGCGGTACGCCCGGTTCCACACCACGGCGAACATGTTCAGGTACTCGGGGCGCTCCAGCGCTGTGAACACGTCCGTGCCGGCGGCGGAGAGCATTTCTCCGGCGGCGCTCGCCTGGACCCGGTTGTTCCAGTAGGTGCGGACGTGGTTGAGCAGCAGGATGTCCGGGTTGTCGGTGGCCTCGAGCCGCTCCGCGATGGCCTGGAGCGCGCCTTCGCCGAGGGTGTCGTCGCTGTCCAGGAAGAGGATGTACTCACCGCGCGACTTCAGCGCCCCCGCGTCGCGCGCCTTTCCGATTCCCTGGTTCTCGGTGAAATGCACGGGAACGACACGGCTGTCGATCTGTGCGTATTCATCGAGTATTCGACCGCACGAGTCCGGGGAATAGTCGTCCACGGCGACGATCTCGAAATCGGTGAACGACTGCCCGAGAATGGAATCCAGGCAGGCTCGCAGGTACCCCTGTACCTTGTAAACGGGTACGACAACGCTTATTTTGGGCGAAGCGTTACCATTCGGCACAGGCATACTCAGGGCTCCTGGGATCGCAGATCAAACTCATCTGCGCCTCGCATTCCGGTCGCTTCGGACCGCGGCGGGACGCAGGGGGCAAGGCGCTAGGTTAACGTAGCCGGAACCCTAGCGTACGCTCTGGTATGGCCGAGGCTGCCGGAGTGTGGCGTGGTTCATGCCGTTCGCCCGACCGCGCCGTATGTCTTCCGTGCTCTATGGCGTCCGCGGTTCGCCCTCGTACCCGTCGTCCCTGCTCAGGTCCCGCTTCCCGGCCCCGGCCGGTGCTGCCCCGCGGTGTTCCCTCCCCATTCTTCCGACGAGTGTTGCCGGTGTTCCGGTCACCGCTCGTGATGTAGGTGTTGCCGTCCTGTGAGGCGGAGCCGCCCGTGCCCGCGCCGTACCGGCCGACAGGCGCTCGTGTCGTACGCCGTACCGGCTGACAGGTGGCTTCCATGGCCCGGCGAAGCCCTGGAAGGTGTCGGTGCGGCCGGGCTGGGTGCCGGCGGGTCGGGCCACGCCGGCCGGCGAGGTCCTGCCGCCGGCCTTGAAGGCGGAGCGGCCAAGTCGTGGCCGGAACCGGGCGCACCGTTGACGCGGCACCGACCCGCGAGCCCGTCGTTCACCGTGTCGATGCCGATGGTGATCCCCTCGACGGCCCTTTCGAGGTCTATTGGCCGGGCTTTGGGCGAGGAAGTCAGGTGCTGCGCTATTTCGCAGAAGCCGGAAATGGCTACGAGTCCATGAGTCGAGGGCGCAAGGCGGAGAAGTCGAGGAATTCCGTCCGGATGTCGGCCGTGGAACACTTCCCGATTCCCCTCATTGTTGCTTCAGGTGTTGTCCAGTATTCCTGACGTCACGTCTCCTGCTTCAGCCGCGGAGTCGGTCTTCATCGCACAGGCAGGTTCCCGCCCACTTGTTCAACCGTTGATGAGCCGTCCGCCTGCCGGACCGATGGGCGCCTCCGCGTCTTCTTCGCGTAGATTCGGGCAGGCAGCCGAGGCGAGGGGGCGGACAGCAAGGTGACCGTGGCAAGGCAAGCAGTGGCACAGGCCCAACGGATCATCGTCAAGGTGGGCTCCTCCTCCCTGACCACCGCCTCCGGCGGCCTCGACGCGGACCGGGTCGACGCCCTCGTGGACGTCCTCGCCAAGGCGCGCAGCGGGGGAGAGAAGGAGATCGTCCTCGTCTCCTCCGGCGCCATCGCCGCGGGCCTCGCGCCGCTGGGCCTGCGCCGCCGGCCCAAGGACCTCGCCCGGCAGCAGGCCGCCGCCAGTGTCGGACAGGGCCTTCTGATGGCCCGCTACACAGCTTCCTTCGCCCGCTACGGCATCCGTGTCGGACAGGTGCTCCTCACCTCCGACGACACCAGCCGGCGCGCCCACCACCGCAACGCCTCGCGCACCCTCGACAAGCTCCTCGCGATGGGTGCCCTGCCGGTCGTCAACGAGAACGACACGGTGGCCACGGACGAGATCCGCTTCGGTGACAACGACCGGCTCGCCGCTCTCGTCGCCCATCTCGTACGCGCCGATCTGCTCGTCCTGCTCTCCGACGTGGACGGGGTCTACGACGGCGACCCCAGCAAGCCCGGCACCTCGCGGATCGCGCAGGTGCGGGAAGCGTCGGACCTCGCCGGCATCGAGATCGGCAGCGCGGGCAAGGCCGGCGTCGGCACCGGCGGCATGGTCACCAAGGTCGAGGCCGCCCGGATCGCGGCAGCCGCCGGCATCCCGGTGGTACTGACCAGCGCGGTCCACGCCGCCGACGCGTTCGCGGGCCGGGACACGGGCACCTTCTTCCACGCCACCGGCAAACGGTCGGCCGACCGTTTGCTGTGGCTCCAGCACGCCTCCACCCCGCAGGGCGCGATCACCCTGGACGACGGCGCCGTGCGCGCGATCGTCCAGCGGCACTCGTCGCTGCTGCCCGCGGGCATCGCGGCCGTCGAGGGCGAGTTCATCGCGGGCGACCCGGTCGAGCTGCGCGACAGCACCGGTCGGGCCGTCGCGCGAGGACTGGTGAACTTCGACGCCAAGGAGATTCCCCAGCTGATCGGCCGCTCCACCCGGGAGCTGGCACGTGAGCTGGGCCCCGCGTACGAGCGTGAGGTCGTGCACCGCGACGACCTCGTCCTGCTGAACCCGTAGGCCCTGCATCGGTAAGACGCGTGTCCCATCACCGGCAGCCGGGAATCGGACGTTCCGCGACCCGCAATCGCGAAGCGGGCGCCCCGCCACCGGCAGCCGGGAAACAGGCGCTCCGTCACACATCCGTGAGACGCGCGTCCCACCCTCCGGATGCGTGTAGGCCCGTCACGGAGACCTCTTCCGTCCGCCACCGCGTCCCGCGCCCCAGGGGTATCCCTGAAACAGCTGTCCGCTACACCCGTAAACGGCCGATTCCCCCGCCCCCACCGGGGGACGTTCCGTAAAACCGCCACACGGCGGCTTCTCACCTGCTCAACTTTGTGGCAGGGAGAGTCCGGGATTCCGTACGACCATCGGGTAAAGGAGGCCGTCGTGAGACGAGTACGCCCTGGGGCGGCGGCGTCCCGCGGTGGTCCCGCCTCCCGTGCGGTGGGCGAGGAGCGGGCCCTGACCAGTGTCGCGGCCGGCGACACCTACGAGGGCGAGCGGCCGGCCGACCAGCCCCGGCTGTGGCACGTCACGCTGAGCGTGTCGGGCGGTGAAGCCCCGTTGACCGAGGTGAGACGCGGTCTCGAACAACTCGCCCACGACCACCCGTTCCTGCTGACCAGCCGGTACGCCAACGACCACGCGGAGATCCGCTACTGGGAGGAGGCCCGCGACCTGCACGACGCGGCGGCCGTCGCGCTGCGCCTGTGGGGCGAGCACCGCCAGACCGCCAAACTCCCGCCCTGGGAGATCGTCGGCCTGGAGGTCATCGACCGCGAGACCTACCACCAGCGCATCGCCGAGGGGTACGGACCGCTGCCCGCGACACCCGTGGGAGTTCACCCCTTTTGAGCCCGTCTCGCCGTGTGGGACAACCGCTGGACGCGCCCGCCCGGCCCACTACGCTTCCCTCATGACCACGCTCTCGCCGTACGACTCCATGTCCCCGGTGGCCCAGGCCGCCTATCGCGCGAAGTCCGCCGCCGCCGACCTGGCACCTCTGCCGCGGGCCGAGAAGGACGACGCGCTGCTCGCGATCGCGGACGCGCTGGAAGTCCGTACGAGCGAAATCGTCGCCGCCAACGCCAAGGACATCGCGAAGGCCCGGGAGGCAGGGACCAGCGAGAGCGTCATCGACCGGCTCACGCTCACCCCCGAGCGCGTGCGCGCGATCGCCTCCGACGTCCGTGACGTCGTGGCGCTGCCCGACCCGGTCGGCGAGGTCGTCCGCGGCTCGACCCTCCCGAACGGCATCGACCTGCGCCAGGTCCGCGTCCCCCTCGGCGTCGTCGGCATCATCTACGAAGCCCGCCCGAACGTGACCGTCGACGCGGCCGCCCTGTGCCTGAAGTCCGGCAACGCCGTCCTGCTGCGCGGCTCGTCCTCCGCCTACGAGTCGAACACGGCTCTCGTCAGGGTCCTGCGCGACGCCGTGGGCGGCGCCGGACTGCCCGCCGACGCCGTCCAGCTCGTACCCGGCGAGGGCCGGGAATCGGTCCGCGAGCTGATGCGCGCCCGCGGCCTGGTCGACGTCCTCATCCCGCGCGGCGGCGCGTCCCTGATCCGCACGGTCGTCCAGGAGTCCATCGTCCCGGTCATCGAGACCGGTACGGGAAACTGTCATGTGTACGTCGACGCGCAGGCGGACCTCGACATGGCCATCGACATCCTGATCAACTCCAAGGCCCAGCGGCCCAGCGTCTGCAACGCCGCCGAGACCCTCCTGGTCCACCAGGACATCGCCGCCGAGTTCCTGCCGCGCGCCCTGGACGCCCTCGCGGACGCCGGGGTCACCGTGCACGCCGACGAGCGCGTCCTCGCCTACGCCAAGGACTCCAAGGCCACCGTCGTGGAGGCCACGGCAGAGGACTGGGACACCGAGTACCTGTCCTACGACATCGCGGCGGGCGTCGTGGACTCGCTCGACAAGGCCGTGTCGCACATCCGGCTGTGGAGTTCCGGCCACACCGAGGCCATCGTGACCACCTCGCAGCAGGCCGCCCGCCGCTTCACCCAGCTGGTCGACTCCACGACGGTCGCGGTGAACGCCTCGACCCGGTTCACCGACGGCGGCCAGTTCGGCTTCGGCGCCGAGATCGGCATCTCCACGCAGAAGCTCCACGCGCGCGGTCCGATGGGACTGCCGGAACTGACGAGCACGAAGTACATCGTCACGGGCGACGGCCACATCCGTCGCTGAGTCACCGGCGGAGGCCGCGTGCCCTCGGCCGCGGGGCGGGCGCAAGAGATCCCCTCGGCCACGGGCCGGGCGCGCGACGCCCTCGTACGGGCGGAACCGCGCGCCGGGCGAGCCGTACTCCCCGGGCCGGGGGCGCACCTCGAAGGCCCGAGGCGGGCCTGTGAGGACGCGCCGTGCGGCCCGTACGCCGTGGCCGCGGAGGGCGCGCGGAGGGCGTACGGGCGGCGCGGCGTCGGGCGCAGGGGCGTGCGGCAGACGGTTCACGGCCCGCGATCCACTGAGGCGCGGTCTCGTCGGGCAGATGAATTTCCGTACCGTCTGCCCAAATTGACCCCCCAGGTCTACTCTGGATCCGTGCCGGAGGACGTGGGGGGCACGCCGTTCCCTGACGGCTGGGAGCCCAACGACGACCGCGGGGGCGCGGACGAAGAGTTCGCCTCCGTGGTCTTCGACGAGGACTTCGTACGGGCGGCGGTGATCCACGAGCCGACCGCCGTGGAGAGGCTGCTCGCGGCGGCCCAGGCCCGCGCGGAGGCCTCCGAGGCCGAGGCGCGCCGAGCGCACGCGCGCGGAACCCGTGGCGACGACGAGCGCTACGAGGACGGCTTCGGCCCCGACGGCCACGGCGACTTCGCCCACGATCCCGACCTGGACGATCCGGACGACACCGAGATCCTGGAAGGTCGCTACGGCGTACCGGGAACGTACGGCCGGCCCAACGGGAAGCAGACCCGCTGGCACCGCCCGGTCGCCTGGATCCTCGCCCTCGTCATGGGTATCGGCATGGTCGCCCTCGCCTTCACTGCGGTCTACAGGGGCGCTTCCTCCGGCAGTCAGGACCAGGTCCCCTCACCCGCCTCCTCCGGCCTCGAACAGGGCCGGGAGAAAGTCACCGGCACGGTCCCCTCCGCTTCGGCCGACCGTTCCCGGCCGGCGGTGTCCGCGGTACCTCGGACACCCTGAGGCCGGTCTCTCCGCCGAGGCACCGACGATCTCTCACACAGAGTGACCGTCCTGGTGAGAACCTGTCAGAACTTGTCGCGTACCACAGCGTTTACCAGAGCTCCCGGAGACCTACTCTGAAGGTATGGGCGGGCCTGGAGACCCACCTGAGGGGACACCCGAGGGTGCTCCCGCTGGTGGAGAGGACGAGTACCGATCCGTCGTCTTCGACGAGTCGTTCGTCCGCGCTGCCCGCCTCCAGGAGTTCTCCGCCCAGGAACGCATGGCCGACCACAGCCCGGCCGTACGCCGCCGCCCGCCCCTTCAGCGCGGACTGTCCCGGCAGGCACTGATCCTCGTCCTGCTGATAGCCATAGCCTTCGGCACCGCGATCTACATGGGTGTACGCCACCCCTACCAGACCCCCGCCGCCCGGCCGGCCGAACCGCTGCGAATGACCGTGATCCCCCTGGCCCCGCAGACCGCCGTGCCCGGCTCCGCGAGCACCGACCAGCTGTACGCCGACAGCCCGGCCGCGCAGTTCCGCACAGGTGCCGACGGCATCACGCTGCCCGCCGTCCGGCGCACCGCGCACTTCTCCGACAGCCAGGTCGTCACCGCCCTGACCACCGCCAAGGACTACCTCGTCGAGTCGTCCCTCGACCCGAGCGTGCTGACCGGAGGCGCCACCCGCCCGGTACGGATCCTGCTCGACCCGCGGCAGCTCGACCAGTTCGACCAGAGCTTCGACCACCCGACCGCCGACGGACGGCACGCCCCGACCGGCTGGCTGGTCCGCTTCGACGCGCCCCGGGCGCAGCTCGCCGACAAGAAGATCCGGGTGCAGGGCACCCTCCAGGCCGCCGAGTTCGACGCGAACACCCTGGAGGTCGTCGCCGACCACACCTTCGTCTACGCGCTGAAGCCGACCGGCGCGAACGCCCAGGCCAAGGCCTCTCTGTTCACCGTCCGGCGCGAGCTGACCTTCCGCTTCGACCGCGACGACCTGCGCATGCACCAGGCCGAGTTGGCGGTGTCGTACGTCCAGGCCGGCCCGCTCGCCTGTTCCGACGACTCGGTGAGCCGGCTCCGGCCGCTGCTCGCGGGTGAGACGGCCAAGGCGGGCGGCCCGGCCGGCACCGACCCGTACGCCACCGGCAGCGCGACCGCCCTGTGCGGTTCGCTGGCCAAGAGCGCGCAGCCGAAGCTCTAGCCGGACCGCCGGGGGCGCCGCGGGTCAGGCGGCGGCACCCGGCGGGGCGATCAGTTTCGGCCGTCGGTGTCCTCGTCGTCGGAGCGGCTCTCACGCGGCGCCTGTTCGGCACCGCCGTCCGGGGCGGCCGTGGCGTCCGTGGTGTTCCCGGCGTCCTTGGGCGCGCCGCTCGCGAAGCCCCCGAAGCCGCGCCGTACCCGGCCCCCGAGATCGCCCGCGCCGCCCGCGATGTCGCTGACCAGCTTCATCAGCGGATCCTTGGAGTTCTTCATGTCGCTGGCGTAGCTGGCCGCCGACTGCCGGAAGGAGTCCGACACCGAGGTGTCCTTGTCCGCGTCGCGCCGCGGGTAGTGGCCGTCCATGATCCGCTGGTAGTCGCGGGACTCCGCCCACTTCTTCAGCTCGGCCGCGCGGACCGCGGTGAAGGGGTGCGTGCGCGGCAGCACATTGAGGATCTTGAGCACGGAGTCCCGCAGGTCGCCCGCAGACTCGTACTCCTCGGCCTGCGCGAGGAACGCGTCCACGTTCATCTCGTGCAGATGATTGCCGCCCGCGATCTTCATCAGGCCGCGCATCGAGGCCCGCAGGTCCTGGCCGACGAGGAGCCCGGCGCGGTCCGCGGACAGTTCCGACTTGCGGAACCACTCGCGCAGCGCGGTCACGATCGCCATGATCGCGAGGTTCCCCAGCGGGATCCAGGCGACCCGGACCGCGAGGTTGGTGAGGAACAGCAGGATCGTGCGGTAGACGGCGTGACCGGACAGCGCGTGGCCGACCTCGTGGCCGATGACCGACCGCATCTCCTCCTCGTCCAGCAGCTCGACGAGACCGGTCGTCACCACGATGATCGGATCGTCCAGGCCGATGCACATCGCGTTCGGCTGCGGGTCCTGGTTCACGTACATCGGCGGGACCTTCTCCAGGTCCAGGATGTAACAGGCGTCCCGCAGCATGTCGTTGAGGTGCGCGAACTGGGCGTCCGAGACGCGCACCGAGTCGGACAGGAAGAGCAGCCGCAGGCTGCGCTCGGGCAGCAGCCCGCTCAGTGCCTTGAAGACCGTGTCGAAGCCGCTGAGCTTGCGCAGCGCCACCAGGGCCGAGCGGTCCGCCGGGTGTTCGTAGGTCCGCGAGGAGATCCCCTCGAAGCGCCTGCGCTGCCTGCTCGGCACCTTCTCGTGCCCGTTCTGCTCGTGGCCGTCGTCGGACATGTGTTCCCCCATGTGCGTCTGAGTGCCCTATGTGCCCCCAAGGCAGAGTCCAGCCTAGGCGGAGATACCGTTGACGGGCAGTACAGAGAAGGAGTCGTACGACATGGAGCACATCCCCGCGGCCGCATGGCTCACGGAAGCCGCCGACGCGGCAGGCAAGCAGGGTCCGGGCAATCTGCTCCGCGTCGTGCTGATCGTCATGATCATCGGCGTGGTCTTCGCCGCCTGGTTCCTGCTGCGCGGCTACAAGCGCGACGACTGAGCGGCGCCGGCCGGAGCGGCCACCGGCCGGGGCGGTGCTCGCGCGGTGGAGGTCTCGCCGAGAGAACCTCTGCCGGGCGGTCCACGGCTGATGGAACCCCTTCCGCCGAGGCGGTCACGGTGACCGGAACGCCCGGGCGGGCCGCGGCCGACGGTCCGGCTCCTTGGTCACGGCAACCGGCGTCCCCAACGGCGGAGTCGGCGTGTTCGCCGCCGAGGTGCCCGCATACGATGGGCCGACGTCTTTATCCCGCCCTCTCCCACTCTCGACTTCGCTCGAGCGGGGGGACACCCATCGGATAGGTCCTGCCGAGATGAGCTTCCAGCACACAGCCGCACAGTTGGTCACCGTCGCCGCCGAGGGCGAGAACGGCGGCAACCACGAAAGCCTCAGCCCGTACCTGACCGGCGGCGGGGCCCTGTTCATCCTGCTCCTGCTGTTGTGGATCACCACGCGCTTCAACCGCGACCGCTGAGCCCCACCGGGCCCGCTCGGGCCCCTGTCGGCCGGAGCCCGTCGGCCGGGCCGGTAGGGTCTGCACGCATGGGAGAGCAGGACATGCCTACCGGTCCGGCGAGTGACACGGAGAGCGGCGCCGTCGGCGACGCCACGCGCCGCGTGAACGGCCCGGCCGGCGGCACGGCGAAGCGCCTGACGGCCGGCGCGGGCAACGGCCCCTCGAGTCCGGGCAAGCGCCGGCTCGGCGTCATGGGCGGCACCTTCGACCCGATCCACCACGGACACCTGGTCGCGGCCAGCGAGGTCGCCGCGCAGTTCCACCTCGACGAGGTGGTGTTCGTGCCGACCGGGCAGCCGTGGCAGAAGACCGGCCACAGGGTCACCCCTGCCGAGGACCGTTATCTGATGACGGTCATCGCGACCGCCGAGAACCCCCAGTTCTCGGTCAGCCGGATCGACATCGACCGCGGCGGCCCGACCTACACCACGGACACCCTGCGCGACCTGCGTGCGCTCAACCCCGACGCGGACCTCTTCTTCATCACCGGCGCCGACGCGCTCGGCCAGATCCTCACCTGGCGCTACACGGAAGAACTGTTCTCCCTTGCGCACTTCATCGGGGTCACCCGGCCCGGTCACACCCTGACCGACCCGGGGCTCCCGGAGGGCGGTGTCTCGTTCGTCGAGGTTCCCGCGCTCGCCATCTCGTCCACAGACTGCCGTGCCAGAGTCGCCAAGGGCGACCCCGTCTGGTACCTGGTGCCGGACGGTGTGGTGCGCTACATCGACAAGCGTGAGCTGTACCGCGGCCAGTGAGCCGAGAGGGGCACCCGGTGAACGACCGATACGACGGATACGCGGGCGGCGACCAGTACGAACTCGTCGGCTACGACGAGTTCGGGCAGCCTGTGTACCGGCAGGTCCCGCAGCAGCCTGCCCAGGGGTACGACGGCTACGGCGCCCAGCAGCAGGGCTACGGCTACGACCCCTATGTGACGGGCCGCCAGGAACCTGGCCAGTCCTACGACACGGGCCGCCAACCGCCTGTGGCGCCTTTTGACACCGGTCAGCACGAAACGGTGTCGTCCTATGACACCGGTCAGCACGAAACCGTGTCGCCCTATGACACCGGTCAGCAGCCGTCCGTCCCCTTCGACCCGTTCGGTACCGGTGCGCCCCGAGCGGGCGGGACCGGGGCCGGCTCGACGTCGTACGACCCCTATGGAGGGACCGCCGACCCGGCGGGCGCCGCGAGCACCGGTCGGCAGCCCCGGGTCGCCGAGCAGACCGCCTACATCCCGCAGCAGGCCGGGCCGGCGCAGGACGGGCCGGCGCAGGACGGCGCTCCCCGGGCCGACCGGGACTACCGCACCGAGCAGTTCGCCTTCGTCGAGGAGCAGGAAGCCGAGTCCGAGGACGTCATCGACTGGCTGAAGTTCACCGAGAACCGCACCGAGCGCCGCGAGGAGGCCAAGCGCCGTGCCCGCAGCCGGGTCGTCGCGCTGGTCGTGGTCGTCGCGTTGGTCGCGGTCGGTGGCGCGGGCTACCTCTGGTACGCGGGCAAGCTGCCCGGCACCGCCTCGCACGGCAAGCCGGGGACCACGACGGCCGTCACGGCGCAGAAGCGCGACGTGATCGTCGTCCACCTGCACAACACCAAGGGCGGCGGCACCTCCACGGCCCTGCTCGTCGACAACACCACCACCAAGCAGGGCACCACCGTCCTGCTGCCCAACTCCCTCGCTCTCACGGACGACGACAGCGCGACGACCACGCTCGCCAAGTCCGTCGACGTCGACGGCTCGTCCGGGACGCGGGACGCCCTCGACACCGTGCTCGGTACGAGCATCCAGGGCACCTGGCGCCTCGACACCCCCTACCTGAACAACCTCGTCGAACTCGTCGGCAACATCGAGATCACCACCAACACCGACGTGCCGGACCCCGACGCCAAGAAGAAGAGCGATCCCCCGCTCGTCAAGAAGGGCACGGAGCAGACCCTCAGCGGCAAGATGGCCGTCGCCTACGCCACCTACCGGGCCTCCGGCGAGGCCCAGAACGCGCAGCTGGAGCGGTTCGGGCAGGTCATGCAGGGAGTGATGCGCAAGCTGTCCTCGGACAAGCAGGCCGCGACCACCACCGTGCAGACCCTGGCCCAGATCCTCGACCCGTCCCTGACCGACCAGGACCTCGGCGCCTTCCTCGCCAAGCTCGCCGACCTCGCCAAGGGCGGCGACTACAAGACCGCGCTGCTGCCCGTGCAGCAGGACGGCACCCTGAGCGCGAGCGCCTCCAGCAGCGTGATCAAGAACGTCCTGGGCGGTACGGCGAAGAGTCCCGACGCCGGCTCCGCGGTCCGCGTCGGCATCGAGAACGCCACCGGCGTCAAGGCGGCCGGCAACCAGGCCCGCATCGCCTTGGTCAACGGCGGCTACACGTTCCTGGACTCCGGTACCGCCGCTGCCGCCCGGAGCGTGTCGCAGATCACCTACAGCGATCCCGCCAAGAAGGACGACGCCGTCGAGGTCGCCAAGACCCTCGGTCTGCCGACCGGCACGGTGAAGAAGGGCACGGTCACCAGCAACGCGGATGTGTCCGTCGTCCTGGGCCAGGACTACAAGGTCGGCAGCGTCCCGAAGGGGTGACCGGCACCACGCCCCGGGGAGAACCCGGGGCGTGGCCGGAGAAACGCGTGGGGTGTCCTCGGCGGTCCGTGAGACCCTTGAGTGACAACTGACCGCCGACGGAAAGCCGCGTAGTGACCGCCACGGACCGCTCCATCGAGCTCATCAATGCCGCCGCACAGGCGGCCGCAGACAAGCTCGCGCACGACATCATCGCCTACGACGTCAGCGATGTGCTCTCCATCACCGACGCCTTCCTGCTGGCGTCCGCGCCCAACGACCGCCAGGTCAAGTCGATCGTCGACGAGATCGAGGAGCGCCTGAACAAGGAGCTCAACATCAAGCCGGTGCGCCGCGAGGGCGACCGCGAGGCACGCTGGGTGCTGCTCGACTACGTCGACATCGTCGTGCACGTCCAGCACAGCGAGGAGCGCGTCTTCTACGCCCTGGAGCGGCTGTGGAAGGACTGCCCCGAGCTGGACCTGCCCGCCGAGGCCAAGGCGACCCGCGGCAAGGGCGCCGAGCACGCCAAGTTCCAGACCGAGGAGGACTCCGCCGACCTGGGAGAGCTGCGGTGAGCGCCGAGGGCCGCGGGACGGCGGGCGCGAAGAGCGACGGGAAGCCGGGCAGGGGCCGTCGCGTCATTCTGTGGCGGCACGGCCAGACCTCCTGGAACGTGGACCGCCGCTTCCAGGGTTCGACGGATGTCGAGCTGACCGAGACGGGCATCGGGCAGGCCCGGCGGGCAGCCCGGCTGCTCGCCTCGCTGAGGCCCGACGCCGTCGTCGCCTCGGACCTCAAGCGCGCCGCCGCCACGGCCGCCGAGCTGGCCGTGCTCACCGGCCTGGACGTCACCCACGACGAGGGCCTGCGCGAGACCTACGCGGGCGTCTGGCAGGGCCTGACGCACGAGGAGATCATCGCCCGCCACGGCGAGGAGTACGCCGCGTGGAAGCGCGGCGAGCCGGTGCGCCGCGGCGGGGGCGAGCTGGAGACCGAGGTCGCCGACCGCGCCGCCCCCGTGGTGCTGCGGCACACGGAGAAGCTGCCCGACGACGGCACACTCGTCGTAGTCAGCCACGGCGGCACGATCCGCACCACCATCGGCCGTCTGCTCGGCCTGGAGTCACAGCACTGGGAGAGCCTCGGCGGCCTCTCCAACTGCTGCTGGTCCGTCCTCGGCGAGGGCGCCCGCGGCTGGCGGCTCCTGGAGCACAACGCCGGCACGCTGCCGGAGCCGGTGCTCGGCGACGACGACTGAGCGGCGCCGGGCGGCCTCCGTCCGGTCGCGCGGGCCCGGCGGGACCGGATTTCACTTTCCGGCTGGTCGCAGGCTAAAGTTCTTCTTGTTCGGCCCGCAGGGCGGGAAGAACGCAAGGGGCTATAGCTCAGTTGGTAGAGCGCCTGCATGGCATGCAGGAGGTCAGGAGTTCAATTCTCCTTAGCTCCACAGACCGACTCTTTCTTGAGTTGTCGGACATCGGTGATGAAAGATCCCGTTCCCGTCAGGGAGCGGGATTTTTCTTTGTTCATCCCCGAGTTGAGGGCCTCGGATGTGAAGAACACGCCGGGGCGGGCGCGTTGGTGGCCGGCCTGCCGAACGGCACGTCGTGGACACCTGCCGGACGCGCCGCCCCTGACGGCGGCCGCGGTCGCCGTCAGCCTTCACGCGGCTCGGCCGGGTGAAGACGGACGGGTGCCGTGGCCTTCGGCACACTCTTCTTGAACCGGCTTGAGTCACTTGGGGCCCCCGAGGCGTATACCTTTGCGGACGCGCTCCTGGCGTGCACGTATGCGCCGGCCGCGACAGCTGCGCCGGGTGCCTGTGTCCGGACTGGTACGAAGGCGTCGCTGACCGTATTGCTCCGGCCGTGGCAGAATCAAACGGCCGGAAGGGGGCGCGGCCCGACGGGAGGGAGTAGCGATGCCTGCCAGCATCCTCGAGGAGGTCGACGATCTCCTCGAAGTGGCATTGAACCGTAAGAAAGCCACCCTCCTCGACTGCCCTTCCTGCGGATCGGTCCACGTTGCCCAGGTTCTCGGTGACAACGGTGGAATCTCCTACGTGTGCACGGCCTGCGGCCACAGCTGGAGCTGATTGATGGGTGCGCACAGGCGGAAATGCGATTGGTGCGGCAGTGGTACGCCGATCGTCCGCGACATGGAGCCGGTCAACCACGACTATCAGTACTGGTGTGAGGAGTGCGCGCGGGCGCTGATCATAAAAGGCGACCCCATCGAGACGTACCGCGAGCTGGAGGGTGAGCCGATCTACGCACGGCTCCTCGACGAGCACTGCACCCTCAAGCGGTTCTACTCGTTCGCCACGGCCTGACCCCGAGGACGGCCGGGGAGGCGCGTCCGATTCCCCGTTGCGGCCGGCGATGTCAATCCGGCGCCGTTCCGGTGCAGTTCTTGCGCCCCGGCCTATGTGACACCCGTCACTACGTGTGCGCGCGGGCGGGACACCGCGACAGTTCTGGGGTGGCGTCCGCGCACTCGGCAGCCAACGGCAGTCAACGGCCGCCGCGGGGCCCGTGAGGCCCGCCAGGGGCCGCGTGGCGGCCCAGGGGTGTCATCTCCCCGCCCGTCCCCTCCTCGCGCCCTCGCGGGCTCCGCGCGCCTGTCGCGGCCACCCTCTTGAAGCCCGTTCGGCCCAACGGGCTTCAAGGCGCTTCAACGGGCTTGTCCGAGCGGACATCAGGGCGCGGCAAAGCCTATAAAATGCGACATGGGTGCTGAATCGGTACAGACGGGAAACGATTTGGTGGTGCACCAGGGGAACCGTGTAATGTTGGCGTCGCCGCCGGGGAAACCGGGCGGCACGGTGAAATGCGCGGCTTCGCCGCGTAGCCGCAAGGGGCTATAGCTCAGTTGGTAGAGCGCCTGCATGGCATGCAGGAGGTCAGGAGTTCAATTCTCCTTAGCTCCACAGACGTTGAAAGCGGGCCACCCGATCAGGGTGGTCCGCTTCTTCGTTCTCAAGGGCCCTTCGCGGAACGGTCGTCCGGCGACCTCGCGGAACGTGTCGAAGGCGGGCCACCGTTTCTGGTGGCCCGCTTCTTCGTGTCAGCGGCCGCTGCCGAGCGCGCGGCGACCGCGCCCCTGGGAGAGGACCGGCAGGTTGCGCGCCGGAGCGGAGGACCTGGTGTCCTCCTCGAGGCGCAGGGCGAGCGCCGGGCAGCGGCGCACCGCGCGCAGGGCCTTCGCCTCGGCGTACGCGGGCACCGGGGCCTGTGCGACGGTCGGGAAGCCGTCGGCGCCCAGTTCGAAGACTTCGGGGAGGAGATCGGCGCACAGGCCGTGCCCGCGGCACAGCGTCCAGTCGACGAAGATCTTCTGGCGGCTGGGACCCGCCTCCTGCTCGCCCGGGCCGCTCAGGACGCCCATGGGTACCTGACCGTCCTCGAAGAGCGGCAGAACGCCCTCCACGGGCCTTCCGCAGCCGTTTCCGAGGACATGCGCGGCCAGGTCGTCCGTGAACGCCTTCAGGGTCGACTCGATGAACATCGCCGAACCGTCCGGGTGGGAGCAGGCGCCGCGCCGCTTCACGGACTTGGCGACCTGCTTCACGGCCTCCAGCGCCGCCGGGCCGCCGCCGTTGAGGATGTCCGCCAGACCGCGTGCCGCGGCGGGCAGACCCAGGTAGCAGGGGCCGCACTGTCCCGCGCTCTCGTCGGCCAGCCACTGCGCCACGCGCAGCGACTCGCCGAGGGGGCAGGTCTCCTGGGTGATGGGGAGGATCGCGCCGGCACCGAGCGCACCGCCCACCGCGGCCAGGGAGTCCCGCGAGACGATCGCCTCGTTGACCGTCGCCGCGTCCAGCCACTTGCCGTGGTAGCCGCCGGTCAGCACACCCTGCGGCATCGCCGGGGCGCCGGCCAGCTGGAGCACGTACCGCAGGGGTACGCCGGTGGGGACCTCGATCACCATGGGGCGCGCCACCGCGCCCGAGACGGTGAGCATGACGGTGCCGGGCTCGTCGTACAGGCCCGTGTTGCGGTAGCGGTCGGGGCCGATGCGGGCGGCGATGGCCAGCTGCGCGAACGTCTCGGCGTTCGACAGCAGGGTGGGCGCGCCGCCGACACCGGTCTGGGACGCGCTGACCTTGCGGCCCGGCGGTACGGCCGGACCGCCGTCGATCGAGCGGATCAGCGAAGCGGCCGCTCCCGTCACCATGCGCACCGGATTGCGCTGCACCCGCGCGCGGAGGGGCGATCCCCGCCGGTTGCTCAGCCCCCGCTCGGCCAGCGCGGCTTCCATGGAGCGCTGCGTGGACTCGCGGGTCACGCCGATCACGAGTGTGCGGGCACCCATGGCCTCCGCGGCCAGCAGGGCGCCGTCGAGGATGAGGTGCGGGGCACGGTTGATGAGCACCGTGTCCTTGCGGCAGGCCGGTTCGTCCTCGCTTCCGTTGACGACCACCACCGGGCGGATGCCCTTCTTGATGGCCGATTCGGCGACCGAGCGCAGCTTCTTGGCGAAGGGGAAGCCCGCCCCGCCGCGGCCCTTCAGGTTGATGGCCTCGGCAAGGCCCGCGAGCTGTTCTCCGCCCAGGGGTTCGAGCGGCCCATGCACCTTGAGGTGCATGGGTAGATCAAGACGTTCAACCAGGTCGAAACCCGACGTGAGCTGCGGAAGTCCGACCACGCGGACTTCCGGGACGTCGGGCAGGGCCTCGTTCACTTAAAGCCTCCGGAAGGGGCATTCCATGATTCACCGGAGCCAGGAGCGTCGAAGGCGCCCGGCAGTACGTCAGTCGTGGGACCGCTGTCGTACGTGTCGTTGGTGTTGTACGTGCGGTAGGACGCGTTCGTCTCACCGGTGTTGTACACATCACTCGTGCCGTAGCCGTTGGCGGCCGGATTGCCGTAGACCGGGACGGTGTACCCGGTGTCGTTCAGCGGGTCGTACGCCGACGCCGGTGCCTCGCCGACGGGGGGCGGCGAGGGGACGGGCCAGCTGCTCGGGGCGCCGCCGTTGCCGACGCTGGGGAACGTCTGGGTGGGCTGCATGTTCACGGGCATCTGGAACTGCTGTGTCCCGGGGGCCGAGGGGCCGTCGCCGGGCGGTGTCACGGCCCGGTAGGCCGCAGCGAAACCGCCCGTGTCCGCGGGGTCGGGCGCGCCACCGTACTGCGGGGCGGCGGGCTCCTTGCGCTGGGAAGGGACGAAGTTGTCGCCCGCGGACTGCTGCGCGGAGCGCGGCTGCGGTGACTCCATCGCCGCGGCGCGGGAGGCGTCCAGGTCGTCGCGGAACCCGCGGGCACCGGGGCCGCCCCCGCCGATGAGCGCCAGGACCCGCATCGCGACCTTGCGCTTGAAGGGGGCGGGCGAGGTCCTCAGGGCAAGAGCCGCCATGACCGCGAGCAGGCACAGGCTGTAGAGGATGGTGAAGATCGGCTTCGCCGCGCGACCCGCGTAGAGGCCGTGGACGAGTGCCGCGCACCAGGCCGGGTAGGCCAGCATGTGCATCGCGCGCCAACGGGCCGCGACCGGGGCCGGCGAGGCGAAGGCGCTGCGCAGTGCGCCGGTGACGGCCGTGAAGATCATGAGCAGACCGGCCAGGGAGCCGAGGCCGATGAGCCCGGCCGTGCCGGTGAGGCCGAGGCTGAAGGGGATGAGGGCGGAGATCAGGCTCGTGTGGTCGAGCGCCACCTTGACCGTGATGTGCAGGAGCAGGAAGGCGACCGAGGACACGGCGGTCGTCCGGTGCACCGCCTGTGCCACCAGTCGCTGCCGGGTGTTCAGGAAGATCCGGTCGGTCGCGACCAGCCCCCAGATCACGGAGCAGGACAGGGCGACCAGCGACAGGACGCCGGCGCCGAAGTTCAGGAAGTCCTGGACTGCGTTGCCTCCCACCAGCACGATCACGGGTATGAGGAGCAGGACGACAGCCGTAGCCGCCCCGTAGGCCGAACGGCCCACCCGGGGAAGCGAGCTGTTGTTACGACGAGGGTCCATGAGGGGGTACTCCCAAGGGTTCGGGGAAGCGGTCCCGAAGGCGCACTCTAAGTCGAGAAATACCGACGAGTTCCAGGTTTGAGTTATTGCGTTGTTACCAAAGGGCAATGAGGTCTTTGTGTTGTCCGCAAGCGTCCGTTAAGCGAAGTAAAATTTGAACATCGTTCAACTTTTTTGAAGGCCGCGAGGGGTGGCACGGGGTGCCGGGCGGTCCCGAAAGCTCGTCGCGGCCCGCGCGGGCACTGCTGTACCCTGACGCCATGCGTGCCGTACGCCTTCTGCTTAGCGAGCCGCGCTGATCAGTCCCGACCGCTGGCGAACCGTGGTCGGCATCAGCGCGGCGTCCCCTCCTGTGCGAGGGGCTTTTTCATTTCTTGAGTGTCACAGCCGCTGGCAGAGACGATCGATGGAGCTTTGAGGATCATGAGCGAGACGAACACCGCTGCCACCGCCGAGGTGGCCGCGCCGCACCGCTACACGGCCGCCCTGGCCGCTGACATCGAGGCACGCTGGCAGGACTTCTGGGACGCCGAGGGGACGTACGAGGCTCCGAACCCCACCGGCGACCTGGCCGGGGACCCCGAGCTGGCCGCCAGGCCCAAGAAGTTCATCATGGACATGTTCCCCTACCCCTCCGGTGCGGGTCTGCATGTGGGTCACCCCCTGGGCTACATCGCCACCGATGTATACGCCCGGTTCCAGCGGATGACCGGCCACAACGTCCTGCACACCCTGGGCTTCGACGCCTTCGGCCTGCCCGCCGAGCAGTACGCCGTGCAGACCGGCACGCACCCGCGCGCGTCCACCGAGGCCAACATGGAGAACATGAAGGCCCAGCTGCGTGCGCTGGGTCTGGGTCACGACAAGCGCCGGTCGTTCGCCACGATCGACCCGGAGTACTACAAGTGGACGCAGTGGATCTTCCTGCAGATCTTCAACTCCTGGTACGACGACGAGGCCGGCAAGGCCCGTCCCGTCTCCGCACTGGTCGCCCAGTTCGAGAGCGGTGAGCGCGCCGTCCCCGCCACCGGCTCCACCACGCGCGCGTGGAACGAGCTGAGCGCCACCGAGCGCGCCGACGTCCTGAGCGGCTACCGCCTGGCGTACGCCTCCGACGCGCCGGTCAACTGGTGCCCCGGCCTGGGCACCGTCCTGGCCAACGAGGAGGTCACCGCCGACGGCCGTTCCGAGCGCGGCAACTTCCCCGTCTTCAAGGCCAAGCTGCGCCAGTGGAACATGCGCATCACCGCCTACGCGGACCGCCTGCTGGACGACCTGGACGCGCTGGACTGGCCCGAGGCCATCAAGCTGCAGCAGCGCAACTGGATCGGCCGCTCCGAGGGCGCCCGCGTCGACTTCCCGATCGACGGCGAAGCGATCACGGTCTTCACCACCCGCCAGGACACCCTGTTCGGCGCCACGTACATGGTGCTGGCCCCGGAACACCCGCTGGTCGAGAAGTTCACCCCGGCCGCCTGGCCCGAGGGCACCCACGAGGTGTGGACCGGCGGTCACGCGACGCCCGCCGAGGCCGTCGCCGCCTACCGTGCGCAGGCCGCCTCGAAGTCCGACGTCGAGCGGCAGGCCGAGGCCAAGGACAAGACCGGCGTCTTCACCGGCGCGTTCGCCACCAACCCGGTCAACGGCGAGAAGGTCCCGGTCTTCATCGCCGACTACGTGCTGATGGGCTACGGCACCGGCGCGATCATGGCCGTCCCGGCGCACGACACCCGCGACTTCGCGTTCGCGCGCGCCTTCGAGCTGCCCATGCGCTGTGTGGTCGAGCCCTCGGACGACCGCGGCACCGACGCCTCCACCTGGGACGACGCCTTCGCCTCGTACGACGCGAAGATCGTCAACTCCGCCGGCGACGACGTCTCCCTGGACGGCCTGGGCGTCGTCGACGCCAAGGCGCGCATCACGGAGTGGCTGGAGCGCCGCGGCATCGGCGAGGGCACTGTCAACTTCCGGCTGCGCGACTGGCTGTTCAGCCGCCAGCGCTACTGGGGCGAGCCCTTCCCGATCGTCTACGACGAGGACGGCGTCGCCCACCCGCTGCCCGAGTCGATGCTGCCCCTGGAGCTGCCGGAGGTCGAGGACTACTCGCCGCGCACCTTCGACCCGGACGACGCGAACACGTCCCCGGAGACCCCGCTGTCCCGCAACGAGGACTGGGTCGCCGTGACCCTGGACCTGGGCGACGGCCGTGGCCCGCAGAAGTACCGCCGCGAGACCAACACCATGCCCAACTGGGCCGGTTCCTGCTGGTACGAGCTGCGCTATCTGGACCCGCACAACGACCAGAAGCTGGTCGACCCGGCCATCGAGCAGTACTGGATGGGCCCGCGCGAAGGTCAGCCGACCGGCGGTGTCGACCTGTACGTCGGCGGCGCCGAGCACGCCGTGCTGCACCTGCTGTACGCCCGCTTCTGGTCGAAGGTCCTGTTCGACCTGGGCCACATCTCGTCGGCCGAGCCGTTCCACAAGCTGTTCAACCAGGGCATGATCCAGGCCTACGTGTACCGCGACAGCCGCGGTATCGCCGTACCTGCGGCCGAGGTGGAGGAGCGCGACGGCGCCTACTTCTACCAGGGCGAGAAGGTCTCCCGGCTGCTGGGCAAGATGGGCAAGTCCCTGAAGAACGCGGTCACCCCCGACGAGATCTGCGCCGAGTACGGAGCGGACACCCTGCGCCTGTACGAGATGGCGATGGGTCCCCTGGACGTGTCCCGGCCGTGGGACACGCGCGCGGTGGTGGGCCAGTACCGGCTGCTGCAGCGGCTGTGGCGCAATGTCGTCGACGAGGCGACCGGCGAGGTCACGGTCGTCGCCGCCGAGCCGGACGAGGACACGCTGCGCGCCCTGCACAAGGCCATTGACGGCGTGCGCCAGGACCTGGAGGGCATGCGCTTCAACACCGCCATCGCCAAGGTCACCGAGCTGAACAACCACCTGACCAAGGCGGGCGGCCAGGTCGCGCGCCCGATCGCCGAGGCACTGGTGCTGATGGTGGCGCCGCTGGCCCCGCACATCGCCGAGGAACTGTGGCGCAAGCTGGGCCACGGCGACTCGGTCGTCCACCAGGACTTCCCCGTCGCCGACCCCGCGTACGTCATCGACGAGGCCGTGACCTGCGTCGTGCAGATCAAGGGCAAGGTCAAGGCGCGCCTGGAGGTCTCCCCGTCGATCTCCGACGAGGAACTGGAGAAGGTGGCGCTGGCCGACGAGAAGGTCGTCGCGGCGCTGGACGGCGCGGGGATCCGCAAGGTGATCGTGCGCGCGCCGAAGCTGGTGAACATCGTTACGGCGTAGTCGTCACAGCGCGCTCGTCACAGCGCAGCCGTCATGGCGTGGTCGCCATGGCGTGGTCGTCACGGTGTGGCGGGCGCCGGGCCTCGGTCCGGTGCCCGCGCAGGTCGGGGCCGCGTGACGGCTCGGGGTAGTCCCCTACGGGCAGGTTCGGGGTTCTTCTGGAACTCCGAACCTGCCCGCAGCGTTTACCGTTGAGAGCGCGGCGACAGTTGCCGCGACCGGTCGGAGGAGGAGTGTGATGGGTACCGTGATCACCGTAATCGCCTTGCTCTTCCTGCTGTTCGTGGTGTTCGGCGCGTACGCGACGGTGAAGGTGATCGGCGCAGCCAAACGCGGCGTGGACCGCACGATCTCGCAGGCCCGCCGCACGGTCGAGGACACCACCCTGCGTGCGAAGACCTTCGCCCAGTTCGGCCCCCAGGGCGAGCTCGCCCAGCTCAGGCTGTCGCTGCGCACATCGATGCGGGCGACCCAGGACGCGCTGCAGGCGAGCGTGGCGGAGGACGAGTCCCTCAAGGAGTCCCTCAGCCTCTTCGAGCGGCTCAGCGCGCACGGGCGCGAGCTGGACGCCGAACTGAAGCGCCTGGAGGCCGAGCCCGACCGGGGCACGCTCGCCACCCGGCTGCCCGCCCTGCGCGAGCGCACCCAGCGGATCACGCAGTCGGCGGACTCGCTGCGCTGGGCCGCCCGCGACCGGGCCCACCGCTTCGCGGGCGACGACCTGGACACCCTGAGCGCGCAGATCGACGTGGAGGCCGGCGCACTGCGTCACTGGACCAAGGAACCGGGGCCCTCCGCGTCCTGGCCCGACCCTCCCACGGCGGACGCGGGCACCTCCGGGGCACAGACCCGGCCCCAGAGCCCGGAGTCCCGTCCGGCGGATCAGCCGGGGCGTTCCGCCATCACCCCGCCCGGCCAACGGCCCACCTACCCTTGGCAGAAGAAGCCCCGCCCCGAGAGCACGACATGATCCGGCCGTCCCGACCGCAGGTGGAAGGGGCCGGGCTGCCGTCCACCCGCCCCGCCAGGTAACCTCCAGCTCATGTCCCGCCATGTCGCGATCGTCACCGATTCAACGGCCTACCTGCCGCCGCGGACGATGGAGCGCCACAGCATCACGGCGGTTCCCCTGACCGTGGTCCTCGGGGACCAGGCACTCGAAGAGGGCACCGAGATCTCGGCCCGTTCCCTGGCCCAGGCACTGCAGAAGCGGCGCCCCGTCACGACGTCCCGGCCCAGCCCCGAGACGTTCGCCGCGGCCTACCGCAAGGTCGCCGAGTCCGGCGCCACCGGCATCGTCTCGCTGCACCTGTCCTCCGAGTTCTCGGGCACCTACGACGCCGCGGTGCTCGCGGCGCGCGACGCCTCGCTACCGGTGCGTGTGGTCGACACCGGGATGGTCGCGATGGCCCTCGGGTTCTGCGCGCTGGCCGCCGCCGAGTCGGCCGAGGCGGGCGGCACCATCGACGATGCGGTCACGGCCGCGGAGAAGCGGGCCGCGGGCACGTCCGCGTACTTCTACGTCGACACCCTCGACTACCTCCGCCGTGGCGGCAGGATCGGGACAGCACAGGCTCTGCTGGGTTCCGCGCTCGCGGTGAAGCCGCTGCTGCAGCTCAACGACGGCCGCATCGAACTTCTCGAAAAGGTCCGGACGGCGTCCAAGGCGATCGCCCGCCTGGAGGAGATCGTCGCGGACCGGGCGGGCAGCGCGCAGGTCGACATCGCTGTTCACCATCTGGCGGCCCCCGAGCGGGCATCGGCTCTCGCGGACCGTTTGCGGGCACGGGTGCCGGGGCTCGCCGAACTGCATGTGAGCGAGGTGGGTGCGGTGATCGGAGCCCACACCGGACCCGGACTGCTCGGGGCGGTTGTCTCGCCTCGGTGAGCCGGCTCCGGTTGTTGTTCGTGCGCATCACTCGTGAGGGTGGCGGAGTTATCCACAACTGGGCCGCTTTCCACCGGAATTGAGCAAGATCATCGCGAGGATGCCGGGATGCCGGATCCTCGTCGCATGGCACTTCGATCAAGCTCACGCACCGCCACACCGACCAGCGGCCCGGGTCGTGGCCCCCTCTCCGACAGCCGCAGCCGCCATCGCCGTCGCGATCAGAGAGGCCGGGCCTGTCGCCACGAGGCATCGGCCGCGGCCCTCCGTCTGCGCGCCAATTCACTCTTCACCGAACGCGCCCAGGGGCGGAGGGAGTTGGGGAACGCGCCGCCGGGGGCGGACCGTGATGTCAGGGACGGCCCCAGGGCGGACACGGCTGTGGGTACCGGGTTTCTGACCGATGTCCGGGGACTTTGGAACCACCGGGCCGGGTCCTACGAGCGTGGCACCGCGCCGGAGCCCGACCGACCCCCACGGGCAGACCGCTCGTCGGCCGGCGGGACTGCGACCGCGAGTGCGCTGACTGCGAGTGTGGCGGCCGCGAGCCTGCCGGCCGTGGAGGCGGGCACGTGGCGGGAGCGGGCAGGGCTCGCCGTGCGGGAGCGGCTGCCGTTGTGGCTGCAGTCGAGGTGCAGTCTGGAGCGCAGGAGTGTGGCCGCGCTGACCGTGCTGCTGGTCGTGGCCGCCGTCTTCGCCGTGCAGCACTTCTGGGCCGGCAGGACGCAGCCGGTTCGGGCTCCTGAGGTGATGAGCGCCGCGGCGCCGTACGGCGAGAAGCGCGGACCGGGCGTGGAATCCGGTGCCCCGGCCGGAGCTTCGAGCCCCGCCGGTGGCGAGGGCTCCGCAGGTCCCGGCGGGGGCGTGATCGTCGTGGACGTGGGCGGAAAGGTGCGCACCCCCGGACTCCAGCGGTTGCCGGCCGGTTCCCGCGTCGAAGACGCCCTGCGAGCCGCCGGCGGCGTACGGCCCGGCACGCACACCGACGGTCTGAACCGTGCGCGACTCCTCGTGGACGGCGAACAGATCGTGGTCGGCGCATCCGTACCCCCGACCGGAGCCGGCTCGGACGGTGCGGGGCCGGCCGGCACCGGCGGATCCGCAGCGGGTGCGGCGCCCTCCGCGCCGGTTCCCCTCAACACGGCCACCGTCGACCAGCTCGACGGCCTGCCCGGCGTCGGTCCCGTCCTGGCCCGGCACATCATCGAATACCGCACGGCGCACGGCGGTTTCCGCTCGGTCGACGAGCTCCGCGAGGTGAACGGAATCGGAGACCGCCGCTTCGCCGATCTCCGGAACCTGGTGCGGCCATGAGCGGCTCCGGGAGGAGGGCTGGGCGGACTGGACCGGCGACGAGCATGCGGCGGGCCGGACCGGTGATCAGCGTGCGGCGGGGCCGGCCCCGGACCGGGAATGGACCCGACGGGTCTGCGGGGCCTGCAGGGAGATGCCGACCGGGCGGGCCGGGCACGAGAGGGCTGCACGGGCCGGATGGGGCACGAGGTCTGCACAGGCCGGACAGGGCGCTGGAGGAGCACGAGTCGGAGGTGGTGCGAGAGGGGTGCGAGTCGGAGCGGAGGGAGGAGTCCCGTGAGTCTGAGGAGCTCGGTGAACCGGAAGGTTCTCTGACGCACCCGGCGGGTCTCCCCGGCGTCACCAGCCGGAGGCGGGTGCACGCTGCTGCCGGGAGTCGACTGGGGGCCTCGTACCCGAGGGCGGAGGGGCCGACCGATCTCCGGCTCGTGGCGCCCGCCGCGGCGGTCTGGCTCACGGCGGCCGTGACGGTCGGGGTGTCGCCGGGCTGGGTGACGGGTGTCGTGGCCGTGTCCCTGGTCACGGGCGGAGTACTGCTGGCGGCAGGTCGGAGTGGCGCGCGTACGGGGTGGAGTGGTGCGGGCACGGGGCGGAGAGCCGCGGGTACGGGTCAGGGGCGAGAGGCGGCGCGGCCTGGGTCGTGGCCGTGGGTGTCCGTCGCCGCAGTGCTGCTCTGTGTCGGCACGGCCGCGGCCTCTGCAGGGCTGCACGGAGCGGACCTGCGACGTGGACCCGTTCCCGCGCTCGCGGAGCAGTTCGCCAACGTGACCGCGGAAGTGGAGATCACCTCCGATCCCCGGCTCACCCGGCCCCGGATCAACGGGGACCACATCGCTCCGACGGCTCTGCTGTTCGACGCCGAAGTCACGCGGGTCACAGAGGCGGACGGCACGATCCTGGCCACCCGGACGCCGGTGCTGGTCATCGTCGACGCGCGCTCTCGACGGGGCTCGCCCAGAGAGGCCGGTGGGCGCTCGCCCTGGTTGTCGCTGCTGCCCTCCACCCGGCTGAGGCTGGCGGCGCGGGTCGTGCCCGCCCTGTCGGACGGGGACGACATCGCGGCGGTGTTGCGGGTGCGGGGGAGCGGGCCGCCGCAGGTGGTGGGAGAGCCGTCCGGACCGCAGCGGTTCGCCGGCCGGCTGCGCGACGGGCTGCGAAAGGCGACGGACGGTCTGGACGCGGACGCGCGGGCGCTGCTGCCAGGGCTGGTGGTGGGGGACACCTCACGCGTGACGCCGGAGCTGGGCGACGCCTTCAAAGCCACCGATCTCACCCACCTCCTGGCTGTCAGTGGAGGCAACCTCGTCATCATCCTCGCGTTGTTCATCGGGCCACCGGGGCTCGCCCAGAGAGTCGAGCGCCGGGGCCTCGCCTCCCGGCTCGGGGTCCCGCTCCGGGCGACCGCCCTGCTCGGCGGAGCGCTAACCCTCGCCTTCGTGATCGTGTGCCGACCGGACCCGAGCGTGCTGCGGGCAGCGGCCTGCGGATCGATCTCGCTGCTCGCCATCGCGACCGGGCGTCGCAGATCTCTGATCCCGGCACTGGCAGCCGCGGTTCTGCTTCTGGTGCTGTACGACCCCTGGCTCTCCCGGAGCTATGGATTCCTGCTTTCCGTCCTTGCGACCGGAGCCCTGCTCACGCTGGCCCCGCGCTGGAGCACGGCGCTCCAGCGACGTCGGGTGCCTCCGCGCCTGGCCGAGGCGCTCGCCGCGGCCGCCGCCGCACAGGCCGTGTGCGCGCCGGTGGTCGCCCTGTTGTCGGCGCGGGTGAGCCTGGTGGCGGTGCCGTGCAATCTGCTCGCGGAGTTCGCGGTGACGCCGGCCACGGTGCTGGGTTTCGCGACACTGGCGACAGCCTTCCTGGCGATGCCTGTGGCCAAAGCCCTTGCGTGGTGGGCGAGTTGGCCCGCCCGGTGGATCGCGGGCATCGCGCGTGCGGGGGCGGCTCAGCCCGGCGGGGGAGTGGACTGGCCGGGCAGCTGGACGGGCGCCCTTCTGCTCGCCCTTGTCACGGTGGTCGTCATGACCGTCGGTCGACGGCTGCTGAGGCATCCGGTGCTGAGTGCTGTCTGCGCGGTGCTGTTCCTGGTGGTCGTGGTGCAGCCGCCGCCGCTCACCCGGGTGATCACGGGGTGGCCGCCGCCCGGCTGGCGGTTCGCGATGTGCGATGTGGGGCAAGGCGACGCGACCGTGCTCGCGGTGGGCGACGGCAGCGCGGTGGTGGTGGACGCGGGGCCCGACCCGGTGTTGGTCGACCGCTGTCTGAGCACGCTCGGTGTCACCAGGATCCCGCTCGTCGTTCTGACGCACTTCCACGCCGACCACGTCGCGGGGCTGCCGGGTGTGCTCCGCGGGCGCTCGGTGGGCGAGATCGAGACGAGCACCTTCGAAGAACCTCTGGAACAGGCCGAGTTCGTACGAAGGGAGGCGGTCGCACGGCACATTCCCATGACCCGGGCCGTGGCGGGGGAGCGGCGGCGTACGGGAAGGCTCGACTGGCGGGTGCTGTGGCCGCCGCCGGATCCGGCTCCGCCGCCGGACGGTCCGAACGACGCCAGTGTCACCCTGCTCGTGCGGTCCGCGGGGCTGCGGCTGCTGTTGCTCGGCGACCTGGAGCCGTCCGCGCAGCAGGCATTGTCGAGATCGTCGGCGGCCGTGGAACTGTCGGGCGTGGACGTGCTCAAGGTCGCGCATCACGGTTCGGCGTATCAGGATCCGGAGCTCATACGCAGAGTGGCTCCGCGGCTCGCGCTCATCTCGGTCGGCAGTGACAACCCCTACGGGCATCCTGCCCCGAGTACGGTCGCGGCCCTGCGGACCGGGGGCGCGGTGGTGCTGCGTACCGACGAGGACGGTGATCTCGCCGTCACCGGTGCGGGCGACGGGCTGAGTGTGGCGCGACACTGAACCCATGAACTCCGCACAGGCCGACGCCTACCTTCGCCGTATCGGGGCCCAGCACCCGGCATGGCCCACGTCCGATGTGCTCCGCGAGCTTCAACTGCGCCACCTGCTGACAGTGCCGTTCGAGAACCTGTCGATCCATCTCGGCGAGGAGATCGTGCTGGAGGAGAAGAGGCTGCTGGACAAGGTGGTGGACGCTCGCAGAGGGGGCTTCTGCTACGAACTGAACGGCGTGTTCGGGGCGTTGCTGGCGTCGCTGGGCTTCGATGTGACGTATCTCGCGGCGCGGGTGTACGGGGACGAGGGGGAACTCGGGATTCCTTATGACCATCTCGCGCTGCGGGTGCGGACGGTGGACGGGGGTGACTGGCTGACCGACGTCGGTTTCGGGGCGCACAGCCACTACCCGTTGTCGTTCATGGAGCGAGGCGAACAGCGGGACCCTGCCGGGATGTTCCGGGTCGTGGAGTCGGGGCCGGACGCGGCGGGGGTGCGGGGTGTCGGCGGATCACGGGAACGCGAGGACCTGGACGTCTATCTGGGCGACAAACGCCAGTACCGCCTGGAGGTACGGCCGCGTGTGCTCGGGGACTTCGCCGTCGGAGCCTGGTGGCAGAGCACATCGCCGCTGTCGCACTTCACTCGGTCATTGGTCTGCTCTCGGGTCACCAAGGACGGAGGACGGATCACGCTCAGCGGCCGCAATTTCACCGTGTCGACGGCCGACGGGACCAAAGAGGTGTCGGAACTGGCCACCGACGAGGAGGTGCTGGCCACCTATCGGGAACGTTTCGGAATCGAACTGGACCGGGTGCCGGAGGTCAAGGGGGCTCAGTAGCTCCGGTCCGACGGGTCGCGCCGGCAGCACCGCTCGCACGGGTACGACCGCTCGTACGGGTCGTACGGGTACGACCCGTACGAGCGGGTCGCACGGGTCGCGCAGGTACTACCGCTTGCACGCCGCACAGCCGCACAGCCGCACAGCCGCACAGGCCGACCCCGGCGTCGGCCGCGTCGGGCGTATCGGAAAATGTTCAGGTGAGCGATGTGAGACATGTACTGGTGCTGCCCGACCGTGATGCCGCGGAAGAGGCGGCGGAGGCCGTCGGTGATCGGTTCGGGCTCCTGGAGGAGCCGCAGCTCGTCCGGGATGCGCTGGCGGGCGAGGACGATGCCGAGGACGCGCAGTGGCTGGTGGTCCTGACGGACCCCGGGGCGCGGCTGGACCCGAAGGAGCTGGACGAGTTCGCGGCCGAGTGGGACGGCTGGCACGAGGAACCGTAGCCGAAGCTCGGCAGGGGCAGGGGCAGGGGCAGGGGCAGGGGCAGGGGCAGGGGCAGGGCGAGGGGGCGGGAGGTACATACGGGGGTCCGGATCGGGGCACGTGTTGTCAGTGGCGCGTGGGATGCTTTCGGTGATGGCCAAGAAGACCGCACAAGACGACCCTCTCGCCCCTGTCACGCTGGCAGTGGGCCAGGAGGATCTCCTGCTCGACCGTGCCGTGCAGGAGGTGGTGGCCGCCGCCAGGGCCGCCGACGCCGACACGGATGTCCGGGATCTCACCCCGGATCAGTTGCAGCCGGGCACGCTCGCCGAGCTGACGAGTCCCTCGCTCTTCTCCGAGCGCAAGGTCGTGGTCGTCCGGAACGCGCAGGATCTGTCGGCCGACACGATCAAGGACGTCAAGGCGTATCTGGGGGCGCCCGCCGAGGAGATCACCCTGGTGCTGCTGCACGCGGGTGGGGCCAAGGGCAAGGGGCTGCTCGACGCCGCGCGCAAGGTGGGGGCGCGGGAGGTGGCGTGCCCCAAGATGACGAAGCCGGCGGACCGGCTGGCGTTCGTGCGGAGCGAGTTCCGGGCGCTGGGCCGGGCGGCCACTCCGGAGGCCTGTCAGGCGCTGGTGGACTCCATCGGGAGCGATCTGCGGGAGCTGGCGTCCGCCGTGTCGCAGTTGACCGCGGATGTCGAGGGGACGATCGACGAGGCCGTCGTCGGGCGGTACTACACCGGGCGGGCCGAGGCATCCAGCTTCACCGTGGCCGATCGTGCCGTGGAGGGGCGGGCCGCGGAAGCGCTGGAAGCGTTGCGATGGTCGCTGTCGACCGGTGTGGCGCCCGTCCTGATCACCAGTGCGCTGGCGCAAGGGGTACGGGCGATCGGGAAGCTGTCCTCCGCGCGGGGCGGCAGGCCCGCCGACCTGGCCCGTGAGCTGGGGATGCCGCCGTGGAAGATCGATCGTGTACGGCAGCAGATGCGGGGATGGACGCCGGACGGGGTCGCCATGGCGCTCACGGCCGTCGCGGCGGCGGATGCCGGAGTCAAGGGCGGCGGGGACGATCCCGAGTACGCCCTGGAGAAGGCGGTCGTGGCCATCGCGCGGGCAGCTCGCTCCGGTCGGCATTAGCCGCACGCTGGGTCGGCCGGACCGAACTCCCGTGGGCGAGGGTCGGTTCGACCGAAATTCCCGTGGGTGAGGGCCGGCCCGCCCCAACTCCTGCAGACGAGGGTCGGCCCGACCGAACGGCCGCAGGCACCGCGCGGCACGCGGCCGGTGTCCTGCCCCTGCCTTTGGTCTGCCCCTGCCCTTGGTCCTGTTCCCGTCGTTGGGTCCTGCCCCTGTGCCCTGACCCTGCCCTTGTGCCTGCCATGCCCTCGGACGACACCAGCACCGACGCCGACGCCGACACCAGCCCCAGGACCGACACCGCACAACGAAGGCCCCGCTCGTTCTCCCGGGGAAGGGAGGGGCGGGGCCTTCGGTTCGAGCTGTTGGATTCACGCCCGCGTGGCGAACGCAGATCGTGCGTGAATCCGGGGGTGTCGGGTCGGGGGCGGGAGAGAGGGCCCGCTCGGGTCCGGCCGACGGTCAAGTCAGGGGTTGAGCTCCGGAGAGCTCAGCCGACTCAGCCCTTGAGGGCGGCGACCTTCGAAGCAAGCGCCGACTTCTTGTTGGCGGCCTGGTTCTTGTGGATGACGCCCTTCGAGACAGCCTTGTCGAGGGCGCGCGACGCGGCGCGCGTGTACTCGGTGGCCTTCTCGACGTCACCCGCGGCAGACGCCTCGCGGGCCTTGCGGATCGCGGTCTTCAGAGAGGACTTGACGGCCTTGTTGCGCAGCCGGGCCTTCTCGTTGGTCTTGATCCGCTTGATCTGGGACTTGATGTTCGCCACGAATGAGCCTTTACAGGTTCAGGCGCGCGAGACAGCACGTCTCACTCGCCGTTTGATTTTCTTGGGTGCGTCTCCTGCTGAGAGGGCACGAGACACAGCCACCCAGGCTACCAGTCCCCGCGCGACCGGCCCAAACCGGCCGTCCACCCCTTGTTCGGGGGCCCGCACCGGCGGCCGATCGCTTCTCGCCCGACCCGAGCGGGTCGCTCCTGCTCGCACGGCCGGGGCCGGTCCCCGATCCTCTGATCACGGCCTCCGAACCGGTTGCCGCTGCGCCGCTCACGCGGACCGAACCGGTCGCAGCTCCCCGCGCGTGGGACCATGGAACCTACGTATCGATCCGACCCGAGGCGACAGGCGCCTCAAGAGACAGGACCCTGCGTGCCCGCGACCCCTAACAATGTGCCCGAGCCGAGCCGTACCGACCCGGCTCTGATCCGCAATTTCTGCATCATCGCGCACATCGACCACGGCAAGTCAACGCTCGCCGACCGCATGCTCCAGCTGACGGGGGTGGTCGACGCGCGGCAGATGCGTGCTCAGTACCTCGACCGTATGGACATCGAGCGCGAGCGTGGCATCACGATCAAGTCCCAGGCGGTCCGGCTGCCCTGGGCGTCGACCGAGGACCCGGGCAAGACCCACATCCTCAACATGATCGACACCCCCGGGCACGTCGACTTCACGTACGAGGTGTCCCGGTCCCTCGCGGCCTGTGAGGGCACGGTCCTGCTCGTCGACGCGGCCCAGGGCATCGAGGCGCAGACTCTCGCCAACCTCTACCTGGCGATGGAGAACGACCTCAAGATCATCCCCGTACTGAACAAGATCGACCTGCCGGCCGCCCAGCCGGAGAAGTTCTCCGAGGAGCTCGCCAACCTCATCGGCTGCGACCCCGAGGACGTTCTCAGGGTCTCCGCCAAGACGGGCCTGGGCGTCGAGGCGCTGCTCGACAAGGTCGTCGCCGAGATCCCCGCCCCGATCGGCGTCCAGGACGCCCCCGCCCGCGCGATGATCTTCGACTCGGTCTACGACTCCTACCGCGGTGTCGTGACGTACGTGCGTGTCATCGACGGGCAGCTCAACAAGCGTGAGCGGATCCGGATGATGTCCACCGGCGCGACCCACGAGCTGCTGGAGATCGGTGTCTCGGCCCCCGAGATGAAGGCGGCCGACGGGCTCGGTGTCGGTGAGGTGGGTTACATCATCACCGGCGTGAAGGACGTCCGCCAGTCCAAGGTCGGTGACACGATCACCACCTTGCACAAGGGCGCGACCGAGGCGCTCGGCGGGTACAAGGACCCCAAGCCCATGGTCTTCTCGGGCCTGTATCCGCTGGACGGGTCCGACTACCCCGAGCTGCGCGACGCCCTGGACAAACTGCAGCTCAACGACGCCGCGCTGGTGTACGAGCCGGAGACGTCGGCGGCGCTGGGCTTCGGCTTCCGCGTCGGTTTCCTCGGGCTGCTGCACCTCGATGTGATCCGTGAGCGGCTGGAGCGCGAGTTCGGCCTCGACCTCATCGCGACCGCCCCGAACGTGGTCTACCGCGTCGAGATGGAGGACCGCAGCGAGCACATCGTCACCAACCCGAGCGAGTTCCCCGAGGGCAAGATCGACAAGGTCTACGAGCCTGTCGTGCGGGCGACCATCCTCGCGCCCTCGGAGTTCATCGGCGCGATCATGGAGCTGTGCCAGACCCGGCGCGGCACCCTGCTCGGCATGGACTACCTCTCCGAGGACCGGGTCGAGATCCGCTACACGCTGCCGCTCGCGGAGATCGTCTTCGACTTCTTCGATCAGCTGAAGTCCAAGACCCGCGGCTATGCCTCGCTCGACTACGAGCCCACCGGCGAGCAGACCTCCAGCCTGGTCAAGGTCGACATCCTGCTGCACGGTGACAAGGTCGACGCCTTCTCGGCGGTCACGCACAAGGACCAGGCGTACGCGTACGGGGTCCGGCTGGTCGCCAAGCTGCGCGAGCTGATCCCGCGGCAGGCCTTCGAGGTGCCCATCCAGGCTGCCATCGGCTCCCGGGTCATCGCCCGCGAGACCATCCGCGCCATCCGCAAGGACGTCCTCGCCAAGTGTTACGGCGGTGACATCTCGCGTAAGCGGAAGCTGCTGGAGAAGCAGAAGGAAGGCAAGAAGCGGATGAAGATGGTGGGCTCTGTGGAGGTTCCGCAAGAGGCCTTCATCGCCGTGCTGTCCAGCGACGACAGCGGCCCCGCGGCCAAGGGCAAGAAGTAGCCGCTCCGAATGCCGCAATCCAGGGCCCGTCGCGCTTCGGCGCGGCGGGCCCTGTGCTTGTCTCAGGGGTGTGTCCTGGAGGAAGAGACGGGCCGTCGCCTCTTACGCACCGGCCGGACGCGCTCTAGTCTGATCTCTGCTCGGTAGTTACTCGCGAGTTAAACAACAGCCGCAATTGAGCCAGCCGCACTGCCGCGGGGCCCCGGAGGATGTCGTGAGCGACACACAGACCCTGATCGAGAACCGTCCGCCGTCCGTCGCGGCCCTCTTCCTGGAGCGCGTGGCGGCCACACCCGACGCCGAGGCATACCGCTACCCGGTACCGGCCCCGGGTGGCCCGGACGAGTGGAAGTCGCTGACCTGGGCGCAGTCCGCCGAGCGGGTCTACGCCATCGCGGCCGGTCTGATCGAACTCGGCGTGGAGCCGGAGCAGCGCGTCGCGCTCGCCTCCTCGACCCGGGTCGAGTGGATCCTGGCCGACCTCGGCATCCTCTGCGCGGGCGCGGCCACCACGACCGTGTATCCGCAGACCAACGCCGAGGAGTCGGCGTTCATCCTCTCCGACTCCGCGAGCAAGGTCCTCATCGCGGAGGACGCGGCCCAGCTCGCCAAGGCCCGGGAGAAGCGCGCGGAGCTTCCCGAGCTCACACGGGTCGTCGTCATCGACCCGGCGGGCGTGGAGAGCGACGACTGGGTCCTCACGCTCACCGAGCTGGAGGCGCGCGGCACCGCGTACCTGGAGAAGCACCCCGAGCTGATCAAGGAGCGCGTCGGCGCGATCACCGCCGACCAGCTCGCGACCCTCATCTACACCTCCGGCACCACGGGCCGCCCCAAGGGCGTCCGGCTGCCGCAGGGCAACTGGTCGTACATGGCGAAGGCGATCGCCGCGACCGGCCTGGTCGGCCAGGACGACGTCCAGTACCTGTGGCTGCCGCTCGCGCACGTCTTCGGCAAGGTCCTGACCTCCGGCCAGATCGAGGTCGGGCACGTCACCGCCGTCGACGGCCGCGTGGACAAGATCATCGAGAACCTGCCGGTGGTGCGGCCGACATACATGGCGGCCGTGCCGCGCATCTTCGAGAAGGTCTACAACGGAGTCGCGGCCAAGGCGCGGGCCGGCGGCGGCGCCAAGTACAAGATCTTCCAGTGGGCCGCCGGGGTCTCCCGCGAGTACGCGAAGGCCAGCCAGGACAACTTCCGGCGTACCGGCTCGGCCTCCGTGCCCTTCGCGCTCGGCGCCAAGCACAAGGTCGCCGACGCGCTCGTCTTCGCCAAGATCCGCGAGGCCTTCGGCGGCAACCTGCGCGCCTGTGTCTCCGGCTCGGCCGCGCTCGCGCCCGAGATCGGCTACTTCTTCGCCGGCGCCGGTATCCACATCCTGGAGGGCTACGGGCTCACCGAGTCCTCTGCCGCCTCCTTCGTGAACCCGGGCGAGGCCTACCGCACCGGCACGGTCGGCAAGCCGCTGCCCGGCACCGAGGTGCGCATCGCGGACGACGGCGAGATCCTGCTGCGCGGCCCCGGCATCATGGAGGGCTACCACGGGCTGCCCGAGAAGACCGCCGAGGTCCTCGAGGCGGACGGCTGGTTCCACACCGGCGACATCGGTGAACTGTCCCCGGACGGCTATCTGCGGATCACCGACCGCAAGAAGGACCTCATCAAGACCTCGGGCGGCAAGTACATCTCGCCCGCCGAGGCCGAGGGCCAGTTCAAGGCCGTCTGCCCGTACGTCTCCAACATCCTCGTGCACGGCGCCGACCGGAACTTCTGCACCGCGCTCATCGCCCTCGACGAGCCGTCCATCCTGGAGTGGGCGAAGGACAACGGCCTGGGGGGCAAGTCGTACGCCGAGGTCGTCGCGGCGCCTGCCACGGTCGCCCTCGTCGAGGGCTATGTGAAGGAGCTCAACGCGGGCCTGCAGCGCTGGCAGACCATCAAGAAGTTCCGCCTGCTGCCCCGCGACCTGGACGTCGAGCACGGCGAGATCACCCCGAGCCTCAAGCTGAAGCGCCCGGTCGTCGAGCGGGAGTACAAGCACCTGATCGACGAGATGTACGCGGGCAGCCGCGAGGCGTAGCCCTCGGCCCCCGGTTCGTACGGGGGTGGTGGCGCGCAGGGCTTCTCCGCGACCGAGCGGCGGAGCTCCACGCGCCACCACCCACGGTGCCGTTCCCACGCGCCCCTGCCCGGGACAGCTCCTGTGTGCCCTGCCCCTGCCCCTGCCCCCGCCCCGGCGGCTCGGCTCGGCTCGTAACCCAGGCCCCCGGCGCAGGTCCCAGGCGTCCCGCCCCCGACGCGGCTCCCGCGCGTTGCGTCGCGTCTTCGACTTGGCTCCCACAGGTCCCGCCTCCGCCGCGTCCTTCTCGGCAGTTCCTCCATCTCCAGTTGACGGTTGGTGCGGTGCGGTGCGGGTCGGGGAAGGCGGTGACCTTGGCCCGCAGGACCCCGGGTCGAACGGCTTCGTCGGACAGTCGGCGGCACTCGTCGCGTACCCGCGGAAGGCGTAGACCGCGTCGGCGCCCGTGCCCGGCAGGAAGATGACGGGCACATCCCCGGTCCGCCGGGCTGCTTGCTTCGCGGGGGCCCGCCCGTCGGCGCCGTGCCTCACGCGGGCCTTCACCGAAGCCGCCGTGCCGCGCCGTGCCGCGCCGTGCCGTGCCGTGTCACGCCGCCGTCGTCACGGCGAGCGGCGGACGTGGATCGGATGCTCGAACCTGTCCGTCTTCGGGCACAGACATACCACTGTTCTCGCCCATGGCGGTCCACTTCGGTGACTCGGCGCTTATGAGCGCAGTCGGTCTGTCACCCTGGCCGCATCGTCCGAGGTGTATTCGTCCGAGCTGCCCAGGGAGCCGCACAGTGGGGGCCATTCCGACGCAACGGGAATCCATGGCGTGCGCCCCGGACGCGCCCGCACACCACCGCGTCGGCCGGGACGTCGTGTCACGTACGTCATTGCCGGGCACTCCGCTCGCCCCTGGAGCCGCTCGCCGTTTCCTCCGTGACACGCTCGTGAGCTGGGCCGAACTGGCCCTGCCCGGCGCCGAGATCATCGACGACCGGCTCACCGAGGATGCCACCGTGGTGGTCAGCGAACTCGTCACCAACGCCGTCGTGCACGCGGGCACCGACGTCGAGCTGCTGTGCCGCCTGGAGTGCGGGGCCGACGGCCCGCCGGGCCCGCTGGTCGTCGAGGTCTCCGACCACCACCCTTCGCGTGCCATACGGGAGGACGGCGCCGAACACCCCTACGGAACACCGGAGTACGGGCGTGGCCTGCGCCTCGTCTCCGCACTCTCCGAGGCCTGGGGGATCACCTACCGTCCGGGCGTGAAGACGGTGTGGTCGAGGCTGCTGGTCGACGGGGGCGCCGTCGCCCTGCCCGGGGCGGAGATCTTCGCGGGCGCGGACGACCTGCGCCGGTCGGGAGGATCGGCGGACGCCGAACGGCTCCCCGGGACCGGGGGGTTCGCGGACGCCCGTGCTGTCCCCGTACCGGGTGGGTTCGCGGAAACGGACGACCCGCACCGGCCAGGTGGGTTCGCGGACGCCGACGGTCCTTCCCGATCGGGCCGGTTCGCGGACGCCGACGACCTTCCCGGATCGGGTGGGCTCACCGATGCCGTCGGGCTCCGTGCGTCGGGTGGCCCCGGGGATGGCGACGGACTCACGGGCGGGGCGGAGGGGGCCCGGGCCGGCGCGTACGGCGAGGGGCCGGTCCCGGGGTACGGGCGACCGAGGGCCGACGGCGAGCCCTGTCCCGGGACAACCGGCTCGGGGATGACCCGGAGCATCGCGCGGGGTCACGACTGGCTGGACCGGGGAGCCCTCTCCTTCCTCGCCGAGGCCTCCGACCTGCTCGCCGGGCAGCTCGACGAGGACCTGGTCGCCGCCCTGGCCGGACAACTCCTCGTCCCGCGCCTCGCCGACTGGTGCGCCGTGTGGCTGGAGGACGAGGCCACCGACCGGGCCGGCGGTCTCGGCCTCGCCCTCGGCCCCCGCCTCGCCCGCGTCTGGCACGGCAGCGAGAACCTCATCGAGGGACTGCGCCGCTCCCTGGAGAAGGACCCGCCACGGCTGCCCGACGCGGTGCGGTCCCGGGCCGTCCCGGTGCCCTGGCCCGGCGAGGCGCTGGGCACCCGCGGCGCGAGCGGTGCGGCGCTGGCCTACCGGCTGATCGCGGGCGGCCGCCCGCTGGGCACGCTCGTCATCGGGCGGGCCGGACTTCCCGACTTCCCCGACGAGGTCACCGGGCTCGTCGAGGATCTCAGCCGCCGGATCGCCCTCGCCATCGGCGCGGCCCGCCAGTACGCGCGCCAGGCCACCATCAGCCGGGTCCTGCAGCGCGGACTGCTGCCGGGCGCGGTCGCCGAGATTCCCGGGGTGCGCAGCGCCCTCGTCTACGAGCCGCTCGACAAGGGCGGGCCGAGCGGCGACTTCTACGACGTGTTCCCGGCCGGCGACGGACGCTGGTGCTTCGCCGTCGGCGACGTCCAGGGCAAGGGCCCCGAGGCCGCCGTCGTGATCGGTCTGGCCCGGCCCTGGCTGCGGCTGCTCGCCCGTGAGGGCTACGACGTCGCGGACGTCCTCGACCGCCTCAACCAGCTCCTCCTCGACGACGCGACGGAGGCCGCGGACGCGGCGGCCCGCGCGCTCGTGGCCGCGGGCGGGCCCGGGCTCGGCACCGACCTCGGCCCGCAGACGCGCTTCCTCTCGATGCTCTACGGCGAGCTGGTCCCCTTCGACGGCGGAGTGCGCTGCACTCTGGCCTCGGCGGGACATCCGCTGCCGCTGCTGCTGGACCCCGCCGGCGACGTACGGGAGATGGCCCGGCCGCAGACCCTGCTCGGCGTCTTCGAGGACCCCGAATACACCTCCGAGTCCTTCGAGCTGTACCCCGGCGACACCCTGCTGTGCGTCACCGACGGTGTGACGGAGCGGCGTGACGGGTCCCGCCAGTTCGACGACGACGACGGTCTCGCGCAGGCCCTCGCGGGCTGCGCCGGCCTGAACGCCGAGCTGATCGCGGAACGGATCCGCGGGCTGGTCCACGCGTTCGGCACCCGCCCGCCGGAGGACGACATGGCCCTGCTGGTGTTGCAGACGGAGTAGCCCCGCGTGCCCGCAGCCCGTCCCCTGGGCGCCGCGCACCGTGTGCCCGCACCCCGCCGGTCAGGGGCCGGTGCGGGGCCGCCGCCCGGCCGGTCAGGGCAGGGGACGGATCGGTCCGGGCACGGGACGGAACCGTGCACCCCGCCCGTACTGGACAATGGAAGGCATGCCTTCCGCACTTCCCGACGGTGAGCCCGTCCCCGACGACGGGGCGCTGCCCGCGCACGCCCTGGACGGGGCGGCCGAGCGGCCCCTCGGGTTCTACCTCCACGTGCCGTACTGCGCGACCCGCTGCGGCTACTGCGACTTCAACACCTACACGGCGACCGAGCTGCGGGGCAGCGGCGGTGTGCTCGCCTCCCGCGACAACTACGCGGACACCCTGACCGACGAGGTGCGCCTCGCCCGCAAGGTCCTCGGCGACGACCCGCGCCCCGTCCGCACGGTCTTCGTCGGAGGCGGCACGCCCACGCTGCTGGCCGCCGACGATCTCGTCCGGATGCTCGGCGCGATCCGGGACGAGTTCGGGCTCGCGGACGACGCCGAGATCACGACGGAGGCGAACCCCGAGTCCGTGGACCCGGAGTACCTCGCGACCCTGCGCGCCGGCGGCTTCAACCGGATCTCCTTCGGCATGCAGAGCGCCCGGCAGCACGTCCTGAAGGTGCTCGACCGCACGCACACCCCCGGCCGACCCGAGGCCTGTGTCGCCGAGGCCCGCGCGGCCGGATTCGCACATGTGAACCTTGATCTGATCTACGGCACACCGGGGGAGTCGGACGACGACTGGCGGGCATCGCTCGAAGCGGCCCTCGGCGCCGGTCCCGACCACATCTCCGCGTACGCGCTCATCGTCGAGGAGGGCACGCAGCTCGCGCGCCGCATCCGACGCGGCGAGGTCCCCATGACGGACGACGACGTGCACGCGGACCGCTATCTCATCGCGGACGAGGTGATGTCGGCGGCGGGCTTCGACTGGTACGAGGTGTCGAACTGGGCCACCTCCGAGGCCGGCCGCTGTCTGCACAACGAGCTCTACTGGCGGGGTGCCGACTGGTGGGGCGCGGGCCCCGGCGCACACAGCCACGTCGGCGGTGTTCGCTGGTGGAACGTGAAACATCCCGGGGCCTACGCGGCCGCGCTGGCTTCGGGCCGCTCACCGGGTGCGGGGCGCGAGCTCCTCTCCGACGAGGACCGCCGGGTCGAGCGGATCCTGCTCGAACTGCGGCTGCGGGAGGGCTGCCCGCTCTCCCTGCTCCGCCCCGACGGGCTCGCGGCCTCCCGCCGCGCCCTGTCCGAAGGGCTCCTCGAAGCCGGTCCGTACGACGCCGGGCGCGCCGTTCTCACCCTGCGCGGGCGGCTGCTGGCGGACGCCGTCGTCCGGGACCTGGTGGACTGAGAACCACAGCCCCGCCCGCTCGCGGCCCATGCGGTCCGGCCCGCTCGCGGCGCACCGTGACGGCGGGCTGCCAGCGGTCGGCGCCGGGATGCCGGCCGGGCGGTGAGCCCATGCGGTCCGGTCCGCTCGCGGCGCACCGACGGTGGGCTGTCGGTGGCCGGCGCCACACGCCGGCCCGGCGGTGAGCGCACGCCGTCCGGGTGCGGCGGCGTCTCCGGCTCCGGTGGCTCGGACGGCGCCCCCGGCCCCCGGCTCCGGGGGCCCCGCCCGCTCCGGAGCCCCCGTCACTCGGGCGCGGTGACGAAGTCGATCAGTTCCTCCACCCGGCCCAGGAGTTCCGGCTCCAGGTCCTTGTAGGAGCGGACCCGGGACAGGATGTGCTGCCAGGCCGCGCCGGTGTTCTCCGGCCAGCCCAGGGCCCGGCACACGCCCGTCTTCCAGTCCTGGCCGCGCGGGACCCGGGGCCAGCCCGGAATGCCCACGGAGGACGGCTTCACGGCCTCCCAGACGTCGATGTACGGGTGGCCGAGCACCAGGGCGTGCTCGCTCGTGACCGCCTCGGCGATCCTGGACTCCTTCGAACCCGGGACCAGGTGGTCGACGAGGACACCGAGCCGGGCGTCCGGGCCCGGGTCGAACGCGGCGACGATCGCAGGCAGGTCGTCGACGCCCTCCAGGTACTCCACGACGACGCCCTCGATGCGCAGATCGTCCCCCCAGACCCGTTCGACCAGTTCGGCGTCGTGGCGGCCCTCGACGTAGATCCGCCCGGCCCGCGCGACCCGGGCGCGGGCGCCGGGCACCGCCACCGAGCCGGAGGCCGTACGGCTGGGGCGTACCGGCGCCGAAGCCGTCGGGCGCACCAGCGTCACGACCCTGCCCTCCAGGAGGAAGCCGCGCGGCTCCAGCGGGAACACCCGGTGCTTGCCGAAGCGGTCCTCCAGGGTCACCGTGCCCGCCTCGCAGCGGATCACCGCGCCGCAGAAGCCGGTGCCGGGCTCCTCGACCACCAGACCCGGGTCCGCCGGGACCTCGGGCACGGGCCGGGGCTTCTTCCACGGCGGGGTCAGGTCCGGAGAGTACTGGCGCATTCGGATGACGATAGGAGAAGCCCGGCGGCGCTCACCGCGACACGCCGAAACCGGCCGCGCCGAAACGCGCGGCCAGGGCGTCCCGCTGGGCGCGTACGAACGCGGCGTCCACGACCGCCCCGTGACCGGGAACGTACAGCGCGTCCTCGCCGCCGAGGCCGAGCAGCCGGTCCAGGGCCGCGGGCCAGCGCGACGGCACGGCGTCGGGGCCCGCCTGGGGCTCGCCGGACTCCTCGACCAGGTCGCCGCAGAACACCACCGCCGGGTCGCCCGGCACCACGACCACGAGGTCGTGGGCTGTGTGTCCCTCACCCGTCCGCACCAGCCGGACCTCGACGCCACCGGCGAGTGCCAGGTTCAAGGTGTCCCGGACTTGCTGCCGGGGACGTACGAGGGTGTCGGCCGCCTCCTCCGCCGCCCGGGGGTCGAGACCGTTGCGCACCGCGTCCGCGCACAGCTCCCCGCGGCCGTTCTCGTACACCTCGGACGAGCCGCCCGCGACGAGGACCTCCGCGCCCGCGAACGCGGCGGCGCCGAACACATGGTCGAAATGCGGGTGGGTGAGCGCGAGAAGGGTCACACGGTGCCCGACGAGAGCCTGCGCCTCCCGGCGCAACAGCGCGCCCTCCGCGAGGCTCGATCCCGCGTCGATCATCAGCGCCGCGCCCTCTCCGACGACGAGCCCGACCGTGCAGTCCCAGTCCGGAAGTCGTCGCCGCCCGACCCGGGGCGCCACCCTTTCCCACCCCAGCTCTTCCCAAGTCAGCCTCATGCGGCGACGCTAGCGGTGACCGGGTGCCGTGCACGACATCGCAGGCCCGCCCTTGCCGGGGTCGTGCCTCACCGCCGTACACTGGGCCGGGGGACGCTGGCACTCCCGTGTGCCGAGTGCCAGACGAAAGCCACGAAGGCCACGAAGACCACCGAGTCGAATTCTGGAGGTGTGCGCGATGCTCAGTGAACGCAGGCTCGAGGTGCTCCGCGCCATCGTCCAGGACTACGTGGGCACGGAGGAACCGGTCGGTTCCAAGGCGCTCACCGAGCGGCACCGGCTGGGCGTCTCACCGGCGACCGTCCGCAACGACATGGCGGCCCTGGAGGACGAGGGCTACATCGCCCAGCCGCACACGAGCGCCGGACGCATCCCCACGGACAAGGGATACCGGCTCTTCGTCGACAAGCTCGCGGGCGTCAAGCCGATGACCGCGCCCGAGCGACGGGCCATCCAGAACTTCCTGGACGGAGCCGTCGACCTCGATGACGTCGTCGGGCGGACCGTGCGGCTGCTCGCGCAGCTCACACGGCAGGTCGCCGTCGTGCAGTACCCCTCGCTGACCCGCTCGACCGTGCGCCATGTGGAGCTGCTGTCACTCGCCCCCGCGCGGGTGATGCTCGTGCTGATCACGGACACCGGCCGGGTCGAGCAGCGCATGATCAACTGTCCGGTTCCGTTCGGTGAGACCTCCCTGGCCGATCTGCGGGCCCGGCTCAACAGCCGGGTCGCGGGGCGCCCCTTCGCGGACGTCCCACAGCTCGTCCAGGACCTCCCGGACGCCTTCGAGGCGGAGGATCGGGGTACGGTCTCGACGGTGCTCTCCACACTGCTGGAGACACTCGTCGAGGAGACCGAGGAGCGGCTGATGATCGGCGGTACCGCCAATCTCACGCGATTCGGACATGACTTCCCTCTCACCATCCGGCCGGTGCTCGAAGCACTGGAGGAGCAGGTAGTGCTCCTCAAGTTGCTTGGAGAGGCCGGGGATTCGAGCATGACCGTGCGAATCGGGCACGAGAACGCGTATGAGGGACTCAACTCCACGTCCGTGGTCTCGGTCGGCTACGGTTCGGGCGGCGAGGCAGTAGCCAAACTCGGCGTGGTCGGCCCGACCCGCATGGATTACCCGGGAACGATGGGAGCGGTACGAGCGGTGGCACGGTACGTCGGACAGATCCTGGCGGAGTCTTAAGTGGCCACGGACTACTACGCCGTACTCGGCGTGCGCCGCGACGCGTCCCAGGACGAGATCAAGAAGGCGTTCAGGAGGCTCGCTCGCGAGCTGCACCCGGACGTCAATCCCGATCCGAAGACGCAGGAGCGGTTCAAAGAGATCAACGCCGCGTACGAGGTGTTGTCGGACCCGCAGAAGAAGCAGGTCTACGACCTCGGTGGCGACCCGCTGTCCCAGCAGGGCGGCGGCGCTGCCGGCGGCTTCGGCGCGGGCGGCTTCGGGAACTTCTCGGACATCATGGACGCCTTCTTCGGTACGGCGTCGCAGCGCGGACCGCGCTCGCGCACCCGCCGGGGCCAGGACGCCATGATCCGGCTGGAGATCGAGCTCGACGAGGCGGCCTTCGGCACCACGAAGGACATCCAGGTCGACACGGCCGTCGTCTGCGCCACCTGCAACGGTGAAGGCGCCGCGCCCGGGACCTCCGCGCAGACCTGTGACATGTGCCGCGGTCGCGGCGAGGTGTCCCAGGTGACGCGGTCCTTCCTCGGCCAGGTCATGACCTCACGGCCGTGTCCGCAGTGCCAGGGCTTCGGCACCGTGGTCCCAACCCCGTGCCACGACTGCGCGGGCGACGGCCGGGTCCGGTCCCGTCGCACGCTCACGGTCAAGATCCCGGCCGGTGTGGACAACGGCACACGGATCCAGCTCGCGGGCGAGGGCGAGGTCGGCCCCGGTGGCGGCCCCGCCGGCGACCTGTACGTCGAGATCCACGAGCTGCCGCACTCGACGTTCCAGCGGCGCGGCGACGACCTGCACTGCACGGTCACCCTCCCGATGACCGCGGCGTCCCTCGGCACCAAGGTGCCGCTGGAGACGCTCGACGGCCTGGAGGAGGTCGACATCCGTCCGGGCACGCAGTCCGGCCAGTCGATCCCGCTGCACGGCCGGGGCGTCACCCACCTGCGCGGCGGCGGCCGCGGCGACCTCATCGTGCACGTCGAGGTCACCACGCCGACCAAGCTCGACGCGGAGCAGGAGCGGGTGCTGCGCGAGCTCGCCATACTGCGCGGCGAGGAGCGGCCCACCGGTCAGTTCCAGCCCGGTCAGCAGGGGCTCTTCTCCCGGCTGAAGGACGCCTTCAACGGCCGCTGATCCAGGCAGGACGCGGGGTGGCCGTGCCACCCCGCGCCCGACCGTCCCGGTGGCCCATGCCGGGCGGACGGCCGGATTCGGACTTGTCCTGGGGACGTGACAACATGCCGTCATGTCCTCCGCGCTGACCGATCTCTTCCCTCACCCGATCGTGCAGGCCCCCATGGCGGGCGGCGTCTCCGTCCCGCAGCTCGCGGCCGCCGTGTCCGAGGCCGGCGGGCTCGGCTTCCTCGCCGCCGGGTACAAGACGGCCGACGGCATGTACCAGGAGATCAAGCAGCTGCGCGGGCTGACCGGTCGTCCCTTCGGCGTCAATCTGTTCCTGCCGCAGCCCGAGTACGCGGACGCCGCCACGGTCGAGGTGTACGCCAACCAGCTCGCGGGTGAGGCCGCCTGGTACGAGACCGAGCTCGGCGATCCGGACAGCGGCCGCGACGACGGCTACGACGCCAAGCTCGCCGTCCTCCTCGACAACCCGGTGGCGGCGGTCTCCTTCCACTTCGGCGTCCCGAGCAAGGACGTGCTGGACTCCCTGCGCCGCGCCGGCACCTTCACCCTGGTCACCGCCACCACCGCCGAGGAAGCCCGCAACGTGCAGCGGGCCGGCGCCGACGCGGTCATCGTGCAGGGCATCGAGGCCGGCGGACACCAGGGCACCCACCGCGACAACCCGGAGACGGACGGCACGGGCGTCGGCCTGCTCTCCCTGGTCGCCCAGGTCCGCGAGACCGTGCGGATCCCGGTCGTCGCGGCCGGCGGCATCATGCGCGGCAGCCAGATCGCCGCCGTCCTCGCCGAGGGCGCGGACGCGGCCCAACTGGGCACCGCCTTCCTCGCCACCCCCGAGTCCGGCGCGAACGCCGTGCACAAGCAGGCGCTGACCGACCCCCTCTTCGTCCGCACGGAACTCACGCGCGCCTTCTCCGGGCGACCGGCGCGCGGGCTGGCCAACCGCTTCATGCGCGAGCACGGCCCGTACGCCCCCGCCGCCTACCCCGAGATCCACCACCTCACCTTGCCGCTGCGCAAGGCGGCCGCCAGGGCGGGCGACGCGCAGGGCATGGCGCTGTGGGCGGGACAGGGCCACCGCATGGCGCGCGACCTGCCCGCCGGGCAGCTGGTGGAGGTACTGAACGCAGAGATCGCGGCCGCCAAGACAGCGTTGTCGGCCGCCGACGAGATCCCGGAAGAGGGTGCGGCCCGATGACGGCACCGGTGTTCCTTGTCGAGCACTTCGACGCCGACGGCGGCGGACGTTACGTCCTCGACGGCCCCGAGGGACGGCACGCCGTCTCGGTGAAACGGCTGCGGGCCGGCGAGGACCTCGTACTCACCGACGGGACCGGGCGCTGGGCGGACTGCGTGGTCCTCGACACCGAGGGCAAGGACCGGCTGATCGTACGGATGGACGCGGTGGCCGAGGAACCGGCACAGGAGCCGCGCATCACGGTCGTCCAGGCCCTGCCCAAGGGCGACCGGGGCGAGCTGGCCGTCGAGACCATGACCGAGACCGGCGTCGACGCGATCGTCCCCTGGGCCGCCTCCCGCTGCATCACGCAGTGGAGGGGCGACCGGGGCCTGAAGGCGCTCGCCAAGTGGCGCGCCACCGCCCGGGAGGCAGGCAAGCAGTCCCGCCGGGTGCGCTTCCCGGAGGTCGCGGACGCGATGACGACCAAGCAGGTTGCCGCACTTCTCGCCAAAGCCGATCTGGCCGCCGTACTCCACGAGGACACCGACCTCGGCACCGAGCCGTTCGCGACCGCCGCGCTGCCCGGCTCCGGGGAGATCGTCCTGGTGGTCGGCCCCGAGGGCGGGATCTCCCCCGAAGAAGTCGCGCTCTTCACCGAGGCCGGCGCGAAGACGTTCCACCTGGGGCGCACGGTGCTGCGCACCTCGACGGCCGGGACCGTGGCCACGGCACTGCTGCTGGCCCGCACCGGCCGCTGGTCCTGACCCGCCGTCCGTCGGCACGACCTCACCGTCCGCACCTCACCGGGGAATTCATGGAACTCGCTCAGGTACGACTGCTCGTCTCCGACTTCGCCACCTGTTACCGCTTCTACTCCGAAGTCCTCGGCCTCAAGCCCCAGTCGGGCGCGGCCGAGGGACCGTACGAGAAGTTCAGTCCGGTCACCGGGTCGGCGGGCATCGCCCTCCAGGACCGCGCGATGATGACCGAGATCCTGGGGGAACTCGGTGACGTGGTGACCGGACACCGGTCGCTCGTGGTGCTGCGGGTGGACGACCTCGACACCTACTGCGAGCAGGTCGTCTCGCGCGGCGCGACCCTGCTGCACGGTCCGGCACCCATGACGGACCGCATGCGCGTCGCCCACCTCAAGGACCCCGAGGGCAACCTGGTGGAGCTCCAGGAGTGGCTGCTGCTGCTCGGCTGACGAGCTGCCGAGCGGGCTGCCCCATAGGGGGACGAGCGACTCCATCGTCACCCGGCCGGGGGATGGACAACCCCTTCGGGTGGTTGTGCCCCCGATGGCCGTATGAGGTCTACCGCGCATCGCCGTGCGGTGGCACGCTGCCGTGCATGGGGGCTTTGAGGCATATCAGGCGCCGGACGGGGTGCGGGCGGGCACTGATGGCCGCCGGGCTGGGCGCGGCCGGAGTGTTCGCTGTGACCGCGTGCCAGCCGGTGGACGGACTCAGCACCGCCACCGTGGCCTACACGACCGACCGGACGGCGACCACACAACTCGAACGACAGCACGTGGACGTGCGCTGGCTCACCTGCACCGCCCACTACGGCAGCGCCAACAAGGCCTACACGCCCGGGAAGTCGCCCTCGCCGACCGAGAACACCGTGGCGACCGTCGACTGCCGGGGCCAGACCGGCGACGGCCGGGCCATCGTCGTCAAGGGCAAGGTCACCCGGGCCGTCAACGGCGCCTGCGTACGCGGCGACCTGACCGCCACGGTCGGCGGCAAGCAGTGGTTCCACGTGAACGGCCTGGGCGACTGCAACGCCGCGGGCGGCCCCACCCCACCGGTCACCTACCACCCCACGAACGGGCAGCCCAACCCCACCGTCACCGTCACCGTGACGAAGACCATGTGGTGCAAGGGCGACCCCACCTGCTGGCCCTCGCAGGGCAAGTGACCTGGCAGGCCGTACACGGATCAAGTGATCCAAACCCCTGTCGGGGCGCGCGCGGGCTGCGTAGGGTGACCGGGTGACTGAGTCCGCACCCTCCGCGTATCTCCGGTTTCCGCATCTGCACGGCGAGTTGGTCGTCTTCACGGCCGAGGACGACATCTGGGCCGCCTCCCTCGAGGACGGCGGTCGCGCCTGGCGGGTCAGCGCCGACAACGTACCGGTCAACCATCCACGCATCTCCCCGGACGGTACGACCGTCGCCTGGACGTCGACGCGTGACGGAGCCCCCGAGGTCCACACCGCCGCCCTGTCCGGCGGGCCCGCCAAACGGCTGACGTACTGGGGCAGTCAGAAGACCCAGGTACGGGGCTGGACCCCCGACGGACAGGTACTCGCCCTCAGTACCCAGGGCCAGGCCAGCCTGCGCCGCACCTGGGCACGGTCCGTCCCGCTCGACGGCGGTCCCGCGACGACCCTGCCGTACGGGCCCGTCGGCGATGTCGCCCACGGTGCACCCGGCGTCGTCCTGCTGTCCGCCCCGATGGGGCGCGAGGCCGCATGGTGGAAGCGGTACCGGGGCGGCACGGCCGGCAAGCTGTGGATCGACCGGGACGGCGACGGCGAGTTCGTCCGGCTGCACGAGGACATCGACGGGAACCTCGAACACCCCTTCTGGGTGGGCGAGCGGATCGCCTTCCTGTCGGACCACGAGGACGTCGGAGCCCTGTACTCCTCCCTCGCCGACGGCTCCGACCTGCGGCGCCACACACCTCTCGACGGCTTCTACGCCCGCCACGCGGCCACCGACGGCACCCGCGTGGTGTACGCCTCCGCCGGTGAACTGTGGCTCCTCGACGGCCTCGACGGCGCCGAGCCGCGCCGGCTGGGCATCCGGCTCGGCGGCCAGCGCGTCGACCAGCAGCCGCACCCCGTGAGCGCCTCCCGCTGGTTCTCCGCCGCCGCGCCCGACCACACCGGACGCGGCAGCGCGGTCTCCGTGCGCGGTGCCGTCCACTGGGTCACCCACCGCTCCGGACCGGCCCGCGCGCTCGCCGCCGAGCAGGGCGTCCGCGCCCGGCTGCCCCGCACCTTCCGCGCCGAGGGCGAGGAGCACGTGGTGTGGGTCACCGACGCGGAGGGCGACGACGCCCTCGAATTCGCCCCCGCCACCGGCGTCGCCCCGGGAGCCACCCCGCGCCGGCTCGCCGCCGGCGCCCTCGGCCGGGTCCTCGGCCTCGCCATGGCGCCCGACGGAAGCCGCGCCGCCGTCGCCTCGCACGACGGGCGCGTGCTGCTCGTCGAGCGCGAGAGCGGCGAGGTCCGCGAGGTCGACCGCAGCGAGGACGGCGACGTCACCGGCCTCGTCTTCTCGCCCGACTCGGCGTGGCTCGCCTGGTCGCACCCCGGACCGCGCCCGCTGCGCCACCTCAAGCTCGCCAACACCACCGACCTGTCGGTGACCGAGGCGACCCCGCTGCGCTTCAGGGACTACGCACCGGCGTTCACCCTCGACGGCAAGCACCTAGCCTTCCTCTCGGCACGCGCCTTCGACCCCGTCTACGACGAGCACGTCTTCGACCTGGCGTTCGTCGGCGGCTCCCGGCCGTATCTGATCACCCTGGCCGCGACGACCCCGTCCCCCTTCGGACCGCAGCGCCACGGCAGGCCCTTCGAGGCCCCCGACAAGGACGAGACACCCGACAGCGAGGGCACCCCCAGCACCCGTATCGACCTGGACGGACTCGCCGACCGGATCGTGCCGTTCCCCGTCGAGGCCGCCCGCTACTCGACGCTGCGCGCCGCCAAGGACGGGCTGCTGTGGCTGCGCCATCCGGTACGGGGCGTGCTCGGCTCCTCCCGCGCCACCCCGGACGACCCGGACCCGAAGACCGAACTGGAGCGGTACGACCTCGCCCAGCAGCGCATCGAGCATCTCGCCGCCGACGCCGACCACTTCACCGTCACCGGCGACGGCAAGCGGGTCCTGCTGTGGACCGACGGCAAGCTCAAGGTCGTCCCCAGTGACCGGCGCGCCTCGAACGACGACGAGAGCGACACGAACATCACCGTCGACCTGTCGCGGGTGCGCCAGACCGTCGACCCGGCCGCCGAGTGGCGCCAGATGTACGACGAGACCGGCCGCCTCATGCGGGACAACTTCTGGCGTCCCGACCTGGGCGGCGTCGACTGGGACGCGGTCCTCGACCGGTACCGGCCGGTCCTGGAGCGGGTCGCCACCCACGACGACCTCGTCGACCTGCTGTGGGAGGTGCAGGGCGAACTCGGCACCTCGCACGCCTACGTCACCCCGCGCGGCGGACACCGCGGCGGCGACCTCGCCCAGGGGCTCCTCGGGGCGGACATCTCCCGCCACGAGGACGGCAGTTGGCGCATCGACCGGATCCTCCCCTCGGAGACCTCCGACCCGGACGCGCGGGCCCCGCTCGCCGCGCCCGGCGTCGCGGTGCGCGCCGGGGACGCGATCGTCGCGGTCGGCGGACACCCGGTGGACCCGGTGGCCGGGCCCGCGCCGCTGCTCGTCGGCACGGCCGGCAAACCCGTGGAGCTGACCGTCTCGCCGTCGGGCGGCGGCGATCCGCGCCACGCGGTCGTCGTACCGCTCGCCGACGAGGAGCCTCTGCGCTACCACGCGTGGGTGGCCGACCGGCGCGCCTACGTCCACGAGCGGTCCGGCGGACGCCTCGGCTATCTGCACGTGCCGGACATGGTCGGCTCCGGCTGGGCGCAGCTCCACCGCGATCTGCGCATCGAGGTGGCCCGCGAGGGCCTGGTCGTGGACGTCCGTGAGAACCGCGGCGGCCACACCTCGCAGCTCGTGGTGGAGAAACTCGCCCGGCGGATCGTCGGCTGGGACCTGCCCCGCGGCATGCGTCCCTACAGTTACCCGGAGGACGCTCCGCGCGGCCCCGTCGTCGCCGTCGCCAACGAGTTCTCCGGCTCCGACGGCGACATCGTCAACGCGGCGATCAAGGCGCTGGGTATCGGACCCGTGGTCGGCACCCGCACCTGGGGCGGCGTCATCGGCATCGACAGCCGTTACCGTCTCGTCGACGGAACCTCCGTCACCCAGCCCAAGTACGCCTTCTGGCTGGAGGGTTACGAGTGGAGCGTCGAGAACCACGGTGTCGATCCCGACGTCGAGGTCGTCCAGGCCCCGCAGGACCACGCGGCCGGCCGCGACACCCAGCTCGACGAGGCGGTCAGGATCGCGCTGGCCGCGCTGGAGGAGAACCCGGCGAAGACCGCGCCCGTACTGCCGCCGCTGTGACCCGGCGCGGGCGGTTCGCGGGCGGGCGGCGACGCGAGCCGCCCGCGAGCCGTCCGCGCCGTAGGGCCGCTAGCATGCGGAGGTAATGATCGGCTGGCGTGAGGAGGCACACGCATGGCGCAGGAGCCGAGGCGGGACGAGGGCGGGGAACCGCAGGACGACTGTCTGTTCTGCAAGATCGTGGCGGGGCACATTCCGGCGACGCTGGTGCGCGAGAGCGACACGACCGTGGCGTTCCGCGACATCAACCCGCAGGCACCGACCCACGTCCTGGTCATTCCCAGGGTGCACTACCCGGACGCGGCCGCCCTGGCCGCCGCCGAACCCGCCGTCGCCGCGGACCTGTTGCGCGAGGCGGGCGAGATCGCGGGCGAGGAGAAGCTGGAGAGCTACCGCATCGTGTTCAACACGGGCAGCGGTGCCGGACAGACCGTCTTCCACGCGCACGCCCACCTCCTGGGCGGCCGTGGCATGCAGTGGCCGCCGGGATAACCCGCCTTGTCCGCACGTGAACTGGTGGTCCTCGGCACCGCCAGCCAGGTCCCGACCCGGCACCGCAACCACAACGGCTACCTGCTGCGCTGGGACGGCGAGGGTCTCCTCTTCGACCCCGGCGAGGGCACCCAGCGCCAGATGCTGCGTGCCGGGGTCGACGCACACGACCTGCACCGCATCTGCGTCACCCATTTCCACGGCGACCACGCGCTCGGACTCGGCGGGGTGATCCAGCGCATCAACCTCGACCGCGTACCGCACGAGGTGACCGCGCACTACCCGCTCTCCGGTCAGCACTTCTTCGAGCGGCTGCGGTACGCCACCGCCTACCGCGAGACCGCTAGGCTCACCGAGGCGCCGGTCGGGGACGACGGCGTCCTCGCGACGACCCCCGCATACACCCTGGAGGCCCGCAGGCTCTCCCACCCCGTCGAGTCCTTCGGGTACCGGCTGGTCGAACCGGACGGGCGCCGGATGCTGCCGGAGCGGCTCGCCGGGCTCGGGATCAAGGGGTCCGACGTCGGGGTGCTGCAACGGGAGGGCTCGCTGCGGGGTGTCACGCTGGACGACGTCAGCGAGGTGCGGCGCGGACAGCGGTTCGCGTTCGTCATGGACACCCGGCTGTGCGAGGGCGTGGACGCGCTCGCCGAGGGCTGCGACCTGCTCGTCATCGAGTCGACCTTCCTCGACGGGGACCACCAACTCGCCACGGACCACGGACATCTGACAGCCGGTCAGGCGGGCCGGGTAGCCAAGGAGGCGGGCGTACGGCACCTCGTGCTCACCCACTTCAGCCAGCGCTACTCCGATCCCGGGGAGTTCGAGCGCGAGGCCCGCGCGGCGGGGTTCGACGGTGAGCTGACGGTGGCGCACGACCTGGTGAGAGTGCCGGTCCCGAAGCGACGGTGAGGACACGGCGGACCCGGGGTCGGCTTCGGGTCCGGCGCACGGTCCGTGACGCCGACGCCCGGTGCCGGGGCGTCCGGATACCGGCGTCGGGGTGTCCCGGTGTCGGGAAGGTGCCGGTTCCGGTGGGCCCGGGAATCGACCGTACGATGCTTCGATGTCCCTCCCCAAGGCTGAACTGCACCTCCACATCGAAGGCACCCTCGAACCCGAGCTGGCCTTCGCGCTCGCCGCGCGCAACGGCGTCACGCTGCCGTACGCGGACACCGAAGAGCTGCGCAAGGCGTATCTCTTCGACGATCTCCAGACGTTCCTGAACCTGTACTACGAGCTCATGGCCGTCCTGCGGACGGAGGCGGACTTCGCCGACCTGGCCGACGCCTACCTCGCCCGGGCCGCCGCGCAGGGCGTACGGCACGCGGAGATCTTCTTCGACCCGCAGGCGCACATCGCCCGGGGCGTGCCGATGGGGACGGTCGTCGAGGGACTGTGGCGCGCGCTCGGACGCAGCGAGGAGACCCACGGCGTCTCCACCCAGCTGATCATGTGCTTCCTGCGCGACGAGTCCGCCGAGTCCGCCATGGACACCCTTCAGGCCGCGAAGCCCTACCTCGACCGGATCACCGGCATCGGCCTCGACTCCGCCGAGGTCGGCCACCCGCCGGTCAAGTTCCGCGCGGTGTACGAGGCCGCCGCCGAGCTGGGTCTGCGGCGCGTCGCGCACGCCGGCGAGGAGGGGCCGCCCGCGTACATCACCGAGGCCCTCGACGTCCTCGGCGTCGAGCGCATCGACCACGGGCTGCGCTGCATGGAGGACCCCGAGCTCGTCGAACGGCTGGTCCGGGAGCGCGTGCCGCTGACCCTGTGCCCGCTGTCGAACGTACGGCTGCGTGCTGTGGACGTCCTGGCGGAGCACCCGCTGCCCGCCATGATGGACGCCGGACTGCTGTGCACGGTCAACTCCGACGACCCCGCCTACTTCGGCGGTTACGTCGGCGACAACTTCCACGCGGTGCGCGAGGCCCTCGGTCTCGGCGAGGAGCGGCTGCGGGAGCTGGCGCGCAACTCCTTCGAGGCGTCCTTCCTGGAGCACGACGAGGAGCGCCGGGCGCGCTACATCGCCGAGGTCGACGCGTACGAGTTCGGGTAGCCGAGCGAGCGCCTGCCCGTCCGCCCGGTTGGACGGTTGGACGGTTGGAAGGGCGGACAGGGGACGGGCGTCAGACGGTCACGGGCCCCGGCGTGGACACGGTGGCCGCCGTGTGCCGGGGACCTGCCGTGCCGTAGGCCTCCCGCTGGGCGGGCACACCCTCCAGCGGGAACTCCACGACGTCCACGACGGCGATTTCCGCGCAGGCGTTGTCCGCGACCGGGATCGGCGGCACGGAGATCTCCACGACCGGGATCCGCGCGAAGCGGCCGACCGCGGCCGGGATCTCGGCGAACGGGTCGTCCACGGCCGGGGTCGGTGTCATGAGCTCGTTCGCGACCGGCGTTTTCACGACCGGCAGCTCCATGACGGGGATCTCCACGGTGGGTATCTCCATGACCGGCATCTCCACGAGGGGGATCTCGACGATCTGGGTGGTGCGCCGAGGGCGCAGGGCCACGAGGGTCATCGGGACGCCGACCAGCAGCAGACCGGCCGCCAGGACCGTTCCCATCGCCGGGTAGCCCGCCCGCGCGGACAGCAGGCTGCCGGTGAGCGGGCCGCACGCCGTGCCGAGCGAGGAGGCGGAACCGACGAGGACCGCCCACCGGCCGCGCGTGTCCATGGACGCGGCGAGGCCGATCACGTACGACAGCACGACCGGGTACAGCGCGTTCCAGGCGATCTCGCCCGCCGCGAAGGACGTCAGATCGGTGGCCGCCGCGCTCAGCGCGATGCAGCCGGCGATCAGCGCCGTGCCCAGGCCGATCGGCAGCGCCCGGCCGAGCCGCGGGCCGAGGGCGCCCGCGCCGATGGTCCCGAGCAGTCCGGCGCCGAGCGCCACCGCGAAGACCGCGCCGACCTTGACCTCGGTGAGGCCCGCCTGTGTCAGACCGATCCGGCCGCTCACGCCCCACAGCGAGTTCTGCGCGAGGGACCAGAAGAGCATCGCCCCGGCGAGGAGCAGGCCGGAACGGCGGTGCGGGAGCGGGGTGGCGGTACGCAGGGTGTGCGCCGCCGGTGTGCGCGCGGGGAGGCGTCCCGTCAGGGACAGTGCGAGCAGCGCGGTGCAGGCGATCGCGGCGAGCGGGACACCGTGCGCCGGGCCCAGATGGGGGATCGTCAGATACAGCGCGCCCGCGAGGCCTGAGACGCCGAGCAGCCCCAGGGTGGTGACCCGGTGCGGATCGCGTCGGCCGGCGATTCCGGTCGCGGCGACCGCGGTGGCCGTACCGGAACCGAAGCCGCCGACGATCGCGCCGGCGACCACGAGAGGGACGGCCGTCGAGAGCGCGGCGGTGCCGTAGCCGAGGGCCGCGAGGAGCAGGCCTGCGCGGGCCAGCCTGCGCGGGCCGAAACGGTCGACGCGGGAGGCGAGCAGGAAGCCGGCCGAGGCCGAACTCAGCAGCAGGACACTGCCGACGGCTCCGGCCTGGGTGGCCGACAGCGGGAGTCCCGCGTCGAGGCGGCCGACGGTGGTGGGAAGCAGATACGCGGCGAGGTACCCGGCCGTGAAAAGGGCGACGAGGGGCCAGGGCGTGGGGGTGCGGGCGGACACGGGCGTTCCCAGGGCAGGCGAGAGCGGCTCAAGAAGAGAGGGGATGGGGCGGCTGTCGACGGACAGGAACGCGCGGGCAATTTGTATCAAGGTGGGGGGTCCGCGAAGAAGGCGTAGCGGTGTGATCTGGGGCACTCTTCGTTTGCGGTGGGGACCCCGGGGTAGGAGTGCCCGCTTTTCGAGCGCGGGGCGGAGCCGGGTGCCCGACCGGTGCCGGTGCCGCGTGCGCGCGGGCGAGGATGTTCGGGCAGGTGGAGGGACCAGGATCGCCCCTCGGGCACGGGGTGGGCCCGGGGCGGGTGAGCGGCGGTGGTGGGGGTGAAAGCCGCCCCGTGCCGCGGATGGCCATGTGGGGGATTCCGGACACGGGGTGGGCACGGCGTTTGCCCGGGTGGGCGTGGGGCGGGTGAGTGCGGTGGGGGCGAAAGCCTCCCCTGCTGCGAACGGCCAGGCGGGAGACCGATCGGGCTCCCGGACCTGGGGTGGGCGCGTGGCGGCGGGGGCGACGGCTTCCCCCGCCGCGGATGGCCAGGTGGGGGACCGGATCGGGCTCCCGGACGCGAGGCGGGCGAGGGGCGCGCACGGGGTGGCGCGGGCCGGGAGGGACGTGCCCCACCCGCACCACGGACCACGGCCGCCCCGGCGTGACCCACGGCCTCGCGCGGCCGGTGTGGTGCACACTGGCCAGAACCGGACCACCCCAGGGAGCGCACCGTGATCAACGGCGAGGGACCGTTCCGTCAGGCCCATGTCGACCCGCTCGCCGGGCTTCGCACCGCCGAGGACCCGCCCTGGGACGTCTACCTCACGGGCACCGTCTTCCTGGACATCATCTTCACCGGCCTCGACTCCGCCCCCGTTCGCGGCACCGAGTCCTGGGCGCGTGGCATGGGTTCGAGCCCCGGCGGGGTCGCGAACATGGCGACCGCCCTCGCCCGGCTGGGCCTGAAGACCTCCCTCGCCGCCGCCTTCGGGGACGACCACTACGGGGAGTACTGCTGGGACGCCCTGGAGCAGGGCGAGGGCATCGATCTGGCGCCGTCGCGGACCGTGCCCGGCTGGCACTCGCCGGTCACCGTGTCGATGGCGTACGAGGGCGAGCGGACCATGGTCAGTCACGGGCACGAGCCGCCGCACGAGGAGCCCGCCCCCGACTGCCCGCCGCGGGCGCGTGCCGCCGTCGCCTCGCTGACCCCGGGCATCCGCGCGCCCTGGATCGCGCAGGCCGCGAGCCGGGGCACCCGGATCTTCGCGGACGTCGGCTGGGACGACACCGGCCGCTGGGACCTGGCGGGGCTCGCCGATCTGGCGCACTGCGAGGCGTTCCTGCCGAACGCCGAGGAGGCCATGCGGTACACCGGCGCCGACTGCCCCCGCGCGGCGGCGCACGCGCTGGCCGAGCACGTACCGCTGGCGGTCGTCACCCTCGGCTCCGACGGCGCCTATGCCGTGGACGGCCGCTCCGGGGAGAGCGCCGAGGTCCCGGCGATCGCCGTCGAGGCGCTGGATCCCACCGGCGCGGGCGACGTCTTCGTCGCCGGATTCGTCATGGGGACCCTGGCCGACTGGCCGCTCGCCGACCGTCTCGCCTTCGCCGGGCTGATCGCCGCGCTCTCCGTCCAGGAGTTCGGCGGATCGCTGTCGGCGCCCGGCTGGTCGGAGATCGCCGCATGGTGGCGCAAGGTCCATTCGGTCGACGCCCAGAACCCGGCGGCCCTGAGCCGGTACGCCTTCCTGGAGGGCCTGCTCCCGGAGGTCACCCGCCCCTGGCCGCTGCGCCGGGCCGTGCCGACGATCGGTTTCGGCCGCTCGGCGTGAGGCCGCCCGATCAAGGCCGCCTGTCGGCGAGGTACCTGACCGTGAGGCCGTCCGATCCTGCGGTCGACGCGTCCTCAGGCCACTGCGCGTCCGCACGTCCCGGCGCGTCTTCAGGTCACGACCTCGTGACCTGAAGAAAAGCCCTACGGCTCCGTGAGTGCCGCGACGTACGCTGGGAACGCAAGGCTGCCCGTGTGGCAAGCGTGCCGACCGAGGAGGATACGCAGGCCTACAGAGCCGGCCCATGACTCAGACACCCACAGCTCACGGCCCCGCTCAGGGGCAGGCGCGCGCGCACTTCACCGTCCCGGCCAAGCACCCCATGGTGACTGTTCTGGGTTCCGGAGACGCCCTGCTGCGCGTGATCGAGAAGGCCTTCCCGGCGGCCGACATCCACGTCCGGGGAAACGAGATCAGTGCGGTCGGCGACGCCGGTGAAGTCGCTCTCGTCCAGCGCCTGTTCGACGAGATGATGCTGGTGCTCCGCACGGGGCAGCCCATGACGGAGGACGCAGTGGAACGCTCGATCGCCATGCTCAGGGCGAGCGAGAACGGGGAGGGCGACGGCCAGGAGACTCCGGCCGAAGTGCTCACGCAGAACATCCTGTCCTCGCGAGGCCGCACCATCCGCCCCAAGACCCTGAACCAGAAGCGCTACGTCGACGCCATCGACAAGCACACCATCGTGTTCGGCATCGGCCCCGCCGGTACCGGCAAGACGTACCTCGCCATGGCGAAGGCCGTCCAGGCGCTCCAGCACAAGCAGGTCAACCGGATCATCCTGACCCGCCCGGCGGTCGAGGCCGGCGAGCGGCTCGGCTTCCTGCCCGGCACGCTCTACGAGAAGATCGACCCGTACCTGCGCCCGCTGTACGACGCGCTGCACGACATGCTCGACCCGGACTCGATCCCGCGCCTGATGGCCGCGGGCACGATCGAGGTCGCGCCGCTGGCGTACATGCGCGGCCGCACCCTGAACGACGCCTTCATCATTCTGGACGAGGCTCAGAACACGAGCGCCGAGCAGATGAAGATGTTCCTCACCCGGCTCGGCTTCGACTCGAAGATCGTGATCACCGGTGACGTGACGCAGGTCGACCTCCCGAGCGGTACGAAGTCGGGTCTGCGGCAGGTCCAGGACATCCTGGAGGGTCTCGACGACGTCCACTTCTCGCGGCTCACGTCCCAGGATGTCGTCCGGCACAAGCTGGTCGGCCGTATCGTCGACGCGTACGAGAAGTACGACAGCGAGAACGGCACCGAGAACGGCTCGAACAAGAGCCGGGGCCACAAAGGGAAGTAGACCAGCACCGCCATGTCGATCGACGTCAACAACGAGTCCGGAACCGAGGTCGACGAGCAGGCGATCCTCGACATCGCCCGCTACGCGCTCGCGCGGATGCGCATCCACCCGCTCTCCGAGCTCTCGGTGATCGTCGTGGACACGGACGCCATGGAGCAGTTGCACATCCAGTGGATGGACCTGCCGGGACCGACGGACGTCATGTCCTTCCCGATGGACGAACTGCGCCCGCCGTCGAAGGACGACGACGAGCCGCCGCAGGGCCTGCTCGGCGACATCGTGCTCTGCCCCGAGGTCGCCGAGCAGCAGGGCAAGGACGCTCCGACGCAGCACACGATGGACGAGGAGCTCCAACTCCTCACCGTCCACGGCGTGCTGCACCTGCTCGGCTACGACCACGAGGAAGCCGACGAGAAGGCCGAGATGTTCGGCCTGCAGGCCGCCATCGTGGACGGCTGGCGTGCGGAGAAGGGCATCACGGGTCCGTCTCCGGCCCCGACCGTGTCATGAGCCCACAGCTGGTCATCGGTGCCGTCACCCTGGTCGTCGTCGCCTGGCTCGCCGCCTGCGCGGAGGCCGGCCTCGCGCGCGTCTCCAGCTTCCGCGCCGAGGAGGCGGTCCGCAGCGGTCGGCGCGGCAGCGCCAAGCTCGCGCAGGTCACCGCGGACCCGACGCGCTATCTGAACGTGGCGCTGCTGGTCCGCGTGGCCTGCGAGATGGCGGCCGCCGCGCTCGTCGTCTTCGCCTGCCTGAAGGAGTTCGACAAGACCTGGCAGGCCCTCGCCGTGGCCATCGCAGTCATGGTCCTCGTGTCGTACGTCGCCGTCGGCGTCTCGCCGCGCACCATCGGCCGCCAGCACCCGCTGAACACCGCGACGGCGGCGGCGTACGTCCTGCTGCCGCTGGCCCGGATCATGGGCCCGATCCCGCCGCTGCTGATCCTGATCGGCAACGCGCTCACCCCCGGCAAGGGCTTCAGACGCGGCCCGTTCGCCTCCGAGGCGGAACTGCGGGCCCTGGTCGACCTCGCCGAGAAGGAGTCCCTCATCGAGGACGACGAGCGCCGCATGGTGCACTCCGTCTTCGAGCTCGGCGACACCCTCGTGCGCGAGGTCATGGTTCCCCGCACGGACCTCGTCGTCATCGAGCGCTACAAGACCATCCGGCAGGCCCTCACCCTGGCCCTGCGCTCGGGCTTCTCGCGCATACCCGTCACCGGGGAGAACGAGGACGACATCGTCGGGATCGTCTACCTCAAGGACCTGGCCCGCAAGACCCACATCAGCCGGGACGCCGAGTCCGAGCTCGTGTCGACGGCCATGCGCCCGGCCGCGTTCGTCCCCGACACCAAGAACGCCGGCGATCTGCTGCGCGAGATGCAGCAGGAGCGCAATCACGTCGCCGTCGTCATCGACGAGTACGGCGGTACCGCCGGCATCGTCACCATCGAGGACATCCTCGAGGAGATCGTCGGCGAGATCACCGACGAGTACGACCGCGAACTGCCGCCCGTCCAGGAGCTCGGCGGCGACAGCTTCCGGGTGACCGCCCGCCTCGACATCGGCGACCTCGGCGAGCTGTACGGCTTCGAGGCCTACGACGACGAGGACGTGGAGACCGTCGGCGGACTGCTCGCCAAGGCGCTGGGACGGGTCCCCATCGCCGGTGCCTCCTCGGTGGTCGAACTGCCCGACGGGCGCGAGCTGCGGCTGACCGCGGAGGCCGCGGCCGGCCGCCGGAACAAGATCGTCACGGTCCTCGTCGAGCCGGTCGGCCAGGCCGGGCCTCCTCAGGAGGAGAAACCGGCGTGACTCCACAGCAACTGCGCGCGTTCTGCCTGTCCTTCAACGCGACCGTCGAGGACTTCCCCTTCAATCCCGAGACCTCGGTCTTCAAGGTGCTGGGCAAGCTCTTCGCCCTGACGAACCTGGACGCGCGCCCGCTCACGGTCAACCTGAAGTGTGACCCGCAGGACGCGATCCGGCTGCGCGACCAGCACCCGGGGCTGATCATCCCGGGCTACCACATGAACAAGCGGCACTGGAACACGGTGACCGTCGACGGCGAGCTCCCGGACCACCTGGTCCGGGAGCTCATCGAGGATTCGTACGATCTCGTCGTGGCCGGTCTGCCGCGCGCCGAGCGGTTGCGCCTGGACCGTCCCTGACCCTCAGCGGGTCCGTCCCTGACCCTCAGCGGGTGCGCGCGCCGGCACTTCGTATGCTCTGGTCATGACCGACAGCAGCGCGCTCGACCCCGAGGACCGCAAGATCGTCACCCTGGCCCGTTCCGCGCGGGCCCGCAACGGTGTGCCCGAGGGCGCGGCCGTACGCGACGAGACGGGGCGTACCTACGTCGCCGGGACCGTGGAGCTGGAGTCGCTGCGGCTGAGCGCCCTGCAGACGGCCGTGGCGATGGCCGTGGCGTCGGGGGCGAAGTCCCTGGAGTCGGCGGCCGTGGTGTCCGAGGCGGAGGCCGTCGCGGACGCGGACCGTGCGGCTGTACGGGATCTCGGCGGGCCCGCGACGCCGGTGCTGCTGGCCGGGCTCGACGGTGTCGTACACCTGACGGTCACAGCGGGCTGACAACCAAGGTGACCGCGGGCCGACACCGAGGGTGACGGCGGGCTGAGGAGGCTTCCTGCCGCCCCTGGACGACTTCTCTCCCGTTCCCTGTACGAGAAGACGGCCCGGAGACCGGGCCGTCTTCCACGCGCTCGATGTCCTCAGGGGCGCCGAGGTGTCTCAGAAGCCGAGCTTGCGCAGCTGCCGGGGGTCGCGCTGCCAGTCCTTGGCGACCTTCACATGGAGGTCGAGGAAGACCGGCGTGCCGAGCAGCGCCTCGATCTGCTTGCGGGACTTGATGCCGACGTCCTTCAGGCGCTTGCCCTTGGGGCCGATGATGATGCCCTTCTGGCTGGGGCGCTCGATGTAGACGAAGGCGTGGATGTCGAGGAGCGGCTTGTCGGCGGGGCGGTCCTCGCGCGGCAGCATCTCCTCGACCACGACGGCGATGGAGTGCGGAAGCTCGTCGCGGACGCCCTCCAGGGCGGCCTCGCGGATCAGCTCCGCGATCATGACCTGCTCCGGCTCGTCCGTCAGGTCGCCCTCGGGGTAGAGGGCGGGCCCCTCCGGCAGCAGCGGGACGATCAGATCGGCCAGCAGACCCACCTGCGAGTCGCCCACCGCCGACACCGGAACGATCTCGGCCCACTCGAACCCGAGCTCCCGGCCGAGCTGGTCGATCGCGATGAGCTGCTCGGCGAGCGTCTTGCTGTCGACGAGGTCGGTCTTCGTGACGATCGCGATCTTCGGCGTCTTCTTGATCGACGCCAGTTCCTTCGCGATGAAACGGTCACCCGGGCCGAGCTTCTCGTTCGCGGGCAGGCAGAAGCCGATCACGTCGACCTCGGCCCAGGTGGTGCGGACGATGTCGTTGAGCCGCTCGCCCAGCAGGGTGCGCGGTTTGTGCAGGCCAGGGGTGTCGACGAGGATCAGCTGCGCGTCGGGCCGGTGCACGATGCCCCGCACGGTGTGCCGTGTGGTCTGCGGCTGGTTCGCGGTGATCGCCACCTTCTGGCCGACCAGAGCGTTCGTGAGGGTGGACTTGCCCGCGTTGGGGCGGCCCACGAAACAGGCGAAGCCGGCGCGGTGGTTCCCCACTGCTTCGGACGGCTCGGATGACTGGTTGCGAACGCTCATGGCGCCCATTCTCCCTGATCGTCGGGCGCCCGCCGTACCAAGCTGTTCGACAGCCCGGAGGCAGACATTCCGGTACCCGTGCGCAGGGCGTCGAGGACTCGCCCGCCGGCCGCTCCCGCGCCGGGCGCCGGACACCTCATCTGTGAGGATTCGGAAATCGCGGCGCAATGAAACACATCGGAAACGTGGGTGTGCGCAACCGGAAATGCGGGCCCATGACGCTCTGACGACGCCCCCACCCCGTTGGAGAGACCGTGACTCTGGCCGCTGCCCGGATCGACACCGGCGACACAGCCTGGCTGCTCGCCGCCACCGCGCTCGTCCTCCTGATGACGCCCGGCCTCGCCCTGTTCTACGGCGGCATGGTCCGTGCGAAGAGCGTGCTCAACATGCTCATGATGAGCTTTGTGTCGATCGCCCTGGTCACGGTGGTCTGGCTGACCGCCGGATACTCCCTCGTGTTCGGCCAGGACGCGTTCGGCGGGCTCATCGGCGGGCTGCGGCACGCGGGAATGGCCGGGATCGGGCCGGACAGCGTGCAGGGCACCGTTCCCACCCTGCTCTTCGCCACCTTCCAGCTCACCTTCGCGATCATCACCGCCGCGCTGATCAGCGGGGCGGTCGCCGACCGGGCGAAGTTCGGGGCCTGGCTCGTCTTCGTGCCCGTCTGGGCGCTGCTCGTATACGTTCCCGTCGCGCACTGGGTATGGGGTCCGGGCGGCTGGATCCGTGAGGGGCTGGGCGCGCTCGACTTCGCGGGCGGTATGCCGGTCGAGATCACCTCGGGCGCCTCCGGGCTCGCGCTGTGCCTGGTCCTCGGGCCGCGGCTCGGCTTCAAGAAGGACGCCATGCGCCCGCACAACCTGCCCATGGTCATGCTCGGCGCCGGTCTCCTCTGGTTCGGCTGGTTCGGATTCAACGCCGGATCCGCCCTCGGCGCCAACGGTCTGGCCGCCGCGGCCTTCCTCAACACCCTCACCGCCGGCTGCACGGGCCTGCTCGGCTGGCTCCTCGTCGAGCAGCGGCGCGACGGCCACCCGACCACGCTGGGCGCCGCCTCGGGCGCGGTCGCCGGCCTGGTGGCCATCACCCCGTCCTGCGGGTCGGTGTCCCTGCTGGGCGCGCTCGCCGTCGGGCTCGCCGCCGGTGTCGTCTGCTCGTACGCCGTGAGCTGGAAGTTCAAGTTCGACTACGACGACTCGCTGGACGTCGTCGGCGTCCATCTGGTCGGCGGTGTCATCGGCACGCTGCTCATCGGGGTCTTCGCGGTCCACGGGATGACGGGCGGGGTCGAGGGGCTGCTGTACGGCGGCGGGCTCGGCCAGCTCGGCCGGCAACTGGTCGGTGTGCTGGCCGTCGGGTCGTACGCGTTCGCCGCCACGTACGGCATCGGCAGGCTGCTCGACCGGCTGATCGGCCTGCGCGCGGACGAGGAGCACGAGCAGAACGGCCTGGACCTTACGGTGCACGCCGAGAGCGCCTACGATCACGGGGTCCTGGGCCACGGCGCCCCGGTGTCGTCGTCCCTTCCCACCGCGCAGAAGGTCAAGCACCAGGCATGAAGCTCATCACCGCCGTCGTCAAGCCCCACCGGCTCGACGAGGTCAAGACCGCCCTGCAGGAGCTCGGTGTGCACGGGCTGACCGTCACCGAGGCCAGCGGCTACGGGCGTCAGCGCGGGCACACCGAGGTGTACCGCGGTGCCGAGTACCGGGTCGACCTCGTCCCCAAGATCCGGATCGAGGTCGTCGTCGAGGACGCGGACGCCGACGCGGTCATCGACGCGGTGGTCAAGGCCGCGCAGACCGGGAAGATCGGGGACGGAAAGGTGTGGTCCGTACCCGTGGAGACGGTCGTACGGGTACGGACGGGCGAACGCGGGCCCGACGCACTCTGACCGTCACCACCGCCGCGGCGGACGCGGCTGCCACCAACACGGCCACCAGCCACGGCAGCGCGAGGAACGACACGCTCGCCGACTCCCGGGTCCCGGGCGCGCTGGCCGTCAACGTCACATCGCCCCAGTCGAGTTGGGGCGCTCCGTGCCAGGGCGCGGTGAGCCGGACCCGCTGGCCCGGGAGCAGTTCCGAGGGGATGCCCGTGAGGTCGCGGGACAGCAGGGTCCGCCCGAAGAGGCCCTCGGCCCTCAGGCGCACCTTCGGGTTCAGGGTCACGTTGCCCGTGTTGTGGAGGGTGTACGAGACGGTGGCCGCGGAGGCGCCCGTGCCGGGGATCAGTGGCTGGTGGCGGGTGAGGCGGACCTTCTCCACGGCGAGGGCGGGGACCGTGGGCCCGCCGATCCGGAGATAGACCCGGGCGGCGACCGCCCGTTGCACCCCGACCGAGACGGAGCCGGGGCCCGTCTCGATCCGTTCGTCGAGCGCCACCAGCGCGCCCGGATGGTCGCCGGGTTCGGCCCGCTCGGGGACGTGGAGAGTGAACGGCACGGTGACCCGGCCGTGCGCGGGCACGGTGATCCGGGAGCGGGCCGGCCGGGCCCAGGCCCCCACCCCGTGCTGTTTCTCCTTCAGCGTGCGCACGGCGAAACCGCCGTCGCGCGCGGTGTTGTAGGCGTCGGCCGCGTACAGCCGGAAGGTCAGGGGGCCGCTGGTCTTGTTGGCGACGGTGACCTTGTCCCGGAGGGTCTGGCCGGGGTCGGCGGAGAGGTAGAAGTACGGCCGCGCGGCGATGCGCGAGGACACGGGGTAGACCGACCAACTGCCGTTGTCGGCCGCGTACGAGGGCGTGGCCACCCATGCCGAGAAGGCCAGCAGGGCAGGGAGCAGGCTCAGGAGGAGGGCGTACGGCTTGCGCATGGGTGCGGACCCCCGCGGAAGGCATGGGCGGACGAGGTGGACGGGCGGGTGCGCGCCCGGCCACCGGGGTGCGGAGACCGGTCGAGTGGCGGACCGGTCAGCTGAGCGTCAGCGTGAGCACACCGGAGTAGGTGCCGGGGGGTGTGAACTCCGGTACGTTCAGCGACAGTCCGGCGTCGACGGTGAACTCACCGCCGGTGAGCGTTCCGTTGGGAGTGGACGCCAGTGTCGCTCCCGAGGTGCCCACCGCGCCGGACGAACCGGCCTGGCAGGTGCTCGGGCTGCCGGCCTTGGTGGCGCAGGCCGGGGTCCAGCTCAGGGCACCGGCACCGATCTTCGCGCCGGGGCCGGTGAAGTCGGTGACCTTGCCGGTCAGGGACCAGCCCGCGGGTCCGCCGCGGAAGTCCTTGACCGTCACCGTCTGCAGGGAGCCCGTGGAGGCACCGCCCTTGCCGAAGTCGACCGCCGAGAGTGCGACGGCATCCCCGGCCTGGGTCATCGACAGCGTTCCCGCCTTCACCGTGGTGGTGAGCTTCTGACTGCCGTCCGGGACGGGCGTGTTGTCGATGACGACATACGCGGCGGGACCCGCGCCGGTGTCCGCGTTCCAGCTTCCTCCCTCGTACGCGACCACGCCGGTCGTCGTCTTGTCGTTGACGACGAGCGATCCGCTGAAGGAACCCTGGGCGTTCGCGGTCACGGTCGCCGTGTCGGCGGTCTGGGTTGCCCCGGACCGTCCGGCGAGGGTGACGGTGGCGCCCGGGGTGAAGTCGCTGCCGGTGACGGTCACGCTGTCACCGGGATTCCCGGAGGCCGAACCGAGCTGGATGGCCCGGGTGTTGGTCTGTCCGCCGCCCGTCGCGGTGACCGTCTCCGACACCGGGGCGGGCGGGGTGATGACCGTGCACGGGGTGTCCAGCTCCATGATGTAGCTGGTGTGGATGTTGTAGTCGCTCGGCGACAGGGTGATCGCGCCGGGCGCGGTGACGGTGAACGTGCCCGTCATGCTGAACGACGGGAAGGCGCCCTTGCCGGGCACCGGGTCGTTCTTCTTGGGACCGGCGACGGTGACGCTTCCGGTCTGCGCCCCGCCGAGCGCGACCTTGCCGGTGGGCGTCATGATGTCCGCCGGAAGCGCGATGTCGACGGGGTTGCTGGCGGCGGGCTTGACCACCGTGTAGGTCACGGTGACCGTGTCGCCGACCTTGGGACGCGCGTTGTCCACCGTGATCTTCGCGGTGGTGGTGCCGTCGATCGGCGGGATGCCCGCGATCGCCGGCGGGATGCAGTGCGTGGCGAAGTCCACGTTCGTGGCAGCGGCTCCGGCCGGGGCGGCCAGCGCACCTCCCGCGGTGAGCGCGAGTACGGTCGCCCCGAGCAGTGCCGCAAGGCGTCGTCTTCGGGTTGTCGGACCCGTGGTTGACATGGTTGTTGCCCCCTCCTGAGGGATGCGGGCGCAGCGGCTCGTCTACGCCGACAGGGGGCTATTGATGTGCGGGTTGTGTGAGAAGTCAATGGAGTCCCGGCGCAGTGACTGATGGGCCATCAGTTTCTGTCATGGTCATCGACCGGTCGCCCAACGGTCTCCGACCCGGGCCGTGGGCAAGGGAGTTGCCGGAAGGCCGGTGCCGCTGCGCGCGGGCGGCACCGTCCCTCGTCACGTCATGGCGCGGTGGGTCAGTCGAAGACGAACGGACCCGGGGACTGTGGCGCGTCCGCCGTGCAGGTGATGGTGATGCCGAAGACCACCATCTTCAGGGAGCCGCCGTAGGTCTCCAGGCTGTCGCCGGAGGCGACGGTGCCGTCGAGGGGGCCCACCGAGACTCCGCCGCCCGCGGCGATCGCGGGGTTCTTCTTGCCGCTGAAGGCAGTGGTCCCGCCGCTTGCGTTGACCAGGGTCAGAGTGGAGGTGACCGAGTTCTCGGCGAGGGGGAGCGGGGACGTGATGGTGGTGGAGCTGAGGGTGATGGTCGCGGCCGTGCCGTCCTGCGTGGCCGTGAGGGTGGCCGCACCGCCACCACCGAGGGTGCAGGTCGCGTTGATGGTGGCCGTCTGGGGAGTGACGGCCGCGGCGGTCGGCGCGAAGGCCAGACCGGTCGCGGCGAGGGTGCCGGCGGCTAACGCCGCGACGGTACAGAGTCGCTTGCCTCTCATCGGTTTCCCTTCCCTTGTGGGGGAATTGCCATGTGGGGATGGTCGGGACGGAGCCGTCCGCCCTGGTCCGGGCACACGGGCTCCTCACCTCCGTGCTCGGTGAGGGTGCGGGGAGACGTGTACGAGGACCGTCCGCGCGTGGGGTGCGGGACGCCGTGCGGAGGCGTATCTGACGGTCCGTCGGAATGTGCGGTTCCATTGAGGCGCGGGTGCCTCACGATTGCAAGGGAAGCGGACCCTTTCCTTCAACGGTCATAGAAAGTGGCCGAAGTTGGCCCCGGGCGCGGTCCGGCATACGGGTCCGTCGGACGGAGGTCACCGCTGTCCGGCGGCCGGAGTCATGTTCTGCAGGCCCACCACGCGCAGCAGTTGGAGACGCTCGTGCGACTCGGTGCCTGGGCGTGCCGTGTGGACGACGAGGAGCTGGTTGTCGCCGGAGCTGAGCAGGAACTCGCAGTCGAGTTCCAGCAGACCGACCGTGCGGTGCAGGAACCGTTTCGTCGCGGAGCGCCGCACCGCGACCTCGTGGGACTCCCAGAGGTCCGCGAACTCCTCGCTTGTGGAGCGGAGTTCGGCCACCAGGGCGGCGGGGGCCGGGTCGTCGGGGCGGGCCGCCGTGACCGCGCGCAGGTTGGCGACATGGGAGCGGGCGTGCTCGGGGCGGTCCTCGGGCGGGAAGAGGGCGCGGGACCGCGGGTCGGTGAAGAACCGTCGTACGACGTTGCGCCCGGGGTCCGCCTCGCCCGTCAGCGCCGCCGCCATCGCGTTCTGCGCGAGCACGTCGCCGTAGTCGGTCATGACCTGCGCCGGTGCGTCGTGCAGCCGGTCGAGGATCAGCAGCAGCCCGGGGCGGACATGCGACGAGGCGCTCCCGGCCCGCGGTGGCTCCTCGCCGGCCAGGTGGAAGAGGTGGTCCCGCTCGTCGCCGGTGAGCCGCAGCGCCCGCGCCAGCGCGCCCAGCATCTGACGGGAGGGGTGCGGTCCGCGTGACTGTTCGAGCCGGGTGTAGTAGTCCACGGACATGCCCGCCAGCGCCGCCACCTCCTCGCGGCGCAGGCCAGGGGTGCGGCGGCGGGAACCGGCCGTGAGCCCCACGTCGGAGGGCTCCAGACGGGCCCGGCCGCGGCGCAGGAAGTCGGCGAGTTCGGCTCGGTTCACCTCTCCAGCGTGACGCAGGCCGCCGGTCTTATCCAGGCACTGCCGGTCCCTGGATCAGGAGGTCTCTCCCGCTCCGCCCGGCACGGGGGGACGGTGGAGGCCGACGAGAGGAACAGATCATGCTGACACTGGTGACCGGAGCCACCGGCGAGGTCGGACGCCGCTTCGTACCCCGCCTCCTGCAGCAGGCACCCCCCGGCGACCGGGTACGGGTCCTGGTCCGTGACGAGTCCCGGGCGGCGGCCCTCGCCGCCCTCACCGGCCCGAACGGCCTCGGGGTCGAGACCGCCGTCGGAGACCTGCGCGACTCCGAGACGCTCGGCAAGGCCCTCGCGGGCGTCGACGCGGTGGTGAACATCGCGGCCGCCTTCCGCGGAGTGCCGGACGACGAGGCCTGGGCGGTCAACCGCGACGCCGCACTGGAGCTCGGCCGCGCCGCCGTCTCCTCCGGGGTGCGCCGGTTCGTGCAGGTCAGCACCAATCTGGTGTACGGGACCGGTCGGGGCCGCCCGCTGACCGAGGACGACCCGAGCCTGCCCGGCGGCGAGATGTGGGGTGCCTACCCGGCGTCCAAGGCGGAGGCGGAGCGCGGCCTGCTCGCCCTGGAAGGCGGTATGGACGTCCGGGTAGGCCGCCTAGCCTTCGTCTACGGGGAGGGCGACCCGCATCTCGCCGCGTCGATGCGGTGGGCCGCGCACTGGGCTGCCGGTCAACGGCTCCAGATGGTCCACCACGCGGATGTCGCCCAGGGCCTGCGCCGCCTGCTGTACGCCCCCGGCGTGGCCGCCGGCCGGATCTGCAACATCGCCGACGACGCCCCCGTGACCACCGTCGACCTCCACCTGATCAACGGTGTCGAGGTACCCCCCGCCCTGTACGAGCGCACCGACCCCGACCCCTGGAACGGGATCGTGTCCACCGACCGCATCCGCCACGACCTGGGCTTCCGCCCGGTGTACCCGTCCCTGTGGACGGCCAGGGACGCCGGGGCCCTGTGACCGGGCCGGGCGGCCCGTCCGAAGGGACCGCCCGGCCCGCTCAGTCCACCCCCTTGATCCGCCCCACCAGTACCGCCCCCGCGAGCCCGATCACCGCCGCGACCAGGTACAGGACCCGGTAGCCGCCCAGATACGTCACGATCGGGGCCGCCAGTACGGGGGCCGCGACCTGGGGGAGGGCGTTGGCGATGTTGATGACGCCGAGGTCCTTGCCGCGGTCGAGGGCCTTCGGCAGGACGTCGGTCATCAGGGCGAAGTCGACGGAGGTGAAGACGCCGAAGCCGATGCCGAGGACGGCCGCGGCGGTGATCGCGCCGGGCCAGGTCTGCCAGCCGGCCAGTACCGCCGTGGCCACCGCCATCAGGACGCCGGACCAGATCACGAACGGTTTCCGGCGGCCGAGCCGGTCCGACCACACCCCGCCCACCACGACGGTGGCGAGCAGCGTGACTCCGTTCACCGCCGTGAGGATCAGAACACCCTGCTCGGGGTCGCCGTAGTGCAGCCGGTCCCGGAGGTAGTAGAGCAGATACAGCAGCACCAAGGCGTTGCTGAGGTTGATCAGGAAGCGGGTCAGCCAGGCCCACGCCAGGTCGGGGTGCTCGCGCGGGCTCAGCCGGAACGAGGCGAGGAACGCGCGCCCGGACCAGGGCGGCCGGGCCGACACCGGCAGCCGCAGGTCCGGGTGACGCAGCACGTAGGGCAGCACGCCGACCAGGGTGAACACCGCGCACGCCGCGTACCCGCCGCCGGTGCCCCCGGCCACCGTCGCGAGTCCCGTGCCGCCGACCACGCCGAGGATCTGCGCCGCGCCCAGCCAGCCGCCCACGGACCCGCGTTGGAGGCGCGGCACCCGGTCGGGGACGGCCGCGGTGACCGCCGCGAACGCGGCGTTCAGGGTCAGCTGGACCAGGCACCAGCCCGCCGCCATCGTCCACACACCGCCCGCCCCCGCGAGGAGCAGCAGGGACAGCGCACCGCCGGCCGCTCCGGCCGCGATCCACGGGGTACGGCGGCCCCGGCGCGCGGTCGTACGGTCGGACAGCGCGCCGAAGAGCGGGTTGGCGATCAGCGAGACGACCGCGCCCGCACCCGTCACCCAGGCCAGCATCGCCTCCTTGGACATGCCGGTGCCGGGCGCGAAGTCCTCCGCCTGGGAGGCGAGGAGGATCTGCAGGGGGCCGTACCAGCCCACCCAGATCGCCCCGTTGGCGAGCGAGAGCGCGGAGGTCCAGCCCCGGCCGACCCGTTCGACGGGCTCGGCGAGGGCGGCCACGGGTATGACCGGCTGGTCGGCCGCGGTCATCTCTGTGCCCGCAGGGCGTCCCGCAGCCAGTTGTACGAGGCCTTCGGGGTCCGCTCCAGGGTGTCGTAGTCGACGTGCACGAGACCGAAGCGGCGCTCGTACCCCTCCGCCCACTCGAAGTTGTCCATCAGCGACCAGACAAAGTAGCCGCGGACGTCGATGCCCTGTTCCAACGCCCGGTGCAGCGCCCGGACATGACCGTCCAGGAAGGTGATCCGCTCCTGGTCGTCGATGCCGTCGTACGAGCAGCCGTTCTCGGTGATGACGACGGGCGGGAGCCGGTCGCCGTAGCGCTCGCGGAAGCCGACCAGCAGTTCGGTGAGCGCCTCGGGCACCACCGGCCAGCCGAAGTCGGTGACCGGGTAACCCTCCAGTTCCTTGACGGTGAAGGGCAGTTCGGCGGGCAGCGTGAGTCCGCTGAACTCGATCTCCGCGCCCTCGGGAGCGCCCACCTCGGTCGGCTGGTAGTAGTTGATCCCGTACCAGTCGACCGGCTCGGCGATGATCTTCAGGTCCGATTCGACGTCGCCGGGCATCAACTCACCGATGCCTTCGGGGTACTGCCCGAGCAGGACGGGATCGGCGAAGAGGCGGTTGAGCAGGAGGTCGTAGAAGTCGGCCGCCTCCACGTCCTCGGTACGGTCCGAGGCCGCCCAGGTCGGGCCGTGCGAGTTGGCGATCCCGATGTCGTCGGCGCCGGCCGCGCGCAGCGCCCGTACGGCGAGACCGTGCGCGAGGAGCTGGTGGTGGGCCACCGGCAGCGCGTCGAACAGGAGCTGCTTGCCGGGGGCGTGCGCGCCGAGCGCGTGACCCAACAGGGTGTGTTCGGCGGGCTCGTTGAGAGTGATCCACTTCTTGACGCGGTCGCCGAGGCGTCCGGCGACGACCGAGGCGTACTCGGCGAACCGCTCGGCGGTGTCCCGGTCCATCCAGTCCAGCTCCGCCGGCAGGTCCCAGTGGAAGAGGGTCGGTACGGGCCGGACGCCTGCCGCGCACAGGGCGTCGACCAGACGGTCGTAGAAGTCGAGGCCGCCGGGGGAGTTCACCCGGGGCCAGGAGATGGAGAATCGGTACGCGTCCACGCCGAGGCCCGCGAGGAGTGCCACGTCCTCCGGGTAGCGGTGGAAGTGGTCGCAGGCCACCGCCGCCGTGGAGCCGTCCTTGATGTGACCGGGCCCCGCGCTGAAGGCGTCCCACACCGAGGGGGCGCGTTCGTCCACGGCCCCCTCGATCTGGTGGGCCGAGGTGGACACGCCCCAGAGGAAGCCGGCCGGGAACTGCGGGAGGGGATTCGTCGCCATGCGCGCGATCATCTGTACCGGCGGTAACGGAAGTCAACGGTTCGGCGTGCCCGCAATTCGGCGTCCTCTGCCGGACCGTGAGGCGCCCTCCGCGGGGATCCGACGCCGGGCCGTGAGGTGTCCTCCGTCAGGCGCCCTCCTTCAGTACCCGTGAGATCAGCTCGCGCTGCTCCTCCGTCAGCGTGGGGTCGGCGGCGTAGACCGTCTTTCCGTCCACGGTGATCCGATAGCTGAAGCCGTCCGGGACGCCGGCCGGGGGTGTGCCCCGGCCGGCGTCGATCGCCCGCTCGGCCAGGGCGTGCCACTCGGGGGCGTCGGGCCGTCCCGAGGTGTCCACCTCGGCACGGCGTTCGATGCCCGCGAACCCGCCCGTGCGCCGCACTTCAATACGCATGGGTCCTGTCTAGTACGAGTCGGGCGTCCGGAGCCATGCTTCCGGGGTACGGGTTCGGAGCCGTACCTCCGGGCCACGGGTCCGGGCCGATGCCTCCGGGCAGGTGCCTCCGGGGTACGGGTCCGGGACCGCGTCTCCGGAGCTATGCGGACGGGACTCCGACCTGCTCCCAGGCCTTCGTCACGGCCAGCAGTTCCTCCCCGTCGTTGTACCGGGTCCGCGCCGCGGCGAACGTGAGCCGCGCGAAGTCCGAGAAGAGGGCCTGCTGCGGCAGCTCCCCGCCGGTGAGGACGTCGTACCAGATCTGTCCGGCCCGCTCCCACGCGTGGCCGCCGAGTGACTGGGCGACGAGGTAGAAGGCGTGGTTGGGAATGCCCGAGTTGATGTGGACGCCGCCGTTGTCGCGGCCGGTGTTGACGTAGCCGTCCATCGTCCCGGGCTGCGGGTCCTTGCCGAGGACGTGGTCGTCGTACGCGGTGCCCGGCTCCTTCATGGAGCGCAGGGCGGTGCCGGTGATCCGCGGGGCGAGCAGGCCCGCGCCGATCAGCCAGTCGGCCTCGGCGGCGGTCTGGCCGAGCGTGTACTGCTTGATCAGCGAGCCGAAGACGTCCGACATGGACTCGTTCAGGGCACCCGGCTGGCCGAAGTAGGTGAGGTTCGCCGTGTACTGGGTGACGCCGTGGGTCAGCTCGTGGCCGATGACGTCGACCGGGATGGTGAAGTCGAGGAAGATCTCGCCGTCGCCGTCGCCGAACACCATCTGCTCGCCGTTCCAGAAGGCGTTGTTGTAGTTCGCGTCGAAGTGCACGGTCGCGTCGAGCGGCAGGCCCTCGCCGTTGATCGAGGTGCGTTGGTAGGCGTTCAGGTAGAGGTCGAAGGTCGCGCCGAGGCCGGCGTACGCGCGGTTGACCGTGGCGTCCTTGCCCGGCTTGTCGCCCTCGCCGCGGACCTTCTTGCCGGGGAGGTCCTGGCGGTGGCGGGCGTCGTAGATCGTGCGGTGGGGTGTGCGCTCGTCGGCCCCCGCGGGCGCGGGCACGGCAGGCGCGCCGAGGACGGTGGTCAGCCGCCGGTGGGTGCGCTCGTACGCGTCGCGCTCCAGGGTCTGGCGCGCGGGACCGGAGAGCGCCGGGTCCTCGTGCTGGGCGAGCTTGTCGAGGACGTGCGGCGGCACGATGGTGCAGTGAACGGGCTCGAAGCCCCCGTTGGTCGTCATGCCCGGCACCCTTGCACTGGGTGATGTGTATGTCACTACGTGCAACCATGATTGGTGAAATGCGGCAATAAGGAGCCTGCGATTCCACCTAGAAGTGGTATGGCGCACTTTTTGCACCTTTTGGGGGGCGCGATCCCGCATACTGATACAGCCCTCCGTACGGAGCGCGGCTCCGCTAGGCTGCGGAGCATCATGCGTTTCGGGCTGCTTCTCCTTAGCTGCCGCGGCGAGGGCCTGTAGTCGAGGCCGACCCCCTCCCCGCGGAGTCTGGCGTTGCGCCGTCGGCCGTCCTTTCGGACATCCTGAGGAGCCTACGCATCATGGCGAACAGCCAGAGCCAGCACACCCGCCCGAACCGTCAGCGTCCCACGTCGATGCCGGTCCACAAGTACGGGCAGTACGAGCAGGTCGACATCGCCGACCGCGACTGGCCGAACAACCGGATCACCGTCGCCCCCCGCTGGCTCTCCACGGATCTGCGCGACGGCAACCAGGCCCTGATCGACCCCATGTCGCCCGCGCGCAAGCGTGAGATGTTCGACCTGCTGGTGAAGATGGGCTACAAGGAGATCGAGGTCGGCTTCCCGGCGTCGGGCCAGACGGACTTCGACTTCGTCCGCTCGATCATCGAGGACGAGACCGCGATCCCGGACGACGTCACGATCTCCGTACTGACCCAGGCCCGCGAGGACCTGATCGAGCGGACCGTCGAGTCGCTGAAGGGCGCCAAGCGCGCCAACGTGCACCTGTACAACGCCACCGCCCCGGTCTTCCGCCGCGTGGTCTTCCGTGGCTCCAGGGACGACATCAAGCAGATCGCCGTCGACGGCACACGCCTGGTCGTCGAGTACGCGGAGAAACTGCTGGGCCCCGAGACCGAGTTCGGGTACCAGTACAGCCCCGAGATCTTCACCGACACCGAGCTGGACTTCGCCCTGGAGGTCTGCGAGGCGGTCATGGACGTCTGGCTGCCCGGTCCGGGCCGCGAGATCATCCTCAACCTGCCCGCCACGGTGGAGCGTTCGACCCCCTCCACGCACGCGGACCGCTTCGAGTGGATGGGCCGTCACCTGTCCCGCCGCGAGTACGTCTGCCTGTCGATCCACCCCCACAACGACCGCGGCACGGCCGTCGCCGCAGCCGAGCTGGCGCTGATGGCCGGCGCCGACCGCGTCGAGGGCTGCCTGTTCGGCCAGGGCGAGCGCACCGGCAACGTCGACCTGGTCACCCTGGGCATGAACCTGTTCTCGCAGGGCGTCGACCCGCAGATCGACTTCTCCCACATCGACGAGATCCGCCGTACGTGGGAGTACTGCAACCAGATGGAGGTCCACGCGCGCCACCCGTACGTGGGCGACCTGGTCTACACGTCCTTCTCCGGCTCCCACCAGGACGCCATCAAGAAAGGCTTCGACGCGCTGGAGGCCGACGCGGCCGCCAGGGGCGTCACCGTCGACGACATCGAGTGGGCCGTCCCGTACCTGCCGATCGACCCGAAGGACGTCGGCCGTTCCTACGAGGCCGTCATCCGGGTCAACTCGCAGTCGGGCAAGGGCGGTATCGCGTACGTCCTGAAGAACGACCACAAGCTGGACCTGCCGCGCCGGATGCAGATCGAGTTCTCGAAGATCATCCAGGCGAAGACGGACGCCGAGGGCGGCGAGGTCACGCCGAAGGACATCTGGGCGACCTTCCAGGACGAGTACCTGCCCAACCCGTCGAACCCGTGGGGCCGCATCCAGGTCAGGACCGGCCAGTCCACCACGGACAAGGACGGCGTGGACACACTGACCGTCGAGGCCACGGTCGACGGCGCCGACACCGTCCTGAGCGGCACCGGCAACGGTCCGATCTCCGCCTTCTTCGACGCCCTGCAGTCCATCGGCATCGACGTGCGCCTGCTCGACTACCAGGAGCACACGATGAGCGAGGGTGCCTCCGCGCAGGCCGCCTCCTACATCGAGTGCGCGATCGGCGACAAGGTTCTGTGGGGAATCGGCATCGACGCGAATACGACACGTGCCTCGCTGAAGGCCGTCGTCTCCGCCGTCAACCGCGCGGCCCGCTGACCTCGTTCACCTGGCTCTTTCCGGCCCCGTCCGCCTTTCGAGGCGGGCGGGGCCCGGTCGTATCCCGGCCAATCCATGTGCAGGTCACGAGCAGGTCTCGTCCTAGGTACTGACTACACCTCAACAATGTGGCTAACATCACGCCAGCACGGCGATGTTGCCGTGGGGTACCTCCCACGCCTTTAAGGCTGTGGGGGAGTTACGGAGGTGTGCGACGTGCTGCCAGGATGGGGACGAAACGGTCGTGCAGTTCAGGTTCCCCGCATCCTGGGCACCCGTACGGCGTGGAGCACCGTCGGCGACGGGGAGTTCTTCTGCCCCGGCTGCGGGGGCGACCGCAACTATCAGCGGCTCACCGGTCGGCGCCGCTTCACGCTTCTGGGTGTTCCCGTCCTCCCGCGCGGCGAGACGGGGCCCGTCGTCGAGTGCGCGGCCTGCAGCAGCCACTACGGCGCCGACGTCCTCGACCACCCCACCACCACCCGCTTCTCCGCGATGCTCCGCGACGCCGTCCACACCGTCGCCCTCGCGGTCCTCGCGGCGGGCGGCGGCTGCGCCCGCGCGTCCCTGGAGACCGCCGCCGCGGCCGTCCGCGCGGCCGGCTTCGACGACTGCACGGAGGACCAGCTCGGCGCCCTCGTCGAGGCCCTCGCCGCCGACACGGGCCGCTTCTTCGGCGAGCCCTGCGGAGCGAGCCTGGCCATAGAACTTCACGAGGCCCTGGACCCGCTGGCCCCGCACCTCGCCCCGACGGGCCGCGAGGCGATCCTCCTCCAGGGCGCCCGCATCGCCCTCGCCGACGGGCCGTACACCCCCGCCGAACGCGACGTCCTGGCCACCGTGGGCGCGGCCCTGACGATCTGCTCGGACGACGTGACCCGACTCCTGGCGACGGCCCGGACGCCGTCGTAGTCCCGCCCCACCGCTACTCCCCAGGGAGTAGTCCGGTCCCCGCGCCACCCCTCGCAGTACCCCCGAACTCGCTCTTCCGCGCGACGTATCCCGTCCGCCGCGCCGGAAGTCTGGAGCCTGTCCAGACATTCCGCGAGAAGGGGAGGACCCCGCCATGGGGCCCGAGAAGGCCGGAAAGACGAGCACAGGACGGCGGCGGACGGCCGTGCCCTGGCTGCTGCTCGGGCTGTGGGTGGCCGTGCTGGCCGCTGTCGGGCCGTTCGCGGCGAAGTTGTCGGATGTGCAGCACGACCGGGCCGTCGACTATCTGCCGTCGAGCGCGGACTCCACGCAGGTCGCGAAGATCGAGGACCGGCTGCCCGGCGGGGAGGCCACCGAGCTGGTGCTCGTCTACCACCGCGACGGGGGGCTCCGTTCCGCCGACCGGGACACGGCAGCCCGCCAGGTCGCCGTGATCACCCGGGCGAACCCGCTCACCGCCGCCCCCGAGGCCGTGCCGTCCCCCGACGGCAGCACGCTGATGTACGCGGTCGCCAGCAACGCGCCCGGTACCGACGAGAAGAAGCGCGACGCGTTCGTGAACGACGTACGCGATGTCGCCCGGGGAACCGACGGGATGAGCGTCGTCGTCGGCGGGCCCGGCGCACTGGCCACCGACGCCGGCGAGGTCTACAACTCGCTCGGCGGACCGCTGCTCTACACCACGGTCGCCGTCGTCGCCGTCCTGCTGATCCTCATCTACCGCAGTCCGCTGCTGTGGCTCGTGCCGCTCGCCGTCGCGGGCGTCGCCGACTATCTGTCGATGGGCGTCGCCTACGGACTCCACCAGGCGTTCGGCACCAGCGTCTCCGGCCAGAGCTCGGGCGTGATGACGATCCTCGTCTTCGGCGCCGGAACCGACTACGCCCTGCTGATCATCTCCCGCTACCGCGAGGAACTGCGGCGCGTGGAACGGCCCTACGACGCCATGAAGGAGGCCCTGCGCGGCTGCGGGCCCGCCGTGCTCGCCTCCTCCGGCACCGTCGCCGCCGGACTGCTCTGCCTGCTCGCCGCCGACCTCAACAGCAGCCGGGGCATGGGCCCGACGGGCACCGTCGGCGTGCTCTGCGCCCTCCTCGCCATGCTGACCCTGCTGCCCGCCGTGCTCGTCCTGCTCGGGCGGCGGGTGTTCTGGCCGCTCGTCCCCGCCTACGGCAGCGAGCCCAAGCAGCGGCGGAGCCTGTTCTCCGCGATGGGGACCTCCGCCGGCCGCCGGCCGCTCGTCGTGCTCGCGAGCGGAGCCGTCCTGCTCGGGGCACTCGCACTCGGCGCACTGAACCTGCCCGGCCCGCTCAAGCAGCAGGACTCCTTCGCCCACCGGCCCGACTCGGTCGCCGCGATGGAGACCCTCGCCCGCGCCTACCCGGGGCGGGGCACCCAGCCGATCACCGTGATCACCCCGCCCGGGCGGGCCGAGGCGACGCTGGCCTCGGTGCGCGCTCACGCCGGTGTCGCGAGCGCCGAGCGCGGACGCAGCGGTGGAGGAGGCTGGACGGAGATCTCCGTCATCGCGCGCGGCGCTCCGCAGTCGGCGGCCGAGACCGCCACGATCAAGGCCCTGCGGGCGGACCTCGGCGGATCGTACGTCGGTGGCCCGAGCGCCCAGCAGATCGACCTCCAGGACACCGACGCCCGCGACCGGCTCGTCGTCGTACCGATCGTCCTCGTCTCGGTCCTGCTGATCCTGGTCCTGCTGCTGCGGTCGCTCGTCGCCCCGCTGCTGCTCGTCACCGCCGTCATCGCGGTGTGGGGAGCGGCGCTCGGCATCGGCGGTCTCGTCTTCGGCCCGCTGCTCGGGTTCGAGGGGACCGATCCCGGCCTCGGCCTGCTGTCCTTCGTGTTCCTGGTCGCCCTCGGCGTCGATTACGGAATCTTCCTCATGCACCGGATGCGGGAGGAATCCCGCTCCGGTGCCGAGCCGGCCGCCGCCGCGCTCACCGCGCTGCGCACCACGGGAGGCGTGATCGCCTCGGCCGGCCTCGTCCTCGCGGCCACCTTCGCGGTGCTCACGAACATGGGGCTCCTCCAGCTCGTCGAGCTCGGCTTCGTCATCTCGGTCGGTGTGCTGCTCGACACCTTCCTCGTCCGTACGTACCTGGTGACCAGTGCGAGCGTGGCGCTGGGACGGAAGGTGTGGTGGCCGGGCACCCTCTCGCGCGAGCCGGACACCGAGGCGGCCGGAAAGCAGGAGCCGGTCGCGGTCGGCTGAGCAGCCTGGCCGCCTGGCCGCCTGGCCGCCTGGCCGCTTGGCCGCTTGGCCGCTTGGCGGCTCGGACACTCGGCAGTCCGTAGCCCGGATGCCCGGCAGTCCGGTGGCCGGGCAGTCCAGCGGCCCGGAGTCTGGCGGCCCGGACGCACGATGGCCAGGCCGCCTGGCGGCCCGGACGCTCGCACAGGGCGGGCCGTCGGGGCCGGCCGGCCCCGACGACCCGCACACTGGATGCCGGGCCGGCCGGCCCCCACCGGTCCGGCCACCCCTCACACATCGGACATCGGGCGCCCCTCTCCCGGAGGGGCGCCTCTCACGGAGGACGAAGCGGTGGACGTCAAACGCATGCTGCACCTCACCGGCTTCGGACACCGGGGGAACGTCGACCCGGCGCGGATCCTGTGCCAGGACGCGCTGCTCGCCGGCGTGCTGCTGATCCTCGACATCACCGTGGTGCTCACCGTGCACGCCGACGGCCGGAGACCGGACGCGCTCGGCTGGACCCTGCTGATCGCCGCGCACCTCGCGGTGACCTTCCGGCGGCACGCCCCGCTGGCCGCGTTCCTCGCGCTCGTCGCCTGCGTCGGCCCGTACCACGCGCTCGACTACGACCACAACGCGCCGCTGCTCGTCTCGATGACCGCGCTGTTCACCGTCGCCGTCACTGGGCGCCCGCTGCGCTCCCTGGTCATCGGCAGCGGTGTCATCGGGATCATGCTCGCGGTCAAGTTCGGGCATGGCACCGCCGAGGGCACCGAGGCGCTGCGCGTCACCGGCTGGATCGTCGCGTTCATCGTGCTCGGTGTGTACGTCCGGGTGCACGGGCAGTACTTCGCCGAGGTCGTCGAACGTGCCGAGCGCGCCGAACGCACCCGTGAGGAGGAGGCCCGCCGCCGGGTGGCCGAGGAACGTCTGCGTATCGCCCGGGACCTGCACGATCTGCTCGCCCACAGCATCACCCTGATCGGCGTGCAGACCTCCGTCGCCGCGCACGTGCTGGCCGCCGACCCCGACCGCCTCGACCGCAAGGCCGTCGCCGAAGCCCTCGAGGACATCTCCGAGACCTGCCGGAGCGCGCGCGGCGAACTGCGGTCCACGCTGGAGGTGCTGCGCGACTCCGAGCACGGCGGCAGCGACGGGCGGGGGCCCCTGCCCGGCCTCGACGGGGTACCCGATCTGGTGGCGGCGGCGCGTTCGGCGGGCGCGAAGGTGGCGGCGCCGACCATGGCACGGACCGACGGCGTCCCCTCCGCCGTGGGCGCCGCCGCCTACCGCATCGTCCAGGAGGCGCTGACCAACGCGGTGCGGCACGCGGGCCCCGGGGTGAGTGTCCGCGTGGACCTGAGCACGGACGGCTGGGCCCTGCGCGTGACGGTCACGGACGACGGCATCGGCGACGCGGGCGGCCCGCCCGGCTTCGGCCTGGTGGGGATGCGGGAGCGGGCTCGTAGCGTGGGCGGCACGGTGGAGACCGGGACACGGGAAGGGGGCGGATTCGCGGTGGTGGCGGTACTGCCCCTGGGCACGACGCTGCCGGAGCAGCGGGCGGCGGCGGAGCGGAGGGTGGCGGCGGACGGCGAGGCCCGGCCAGGGGCGCCGGGCGCTTTCGAGGGCGTACAGGATGCCGATGACGTACGCGGGCCCGGAGTGCCGGGTGGTCCCGGGACCGTACGGGATTCCGCAGCTGTACGTGATTCCGGGGCCGTGAGCGAGTCCGACGACGTGCGCGAGTCCGACGACGTACGCGGCCCCGGACTCGATTCCGTGGCCGCGTCCGAGCCCGGAAGGGGCGAGACCCGATGACCATCCGTGTGGTCCTCGCCGACGACCAGAACCTCGTGCGGGCCGCGTTCGCCATGCTCGTGGAATCGGCGCGGGACATGGAGGTGGTCGGACAGGCGGCCACCGGGCGGGAGGCCGTCGAGCTGGCGCGCACGGAGCGGGCCGACCTGATCGTGATGGACATCCGCATGCCCGACCTGGACGGCATCGAGGCGACCCGGCTCATCGCGGCCGACGAGAGCCTGGCCGGAGTCAGAGTCCTCGTGCTCACCACGTACGACACCGACGAGCACATCGTGGAAGCGCTGCGCGCGGGCGCCTCCGGCTTCCTGGTGAAGGACACCCGGCCCGCCGAACTCCTCGACGCGATCCGCACGGTGGCAGCCGGGGACTCGCTGCTCTCACCGGGCCCCACGGCCCGCCTGGTCGCCCGCTTCCTGCGTACCCCGTCGGTTCCCGCGCTCGCGGCGGGCGGTCCCGAAGGGCTCTCCGAGCGGGAGCGCGAGGTGCTCACCCTGGTCGCCCGCGGCCTCAACAACACGGAGATCGCGGCGGCGTTGGGTCTCAGTCCGCTCACCGCGAAGACCCATGTCAGCCGCATCATGGGCAAGCTGGGCGCCCGCGACCGGACCCAGCTGGTCATCGTGGCGTACGAGTCGGGCCTGGTGACCCCGGGAGACGCGGAGCGGACCTGACCCGGTATCCGTCCGGCGTGATGTCAGAGTGAACTGACGTCCCGTCAATACGCCGTGAAAGTGCGGGTATTGCTGTGGCACCCGGGGCAGATTAGGTTCACCGGGACATCCCACGTCCCACGTTCCATGTCTGACGCAGTCGACGCAGTCCAGGGAGTGCCATGACCAGCATGAGCCGCATGCTCGCGTTCGCAGCCACCGCCGGACTCCTCACCAGCCTCACCACCCTCGCCGCCACCGGCGGCACCGCCTCGGCCGCGCCCCTGGCCGGGCGCGGTTGCACCTCCTCCGTCCCGTACACCGCGGGCCAGGAGGGCTATGACACGTACCGCATCCCCGCGACCGTCATGACCCGGGCCGGCACGCTGCTCGCCTTCGCCGAGGGGCGGCACAGCGGCGCCGGTGACACCGGGAACATCGACGTCGTCCTCAGACGGTCGTCCGACGGCGGCTGCACCTGGAGCCCGCTCGGCGTCGTCGCGTCCGGCGGCGGTGACACCCGCGGCAACCCGGCGCCGGTGGTGGACCCGAGGACCGGCCGGATCGTCCTGCTCACGTCCTACAACAGCGGTGCGGTGACCGAGGCGCAGATCATGCGGGGCGAGGTCACGGCGGAGCAGAGCCGGCGCGTCTTCGTCCAGACCAGCCGTGACGACGGGCGGCACTTCACCGCCCCGCGGGACATCACGGCGCAGACGAAGCTGCCGGGCTGGCGCTGGTACGCCACCGGCCCCGGCCACGCGATCGCCCTGCGCCACGGACCGCACGCCGGGCGCCTGGTCGTGCCCGCCAACCACTCCGCCGCCCCGCCCACCGGGTCCGCCGACACCGGTCAGGAGCCCAAGTACTACGGAGCGCACGCGCTCTACAGCGACGACGGCGGGATCACCTGGCGGCTCGGCTTCGTCGACGACTCGTACGACGGGGTCGACAACGCCAATGAGAGCTCCGTGGCCGAACTCCCCGACGGGCGGCTCTACTTCACCTCGCGCGACCAGAACGGAACGAGTCCCGGCAACCGCCTCGACTCCTACTCCGGCGACGGCGCCGAAACCCTGGACCGCCCCTTCGCCGTCCAGCCCACCCTGAACGACGTCCCCGTCGTCCAGGGCAGCGTCCTCCAGCTGACCGGCCGTTTCGCCCCGCTCCTCTTCTCCGGCCCCTCCGTCCCCACCGTCCGCCAGTCCATGGCCGTCTGGCGCAGCACCACCGCCGGCGCGACCTTCGTGAAGGCGGCCACCCTGTCCACCCAGCGAGCCGCCTACTCGGACCTCGTCCAGCTCAGCACCTCCCGGGTCGGCATCCTCTACGAGACCGGTGTCACGGGGCCGTACGAGAGCGTCGAGTTCAGGCGGCTGCCGGTGAGCGGGCTGCTGGGGTAGCGGTGTCCGGCCCCGGCTGGAGCAGCGCGGTGTCCGGCCCCGGCTAGAGGAGCCCCGCCGAAGCCAGGTACTTCCCGACCCGCTCGACCTCGCCCTGCGACAGGGGCACCTGGGGTTCCGCCGTCGCGGGGCAGTCGATGACGCCCCGCAGGAACAGCGCGGCCTTGAAGGCGCCGAGGGCCGAGGAACTGCCGCCCATCCGGGCCGAGTCGCCGGCGCCCACCAGGCCGAACAGCTCGCACAGCCGCTCCTGCTCCGCGCGTGCACGCTCCCAGTCGCCCGCCGCGCACAGCTCGTACAACCGTACGTAGCCCACCGGGTCCACATTGGCCAGGCCGGGGACCGCGCCGTCCGCGCCGAGGGCCAGAGCAGAGTCCACGACCACCTCGGAGCCGGTGAGCGCGGTGAAGCCGGTGACGCCGGGGTGGGTACGAACGCCGGTGACGACCGTGCGGAAGGCGCCGAGGTCGCCGCTGGAGTCCTTGAGCCCGGCCAGCACACCGTCGGCGGCGAGTTCGAGGACCAGTCCGGGGCTCAGCCTGGTGTGGACGGAGGCCGGCAGGTCGTAGGCGAACACGGGGAGCGACGCGCGGGCGGCGACGACACGGAAGTGGCGGTCGATCTCCGCGGGATGGGTGCGGGTGTAGAAGGGGGCCGTGACGACGACCGCGTCCGCTCCCGCGGCGCGGGCGGTGTGCGCGTGGTCCAGGACGCGGGGCGTGGTCATGTCGATCGCACCGGCCAGGACGGGGAGTTGACCGGCGACATGCCCCGCCGCCGTCTCCACCACCAGTTTGCGCTGCGCGTCCGTCAGATAGGCCACCTCGGACGTCGAGCCGAGGACGAACAGGCCGTGCACCCCGCCGTCCACCAGATGGTCGATCAGTCGGGTGAGCGACGGGACGTCCACCTCGCGGTCCGGTGTCAGGGGCGTGCAGACGGGCGGTACGACACCGGTCAGCGGGGCGGGGAAGGTCATGAAGGCTCCCGGATGTGCTGCTGGAACGGAACGTCGGCCGTGGCGGCGGCCTCGGCGGCGGACTCGGCCTGCGCGACCAGGGTGCGCGTCGACCGGCCCTCCTCGACAGGATGGTGACACCGGAAGCGGTGCCCCGGGGTCGACGCGGCCGTGAACTCCGGCATCCGGGTCGCACACTCCCCGTCCGCCTTCCAGCACCGGGTGCGGAAGGGGCAGCCGCTCGGCGGGCGTGTCGCCGACGGGACGGGCCCGGTCAGCGGAATCGGCTCGATCGGATCCAGCAGGCCCGGGGTCGCCGAGAACAGCGCCCGGGTGTACGGGTGACGGGAGCCGTCGGTGACCTCGTCGGCCGGGGACTCCTCCACGATCCGGCCGAGGTACATCGTGATCACCCGGTCGCTCATCCGGCGCACCGTCTGGATGTCGTGGGAGACGAACACCAGCGCCAGGCCGAGGCGTTCCTTCAGATCGAGGAGGAGGTTGAGGATCTGCGCGCGGACCGACACGTCCAGCGCGCTCGTCGGCTCGTCGGCCACCACCAGGTCGGGATCCAGCGCCAGGGCGCGGGCGATCGCCACCCGCTGGCGCTGACCGCCGGAGAGCTGGCCGGGCAGCGCGTCGGCGAGCGCCCGGGGCAGGCCGACCAGGGACATCAGCTCCTTCACCCGGTCGGCCCGTTCGGCCGAGGTGCCGCGCCGGTGCACATCCAGCGGGTCGCGCAGGATGCGGCTCACGGGCAGCCGGCGGTTCAGAGCCGTCGACGGGTCCTGGAAGATCATGCCCGTGCTGCCGCCGACGGCCGTGCGCCGCTCGTCCGGTTTCAGGGACCACAGGTCGCGGCCGCGGAAGGTCACGGTCCCGGAGGTCGGCCGCTGCACCCCCACCAGTACCTTCGCGAGCGTCGACTTGCCGCAGCCCGACTCGCCGACGACGCCGATCGTCTCGCCGGGCACGATGGTGAGATCGGCGCCGGTCAGGGCGTACACCCGGTCCCTGGTGAACACACCGCCGCTGCGCGCCTTGTGGACGACATGCACGTCGGTGAGCCGGACGAGCGCGTCCGTCCGGCGGGCCTCGGCCTCCCGCACCGGCGCGGTCATGAGACGGCCCCGGTCGCCGTCGGCGGAATCACGTCGGGCGGAATCCTCACTTCACGGCCTCGCTCTCCGTGGTCAGCAGGTCGACGGCCGGGTGGTGGCAGGCCGCCGTGTGCGTGTGCGGGCCGACCAGGTCCGGCGCCGTCGTCCGGCACACCTCGCTCGCCATCGGACACCGGTCGGCGAACCGGCAGCCGGCCGGGAAGTCGGCCGGGGAGGGGACGACCCCCTTGATCTGCGTCATGCGCTCCGCCGCGGACTCCAGGGACAGCACGCTGCCCAGCAGCCCGCGTGTGTAGTGGTGTGCCGGGGACTCCACCAGGTCCGCCGTCACCCCCGTCTCCACGATCTGGCCGCCGTACATCACGACCACCCGGTCGGTGACGGCCGAGATCAGCGCCAGGTCGTGCGAGACGAGGATCAGGGCGAAGTCCAGTTCCGCCCGCAGCCGCAGCAGCAGCTCTATGACCTGCGCCTGGACCGTCACGTCCAGGGCCGTCGTCGGTTCGTCCGCGACGATCAGCCTGGGCTCGCGGGACAGGGCCATCGCGATCAGGACGCGCTGGCGCTGGCCGCCGGAGAGCTCGTGCGGGTAACTGCGCAGCGTGCGCTCGGGATCGAGGCCGACCAGAGAGAGGAGTTCGGCCGCCGTGCGCTTGCCGCCCCGCCGTATCACCTGCTTCAGCTGCGCCCTGATCGTCATCGCCGGGTTCAGGGACGACAGCGCGTCCTGGTAGACCATCGCCATCTCGTGGCCCAGCAGCCGGCGCCGTACCCGCATCGGCTCGCCCACCAACTGCCGCTGTTCGAAACGGACATGGCCCCTCACCCGGGCGCCCTTCGGCTCCAGGCCCATCACGGTCAGGGCCGTCAGCGACTTCCCGCAGCCCGACTCGCCGACCAGGCCGAGGACTTCGCCGGGATACACCTCGAAGCTGATGCCGTCGACGATGTCCACACCGCTGTGCCGGTTCTCGAAGCCGATGGCCAGATGCTCGACCGCGAGAACAGGCTGCCGGCCGGACGGGAGCGGGCGGGCCCGTGAACGCAGCCGCGCGGCGGCCTCCGCCAGACCGGGGAGTTCCAGGACCGTGCCGCTGCCCGGCTCGGGTGCTTCGAGACGGTCCTCGGCGGGGGGTACGGACACCTCCCGGGCGGCCGGCGCGGCCCACGCGTCGGAGACACCCTCGGAGAGGATGTTCAGCGACAGCACGGTGACCAGCATCAGCAGGCCGGGGAAGACGGTGGCCCACCAGCCGCCGGTCAGCACCATGTTCTTGCCGTCGGCGATGACACTGCCCCAGGACGGGTCCGGGGGCCGTACGCCCGCGCCGATGAAGGACAGCGAGGCCTCGAACACGATCGCCTCGGCGACCTGCACGGTGCAGAACACCAGGATGGGGGCCGCGCAGTTGACGGCCACGTGCCTGAGGACGATGTGCGGGGTGCGGGCGCCGATCACCTGCTCGGCCGTGACGTAGTCCTCGCCGTACTGGTCGAGGACGTTCGCCCGTACGACCCGGGCGACGGGCGGGGTGAACAGGAACGCGATCGCGCAGATCAGTACCGTGATGCCGCCGCCGAACACGGCGACGAGCACGGCGGCGAGCGCGATGCCGGGGAACGCCATCACGACGTCCAGGCAGCGCATCAGGGTCTCGTCGACCGCCTTGCGCGAGGTCGCGGCGAGCGCGCCGAGCAGTGCCCCCACGACCAGGGCGAGCGCGGTGGCGCCGAGGCCGATCGCCAGCGACCAGCGTGCCCCGTACATCAGCCGGCTGAGGATGTCCCGGCCGAGACTGTCCTGCCCCATCCAGTGGCCGGCCGACGGATGCCCGGTGCCGTCCACCTGCGGCTGCTGGTCGAGCGGGTCGTGCGGCGCGAGCAGGGGGGCGAACAGCGCCGTCAGCACGACCACGGTCAGGAAGCAGACCGCGATCCTCGACAGCGGCGGCAGCCTGCGCCAGCCGCGCAGCCGGACACCGGGCCGGGCGAGGGCCCCCGTCAGATCCTTCCGCGTGAACATCAGCCCGCTTCCCTCAGACGTGGGTTGACCAGCAGATACAGGATGTCGATGACGAGGTTCACGACCACGAAGCCGATGGCCGTGGTCAGGACGACGCCCTGTACGACCGCCGGGTCACCGTTCTGCACGGCGTCGATCATCAGCTTGCCCATGCCGGGCAGCGAGAAGATCGTCTCGATGACGACCGCGCCGCCCAGCAGATAGCCCACGCGCAGGCCCAGTACGGTGAGCGGGTTCATCAGGGCGTTGCGCAGGACGTTGCGGCCGACGACCACCCGGGGCGGCAGCCCGCTGCCGATCGCGGTGCGCACATAGTCCTTGTCGAGCTCCTCGACCACGGACGTCCGCACGATCCGGGTGAGCTGGGCCGCGACCGGCAGGGAGAGCGCGAGCGCGGGCAGCGCCATGGTCTTCAGCCAGCCGGAGAGCGAGTCGGCCGGGTTGATGTAGCCGCCGGTCGGGAACCAGCCCTGGTCGACGGCGAGGTACTGGATCATGAGCAGGGCCAGCCAGAAGCCCGGTGCGGCGACCCCGGTCAGGGACACCACCCGGATGATCTGGTCGGGCAGCCGGTCGCGGTAGATCGCGGCCGTGACCCCGCCGAGCAGCGCCAGCACCACCGCGATGCCGAGCCCCAGGAAGGTGAGCTGGAGGGTGAGCGGCAGCGCGGTGGTGACCTGTTCGACGACCGGCGCCCGGGTCAGCGCGCTGGTGCCCATGTCGCCGTGCAGCAGGTCACCCACGAAGTGGAAGTAGCGCAAGGGCAGCGGATCGAGCAGTCCGTTCTGTTCCCGGAAGTCGTGCAGTTGCTGCGGGGTCGGGTTGGCGCCCTGGAAGAACGCCGACGCCGGATCGACGTCGGAGAACCGCATCACCAGGAACACGAACAGGACGATCCCGAGCATCAGCGGCACGAGCAGCAGGGCGCGGCGCAGCAGGATCCTGACGATGGCGACCACGTATCAACTCCCTTGTCGCCTAGACCCACTTGGCTTGCAGCAGGTTGATGCCCGGGTAGGGCTGCGGCCTTATCCCCGCGAGCCGACGCGGATTCCACGCGGTCATCAGCTCGTTGTGCACGACCGGGTAGAGCACGGCCTGCTCGGCGACGACGTCGATGTAGTCCTGGATCATCGTCTTCTTCTTGTCGGCGTCGGGCTCCTGCGTCGCCCGGTCCATGTCCTTGAAGAGCTGCTTGGCGACCGGGTCGCCGGCCCAACGGGCGTAGCCCATCCAGGGGTTCTGGGGGCCGTAGTTGTAGTGCATGATCAGGTCGGCGTCGAGACCGAACTGGTTGGGGTTCGAGGCGGCGGCGACGACCTGGTAGTCCTGCTTCTGGTCCATCTTGGTGAACACGGCCGTAGTCTCCTGCGGGGCCAGCGTCGTCCGGACGCCGATCGCGTCCCAGGACGCCTTGATGGTCGGCAGGCAGTCGACGATCCAGCTGACGTTCACCGACAGGATCTCGATCTTCAGTTCCTTGACCCCGGCCGCCTTCAGGAGCTTCTTCGCCTTCTCCGGGTCGTAGGAGTAGACGGTCTTCGCGGGCCGGTAGGAGGGGTTGGCCTCGTTGAGGAAGGAGTTCGACGGCTTCCCGTGCCCCCTGAGGGCGACCTCGACCATCTTGCCGGTGTCGATGGCGTAGTGCAGCGCCTGGCGGACCCGGACGTCGTCGAACGGCTTGTGCCGGGTGTTGAACATCAGGAACAGGTTGTTCATGCCCGCGCCGCCCTGGACGGTCATGCCGCCCTTGCGGAGCTGCTGGATGTTGGCGTACGGGATGTTGTCGGCGATCTGGGCGCCGGCGCTCGCTCCGGAGATCTTCGCGACGCGGGGCGCGGCGTCCACTATGGTCAGCCAGTTCATCTTCTTGAAGGCGGGCTTGCGCGGCCCGTTGTAGGCGGCGAACGCCTCGAACGTCGTGTTGGACTTCGGGTGGTGCGCGGTCTGCCGGTACGGGCCCGAACCGATCGCCTTGCCCTTGATCGCGTCGTCCCAGGCACCCGGCCGGGAGAAGACGTGCTTGGGCATGATCTTTGCCAGGGTGAGCCGGGAGATCCCCTCGGGGAACGGGAACTTGAGGACCAGCTCGACGTTCTGCGCGTCGATCCTGCGGACTTCCTTCAGCCAGCTGGCGAAGAAGCCCTTGGCGAGGGTCTGGGTCTTCGGGTCGAGTATCCGGTCGAAGACGAAGACCACGTCGTCGGCGGTGACCGGCTTCCCGTCGTGGAAGGTGGCACCCGCCCGCAGCGTGAACTTCCAGGACGTGCCGGTGAGGTCGGCGGGCACCTGGGTGGCGAGCGCGGCGTAGGGCTCGCGGGAGATCGGGTCGGTGTCGAGGAGGCCCTCGTAGATGTGGTTGTTGGCGGCCATGCAGAAGGCGGACGCGGTCTGCGTCGGATCCCAGCTTCCGTCGTTCCCGTAGCCGATCACGGCCGTCAGCGTGGCGTTCCGGCCGCTGCCCGAACCGCCGGTGTCGTTCGTCGACTCCGGCCCGGACGTGCAGGCGGCAAGGGTCGAGGAGAGGGCGGCGGCCGCGCCCAGGGCCCCGGTGTACTTCAGGAACGACCGGCGGTGCAGCGCCGGAGTGCGGTTCACGTCGCGCACGGTTCCTCCAGCAAGGAGTGGTCCAGTTGAGCGGTCCGGTGAGGCGGTGGAGCGGTCGGTGCGATGGCCCGGGGAGCAGGAGATACGACGTCCTACGTCATAGGGGGCAGCGCGACCATAAGAGGGGGCGCGGAGAGGGTCAAGGGATCGCACACGAATGGCGTATCTTCCACTGGTGCGACCAATGGCGGTATGAATCAGGGCAGTTGGCCGAACTTGGCGTTTAATCAGGCCGGAGGTGGGACGTCCGATGTCCAGCGAGCGTACGATGCGGCGCATGCCTGAGGAGACCGGGAACCGGCGGCGGCCCGAGCGCCGGGTGAGCAGTCAGATCCAGCGCGAGGTCATGCAGCTGATCCTCGACCAGGGGCTTCCGGCCGGCGCGCCGCTACCCACCGAGACCGAGCTGATGACCGATCTCGGCGTGAGCCGCAACTCGGTCCGCGAGGCGCTCAAGGCCCTTCAGGCACTCGACATAGTCGAGATCCGGCACGGCTACGGAACGTATGTGGGCGAGGCGTCCATGACGCCGTTCGTCGACGGACTGACCTTCCGCACGCTCGCCCGTCCGGACGATCCGACCGGGGCGCTTGCCGAGATCCTCCAGGTCCGCGAGGTGCTGGAGGAGGGGCTGATAAGCCGGGTCGCCCAGGTGCTGACCGAGGAGGAGCTGGACCGGCTCGAAGCCGTCGTCACGGAGATGGAGACGGCCGGCGACGACGGGCGCTCCTTCCCCGAACTCGACAGCGAGTTCCACGAGTTGCTGTACGCATCGCTCGGCAACCCGCTCGTGCCCCAGCTGCTCGGCGCGTTCTGGACCGTCTTCCGGCGGGTCGCCGTGGTGCGCGGCTGGACCGACGACATCACCCCGGAGGTGACGGCCCGCCGTCACCGCGACATCCTCACCGCCCTGCGGGTCCGGGACGTCGAGGGCGCCCAGCGCGCGATGGCCGACCATTTCCGGGGAATCGAGACTCGGGCGGCCCAGGGCTCCCGCGGCGTGAGCTGAACGGGGCTCCGCTCCGGTCCCGCCCCATCCCGGCCTCGCTCAACTCCGGCCTCGACTCCGGCCTCGACTCCGGCCCTCGGCCGACTCCGGCCCTCGGCCGACTCCGGGCTCGGTCGACTCCGGGCTCGGTCGACTCCGGGCTCGGTCGACTCCGGGCCCGGTCGACTCCGGGCCCGTCCGACCTCGGACTCCTCCGGCGTTGTGCCCGTTCGGCGTCCGGCCTGCCCGGGGTCCGTCCCGGCCAGGGCCTGCCCAGCCCCGGTACCGGAGGGGTGTCCGGGCCTGTGTGCGCTCCCGGCCCGCCACATCCCGGGTCGGTTCCGCTCCGGCCTCGTCCAGCCCCGGGTCCTCTGCCCCGGCCCGCCCTATGGTGGACCCATGGCCGAAACCGACCCCGATACGCAGCCCTACTCGCACCCTGGCGAGCGATTCGGCGCCGACGCCGACAGCGGTACCTGGGAGCCGGGCGACGCGGGTGTGCTGTCGTTGCCCTCCGGCCGGCTGATCCGGGGCCGGGCGCTGCGCCGGCCGCTTCCGGCCGACGGAGGTCCCGAGCCGACGTACGCCGTGTATCTGCTCGGCAAGGAGCCGCCCCCGGTCCCCTGGGAAGCCCGCTGGCTGCGCTGGCCGGACTTCCGGCTGCCCGCCGACCGGGCGGGGGCCCGCGCGGTGCTCACGGAGGCCTGGCGGCGGGCCGCCGGCGAACGCGTCGAGATCGCCTGCTTCGGCGGCCGCGGCCGCACCGGCACGGCCCTGGCCTGCGTCGCCGTCCTCGACGGCGTACCGCCCGAGGACGCGGTGGCCTACGTACGCCGGCACTACGACCGGCACGCGGTGGAGACGCCGTGGCAGCGCGCGTACGTACGCCGCTTCGGCGCGCAGGACTGATCCGGGCGGCCCTCCAGGGCTCGCTGGGGGCGCGTCGCCGGAAACCGGGAAGCGGAGGGAAGCCGCCCGCCGGGTGCACGTCCGCGGACACCTTCGTGAAGCGGGCCACGCTCGGTCGTGCCGGGAGTCCCCGCGGACCGGCCGTGTTCGTCGTGTCGCGCACATGCGACAGCCCGGACACATGCGACAGCGCGGAACGCAGGCTCCGCCGACTGCCGCTGCCCGCGCAGATGCCGCCGGGGCGCAGCGCCCGGAACGCCTCGGCGAAGATGCGGTCCTGGTGCGGCGAGTCAAAAGGAGAGCGCGAGGAGCAGCCGGTCCCTTCCCGGCCCGAGATAGTCCTTGCGGATGCCCCCGACAGGGACGAAACCCAACGACCTGTAGAGCACGATGGCGGTCGTGTTGGAGGGCGCCACCGTCAACCTCACCTCACGTACGCCGTCGGAACGCAGGTGGCCCAGTGTCTCCAGCATCAACTGCCTGCCCAGTCCGTGTCCGCGGCGGCCGGGAGCGACGGCGAGACTGACAATCCATGTACGTGTGGGATCCGGCGTCGCGGCGACGGCGACGTAGCCGTGCAGGGTGGTGCCGTCATCGGCGACGAGCAGACGGTCGCCGCACACGTCGAGCCACTGCCGGAGTATGTCGTAGTCGTACGGGCCCTCCGGGAAGGCCTCCTCGTCGAGGCGGACGACTTCTGGCAGGTCCGACTCGGTGCCCGGTCTGATGCTCAGGGGACGGTCGCCCGGCCATCGGCGCAGCGTCGAGCCGGTGGCGGACGGGAAGTGGTCTCCGGGCAGCGGAATCATTTCGGCCCCTTGTGAGAGGAGTCAAAGAGGTGCCGTCTCGCACGGGTGAATACGAGCCGGTCGGCGCACACCCTGTGCCCGGGTTCGATCAGCACAGGTCAAGCCATCATTCCTGGCAACAACTGTCCGTTCAAGGTGGAATTAGGGCCAAAAACTGATTCGTCGGGGGCTCGACTCGAGCTCTGTGTCAAGGGTTCGCAAAGGATCCGTGTCGGAAAGGGGTACGGGCCACGAGCCACGTTGCTACATTGGGTCGATGGCCTCGAGATCGCCGGACGGCGGGCAAAAGCTGAACGATGACGCACCCTGGGACGCGTTCGACCCCGAGGTGTACATTGATCACAACTATCGGATCTTGCATCCTGATGATGCGGAGATCATCTCCATCGTCCGGGACCGCTTCAGTGATCACTTCCGTGAGAATTCCGGAAGGATGCTTTCCGGAATCGACGTGGGTGCCGGAGCGAATCTCTATCCCGCTCTCACCATGTTGCCCTGGTGCGACAGGATCACGCTGCTGGAGCGCTCGTCCGCCAACGTGCGCTATCTGAAGAGTCAGCGCCGTGGCTTCGACCAGTCGTGGGACCAGTTCTGGGAGGTGCTCTCCAAGGGGGACAAGCACGAGGTCTACAGCGCACTCGAGGCGGACCGCAAAGTGCGGTTCGAGGAGGCCGTCCGTGTCAAGCGCGGGAATCTGTTCGACCTTCACCGGAGCCAGGGGCGTTGGTCCATCGGGACCATGTTCTTCGTTGCCGAGTCGATGTCCACCTCCTATGAGGAATTCGAGCGCGGAACCGGCTGCTTCCTGAGTTCCCTGGAGCCCGGAGCGCCTTTTGCCGCCGCATTCATGGAGCATTCGGAAGGGTACAAGGTCGGCGCCGAATGGTTTCCGGCCTGTTATGTGAGTAAATCGCAGATCGCCGACGTGGTGGGTCGGTATTCGGACGATGTCGAAATTTTTCCCGTAGGAAAGCCGGGTGGACTGCTGCGTGACGGATACACGGCGATGATTTTGACCTGTGGGCGCCGGAATTCTTATTTCGACAAGCCGGTGCGTTCGAAATGGTGGAGCGTGCAAGGGGTGAATCCGTCCGGTTCCTGACGGCGAGTCCGTCCGGTTACCGACTGATTTCTCCGTGCACCTTCCAGGCCTGTGTGAGGGGCATGGGTATGCAGATCAAGCCGCGTCAGCAGCTGCTGGACATCTGGCAGGCGATCGCCCGTCACTCCTTCACGAGTGGCGCATGGGACTGGGGTGAATGGGGAGGTCGCAGCAGCGTCGCGGATGCCGAGCGGCTCCTTTGTCTCATGTACCCCGCCACCGAAATCCCGGCCTTCCGTCTCGACGACCCGAACACCGTCCAGGACGACGTCCAGAAGGCTCTCAAGAGAGCCGGGGGGCCGATGGAGCTTCCCGGAAACCTGGTGACGGCTCTCGCCGAGTTCATGGACCAGTACACCGACGACAACGAAACGCCGACCTTCGGTGGCGGCTACTACTTCGCCCCCGAGCAATCGAAGGATGAACTCACCAAGGAACAGCGCGAACTGGGAGTGGTCGACTCCTTCTCCATGTCTGTCACCCTCTGCCTCGCCACGCTCGGCTTCCTCAAGGTGTATGAGACCAAGACGCAGCGGGCCGATGTGAAGAGACGGATCCAGGAACTCAGGACCGCCACCAGTACCCGGCTCACCGCCGCCATGGTGAGCCTGCTGCGTTCCTTCGCGGTCAATGTATTCGACACCGATTCGGCACAGGGCCGGACCCTGTGCCGGCTGCTCGGCCAGGGACGGCTGTCCGAGAGGGTCGTCCTTCAGCAGTTCCAGGAACGCTTCAAGGCGTTGCGTGCCACGATCAGTGAAAGCTTCGTTCTCGGCGTCGAGGTCGAGGAGCGTCTGAGGGACGAGAGCCAGCTCTTCGAGTGCGGCTGGGCCTGGAGTCTTGTGCAGGATGCCCCGGAGGTGCAGACCACGGAACGGATCGGTGTGCAGCCCGAAGGCATCGCCCACGCCAGTCCGTATCTCTACTTCACCGTCGTCGCGCTCGACGGCATTCAGGACCTCTTCTCGGACCGCACCCTCACCCTCGGGCTGCTCAACTCCGAGCAGCAGAAGCTCGCCGAGGCACTGCGACTGCGCTGGGAGATCACCCAGCAGTTCTGGTCAGGGATCGCCCGCTTCGGCGACGACACCTGGCCGCTGGAGGACATCCCCTGGCGCACAACCGGCCAGCGGCGACTGGAGTCGGAGTACTTCTCGCTCTCCGTCGCCGCACTGCTCGTCCACGATCTGGTGCGCCGCCGCGCCACGGACGACGACCTCACGCGCACCGTCGGCGTCATGGAACGCCTCGCCGAACGCGGCCGGATCACCAGTCGCGTCACCCGGGACGACGGGGCCGTCCTGCTGCACAGCCCCGGCGTCACCCTGCCGCTGCAGGGCAGCGATGCCAAGGGCCCGCCCATGCAGTGGACGATGACGGACTTCTCGGCGCAACTGCTGAAGCGGACCATCCAACTGTGCGTGCTCTCCCGCAACATCGTCTCGCACGACCGGCTGCTGCGCCTCGCCGAGCAGACCCTGGACCATCTGTGGGCGCGCCGCATCGGGAACGGCGAAAGCGCCGGGCTGTGGGACAACGTCCATGCCGTCTACCCCGGCTCGCAGGCCACCGAGGCGCCGTTGTCCTGGAGCATCACCGAGCGCGTCACCGAGTGCATGGTCGCCGCGCGCCAGCTCTACACACAACCGCCGATCCGCAGCGCCGAACTGGCCACCCTCGCACGGGCTCTGCTCAGCGAGTCCACACATCTCCTCGGCAAGGAGCAGATGGAGCCCGCACCTCCGGCCAACAGCGAGGAAGGCGCCGGTCTGCACGGCATCGAGGCCAACCTCCGCCGAGCCAGGCAGCTGCTCGACGAACAGCCGGGCACGGCCTACGCACTGACCCTCGGTGTACTCGTTGAACTCGACGCGCTGGCTCGGGCCAGGAACGCCGCGTTCCAGGAGGTGTGACCGTGCTGGTCTTCGCCGCTTCCGACAAGGGGGGCACGGGGCGCTCGGTCACCAGCGCCAATCTCGCCTATCGCCGGGCCCTGGCAGGGGACGAAGTCTGTTATCTGGACTTCGACTTCGGCTCCCCGACCGCCGCCGCGGTCTTCGGAATCCCAAGGGTGCTGGACGGATTCGGACACCAGGGCCTGCATTCCTACCTGTGGGGAACCACCGACGAGCCCGCACGCATCGACGTCTGGGCCAGTACCGAGCGCAAGACGTTGCGCAACCGGCCCAGTGGATCCGGCCGTCTGGTGCTGCTGCCCGCAGACCGTGACGGCGGCGAGTTCGTCACCGACGACGAGAGCCTGCACCGGTGCGTCGACCTCTTCCTGCGGCTGAACGCCGAGTTCGACGTGATCGTGGTGGACCTCAGCGCCGGACGCAGCTATGCGATGGACATGGTGCTCCGGGCGACCTCGCGGCCGGAACTGCGGAGTGTCCCGGCCCGCTGGCTGATCTACCACCGCTGGACCCCGCAGCACGTGACCGCCGCCGCCGACCTCGTCTCCGGCATAGTGAAAGCCGGCGCGGACATGGGACACGAGGAGGAGGCGCTCGCGGGCGCCATCCGCTTCGTACGTGCCGCGGTGCCCGCTGTCGGTTCACCGCTGCTGTCCCAGGTGCCCTCCACAACGGCCCGCTGGATGCGCGCGTACGACGAGAAGCTCGACGTCATGGCGGCCAACCGAGGCATCGGAAAGACCCGCGTCCTTGGATCCGTACCCCTGGAACCCGTCCTGCTGATCTGTGAGCAGCTCATCACCGACGAGGACGTGAACGGCAGCCGGATCGCCAACAAGGCGACCTGGCAGGCGCTGGTGGAACTCTCCGAGCGGCTGACCGACGACGCGTACTGGGGGCAGCCGTGACGGAGGCCGTTTTCCGGGAGACGAGCGCGCAGCCGCGCACCGAGTCGGTGCCGCTCTCCCATCTCTCCCTGGAGCTGGGACATCTGCACATGGAGGACCTGCGCGAAGGCCCCGACCGGCTGCGGCGGCACTTCGAGGCGGTACGGCCCTGGATCGACGCCGCGCGCGCCGGAGTCGCTGCCCTCACCGGAGGCCGGACACTCCGCCTCAGCACCTGCTTCCTCATCGACGACTACTTCACCCGCTTCTCCACACCGGCCGAACTCGTCCCGATGCTGCTCTCGGCGGCCGGGGAAGCGGACCTGACCATCGACTACCTGGCCCGCGAGTCGGGGTGCGCCGTCACCGAGGACGTCCACCTCGCCGAATCCGTGATGCGACGCCTTGTCGAGTCGCCACCGCCCGGCAGCAACGGGTTCCGCCCGCCCGTCAGCAGGACCGGCTGGCTCACCAACGGTCAGCGCACACCTCCTCAGCGCACCTCGGCCGCGATGACCGCCACCAGCTGGAAGCCGCCCAGTGAGACAGGGGCCGTCCGCCATTCCATCCACATGGACGTGGAGTTGTGGGACGACGCGGACGACCACCGCACCTGGTCCTGCCCCTTTCTCGCCGCGGTCTGGCAACTGGCCCGCCTCGGACTGCTGCGGGACAACGGCAGGCCTGTCCCGAAGCCCGCTCCATGGAACGGCGAAGGCTTTCCGGACGACTGGGACGACCTGCCGCCGCTGCTCCGGCTCACCCCCTCGGCGGCGCCGTTCACCGCGTACTTCACCTGCACAGTGCTGCCGACCCGGTTCCTGCCTGTCGAGCACGCCGTCCGAGTGATCCTCGACCAGATCCACGTGGACTCCGCGGCACTGGGACAGATCACCGAGCGATCCGCCCGGGAGGGTATCCACGTACCCGTCCAGATCGCCGACCGTGCCTCCTACGTCTTTCCGCCAGGACTCTGACGTGGATGCCACGGGGGAGACGCCCCGGCACGTGCTGACCTGCGGAGAGGTGCGCACAGGTCTGCTGCCGACCCGTCACTGCCTGGACGGCCGCGATGCCGCCCGACTGCTCGCGCTGCGTACGGACGAACAGGTCCGCGTCTCCGAACGCCCCAATCTCCACGCCCGCTCTCCGGACGTCCTCACCGGCGTGGACTGCCGGCTGCCGACGGCCAACGACGCCAAGATCCGCGCCATCGGCACGGTGGCCGCCCGCGCGGTACTCACCGAGGGCCGGGTTCTCCAGGCCACCGCGTACTTCTCCGCGCCGGCCGCGGGTCTCGACCAACGACAGCCATGGGGGTACTACCTCGTCCGTCCGGGAGTTCTGGTGCCGCTGGGCCGGCTTCCGGAGCAGGCTGTCGCGGCCGGCTTTCTGGCACGTGACCGATCGGCGGTCCCATCGGGTGAGCTGGGGCTCGGATCCATCGCGGAGGGACTCCTCGGGCAGCTGTCACGGCACCCGTTGCTCGATCACGATGTTCCGTTCAAGTCCCGGCGCACCAGGCTGCGCTGGGCCGCACTGCCGGTCCAGGACAGTGCCGACGCCTCGATCGAGCGTTTCACCCTCGACGACGACGGGCTGCGGACCATCGAACTGCGGCTGCCGCAGAGTACGGAACCGGCGGCCGTCGCCGGGCTGTGCGAAGACCTCGCCCTGCACGACTGGCTGCTGACGACGGTCGTGCAGAAACTCGACGGCATCCGGATGGGGGCGGCGGAGGGCGCGGCAGTCATGAACGTGGTGCGCCCACTGGTCGACCATCTGCTGCACCTGTGGATGCCGAGCGCGCGAGTGGACCGGACGTTGAGCCCCTTGTGGGAGGTGCTGGAGACAGAGCCCGGATTCACCCGGCAGTGGCAGACGCTCGTCCAGCGCATCCGGGACCAGCTGACCCTGCAGGCCATCGCAGCACCGGCAGAGGCGTCGACAGCGCCCTGACGCGACAGATCCGTGCACGATTCCGACGGGGGAGAGGCAGATGGACGCAACGCCAGGAGTCCTGAAGAAGACACTGATCACCTTGGTTGTGGCCGTTCCCGTGTACGTGCTCACCAATGTCCTGGACCAGAACCAGAACGAGATATGGAAACTGACCGTTTCCCTGATCCTCGGTGGCGCGGCACTGATCATCCAGTACATGAACGACTTCGAGAACCGGCTGAAGGGGATGGAGACCGGTCAGCGCGACCGCATTCAGGAGATGAAGGAGAGCCTGGCCGACCACAACACCGAGATGAAACAGAACCTCGTCTCCCACAACCGTGAGATGGAAGACGTCGTCAACACCAGTTTCGCCCGCATCAACGAGGCGACCAGGCTCTTCAGCCAGATGGGGCGTTCGGTGCTCCGCGCGGACGGCGTGGCCGAACTGGCCCACAGCGCGACGCGGGTGGGCCTGCTGGGCACCGAGATAGTGAACAGCTTCGCGCGGGACGAGATCAGCAGGCTCGCGCTGCTCATGGAGGGCCTCACCAAGCGGAGCGCCGAATGCCGGGGAGAGAACCACGACTGGCTCCTGGGCCTCACCAACTGCACGAAGAGCACCATCGACGCCACCAGCACCATCGTCGACCGGGACTTCTGGACCAGTGAGCCGGGGCGTCGCTATCTGCTGGCGCAGCGCGACGCCATCAAGTTGCGGCAGGTGAGGGTCAGACGGCTGTTCATCGTCAATGAACCCGAGCACGTGGAAGACGAACTGACGGGACTGTGCGAGAACCAGAACGCCTTGGGCATCGAGGCGCGGGTGGTGGTGCTGTCTCAGGTGCCCGAGCACGCACGCCTCGGTCCGACGAGCGACTTCGTCATCTTCGACGGAGCGCTCTGCTACGAGGTGGAGCAGGACCTGAGACAGGTCAACGTCAAGACGACGCTGGACGCGAGGGAGGACCACGTCGATCCGTGCGCCAAGTGGTTCGACGAACTCTGGGAGGCCAGCCGGTAGGCGCGCCGAAACGGCACTTCGGAGCGGTGGGCCAGTACGGCCTTGATCTTCCGGTCCAGCCAGGGGCGCACATCGACCGTCGCGCCGACCCACTCGTCCGGGACGCTGAACATCGGCCTGCCCTCCCGGAGCGGCAGTGCGCCCAGGGTCCGACCGGCCGCCGCACGGTCTCGTCGAGCGGCGCGTCGCGGAACCGGACGGCTCCCGGTGCCGACTCCGGCACCCGCGCGTCGGCGTAGCCGAGCATGCGCGGTGTGCCCGCGCCGAGGACGCGCAGCGCGTCGGGCGGCTCCTCGGCACGGTGGGTGCCTTCCGCCCAGGTCGCCGTGACGACCGCGGTCCGGGCTCCCGAAGCCGCGTGCCGGGCGAGTACGCCGCCCGCCGACAGGGATTCGTCGTCGGGATGCGCGAACACCGCGAGGAGGCTCGGAAGGGTCATCTTGTGCCACATCCGCTCGAAGAAGCCGTCGCTCCGCAGAAGCGTGCCGATCCGCTGGGCCGCATCCGACTGCGGTTTCCGGATGACCTGTTCCGACCGGCCGACAGGGCCCCGGAGACGAAAAGTCGCGCACCCGACTCCACTTGGGTGAAACCCGCGTACTTCTGCGTCGTTTCCGTTCTTGACCGAAGAATTCCCAGGCAGCCTGCCGCGAGCCATTGGCCACAGGCCAACCCCCTTACGCTGCGCCGCATTTGTGGCGGACAGAATCCTGTCGCCTCCAGATGCGGAGCGTCACGACGAAGATTCGAAGCGTGAAACGAAAAGGGACAGGTGAGCAGAGTGGAAGAAGAACCGCCACCGGCAAACGAAGACGCCGCCCGGCTCGCGGCGGCCCGGCGATGAAGCCGCCGCAGCCGCCGGAACCGCCGATCGGTTCCTACGCCGTCGACACGCGCACGGGGAGGCTGGGCACGGTCATGGGGAGCGAGGGACCCTACGTACAGCTGAGACCGCTCGGCGGCGGCAGGGAATGGGACTGTGTGCCGGAGGCCGTCCGGCAGGCCACCACGGCGGAGCGGCTCAGCGCGGCGACCGCGTACGTCAACGCGCGCAGCCGCGGCGAGGTGCCTTGAAGAGGGCCCCGGACGCAAAGCGACCCATCGGGGTCGGGCCGCGGGCGCCGTAGGCGAGAATGGGCCGCATGAGTCTGTTCCGCGACGACGGCATCGTGCTGCGCACCCAGAAGCTGGGTGAGGCGGACCGGATCATCACGCTGCTCACGCGCGGTCACGGCCGCGTACGGGCGGTGGCGCGCGGCGTCCGGCGGACCAAGTCCAAGTTCGGGGCACGCCTCGAACCCTTCTCCCATGTGGACGTGCAGTTCTTCGCGCGGGGCAGTGAGCTGATCGGCCGCGGCCTGCCCCTGTGCACACAGAGCGAGACGATCGCTCCGTACGGTGGTGGAATCGTCACCGACTACCCGCGCTACACCGCGGGCACCGCCATGCTGGAGACCGCCGAGCGGTTCACAGACCACGAGGGGGAGCCGGCGGTGCAGCAGTATCTGCTGCTCGTCGGAGGGCTGCGCACCCTCGCCCGCGGCGAGCACGAGCCGCACCTCGTCCTCGACGCCTTCCTGCTGCGCTCCCTCGCCGTCAACGGCTACGCGCCCAGTTTCAGCGCCTGTGCCAAATGCGGCATGCCGGGACCGAACCGGTTCTTCTCGGTCGCCTCGGGAGGTTCCGTCTGCGTCGACTGCCGGGTGCCCGGCAGCGTCGTACCCTCGCCTCAGGCCCTCGAACTCCTCGGCGCGCTGCTCACGGGAGACTGGGAGACCGCGGACGCGTGCGAGCCGCGGCACGTCCGGGAGGGCAGCGGGCTGGTGTCGGCCTATCTGCACTGGCATCTGGAGCGCGGACTGCGTTCCCTGCGCTACGTGGAGAAGTAGGCGCCACCTGGGCACACGAGCTCAGGAGAAGCCCGCACGAGGCACCGGCGCGGCAAGAGCACACAAGAACAGCAAGCAGAGCGAGACGAGCGCCCAGCGCACGCAAGCACGTAAGAGGGAGACGAGAAGCACATGGTCGTACGCGGGATCCTGGGACGCCAGCGACGCGAGTACAGGACGCCGGAACCGCACCCCTCCGGTGCCCGCGCGCCCAAGCTCCCCGGCGAGCTCATCCCGAACCATGTCGCGATCGTCATGGACGGGAACGGCCGCTGGGCCAAGGACCGCGGGCTGCCCCGCACCGAGGGGCACAAGGTCGGTGCCGAGCGCGTCCTCGACGTGCTCCAGGGCGCGGTCGAGATCGGCGTCGGCAGCATCTCCCTGTACGCCTTCTCCACGGAGAACTGGAAGCGCTCGCCCGACGAGGTGCGCTTCCTGATGAACTTCAACCGCGACTTCATCCGCAAGACCCGCGACACCCTCGACGGGCTCGGCATCCGGGTGCGCTGGGTGGGCCGGATGCCCAAGCTGTGGAAGTCGGTCGCCAAGGAGCTCCAGATCGCCCAGGAGCAGACCAAGGACAATGACGCGCTCACGCTGTATTTCTGCATGAACTACGGCGGCCGTGCCGAGATCGCCGACGCGGCGCAGGCGTTGGCCGAGGACGTGAAGGCCGGTCGCCTCGACCCGTCCAAGGTCAACGAGAAGACCCTCCAGAAGTACCTGTACTACCCGGACATGCCGGACGTGGACCTGTTCCTGCGCCCGAGCGGCGAGCAGCGCACCTCCAACTACCTGATCTGGCAGAGCGCCTACGCCGAGATGGTCTTCCAGGACGTGCTGTGGCCCGACTTCGACCGGCGCGACCTGTGGCGGGCCTGCGTCGAGTACGCCCAGCGCGACCGCCGCTTCGGCGGCGCCGTCCCGAACGAGAAACTGCTCGCGATGGAGCAGGACATGCGGGGCGACGGGTCGTAACACCCGCCGCCCGCAGCGTTGTTCGAATTCGACGTTACGATCACGGCTCATCACCACTGAACTGGGGAGGGGCCGTGGTCGAGGACCAAGGCGCTGCGCAGCAGCAGGAGTTGCCGGTACGGCCGCAGGGGCATGAGCAGCCTCAGGAGTACCGGGCCGATGCCGTCGAGCTGGAGTACCGGCCGACCGTCGCGGACCTCGTGTCGGCGCTGAAAGCGCGCAGAGGTGTCAGCAAGGCGGCCCGAAGACAGTACTGGGCGCTGGGTTGCCTGGCCCTCGTGGCCGCTGTGCAGGGCGAGCGGGCGATGACCGGCCAGGAAGTGTCCCTGTATGTCGTGATCTGGCTTGTCGTTTTCGTGCCGGTCGTTCTGCTGTCGCCCTGGCTCCTGGCCCGCCAGTTCCACCGTCTCGCGGTGCGCCAGGGCACGTTCCGGGTGACCGTCACGGATGCCGGGGTGACGGTGACCACGGACAACTCCACGACGGCGCTCAACTGGGTCGCACAGCCCCGCTACCGGGAGACGAAGGACGTCTTCCTCATGATCAGCCCCGACAAGAACGCCGTCGGCTTCACCATGCTGCCCAAGCGCGCCGCGCGCACCCCCGAGGACATCGACCGGTTGCGGGCGATTCTCGACCGCAACCTGACGCGCGTCTGATCCTCTCCGGGGTTCAGCCCTTCGCCGCCGCGCACTCCGCGCACGTACCGAAGATCTCCACCGTGTGTGCCACGTTCACATAGCCGTGCTCCGCGGCGATGGACTCAGCCCACTTCTCCACCGCCGGGCCCTCCACTTCCACGGCCTTGCCGCAGACACGGCAGACGAGGTGGTGGTGGTGCTCGCCGCTGGAGCAGCGCCGGTAGACGGACTCGCCCTCCGACGTGCGCAGGACGTCGACCTCGCCGGCGTCGGCCAGGGACTGGAGCGTGCGGTAGACCGTGGTGAGCCCGACCGAGTCGCCCTTGTGCTTGAGCATGTCGTGGAGCTCCTGCGCGCTGCGGAACTCGGCCACCTCGTCGAGCGCGGCCGCCACGGCGGCACGCTGCCGGGTGGAACGGCCCCGGACGGGCGATCCAGCGGTTGTCACCGTTGCCTCCTCACGTCTGCCCTTGCCCGGCCATTGTGCCAGTCCGGGCTGTGCCCGGTCAGACGCCGACCGTGCTCTCCGGGCCACGCGTGGCCGGAATCGCGCATTCCGTGGGGTCCTGGGCGGTCTGTGCCGCGGCCGCCGCACGGGCCCGCCGCCGGGCCAGCGGCGATGCCAGTGCCGTCAGTGCGATGAACGCGCCGATCGTCAGCAGCACGATGGTCGAGCCGGGCGGCACGTCCTGGTAGAACGAGGTCACCGTGCCGCCGATCGTCACGCTCACGCCGATCGCCACCGCGACGGCGAAGGTCGCCGCGAAGCTCCGGGTGAGCTGCTGGGCCGCCGCCACCGGCACGACCATGAGCGCGCTCACCAGCAGCAGGCCGACCACCCGCATCGCGACGGTCACCGTGACCGCCGCCGTGACCGCGGTGAGCAGGTTCAGGGCCCGCACCGGCAGACCGGTCACCCGCGCGAACTCCTCGTCCTGGCTGACCGCGAACAACTGCCGGCGCAGTCCGAGGGTGACGAGCACCACGAAGGCGGCCAGCACGCAGATCGCGGTCACGTCGGACTCGCTCACCGTCGAGAGCGAGCCGAAGAGATACGAGGTCAGGTTGGCGTTCGAGCCGCCCGGCGCGAGGTTGATGAACATCACGCCGCCCGCCATGCCCCCGTAGAAGAGCATGGCCAGGGCGATGTCCCCGCGCGTCTTGCCGTACCAGCGGATCAGTTCCATGAGCACGGCGCCCAGCACGGAGACGGCCGTCGCCATCCACACCGGTGACGTGTTGAGCAGGAAGCCGAGGCCGACGCCCGTCATGGCCACATGGCCGATCCCGTCGCCCATCAGGGCCTGACGGCGCTGGACGAGGTAGATGCCGACGGCGGGCGCGATGACGCCCACCAGGACGGCGGCGAGCAGCGCCCGCTGCATGAAGGCGTAGTCGAGGATGTCCATCAGCTCAGCAGTCCCGTCCGGAGGGGTTCGGCGTCATGAGCCGCGTGCGGGTGTACGTGGTCGTGGCCGGGCAGAGCGTGCTGGCCGACCGCCTGGGGCGGCGGGCCGTCGTGCAGCACGCAGCCGTCCCGCAGGACGACCGCGCGGTCGATCAGCGGCTCCAGGGGGCCCAGCTCGTGCAGCACGAGCAGCACGGACGTGCCCTGGGCGACCTGGTCGCGCAGGGTCGCGGCCAGTACCTCCTGGCTGGCGAGGTCCACGCCCGCCATCGGCTCGTCCATGATCAGCAGTTCGGGCTCGCAGGCCAGCGCGCGGGCGATCAGGACACGCTGGTGCTGTCCGCCCGACAGGGCGTTGACGGAGTCCTTGGCGCGGTCCGCCATCCCGACGAGCTCCAGGGCCCGCCGGACGGCCGCGTGATCGGCCTTGCGCAGCATGCCGAAGCGGGCACGGGACAGCCGCCCCGAGGCGACGATCTCGGTCACCGTCGCCGGCACACCGCCCGCCGCCGTGGTCCGCTGAGGGACGTACCCCACCCGGTGCCAGTCGCGAAAGCGGCGGCGCGGAACGCCGAAGATCTCGATCTCGCCCGCGCTGACGGCGACCTGGCCGATGACACTGCGCACGGCGGTCGATTTGCCGGAGCCGTTGGCGCCGAGCAGCGCGACGACCTCCCCGCGGCGCACCGTGAGATCGATGCCGCGCAGGACCGGGCGCGAACCCAGCTCCGCCCGCACACCGCGCAGGGACACGACGGACTCGCTCACGACGTCCTCCATGGTGGTCACTTGGTGCCGAGCGCTGTCTGCAGCGCCTTCAGGTTCGACCGCATGACCTGCATGTAGTCGCTGCCCCTGGACTTGCCGGTGATGCCTTCGAGGGGGTCGAGGACATCCGTCCGGAGCCCCACGTCACGGGCGATCGTGCCCGCGGTTCTGTCGCTGACGAGCGTCTCGTAGAACACCGTCGTGACGCCGTCGGCCTTCGCCATGTTCTCCAGGCCCTTCACCCGGTTCGCGCTGGGCTCCGACTCCGGGTCCAGGCCGTTGACGGCCTCCTCGGTGAGCCCGTAGCGCTCGGCGAGGTAGCCGAACGCGGCGTGGGTGGTGATGAAGGTCTTGGTCTTCGTGTCCGCGAGACCGTTTCGGAAGTCGGTGTCCAGTGCGGTGAACTTCTTCCGCAGCGCCGCCATGTTCTTCGCGTAGTCCGCGGCGTGCTTCGGGTCGGCCTTCCCCAGCGCGGCCGAGATGCCCTCGGCGACCTGGCCGAACCGCACCGGGTCGAGCCAGACGTGCGGGTCGGTGGCGCCGGCTTCCTCGCCCTCGCTGTGGTCGTGGGCGGCGGCGTGTCCGCCGACCTCGTTGCCGTGCTTCTCCAGCTTCGTCAGCGAGGCGGCGTCGATCCTGGTCTTCACCCCGGACTGGGCCACCGCGTCGTCGACGGCAGGCTGGAGGTTCTTGAGGTAGAGGACGACGTCGGCGTCCTGGAGCCGCGCGGTCTCGCGGGCGCTGATCTCCAGGTCGTGCGGTTCCTGGCCGGGACGGGTCAGGTTCGTGATGTTCACATGGGTCCCGCCGATCTGCTCGGCGAGGTACTGAAGCGGGTAGAACGACGCGACCACGTCGAGTTTTCCGTTGCCCTCGGCGTCGGCCGAGGCGGAACCCGAGCAGGCCGTGAGGGCACCGAGGCCGAGGGCGATGGCCACCATGACCGCGAACCCCGATATGAGGCGTCGTCGTACGTTCATGACACTCATTTTCAACAAATCTGGAAACGATTGTCAACAAGCCCTCGTCCGGGCGCTCGCCCATCCCTCGGCAACGGGTATCAAGCGGATCCAATCGGCAGGAAGCGGCCTAGTGCGGGAACCGATTTGATGCGGGGGTGGGCGACGCCGGTAACCTGAAGCATTCGCTGCCGTCCGTTCGTAATGAAGAGAGCACCGTGGCCGCCGACAAGATCGACACCATCGTCAGCCTGAGCAAGCGCCGTGGCTTCGTTTTCCCCAGTAGTGAGATCTACGGTGGACAGCGTGCCGCCTGGGACTACGGCCCGCTCGGCGTCGAGCTCAAGGAGAACATCAAGCGCCAGTGGTGGCGTTACATGGTCACCTCCCGCGAGGACGTCGTCGGTATCGACTCGTCGGTGATCCTGGCCACCGAGACCTGGGTCGCCTCGGGCCACGTCGCCACCTTCTCCGACCCGCTCACCGAGTGCACCTCCTGTCACAAGCGCTACCGCGCCGACCACCTGGAGGAGGCCTACGAGGCGAAGCACCACCGTCTCCCGGAGAACGGCCTCGCCGACCTCAACTGCCCCAACTGCGGCAACAAGGGCACCTTCACCGAGCCCAAGCAGTTCTCGGGTCTGCTCTCCACCCACCTCGGCCCCACCCAGGACACCGGTTCCGTCGCCTACCTGCGCCCCGAGACCGCCCAGGGCATCTTCACCAACTTCGCCCAGGTGCAGACCACCTCGCGCCGCAAGCCGCCGTTCGGCATCGGCCAGATGGGCAAGTCCTTCCGCAACGAGATCACGCCCGGCAACTTCATCTTCCGCACCCGCGAGTTCGAGCAGATGGAGATGGAGTTCTTCGTCAAGCCGGGCGAGGACGAGCAGTGGCAGGAGTACTGGATGGAGCAGCGCTGGAACTGGTACACCGGTCTCGGCATGCGCGAGGAGAACATGCGGTGGTTCGAGCACCCGAAGGAGAAGCTCTCCCACTACTCCAAGCGCACCGCCGACATCGAGTACCGCTTCCAGTTCGGCGGCAACGAGTGGGGTGAGCTGGAGGGTGTGGCCAACCGCACCGACTACGACCTCGGCGCGCACTCCAAGGCCTCCGGCCAGGACCTCTCCTACTTCGACCAGGAAGCCGGAGAGCGCTGGACCCCGTACGTCATCGAGCCCGCCGCCGGTGTCGGCCGCGCCATGCTCGCCTTCCTGCTCGACGCCTACGTCGAGGACGAGGCGCCGAACGCCAAGGGCAAGATGGAGAAGCGCACCGTGCTGCGCCTCGACCCGCGCCTCGCGCCCGTCAAGGTCGCCGTGCTGCCCCTGTCGCGCAACCCGGAGCTCTCGCCCAAGGCGAAGGGTCTGGCCACCGCGCTGCGCCAGAACTGGAACATCGACTTCGACGACGCCGGCGCCATCGGCCGCCGCTACCGTCGCCAGGACGAGATCGGCACCCCGTTCTGTGTCACCGTCGACTTCGACACCCTCGACGACAACGCCGTCACGGTGCGCGAGCGCGACTCCATGAAGCAGGAGCGTGTCTCGCTCGACCAGATCGAGGGCTACCTGGCCGCACGCCTCGTCGGCTGCTGACCCGAGCGCTCACGAAGCCCCCGGTTCCCGAGCAGGGAACCGGGGGCTTCGCGTTGTCCCGGACCATGGGGTGTCCGGGCGTCGGTGCGACCGGCGGCATCGGCGCGCCGCCGGTCGGTCCTTTCGGCCTCAGCGGCTCTGCAGCGCCTTCACGTTGTCGCCGAAGGTCCAGTTCTTCGAGCCGTCCCAGTTGACCGACCAGGTCATCAGGCCCTTGAGGCCGGTGCCGTAGTGGCGCCAGGCCTGGGAGACCAGACTCGGCGACATGTAGCCGCCACCGGCGCCGGACTGCGCGGGCAGCCCCGGCACCTGCTTGTCGTAGGGGACCTTGATCGTGGTCCCCTGCACTACGAGCCCCTTGTTGAGGCAGTCGGTCTGGGCGGTGAAACCCTGGACCGTGCCCGCGGAGTACGCGTCACCCGAACAGCCGTACATGCTGCCGTTGTAGTACTGCATGTTCAGCCACCACAGACGCCCGTTGTCCGCGTACTTCTTGACGATCGGCAGATACGCGCCCCAGATCGAGCCGTACGCGACGCTGCCGCCGGTGACGTACGCCGTCTCCGGTGCCATCGTCAGCCCGAAGCCGGCCGGCATCCGCGACAGCACTCCGTCGATGATCCGGATCAGGTTGGCCTGCGAGGCGGAGAGCTGACCGATGGTCCCGCTGCCGACGAGCCCGGTCTCGATGTCGATGTCGATCCCGTCGAAGTTGTACTGCTTCAGGATGGGCACGATCGTCGCGACGAAACGGTCGGCGACCGCGGACGAACTCAGGTCGATCCCGGCTGCCGCTCCGCCGATGGACAGCAGGATCGTCTGCCCCGACGCCTTGGCCGCGCACATCTCGGCGGGCGTCGCGACCTTCACGCCCGCGTCCATCCCGTCCGCCCACAGCGCGGTGCCGTCCGAGCGGATGACGGGGAACGCCGCGTTGATCACGTTGTAACCGTGCGCGGCGATACGGGAGTCGGTGATCGGCGTCCACCCGAAGGGCGGGTGCACACCGTTGGACGAGCCGTCCCAGTTCTCCCAGTAGCCCTGGAGAACCTTTCCGGCGGGGCGGGACTTCACGGCGCAGGTGTCCGCGGCCGATGCGCTGGGGGCGCCCGCGATCGACAGAGGGGTGAGGACGGCCGCGGCCAGCGCGACGGCGAGCAGACGCAGTTTCCGGCGAATCATGCGAGGCCTCCCGGTGGGGGTGCGGTGAGGTGTCGTAGGCATGACAGTCGCGCGGTCCAGACCTTTCGTCAATAGGTCTGGACCAAAGTGGTGGGTGACGGCCCCGGGCGGGCTGAGCGCGGTTCCCGGTCACCGAGGCGGGCGGCCTTCCGCCGCCTGGAGCGTCGCGCGGTGGCAGCCCGCTGCGTCAGCCGGCCCGACGCGCTCGGGTGCTGATCCGCGCCCCGCCGAATGGGACGGCCTCCGGCTGATCCGATCGGAACCGGACGGGCCCTAGGCCTCCTTGGGGTCGACCGTCGCCTGGTGCTCCTCGGCCAGGTGTTCCTCCGCCTTCAACCACGGGAGGAATTGGGCGCTTTTGCGCCAGCCGCACGTGTCGCATTTGATGGTGCGCTGTACGCCCGCCCGTTGTACGCGGACGGTGTGTTCGCGGCCGTGCTGGTCCCAGCGGCTTACCTTGCTCGTGTTGATCTGCAGCATGACACCTCCTGGTTTTACCGCTTCGTCTGCGCAGCAAGGAGTGTGCAGCATGGTGAAGATCAATGGGGGTTCTTCGGTGGTGAGTTCGGTGAGGGCAAGATCACGCTCAGGAGGGGGCCAGGTGTCCTTCGGCTGCCTCGACGGCGGCCGTGGTGACGTTGACCTGGTGTTCTATCTGCCGGTCCACCGGAACCCAGGTCGCCGTGAAACTCGCCGAGTAGGCGGCGCACCAGCGCGCGACGAGGGCTTCCAGTTCGGCGCGTTGAGGCACGGTCCCCGGGGTCGGCGCGTACTCCTCCAGGAGGCGCAGCAGCATGGCGGCGGCCCGCAGCGGGGTTCGCCGGGCGAAGCCCTCGATGCTGGCGGTGCGGGCGCGGGTGAGGCCGGGCAGCGGGGTGAACGACGGGTGCGCGGGGTCCCAGCTGTCGGCCAACGGGCCGCAGACGCGCAGTGTTTCGGCCACCGCCCGGCGCATGCTGAAGCCGGGGTCCGGGCCGGGTGCCGGGAGGTGGGGGCGGGCCCGTTCGTAGTGGCCGCGGACGGTGTGCGCGTAGACCCGCAGGCGTTCCGCCCAGTGCTGCAGACGTTGTTCCGGAGCGGGGTGGGGGGCCAGGTCGGCGAACCCGGCGGCGGCCCAGACCGGTACTTCCACCACCGCGGTGACGCCGCCGTAGGCGTGCGGGGCGAGCCAGGTGGAGCGGTGGGCGTTCTCCGGGAAGGCGGTGGGGCGTTCGGGTGCTCCGGGCGGCGGCAGGACGAAGACACCGGGGGCGCTCGTGGGCCAGTGCAGGGCGTCCAGCGGGGCCCTCTCGACCGGGATGCCGAGCCGTTCGGCGGAGGCGGCGAGGGTCCGGTCGAGGCCGGGGACGTCCCGGGTGAGCTGGGCGAAGGTGCCGCCGATGTCCGTGCCGTGCAGGGAGATCTGGATGTACGGCCGCAGCCGGCGGATGACGTCGAGCAGGGCGCGGCTCTCCGGCAGGAACCGTGGCCTCGGGAGAGCGGGTGCCCATTCGGGCTGTTCGTCGGCGGTGGGGCGGAAGAAGGCCCGGTAGTGGCCGAAGAGGGTGTCGGCGCGGTGTCCGCCTTCGTTGAGGCGGGCTCCGTCCGGGTCCAGGCACAGCACCAGATGCCATACGGTGCCGGGCCGTTCGCCGCCCAGTGCCCGGTGGGCCAGCGCCAGAAGGGTGCCCCCGCCGACGTACTCGTTGGGGTGTGCGCCCGCGACCACGAGAGCGTGCCGTGCCCCTTTTCCGACGCTCAGCATCCGCAGCGGGACGCCGTGCCGGGAGTGGCCGATCGTGCTCAGCCGGCACAGGCCGGGATGCCGGGCGGCCAGGGCTTCGGCGGTGCGGGTGACGTCGGCGGGTGTGGGATAGCTCAGAGTCCGGAACCGCTGTCGTCCCAGGTCTCTCTCTGGTCCAGCGCGCGGATCTTGATCTCGGTCACGGAGTCTCCTCGGATCGCGGATCGCGGGTCGGCCGAACGGAACGCGCGGGGCCGACGCCGGGTGCGTTCCGTTCGACTTCAGTGCGACTCAGTACGACATGACGCATCACTGGTGTCAACAGCCCCTGGGAAGAGGGGAGTTGTACTCATGGCCAGTGCATATGCCGGTGGCCGCACGGGAGTTGGATGCCGGTCGGCATGCTCGGCATGTCCCGGTGCGGTCGGTGAAGGTCGGCGCGGTCGGTTCTCGGCCGCGAGCCGGGCCCTCAGCTGATCGTGCGCGGCAGCCGCAGGCTCAGTGCGGTGGTCAGGGCCACTCCCGCCAGTTGGACCAGGAGGGTCGTCACCAGGGCGTCCCGCATGCCGTGCGCCGGGACGAGGGACAGGAACAGGGTGCCGAGGGTGGCCACCCCGACGGCGAGTGCCGCCTGCTGGGTGGTGGCCATCACGCCGCTGCCGACGCCGGCCCGTACGGCCGGCACCTCGGAGAGGACGATCCGGATGAGGACGGGGAGCTGGAGCGCCTGGCCCGCGCCGGCGACGGCCGCGCCCGGCAGCAGTTCCACCACCCCGAGGTCCGGCCAGGAACGCCAGGCGGCCAGCGCGATGAGGGCCACGCCCACCGCCTGGATCAGTCCGCCCGCGGTGACGACCCGGGTGCCGTGGCGGGAGATCAGCCGGGGTCCGCACAGGGACGTGATGAAGAAGACGACCGCCATGGGTGCGAGCGACAGCCCCGCGGGGACGGGGCCGAGACCCGCGCCGCGTTGCAGAGCCACCGCGATCACGAACATGAAGCCGCTGAATCCGATCGAGAACGGCACGATCATGATCAGGCCCCGGCGCAGCGAGGTCAGCTCGAACAGGCTCGGTGGGACCAGGGGGGTGCGGCCGCGGCGGTCCGCACGGCGTTCGACTAGGTAGAAGGCGCCGGCCGCGAGCGGGAACAGGGCGAGGGACACCCAGGTCCACAGCGGCCAGCCCGCCGCCCGGCCCTCGGTGAGCGGGGCGAGCAGCGCCAGCAGGGCGACCGCGAGCAGGACCGTGCCGGGGGCGTCGATCGGCTCCGGGCGCTGCGAGCGGGTCTCGGGGACGGCGCGGGCGGCCAGGATCAGGCCGAGCACGACGACGGGCACGTTCACGAGGAACACCGAGCGCCAGCCGGTGCCCGCGATGTCGGCGGCGACCAGGATGCCGCCGAGGATCTGCCCGGCCACCATGGACAGGCCGGCCGTGGCGCCGTACAGACTCATCGCCTTGGCGCGCCGGGGCCCGGAGGTCGCCGACTGGATGGTGGCGAGGACCTGCGGCAGCATCGCCGCGGAGGCCGCGCCCTGGGCGACGCGCGCCGCCACCAGGGTCCACGCCGTGGGCGCGAGACCGCAGGCGAGCGAGGTCAGGCCGAAGGCCGCCATGCCTCCGAGGAAGAGCCGACGACGGCCGAACAGGTCGCCGAGGCGTCCGCCGAGGACGAGCAGGACGGCGTACGCGACCCCGTAGCCGGCGACGACGAGTTCGAGGACGGCCTCACTCGCGTTCAGGTCATGCCCGATGGTCGGAAGGGCTACGTTGACGATGAAGAAGTCGATCAGGGGCAGCGCCGCGCCCAGCAGCACGGTGAAGAGTCCGAGGCCGCCGAGAGCGGGTGGCGCGGTGGGGGCACGGACGGTGGTCGTGAGAGTTCCGGTTTCGGTCACGTCCTCCAGACTTCTCCCGTACTCAGACGGGTACCAGAGTCTTCTTATCCTGGTACAAGCACTACCTGGCAACAGGCTGCGGTGAGCGGCAGGCTGGAGGCATGACGACCATGGCGCGGGAAACGACCACGGGCCAGGACCCGGTGGGACTGACCACCGGCCAGGGTCCGGCGCGACCGGCGGCCGGCCAGGATCCGGTGCCATCGGCGGCCGGCCCGCGCCGGCGGCGATCGGCGACCGTCCCGGACCCGGCGCGGCCGACCATCGGCCGGGACTCGGTGCGACCGGCCACGGGCCCGGACCAGCCGCGACAGACCACCGGCGCGGACCAGCCGCGACCGGCGACCGTCCCGGGCCGGGCGGGACCGGCCACCGGCCCGGACCCTGTGCGGTCGGCCATGGACGGGAAGGGCGGCGCCGCCGACGCGTCCCGCGGCAGCGAGATCCGGCGGCACGAGCTGGCCACCTTCCTGCGCAGCCGCCGCGAACGCATCACGCCCGAGCAGGTACAGCTGCCCCGCGGCCGCCGCAGGCGCACCCCGGGCCTGCGCCGCGAGGAGGTCGCCCAGCTCTCCGCGGTGGGGGTCACTTGGTACACCTGGCTGGAACAGGCGCGCGATATCCAGGTCTCCGAGCAAGTTCTCGACGCCCTGGCCCGCACCCTGCTGCTGGACACCAGCGAGCGTGCCCACCTCTTCCAGCTGGCCGGAGCCGTCGACCCCTCGCCCGCCGCCCGGTGCGAGGTCATCACCCCGGCGCTGCGCCTGATCCTGACCCAACTGGAGCCCGTCCCGGCCTGCATCCAGAACAGCCGGTACGACATCCTGGCGTACAACCGCACTTACGCGCGTCTGATGATGAGCGACCTCGACACGATCCCGCCCGCCGACCGCAACTGCATGATCCTCGCCTACACCAACGCGGAGTGGCGCGAGTCGATCGTCTTCCTCGACGAGACCATGCGCCTGATGGCCGCGCGGCTGCGCGTCTCGATGGCCGGGCACCTCGGGGAACCGGCCTGGAAGATGCTGCTGAAGCGGCTGCGGACCGAGTCGGCCGAGTTCCGCGAGATCTGGGACCGGTACGAGGTGGTCGGCACCCGCGGCAAGACCAAGCAGTTCGTGAACCCGTACGTCGGTCTGGTCACCGTCGGTCACACCGACCTGTGGCTCGCACCGGACCTGGGTGCCCGCATGGTGACGTACGCGCCCGCCGACGAGGAGAGCCGCGCACGGCTGGAGAGACTGCACGCGATCGCGCTGGAGGCCGAGGCGGAAGCGGAGGCCGAAACGGCGTCCCGGGCGGAGGCGGAAGCGGCGGGGGCGGCCTGACCCGGGGGTGGGCCCGGCTCGTCCCGGGTCAGGCCCGTACGCCCGCCGCTTCCCGGATCTCCGGGGACTCCAGCAGACGGGCCGCGCGCTCGGCCGACGCGCGGGCCCGGCGTCCGCTGGTGAGCGCGCCGAGGACGAGGACGGCGACACCGCAGGCGGTGATGATCCACCAGCCGGGGCGGGAGGCCGCGACGAAGGTGTCCCGGTAGGCGGAGGCCCGGATGCCGGAGGCGAGGGCCGCGCCGATGACGGCGACTCCGAGGGTGCCGCCGATCTGCCGGCTGGTCGAGGCGACGGCGGCGGCGACGCCCGCCTGGGCACGGGGCATCCCGGAGACGGCGGTGTTGGTGATGGGGGCGTTCACGAACCCGAAGCCGATGCCGAAGAAGACATAGCCGATGACGAGCGTGACGTTCGACGTCTCCGCCTCGAACGCGGCGAACAGCACACCGCTCACGGTCATCGCGACACCGGCGATCAGCAGCGACGGCCGGGGGCCGCGGCTGCCGACCAGGCGTCCGGATATGGGCGCGCAGACGAAGCACAGGGCCGCCATGGGCAGCATCCACAGGCCCGCGTGCAGGGCGTTCAGGCCCCGCACGTTCTGCAGGTACAGCGTCGACAGGAACAGGAAGCCGCTGAGCGCGGCGAACGCGCTCACCGCGATGACGGTGGCCCCGCTGAACGGCACCGAGCGGAAGAAGCGCAGGTCGATGAGGGGTTCGTCGCGCCGGGGCTCGTACCGCAGCAGGCCGAGGAGCGCGGCGAGTGCGATCACGGAGAAGGCCAGGGTGTGGACGAGGCCGGAGGAGGGGGCCTCGATGATCGCGTACGTCAGGGAGCCGAGCAGGGCGATGACCAGGAGCTGGCCGACCGGGTCGGGGCGGCGGGCCCTGGGGGCGCGGGACTCCGGGACGAAGCGCAGGGTCAGCAGGAGCGCGGCGAGACCGACGGGGAGGTTGATCCAGAAGATCGACCGCCAGCCCACCGTGTCGACGAGCAGTCCGCCCACCAGCGGTCCGGCGGCCATGGAGATGCCGACCACGGCGCCCCAGACGCCGATCGCGCGGGCCCGTTCGCGCGGGTCCGTGAAGGTGTTGGTGATGATCGACATCGCCACCGGGTTCAGCATCGAGCCGCCGACGGCCTGGACCATCCGGAACACGATGAGCGTGTCGAGGTTCGGGGCGAGGGAACAGAGCACCGAGCCGATGGTGAACAGGACCAGGCCCGCCGTGAAGACCTTGCGCCGGCCGATGCGGTCGGCGGTGGAGCCCGCGAGCATCAGCAGCGAGGCCAGCACCAGGGTGTACGCGTCGATGGTCCACTGCATGCCCGCGACGCTCGCGTGCAGTTCCTGCTGCATCGAGGGCAGGGCGACGTTCAGAACCGTGACGTCGAGGCTCACGATCAGCAGACTCATGCAGCAGATCGCGAGCACCAGCATCCGGTGACGGTGGCTGAGCTCAGGCATTCCCTCAGGGTACGCCGCTGTCGATAGTGCGTCTAACTAATGACTGCTACACGGTCTTCCGTGCGAGCACTCGGCGCCGTGCGCCACAATGGGGGAATGCCCACGCCCACGTCCACCGTGAACTCCGTGCTGAACTCCACGCTCTCGATCGGCCCCCACCAGGTGCAGCCGCCCGTCGTCCTGGCGCCCATGGCCGGGATCACGAACGCGCCGTTCCGCACGCTGTGCCGCGAGTTCAGCGGCGGCAAGGGTTTGTTCGTCAGCGAGATGATCACCACGCGGGCGCTGGTCGAGCGCAACGAGAAGACCATGCAGCTGGTCCACTTCGACGCGACCGAGAAGCCGCGCTCGATCCAGCTGTACGGCGTCGACCCCGCCACCGTCGGCAAGGCCGTCCGCATGATCGCGGAAGAGGACCTCGCCGACCACATCGACCTCAACTTCGGCTGCCCGGTCCCCAAGGTCACCCGCAAGGGCGGCGGCTCCGCCCTCCCGTACAAGCGGCACCTGCTGCGCGCGATCCTGCGCGAGGCGGTCAGTGGCGCCGGGGACCTGCCCGTCACCATGAAGATGCGCAAGGGCATCGACGACGACCACATCACCTTCCTCGATGCCGGACGGATCGCGGTCGAGGAGGGCGTGACGGCCATCGCGCTGCACGGCCGTACCGCGGCCCAGCACTACGGCGGCACCGCGGACTGGGACGCCATCGCCCGGCTCAAGGAGCACGTGCCGGAGATCCCCGTCCTCGGCAACGGTGACATCTGGTCGGCGGACGACGCGCTGCGGATGGTGCGCGAGACCGGGTGCGACGGGGTCGTCGTCGGGCGCGGCTGCCTCGGCCGGCCGTGGCTGTTCGGAGACCTGGTGGCCGCCTTCGAGGGCCGCGAGGAGTACGCCCGCCCGACGCTCCGCGAGGTCGCCGCGGTCATGGTCCGGCACGCCACGCTCCTCGGCGAGTGGATCGGCGACGAGGCGCGGGGCGTCATCGACTTCCGCAAGCACGTCGCCTGGTACCTCAAGGGCTTCGCGGTCGGCTCGGAGATGCGGGGGCGTCTCGCCATCACCTCGTCGCTCGCCGAACTCTCCGACGGGCTGGCCGAGTTGGACCTCGACCAGCCGTGGCCGTCGGGCGCCGACGGACCCCGCGGCCGTACCTCCGGCAACAACAGGGTCGTCCTGCCGGACGGCTGGCTGAAGGACCCCTACGACCGCGCGGGCGTGTCCGAGGACGCCGAACTGGACACCTCCGGCGGTTGATCCGCAGGACGTCCGCTTCTGATCCGTCGTACGTCCGGTGCGCGCCGCCCGCGCGCGCACCGGACCCTCGGCGCCACCCCGGACTTCAGGTGCCGTCCCGGCTTCCTAGGCTCCGCCCACCGCCGTGAGCAGGGCCAGCGGTGCCGCCGCCGAACGGGACTCCCGTACGCAGGCGTGCGGGTAGGGCACCGGCTCGGCATGGGTGTCGCGGCCGTAGCCCGCGAGGACCTCGGGGAGGCGGTGGCCGGCGGCCGTGGCGGCGTCCACGAGAGCGTGGGCCACCGTACGGGCCTCGTCGTGCAGGCCGTAGCGCGCCAGCCCCAAGGTGATCAGGGCGTTGTCGTGCGGCCAGACGGAACCCCGGTGGTACGACAGCGGGTGGTACGCCGGCTGGCCGGAGGCGAGTGTGCGCACGCCCCAGCCGGAGAAGAAGTCCGGTTCGAGGAGCCGGCGGCCGACCAGCTCGCCGTACTCCTTGTCCAGCAGCCCGGACCACAGCAGATGACCCGCGTCCGAGGCGAGCGCGTCGACATGCCGGCCGTCGCCGTCCAACGCCAGTGCGGGGAAGGCGTGTTCGTTCATCCAGAAGTCCCGCTGGAAACGGTCGCGCAGGTCGGCGGCGGCCTGTTCGAGGAGCGCCGCGTAGACCTCGTCGTCCCAGACCGTGCGGGACAGGTGCGCGGTGCGGCGCAGCGCGTCGTACGCGTAACCCTGCGCGCCCGCCGCCATCACCGGGCCGGTGGGGCGGCTGCCGTCGGCCGAGCAGATGGCGCCCGGGGAGTCCTTCCAGTTCTGGTTGGCGAGGCCGCCGCCGTCCGCGCGGTAGACGAGATAGCCGCGAGAGGTCAGCCCGCCGTGGTCCAGCATCCAGCCGATCGCCGCACGGGCGTTGGGCTCCAGCCGGCGGGCCAGCGTCACGTCACCGGTCAGCTCGGTGTAGGCGCCGAGCAGCACCAGGAACAGCGGCGTCGCGTCCACCGAGCCGTAGTAACGCCCGTACGGCACCTGCCCGAAGTGCGCCAGCTCGCCGTGCCGCACCTCGTGCACGATCTTGCCGGGCTGGGCGACCGCGCCCAACCCCACCTCGACCGCCTGGGTGGCGGCCAGCGCGGGCAAGGTGGCGGCGGCCAGCTGGGGCCGGTAGGGCAGCGCGAAGAGCGAGGTGAGCAGCGCGTCGCGGCCCAGCAGGGTGAGGAACCAGGGGACTCCGGCCGCGGGCACCCGCAGTTCCTCGCCGTCCAGGCCCGTCGCCGGCACCTGGAGCGCAGCCAGATCGGACAGGCCCCGGGCACAGGCCGCGGCCAGCTCGGGCCAGCCGGTCGGGAAGGGCACCCCTTGTGCGAACTCGCCCTCCAGAGCGAGGAGTCGCTCATTGGCCGCGGCGGGGGAGGCGGGCACGCGCGGTTCGTGCGCGGCGCCGTGCGGACGCGCCGCGACCCGCAGCGCCAGTTCCGCCGAGCCGTGCGGTTCGAGGTCGAGGGTCCATACGAGGCGACGCGCGCCCGTGCCCGTCTCCTCCACCCCGTCCGGCGCGGGCTCGGAGGTGACCGTCGTACGGGACTGCCACTCCCCGCGCCGGTAGCTGAACTCCACGCCGTCGTCGAGAACTTGGCGTTGGCGCACCACGCCCGTCTTGGCGTAGGTGCGGTAGTCGGAGCGCAGTTCGAACTGATCCGTGAAATCGACGTCCGCGGTGACCGCGATCCGGACCGTGGTGGCCGTCGGACGGTTGCTGGTGACGCGCAGCGCCTCCACGAACGAGCCCTCGGCGACGGCCTGTTCACGGAAGAGCGTGTACGCGGGCGGTTCGTTGCGGCCGCCGCGCGGAACCAGTACACAGCGTGCCGTGTCACCGTCCGCGACCGGCGTCAGTGCCTCGGGCACCGCGCCGTCCACCGTCAGCTGCCAGCGGCTGAGGTGCCGGGCGTCCCGTACGAACAACCCGTCCGGAGAGCTGCCGCCCCGCACTCCGCTGATGTCCCCGCCGTCGCCCACGGCGGCGAACGTTCCACCGTGCACGAGCAGATGATGCCGGTCCGTCATCCCCGGTCCCCTCCCTTGGCGCCCGTCTCGAACTCGAATACGCGCTGTCCCGCAGCGCTGTGTGCCGTGTCGGTCAACGCTTCGCACCCCTCGGGGGACACGATCGGTGCCGCCCCGGAGGGCTCGTGCAGCAGGTCGAGCGTCAGTGCCGCCGTCCAGCTGAAACCGAGCGCTCCGCAGGCCTCGCCGGTGAACGGGTCCACGTACTCCGCGAACCCGGACTCCCCGGCGGTGTCCAGCAGGGCGGCCCGCAGCGCGTCCGCCCGTCCGTGCTCCCCGTGCAGCCGCAGCCCGCGCTCCAGCAGCCAGTTGGTGTTGAACCAGGCGGGCCCCCGCCAGTACCGGTGCGGATCGAACGCCTCGCCGGTCAGGTCGTAACTGGGTGCCAGCCGCGTCACCCCGCCCAGCCCGAAACGCGGCCCGCCCGCGGTCCGTACGAGCGTGGCGGCGATGTCGCGCGGCAGCGCGGGGAGGATGAGGGGGAGCAGCCCGGCGACACTGCGCTCGGGGATCAGGGCACCGCGCCCGCCGTTCCCGTCGCTCCGCTCGTCGCGGCAGAAGAACATGCCCTCCGCGGGATCCCACAGGCGCTCCACCAGTGCCGCGGTCAGCCGCTCGGCGCGTGCGTGGCGGGCGGTCCCCGTCGCGCCCAGCTCCTGCGCGATACGGGCCAGCGCGTGTTCCGAGGCGATCAGCAGGGCGTTGAACGCCGGGTCCTCGACGGCGAACTCGCCGCCGCCGTCGGCGTACCCCCGGTCCCGGTAGTCCGTGGCCAGCCGCACGTACCGCCCGTAGTCGAGATCCGTCGGCCGGTCCTCGGGGGCGCCGTGGTCGAGGTCGGCGCGCCGGAAGGAGCGGGCGGGCGCCGGGGTGACACGGCCGAGCGGGGCGTCCCAGCAGGGGCTGTTGTCCATGCCCTGCTCCCAGGGGTGGACCACGCTGGCGAGGCCTCCGCCACCCAGATCCCGGCGGTGCAGGAGATAGCGGTGCCAGGCCGCCAGCCGGGGATACATCCGGGAGAGGAACGAGCGGGCCCGGGACAGTCCGGGGTCCGCCCGGTGCACCAGCCACACCGCGAGCGCGTGCACCGGTGGCTGCACGATGCCCGACGTCTGTACGGTGCGCGGGGCGCCCGCGGCGCGTCCGGCGGTCGAGGAGCGCCAGAAATCGGGGCTCGGGAAGTAGGCGTCGAGCGGGACGGAGGGGTTGAACACGATGTGCGGGACACGCCCGTCGGCCCACTGCGCGCCGAGCAGGGTCTCCAGCTCCGTCTGCGCCCGCAGCGGGGACAGATGGCGCAGGCCGATCGCGATGAACGCGGAGTCCCAGGACCACTGGTGCGGGTACAGGCCGCGCGAGGGCACCGTGGACGTTCCCGTCCAGTTGCCGTTCAGCACCCGGGACGCCCTGAGGTGCAGGGACCCCGAGGGGCCCGCGGGATCGTATACGGGTGATCCGGTACGGACGATCCCGTCGGGACCGGGCGGAGCGGGCGGACCGGAGGCGTGCGCGGGTGTGCCGGAGGTACGCACGGGGGTGATGGGCCCCCTGCGCAGGGCGGTGAGCTGGGTTGTGCTGTCCACTCAGGTCTCCCCGAAGACGTCCGACCGACCAGTTCGGCAGTAGCTGCCGTAGGGTTACGTCTATTTAACACGCAAAACTCAATATGTAATGCAGAGTTGGGGAACGCAAGAGGGTGCGCATGACAGAAAGGGCGGGGAGGACCGTGAAGACCGGGAACCAGGCAAGCTCCGGAGAACTGCTCGAACTGGTGCGCAGCGGCCGGGCGACCACACGCGGGGCGCTCCAGCGGGCCACCGGTCTGTCGCGGGCCACGGTCGGCCAGCGCCTCGACCGGCTGTTCCGCGCGGGCTGGCTCCGCGAGGGGGCCGGCGGGCCCGTCGACTCACCGCTCGGCGGCCGCCCCTCCATCACCCTGGAGTTCGACGACGAGCACGCCGTCGTCCTCGCCGCCGACCTCGACACCCGGCACGGCCGGGCCGCCGTTCTCACCCTGACGGGCGAGATCCTCGCCGAGCACGCGGGCCCCCTGGTGATCGACGACGGCCCCGAGGCGGTCCTCGGCGAGCTCGGACGCTGGTTCGCCGAGCTGGTGGAGAAGTCCGGACAGCGCGCCGACGCCGTCTGCGGCATCGGGCTCGCGGTGCCGGGCCCGGTCGACAGCGACACCGGCCGCGTGGTGCAGCCGCCGATCATGCCGGGCTGGGACGGCTACGACATAAGGGGGCGGCTGGGCCGCGCCTTCGCCGAACACGCGGGCACCGGCGCCGCCCGCATCCCGGTGCTCGTCGACAACGACGCCAACCTCATGGCGTACGGGGAGCAGCGCGCCGGCTATCCGGACTGCTCGGCCTTCGCGCTGGTCAAGGTCTCCACCGGCATCGGCGCGGGCATGGTCGTCGGCGGCACCGTCTACCGGGGCATCGACGGCGGCGCCGGCGACATCGGGCACATCCGGGTGGGCGCCGATGCGCTGTGCCGGTGCGGCTCGTACGGCTGCCTGGCCGCCGTGGCCAGTGGCGGCGCGGTGGCGCGACGGCTCGCGGAGTCCGGGGTCCCGGCCGCGTCCGGCTCGGACGTGCGGGACCTGCTGGCGGCCGGGCACCCCGAGGCGATGGCGCTGGCCCGGGAGGCGGGCCGGCAGGTCGGGGACGTTCTGGCCACCGTGGTGACGCTGCTCAACCCCGGCGTGCTGATGATCGCCGGGGATCTGGCCGGGACCCCCTTCCTCACGGGTGTCCGGGAGCTCCTCTATCAGCGGGCGCTGCCCCGCTCGACCGCTCATCTGGACGTGGTCACCTCCCGGCTCGGCGAGCGGGCCGGGCTGGTGGGCGCGGGGGCGCTGGTCGTGGAGTACCTGTACGCGCCGGAGCGGGCCGAGGAGCGGCTGGCGGCCCTCGGCGTGTGACAGTGCGCCCGCCGTTCGGTGCCGTGCGTCCGGAAGCCGTCCGTTCCTGAGGCCATGCGCTCCGGGCCCGCGGCCGAAGCCGTCCGTCCCGGGGTCACCCGTGCGGGGCATCAGCGTGTGACAACCGTGTGTCGTGTCCGGATCGTGGTCCGCATGATGAAATCTGACTTCTCCTGGTGGCGTGATTCTCGCCACCCTTGATAGGGGTCACGCTCAGATGAGCGGATCTTGAGCGGCTGCACTTCCCAAAGGGGTGGCACTCAGTGCCACCCTCTGATCGTTCATCGATTAAACTCAGACGTATCGAAGCTCGCTCACCTGAGCGTCCAGAGCGATCTGTGAGCGTTGATTCGTTCAAGAAGTGAAAACATCGCCACCCAATGGCTTGCCAAGCCTTGACTTTTGATCTGGTGGCGGACGAGTGGTTACAGGCGCATGACGCGCAAGTGGACGTACCCAGACGCCTTCGATCTGGGTATGTTCCCCGTCGTCAGGGCAGCCATCGCGACGTCGAGGAGTCGAGACTCGTGTCGGAAAACAAAGATCCCCACGTAGCCGAAAGCGGCGTTGGTGGAGCGAAGTTCGTTTATGACTTCACCGAGGGCAACAGGGACCTCAAGGACCTGCTCGGGGGCAAGGGTGCCAACCTTGCCGAAATGACCAACCTGGGACTTCCCGTCCCGCCCGGCTTCACCATCACCACCGAGGCGTGCAAGACCTACCTCGACAGTGGCGAGGAGCCGGCGGCACTGCGTGACGAGGTGAGTGCGCACCTCGACGCCCTCGAGGCCAAGATGGGCAAGAAGCTCGGCCAGGCCGACGACCCTCTGCTCGTGTCCGTCCGCTCCGGGGCGAAGTTCTCCATGCCCGGCATGATGGACACCGTCCTGAACATCGGACTCTCCGACAAGTCCGTCCTGGGTCTCTCCCGGCAGTCCGGCGACGACCGCTTCGCGTGGGACTCGTACCGCCGTCTCATCCAGATGTTCGGCAAGACGGTCCTCGGCGTGGACGGCGAGCTCTTCGAGGAGGCGCTGGAGGCGGCGAAGGACCTCAAGAAGGTCACCGTCGACACGGACCTCGAAGCGGCCGACCTGAAGAAGCTCGTCACCAAGTTCAAGAAGATCGTCAAGACCGAGGCCGGCCGGGACTTCCCGCAGGACCCGCGCGAGCAGATGGACCTCGCCATCCACGCGGTCTTCGACTCCTGGAACACCGAGCGCGCCAAGCTGTACCGCCGCCAGGAGCGCATCCCGCACGACCTCGGCACGGCCGTCAACATCTGTTCGATGGTCTTCGGCAACCTCGGCCCCGACTCCGGCACCGGCGTCGCCTTCACCCGCGACCCCGCCTCCGGCCACCAGGGCGTCTACGGCGACTACCTCCAGAACGCCCAGGGCGAGGACGTCGTCGCCGGCATCCGCAACACGGTCCCGCTCGCCGAGCTGGAGTCGATCGACAAGAAGTCGTACGACCAGCTCATGCAGATCATGGAGACCCTGGAGAACCACTACAAGGATCTCTGCGACATCGAGTTCACCATCGAGCGCGGCCAGCTGTGGATGCTCCAGACCCGCGTCGGCAAGCGCACGGCGGGCGCGGCTTTCCGCATCGCCACGCAGCTGGTGGACCAGGGCCTCATCGACGAGGCCGAGGCGCTCCAGCGGGTGACGGGCGCCCAGCTCGCGCAGCTGATGTTCCCGCGCTTCGACGAGGAGGCGAAGGTCGAGCAGGTCGGCCGGGGCATCGCCGCGTCGCCGGGCGCCGCCGTCGGCAAGGCGGTCTTCGACTCGTACACCGCGGTGAAGTGGTCCCGTTCCGGCGAGAAGGTCATCCTCGTCCGCCGCGAGACGAACCCCGACGACCTCGACGGCATGATCGCGGCCGAGGGCATCCTGACCTCGCGCGGCGGCAAGACCTCGCACGCGGCCGTCGTCGCGCGCGGCATGGGCAAGACCTGTGTCTGCGGTGCCGAGGAGCTCGAGGTCGACACCAAGCGCCGCCGGATGACCGTGCCCGGCGGGCACGTCGTCGAGGAGGGCGACGTGATCTCCATCGACGGCTCGACCGGCAAGGTCTACCTCGGCGAGGTCCCGGTGGTCCCCTCCCCGGTCGTCGAGTACTTCGAGGGCCGGATGCACGCGGGCGCCGACGACGCCGACGAACTGGTCGCCGCGGTGCACCGGATCATGGCGTACGCGGACCGGGTCCGCCGGCTGCGCGTGCGCGCCAACGCCGACAACGCCGAGGACGCGCTGCGCGCCCGCCGCTTCGGAGCGCAGGGCATCGGCCTGTGCCGCACCGAGCACATGTTCCTCGGCGACCGCCGCGAGCTCGTCGAGCGGCTGATCCTCGCGGACACCGACGCGGAGCGCGAGGAGTCCCTGAAGGGGCTCCTGCCGCTCCAGAAGAAGGACTTCGTCGAGCTGTTCGAGGCGATGGACGGTCTTCCTGTGACGGTCCGCCTCCTGGACCCGCCGCTGCACGAGTTCCTGCCGGACATCACCGAGCTGTCGGTGCGCGTCGCGCTCGCCGAGTCCCGCAAGGACTCCAACGAGAACGACCTGCGTCTGCTGCAGGCCGTGCACCGTCTGCACGAGCAGAACCCGATGCTGGGCCTGCGCGGTGTACGCCTCGGCCTGGTCATCCCCGGTCTGTTCACCATGCAGGTACGGGCCATCGCGGAGGCGGCCGCCGAGCGCAAGAACGCCAAGGGCGACCCGCGCGCGGAGATCATGATCCCGCTCGTCGGCACCGTCCAGGAGCTGGAGATCGTCCGCGAGGAGGCCGACCAGGTCATCGCCGAGGTCGAGGCGGCCACCGGCGTGCACCTGAAGCTGGCGATCGGCACGATGATCGAGCTGCCGCGGGCCGCGCTGACGGCCGGCCAGATCGCCGAGGCGGCCGAGTTCTTCTCCTTCGGCACCAACGACCTCACCCAGACGGTGTGGGGCTTCAGCCGCGACGACGTGGAGGCCTCCTTCTTCACGGCGTACCTGGAGAAGGGCATCTTCGGCGTCAGCCCGTTCGAGACGATCGACAGGGACGGCGTCGGCTCCCTGGTGAAGTCCGCGGTGCAGGCCGGCCGCGAGACCCGCCCCGACCTGAAGCTCGGCGTCTGCGGCGAGCACGGCGGCGACCCCGAGTCGGTCCACTTCTTCCACGAGGTGGGACTCGACTACGTCTCCTGCTCCCCCTTCCGGATCCCCGTCGCCCGCCTGGAAGCGGGCCGCGCGGCCTCCAGCTCGAAGGGCAGCGACCACCGGTAGAGCCCCCGGAGCCCAGGCCGGTCACCTCACCCTCACCGACCGGCAACGGCCCCGGCATCCAGAACGAAGGGGCGGCACCCTGTGCGGGGGTGCCGCCCCTTCGGGCTTGGGTGCTGCGGCCCGGGCGGAGGGACCCCCTACGCTGGGCCGCCCGTAGTCACCTGGAAGGAAACCGCCATGTCCGGCTGGAACGCGCAGGACGTCCCCGATCAGAGCGGGCGCACCGCTGTCGTCACGGGGGCCAACAGCGGGCTCGGGTATGTCAGCGCGCGGGAGCTCGCGCGCAAGGGGGCCCGGGTCGTGCTCGCCTGCCGCAGTGAGGCTCGGGGCGCCGAGGCCGTGGAGCGGCTCGTGGCCGAAGTCCCGGGCGCGGAGGTGGAGTTCATACGACTGGACCTGGGTGAACTGGAGTCCGTAAGAGAGTTCGCGAGTGTCTTCGAGCGGACACACGACCGGCTTGATCTCCTCCTCAACAACGCCGGGGTCATGGCCCTGCCCCTCGGCCGCACCGCAGACGGCTTCGAGACCCAGTTCGGCGTCAACCACCTCGGGCACTTCGCGCTCACCGGCCTGCTGTTCCCGGTGATCGCCGAGACCCCCGGCGCGCGGATCGTCACCGTGTCGAGCATGGTCCACGCGCTCTCCGACATCGACCTCGACGACCTCAACAGCGAGAAGGGGTCCTATCGGAAGTGGATCGCCTACGGCCGGTCCAAGACCGCCAACCTTCTCTTCACGCACGAGCTCGCGCGACGGCTGTCCGGAGCCGGGTCCGATGCCGTCGCCGCCGCGGCGCACCCCGGGTACGCCTCCACCAACCTGCAGACCGCCGGGCCCCGGCTGGAGGGGCGCAAGGGTGCTGTGCGGCTGATGGAGATCGGCAACCGCGTCTTCGCGCAGAGCGCCGAGGCCGGGGCCCTGCCCACGCTGTACGCGGCCACCGCCTCCGGCGTGCGGCCCGACACCTTCGTCGGGCCGTCCTTCGCGATGTGGCGCGGCTCGCCCGCCACGTCCTGGCGGGCCCGCTGGACCCGTGACGACACCAAGGCGGAGCGGCTCTGGACCGCCTCGGAGCGGCTGACGGGCGTCACCTACGAGGGGCTCAAGGGCTGAGACCCACGGCACCCGCCCCCTGAGGGTCGATGGGCGACGCGGCCCGGGCCCTCGGCGGCCCGGCGTACGCCCGGATCAGGCGGCCCGTACCTCGTACGTCGCCACCCGTACGCCCTCGTCGTCCAGGCACCGTCCCGACTCCAGGTCGAAACGCTGCTTGAGCAGCGGGGAGGCCACGAACGGGCGGCCCCGGTGGGTGCCGGTCAGCCCGCGGGAGAGCACCGCCGCCCCGCTGAACGGGTCACGGTTGTCGATGGCGTACGTCCGTCCCGCGCGGTCGGTGAACAGGGCGACCTGGCGGCCGTCCGGGAGGAGGGCTGCGACACCCCGTCCCGGGGTGAGCAGGGACAGTTCGCAGACCGTGAACCAGCCGTCCTCCAGCAGGAGTTGGAGGGTGAGGGCCGTTGTCGTCCGGGTCGTCTCGGGTGCCAGGGTCATCGCTGGGCACTTCCTTCCAGGGGGCGTTGTCCGATGGTCAGCAGCGGCAGGTCGGGCTTGATCTGGTCGCGCTCGGGAACGAAGCCGACGACCGGGTCCGGGGTGTCCGGGGCGTTCACGAACGACACGAACCGGCCCAGCTTCTCCGGGTCGTTGATGGTCTCGGCCCACTCGTCCCGGTAGCCGGCGACGTGCGCGGTCATCAGCGACTCCAGCTCCTCGCAGATGCCGAGGGAGTCCTCCACCACCACCTCCCGGACGTGGTCCAGGCCGCCCGGAATCCGCTCCAGCCAGGTCGAGGTGCGCTCCAGGCGGTCCGCGGTGCGGATGTAGAACATCAGGAAGCGGTCGATCAGACGGACCAGTTCGGCGTCCGACAGGTCCTGGGCGAGCAGGTCCGCGTGACGTGGGGTCGCGCCGCCGTTGCCGCCGACGTAGAGGTTCCAGCCGTTGGAGGTGGCGATGATGCCGAAGTCCTTGGACTGGGCCTCGGCGCACTCGCGGGCGCACCCCGACACCGCCGACTTCAGTTTGTGCGGGGAGCGCAGACCCCGGTAGCGCAGCTCCAGGTCGATCGCCATCCGTACCGAGTCCTGCACGCCGTACCGGCACCAGGTCTGCCCGACGCAGGACTTCACCGTCCGCAGCGACTTGCCGTACGCGTGCCCGGACTCGAAGCCCGCGTCCACCAGTCGCGCCCAGATCAGCGGGAGTTGTTCCACCCGCGCACCGAACAGGTCGATGCGCTGACCGCCCGTGATCTTCGTGTAGAGCCCGAAGTCCCGCGCCACCTCACCGATCACGATCAGCTTCTCGGGAGTGATCTCACCGCCGGGGATGCGCGGCACGATCGAGTACGAGCCGTTCTTCTGGAGGTTGGCGAGGAAGTGGTCGTTGGTGTCCTGGAGCGCGGCCTGTTCGCCGGCCAGGACGTAGCCGTCGGCGCCGATCGTCGGGGCGAGGGAGGCGATGACCGAGCCGACGGCGGGCTTGCAGACCTCGCAGCCGTCACCGCCCCGGGCGTCCTCGCGGCCGTAGCGGTCGAGCAGCGTCCGGTAGGAGGTGATCCGAAGGGCGAGGACGATCTCGTACAGCTCCTCGCGGGTCTGCCCGAAGCAGCCGCACAGGCCGTGGTCGACCTCGACGCCGCTCGCGGCCAGTTCCTCATTGACGAGCTGGCCGAGGACCTTGACGCAACTTCCGCAGCCCGTACCGGCTTTGGTGCACTTCTTGACCTCGGGGACGTTTGTGCAGGAGTGCTCGGTGACCGCGCCGCGGATCGTTCCCTTGGTGACGTTGTGGCAGGAGCAGATGACGGCGGAGTCGGGGAGCGCCGAGGGGCCGAGGGCCACCGGGGCGCCCGCGCTCGCCGGCAGCACCAACTGCTCCGGGGCGATGGGCGGCACCGAGCCGGTGAAGGCGCGCAGGGTGCCGTAGGCGTCCGCGTCGCCGACCAGGATGCCGCCGAGGAGCCGTCCGTCGCGGCCGATGACCAGCTTCTTGTAGATGCCCGAGCGCGCGTCGGCGTAGACGACGTCGAGACAGTCGGCGGTGGCCCCGTGAGCGTCGCCGAACGAGGCCACGTCGACGCCGAGGAGCTTCAGCTTCGTCGACAGGTCGGCGCCGGTGAAGCTCGCCCCGTCGGCGGCGATCGTGGCGGCGGCCGTCGCGGCCATCTCGTAGCCGGGCGCGACGAGGCCGTACACCCGGCCGTCCGCGGCGAGGGCGCACTCGCCGATCGCGAAGACGGCCGGGTCGGAGGTGCGGCACTGCTCGTCGACCGTGATGCCGCCGCGCTCGCCGACCGTGAGCCCCATGGCGCGGGCGAGCTGGTCGCGCGGCCGGACCCCCGCCGAGAACACCACCAGATCCGTGGGGAGTTCGGAGCCGTCGGACAGCTTCATGCCGGTCACGGCGCCGTCGTCGCCGGTCACGATCTCCTGGGTGCCCGTGCCGGTGTGCACGCTCAGGCCCATGTCCTCGATGGTGCGCAGCAGCGCGGCGCCGCCGCCCTCGTCCACCTGCACCGGCATCAGCCGAGGCGCGAACTCCACGATGTGCGTGGCCAGTCCGAGTCCCTTGAGCGCGCCGGCCGCCTCAAGTCCCAGCAGACCGCCGCCGACGACGGCTCCGGTCGTCGCCCGCGCCTTCGCGTACTCCTCGATGGCGAGCAGATCCTCGATCGTGCGGTAGACGAAACAGCCCTCGGCGTCCTTGCCGGGGACCGGCGGAACGAAGGGGTAGGAGCCGGTGGCGAGCACGAGGGTGTCGTAGCCGACCGTCAGACCGGACCGGGCGGTCACGGTGCGCGCGGCCCGGTCGACCGACTCGGCAGGGTCGCCGAGGTGCAGCTCGATGCCGTGCTCCTTGATGAACTCCGCGTCCGTGAGGGAGAGTTCGTCGGGGGTGCGGCCCGAGAAGTACGAGGTGAGCCGGACTCGGTCGTAGGCGGGGCGGGGCTCCTCGCAGAGCACGACCACGCGGTGCGTGGCGGTCAGTCCGCGTTCGGCGAGCGACTCCAGGAAGTGCTGGCCGACCATGCCGTGGCCGACGAGCACGATCGTGTGCGTGTTCCCGGCCGAGGCGTTCGGGGCCGTCGCCGTCCCTGTCGTCGCGGTCGTCGCCGTCATCGTCGTATGCGAGGTCATGACCACACCGTGCGGTGCCGGTGTTACCCGGTGGCATCACGCCTGTTTCCCGGGAGGAACGCTGCCCTCAGCGGGGACGGGGCCACGGTGTGAGGGCTCCCGGGAGCGGGGGAGGGGGTGGGGGTGGGGTCAGCCGTACCGCCGGTTCACGTGCGGGCACGATCGATCGGGGCGCCCTCGGGCGGAATCCTTTGAAGTACCGGACCTCGCCGGTGAAGTACCGGACCTCGTCCGTGAAGGGCCGGACCTCATTCGTGAAGGGCCGAACTCCACCCGCCCACGAGGGGCGGGACCCGCCCGCCCACGATCAGCCAGGGGACCCACCATGGCCACCACCCGCGCACACCGACCGCCGCCGGCCCATGACATCCGGCACCGGCAGGCTCCCGCCCGCGACGAGACCTCCGTACGCGTCTGGCGGTTCGTCCAGGAGCCGTTCAGGGCGGACACCTGGCGGCGGGTCGCGTACGCGCTGGTGGCCCTGCCGGTGGGGGTTGCCTGCGTCCCGTTGTCCCTGCTGGGAGCTCCGACCGGACGGTGGCAGCGGGCTCTCGCCCACCGCTTCCTCGGCCTTCCCGGGAGCGCCGAGTCGCCGGGGCCCATGAAGGGGCTCGGCCACGCGCTCCTCGTGGCGCCCCTCAACCTCCTCGTCCTCGCCGTGACCGGCTACGGCTGGTCCATCGTGCCGATGAACTTCGGCTGGCCCCTGCGCGCGGGCTCCGACTACGCGGACTCCTGGGGCGGGCCCACCTTCGCCGGTGCCTGGGCCTTCCACGCTCTCGTTGGGGGCGTCGGCTTCCTGCTGATCATGCCGTGGCTCGGCCGGGCCATGGCCGCCGTCCAGCTCCGCCTCGCGGCGGCGCTCCTCTCCTAGGTTGGGGTCCATGAACCGCCTCCGCGCCATGCTGGGCTTCCCCTTCGGGCGGCGGCCCCTCGCGGCCCTCCTCTACGCGCTGATCGCCTTCCCGCTCGCCCTGGTCGGGTTCGTCCTCACGCTCGTGGGACTGCTGGTCGGCGGCGCGCTGTCCGTGACCACGCTCGGGCTGTGGCTGATCGCCGTCACCGTACGCGGGGCACTCGCCCTCGGCGGGCTCCAACGTGTTCTGGCACGCGGCCTGTTGGGGATGGACATCGAGGAACCGGAGCGCCGCCCGGGTACCGGGCCGCTGGGCTGGCGACGGGCGCTGCTCGCCGACCGGAGCGGCTGGCGCGCCGTCGCCTGCGCGCTGGCGACGCCCTTCACCGCGGTCTTCGGCTACGTCGGCGTCCTCGTCGGCTACGTCTGGGGCGTCCTGCTCACCCTCCACCCCGTCCTCGAACACTGGAACTACGAGACCCGGCGGGCCGGCGACGGCACGGAGCGCCGGGTCTCGCTGGAGTTCTTCGGCTTCCAGGTCGACTCCTGGCCGCGCTGGCTGATCCCGGTGGCCCTCGGGCTGCTGCTCCTCGCGACCGCCGCCTGGCTGCTGCGCCAGGCGCTCGCCCCGCACCGGTCCTGGATCGCCACGCTGCTCGGCCCCGACCCCGCCGACCGCCGCATCCGCACCCTGGAGGAGACCCGCGCCCAGGCCGTGGACGACGCGGCGGCGACCCTGCGGCGCATCGAACGCGATCTGCACGACGGCACCCAGGCCCGGCTCGTCGGTCTCGCGATGCACCTCACGATGATCAGGGAGCTGATCGGCGCCGGAGCCCCAGCGGACCGGCTGCTCGCCGTCGTCGACACCGCGCAGGGCAACGCCGGACAGGCCATCGCCGACCTGCGCAATCTCGTCAAGGGCATCCATCCGCCCGTACTGGACCAGGGCCTGGACACGGCGCTTGCCACCCTCGCCGCCGACAGCCCGCTGTCCGTCGAGGTGAGCGCCGACATCGGGGAGCGGCCGATCCCGGCGGTCGAGTCGATCGCCTACTTCTGCGCCGCCGAACTCCTCGCCAACGCCACCAAGCACAGCGGGGCCACGCGGGCCACCGTCACGGTGACCGCCCGGGACGGGCTGCTGCGGCTGAGCGTCCGTGACGACGGCCGCGGGGGAGCGGTGATCGGCGCGGGCTCGGGCCTGACCGGACTGCTGGCCCGCGCACGGACCGTCGACGGCACGCTGGCCTGCGACAGCCCGCCCGGAGGGCCTACCGTGGTCACCGTCGAACTGCCCTGCTGACCCTGGTGAACAGGAGCCCCATGCGCGTCGTCATCGCCGAGGACTCGGCCCTGCTGCGTGACGGGCTGGCACAGCTGCTCCAACTGCGCGGTGTGGAGGTGGTCGCGGCCGTGGGCGACGCGGACTCGCTGCTGGCCGGTGTCGCCGAACACCGGCCGGACGTCGCCGTCGTCGACATCAGGCTGCCGCCTACCCAGACCGACGAGGGCATCCGGGCGGCCGTGCGGCTGCGCGAGGACCACCCCGGTACCGGGGTACTGGTCTTCTCGCAGTACGTGGAGACGAAGTACGCCACCCAACTGCTCGGCAATCCGGCGGGGTTCGGCTATCTCCTCAAGGAACGCGTGGTCGATATCGGCGAGTTCGTGGACGCCATGGAGCGGGTCGCCTCGGGCGGTACGGCCCTCGACCCCGAGGTCGTCTCCCAGTTGTTCGGCGCGAGCCGCCGGGTCCGCGCCCTCGACGCCCTCACACCCCGCGAGCGCGAGGTCCTCGCCCTGATGGCCGAGGGCCGCACCAACCACGCGATCGCCGCCGCCCTCACCGTCTCCGAACGCGCCGTCGAGAAGCACATCGCCAACATCTTCCTGAAGCTCGACCTGCCCCCGTCGGACACCGGCCACCGCCGGGTCCTCGCGGTGCTGCGCTACCTGGACTCGGTGAGCTGAGCCGGAGGGGGCCCGGGCCGTCCCCGGGAACCCGTCGAGGCGAACCTCAGGAGTCGCTCAAGCTTCCCGGCCCCGTGCACGGCACATCTATCCCGTCCCTTAGGGTCGCGATCATGCCCGACATATCGCTGACCATGATCCTTGTGCTCTGCGCCGCCGCCCTGGCGGCCGGCTGGATCGACGCCGTGGTCGGCGGCGGAGGGCTGCTTCTGCTGCCCGCCATGCTGCTCGGGCTGCCCGCCGGCACCGCGGCGGCGTACGCGCTCGGCACGAACAAGGCGGTCGCGATCGTCGGCACGACAGGGGCCGCGGTGACGTACGCGCGCAAGACACCCGTCGACGTGCGCCTCGCCGTGCGGATCGGACTCGCGGCCCTCGCCGGTTCGACGGCGGGCGCGTTCGTCGCGGCCGGGCTGAGCACCGAGGTGCTCAAGCCGGTCGTCATGGTCGTCCTGCTCGGCGTCGGCACCTTCGTGATCCTGCGGCCCGCCTTCGGTACGGCGCCGCCGACCACACCGGTCTCCCCGCGCCGCGTCCTCGCCGCCATCGGGCTCGCGGGCCTCGGTATCGGCTTCTACGACGGGCTCATCGGCCCCGGCACGGGCACGTTCCTCGTGCTCGCCCTCACCGCGTTGCTCCACCTCGACCTGGTGACGGCCTCCGCCACCGCCAAGATCGTCAACTGCTGCACCAACGCGGGCGCCCTCGCGACCTTCGCCTGGAAGGGCACGGTGTTCTGGGAGCTCGCCGCCCTGATGGCCGTATTCAATCTGGCGGGCGGCATGGTGGGGGCGCGGACTGCGCTCAAGCAGGGCAGCGGGTTCGTCAGGGCGGTACTGCTGACGGTGGTGTTCGCGCTGGTGGCGAACCTGGCCTACCAGCAGTGGCCGGCCTGAACCGTCAGCGGCTGCCCGTGGTTCCTCGAACCTCCTGCGGCTGCTCGTGGCTCCGCCCGAACTCTTCGCCGCTGTCCGTGGTTCCTTGAACCTCAGCGGCTGCTCGTGGCTCCGCCCGAATTCTTCGCCGCTGTCCGTGGTTCCTTGAACCTCAGCGGCTGTCCGTGGCTCCGCCCGAACCCTCCGCGGCTGCCTCTTGGATTGCCCGAACTCTCAGCGACTGCCCGTGAGATGGGCGAAGACGACCACGTTTCCCCGGTAGCCCGTGGTCTCCGAGTAGCCACCGCCGCAGGTGATCACGCGCAGCTCGGGCCGGCGCGCGGCACCGTACACCTTCGCGTCGGGGAAGGAGCGGGAGTCGTACACCTCGACCGCGTCGACGGTGAAGACGGCCGTTCTGCCGTCGAGCCGGTCCACCTCGACCGTGCTGCCCTTGCGGACGGAGCCCAGGTCGTAGAAGACGGCGGGACCCTCCGCGTTGTCGACGTGCCCCGCCACGACGGCCGTGCCGCGCTCACCGGGGCTGGTCCCGGCCTCGTACCAGCCGGCCAGGTTCTTCTTCTCGGCGGGCGGCACGTTCAGGCTGCCCTGCGGGGTGAGGCCGAGGCCCATCAGGGGGGCGTTCACGCCGATCGCGGGGATGCGGATGCGGCTCGGCGGGGAGTGCGGCATCGCGGGGGCGACGGACCGCGCCCGGTCCCCGCCGGTCGCCGCCTGCGCCGCGGACGGCTGCGGAGGCGGATGCGCCTCGGCGCCGCTGCGCAGCAGCCAGGCACCGGAGCAGAGGGCGACGACGGTGACCGACGCTATGGCGGCATTGCTGACCCGGCGCACGCGAGCCTCCTCATGGGTTCCTTTCCGGGGGCGGGACCGGCCGGCGCCCGACGGCTGGGGTGTGCTGATGGGGGGTGTGCTGATGGTGCCGGTCCCTTCCCCCTCCGGGCCGCGAGGGGCGTCGGGCCACGGAGGGGGAGGGACGGCGGTACCGGCGGACGGACAGCGGAGGGTGTCCGTCAGATCCCGTCGCCTCTCGCCCGGCGATGCAGGAGCCAGGTACCGCCCGCGGCGGCGACGGCCAGCGCCGCCACTCCCGCCGCGGTCTGTACGGGGTCGGGGCCCAGCGCGCCACCGACACCCGTGTTCACATGCCCGCGCGGCTGGATCTGCTCGCGCGTGGAGGCCAGGGTCACCAGCAGGTCGCCGGTGACCCGTCGGCCGTGGGAGCACGTCGCGACGATCTCGTACGTCCCCGGCTGCGCGCTCGGCGGCACCCGGAACTGACCGATAGCGTCCTGCTCGTGCGCGCTGGCGGCGAGCGTGAAGGTACCGCCGCCCACCGCGCCTGCGTCCCCGTTCGCGGTGCCGTCCGAGCCGCACGCGGCCGTGTTGACGGTGACGTCGGCGCCCGGGACGACGGTGGAGGGGAACACCTCCAGACTTCCGGTGTCTCCGCCGTACACGGGCGCGGCGCCCAGACCCGCGGCGGCGACGGCGAGCGCGGTACCGGTCAGCAGACGTGCGGTACGTCGCATCGTGCTAGCTCCTCCGAGGGGGCGCGGCCCGCGACACCCCCAAGTGCCGCAGCGTCGGTCGCACCCCTGCCCTTCCGAGGTAAGTGGCACATGACCTCGTCCGCTCTCTGATGGGGCGTCAGAAATGATGTGAACGGGTGTCAGGCGGGGCGCCGGAAGGGGCGGAACCTTCGGTATTCCGGCAGGTCACCGGTGTGCGCCTGGTGTGCCGCACAAGTGAACCCGAAGGGGGCGGGGCCGGGGGTGTGAATGGGTGACCCGGGTCGGCCCACCGGCCCGCGCGTCCGTCCCTCCGCCGGAAACCTGCCGATCCACCCACCACCCGTCCGCCCGCCGTCCGTCCGCCCACCGTCCACCCGTCCCCGTCCGCCCACCCGTCCCCGTCCGCCCACCGCCTGTCCGCCCACCGCCCGTCCGCCCGCCGTCCGTCCTTGGCCCGTCCACCCGTCGCCCGTTCGCTCGCCCGCCCACCGTTCGAGGGTGAGCGCGCGGTACGACCCGGGCCGTCGGCCGGAAGGTGCGCCAGAATGTGTGCCGCGTCACACCGTGGCGTCGGTCGGGCGCGATGATTTCGGAGCGGTGCGCCGGTCTTGACCGACGTAACCCGAACGCGTGATGTGGCCGAGAGCACGTGATGTGGCCGAGACAGCGACGAGGAGCGAGTCCCATGCGCATCGTGATCAGTGAGTTCATCAGCCTGGACGGTGTCGTGCAGGCGCCCGGCGGTCCCGAGGAGGACACCGACGGCGGGTTCGCGCACGGCGGCTGGTCCCACCCGTACTTCGACCCGGAGGTCGTGGGCGGCGCGTTCGCGGCGGGACTCTCCCGCGCCGAGGCACTGCTGTTCGGGCGCCGCACCTGGCAGACGATGGCCGGGGCGTGGCCCGAGAGGGCGGGAGACCCGTTCGCCGACCGCATGAACTCCCTGCCCAAGTACGTGGTCTCCGGCACCCTCGGCGAGGACGAGCTGGCGGCCTGGGACAACACCACGCTCATCCCGGCCGGCGAGGCCGTCGCCCGGATCCGCGAGCTGCGCGCGGCCGACGGCGGCGACCTCGCGATGATGGGCAGCCCCACCCTCGTACGCACCCTGCTGGCCGAGGGTCTGGTCGACGAGCTCCAATTGATCCGTATGCCGGTGATCCTCGGCGGCGGCAAGACGATCTTCCCCGGGGACGGGATGAAGCGCCCGCTCGAACACGTTTCCACCGTTACCGCGAAGACGGGCGTGGACGTGAGCGTGTACCGGCCGGTGAAGGAGGACTAGGACCCGCCCGGGGCGGACATGCTCCGGACAAGCCGTGGGCAGGCGAACCTGACGGCGCCTGCCCACGGCGACCGGGGAGCATCCGGGTCCGGAGGGCGTCCGGGACCGCTGAGCCTCCTGGACCCGCGGGCCTCAGGGACGGCTGGGCTTCCCGGACCGGCGGCCCTCATGGACCGCTGAGCCTCCTCGACCGGCGGGCGTCCGGCGACTGCCCGCGGACCGGAAGGCGTCCGGTGCCGGTCAGCCCACGGAGACCGCGGACCAGGCCGCCGCCACGGCGTTGTACTCGGCGCTGCCCGCTCCGTACAGGTCCTTGGCCGCGTTCAGGGTGGCCGTGCGCGCGCCCGCGTAGTTCGTCGAGGAGGTCATGTAGACCGTCAGCGCGCGGTACCAGATCTTGCCGACCTTGTCGTGGCCGATGCCGGTGACGGTGGCGCCGTTGCAGGTGGGGGAGTCGTAGGCGACGCCGTTCACGGTCTTCGCCCCGCTGCCCTCCGCGAGCAGGTAGGCGAAGTGGTTGGCGACGCCGGAGGAGTAGTGGACGTCGAGGTTGCCGACCGAACTGCTCCAGCAGTCGGCCGAGTTGCCGTCCCTGGAGGGCTTGTCCATGAAGCGGAGGGCGGGCTTTCCGAAGCCGGAGCGGACGATCTTCTCGCCGATCAGGTAATCGCCGGGGTCGGAGGCGTTGTTCGCGTACCACTCCACCATGGTGCCGAAGATGTCGGACGTGGCCTCGTTGAGACCGCCGGACTCGCCCGAGTACGTCAGCGCGGCTGTCTTGGAGGTCACGCCGTGCGACATCTCGTGCCCGGCGACGTCCAGCGCGACCAGCGGCCCGAACGTCGAGCCGTCCCCGTCCCCGTACGTCATGCAGAAGCAACTGTCGTCCCAGAAGGCGTTGTTGTAGTTGTTGCCGTAGTGCACGCGGTTGTACGACCCCTTGCCGTCGCCCGCGATGCCGTTCCTGCCGTGGACGTTCTTGTAGTAGTCCCAGGTCTCGTTGGTGCCGTACTGCGCGTCCACCGCGGCGGACGAGCGGTCCGAAGCCGCGCCCGTACCCCAGTGGTTGTCCGCGTCGGTGAAGAGCGTCGCGGGCGCCCGGCTGATGCAGATCCCGAAGATGCACAGGTCCGTCTTGTTCGCCGCGTCGCCCGTGTACGTGTTCCCGCGCGTCGGGTCCTTCAGCTGGTACGTCGATCCGGAGGGCGTCGTCTCCAGCGGAACCGTGCCGCTGTAGAGCGAGTTGCCGTCGCCCGCCGCCGTCTCGACGCTGTCCCAGGCGTCGATCCGCGCGCCGGTGCGGGCGTCGGTCAGGACCGTGCGGGCGACCGGGTTGCCGAGCGAGTCCTGGGCCACCGCGTCGGTGTGCCAGGCGAGCCTCGGAGCCCCGTGCAGGGCGTCGACGATCAGCCGCGGCTTCGCCGTCACCCTCTTCAGCGCCTTGCCCGGGTTGGCGGCGCGCAGCGCGTTCACCGCCAGACCGGCCGCCTTCGCGCCGGACAGCTCGGGGGTGACGCTGGTCAGCGAAATGGCCTTCCCCGTCGCGCGGTCGGCGCCGCGGTACGCCCCGTCCGGGGCCAGGTGGACCACGAAGTCGCCGCCCAGTACCGGGAGTTCACGGTACGTCCGGTCGTAGCGCACATGCTGGGTGCCGTCCTTGTCGACGACGACGTCCCGGACGGAGGTGCGCTGCGCAGAGGTGAGGCCCAGGTTCGCGGCGTGGGCCGCCAGTGCCGAGACCGCGTTCTCGATCGCGGTGGCCCGGGTCGGCCTGGTGTCGGCGCTCGCGGCGGGGGCGAGAGCGGCGGCCAGCAGCGCGGCCGTGGTCGCGGCCGCGCCGGCGGTGGCGAGAGAGGAACCTCGGATGTGCCGTATTCGACTCATCGGTCTCCTTGGAAAGGTGCCTTGGGGAGGGCGCGTGGGGGGAGGGGATACGTGGGGCGGCGCACGTGGGGGAGGCGCTGAGAGCTGACTCAGATTTAAAGGTGCATGACATGTCATGTCCATAGGGCCTGCCGGGTGCGCGCGGGATGCGGCGAGAATCGTTTCCGTACCCTCACGAATGGAGGCGCTCATGGAATCGCCCGCCTGCCTGGCCGTCCTGACCACGACGGATGCGGCGGAGAAGGCTGCGGCGCTGGCCCGTGGCGCGGTGGCGGCGCGCGTCGCGGCCTGTGCGCAGATCTCGGGGCCGGTCACCTCCGTCTACCGCTGGGAGGGTGCCGTGGAGACCGCCTCCGAGTGGCAGATCCAGTTCAAGACGACCGCGGCGCGCTACCCGGCGCTGGAGGCGTATCTCCTGGACGCCCACGACTACGACACCCCCGAGATCATCGCGACCCCGGTCGTCGTGGGAAGCCCGGACTACCTGCGCTGGCTGGAGGAGGAAACGGCCCCTTGAGTCCTCTGGACCTCCTCGGCGAAGCGGAGCTGCCCTTCTTCGTCTACGGCACCCTGCGCCCCGGCGAGCACAACCACGACCTGTTCCTGCGCGGCCGGACCCGGTCCGAGGAGCCGGGGCGGATGCGCGGGCTCCTGCTGTACGCGGGGCCCGGATACCCGTACGCCGTCGAAGAGCCCGGTGGCATGGTGAGCGGCGAACTCGTGACCGCGCGGCCCGAGGCGTACGAGCGACTCCTCGCGGTGCTCGACGAGTTGGAGGAGTACACGCCGGGCGATCCGCGCAACCTCTATGAGCGGGTCGCGCGCGACGCCCTGAGAGCGGACGGTGCCACGGTCGTACGGGCCTGGGTGTACGTCGCCGCACCCGCGGTGGCGGACCGCCTGCGGGTCGACGGCAAGCCGATCGAGAACGGGGACTGGCGCGGCGACGGGGGAGACACCCCGGCGCACCGGCTCTCCTGAGCCGTGCCCGGGGTGGCGTGCCCGCGCGTGTCCGGCGCGGCGCGCGAGGCCGCTCCGACGGCCGGGCCGGGCGAGCGGGCCGGGATGCGGGCGGCGGGCGGCCCCGCGCTTGACCGCCGCGGTGCGTGATGGTGTTCCGGCGGGCCGGGTGTGCCAGCCGTGCCGGGTGCACCCGTGCGGGTGGCCGCCCCGTGCGCCCCCGGTGGCACGGGCGGCCCCGCCCCTAGGGTCCGGCCATGACCGACCGCGACTTGACCAGACGACGTGTCCTCGCGCTCAGTGGGGCGGCCGTCGGCGCAGCCCTGGGCATCGGACTCAGCTCCTGCTCCGCAGACCCCGAGCCGGGCAGACGCTCCGGCTCCGGGAGCGGCTCGACCCGGTCCCCCAAGTCCGTTGAGCAGCCCAAGCCGGAGGACCCGGGCGGGCACTGACCGGCACCGCGTCAGACAGGCCCTAGCGGGCCGTCGCCAGCGCCAGGGTCACCCCGTGCTCCTTCGGGCCCAGGAAATGCGGATCCGGCTCGAACACCGCGTCCAGCGCGGCCTTGCCCGCCGCGAAGATCTCGCGGGTGCCGCCGTAGTACCAGGTGGCGTCGTGCTTGGCGTCGACGCCGATGCCGTACGAGCGGACGCCCGCCGCCCGGCACAGGGCGAGAGCACGGCGGATGTGGAAGTCCTGGCTGATCAGGACGGCCTCGTGGACACCGAAGATCTTGCGGGCGCGGACGCAGGAGTCCCAGGTGTCGAAGCCGGCGTAGTCGCTGACGATCCGTCGCTCGGGCACTCCGTGCGCGGTGAGATAGGCACGCATCGCGTCGGGCTCGTCGTAGTCCTTGCGGCTGTTGTCGCCGGTGACGAGGACGACCTCGATCCGGCCGGCCCGGTACAGCTTCGCCGCGGCGTCCAGGCGGTGGGCGAGGTACGGGGACGGCTCGCCGCCCCACAGGCCCGCGCCGAAGACGATCGCGACCTCGGTGCGCGGGGCGTCCGCCGTCGTCCGCAGCCGGTCGCCCGTCGCCACGTACAGCCAGGTAGCCGGGAGCAGCGCCAGCACACACAGGACCATCAGCGCCTGTACGGCCCGCCGTTGCCCCGCGCGCGTACGCGGCAGCGGCGGCAGGCGGAGCAGACGTGGTCTGCGAAAGCTCGGGCGCTTCGGGCGCGGCAGACGCGGCAGGCGCGGCATGATCGATGTCCCCCATGTGTCGTCACTCGCGGCGGCGCGCGGCCCGGTACGTGCGCCGCGCTCGCGCCGGACCCGTTCGGTCTCCGCAGCGGTCCGCGCCGCGGATTTCGCCTCGGTTCTCGTTCGGCTCCCGGTCCGGTTCTCGCGCCGGCTCCGCGTCCCCGTTCGACAGGTGAAGACGCATCGTAAGGCCGTTCGGTTCACCCGGGCGCGTGGACCTGGGTCATCCCGAAAGGCGAGAGCCGCAGGTGGGAACCCCTCACACCGTGCCGCAGCCGCTCGGTGAACCACTGGAAAACACCCGACATGCCCACGCAACGGCCCGGCAACCTCCTACCGCCAGGATCGACCCATGACGGCCTCGAACCCCGCTCGCGACGCGTCCTCCCACCGCCTCGGCGGCCCGCCGCCCCGCGGCGCCCACCTCGAAGGCCCCCTCGACAGTACGGCGCAGCTCATGAACCGGATCACCAGTCAGCTCGGCAGCCAGCTCAGTCTCGTCTCGCTCGACGGCACCCGCCGTCCGCCGCCGCCCGCGCTGGTCCTGGCCGCCCACGGCAGCCGCGACCCGCGCGCGCTCGCCACCGTACGCACCCTGATCGAACGCGTCCGCGAGCTGCGCCCGCACCTGTCCGTGCGCCTCGGCCACATCGAGCTGAACGAGCCCCTGCTCCGCGACACGCTCGCCTCCCTGGCCGGCAAGGAGGACGCCGTCCTCGTACCGCTGCTGCTCGGCCGCGGCTACCACGTCCGGCGCGACATCCCCGGGACCGCGGCTGCCGTTCCCGGCCTGAACACCCGCGTCGCCGCCCCGCTCGGCCCGCACCCGCTGCTCGTGGAAACCCTCTACGCCCGCCTCGTCGAGGCCGGATGGCGGACCAGGATGAGCGACTCGGCGCGCCGCGCGAGCGCCGTCGTCCTCGCGTCCGCCGGCTCCCGTTCACCGGACTCGGCCGCCGACACCCGCCGCACCGCCCAGCTGCTCGCCGAACGCCTCGGCGTCCCGGTCGTCCCGGCCTACGCCTCCGCAGCCGCGCCGACCGTCCCCGCCGCCGTGCGCTCCCTCGCCGCCCGGGGCCGCCACCGGATCGCCGTCGCCTCGTACTTCACCGCTCCCGGCCGCTTCGCCACGCAGTGCGCCGAGGAGGCCCCCTGGATCTGCGCCGAACCCCTCGGCGACCACCCGGCGATGGCCCGCCTGGTCCTGCACCGCTACGACCAGGCCGTCGCGGTCCCCGAGCCCGCCCCGGAGCGCACCCTGGTCCCGGCCTGAACCCGACGCTTCCTCCCGCGCCTGACACCGCGCCGTCGGCGACGGCGTCCCGATTGTCACTGCTTGCGTCTACTGTCGGTGCATGGAAGGCATGGCACCGAAGACCGAAGACACCGCACCGCAGACACCGCAGACACCACAGACACCACAGACACCACAGACGTACGAGAACCACACGGCCCACCACGAGTACGACGTGTCGGCCGTCGAGCGCTGGGCCGTCGAGCCCGACAAACGCCCCGGCCGCACCGCCTTCCAGCGCGACCGCGCGCGCGTGCTGCACTCCGCCGCCCTGCGCCGCCTCGCGGGCAAGACCCAGGTCGTCACCCCCGGCACCCTTCCCCAGGTCCTCGGCCCCGCAGGATCGGACGGGGCGCCCATCCAGGTGTGGGACGCCAGTCCGCGGACGCGGCTGACCCACTCCCTGGAGTGCGCCCAGGTGGGCCGCGAGCTGGGCGCCGCCCTGGGCTGCGACCCGGACCTGGTCGAGGCGGCCTGCCTCTCGCACGACCTGGGCCACCCGCCCTTCGGACACAACGGCGAGCAGGCGCTCAACGAATTCGCCGAGGACTGCGGCGGATTCGAGGGCAACGCCCAGTCACTGCGCCTGCTCACCCGGATCGAGCCCAAGCGCTTCGTGCGCAGCGACATGGTGACCTCGGCCTCCGCCGCGGCGGACGACGACCTCGTCAGCGTCGGCCTCAACCTCACCCGCGCCGCCCTCGACGCCGCCACCAAGTACCCCTGGCCGAGAGGCGCCCGTCCCACCGACCCGAAGTCCCCGAAATTCGGGGTCTACGAGGACGACCGGCCGGTCTTCGACTGGATCCGCAAGGGCGCCCCCGGTTCGCGTACGTGCTTCGAGGCCCAGGTGATGGACTGGTCCGACGACGTGGCCTACTCGGTGCACGACGTCGAGGACGGTCTGCACGCCGGCCACATCGACCCCGGCTGCCTGCACTCCGAACCGGAACGCCAGGAGATCTTCGCCGTCGCCATCGGGCGGTACGTGCCCGACGACACCGATCCGGCCGAGCTGTCCGAGGCCCTCGACCGCCTCCTCGGCCAGGAGTGGTGGCCGCACGGGTACGACGGATCGGCCGTCGCGCAGGCCCGCCTGAAGGACGCCACCAGCCAGCTCATCGGCCGTTTCTGCCTGGCCGCGGAGGGCGCCACCCGCGCGCGCTACGGCAGCGGACGCCTCACCCGGTACGCGGCGGAACTGGTCGTCCCGAGGAACGCCCGGCACGAGTGCGCCGTCCTCAAGGCGGTCGCCGACCGGTACGTGATGCAGCGCGCCGAACAGGAGCGGCTCCGCGCCGACCAGCGGATCATCGTCGCGGTGCTCGCCGAGGCGCTCACCGCCCGCGCCCCCGAGGTATTGGATCCGCAATTCCGGGCACTGTTCGACCACGCGGCCGACGACCGCGCCCGCAAGCGAGTGATCGTCGACCAGATCGCATCCCTCACGGATGCCTCGGCGCGTTCCCTGCACCTCAGGCTCACCACGCGTTCCCGTGACTCCTCCCCCTCGTGAACGAGGGGGGCTTCTCACTCGACTCCAAGGAGTTTCATGACGGTCAAGCCCTGACCGCTGCCGGAGGCAGATGCAAAGCGGACTACGCCGCTTCGTGGCTCCGGCACTCAGGATGCGTTCCCGCCCGGCCGAAGGCCGGGATCCCATGCAAGGAGAAAGATGGGGCGGACAGTGTGACCCTGAGTGGCCCGATCGGGCCACTACCCCTTCCCGCATCACGCTCCGTGCGGGACGCTCGCATATGGCGACATCCTTACGAGGAGGCATCAAGTGGTCGACGCGGATCAGACATTCGTCATCGTCGGAGGAGGCCTGGCAGGCGCCAAGGCGGCCGAGACGCTCCGAGCGGAGGGCTTCACCGGCCGCGTGATACTGATCTGCGACGAGCGCGACCACCCCTACGAACGCCCGCCGCTGTCCAAGGGCTACCTCCTCGGCAAGGAGGAGCGCGACAGCGTCTTCGTGCACGAACCCGCGTGGTACGCGCAGAACGACATCGAGCTGCACCTCGGCCAGACCGTCGACGCGATCGACCGCGCGGCCAAGACCGTCCGCTTCGGTGACGACGGCACCCTCGTCCACTACGACAAGCTGCTCATCGTCACCGGTGCGGAGCCGCGCCGCCTCGACATCCCGGGCACCGACCTCGCCGGCGTCCACCACCTGCGCCGCCTCGCCCACGCCGAGCGCCTCAAGGGCGTCCTCGCCGCGCTGGGCCGGGACAACGGACACATCGTCATCGCCGGCGCCGGCTGGATCGGCCTGGAGGTCGCCGCCGCGGCCCGCGAGTACGGCGCCGAGGTCACCGTCGTCGAACCCGCGGCGACCCCCCTGCACAACGTGCTCGGCCCCGAACTGGGCCAGCTCTTCGCCGAACTGCACCGCGAGCACGGCGTCCGTTTCCACTTCGGCGCCCAGCTCACCGAGATCGTCGGCCAGGACGGCATGGTGCTGGCCGCCCGCACCGACGACGGCGAGGAGCACCCCGCCCACGACGTCCTCGCGGCCATCGGCGCCGCCCCGCGCACCGGCCTCGCCGAGGCCGCCGGCCTGACCATGGCCGAGCGCGCGCACGGCGGCGGCATCGCGGTCGACGACCAGCTGCGCACCTCCGACCCCGACGTGTACGCCGCCGGTGACGTCGCCTCCTTCCACCACAGCCTCTTCGACACCCGGCTGCGCGTCGAGCACTGGGCCAACGCCCTCAACGGCGGACCGGCCGCCGCCCGCTCGATGCTGGGCCGGGGGACGGCGTACGACCGCGTGCCCTACTTCTTCTCCGACCAGTACGACGTGGGTCTCGAGTACTCGGGCTGGGCGCCCCCGGGGTCGTACGACCAGGTGGTGATCCGCGGTGACGCGAGCAAGCGGGAGTTCATCGCCTTCTGGGTGAAGGAGGGCAGGCTGCTGGCCGGGATGAACGTCAATGTGTGGGACGTCACGGAGCCGATCCAGCAGCTGATCCGCTCCCGGGCCCGGGTGGACACCGACGCGCTCGCCGACCCGCACGTTCCGTTGGAGAGCCTGGTCCCGTGACCGACGCGTCGCCCGGCTCCGGAACCGTCCCCGTGCCGGGGATTCCGGGGGCGCGCCCCCGGACCCCGGCCGGGTGGTCGCTCACCTGCCCCGGGAGTGTCGGTGCGGCCCCGTAGAATCACCACGTGGCAGGCAGGATCAATGACGAGGACGTGAAGGCTGTTCGGGACGCGGTCCCGATCGACGCCGTGGTGTCCGAGTACCTCCAACTGCGCAACGCGGGCGGCGGAAACCTCAAGGGTCTCTGCCCCTTCCACGACGAGAAGTCACCGTCCTTCCAGGTCAGCCCCAGTAAGGGACTCTTCCACTGCTTCGGCTGCCAGGAAGGCGGCGACACCATCACGTTCGTGATGAAGGTCGACCACCTCACCTTCTCCGAGTCGGTCGAGCGCCTCGCCGCCCAGGCCGGCATCACGCTGCGCTACGAGGAGGGCGGGTACAACCCCGCCAATCAGCGCGGCGAGCGCATCCGCCTGGTCGAGGCGCACAACGCGGCCGCCAAGTTCTACATCGAGCAGCTCGGCACCAGCCCCGAGGCCGACACGGGCCGCTCGTTCCTCGCCGAGCGCGGCTTCGACCAGGCCGCCGCCGCCCACTTCGGTGTCGGCTACAGCCCGCAGGGCTGGGACCACCTCACCCGCCATCTGCGCGGCAAGGGTTTCACCGACAAGGAGCTGGTCCTCTCCGGCCTCTCCCAGGAAGGCCGCCGCGGCCCCATCGACCGCTTCCGCGGCCGGCTCATGTGGCCGATCCGCGACATCGGCGGGGAGGTCGTCGGCTTCGGCGCCCGCAAGCTGTACGAGTCCGACAACGGACCGAAGTACCTGAACACGCCCGACACCGCGATCTACCGGAAGTCCCAGGTCCTGTACGGCATCGACCTCGCCAAGAAGGACATCGCCAAGAGCAGCCGGGCGGTCGTCGTCGAGGGCTACACCGACGTCATGGCCTGCCACCTGGCCGGCATCACCACAGCCATCGCGACCTGCGGCACGGCGTTCGGCGGCGACCACATCAAGATCCTCCGCCGACTGCTGATGGACAACGGCTCGGCCCGGGTGATCTTCACCTTCGACGGCGACGCGGCCGGCCAGAAAGCCGCCCTGCGCGCCTTCGAGGACGACCAGAAGTTCGCCGCCGAGACCTACATCGCCATCGCGCCCGACGGCATGGACCCCTGCGAGCTGCGCCTCGCCAAGGGCGACGCCGCCGTCGCCGACCTGGTCGAACCCCGCACCCCCCTCTTCGAGTTCGCGCTGCGCCAGATCGTCCTGCGCTACGACCTGGAGACCCCGGCCGGGCGCGCGGCCGCCCTCGACGAGGCCGCCCCCATCGTCGCCCGCATCAAGAACAGCGGCGCTCAGCACGAGGTCGCCGTGCAGCTCGCCGGCATGCTCGGCATCCTCGACACCCAGTTCGTCGTCAAGAGGGTGTCCCAGCTGGCCCGTTGGGCCCGCGACCGGGGCGGCATGGGGCCCGCGCCGGCCGGCGGCCGCACCCAGCAGACCTACGCCGCCGCCCAGGCACCCACCGGCGGCGGCCCGGCCCTCACCCTGCGCAACCCCGTCTACGCCACCGAGCGCGAGCTGCTCAAACTCGCCCTCCAGCGACCGGAGTTGGTCGCCCCGGCGTTCGACGCGTACGGCATGGACGAGTTCACCGCCGCGCCCTACGCCGCCGTGCGTCAGGCCGTCATGGACGCGGGCGGCGCCGAGTACGGCGTCCAGGACCCCCAGGAGTATCTGATCCGGGTCCGTGACGCCGCCCCGGACGACGTGGTGCGCGCGATGGTCACCGAGCTGGCCGTCGAGGCGATCATGCGCAAGACCGTCGACGAGACGTACGCGGGCGACCAGCTCGTCGCGGTCCGCCGCCGTGCCGTCGACCGCCGCATCCGGGACGTCCAGGGCTCCCTGTCCCGCATCAGCGCGGGCGGCGACCCGGCCCAGCTGGCCGCCGTGCAGAACGAGTTGTGGGTCCTCCAGCAGTACGGGCAGGCGCTCCGCGAGAAGGGCGCCGAAGCCCTCTGAGGCCGGACGACGGGGTTCCGGGGATGTTCCACGGGTGAACCGGCGGGACCGCCGGGGCGGGGCGGGCGCTCGCAGTGGTCGGCGCACATGCCAATCCCGTACGCGCATCCGCAGGTTTCGTCCTCGCTGAGCTGCGCACTCGTGCAGGACGGTAACCAGGCGGTCACGGACCGGACGCAAAAAGTCACCGCACGCCCCTCGTGGCAGCGATGTGTCGTACTCCACACTGGGTTCCGGTGCCTGAGTCCTCGGAGCGCGGCCGACCCGCACGCGACGGGTTCGCGATCCCCGCGGTTCCGCCAAACGACTACGGGATGGACAGCGGCGAGGCCGTCGACCCCATCCCCGACGTACCGCTGCCGCACCCCTCAGCAGCGACATTCCTGGAGGTCGCCCCCGTGCAGACCCAGACCCTCGCACAGACCGACAACACCATCGACACGGACGCGGATACCGACGTCGTCGCGGCGGTCCCCCCGCAGCGCCGTGCCGCGCACCACCCCGAGGCCGAGCCGGAGAGCCCCCCCGAGGCTCCTGGAGAGGCTCCCGGGGCGGAGGTGGAGGTGGAGACCGAGGCCGAGGCCCCCGAACCGGTGGAGCCGGCCCGAGGCCGCGCCGCCGACACCGGTGGTCCCTCGTCCGACCTGTTCCGCCAGTATCTGAGGGAGATCGGCCGGATCCCGCTGCTCACGGCCGCCGAGGAGGTCGACCTCGCCCGCCGCGTCGAGGCCGGGCTCTTCGCCGAGGAGAAGCTTCGGCTCGCCTCCGACCTGGACAGCCAGCTCGCCCTCGACCTGGACAAGATCGTCGTCATGGGCCGGATGGCCAAGCGCCGGCTCATCGAGGCGAACCTGCGGCTCGTCGTCTCCGTGGCCAAGCGGTACGTGGGCCGCGGCCTGACCATGCTCGACCTGGTCCAGGAGGGCAACCTCGGCCTGATCAGGGCCGTCGAGAAGTTCGACTACGCCCGCGGCTACAAGTTCTCCACGTACGCCACCTGGTGGATCCGGCAGGCCATGTCGCGCGCGCTCGCCGACCAGGCACGCACCATTCGCGTCCCGGTGCACGTGGTCGAGCTGATCAACCGGGTGGTCCGCGTCCAGCGGCGGATGCTCCAGGAGCGCGGCTACGAGCCCAGTCCCGAGGAGGTCGCGGCCCAGCTCGACCTGACCGGCGAGCGGGTGAGCGAGGTCCTGCGGCTGGCCCAGGAGCCGGTGTCCCTGCACGCCCCCGTGGGCGAGGAGGACGACGTGGCCCTCGGGGACCTGATCGAGGACGGCGACGCGACGTCTCCGGTGGAGTCCGCGGCGTTCCTGCTGCTCAGGCAGCATCTGGAGGCGGTGCTGTCCACGCTCGGCGAGCGGGAGCGCAAGGTCGTCCAGCTCCGGTACGGGCTGGCGGACGGGCGTCCGCGCACCTTGGAGGAGATCGGCCGCATCTTCGGCGTCACGCGCGAGCGCATCCGCCAGATCGAGTCCAAGACCCTGAACAAGCTGAGGGACCACGCCTTCGCGGACCAGCTGCGGGGGTATCTGGACTGACCCGGGGGCGCTGTCCCCGGACCCCCGCTCCTCAAACGCCGGAGGGGCTGATTTTCTCGCCGGAAGGGTGATTTCCAGCGGGGGTCCAGGAGGTGGTCACCTCAGCGGGACGAGGTGGGTCAGTCGACCTCGGCGACCGCCTGGGCGAACTGGGCCTGGTACAGGCGGGCGTAGGCGCCGTCGGACTCCAGCAGTTCCGCGTGGGCGCCCTGCTCCACGATGGACCCGTCCTCCATCACGAGGATGGTGTCCGCGTCCCGGATCGTCGACAGACGGTGGGCGATCACGAACGACGTCCGGCCGTGCGCCAGCTTGGCCATCGCCTTCTGGATCAGCACCTCGGTCCTGGTGTCCACGGAGCTGGTCGCCTCGTCGAGCACCAGGATCACCGGATCCGACAGGAACGCGCGGGCGATCGTGATCAGCTGCTTCTCGCCCGCGCTGACCCCCGATCCCTCGTCGTCGATCACCGTGTCGTAGCCCTCGGGCAGCGTGCGGATGAACCGGTCGGCGTGCGCCGCGCGCGCCGCCTCCTCGATCTCCCCGCGCGTGACGTCCCGCGAGGCCCCGTACGCGATGTTGTCGGCGATCGTGCCCCCGAACAGCCACGTGTCCTGGAGCACCATCCCTATCCCGGACCTCAGCTCGTCCCGCGACATGGACGCCACATCGACCCCGTCGAGGGTGATCCGGCCGCCCGTGACGTCGTAGAACCGCATGAGCAGGTTCACCAGCGTCGTCTTGCCGGCGCCGGTCGGGCCGACGATGGCCACCGTCTGGCCCGGCTCCACCTTCAGCGAGAGGTCCTCGATGAGCGGCTTCTCCGGGTCGTACCGGAAGGAGACGTTCTCCAGCGCCACGCGCCCGCGCAGTTCCTCGGGACGGGCCGACTCCGCCGGGTCCGCCTCCTGCTCGTCCGCGTCGAGGATCTCGAAGACCCGCTCAGCCGACGCGACACCCGACTGCACCAGGTTCGCCATCGACGCGACCTGCGTCAGCGGCATCGAGAACTGGCGGGAGTACTGGATGAAGGCCTGCACGTCACCGATCGACAGCGAGCCCGAGGCCACCCGCAGACCGCCGACGACGGCCACCAGCACATAGTTCAGGTTCGACACGAACATCATCAGCGGCTGCATGACACCGCTGTTGAACTGCGCCTTGAACCCGGCCTCGTACAGCTTGTCGTTCTGCTCGGCGAACAGGGCCGCCGACTCGTCCGCCCGCCCGAACACCTTCACCAGGTTGTGGCCGGTGTACATCTCCTCGATGTGGGCGTTGAGCTTGCCGGTGGTGCGCCACTGCTGCACGAAGTGCGGCTGCGAGCGCTTGCCGACCCGGGTGGCCACGACGAACGACAGCGGCACCGTGACCAGCGCGACGAGCGCGAGCAGCGGCGACACCCAGAACATCATCGCGAGCACACCCACGATGGTCAGCAGCGAGTTGACGAGCTGGCCCATCGACTGCTGGAGGGTCTGCTGGATGTTGTCCATGTCGTTCGTCGCGCGGCTGAGGACCTCACCGCGCTGGCGCTTGTCGAAGTACGACAGCGGCAGCCGCGACAGCTTCGCCTGCAGGTCCTCGCGCATGCGGTAGACGGTCCTGTTGACGGACCGGTTCACCAGTCGCGTCGCCACCGCCATCAGCAGGCCGGCCAGCAGGAACGTGCACAGCGCGAGCAGCAGGATGTGCCCGACGGCGGTGAAGTCGATGCCCTGGCCGGGGGTGAACTCCGTCCCCGAGAGCATGTCGGCGACGGCGCCCTTGCCGTGCGCGCGCAGTGAGTCCAGGGCCTGGGCCTTGGTGGCCCCGGCCGGCATCTGGCGTCCGACGATCCCCGAGAAGACCAGGTCGGTGGCCCTGCCGAGGATCTTCGGGCCGACCACCGAGAGCCCCACGCTCAGCACGACCGTGACCAGCATCACGTACAGCGTGGCGCGCTCGGGCTTGAACTGGGTGAGGAGCCGTCGGCCCGACACCTTGAAATCCATCGAGCGCTGGTCAGGGCCGGTCCCGGCCATCATGCGCCCCATAGGCCCGGCCATCAGGCGGCCTCCGCTTCCGTCAGCTGGGAGAGCACGATCTCCCGGTAGGTCTCGTTGTCCGCCATCAGCTCGTGATGCCGTCCGCTGCCGACGACCCGGCCCTCGTCGAGGACCACGATCCGGTCGGCCTCCCTGATGGTCGACACCCGCTGGGCGACGATCACCACGGTGGCCTCCGCGGTCTCCGCGGTGAGGGCCGCGCGCAGCGCCGCGTCGGTCGCGTAGTCGAGGGCGGAGAAGGAGTCGTCGAAGAGATAGATCTCGGGGCGCTGCACGAGGGTGCGCGCGATGGCCAGGCGCTGACGCTGGCCGCCGGACACGTTCGTGCCGCCCTGCGCGATCGGCGAGTCGAGACCGTTCTCCAGCTGTTCGACGAAGCCCTTGGCCTGCGCCACCTCCAGCGCGTGCCACAGCTCCTCGTCGGTCGCCTCCGGGTTGCCGTACCGCAGGTTCGTGGCGACGGTCCCCGCGAACAGGTACGGCTTCTGCGGGACCAGTCCGACCGTCCTGGCCAGCAGCTTCGGCTCGATGGTCGCGACGTCCACGCCGTCGACGAGCACCTGCCCGTCGGTGGCGTCGAACAGGCGGGGAATCATGCCGAGCAGCGTCGACTTCCCGCTGCCGGTCGACCCGATGACCGCGGTCACCTCACCGGGGCGCGCGACCAGGTCGACGGACTTCAGGACCGGCTCCTCGGCGCCCGGGTAGCGGAACCCGGCCTCGCGGATCTCCAGGTGGCCGTGCCGGCGCAGCTCCAGGACGGGTGCGACGGGCGGGACCACGCTGCTCTCGGTGGCCAGGACCTCCTGGATGCGCTCGGCGCAGACCTCCGCGCGCGGCACCATCATGAACATGAAGGTGGCCATCATCACGGACATCACGATCTGCATCAGGTAGGCCAGGAACGCGGTCAGGTCACCGATCTGCATCTCGCCGCTGTCGATGCGGTGGGCGCCGAACCAGACGACCGCGATGGACGACAGGTTCACCACCGTCATGACGATCGGGAACATCAGGGCCAGCATCCGGCCGGTGGCCAGCGACGTCTCGGTGAGGTCGGTGTTGGCGCCCTTGAAGCGCTCCTTCTCGTAGCCGTCGCGCACGAACGCGCGGATCACGCGGTTGCCGGTGATCTGCTCGCGCAGCACCCGGTTCACGGTGTCCAGGCGCACCTGCATGGTGCGGAACAGCGGGCGGAGCCGGCGCACGATGAGCGTCACGCAGATACCGAGGGTCGGCACCACGGCGACGAGCACCGCGGACAGCGGCACGTCCAGGCCGAGGGCCAGGATGATGCCGCCCACACACATGATCGGCGCCGACACCAGCAGGGTGAACGTCATCAGGGCGAGCATCTGCACCTGCTGGACGTCATTGGTGGTGCGGGTGATCAGCGACGGCGCGCCGAAGTGGCCCATCTCACGTGCCGAGAAGGACTGGACGCGGTCGAAGACGGCGCCCCGGATGTCCCGGCCGACCGCGGACGCCGTACGGGCGCCGTAGTAGACGGCCCCGATGTTGCAGACGACCTGGGTCAGCGAGATGCCGATCATCAGGGCGCCGAAGGTCAGGATGTAGCCCGTGTCACCCTTCACGACACCGTTGTCGATGATGTGCGCGTTGAGGGTGGGCAGGTAGAGCGTGGCGCAGGTCTGCAGGAACTGCAGCAGCACCAGCAGGGCGATGGGTTTCTTGTACGGACTGAGGTGGGTCCGCAGGAGTCGTATGAGCACGCGGGGTCTCTCGGAATCGTCGACGGCAGGGTGATCGGGGGGTTGGGTGGTGCACCACCCCCTATCGTCGGACACTCCACCCGCGTTACCTCAACCGATTAACCCAAGTGCGGTCCAAAAAAGGAGCCCGCCTCCGCCTTCGGACGTACGCCCGCGGAAGGGTTACGACCGGAACGCCCCCGGATGCGTCTGTTCGCGTACGGACACGTACTGCTGTCGTACGGCCTGTCCCACGGCGAGTTCGTCACCCGGCTCCAGCACCTGGGCGACCGGACCCTGCCAGGCGGGCGGGGTCCGCGGGTCGAGGGTGCCCTGCGAGGCGCCGAGGGCCCACGCCGCCTGACGGGCCGCGCCGAGCGCCGCGTAGTCCGCGGGCTGCGGCACGACGACCTGCGCGCCGAACAGCGCGGGTGCCACGGCCTGGACGGCGGGCAGCTCGGCGGCCTGGCCGAGCAGGAAGATCCGGCGTACGTCGACACCCCGGCCGCGCAGCACGTCCAGCGCGTCCGCGAGCCCGCACAGCATCCCCTCGAAGGCTGCTCGCGCCATGTGCTCGGGCCGCATCGACTCCCGGCGCAGACCGGCCAGCGTGCCCGCCGTGTGCGGCAGGTTCGGGGTGCGTTCGCCCTCCAGGTACGGCAGCAGGACGAGCCCGTGGGAGCCCGGCGTCGACTTCATCGCCAGGTCGGACAGTATTTCCAGGTCGGACACGCCGAGGAGCTCGGCGGCCCCGCGCAGGGCCCGTACGGCGTTGAGCGTGGTGACGACCGGAAGGTGCATGCCGGTCGCGTCCGCCAGGGAGGTGATCATGCCGGTGGAGTCCACCAGCGCCTCGGGGTGGACGGCCATCACGGAGCCGGAGGCGCCCAGCGACACCACCGCGTCGCCGAGCCCGATCCCGAGCCCGAACGCCGCCGCCATGGTCTCGCCGGTCCCGGCGGAGATCAGCAGTCCCTCGGGCGTGGTTCCCGCGGCCTCGGCGGGGCCGAGGACGTCCGGCAGCCCGGCCTGGTGACCGAGCGCCAGTTCGATGAGATCCGGCCGGTACGCGCCGGTCGCCGCCGACCAGTACCCGGTCCCCGAGGCGCCGCCCCGGTCCGTGGTCCTGCGCACGGGCCGGCCGAGGAGCTGCCACACCAGCCAGTCGTGGGCCTGCAGCAGCATGCTGGTGCGCCGCGCGGCCTCGGGCTCGGTCTTGTTCAGCCAGCGCAGCTTGGTGACCGGCTGCGCGGCCTGCGGGACGCTGCCCACCGCCTGCGCCCAGGCCTCGCGCCCGCCGAGCGCGTCGATCAGATCGGCCGCCGCGACCTGCGCCCGCTTGTCACCGCCGACCATCGCCGGGCGCACGGTGTTGCCCTGCGCGTCCAGCGGGACGAGGCCGTTCTGCTGGGCGGACACGCCGATGGCCTGGACGCCTTCGAGCAGCCCTCCTCCCGCGGCCTCGCCCAGGGACAGCAGCCAGGCCTGCGGATCCACGTCGGAAGGACGGCCGCCACCCTCGCCGCCGTCGATCGGATGTGGCGCATAACCCTGCCTCAGCACGGCACCCGTGTCGGTGTCGCAGACGACGATACGAGTGAAATCGGGCGCACTGTCCAGCCCGGCGACTATCCCCATGGCGGAAATTCTGCCGTACGACGGGGCTCGGCGGCGCCGGGCGGGCACACAGGACCCGACGCGCCCAGCGATCCCTAGGTATTACTGGTGCCCCAGTCGTCCTCGCCGGTGCCGCCCGCGTTCCGCTCCCGCAGGGAACGCACCCGGTCCGTGACCGAGACGGGGACGCGGTCGCCCACCTTCTCGCTCACGGTGTGCAGCGCCTTGCCCGCGATCTCGCGGCCCTGCTGGGCCGCGGTCTCCGCGGTGTTGCGCACCGCGGGGTTCTGCGCGACCTGACGAGCGGACTTCTTCAGTTGTTCGTAGCGCTCGCGCCCGGCCCGCGTGCCGAGCACGTAACCCAGGGCCAGTCCGGCGACGAACGTGAGCCGGTAGCGCATGACGGCCACCCTTCCCTTGCGTCGGCATCGGTGCGGAGGGAACCGATTGGCGGAGCACCCCCCTGCTTGCGCTAATGTATGTGTCGCAGCGGGCGCACGCTTCCTGGCGAATACCCAGGTAGGTGCGTTCGATGCAAAGATCAATCCTCCGTAGCTCAATTGGCAGAGCAGCCGGCTGTTAACCGGCAGGTTACTGGTTCGAGTCCAGTCGGGGGAGCTCGATCTCCTGTAGCTCAATTGGCAGAGCAGCCGGCTGTTAACCGGCAGGTTACTGGTTCGAGTCCAGTCGGGAGAGCAACGAAAGAGGGCCCCTCGGGGTCCTTTTTCATGTCCGCAGGAAGCGCCCAGGGCATGCCGAAGTCGTCCTGGTCGCGCGATGCCGACCATCCGGAGCAGGAGATCGTATGAGCGGCTATGCTGCGGCAGACGGCGCGCACAAATGTGCGCGGCGCGCCGTAACGGGGCGGTAGCTCAGCCGGTTAGAGCAGCGGACTCATAATCCGTCGGCCGTGGGTTCGAGTCCCACCCGCCCCACTACGCGCTACGCGTGCAGAATCGATGTGACCAGTAACTTCCCTGACTGGTCAGGCGAGTTGAGGGCCCCCGTGGGCGCCTCGCCCGGTCGCGGTCTCATGATCGTCAGGGCCCGCCGGAGGCCCGTGCCCCGGCCAAATCCGTTGTCACCCGTACGGCCTGACCGTCCCTCGGCTGGAGCACACCGTCAACGGCCCCACCCCCTCCCTGAAGCGGCTTGCGGCGCACCGGGGGCCGTTCCCGAAGGGGTCCGCCGCCGCGCACCCGTGGTGCCGTCCCCGGAGCGGCTCACGGTGTACTGGGAGGCCGTACGAGCCCGATCTTGTGGCGCCGGTCCATTCGTAGGGCTGTCGGAGTCTCGTTCCGCCTGTGATTCCCGCCGGTCGGCATCCCGCCCGGCTGCGGGGAGGGTGGACGTCCGCCGGCATCCGGGAGATCGCTCGGATGCGTATGGCGCCCGCCCACGGCCGTCAGCGCACCCCGTCCCCGGTGAACCGCGAGGCCAGAAACCGGATCGCCCGCGTCGAAGCCCGCGAGAACCACCGGTCTCACGCGGAACGCCCTCGGGAGCCCCTCGTGGCGGGTCTGCCGGTGCCCCTCTCAGCGGCCCCCGCGGCGGGTCTGCCCGCGATCCTCTCGGTGACCACCCCCGGCGGGTCTGCCGACGACCTCGCAGCGGCCCTCTCGACTGCCCTGTCCGTGGCCCTCTCAGCGATCCTCGCGGCGGCCCCCCGTCGGCGACCTGCTCAGCGGCCCGTCCCTGCCCTGACAGCGGCAGGCCGACCCCTTACACGCTCCGACAGTGGGACGAAAGGCGGCGTGGCTAATTTCGTCATCGTCAACCGCGGACGCGTTGGTCCGCGGTGCACGACTACGAGATTCCGGGAGCACCGGTGCGAGCAGCGCCGCGCTCCCGGGAGGGGGGTTAGCCGCCGATGACGGTGTCCACAAGTACCTTTGCGTCCGGTGTCCGGGCACTCGAGTTCGTCCGGTCCGTCGACCGGCGTCTCCTCCATCGCCGTGCCCTGTCGGAAGTGTTCCTCACCGACACCTCGGCGGCGGACGGGCAGCGCTTCCTCGCCGGCGCCCAACTCCCTTCCTCGCACGCCTACTTCACCGACCACCTCGGTCACACGGTCGTCGACCCGATCCTGCTCCTGGAGTGCGCTCGGCAGGCCGAGACGTACGGCGCGCACACGCACCTCGGCGTCGACGACGACACGAAGTTCGTCCTGCAGTCGTGGTCCATGCGGCTGCCCGGCCTGTTCACCGCGCACTCCGGCGCCCCGGCGGAGCTGACCGTCGAGGTCACGACCGACCGGCCCGCCGGCGCGACCGCGCCCGCCCGGTCCGTCACCTACGGGATGCGCTTCCTGCTCCTCGGCGAGGAGGTGGGCGAGGCGCGCATGACGGTCGGCTACCTGTCCTCGGGGACGTACTCCTTCGTCCGGTCGAAGCGGCGCGGCAGCCCGCCCGTCTCGTCCGACGACGTCGCGACCGTCCCGACGACGGTCGCCCCCCAGGACCTCGGGCGCGCGAACCCGGTCAACGCCCTGCTCGTCGACCCTGTGCCCGACGGCGAGGGAATCTCCGCCGGTGTACGGATCCCCAACGACAACCCGAGCATGTTCGACCACGCGCAGGACCACCTGCCGGGCATGGTGCTCACCGAGGCGGCGCGGCAGGCCGCCCTGCTCGCCGGCGCCCGGCTCCTCGGCCGGCCCGCGGACGGGACCACGCTGGTCGGGTTCGACCTCGGCTTCGCCAAGTTCGCCGAACTCGACGCGCCGACCACGGTCAGCGCGGTCCCCGAGCGCGACAGCGACGGGATCCAGACCTTCCGGATCGTCTTCCGGCAGAACGGCGAGGAGGTCGCGTCCGGCACCGTGGAGACCACGGCCGTCCCCGCGTCGCACCGGAGGGCTCGGTGAGCGGACGGGCCGCGGTACTGGCGGGACTCGGAGGCTGGCTGCCGCCGACGCGGATCACCAACGACGACCTCGCCCGGCAGTTCGACACCACCGACGAGTGGATCACCACCCGCACCGGGATCCGGCAGCGGTTCGTGGTCCCGCCCGGCCTGTCCACCTCGGACGTCGCGATCGAGGCCGGGGCCCGGGCACTCGCCTCGGCGGGCATGGAGTCGGTGGACCTCCTCGTCCTCGCCACGAGCACCCCGGACCACCCGTGCCCGGCCACGGCGCCGGAAGTGGCCAGCCGGCTCGGGCTCGGAGAGATACCCGCGTTCGACGTGGCCGCCGTGTGCACGGGGTTCGTGTACGCGCTGGCGACCGCGTCGAGCATGATCCGGGCGGGGATCGCCGACAGCGCCCTGGTGATCGGCGCCGACACCTTCTCCACCATCCTCGACCCCGGGGACCGTACGAACAGGGCGATCTTCGGGGACGGCGCGGGGGCGATGGTGCTGCGCGCCGGACACCCGCGGGAACGCGGCGCGATGCTCGGGTTCGACCTGGCCAGCGACGGCTCCCAGGCCGATCTGATCACGGTGCCGGGCGGCGGGTCCGAGCACCGCTCGAAGGGCCTCGCCGCACCGGGCGATGAGTTCTTCACGATGCAGGGCCGTTCGGTGTTCCGCAACGCCGTGACGCGGATGAGCGAGTCGTCGCGGCGGCTGGCGAAACAGCTCGACTGGTCCGTCGAGTCCGTCGACCGACTCGTCGCCCACCAGGCGAACATCCGCATCCTGACCGCCGTGGGCAATGAACTCGGGCTGCCCGAGGAGAAGTTGGTGGTCAACCTCGACCGGGTCGGCAACACCGTCGCCGCCTCCATCCCGCTGGCGCTGACCGACGCCGTGCACACGGGCTCGATCGCACCGGGACACCGGGTGCTGCTGTGCGGCTTCGGCGGAGGCCTCACCTGGGGGGCCGCGGCCCTGGAGTTTCCCGAGGTGTCCGTCGAACCACTGCCGGGTCCACCGGCGCCTGCTGAATCCACCCACACGAAGTGAACGAAGGAAGCTCAACCATGAGTGCTGTACAGGAAAAGCTGACCGGTCTGCTCGTCTCCCAGCTCGGCGTGCCCGCCGCGAAGATCGAGCCGGACATCTCCTACAAGGATCTCGCCCTCGACTCGCTCGCGCTGATCGAGCTGACCATGATCATCAACAGGGAGCTGGGGGTCGACCTCACCGACGACATACTCCAGGGCGAGACGACCATAGAGGACACCGTCGAGCTCATCGAGTCCCAGGGCGTGCGCGCGTGACCCACCCCTCCAAGGGGGCCGTGGCGATCACAGGTGTCGGACTCGTGACCGCCGCCGGCCTCGACACGCGGACGAGCTGGGAGCGGGTGTGCTCCGGCCGGCCGACCGCCGCCTCCGATCCCGGACTCGCCGGTCTCCCGGTCGACTTCTCCTGCCGTGTGCCGGGCTTCGACGCTGGTGCGCTGCTCGGGCCGGGCAACGCCTGGCGGCTGGACCGCTTCACCCAGCTGGCCATCGTCGCCGCCCGCCAGGCGGTGGCCGACGCGGGGCTCGACCCGGAGAGCTGGGACGGCACCCGCGTGGGCGTCATCGTCGGCAACTCCCTCGGCGGTACGGGAACGTGGGAGCAGCAGCACCGCAGGTTCCTGGAGGACGCGCCCAAGAGCGTCTCCCCGCTGATGATCCCCATGGGGATGTCGAACATGGTCGCGGGCCACATGGCCATCGACATCAAGGCGTTCGGACCGAGCATGGTCACCGCCACCGCCTGCGCGTCCGGCTCCAACGCCATCGGCCTGGCCCGGGACCTGCTGCGGTCCGGGACCTGCGACGTGGTGCTAGCCGGTGGCGCCGAGGCCGCCTTGACGCCCGCGACCATCACCGGCTTGACGCGGATGGGCGGGCTCTCGGGGCGGCGGGACGACCCGGGCGCCGCGTCCCGGCCGTTCGACGCGGCGCGTGACGGCTTCGTCGCGGGGGAGGGCGCCGGGATCCTCGTACTGGAGCGGCCCGAGGACGCCCGGGCGCGCGGTGCCTCGGTCTACGCCAACGTGATCGGCTTCGGCTCCTCGACGGACGCGTACCACGCCACGGCGCCGGACCCGAGCGGAGCCGGGATGGAGCGCGCCCTGCGCGCCGCCCTCGCCGATGCGGGTGCGGGGACGGACGAGGTGGACCACGTGAACGCGCACGGCACCTCCACCCCGCTCAACGACGTCGCCGAGGGCCGTGTACTGCGCCGGGTCCTGGGCGAGCGTCCGCTGGTCACCTCGACCAAGGGCGTCACCGGGCACGCGCTCGCCGCCGCGGGCGCCATCGAGGCGGCCTTCACCGCGCTGGCGCTGCGCGATGGCGTGGTCCCGCCGACGGCCAACCTCACCGAGCTCGACCCCGAGATCGACCTCAACGTCACGTCGGGCAAGGCGGCGGAGGCCGACCTGGAGGTCGCGGTGAGCACATCACTCGGTTTCGGCGGCCACAACGCCGCACTCGTATTCGCGGCCGTCTGAAGACAGAAGGAGGAAAGGTGCGCCTGAGAAATCTGGGCAACACGGGAATCAAGATCGGTGGCGTCGGCCTCGGGTGCATGGGCATGAGCTGGCTCTACCAGGAGTCCGCCCGGGACGACGAACGCTCCATCCGGGTCATCAACGAGGCACTGGACCTCGGCGGGAACCTGCTGGACACGGCCGATCTCTACGGAGCGGGCCACAACGAGACGCTGCTGGGCAAGGCCGTCGCGGGCCGCCGGGACGAGGCGGTCGTCGCGACGAAGTTCGGCATCGTCCTGGACGACCTCCAGCACCGGGCGGCCCACCGCGACAACTCACCGGCCTATCTGCGTACGGCGGTCGAGGCCAGCCTGCGACGGCTGGACATCGATGTGATCGACCTCTACTACGTCCATCGCATCGACCCCGCCGTCCCGCTGGCCGAGACCTGGGGCCTGATGGCGGAGCTGGTCGAAGAGGGCAAGGTGCGCTGGCTCGGCCTGTCCGAGGCCACCGTCGCCCAGGCCCGCGACGCACACGAGATCCACCCGGTGACCGCCGTCCAGTCCGAACTCTCGCTGTGGACACGCGACGCGCTGGAGGGCGAGTCGGGCGGGATGGTCGGCTGGTGCGAGAGCGTGGGGGCGAGCTTCATCCCGTTCGCGCCGCTGGGCCGCGGCTTCCTCACCGGGACGCTGCACGCCGGCCAGTTCGAGGACAGCGACTTCCGCACCGCCAACGCGCGCTTCCACCGCACCGCGATGGAGGCGAACCAGCGCATCGTCGATGTGATCCGGGAGGTCGCCGACCGCCGTTCCGTCACGCCCGCCCAGGTGGCAATCGCCTGGACGCTGGCGCAGGGCGACCGGGTCGTGCCGATCCCCGGCACGAAGAACTCCCGCTATCTGCGGGAGAACCTGGCCGCGGTGGAGGTCCACCTCACCGAGGAGGACCTGGCCGACCTGGCCGCGCTGCCCGCCGCCGTCGGAAGCAGGTACTGAGCGCATGAGCGACGACACCCGGTCCACCGGGAGCGGGCCGAGGCATGCCAGGCCTGTCCGGATCGCGTTCTTCGACGTCGACGAGACGCTCATCGACACCAAGAGCATGTTCTCCTTCCTGGAGTTCCACCTCGCCGATCCGGATCGCTACCGAGCGGCCGCGGGCGAGCTGACGCGAGCGGCGCGGGCCGGCGTGCCCCGCGAGGTGACCAACCGCGCCTACTACCGGAACTACGCGGGGATGGAACAGGCCGCCGTCGCCGAGAGCGGGCGCCGCTGGTTCGCCCGCGAGCGGCAGCGGGACGGCTTCCTCCACGAGGAGGCCGTACGGGAGCTGCGCCGGCTCCGGGCCGAGGGGTGCGAGGTCGCGCTGGTCTCGGGGTCGTTCCGGGCCTGCCTCGACCCGATCGCGGAGCACCTCGGCGCCGACCACATCCTGTGCGGCGAGCCCGAGGTGGCCGCGGGCCGGTACACCGGCGAGGTGCGCGGCGCGATGATCGGCGAGGCGAAGGCCACGGCCGCCCGCGCGCTGATGAACCGGTCGGGCGCACGTCCCGAGGACTGCGTGGCGTACGGCGACCACGCGTCGGATCTGCCCCTGCTGACCTGCGTGGGGGGTGCGGGGGTGGTCGGGGACGACCCGGTGCTCGCCGAACACGCCGATCGGTTCGGCTGGATCCGGTTGCCGGGGACCGGCGGGTCCGCAGCGGTGGCACAGGGGTCCGCCGCTGCGGACCCGTCCAGGCACCCTTCCTCCTCCTCTCCGGCAGCCTCACCCACCCCACCCGCCCCATCGGCTCCAGCCGCGTCGAGCACGGAGGAACTCAACTATGCGACTCGGTAACGGGCTGGGGATCAGGGCCGTCAGGACCTGTCTGCCAAAGACCGTCGAGACCGCCCTGGACGCCGTCGCGCGGGGCAGGATCGCAGAGGACGACCTGACGAACACCGGCGTCACGGAGGTCCCGGTCTCGGGAACGGTCTCGGCGCCGGACATGGCGGTGGAGGCGGCACGCGGCGCGCTCGAAGCGGCGGGCTGGGACGGCGCCGACCTCGGTTTCACCACGCACGCCTGGATCCATCACCAGGGTCACGACTTCTGGTCACCCGCGCACTACGTGGCGCACCGGGTCGGCGCGGTGCGCGGTGTACCGCTGGGCATCCAGGTGATGTGCAACGGCGGCGGCACCGCGCTGGAGGCGGCCGCGGCGCGGCTCCTGGCCGACAGCACCACCGGCACCGCGCTGGTCACCACCGGCGACCGTTTCCCCGACGAGGGCTTCGACCGCTGGGCGGGCGACTACGGCGTGTTCTACGGCGACGGGGCGACGGCGATCCTGCTGCACGAACGCGACGACTCCCTCGACGAGTTCACGCTCCTCGGCCTGTCCAGCGCCGCCGTCTCGGCGGCCGAGGGACTGCACCGCGGCCGGGACGAGTTCACCCCGGCGAGCCGGTGGAACAGCGACCGGATCGACGTCAAGCGCACCAAGAAGGCGTTCATCAACGATGTCGGCCTCGACGGCTTCTACAGCGGAGTGCACGCCGCCCTGCGCGGCATCGTCACGACCGCGCTGGAGGAGGCCGGCATCGACGCCGGCGACCCCCGCATCCGGGTTCTCGCCCTCCCCAGGGTGGGCATCAAGGTCCGCCGCGAGACGTACCACCCGGCGGTCGAGGGCCTGACCAAGGCAAGGATCGTCGAACTCGGCAACCGGACAGGCCACTTGGGGGCCGGCGACATGGCGGCGAACCTGACGGACATCCGGGAGCGGGAACTCCTCGCGCCGGGCGAGATCGCCGTCACCATCTCGGCGGGCGGGGGCTTCGGCTTCACCTGCGCGGTCGTCGCCCGGCCCGCCCGCTGACCCCACTCGTACACCTGCCCCCACTCGTACACCTACCCCCCATCAACTCCCCCCATCAACCCCCTGGAAGGGGACGTTTCATGAGTACGGCTCGTCCGGACACCGGTCGCGGCAATCCGACACTGACGCTCGTCGCGGTCTGTCTCGCCGTCCTGGTCCTGCCCGCCTCGCTGACCGGTACCTCCGTCGCGCTTCCGGAGATCAACTCCGATCTGCACGTGGGGCTCGCCTCGCTGCAGTGGGTGGTCAACGCCTACAACCTCGCCTTCGCCTGCTTCATGCTGGGCTGCGGATCGCTCGCGGACATCGTGGGCCGACGGCGGATGTTCGCCGCCGGTACCGTCCTGTTCGGCCTGTCGACCCTGGTCAGCGCGGTGACGTCGAGCATCACGGTGCTCGACGTGGCGCGTGCGCTGGCCGGGCTCGGGGCCGCGGCGGTGATGACCTCGGGCGCCGCGATACTGGCCACGACGTTCGAGGGCGCAGCCCAGGCGCGGGCCTTCGCGATCCTCGGCTCGTCGGCCGGCGCCGGCCTGGCACTCGGCCCCTCGACCGCGGGTCTGCTCGTCAACACCTTCGGCTGGCGTTCGGTGTTCTTCTCGCACCTGGTCATCTCGGTGCTCGTGCTCGTCGCGGTGCCGATGATGCCGGAGTCGAGGAACCCCGCTGCGACGAAGGTCGACTGGGCCGGCACCACGACGTTCACGCTGTCCCTGTTCTGCCTGATGTACGCCATCGTCCAGGGGCCGCAGCAGGGCTGGACGAGCGGTGGAACGCTGCTGCTGTTCGCCGCGGCGGTCGCACTGATGGCACTGTTCGCCGTCGCCGAACTGCGGCAGCGTCAGCCCATGATCCAGCTCTCGCTCCTCAAGCAGGGCCGCTTCATGGCGGTTTCGCTGATCCCCGTCGCGCTGTCCTTCAGCTTCGTGTGCCTGCTGGTGCTGCTGCCCACGTACTTCACCGGGGTCGCGGGGATGAGCACGAACGCCTCGGGCGCCACGATGATGCTGCTCACCCTGCCGGTCCTGGTGGTTCCGCTCGTCGTCAGCAAGCTGGTCAAGAACGGCGTGTCCACCCGGCTCATCCTCACCCTGAGCCTCGTGGTCGCCGCGGTGGGCGCGGGCTGGCTCACCCTGATCGACCCGGACGTGACGCTCGTGGCGCTGGCCGGTCCGCTGCTCCTGCTCGGCATCTCGATGGGCATGACAGCCGGCCTGGTGGACGGCGCGGCGATCACCTCCGTGGAGCCGGCGCAGGCGGGTGCAGCCGCCGGCCTCTTCAACACGATGCGCCTGGCCGGTGAGGCGTTCGCCATCGCCGTGATGAGCGCCGTGCTGCTCAACTCGACGCGCTCGCACATCTCCGACGGCCTGTCCGCAGTCCGGGGCGCGAACGGCGTCGACGCGGGCAACATGGCCGACCGCGTGATCGGCGGCGACACGGCCGGGGCGGTCGACGCCGTCACCGGTTCCGCCCGCTCCGGCTTCCGCGACCTGCTCGCCGACAGCTACACCGACGGTCTGCACCAGGTGCTGTGGGTGGTCGTCGCCATCTGTGCCGCGAGCGCCGTGCTGGTGAGCGTGATGCTGCGCGAGCGTGTCCAGCCGGCCGCGGCCGCCGAACCCGCCGTCGAGAAGGCGGCCGTATGACCGCCCCCGCGGACGCCCTCCCCGTCCTGGTCGCGGGCGCGGGACCGGCCGGGCTCACCGCGGCGACCGAACTCACCCGGCGCGGTGTACCGGTCCGCTGCGTGGACAGGGCCGACGGCCCCAGCACGCTGTCGAAGGCGCTGGGCCTGTGGCCGCGGACCGTCGAGCTGATGCACCGGGTCGGCGGGCAGGAACTGCTCGCCACCCGCGCGCTGCCCCAGTCGCAGATGCGGTACTACTCCGACGGGAAGGTCATCGCCGACCTCCGCTACAAGCCGGCGACCCGGCCGCTGATCTGCCCGCAGCCGGACATCGAGGAGGTCCTGCGGACCAACTTCGCCTCGGTCGGCGGCGCCGTGCGGTGGCGGACCGAACTGCTCGGCTTCGACCAACTGGACGACCGGGTGCGTGCCCGGCTGCGCCACCCGGACGGCACCGAGCACGAGGAGGAGTTCGCGTACGTCATCGGGGCGGACGGGGCGAGCAGCACGGTCCGCGGCCGGCTCGGCATCGGCTTCGAAGGATCCACGTACGAACTGCGGTTCGTGGTCGCGGACGTGATGGTCGACACCCACTTCGACCACCGCATGACGCACTACTTCTGCTCACCACGAGGCATTCTGGTGGCCTGCGGCCTGCCGGACGGCCGCTGGCGCGTGTTCACCTCGGCGCCGCCCGGGGTGAACCAGGAGGACGTCGACCTGGCCATGGTGCAGAGCCTGGTCGACGAGCGTGGGCCCGGCGGCATCCGGCTTCGCGACCCCGACTGGATCAGCGTCTTCAACGTGCACGCGCGGCATGCCGACACGACACGGGACGGCAGGGTCTTCCTGATCGGGGACGCCGCGCACATCCACAGCCCGGCCGGCGGGCAGGGTCTCAACACCGGTGTCAACGACGCCCACAACCTGTCCTGGAAACTCGCCCTCGTCTGGCACGGACACAGCGCCGAACGACTGCTCGACACCTATGTGAGCGAGCGCGGGGACGCGGCGCGCGCGGTGGTGCGCCAGGCAGACGTGCAGACGAAGCTGTGGTTGTTGCGCAAGGGCCACCAGGTCCTCCTGCGCGACAGTCTGCTGCGTGTCGCGTCGGGCCTGCGGCTCTTCGACCTGGCGTACATTCCGTGGCTCGCCGGTCTGCGGACGAAATACCGGACCGAGCCCTCGGCCGGAAAGAAGACGGCCGGGTTCGTGCCCGGCGCGCTGGTGCCGCAGCCGCTGCGGAAGGAACTCGACGATCTGCGCCACACGTTGATCCTGACGGGGTCGCGGGACGGGTCGGCGCGGGAGCTGACACGGTGGTGCGAGGACCGGCTCGGCGCGGTGCTCGACGTCCGCACCGGGGCGACCCGCGGAAAGCCCGCGCTCGTGCTCGTCCGGCCGGACGGTCACGTGGATTCGATCGCCAGGGACGCCCCCACGATGCGGGCACGACTGACGGACCTGTTCCGCCCCCTGCTCGGTGCCGGGCAGGACGAACAACGGAAAGTGAAGGAACACACCGTATGAGCCTCATTCCGGAAAGCCACCGGGACCTGCTGGAGCGGCCGCTCTTCGGCCATCTGGCCACGATCCGGGCGGCGGGCGACGGTCCGCAGGTGAACCCCATGTGGTTCTCCTGGGACGGAGAGTACGTCCGCTTCACCAACACGACGGTCCGCTACAAGTACAAGAACATCACGGCCGACCCGCACGTCGCGGTGTCGGTCAACGACCCGGAGCAGCCCTACCGTTACCTGGAGATCCGCGGCGAGGTGGTGCGGATCGACGACGACTCGTCCGGCGAGTTCTTCGCGCAGCTCGCGGAGCGGTACGGCATGAAGCTGGACGGCCCGCCGCCGGACGTCGCGCACCGCATCGTGTACGTGGTCAAGCCGACGGCGGTCAGCCACCAGTGAACCGGGGGCCTGAGGCCGCACCAGTGAACCGGTCGGCCTGAGGCCGGCCCACGGTGACCCGCCGGGCCGCGAAGGCCGGCTCCCGCCGGCACCTTCGCGGCCACGAGGTCAGTTCCCGCCGACCTCGGCGGCCGCGAAGTCCGAGACCAGGCCGGTGCGCGCGCCGAGCGCGATGAGCCGGTCGAGCGCCTCGCGGTGCTGCGCCGCGTCCACACTGGCGGTGGCGTCGGAGACGACGACCACGTCGTAGCCCAGGCGCAGCGCCGTCGCGGCGGTGGCGGCGACGCCGTGCGCGGTGGACAGACCGGCGATCACGACCTGGGTGACGCCTTCGCGGCACAGGCGGTCGTGGAGGTCGGTGCCCTCGAAGGCGTCGAGGCCGTGCTTGGTCACCAGGCTTTCACCGGTACGCGGTTCAAGACCGGGAACCAACTGATTGGGGGCGGCGTCGACGCCGCCGTCGGCGCCGTCGGCTCGTACGTACCGGACCAGGACGACGGTCGAGGAGCCGGTGCTCGCGAAGTGCTCGCGCAGCCTTCCACAGGCCTCGCTCACGGCATCGCCGTCGGCCGGCTGCCACGGCATGTCGACGATCCACCGTTGCAGATCAACCAGGACAAGTGCCGTGCGTGCGCGGGTCATTCAGTTCCCCCAGGACGGATGATCAGCGGTCCACCGCACCCTACCAAGGGGAAAACAGAGCCCGATGGAGAGGCCAATCGCGACGCAGGACGGCCTGCGACTGTGGACGGAGACGTTCGGCAGCCGCCGCGATCCGGCGGTGCTGCTGGTGATGGGCGGCACGGCGCCGGGCATCGTGTGGCCGGACGAACTGTGCCGGCTGATCGCCGCGGACGGGTACTTCGTGGTGCGCTACGACCACCGGGACACCGGCAGATCGGGGAAGTCCGACGGCGAGTACGACCTGTCGACGCTGGCCGCGGACGCCGCTGACGTGATCGTCGGGCTCGGGCTGGGCTCGGCGCATGTGGTGGGCCAGTCCGTCGGCGGCATGGTGGCCCAGCTGCTCGCGCTCGACCGGCCCGAACTCGTCCGGTCGCTGGTGCTGTTGTCCAGTTCCCCGGACGCGAACGGCGATGTGCGGCTGCCGCCGCGCACCGGGCTGCCCGGTCCGCGCCCGCCGATGCTGGAGCGGGCCGCGCGGCTCACCGCCTGCCCGCCGCGGGGGCCCGAGGAGTGCCTGGCCGCGGCGGTCGACGGCTGGCGGGTGCTGGTGGGGGCCGCCGTGCCGTTCGACCAGGCCTACTGGGTGGACCTGGTCCGGCGCGTGATGGCCCGCGGCCATGAGCCCGACACCTCCTGGCGTCACACGGCGGCCCTGGACCGCACGCCCCCGCTGACCGGTCGGATCGCCGCCCTCGACGTGCCGACCCTTGTCGTGCACGGCGAGCAGGACCCGGTCCTTCCGCTGGAACACGGCGAGGAACTGCACCGGGTGATCCGTCGCGCGCGCCTGTGGCGGATCGCCGGCATGGGCCACATCTTCCCGCCGCACTGGTCGTCGACCATCAGGTCGCTGGTCGTCGACCACCTGCGCCGGACCTGACTGCCGGATCCCGCTCCCCGGCACGGCCGTCGGACACGAATCGCGTACGAAGGAGACTGTGATGCGTCATGCAACCGGCAGGGCCGCTCTCTGGCACGCGCGGCCGAGAGCGCACGTGGGCGCGGCGTCGGGCGGCTGCTCCAAGACCGAGGCGCACGGCCACACCCCGCTGCCGCCCGTCCCGGAGCCCGGCGGCGGAGTCCCTCACCTGTCTGCCGCCGACGGCGCGGTCCCGTCGTCCCGCGAACCCCTCGCGTCTTCGTCGGCCGAAGCCGGAGGTCCGGACGCAGAAAGCGATTTCCTCCAGGCGCTGCGCAGCCGGCGCCCTTCTTACCGCCTTGACGAGGTGTCCTTCTCGGATCCGCTGACGGCGGCGATTTCCCGGTTCACGGGCACTGCGTGAGCGCACCTGTCCGTGCCGGGAATCCGGAGACTTCGAAGCGGTCGGGAACTCGTTACAAGCCCATCACTCCCGCGAAACGACCGTCATGGCAGGGAATTCCCTCGCCATCGAACAGCCGTGGAACATCGTGTGAGGAATTCCGCACCGAACCGTCACAGGTGCACACCGGGACCTGGAGGGTCGCCCTCCGCCAGGTATCCGGAACCGCTCCCGCAGCCCTCACCTCGGCGGGTGCGGACCGTGAGCGGCCCGGACCCGCCGTGTGAGAAATCGAACAAGGTGGAACTCCCGGGCCGCCTCCGGTGTCGTTTATGGTGGCAACCGCACGGCTGAGGGGTCCCCTTGCACACGTTCCAGCAATGGCGCGGAGCGCGGCATCGGGAGGCCGTGCACACGCTTACGGGGGATGGCAAGAACTGCATGGCGCGAACAGAATTCGTCCCATTGCCAGGCGCCGCCGCGCCTGGCATCGGGAACAACTTCGGGATATTGGGAACACTCTCCGCACGCGTCGCCGGCAAAGAACTGGTAATTGATTCCGGGAAGCTCCGGGTGCTGCTGGCCGCGCTGCTGCTGCGGGCCGGTTCGGTGGTCGACAACGACCGTCTCGCCGACTGGCTGTGGGACGAGCGCAAGCCGTCGAACCCGCGCGGAGCACTCCACACGTACGTACGACGGCTGCGGATGCTGCTCGGTGACGCCGGCCTGGTGGAGACGGCGGCCGGCGGCTACCGGATCGACGTGGCCGACGGGGAGTTGGACCTGACGCGGTTCCGCCGGCTGGTGCGTCAGGCGCAGCAGGCGGAGACGCCGGAGGAGCGGACGCGGCTGCTGGCCGACGCGCTGAGCATCTGGCGGGGCGCGCCGCTCGCGGACATCCCGTCGGACGCGTTACGCCGTGACGAGTCCCCGGCGCTGGAGGACGAGCGGCTCGGCGCGCTGGAGGCGTACTTCGAGACCGAGCTCCACCTCGGCAGGCACGCGCAGCTGGTGAAGGAGCTGCGCACGGCGGCCATGGACAACCCCCTGCGGGAGAACTTCTGGAGCCTGCTGATGCTGGCTCTGTACCGCTCGGGGCGGCAGGCGGAGGCGCTGGACATCTACCAGCAGGCCCGCCGCGAACTGGTCGAGCAACTCGGCGTCGAGCCCGGCGAAAGGCTGCGCGCCCTGCACGCCGGCATCCTCGAATCGGACCCTGCGCTCGCGGCCCCGCACGGGCCGCGCCTCGGCGCCGTCACGGTGCCCGCGCAACTCCCGCCGCTGGCCCTGGGGTTCGTGGGCAGGGGTGATGTCGTCGGCCGGATCGAGACGATGCTTCCGCCGGCTCCGGACCGTACCGGCGTCCCCGTCGTGGTCCTGTCCGGGCCGCCCGGCGTGGGCAAGACGGCGCTCGCGGTATGGCTCGGCAGCCGGGTGCGGGGCGCCTTCCCGGACGGACAGCTGTACGTGAACCTGCGCGGCTACGAGCAGGGCGGGGCGCACGCGCCGCTCCCGCCGGACCAGGTGCTCTCGCAGTTCCTGCGCAGCCTCGGCGTGCCCGCGGAGCAGATCCCGGTCGACCCGGTCGAACAGGCCAACCTCTACCGGTCGAAGCTGACCGGGAAGAGTGTGCTGGTGGTGCTGGACAACGCGTCCAGCGTCGAGCAGGTGCTGCCGCTCATCCCCGGTGACGCGGGATGTTCCGTACTGATCACCAGCAGACGGCAGTTGCGCTCCCTCGCGGTCACGCACGGCGCCCAGGTGATCCGGGTCGGCACGCTCAGCGCGCAGGAGTCGGCCGAGCTGGTCACCGGCATGCTGCGGCAGGCCGCGGTGGCGATCGAGCCCGAAGTGGTACGCGAAGTGGCCGCCCTGTGCTCGTACCTGCCGCTCGCGCTCCGGATCGCCGCGGCCAACCTGATCGGCGCCCCCGGCGGGCAGACCGAGGACTACCTGGAGAGTCTGCGGCGCGGAAACCGCCTCGCAGCCCTCTCCGTCGACGGCGACACGACCTCCGCCGTCTCCACGGCCATCGCTCTGTCGTACGACGCACTGACCCCGGACGACCGCGCTGTCTTCCGCCTGGCCGGGCTCTTCCCCGGCTCCGACTTCACACCGGCCGCCGTGTCGGTGCTCGCCGACATCAGCGAGGCGCAGGCACGGACCGGCCTGAGCCGCCTGGAGACGGCGAGCCTGTTGCAGCAGCCCGCCCCCGGCCGCTACCAGTTCCACGACCTGCTGCGCGAGTACGCGCAGGGCCGCGCGCTCGTCGAGCACTCCGCCCGGGAGCGGGCCGAGGCCCTGGAGCGGCTCGGCCAGTGGTATCTCGCGGGCGCCTGCGCCGCGGCCGACGTCCTCTACTCGGAATTCGTGCGGCTCGCCCAGCCGGAGCGGCCGAAGGCGACCTTCGACGCGCCGCATTTCCCGAACGAGAGCCACGCGACGGCCTGGCTGCTGGCCGAGCGGCGCAATCTGATGGCCTGTGTGCGCCACTTCGGCACGCACGGCCCGCACCACCTGTCCTGGCATCTGGCCGACGCGCTGCGCGGCTTCTTCTGGACGGGCAAGTACCGCACCGAGTGGCGCGAGACGACCAGCATCGGCCTGTCCGCCGCCGAGTCCCTCCACGAGGAGCGCGGCATCGCGGCCATGCACCGCAGCCTCGCCAACCTCCACAACACGCTGGGCGACTACGAGCGGGCCATCGCGCACCAGGAGAAGAGCCTCGCGCTGCACGACCGGCTCGGCATGGCCGAGGAGGTCGCGGCCACGCTCAACAACATGAGCCTCGCCCACCTCAGCCTGGGCCGGGGCGCGCAGGCGGAGGAGGCCGCGCGGCGGGCGCTCGACGTCGCGTCCACCATCCGGTCCCCCCGGCTGGAGGCCAGCACCCAGGGCCTGTTGGGGTTCATCCACTGGACGCGGGGAGACATGGCGCGCGCCACCGAGTGCCTCACGGCGTCGCTGGCCACCGCGGGCAGCCTCGGTCTGCACCACATCAGCTCGTACAGCCTGCGCAACCTGGGCCTGGTGCGCCAGGTCACCGGGGAGCCGGCCGAGGCGCGGTCCTGTTTCGCGCGGGCGCTGAAGGTGTCCGAGTCCATCGATTCCTCGTACGACAGAAGCATCTCGCTGTATGGGCTCGCCCTCGTCGACCTGGACCTCGGCCGGCACGAGAGCGCGCTCGACTCGGCGCAGCGGGCGCTGAGTTCCTTCCAGGAATGCGGGGACCGCACCTACGAGGTGGAGACGCTGTGCCTCCTCTCGGCCATCAGCACGGGTCTCGACGCGCTGCCGGAGTCGGCCCGTTACGCGGCCACGGCGCTCGACGGCGCCCGGCAGATCGGCTACGTCGCCGGCGAGGCGTACGCGCTGGCCCGCATGGCCGTCACCGACGGGCTGCTGGGCCGCGAGGACGCGGCCGGGCACGCCGAGGAGGCCCGCTCCCTCGCCGAGGGGGGCGTGAACCACATCGCCCGCAGCAAGGTCCTCCTGGAACTGGCCCCGCTCTACCTGAGTCTGGGCGACCCGCACCGCGCGAAGGAGTGCGCACAGCTGGCGCTCGTCCTGTCGCAGCCGACCGCACAGCGGCTGAACATCGCCAGGGCCAAGCACGTCCTGGGCACCGTCGCCACGTTCGACGGCGACCACCCGCGGGCGCGAGCGTACTGGACCCAGGCCCTGGAGGCGTTCACCGAGATCGGCGTCGCCGAGGCCGACCACGTACGCGCACGGCTCGGCACCACACCCGCCACACCACCACAGAACGGGAGGACGGCATCGTGAACACCCTTGTCGCGGAGGCGGGTCGCGTATCCCTGAAGCGGGACCGGCTGCGGCCGTTGGCCGCCGCCTCCATCGGCAATGCCATGGAGTGGTTCGACTGGGCCGCGTTCGTGACGTTCGCCGCGCTGCTCGGCCCGCACTTCTATCCGGCGGGCGACGCGACCACGAACCTCCTGCGGACCCTGTCGGTCTTCGCCGTCGGGTTCCTGTTCCGACCGCTCGGCGGGGCGCTGATCGGTGCCTACTGCGACCGCCGCGGTCGCACCACCGCACTGCGGCTGTCCCTGCTGATGATGGCGGGCGGCAGCCTCCTGATCGCCATCTGCCCGCCCTACCGGACGGTCGGCGTACTGGCCCCGGCGCTGCTGGTGGTCGCCAAGGCACTCCAGGGGCTGTCCGCGGGCGGCGAGGGCGCGGCGATGAGCACGTACGTGAACGAGATCGCGCCGGGCGGGCGCCGCGGCCTGTACTCCAGCGCCGTCTACGTCAGCACCACCCTCGGCACCCTCGCGGCGACCCTGCTCGCGCTCCTCCTGCGCAACACGCTCACCCCTGCCCAGCTGGGAACCTGGGGCTGGCGTGTTCCCTTCGCACTCGGCGCGCTGCTCGCCCTGTACGGCTGGTACCTGCGCGGCCGGATGCGCGAGACGCCCGTCTTCGACGCGGTGCGGGAGCGGTCGCACCACCCGGCACGGCAGGTGCTGCGCACACACCCGCGCGCCGCCGCCCGCGTGGTCGTCTTCACCCTGGGTGCGACCGTCGTCTACTACACCTTCGCCTCGTATCTGCCGCTGTACGCCCAACTCCAGTACGGGATACCGGCGAACGCCGCGCTGAAGGCCGCCGTCGTCGCGCAGGTGGTGTTCATGGCCGCGCTGCCGCTGTTCGGCATGGCCGCCGACCGGTGGGGGCGCCGTCCGCTGCTGCTGGTGTTCGGCTGCGGGTTCGCCTGCCTGTCCCCGCTGCTCTTCGGGCTCCTGTCGGGTTCGGCCGTGCGGCTGGGCGCGGTGATGACGGCGGCGCTGCTGCTGTTCGGCTGCTACGCGGGGGCGGCACCGTCGGCGACGCTGGAGATGTTCCCGACGTCGCTGCGGTCGAGCGGCGTCGGACTGCCGTACGCGCTGACGGTGGCCCTGTTCGGCGGCACGGCGCCCTACCTGATCGAGTACCTCGCCGCGCACGGCCACGCCGGCTGGTACCCGTGGTACGTGGTGGTGCTCTGTCTGATCAGCACGGTGTCGTTCTTCCGGTACCGGGAGACCAAGGACGTGGACCTGGCGGCCGTCGGAGAGGGGTAGGCGCGTCGCCCGCGCCGCAGGACTCCCGGGGGCGGCGCCCCCGGGAGCCGGTCCGGGGGCCTGATGCGGTGGGCCGGGGTCAGGGAGCCGTGGGGACGCCCCGCAGCTCACGCTTGAGGATCTTGCCCGTGGCGTTGGTGGGCAGCTGGTCGCGGAACTCCACCTGGCGCGGGTACTTGTAGCCCGCCATCCGGTCCCGGCACCACGCGCTCAGCTCCGCCTCGGAGAGTTCGGCGCCCGGGGCGAGGACCACACAGGCCTTGACCTCCTCGCCGTGGGTGGCGTGCGGCACGCCGAGGACCGCCACCATGCGCACGGCGGGGTGGGTGAGCAGGACCTCCTCGATCTCCCGCGGGTAGACGTTGAAGCCGCCGCGGATGATCAGGTCCTTGGTGCGGTCGACGACGTAGAGCCATCCGTCGGCGTCCCGGCGGGCCAGGTCACCGGTACGGAACCAGCCATCGCGCAGCACCTCGGAGGTCGCCTCGGGGCGCCCGTAGTAGCCCTTCATGACGTTGTGTCCGCGTACGACGATCTCGCCGACGGCCTCCGGACCCTTCACCGGCGTACCGTCCTCGGCGATCAGGTCCACCTCCACGCCCCAGACCGGGCGGCCGACGGAACCGGCGCGCGCCGGCTCGCCACGGGGTGTGAACGTCACCGCCGGACTGGTCTCGGACAGGCCGTACCCCTCCAGGACGGTGACCCCGAAGCGCTCCTCGAAGCGGCGGTGGATCTCGACCGGCAGCGCCGAACCCCCGGAGCCGGCGATCCGCAGGTTCGCGGCGATCTCCGCCCGTTCCGCCTCGGGCACGTCCTCCGCGAGCAGTGCCCCGTACATGGTGGGGACGCCCGCGAAGAAGGTGACGGCGTGACGCCGCATCAGGGCCAGGGCCGAACCCGCGTCGAAGCGCGGCATCAGCACAAGTGTCGCGTGAGCGGCGAGCCCCGCGTTCATCTGCACGGTCTGGCCGAAGGAGTGGAACAGCGGCAGGGCGATCAGATGGACGTCCTGCTCGGCCTCGCCGAACATCTTGTGGCAGGCCAGCACGTTCAGCGCGAGGTTGGCGTGGGTGAGTTCGGCGCCCTTGGGCCGGCCGGTGGTGCCGGAGGTGTAGAGGATGACCGCGGTGTCGTCCGCTTCGGTGGCGACCGTCTCGAAGTCGGCGCTCCGGCCGGCCAGCGCCGACGTCAGGGTCCGCGCGCCCGGGATCGGCGACGTCTCGGTGGGGGCCGCGGTCAGCAGGAAGAAGTGGTCGCAGCTCTCCGTCCCGTCGAACGCGTTCCAGCCCTCCCGGCCGATGGGGAGCTCGGAGGTGCCCTCGAAGCAGAAGTACGCCTTGGCCTCGGAGTCCGCGAGGTGATAGGCGATCTCACGGCCCTTCAGAAGCACGTTGAGCGGGACGACCACCGCGCCGGCCTTGAGGATGCCGTAGTAGACGACCGGGAACGACGGAAGGTTGGGGCAGGACACGGCCACCTTGTCGCCGGGCTCGATGCCGCGCGAGCGCAGCAGCCCGGCCACCCGGCGGGCGGCGGTGTCCAGCTCCGCGTACGTCATCCGCAGGTCGCCCAGGACGACCGCCGTACGGTCGGGCACGGCGCGGGCGCTGTTCTCCAGCATGACGGCGAGGTTGAGCATGGGCTGTTCTCCGTGGGGTGTTGACGCGGATCGGGGCGGGCCGAACGGGCTCAGCCGCGCAGGGCTGAGGCGAACAGGGCGGGCAGCCGCAGGACACCGGGCGCGGCGGTGAAGCGGGTGAGGCGCTTCACGGTGGTCAGGGCCGTGCGGTTGGTGACGAAGTACGGGGGGCGCGGGGTCAGCGACGGGTCTCCGGTGACCAGACCGCGCGGTGCGGGCGTGAACGGGGCGCGCAGCACGGTCTTCTCGATGTCCTCGCCCCGGAGCATGAACGCGTTGTGCACGAAACCGATGCCGCTGCCGATCTCCTGCCGGGAGTGGCCGGGGAAGGCGCCCCAGGGGGTGAAGCCGAGCAGAAAGCCCACCGCGGACCAGCAGTTGACGCCCAGGGTGCCGTAGCGCAGGTCCGCGATGGCGGCCTCCACCGCCGCCCGGTCCGACCGCTCGGTCCTCGGGTGCACGATGAGGGTGGCACCGAGGGTGCCGGGGAGGCGGTCGTTGGCGAAGTCGACGGCGTTGCGCAGGAACGCGGCCGTGGTCGCGCCGGGCAGCCGTACGACGCCCAGTGCGCTGGCGAAGACCTCGTCATTGACCAGGACGTCGTCGGGGCCGGTGACGTCGGGGACGAGGAGGCGGCAGCCGTCGCCGTACCGCTCCGCCCGCGGGTGGGCCGCGAGAACGGCGTCGAGGCGGTCGCGGGCCCCGGGGTAGTAGTCGGCGCGGGACGGTAGCGCGCGCAGCACCCGGCGGATCTCGTTCAGCAGCCTCTCGGTGCCGTCCCAGTCGCGCGGTACGACGAGGATCTGGCCGGCGATGCAGTTGTGGCCGGAGTTGTTCATCTTGCTGGTGACGATGTGCTCGGCCTGGAAGCGGAAGTCGGCGTCGCTCCACGGGCCGGGAGCGACGACGCACGGGCTGACGCCGCCGAGTTCACTGCTGAAGGGCTTGGAGACCAGGGGCCGGTCGTCGTGCCGGCGCCGCCCGGCGTCCTCGCCCGTCCCCCAGACGATCGCGTCGTGCGTACGGTCGCTGCCGGTGACGTGGATCGCGTCGACGCCCTCGTGATGGGCGAGGTAGCCGCCCTCGGCCGCGCCGCCGTCTACGAAGCGGACCCAGCCGCGGGTCACGAACTCCGCGAAGACGTGCTCGAAGTGGGGTCGCAGATAGGCGTTGACGGGGTTCATCTTGGCGACGACGACCTGGCCCTCGACGTAGAGCTTGTGCAGGATGTCGAGCGCGGTGATGGCGGCGACGTTGCCGGCGCCGAGCACCAGGGCCACGGCCGAGGGCTCCGGCCTGCCCCGGTACGCGTCCGCCGCGCGGTCGCGTGTCTCGGCGGCGGTGACGCCCGGCCGCATCCACACCTGGGCGGTGAAGCGGTTGAGCAGCAGCCGGTCCCAGCCGGTCGCCGGGAACACGTCGACGCGGGTGCGGCCTGCCGTCTCCCGCACGGCCTTCGGCGCGAGTGGTTCGCGGCCCGCGGCGAGGCGTCGCAGCACGTGCAGATACGCCGCCGCGTTCTGCGCGAGCGCCCAGGGACCGCCGCTCCAGTCCTCGGCGGCCCACGGGGAGCCGGGATCGTAGCCCTTGGCGCGGGCACCGGCCGCGGCCAGCTCGGCCGCGCCGGAGTCCACCCGGCGCAGCAGCCGTTCGAGCAGCGCGATGCGTTCGGTGAGCGGGGCGGCGGACCAGGACGCGGCACCGCCACGCAACTCGGCGACGGCCCGGTCCAGGCAGGAGGTATCGAGGGCGCTGGGGTTCACGTCGTTCCTAGCGATAGGGGGAGCGGAGAGAGGGAGGGGAGGGGCGAGGGGAGACGCGGGTGCGGCACGGCCCCCTCGTTCCGTGCCGTACCCGGCGTCGGCGTACGCAACGGCCGGTCAGACGGGTTGCAACGGGCTGTCGTGGTCCGGGGCGAGAGGGCCGGAGTGCCGGGCGGACAGCAGGCGGGCGTCGCGGGCCGGGTCGATCAGCGTGACGGCGGCGGTTCCGCCCAGCAGGAGCAGGACTCCGGTGATCAGGAGAGCCTCCCGGTAGCCCGCGGTCCCGTGGGTGTCCACGAGGTGCCCGACCAGGGTCGGGGCGATCAGACCCGCGGTGGTCACCACGGCGTTCATGATGCCCAGCGCGCCGCCGCGGCGGTCGGCCGGAGCCAGCTCGGCGACGGTGGTGGCGGCGACGCTGCCCATCGCCCCGGCGCAGCCGAATCCGGCGACCAGGAGGACGACCGTCGTGGCACCGGCCGGTGCGGCGGGCAGCGCGAGGCACGCCGCGGCGGCGATGAGCAGCAGGACTCCGCCGACCCCGCCGCGCGCCCGTCGGCTCGAAACCCCGCTGCGCAGCAGCCATCCGGTCACGCCGGCCTGACCGAGCACCACGACGCCGCTCAGTCCCCAGACCAGCATGAGCAGCCGGGCGGACGCGGCCGATGAGTACCCCAGGCCGTCGTGGAGGAAGGACGGGAGCCAGACCAGGCAGAAGGCGATCACCCAGTAGGTGCCGAAGTACGCGGCCGTGGCACCGATCCAGGTGCGGGTCGCGAGGATACGGCGGTACGGCGTCCCGCGCGCGGCGCCGCCCGTCCCGGTCGCGGACTTCACCGCCGCGGCTCCCTCGGCCGCACGGTCGGCGTCGGGGCCCGCACCGGGAACGGGGCCCGCACCGGTGTCGAGGCCCATACCGGTATCGGGGCCGTCGGCCGGGACCGGCGCCGGGGTCTCGTCGTCCCGAACCGCCGCGTAGGGCCCCTCTCCGCCGAAGGGGATCCACAGCAGCGCCCACACGGCGCCCGCGACCGCGACCACCGCGACCGCGGTGCGCCAGCCGTGCTGGTGGATGACCCAGGTCAGCACGGGGGCGGCGACCAGGACGCCCAGGGTGATCCCCAGCACGATGAGCGCCCCGGGCAGGTTGCGCCGGCGGTCGGGGAACCAGGAGAGGGTGGTCTGCTGGGCCACCGGGAACGCCGGCCCTTCGGCCGCGCCCAGGAGAACGCGTGAGGTGACGAGCACCGCGAGCCCTCCGCCCAGGACCAGCGGAGCCTGGGACAGGGACCACAGGACGGCCATCGTGAGCAGCAGCCACTTGGGCCGTACGCGGTCGGCGAGCAGCCCCACAGCGGCGCCGCAGACCGAGAACAGCAGGAAGAACGCGCTGTTGGCGAGCCCGAAGGCGGACGCGGACAGGCCGAGGTCCTCGCGGATGGGGTCGGCCGCCAGGCCCAGTACGGACTTGTCGGCGAAGTTGACCATCATGAAGACGACGAGCAGCGCGGTGACGGTCCACGCACGGCGGCGCCGGTCAGGTGGTGTCTTCGCACGGCCGGCGGGCACAGCGGGTACGGCGTCGGTGTCGGTCACAGGGGCTCCGCGGGAGAGGGCGGGTCGGGAACGGGCGGGGCAGGTCCGGCCGAGGTCCTCAGGACAGGCGTTCGCCGGTGATCGCGATGCGCTCCATGACGCGGCGCTGCGGGTAGTAGTCGTTGATCGCGTAGTGCTGCGTGGCGATGTTGTCCCAGATCGCGACGGAGCCGGGCTGCCAGCGGAAGCGGACCTGGTACTCGGGGATACGGGCCTGGAGCACCAGGTCGTGGAGCAGCTCACGGCTCTCGGTCTCCGACAGGCCGGTGATCCGGGTCGTGAAGGGCTCGTTGACGTAGAGCAGCTTGCGGCCGGTGCGCGGGTGCCGTACGACGACCGGGTGCTCGACGGGCGGCAGGTTCTCCCGATGCGCCGCGATCTGGCTCTCCGTCATCTTCAGGCCCCAGCTGGGCACCCAGTTGTGCACCGCGGTGAGTCCCTCGATACGGGCCTTCGTCCGCTCCGGCAGGTTGTCGTACGCGGCGCCCATGTCCGCCCAGAGGGTGTCGCCACCCGCGGCGGGGACCTCGACGGCCCGCAGGACCGAGCCGAGCGCCGGTGCGGCCATGAAGGAGTGGTCGCTGTGCCAGATGTTCTCGGTGCCGACGGCCATGGCGTCCTTGGCCAGGCGCGAGACACCGGCGGTGTCGCCGGCGGGGAAGAACGGGTTGGGCTCCGGCGCCCCCCACACGCCGGCGAGCGCCAGCTGGGAGCTCGGGTCGAACGAGTGCTGGTCACGGAAGAAGATCACCTTCCACTCCAGCAGGGCCTGCGTCAGCTCCGTGGCGAGCTCTTCGCCGATCGGGAGCGAGAGGTCGACGCCGGCGATCTCCGCGCCGATGTGCGGGGTGAGCGGACGGATGTCCATCAGGCGGTACTCGGCCGGGGCGACGCCGGGCGCGGTGCGCTCCAGCACTCGCTTTCCGTAGTGCATCAGAGGCTTGTCGAGGGTGGGCGCGGGAGGGGTGACGACGCTGTCCATGGGCTCTCCAGAACGACAACCGGGATTTCGTTACCGGAAGTATCGTTATTGAGGTGCCGGGTGGCAAGGGTCTGGTGCGATCGTTGTGGACGGGCTGTCCGGCGGGGTCGTGGCCGGTGTGAACGGGGCCGTCCGGCGGGTTGTGGCCGGTGCGAACGGGGCGGTCCGGCGGGCTTGCGGCTGGTGTGGAGGGAGCGGTTCGGCGGGGGCCGCGGCGGTCAGGAAGCCGAGCCGACCGCGCGGGCCACGAGGTCCACCAGGGTCTCCACCAGCCGGGTGTCGAGCGGTTCCTGCTCGCTGATCAGCCGGAAGAGCAGCGGCGCGGCGACCAGGGTGGCCGCGGCCCGGACATCGGTGTCGGGGCGTACGTCACCGCGCTCGATGCCGCGTTCGAGGATGTGCCGGGTCTCGCTCGTGATCCGCTCGGTGTACTGCACGTACTGCGCCCTGCCCGTGCCCGCCTCGGCCGCCGCGCCGATCAGTCCCGCGATCAGCCGGGCCGACCCCGGCAGCCGGTACGCCTCCAGCCGGGCCGTGAGGATGACGCGCAGCTCGGCGCGGAAGTCGCCCAGGTCGGGCACCGACAACTCGCCGATGCGGCTCTCGGCGGCGGCGATGATCAGGTCCTGCTTGGTGGGCCAGCGCCGGTAGATGGCGGGCTTGCTCACCCCGGCCCGTGCGGCGACGGCGTCCATCGTGAGCGCCCCCATGCCCTGTTCGACGACCAGGTCGACGACCGCGTTCAGGACCGCTCCGGTGACCCGCTCCTCGCGCGGTCGCCCCGGTCCCCGCTCCGTCCCCCGCGTCCGCGCACCCGTCATGCCCCGAGCCTACGGGGACCGGTGTCCCTCCCCGGGAGGAGGGCTCGCGCGGAACATCCTGCTCGGAGGGTAGGAGGGGCGCCTCCGTGGGCACCATGCGTCTATGCGCGTCAACGGCGACGCGGGTCTCATCAGTCATGAGGAGGGGTCATGAACCGTCAGATCCGGATTCGCGTCAACCGTCGGCCCGCCGCTCCGCGCGAGATGCCGATCGACCGCAGGACGCCGTCAGGACGTCTGCTGCCGTACTGATCCACGTACTGGCCCGCTGGTACTGACTCGCGCGCACTGGCCCGCCGGTCTGATGACCCACCTTTACTGATCCGCGCGTACCGCGTCACGCGTCGCTCCTGCGGGCTCGGCCGTCGCTCGGCCGTCGGCGCAGGGGCGCGCGCCGCCGGACCCGCAGGGGCGCGCCCGCGGCGGCCGAGCCCGCGAGAGGTCGGTCGTCCGCTCGTCACCCGGAAGCCGGCCGTGTTCGCCGCGGGCGCCGGCATGGTGGCCGCGTCCCGGTCCGGGTGCGCGGGCCGACTCGTCGGGCGGCTGCGGCGCGGTCGTCGCGGAGGGCAGGGCGGCGCTGCGGGACCGGCCCTGCCGCATGGCCGCGCCGGGCTAACGACCCAGTGCCGCGCCGCCGTTGATGTGCAGGAGCTGGCCCGTCATGTACGCGGCCTCAGGTGACGCGACGTACCGGATGGCGGCCGCGATCTGTGCGGGGTGGCCGGGCTGTCCGGTGAGGGACTGGGCCACGCGGGTGGCGACGAACTCCGGCGTGGCGCGGTCCCCGAAGAACTCGGTGTCGCCGACGAAGCCGGGAGCGACCGCGTTCACGGTGATGCCCTCGGAGCCGACGCGCTGGGCGAGATCGTAGGTATAGGTGTTGATCCAGCCCTTGGATCCGCCGTACGAGCCGGGGCCGCGCAGCGAGGCGATGGAGGAGAGCTGCACGATGCGGCCGCCGGGCCGGCGCAGGTGGGGGAGCAGCGCCTCGGTGAGCAGGACGGCGGTCAGGACGTTGGCGTCGAAGTTGCGCCGGTAGCTGTCGGCGACGGAGGCCAGGCCGCCGTCGTGCGACACGGCGGCGTTTCCGCCCGCGTTGGCGACCAGGACGTCCACCGGGGTGTCGTCCGCGATGATGAACTCCCGTGCCGCTCCCACCTGTTCGGGGTCGGTCAGATCTGCGGCATGCCAGGACGCGGTCTCCTGGCCGTATCGCTCGTTCAGCCCGTCGGCGGCCTTGCGCAGGACGTCCGCGCGGCGGCCGATGAGCACCACCCGGTCCCCGTCCGCGGCGAACACCTCCGCGGTCGCCAGGCCGATTCCCGTACCGCCTCCGGACACCACCACACGCCGTCCGCCCATGTCCGCCCCACCCGTTCTCGATATTCCTGGATATGAATCTCGGTCAGGTACAGATACAGATGGGGAGGCTACGGAGCGCCTGAGGCAGCGTCAAGTGCGCGGACCGGCCCGTCGGTTGACCGCCCGGAGCTACAGGGGCGACTGCCAGGTGACGCTCGTACCGGCGTCGCCCGAGCCGGCGTCGCCCACGCCGCTGCCGTCGTCGTCCGCGTCCTCGGAGGTGCCGTTCGGGTCACCGTCGTCGTGGACGGTCAGCCGGACGCCGGGGCGGCCGTCCTGCAGTGTCACCGTCACATCGACGGCGACCTCGATCCGCGACACCCCGGGGCGTCGCGAGGCGGCGGCCAGCGCGCGCCGCAGCACCGCGAGCAGCTGACCGGCCACCGGCTCCGTGAGCCTGTTCTCCACCGGACCCGTGAACCGGGTGGACGGCTGGATGCCGAGGACCGCCGCCGCGCCCGCCGTCTCGCGCAGCACCTTGCCGCGGAACGTGGTGGGGGCGTCGGCGGGCGGCTGCTGCAGCGCGAAGATCGCGGTGCGCACCTCCTGGACCGTGGCCTCCAGTTCGTCGACCGCCCGGCCGAGGGCCGCGGACACCTCTTCGGCCTCGCTGTCGCCGCCCTCGCTGTCCTTGGCCCCGCTGTCGCCGGTGCCGCGCCCGGCGTTCCTGCGTTGTGTGGACTCCAGCATCATGCCGGTCGCGAACAGGCGCTGCACGACCAGGTCGTGCAGGTCCCGGGCGATGCGGTCCCGGTCCTCGTACACCGCGAGGAGTTCACGGCTGTGCCGGGCGTCGGCGAGGACCAGGGCGAGCGCGGCCTGCGAGGCGAACTGGGTGGCCAGCAGGCGTTCGACCTCCGTGTACGGGCGGTCGCCCCGGCCTCGCGGCAGGGCCAGCGTGCCGATGAGACGGCCCTCGGTCTGCAGGGGCAGCATCATGCTCGGCCCGAACCGGGACCGTACGTGGGTCGTCATCCGCGGGTCGGTCGCCGAGTCGTCGATGAACACCGGCTCCCCACCCAGGAGCTGTTCGAGGAGGGGGCTGCCGGGCGCGATGGTGGTGCCCACGATGCCGTCGGGGTCCTCGTGGGTGGAGGCGACCACGATCTCCATGCCGCCCTCGTCCGTGGGCTTGAGGATGAGGCCCGCCGAGGCGTCCGCGAGAATCCTGGCGCGTTCGGCGACCGTCAGCAGTGCGTCGGCGTCGGTCCCGCCGCTGAGCAGGGCGGTGGTGACGGCGGCGGCGCCCTCGATCCAGCGCTCCCGCTGCCGGGCCGTCTCGTACAGCCGGGCGTTGGCGATCGCGATGCCGGCCTGTGTGGCGAGCAGGCGCACCAGCTGTTCGTCCTCACGGGTGACGGGCCCTGAGGACTTGTCCGCGAGGTAGAGGTTGCCGAACACCTCGTCGTCGACCCGGATGGGGACGTCCAGGCAGATGTCGGACTCGGGGGACTCGGGGGACTCGGAGGGGGCGAGGGACTTGAGAGGCTCGGGGGAGCCGGGGGACTCGGGGTGAGGGCCGGACTCCCCCGTGTGCGGCTCCCTCGTGTGCGGCTCCGCCGTGCGGATGTGCACCAGCCCGTCCCGTCCTGGGTCCCTCATCCTCAGCGCCGCGTACCGGGCCCCCGTCAGCTCGGCCGCGGCGTCCACGATCCGCTGGAGGGTGGCGCGCAGTTCGAGTTCGGTGCCGACACTGAGCACCGCTTCGAGAAGCGGCGGGAGTCCTGGCACGGGGGAGGCCATGCGAGGCCTTCGGACGCCTGGACCCGGACGTCAGTTCGCCAGCGGGTCCAGGACCATCGGCTCGATCTTGCCCTCCAGCATGTAGCCGAGCCCCTGGACGGCACAGACGTCGGGCCGCTCGGCGATGTGGACGGGCATACCGGTCGCCTGCCGCAGCATCTGGTCGAGCCCGGGGAGCAGAGCGCTGCCGCCGACCATCATGATCCCGCGGTCGCCGAGGTCGGCCACCAGATCGGGCGGGCAGGACCGCAGCACCTTGCCGATGCCGTCCAGTACGGCGGTCAGCGGCGTCTCGATCGCCAGGCGTACGGCGGCGGTGTCGACCTGCACGGAACGGGCCAGGCCGGTCGCCACGTCCCGCCCGTGGATCTCGGTCAGGGTCGGGCCGTGCGGGGTGAGCCCGTTGCCGGAGAGGGCGAGCTGCAGGGGCCGTACGGCCTGACTCGGCAGCATCAGCTCGTGCTGGTGGCGAAGGTGCTGCACGATCGCGTGGTCGACGGCCTCACCGCCGACCGGGATGCGCTCGGCGGTGACGATCGAGCCCAGCGAGAGCACGGCGAGCTGGGTCGCGGCGGCCCCGCACACCATGACCATGGTGGCCTCGGGCCGCTCGACGGGAAGTCCGCAGCCGACCGCGGCCGCGATGAGTGTGTCGACGAGCTCGACCCGCCGCGCCCCGAGCCCGACCAGCGTCTCGATCGTGGCGCGCTGGGCCAGCGGGCCCGCGTCGTGCGGGGTGCAGGCCGCGGCGCGCAGCCGGGGCTTGCGGCGCAGGGTGCGCCGGACCTTGTCCCCCAGGAGCTGGCGCAGCATCCGCTGCGCCATGTCGATGTCGACGACGGTGCCGCCGGACACCGGGCGCACCACCCGGATGTACTCGGGGGTGCGGCCCGTCATCCGCTCCGCGAACTCCCCGACCGCGATCAGCGCGCCCGTCTTCGTGTTGATCGCGGCGACACTCGGCTGGTCGACGACCAGGCCCGCACCCCGCACCCACACACGGGTCCTCGCCGCGCCCAGGTCGACGGCGAAGTGACAGCGGCGCAGCTGCTCCAGATTGGCGGTCATGGCAGGTCCTCCCGAGAGCGCAGACCGTGGGGCTCCGCCGGGCGGCGGTCCTCTCTCGCATCCTGCGCGAGCCGGGCGCCCGGCGCCCCTTTTGGAGGGCCGGGCGGGGTGCCGCCGGCCGGGTGGTCGGACCGCCGCGGACGCCGTCGGTCACCCGGTCCCCGCGCGTCCGGACAAGGCAGAGCGCCGAATTCACGCGTCACCCTGCTCCGGGGAATCCCTGTTCACGGAATCCGCGTCCACGGCTTCTCGCTGTACGGAGGTGGCCGCCGAGGCCGGCGGCCGTGTCCCGGAGGGCGGCGCACCCTCGCGGAGCCGTACCGAGCAGGCCACCGACAGCCCCGGCACCGGCCAGCGGCGCAGCCCCTCGTGCACGGCGCGCTGCGCCGCGCCCGCGCGGCGCAGCGGGTGACGGCGGGTGATGCGCCCCGCCTCCTTGAGGAGATGGTCGAGGAGCAGCCTCGACACGTCGTGGGTCTCGCCGCGCACGAAGGCCACCGGGTCGTCCACGTGCCAGGAAAGTTCCACCGAGGCGGCGAAGGAACTGCGCCCGGAGCTCGGCAGGTGCAGTTCGTGCGCGGCGCCCTGGGCGGTGAGATCGACCTCGTAGTACGTGATGAGGGAGCGCGGCGGGCGCTTGCCCCGCGGCCGGTCGAGATTGAGCAGCGTCAGCGAGGTGTCGGGGTCCGTGTGCACGATGGCGGTGCGGCCCTGCTCCGCGCTCCGGAGCCGGGTGAGGTCACGGGTGGTGAACGGGCCCCGGACCAGGTCGCGTTGGACCGGTTCGAGTTCCGGGAGGCGTTCGGGGAGGTCCAGGGTGCGGTACCAGGCGACGGCCGGACCGTCCGCCGACGGCTGCCGGTGCAGCGGGCGGAAGCGGCCGGGCGCCGACGTGGTGCCGCCGCTGCTCATCAGTTCCTCGTACAGAACGGGGGAGAGCACGACCACGATGTCCGCCTCGGGACGGTCCAGCTCGGGCCGGAGATCGGGCGGCACGGTCGGGCTGCCCGCGTGGGCGAACAGCGCGGTGTGCCAGAAGGTCACCCGGAGCCTCGGAGGCTCGTCCAGCTCCAGTAGCGCGCCGGGGAGTTCACGCAGTACGGCGTTCAGCGCGGTCAGCACGGAGGCCGTCGGCTCGGTGATCACGACATAACCGTTGTCGCGGCCGAGGAGTTCGTACTCGTTCGGCGCCATGTCGCTCAGGGAGAGCAGCCAGGCCAGCGTCCGGCCGAGGACGCTGTGAGTGTGCGGATCCTCGACGGAGTCCGCGGTGTACTCGACGGCGATGACCGGGCTGCCGTGTTCCGGCGCGGCCCGCAGTTCGCGGTACAGCCCCAGCAGGGTGGGGTTCGGCTCGCCGGACGCCTGGAGGTTCTCGTACGTCTCGTACGACTCGATGGCCTCGGCGACCCGGCCCTGGCCCTTGAGCGCGAGGATGTGCAGTCGCCGGAAGTCCTCGCGCTGGGGGTGGGACCGCAGGAGTTCGCCGAGGTCGCTCGCCGCGCGCCGGAAGTTGCCCGTCTCCAGGTCGAGTTCGGCTCGGGTGGCGCAGAGGGTGAGGCGCAGCGCACGGAGCCGTCCGCGGGTCGCCTCGGCGGCGGGGCCGGGAACGCCGTCCACCGGATCGCCGGCCCACAGGTCGAGAGCCTGCCGGACGCATTCTGCGGCAGCCTGCGGGTCGCCCGCGTCCCGGTGGGTCTTCGAGCGGGCGACGAGAGCCTCGCACCGGGCGAGGTCGACGCAGGCGGGGTCGGCGTACAGGGCGTAACCGTCCGAGGTGGTCGCCAGGACGCCGGGGCCGAGGGCCTCGCGGACCGCCGCGACGTCCGTGGCCAGCAGGCGCACGGCCCGCTGCGGAGACCGCCCGCCCCACAGCCCATCGGCCAGGTCGCCGTGCGTCACCGGCCGGCCACGGCTCAGGAGCAGTATGCACAGCAGGGCCTGCTGCCGGGGCGAGAGCGTGCGGACAGTGCGGTCGCCCCGGGTGATCCGTACGGGTCCCAGTACCCGGTACCGGTGGCGTGCGGCCTCGGCGGCTTCCAGGGCCTGGGCGAAGGACGGAGTGAAGAAGAGATCCATGCCGCGTCGCTGGGCCTGCGGGTCCGAGGAGGTCAGCGGATTGAGGATGTCGGACAGAAGGGTCCTGAACTCGCCCGGTACCGCGTTGAGTTCAGCGCCCCCGGTACCGTTGGTCAGTGCCCGCAGCAGATGGCCGAAGTCGTGCAGATCCCTCGACGGGTCGCGGTCCCGGCCGGCTCCCAGCGCGAAGTGGGTGATCTTCAGACCGCCGTCCGGCCGGACGATGAGGCCGTTCGGTGTGAGCCTGCCGTGTGTGACGCCCCGCTCGTGTACGGCCCCGAGGCCGCGCGCGAGCTGCTGGGCCAAGGGAGCGAGCAGGGAGAAGGGCAGGGCGAAGCCGCTCTCCGCGGTGAGTTCCGACACCGTGAGTCCCTCGGTGAACTCCGTTATGAGGTAAGGAACGTTCCCCTCGATGCCGAAGTCGTGCACCGAGAGGACGTTGGGGTGCTCGATTCCGGCGAGAGCGCCGGCGTCCTTGAGGAACGGCTCGTGCGCGGTCGGCGGGTAGGTGTGCACCACCACGCTCCGGCCGCTCCGCGTGTCCTCGGCCAGCATCAACTGCCTGCCCCGGCCCAGCCGTCGCACCAGCCGGTATCTGCCGAGCACCAGCCCCCCGGTCCGGGGCGGCGTTCCACCCCCCAGCCGTCGGACGCTCTCCTCGCGCACCGAGGCGAACGCCTCGCCCCCGGCCCTCGCGTCTCCGTGTCCGGGGGCGACCACGGGGAACTCCCCGGCGGCCACCCCGGCCCGTGCGTCGATCAACGCGCCGACCCGGCCCAGAAGTTCACCGGTGCGGCTGCGCGCGGTGCGCGGCAGCGTGTGCAGCAGGAGTTCGCGCACGCCCGGCCGGAAGGTGTACGAGCCGGGAGGGCCCGAGGAGTCTGCGCCGAGGAGGCCGCTGAGGATCACCTCGGCGAGATGCTGGGGCCGAGGACTCTGCTCGATCGCCGCCTGCACCAGTCGCATCACGGGCAACTCCGGCCGTCCCACGGCGAGATGACCGGCGAGCCGGAACGCCTCGGGAGAGGCGATGGAGCGGAACCGCAGGACGAGCTCCTGCGCGGAGAGCTGCTCGACGTCGCCGCGGCCGTACTCGTCGAGCGGGGCGGGCGGCGGGGCCGTGTCCAGCGTCGCCACCGAGCCCGGGAGGCGGCCGCCGCCGGCCACCAGCGACGACCAGTTCGCCAGCCAGCGGGCGGACGGCTCCAGGACGGGCAGCGCGAGTACGGGACCGGGGCCGGGAAGGTCGTCCGAGGCGTAGGAGTCCACGGTGTAGGCGGAGTTGGGGGCCGCGGGCCACGGAGCGGTGAGGCGCGCGGTCGTCGCGGGCAGGGCCGTGGTGCGCCACAGCCGCTCGGGCAGCGGCTGGAGCACGGCGACGGGCATCCGGGCCGCCCAGCGGCGCAGCGTGCGGTACCAGCGGATTCCCGCCGGGCCGCCTCGCCACTGCGCGCCCATGCAGTCGCTGACCAGCAGGGTGACCGTACGGCCGTCCGCGTACGACTCCTGCGAGCCGGGCCGTCGTACGGTCCCCGCGGCGGTCAGCTGGTGCAGCTCCACCGTGCGGAAGACGCCCGACTGGGCGAGCGCGGTGTGCAGTTCGCGGACGAGTGGGCGCCAGACGGGCATGGTGGGCCCGGTGTCGTGCACGAGATGCAGGGTCAGCCAGCGCTCGGTGGCCGGGCGCAGCACCGGCAGCCACCCCTGGGGTGCGACGTCGAGCCGCGCGATCCGGTGGGCGGTCGCCTCCTCGTCCAGGGTGTGGCCGACGGGCGCGGGCACTCGGCGCTTGAGCGGACGCAGGGTGCGCTGGAGCGCGAGCGGGTGGGGCAGCATCGGGGGAGCGGGGGCGAGGAGTGTGGTGTGCGGGGTGTCCGCCGGGCCGTCGTCCGCCGCGTCCTGACCGGTGCCGCTCGTGTCCCGGTCGGGGGAGCCGGCGTCGGAGCCGGGCAGGCGCAGCGGGACGCGGCCGTCGCCCGGACGGTCCGGACCGGCGGGCGGGTCCCCGGGGGGCGGGTCCGGCGGCACGTCCGTCCGCGCGGGTGCCGCCGGGGTCGTACGAGGGCAGGCGGCGCCCTCGCCGGACCGGGACGGGTCCGGTGCCACGACGGCCGGCCCTTCGATGTGCCCCGCGAGCCACAGCAGTTCGGCCAGCTCCACGGAGGTCGGCGTCTCCCCGCCGACGACCCGCCCCAGCAGATCGGCGAGCAGAGCGGGCCCCGGGTCCGTCGGGATGTCCGTGCCTGGGTCAGGCGGAGTGCCCGGGCCTGGACCCTCGGGGGTGTCCGGGCCCGGATGCGCGGGAGTGTCCGGGCTCGGATTCTCGGGCGCGTCCGGGCCTGGATGGGCGGGCGTGTTCGGGACCGGATTCTCGGGCGTGTTCGGGAGCCGGTTCGCGGAGAGGTCCGGGACCCGGTGCGCGGGGGTGTCCGGGTCCTCAGAACTCATCGTCGTCCCGGGTACTGCTGAGGTAGGGCATCAGCTGCTCCGCGAGATCGTCGCGCGACATCGCGTCGATGCCCGCCGTGCCCGTCAGGTAGATCGCGTTCAGGAGCTGGTCCGTGGCGAGTTCGCCGCCGGTACCGCGGGAGAGGAAGCGGGTGATCAGCTCGCGGGCGTAGGCGTCGGGCTCGCCGAGATGGGCGCGGACGATGCTTTCGAGGTGGGCGTCGCGCGGCTGGTGGAGTTCGAGCCGGACGCACCGGCGCAGGAAGGCGGGCGGGAACTCGCGCTCGCCGTTGCTGGTCAGGACGACGAAGGGGAAGGCGCGGCAGCGCACCCGGCCGCCGGAGACGGTGACCCGCCCGTCCGTGCCGGCCACCATCACCTCGGCGGCCGGGGTGTGGCGGGCCGCCCGGACCAGCTCCGGGATCTCGTACTCGCCCTCCTCCAGGATGTTCAGCAGGTCGTTCGGCAGGTCGAGGTCGCTCTTGTCGATCTCGTCGATGAGCAGGGCGCGAGGGCGTCGGTAGGGGAGCAGGGACGTGCCGAGCGGGCCGAGCCGCAGATGGTCCTGGAGCTCGCCGCCCGCGGGGATCTCGTGCGAGGCGGCACGGCCGGCGGCGTACAGCCGGGAGAGCGGGTCGTACTGGTAGAGGCCGTCGTGCAGCGTGGTGCGGCTGGTGATGTTCCAGCGCAGCACCGGCCCGAGCCGCAACTCCCGTGCCACCGCGTACGCGAGGGAGGACTTGCCGCTCCCGGGCGGGCCGGTCACCAGCAGGGGGCGGCGCAGGTACAGCGCCGCGTTCACGAGCTGGACGGCCCGGTCGGTCGCCCGGTAGGTGCGGGCCCGGTGCCTGCGGTCCGGGGAGGCGGTCGAGGTGTCGCCGTCCTCGGCGGGGGTGTCCAGCTCGGGACCGCCGTCGAAGTCGCGCCACGGCGGCGGCGCGGGCAGCTTCGCGATGCCGTCGTGGGGTTCGCTCCCACCCGTGTAGACGGGCCACAGGGACATGCGTTCTCCTACTCGTCACTTGCTCGCTCGCTCGTGTGCCTGTCTCTGTGCGTTCCCGGCTGGTCAGCCGACCGGTGAGTGCAGATAGCCGACCGGGTCGGGCAGACATCTGGGGTCCTCCCAGAGCAGCGCCAGATCGTTCGCCCAGTGCGGTTCGGGGCCGTCGTCCGCGTACGCCGTCTCGCGCAACTCATGGATGTGCGAGGGGAGTTCCGAGGGCGAGAGATCCGCGAGATGTGCGGCGAGACGGTCCAGGAACTCCGCCCCCGTGCAGTCCTCGTGCGCCCCGCCCCGGGTCTCGCCGCGGCAGCCGCTGCGCGGCCAGAGCATCACCGGAACCGCCGCGTTCAGGCTCGCCCGGAACAGCCGGCGGGTGCCCTCGGCGCGCGGCGGGGAGGCGAAACCCACCATGTCGGCGCCGCGCCGCAGTCCGATGGTCAGCCGCACCGGATCCTGCCCGAGCGCCCCGCAGTCGATGCGGTGCAGCCGTGGCGCGGACTGCCCGTCGAGCCGCTGCCACTTCTGCAGCAGCTTGTGCTGGAGGCCGCCGCTGCGCCGCCGCTCCAGGTCCATCACCACGAGCGGTGCGAAGGAGCCGAGCGGGCTGTCGTCGTCGGCGCTGCGCTGCCAGTGCGCCACATCGGTGTTGAGCCAGCGGCGCGGCAGCACGAAGGCAATCAACTCGCGGGCTCCCGGCTCCAGTTCGTGGTAGGCCTCGTCGATGCGCTCCAGCGCGTAGCCGCGCACCCGGTCGGCGGGCAGGGCACGCGAGCCGACGACACGACGGTGCCGGCCGTTGTACGCCGAGACCTCGACGAGGAACTGGTGCTCGCCCGAACCGCTGGGCGCGATCTCCACCAGGATCGGCGACCAGGGCTGTGTCCCGGCGGCCCGGTCCGGGGGGTTCACGGACGGCCGGGGGCGCCGGTCGTACGCCCGGGACGGCCAGGCCCGTAACGCGCCCCGCGTCGGCGCGTCCTCGGTGAAGTCGGCAAGCCGCGCGGCGAACCGGGCGACGGCGCCGGTGTCGGGCACCTCGGAGAGCAGATACCAGGCCGCGTCCCACAGCGACCGGAACCGCCGGCCCGGCAGCGGCGGTCCGAACGGGCCCACGGCATCGCTGTACAGCCGCTCCGGGCTGCACTCGGGGCGCCCGCCGAACTCCGGGCCCCGCGCCAGCACCAGCTCCCGCAGCCGCTCCTTGTCCACCCGCCCGTACTCCGGTGTCGGTATCAGCTCGCCGAGCCGCGGCCAGTAGCGGGCCATGACGTGCGCGGGCAGCATCCGTCCGTTGCGGATCCCCGCGTCCCGTGCGGCGGCGGACACCATGCCCACCACCCGCCCGGTGTCCGCGAGGGTCACCGCGGCGCCGCTGAAACCGGGCGCGAGCGGTTGTCCGTGCGCCGCCCAGGCCTCCAGCTGGACCCACTCGTCCGCGATCAACTGGTCTGCGGTGGCCCGGTATTCGGCGAGGGTCCCCTCCTCGTAGCGTTTGGGGAAGCCGTACGCCACCAGCCTGCGCGGCGGATCGCCGTAGGCGTCCGACGGTGCCGCGAACTCCGCGGGCTCCAGCGGTACGGAACGGTCGAGTTCGAGGACGGCGACATCGCCGGGGTCGGTGTCGTGCCCGTCCCAGCCGCCGTGCGCCACCACCTTCGCGGGCAGCGCGGCCTCCTCCCGGGCGAAGGAGACGCCCACCTGCGCGGTGCCGCTGCGCGCCACCACATGGGCGCAGGTCAGCACGTGTCGCTCGGTGACGAGGAAGCCCGCGCCGGTCTCTCGTCCACAGGTGATCCTGGCCTGCCAGGAGGCGCTGTTCATGACCGTCCGGCGGTCCCCGGCGCACCGGACGCCGGCCCGGAGGCAGCGGGAGTCCCGGGTCCCGTCCGGGTTTCCGGAGGCACGCCCATGCCGGGCGTGCCTCCGGTTCCGGGCGTGGCCCCGGTCCCGGAATCCGGCCCAGGGGGTATTCCGGGCCCGTTCCCTGGCGTGGGCCCGTTCCCGGGTCTGGGCCCGGTCCCGGCTGCCGGCCCGATCCCGGGCGTGCCTCCCGTTCCGGGCGTGGCCTCCGGCCCGGGTGTGGTGCCGGAGGCCGGGTCAGGGGCGGGCCGGGAGCTGTCCCGTCCGGACTCTCCAGGTGCCCACGAGAGCTTGACCACCAGATGGCCCTCGACCGCGCTCTTCGCGATCAACGCGCCCGCCTCCGCGGTGAGTTTGACCCCGAACTCGATCTCGACGGAGTCGGGCGCGAGGCTCCCGTCGCGGAACACCCGCAGCGCTGAATGGGCGGCGGCCCGTACGCCCTCCAGAGCTCCCTCGAAGGTGCGTGTGGCCTGCACCGTACCGTCGTCGCGGGCCACGAGCCGGGAACCGGACCCGTCGTCCACCGCCTCCACGACGACCAGCGCCCCGTCCTCGGTCTTGAACTCCACCAAACCGTCCATGGCGCGCCCCCGTTGTCCGTGACTTCCGAGCACCGACATTGTTCCGGAAGGCAGTTGGGACTGTCCCGGTTTCTGCGGCTCGTACCCGCATGTCCTGGCGGGAAGCCGCCAGGGCGCCTTCCCGCCAGGTTCCGTCAACGCCCCCGCAACACAAGCCCCCCGACACTCTTCGCAAGCACCGGGCGCCACCCCTGCCCGGCGCGGGCCGGCCGACGAAGAGAGGTCACGAATGACCAGAGGACCACTGAGACGACCGGCGGCGCTGCTGTCGGCCGGGCTCGTGCTCGCCCTGCTGCCCATGGGGCGGGCGGGCGCGCTCGCTCCCCAAGGCACCGCGGGCACCGCGGGCACCGGTACCCCGGCGTCGACGCGAGCCGCCCTTGCCGCCCACACCGTCACCCTCGTGACCGGCGACAAGGTGACCGTCACCGACGTCGGCGGCGGAAAGAAGACCGTCTCCGTCGTGCGCCCCCGCGGGGCCACCGGAGCCGTGCGCACCCAGGTCGCCGACGGCGCCGTCACCGTCGTACCGGACGAGGCACTGCCGTATCTGCGGGCCGGCACCCTCGACCGGCGGCTGTTCGACGTGAGCGAGCTGATACGGCAGGGGCTCACCGACCGGCAGACGGGCGAACTGCCGCTGATCGTCACGTACGACCCGAAGGCACGCGCGACGACCCCGGGCGGCGCCGAGCGGACGCGTTCACTGCCGAGCATCCGCGGCGCGGCCGTCGCCGCGGACAAGGGCCGGACCTTCTGGAAGGCGATGACCCGTCAGCCGGGGATCGGCAAGGTCTGGCTCGACGGACGCGTCAAGGCCGACATGGCCGAGAGCAACGCGCAGATCGGCACACCGAAGGCCTGGGAGGCCGGGCTCACCGGCAAGGGTGTGACCGTCGCCGTCCTCGACACCGGCGTCGACACGAGTCACCCCGACCTGGCCGGCCGGGTCGCGCAGACCAAGAGCTTCATCGACGGGCAGGAGGTAGCCGACCGCAACGGGCACGGCACGCACGTCACCTCCACCGTGGGCGGCAGCGGCGCCGCCTCCGACGGCAAGGAGAAGGGCGTCGCGCCCGAGGCCACGCTCGCCGTCGGCAAGGTGCTCAGCGACGAGGGCTCCGGCAGCGAGTCGCAGATCATCGCCGGCATGGAGTGGGCCGCGCGCGACGTGCACGCCAAGGTGATCTCGATGAGCCTCGGCTCGACCGAGCCCAGCGACGGCACCGATCCCATGGCCGCGGCCGTCGACACCCTCTCCAAGGAGACCGGCGCCCTCTTCGTCATCGCTGCCGGCAACACCGGCGCCCCCTCCTCCATCGGCTCGCCCGGCGCCGCCGACTCCGCCCTGACCGTCGGCGCGGTGGACTCGGCCGACGAGGCCGCGTACTTCACCAGCGCCGGACCCCGCTACGGCGACAACGCGCTCAAGCCCGACCTCTCCGCGCCCGGCGTCGGCATCCTCGCCGCCCGTTCCCAACTCGTGAGCGGCAGCGGCTACTACACCTCCATGAGCGGTACGTCGATGGCGACACCGCACGTCGCGGGCGTGGCCGCGCTGCTCGCGCAGGAACACCCCGACTGGACCGGCGACCGGCTCAAGGACGCGCTGATGTCGACGTCGAAGCGACTCGACTCCTCCGTCTACGAGTTGGGCGCGGGCCGGGTGAGCGTCCCGGACGCGATCGACGCGAGGATCACCGCCACCGGCAGCGCCGACCTCGGCTTCCACCGCTGGCCCTACGAGGACGACAAGCCCGTCACCCGGACGCTCACCTACACCAACTCCTCCGACGCGGCGGTGCAGTTGACGCTCGCCGCGGAGGGGGCCGGCGAGGGTGTCGCCACCCTCGCCGACACCACGCTCACGGTGCCCGCGCACGGCACCGTGTCCACCACGGTCACCGGCGACGGCTCGAAGGCGCCGGTGGGTGACACCTCGGGGCAGATCGTGGCGTCGGTGGACGGCACGCCCGTCGCACACACCGCCTTCGGGCTGGTCAAGGAGGAGGAGCGGTACACGCTCACGGTCCACGTGAAGGACCGGGACGGCGCCCCGACCGCGGCCTACCTCGCCGTGCAGCAGCTGGCGCAGGACTCCGACGCGTACCCGGCGACCGTCGGTGACTCCGGCACCCTGGAGCTGCGGCTCAAGCCCGGCACCTACAGCCTCACGTCCTTCCTCGACGTGCGCGGCAGCCATGGCGCCGACTCCCTCGGCATCGGCTTCCTCGCCGCACCCCAGATCACTCTCGACCAGGACCGCGAAGTCACCCTGGACGGGCGGACGTTGCGGGAGATCAGCGCCAAGGTCGACCGGCGCACCGAGACCCGGCAACTGATCATGGAGTACGACCGCGCGGGCGGCGGCTCCGACCTGTTCGGCGCGGTGCAGGTGCCCGTCAAGTACGACAGCATCTTCGCGGCGCCGACCCCGAAGGTCACCGAGGGCACCTTCGACTACCGGACCGTGTGGCGGCTCGGGAAGCCGCTCCTCGACGTCGTGGGCGTCAAGGCGGCGCTCGCCCAGCCGGGCGGCACGCTGATCGAGGGCCGCAGCAGGCTGCCGCTGGTCGACGTCGGGGACGGGCCGTTCACCCAGGTGAGCGGCAAGGCCGTCCTCGCCCGGCTCGCCGACGGCGTCGACCCGGCCGCGCTCGCCCAGGCGGCCCAGGACGCGGGCGCCAAGGCGCTGTTCGTCACCGACGACACACCGGGACGCCTCAACGCCTGGTTCGGCACGGACGACAACGCGGACCGGCCGCTGCAGATCGCCACCGTCGACGCGGCGGACGCGGCACGGCTGCGCGCGCTACGGACCGTCGACATGACCGGCACACGCAACACGCCCTACGTGTACGACCTTTCGCACGGCTACAAGAACGCCGTACCGGACCGGAGTCTCACCTACGAGCCCGACCGTCGTGAACTGGCCGTGCTGGACACCAGATTCCACGCCGTGAAGCCCGTCCCGGGCAGCGAGTTCCGCTACTCGATCGCCGACCCCTTCCCCATCGGCCTCGGCTTCCAGGAGCGGATCGACTACCCGGCCGAGCGGACCGACTACGTATCCACCGGCACCGGACAGACCTGGATGGAGTCCGTCAACGTCGGGGAGGGCACGCTGGAGGAGCGCAGCGGCCTGGTCGCCTACCGGGGCGGCACCCATGAAACCCTGAACTGGTTCAAGCCCGTCCTCCACCCCTGGCTCGGCACCGGGCTCGGCTGGGGCCAGCAACGCGCGGGCAACCAGATCGAGTTCAACACACCCGGCTGGGGCGACTCAGGACCCGACCACACCGGCTTCGGTGACGTGTGGAGCGACGACACCGGGATGACGCAGTTCACCTCTGTCTATCAGGACGGTGTCCTGGTCGACCAGGGGAAGAGCTCCGCCGGATACGTCTGGGACGCGCCCGCCGACGAGCACACCTACAAGGTCGTCACGGACACGACCCTCGCCCCGGAACGCTGGAAGCTCTCCACGAAGGGCCACACCGAGTGGACCGTCCGGTCGGCGGCCACCCCCGAGGACCACTTCACGTTCCTCCCGCTCATCAACCTCGGCTACGACGTCGACACCGACCTCGCGGGTGATGTGCGCGGCGGCAAGGTCCCGGTGAGCATCTACGCCGAGTACGTGAAGGGCGCGCCGGACACCGGCACCCTCGGCGGCGGAAAGCTGGAGGTGTCCTACGACGACGGGACGACCTGGAAGGCCGTCCCGCTCACCGGCGGCGGCAAGGCGCGCTGGCGGGGCACGCTGAGCGTGCCGCGCGACGCTGGGTTCGTGTCGCTGCGGGCCTCCGCCCGCGACGACCGGGGCGGCACGGTCAGCCAGGAGACCATCCGGGCGGTGGGCGTCCGGTAACCGGCCGCCGGGCGGCGGGTTCCCCGGGGGAGAGCCCGCCGCCCGGCCCACGTCCCTGCGAACGCCCGATCAGGGCGGCCGCCGTGGTGGTGGCCCGTCGAGCAGACGGCCGTCGGTTCCTCTTGGGAGGGAAGAACCGGCGGTCGTCGTCCCTTCACGTTCCGGGGCGGCGCTGCGTGATGCCGCGGATCACTCCCAGATCCAGCAGGTCCTGCGGCCGGAGCCGGAGTTGGGCCGCGGTCGCCCGGACCTCGGCGGCGGGCCGCTTGAGGATCGCGGCCGCCGACTCCGGCGCGATGACGGAGAAGTAACTGTCCGGCGTGGCCCAGGTGTTGCCGGGCGCCGCCAGTGCCAGCGCGCCGCCCGAGCCGCCCTCGCCGATCACCAGCGTGGTGACCGGCGTCCGGGCGGTGGCGACCGCCGCGAACAGGTCCGCGATCGCCGCACCGGCCCCCTGCCGCTCGGCGTCCGCGCCGTTCGCGGCGCCAGGGGTGTCCACCAGCGTCAGGACCGGGATGCCGAGCCGGCCCGCCAGCCGGACCAGCCGGGCGGCGGTGCGGTATCCGGCCGGACGGGTCGGGGTCCCGCGCTGGGCGGCGTACGCGATGGTCCGCCCGTCGCGCGCGCGGCCGAAGCCGCACAGCACGCCGTCGTCGGTGCCGCCGCAGCGATCACCGCCGATCGCCGCCCGGCGGGTGAAGTACGCATCCAAGTAGGCGTCCGCGCGCGGCCGTTCGGGTGAGCGGGCGCGCTGCACCGCATCCCAGCCGGTCGCGGGCAGGTCGGTCGCGCCGCCCAGCGCGGACGGGACGGACGCCGGGCCCAGCGCGGGCGGGACGGGGGCGGCCCCGGCGGCGGGCCGGGTGAGCAGGTCCAGCCACAGGGCGAGTGTCTCCCGCAGCCCGTCCTGCGGTACGAGGGCGTCGACGGACCCCGCCGCCACCTGCGCCTCGGCCGTGTACGCGGCCGGGTCCGCGTCGGGCGGGCGGACCCGGGAGCCCGCGAAGGCGACCTGGGCGCCCGGCAGCGCCAGGGTCACATCGGCCCCCGCGCCGAGCGTGGCCCAGCCGCCGCCCGTCGTCGGGTCCCGCAGGACGGCGATCTGGGCCAGCCCCGCCTCCCGGGTGAGCGCCGACTGCCGTGCCACCCGCTGGAGTTGGGTCAGCGCGAGCATGCCCTCCTGCATCCGGCTGCCGCCCGTGGCGACGAGCGAGACGACGGGCAGCCGGTGGGTGCGGGCGTAGTCGTAGGCCGCCTCCAGGCGGTCACCGGTGCGTTCACCGAGGGAACCGCCGAGGAATCCGAACTCGAAGGCGACGAGGACGGCGGTGACCGGACCGAGCGGAGCCCTGCCGTCGGTCGTCGTGCCGAAGCTCGCCGTCCCGAAGGTCGCGGCGCCGCAGACGACGGACTCCTCCTCGCCGGTGCGGGCGGCGGCGCGCGCCCGCGCCTCGTCGTACCCCTTCCAGGAGAGCGGACCATCGGGCCGGAACTCCTCGCCGGGGGAGGGGAGTTCGGCGAAGCTGTCGGTGACCAGGGCGATGGCCTCGCGGGCCGAGATGCGCTCAGTCACGCGGCAGCGCCCGCTTCAGGATCTTGCCCATGTCGTTGCGGGGCAGTTCGTCGAGGAAGCGCACGGTGCGGGGCCGCTTGTGCGGGGCGAGACGGCGGGCCACGTGGTCGGCCAACTCGTCTGCGGGCGGCGGTGCCTGAGGATCGAGGGGGACGATCCAGGCCGCGACACGCTCGCCGAGGTCGGCGTCGGGCTCCCCGGCGACGGCGGCCTCGCGCACCCCGGGGTGTTCGAGGAGCGCGTTCTCGATCTCGCCCGCGCCGATCTTGTAACCGCCGCTCTTGATCAGGTCGGTGGCCCTGCGGCCGACGATACGGACCGAGCCGTCGGGGTCGAGGACCGCCATGTCACCTGTGCGGAACCAGCCGTCCGCCGTGTACGCGGCGGCGGTGGCGTCGGGCCGGTTCAGATACTCGGTGAAGAGGTTCGGCCCGCGTACCTGGATCTCGCCGACGCTCTCGCCGTCGTGCGCGCCGGTCGGGGTGCCGTCCGCCTCGTACCCGGCGATCGTCGTCCCGTCCTCCTCGACGAGCCGCAGGCCGACGCCCGGCAGCGGCACGCCGACGGTGCCGGGCCGGACCTCCCCGTCCGCCCGCACGCTCGTGTTCATCAGGGTCTCCGTCATGCCGTACCGCTCGACGACCCCGCGGCCGGTCGCGGCCGTGATCCGCTGGTGGTCGTGCAGGGGCAGCGCGGCGGAGCCCGACACGAGCAGCCGCGCCCGGCCCAGCGCCTCGGCGAGCCCGGGATCCTCGGCGAGTGCTTCGGCGAGCCGGTGGTACATCGTCGGTACCCCGAACAGCATCGTGGCCCCGGCGTTCAGTTCCCGCGCCACGCCCTCCGCGCTGAACCGCCCCAGATGCCGTACGGACCCGCCGCGCCGGAGCGGGCCCAGGATGCCGATGATCAGCCCGTGCACATGGAACAGGGGCAGGCCGTGCACCAGCACGTCGTCGCCGGTCCACTGCCAGGCGTCGGCGAGCGCGTCCAGGGTCGAGGCGACAGCCCGGCGCGGGATGACCGCGCCCTTGGGCGGACCGGTGGTGCCGGAGGTGTAGACGACCAGGGCGGGGGCGCCGGGGTCGGTGACTCCGCCGGGGGATCCGGGGGGCGTGGTGGATGACTCGGACCCGGCGGACGCGGTGGAAGCGACGGTTTTGGCGGCACCGGAGGTATCTCGCCCGGAGGTGTCCGGTCCGGAACTGTCGGGCCCGGCGGGAACGACCCCCGCTCCGGCTCCGGCTCCGGCTCCGGCGCCGGTACCAGTGCCGGAGCGGGAGACCTCGACCTCGACCTCGACATCGATACGGCCCAACGCCTCGAGCGGAGCCGGAAGCCGGTCCCCCCTGGCCGCGAGCACCAGGGACGGCGCGCTGTCGCCCAGGATGTGGCCGAGTTCCGCCTCCCCGGACTTCGGGTTCAGCGGCACGGCGGGCACCCCGGCGAGCAGTGCGGCGACGACACCGACGGCCGTCTCCAGGGTCGGCGTCGCCCAGACGGCGACCCTGCCGGCACCGTCGAGCCGCGCGGCCAGCGCTCCCGCCGAGGCGGCCAGTTCCGCGTATGTCAGGGACCGTTCGCCGAAGCGGAGCGCGGACCGGTCCGCGACCGAACCGCCCACCAGGGCCGGGAAGAGGGAGAACACGGGGACTCCTTGCCGAGAGGACTTCACCGGGAGGGACAGCCTCTTCCTACACGATGGGACTGCTGAACCGGGTGGCCGGACGCCTGTCCGCGCCGAGGACGTGGAGGGTGAGCGCAGGCGTCGTAAGGATCGTTCCGAAACCGGGAACGATCGTTCGGGAACCGTGGCGTGGACGGACCCGGACACGTAGTGTCGGCCTCGCGTCACAACTTGATGAGTCAACTGCCGGGAGACCTTTGGTGAGTGAGTCCCCGCCGCTCCTTCCCGAGACACTCGAACGCCTCGGCGCGCGGATCGTCGGGCTGGGGCCGGACGGAGTCGTCACCCTCGCCCCGTGCGGCACGCGGCTGACCCCGCGCAGGCGGGAGGCCCTTGTCGGCATGCTCGAAGGCCTGCCGGACGGCCAGGGAGCGGAGCGATGACGGCGAAGCCGGGCGGGGCCGTCGGAGGTTTCCTGACGGCGCTCCGCCCGCGTGGCACCCGCTCCGAGATGCGGGCGCTGGCGGCGGAGCTCGGCCGGGTGCTCCGGAGGAGGATCGATACACCGCTCGACATGCGGGAGTTGGCGCAGGCCCTCTGCGAGGAGATGAGCCGACGGCGGGGCGGCCGTCCCGTCCAGCTCCGTTTCGAGCGCTTCCCCGACGAGATCGAAGTCACGGGCCTGTGGATGGAGTTCAACGACTTCGACCTCGTCATCGTCGAGGAGCGCGCCGAGACGGTCCAGCAACTCGTCATTCTCGGACACGAGTTGTGGCACATGAAGGAAGGGCACCGGGACCACCACGTGGACGGCGCGACGGCCGTCGCGCGGGCGGCCCTCTCGGACCGTTCCGCCCTGCGTGATCCCGGAGCGCGCGGGCCGTTCCGGCAGGAGGTCGCCCGTACTGTCGCCGCCCGCAACGGATCACGCCAGGCGGACGAGGCACAGGCCGAGGCCTTCGGCCTGCACCTGGCGAGTGTCTTCCGCTCCTGGGTGACGGGCCCCGGCGACAGCACCCCCGTCGACCCGGTCGGTCGCGCCATCGAGACCTCCCTCGGCTACCGCAGACCGCAGGACTGACCTGCGCCCGGACACAACCGCGACCCCTCGGAAGCGGCCTGCGGAACGCGGAACCAGGGCTGACCTGAGGCCCCAGGACCGACCGTCGGGCCCCTATCCGACCCGGATTCCGGCCGGCCGGGCCACCTCGACCAGATCCGCGACCACACAACTGACGTTGTCCGGCCCGCCGGCGTCGTTCGCCGCCCCGATCAGGGTCCGGACCGCCGCGTCGGGATCGGGAGCCGAGGTGAGAAGCCGTGCGATCTCCTCGTCCGGGACGACGGTGGAGAGGCCGTCCGAGCAGAGCAGGTAGCGGTCGCCCGGCAGTACGTCCTGCAGCCGCAGATCGGGTACGGGCGCCTCGGTGCCCAACGCCTTGAGCAGCAGGGCGCGCTGGGGATGCGCGGTCGCCTCCTCCGGGGTGAGCCGGCCCTCGTCGACCATCGACTGGACCACCGTGTGGTCGTGGGTGATCCGGAACAGCGTGCCGTCGCGCAGCACATAGGCCCGCGAGTCCCCGATGTGGACGAGCGCGAGCTGGGAGCCGGTCCACACCAGGGCCGTGAGCGTACTGCCGGTGCCCTCCCCGTCCGGACCCTGTGCCGTGGCGTGTCGCGGCACCAGGTCCGCCACGGCCCGGGCGGCGCCCTCCACGGCGTCCTCCAGCAGGTTGAGCACGCCACCGGCCGACAGCGGCTCGTCGTCCAGGAACGTGAGGGCCTGCACCGCCGCCGTGCTGGCGGGTGCCCCGTACGGCCCGCAGCCGTCGGCGACCGCGAGGACACGGGCGCCCGCGTGGACGCTGTCCTGGTTGGCGTCACGGACCAGGCCGGTGTCGGAGAGAGCGGAATAGCGGAGTTCCAGCATGCTGGTGTCCTTCCCTGGGGACGGTGACAGATGGTCCACGAGGAACGCCGCCAGATCGCGGCGGGCGGCCGTCTCGGCCTCGACCCGGGCCCAGTACGCGCGGATCTCCCGCGCGGCCGGCCCCGGTTCCAGGGCGCACACCCGCCGGATCCGGGCGAGCGGCATACCGAGCCGCCGCAGCCACGCCACCAGCCGGGCCTGTTCGAGCTGTGCCACCGCGTAGTAGCGGTACCCCGTCTCGGGGTCCACCCGGGCGGGGCGCAGCAGCTCCAGTTCGTCGTAGAGCCGCAACGCCTTCGGCGACAGCCGGGAGGCTTTCGCGAAGGCCCCGATCGTCAGCATGTCCATGCACCCACCCCGTCGCTCCCGTGTCCGGGCCGTTCCTCGCTTCTCGTTCTGCCACCGATGCTGGGCCCTGCCCCTTGGTGAAGGTCAATACTGGCTTGGCCCGGAGGTGCGGGTGGTTGTTAACCTGCGGCGGGGTTGTCCCCGGGGGTGCGCCGACGGGGTGCGTCCGCGGTCGTACGGCGGTGTCGTACGACCGGTTCCGTACGAGGATGGAGTACGTCGTGGCCCGTATCGCGCTCGTCACGTACGACCCGGGCGAGGAGCCCGGCGCGGACCGGGATCTGTCCGTGCTGAGGGGAGCCCTGGAGGATGCCGGGGCGGTGGCGGACATCGTGCACTGGGACGATCCCGGGGCCGACTGGGCGGGGTTCGACCTGGCGCTGATCCGCTCGACCTGGGACTACAGCTGGCGCGTGGCGGAGTTCGTGGAATGGGCCGAGCGGTGCGCGGGGCTCACGCGGCTCCTGAATCCGGCGCCGGTCGTGCGATGGAACACGGACAAGCGCTACATCGGGGACCTGGCGGACGCGGGGGTGCCCGTCGTGCCGACCCGCTACCTCGCGCCGGGGGACCCGGTCGAGCTGCCCGGCGATCACGATTTCGTCGTCAAGCCCACGGCCGGGGCGGGGGCGCGCTACGCCGCCAGGTACACGCCGAAGGAGCGGGAGACGGCCCTCGGGCAGCTCGCGCGGATGCACGCCGAAGGGCTGACCGCGATGGTCCAGCCGTATGTGACGAACATCGACACCCGGGGCGAGCGGGCGCTCCAGTTCTTCGGCGGCCGACTGCTGCACGCCAGTCGCAAGGGAGCCGTGCTGGAGCCCGGGACGCCGTACGACGGGCACAAGACGCCCCACCCGCGGTTGGAGGTCTGGGAGCCGACCGCGGCCGAACAGGCCGTTGCCGAAAGGGCGTTGGCCGCCGTCCCGGGAGGCGCGGACAGTGTGCTCTACGCCCGTGTCGACCTCGTCGACGGCGACGACGGCGCGCCCCGGGTGATGGAGCTGGAACTCGTCGAGCCGAACCTCTTCCTGTGGCTCCACCCGGAGTCGCTGCCCGTCGTCGTGGACGAGATCCTCAGGGCCGCCGCCCTGTGAGGGGCTCGTCGGCGGTCTCGTCGGCGGCTTTGTCAGCGGTCCTGTCCCCGGACCGCTGAGCGGACTTCTCGGGTGGTGCCGGTACGGGTCCCTTGACGCCCACCCGTTGCAGCAGTCCCCAGGTGAACTCAGCCGCGCACGCGTGCGGCACGCCCGACGCGTCGGGGGCCGTGAACGCCAGGCCCCAGCGGGTCGGGGCCGTGCCCTCCAGGGGCCGGGCGGGGGCGAAGGCGCGGGCCGCCTCGTCGACCGTGCAGCACCAGGGGGCCAGATCCTCCAGGGTCTCCAGCACCGGGGCCGGCGCGCCCGGGGCCCGGACCAGCCATTCGTTCCAGACGGCGCCGTTCGGGGCGAGCAGGACCTCGAAGCGCAGATCGGGCCACAGGGGCACCGGCCATTGCAGGGCCTCGCAGGTCAGATCGCCGATCCGGCGCTCTTGCGCGGACTCGGGGGCACCGAGCACCGAGCGGTGGCGGGACGCGGCGGACCGTGAGCGCGGGGCGTGCAGCATCGCCTGCCAGCGCCGGTTGGCCTCGCGCATGTCGGCGATGGAGACGCCCAGTCGGTGACGGGCCTCCTCGACCAGGTCAGGGTTGTGGTCGGCCATGCGGCGCAGCAGGACCAGCTGGAAGTCGAGCGGGGTGAAGGGGGTGGCGGGGCGTTTGGCCGGCATGGGGTCCATGGTCGCGCACCCGGCCCTCGCCCGGCCGGCGCCCGTCCGGCAGGAACGGCACCGAGTCGACGTACTGGCGTCCGCGCGGCGGCAGCACCCGGCGCAGCAGGCCCCGCGAGACGACGTACGACAGGCGCGCCGGTGCGCTTCCAGGGGCAAGGAGGCGAGCGGCACTCTGCTGGAGCCGGGCAGCCCCCAGCCCGTGCACCCCTGCTCGGCGAGCTGCTCGACCACCGGGACGACCGGCTGGATCGGGTCCGTCGCGGGGTTCGCCGTGGGGTCCGTCACGCGGACCTCCGAGCAGGGGCCGCCTTCAAACCATTGCCCGTCGAAGGGCACTATGACTAGCCTGTGTTCGTCATCCCGATCGTCTGTTGAAATTTCGAACAAAAGGGAGGGAGTCGGCTGTGGGACGCCTCGTACCTGCCGTGACCCGAGCTCTGGACATACTGGAGCTCTTTCTCGACGGGGACGGGACTCTCTCCGCCCCCGACATCGTGCGAAGACTCCAGCTGCCGCGCACGACCGTGCACGAACTGGTGACCACGCTCGCCGCCCGCTCGTACATCGTGCAGGTGCCCGGTCAGCCGGGACGCTACCGGCTCGGCGTACGCCCGTACCAGCTCGGCAGCCGCTACGCCGAGCAGCTCGACCTCGCGGCCGAGGGCCAGCAGGTCGCCCGCTCCGTCGCCGAGACCTGCGACGAGACCGTGCACGTGGCGATTCTCGAGGGCACCGACGTCATCTACATCGCGAAGGTCGACTCGACGCACGCCGTCCGCATGGTCTCGGCGGCCGGCCGCCGCCTTCCCGCGCACTGCACCTCCGTCGGCAAGATGCTGCTCGCCTCCCTCTCCGAGCCGGAGCTGACCTCGCGCGTCCCCGACGACGCCGACCTCGTCGCGATGACGCCCAACAGCATCACCGAGCCGGGCGCCCTGCGCGAGGCCCTCGCCGAGATCCGCAGTCGCGGGATCGCCGTGGAGAGCCGTGAGTCCAACCCGGACGTCAGCTGTGTCGCGGCCCCGGTGCGCGACCGCGCGGGACAGGTCGTCGCCGCGCTCTCGATCTCCGTACCGATGATCCGCTGGAGCGACGAGCGCCGCGACGAGCTGGAGCAGCTCGCGGCGAAGGGTGCCGCGGAACTGTCCGAGCGGCTCGGTCACCGGAACGTGCGATGACCGCCGTCGAGGTCGCCGTCCCCGCGCGCGCGGCGCTCGGCGAGGGCCCGACCTGGGACACCCGGGCGCGCCGGCTCATCTGGGTCGACGTCCTCGGCTCCCGGGTCCACACCTACGACCCCGCCTCCGGCCGCCGCACCGTGATGACGACCGAGCAGCACGTGGGCGCCGCCAAGCCCCGAGCGGGCGGCGGCCTGGTCGTCAACCTCCGCGACGGCGTGGGCCTCTACGGGCCGGCGGGGTCCGACGGATCCACCACCGCCGGACCCGAAGGGGCCACCGGAGCCGCCGGGGGTGCGTTCCGGTGGCTGCACCGGGAGCCCGTGCCCGGGCGGCGCGCCAATGACGCGGCCGTCGCCCCCGACGGCTCGCTGTGGTGCGGCACCATGCGCTACGACGAGGCGCCGGGCGGGGGCACGCTGTCGCGGATCACCCCCGACGGCACGGTCCGTCCGATCCTCGACGACGTGAGCGTCAGCAACGGCACGGGCTGGAGCCCCGACGGCCGCCGTGTCTACTACGTCGACTCGCCGACCCGCCGCATCGACGTCTTCGACATCGGCGACGATCGACTCCCGGTCGACAGGCGCCCGTTCGCGACCGTGGAGGAGGGATTCCCGGACGGTCTGACGGTGGATGCCGACGGCTGCGTCTGGGTGGCCCTCTGGGACGGCGGAGCGGTCCGCCGCTACACGCCGGACGGCGCCCTCGACCGGGTCCTCGACCTGCCGGTCCGCCGCCCCACCGCCTGCGCGTTCGGCGGTGCCGACCTCACCGACCTCTACATCACCACCGCGCGTACGGGCCTCACGGCACCGCACCCGATGTCAGGCTCCCTGCTCGTCGTCCCCGGCGCGGGCAAGGGCCTGCCGCAGCCGGAGTTCGCCGGCTAGCCCGCACTCGCCGGTCACGCCGCCGGTCAAGCCACGAGTCCCCGCCCAGGTGTCGGTCACCGGGCGGGGACTCGCGTTTTCGCGCCACCGTTTTTTGCGCAAACCATTGACGAGTAAGCGCTTCCTATCTACGGTCCCGTTCGAAGTTGCGATCATCTGCCGAAATTTCGAACAGTGGGGGCAAGGTATGGCACGACCTGGCCTGAACCGCAGGCAACTCCTCTCCGCGGTGGGCGGGTTGACGGTCGCGGGCAGTCTCGGCTTCGCCGCACTCGGCACCGGCGCGGACGCGCTCGCCTCCGGCGCGAGCACCCGGGTCCGCTACTGGAACCTCTTCACCGGAGGCGACGGAGCCAACATGGTCGCGATGGTGGACGCCTTCCGGAAGGAACATCCCGGCATCGCGGTCAAGGACTCCACCCTCACCTGGGGCGACCCGTACTACACGAAGCTCGCGATGGCCGCGGCGGGCAACCGCGCTCCGGACCTCAGCGTCATGCACCAGGGCCGCGTGCCCGGCTTCGCGCCCGGCCGGCTCCTGGACCCCTGGGACATGAACCTGCTCACCAAGTACGGCGTCCGGGAAGCCGACTTCAACCCCGTGCTCTGGAAGCGCGGCATCGTCGACGGCAAGCTCTACGCCCTGCCCCTCGACATCCACGTCCAGCTGAGCTTCTACCGCACGGACGTCTGCCGGAAGGCCGGCCTGCTCGACGCCGACGGAAGGCTGCCGACCGCGAACTCCACCGACGACTGGTTCGCCATGCTCAAGGAGGCCAAGAAGCAGCTGAAGGGCGGACAGCAGACCCTCGGCCTGCACGCCTTCGACCAGAACTTCTCCTGGTGGTTCTTCGTCGCCTTCTACCAGCAGCTCGGCGGCGGTTACTTCGACGACGAGCGCACCGACGTCACCTTCGACACCGACAAGGCCACCCAGGTCCTGGAGTTCCTCCACCAGCACGTCGCCGACGGCTACACGATCGTCGGCCAGGCCGACGGCGAGGCGTTCCTCGCCGGATCGCCGTTCGTGTGGGAGGGGAACTGGTCGGTGCCGTACTTCAGCGGCGAGAAGGTCGGCTACGGGGCCCAGCCGCTGCCCCCGGTCTTCGGCACCCCGGCCACGCACGCCGAGTCGCACTCCTTCGTCCTGCCGCACCAGGCCGACCGCGGCGGCCCCGCCAACGAGGGCGCGCACCTGCTGGCCGCCTACATGGTCAAGCACGCCACCGCCTGGGCGGGCGGCGGCCATGTCCCCGCCTATCTGCCGACCTTCCAGGACCCGGCCTATCTCAAGCTGACCCCGCAGAACGAGTACTCCCGCCCGGCCATGGAGCACCCGGCCACCGAACCGCGCATCTGGTTCGCCGGCTCCACCGGCACCCTCGCCAAGCGGATCGGCCCGGTCGTCGCCTCCTCCAACGTCGGCTCCGCGAAACCGGAAGCCGCCGCCCGCCGGATGAAATCCGTCCTGGAGGAACTGCTGGCCATGCGGAATCCGATGGACGGCCGGACCGCCGCCCAGGAGCTGAAGGGAACCGCGGCATGACCACCACCCTCGCCCCCGCCACGGGCCTGCGGCCCCGCGCGGCCACCGCGACGGAGTCCGCCCGCGCACGCTGGGGCCGCCGGTTCCAGCACGGCGGCTGGTTCGTCGCCCCGTTCTTCGTGCTGTACGGGCTGTTCGTCGTCGTGCCCGTCGTACGCGGCCTCTACCTCAGCCTCACCGACGCCAACATCTCCGGCGACCACACCCGCTTCATCGGCCTCGACAACTACCGCGAGGCACTCCAGGACCACCTGGTGTGGAACTCGCTGTGGCACAGCGTCCAGTTCACCCTCTACGTCGTCCCCTGCATCGTCGTCGTGGCGCTGCTCATGGCCCTGATCGCGCACCACATCACCCACCTCAAGTGGCTGTGGCGGCTGTGCTTCTTCGCGCCGTTCCTGCTCCCGTCGGCCGTGGTCGGCAACCTGTGGTGGTGGCTGTTCCAGCCCACCAACGGCATGGTCAACCACGTCCTCGGCATCGACACCCCCTGGCTCACCCAGAAGTCCACCGCCATGATCGCGGTCGTCGTCGCCACCCTGTGGTGGACGGTCGGCTTCTCCTTCCTGCTCTACCTGGCCGCGCTCCAGAACATCCCGCACCACCTCTACGAGGCGGCCGAACTGGACGGGGCCAACGCCTTCCAGCGGATGCTGCACATCACCGTGCCGAACCTGCGCAACATCACCGGCCTGGTGCTCGCCCTCCAGGTCCTCGCCTCGCTCCAGGTCTTCGACCAGGCCGTCGTCATGTACCAGTTCGGCCCGGGGCCCGAGGAATCGACCCGCACCTTCGTCCAGTACACCCTCGAACAGGGCTTCACCAGCTACCGCGTGGGCTACGCCTCCGCGATCTCCTTCATCCTGTTCCTCATCATCGCGGCCGTCGCCCTCGGGCGGATGTGGCTGCTGCGGCTCCGCGAGGAGGACGCCCGATGACCACCGCCGACCCGACTCCCGCACCGCGCAAGGCCCGCAGCACCTGGACGCCGGGACAGATCGCGCTGACGGCGGTCGCCGCCGCCCTGTCACTGGTGTGGATGGCCCCGCTGGCCTGGGCGCTGTCCACCTCTCTGAAGACCCCCACCGAGTCGGTGACCTCCCCGCACTGGATCCCGCAGCACCTCACGGCGGCGTCCTGGAAGAGCGTCATCGAAGCTGGCAACATCCCCAACTGGTTCGTGAACTCCCTGGTGGTGTCGGTCTGCGTCACCTTCGTCGTGCTGCTCGTCGCCGCCCTCGCCGGATACGGCTTCGCCCGCACCGAGTTCCGCGGCAAGTCGGCCCTGATGGCCCTGACGATGGCGGGCCTGATGTTCTCCCCGGCCATCCTCGGCGTCCCCCTCTTCGCGACCGTGCAGTCGCTCGGCATGGTCGACACCTACTGGGGGATGATCCTGCCGCAGTGCGCCCCGGCGGCCATGGTCTACATCCTCTACAAGTTCTTCCAGTCGCTGCCCCGCGAGCTGGAGGAGGCCGCGTTCATCGACGGCGCGGGCCGCTGGCGGATCTTCTTCACCATCGTCCTCCCGCTCTCCAAACCGTCCCTCTCGGCGGTCGGGATCTTCACCTTCATCGCCTCCTGGAACAACTTCCTGTGGCCCTACATGGTGACCAACAACCCCGACCTGATGACCATGCCGAACGGCATCGCCACCGTGCAGAACTCCTTCGGCATCATCTGGCCGCAGCTCATGGCGGGCGGCCTGATCGCGGGCCTCCCGCTGATCGTCGTGTTCGTCTTCTTCCAGAGCCAGATCGTGCGGGGCGTGGCCCACACCGGTCTGGCCGGCCAGTGACCGGACGAGGAGCCCCAGTTGACCGCACACCGACTCGCCGCCCTGCTCGCCGCGGCCGTCGTCGCCCTGCTGCCGACCACCGCACAGGCCGACGTCACCTACCCGGACCCGGGGCCCGTCACCGGACAGCAGATCATCCATGACCCCACAGTCATCCAGCTCAAGTCCGGTGGATACGTGGCCTATTCGACCGGCGGCGTGATCGGCGCCCGCCTCTCCCGGGACCGCGTCCAGTGGGACGACGCGGGCAACGCCTTCGCCGCACCACCGAGTTGGTGGTACGAGTACAACTCCACCGGCGACCCCTGGGCCCCGGACATCTCCTACCGCGCCGGCCGGTACTGGCTCTACTACGCGGTCTCCTCGTGGGGCACCAACCACTCCGCGATCGGCGTCGCCACCTCACCGAGCGGCCTGCCCGGCACCTGGACCGACCACGGCAAGGCCTTCACCTCGGACACCAGCGACACCTGGAACGCCATCGACCCGGCGGTGACCGGCGCCGACGGCCGACTGTGGATGACGTTCGGCTCGTACTGGACGGGCATCCGTATGGTCGAACTGGATCCCGGAACCGGCAGGGCCAAGGCCGACGCCCCCGTCCGCCACCTCGCGACCCGCCCGGACGCCCCGTACGCCGTCGAGGGGCCGTACGTGGTCCAACACGGCCGCTACTACTACCTCTTCGCCTCGTACGACGCGTGCTGCGCGGGCGTGAACTCCACGTACAAGATCAGGGTGGGCAGGTCGACGTCGGTGACCGGCCCGTACGCGGACAGCACGGGCACGCAGATGCTCGAAGGCGGCGGCGACCTCCTGCTGGCCGGCCACGGCCGCTACATCGGCCCCGGTGGCGAGTCGGTCTTCCGGGACGGTGGCGAGGACTGGCTGGCCTACCACTACTACGACGCGGACGACAACGGCACGCCCAAGCTGGGCCTGAACAGGCTGAGCTGGACGAAGAACGGCTGGCCCGTGGTCGGTTAGGGGCGGGACCGCACCACTGTGCGGCTCCGCCGCGTGGGCGAGACCCGTCACGACAGCCCCGCACCCGCCCACGAAACGGGGCCACCCCCACCATCTCCCCAAGGCACTCCCCGCCCGGGCCCCAAGGCGCCCCGAAAGGACACCATGCGTACCGCCCGCTTCGCCCTCGATCCCGCCTTCACCATCGGCGAGGTCAACCCCCGTCTCTTCGGATCCTTCGTCGAGCACCTCGGCCGCTGCGTCTACACCGGCATCTTCGAACCCGGCCACCCAGCCGCGGACTCCGAAGGCCTGCGCACGGACGTGCTGGAGCTGGTCCGCGAGCTCGGTGTCACGGCCGTCCGCTATCCCGGCGGCAACTTCGTCTCCGGCTACAACTGGGAGGACTCGGTGGGCCCCGCCGAGGAGCGGCCCCGCCGCCTCGACCTCGCCTGGCGATCCACCGAGTCCAACCGCTTCGGGCTCGGCGAGTACATCGGCTTCCTCAAGAAGATCGGTCCGCAGGCCGAGCCGATGATGGCCGTCAACCTCGGCACACGGGGGGTCGCCGAGGCCCTGGCGCTCCAGGAGTACGCCAACCACCCCTCCGGGACGGCCCGTTCCGACCTGCGGATCGCGCACGGCGACAAGGACCCGTTCGGCATCAGGCTCTGGTGCCTCGGCAACGAGATGGACGGCCCCTGGCAGACCGGCCACAAGACCGCCGAGGAGTACGGCCGGCTCGCCGCCGAGACCGCCCGCGCGATGCGGCAGATCGACCCGGACCTCGAGCTCGTCGCGTGCGGCTCCTCCGGACAGGGCATGCCGACCTTCGCCGAGTGGGAGGCGACGGTCCTCGCCGAGACGTACGACCTCGTCGACCACATCTCCCTGCACGCCTACTACGAGGAGACCGACGGCGACCGGGACTCCTTCCTCGCCTCCGCCGTCGACACCGAGTCGTTCATCGAGAACGTGGTGGCCACCTGCGACCACGTGGGCGCCCGCCTCAAGTCCACGAAGAGGATCAACCTCTCCTTCGACGAGTGGAACGTCTGGTACCAGAGCCGGCCCGACCCGCACCCGGTCGAGGACTGGCAGGAGGCCCCGCGCCTGCTGGAGGACGTCTACTCCGTCACGGACGCGGTCGTCTTCGGTTCGCTGCTCATCGCGCTGCTGCGGCACGCGGACCGGGTGACCGTCGCCTGCCTCGCCCAGCTCGTCAACGTCATCGCGCCGATCATGACCGAACCGGGCGGCCCGGCCTGGCGGCAGACGACCTTCCATCCGTTCGCACAGGCCTCGGCGTACGGGCGCGGTCAGGTCCTCGACGTCCGGGTGGACTCGCCGAGGTACCCGACCCGCAAGTACGGCGAGGCCGACCTGCTGCACGCCACCGCGGTGCGCGCCGAGGACGGCTCGGTGAGCGTCTTCGCCGTCAACCGCAGCCAGACCGAGCCGCTGCCCCTCGAAGTCGCCCTGAACCGGATGGGGTTGACGACGGTCGTCGAGCACAGCGCGCTCGCCGACGCCGACCCGGACGCCGCCAACACCCTGCACGACCAGGAGCGGGTCACCCCGCACCCGGTCGAGGGGACCACGCTCCGAGGCGGCACGCTGAGCGCCGTCCTGGAGCCGCTGTCCTGGAACGTGATCCGGCTGGCCTAGGACCCGTGCTGCGCGGTCGTGGGGCCGGGGGAGTCCACCGGGGCCACCGGTACTCCTCCGGCCGCGCTGCCCAGCAGCGTCAGTTCCACCCGGCCGGGGCCGGCGGGTGTGGTTCCGTCGGACAGCACCGCGAGGGCCAGTGTGTTGCGCCCGCGTGTGCGCAGCACCCCGTTGGGGAGGACGAACGTGTGCTGGGGCCCCACGTCATTGATGTACTGGCCCATGTTCCAGCCGTTCAGGAAGATCTGGACGCGATAGGCGCGGGCCGGATCGTCGGTGAGGGCGAGCCCGATCGAGGCGTCCACCCCGGTGTCCACGGCGAGTCGGAAGCCGGTGCGGTACCAGGTGACGCCCTGCCGCCGCTCGGCTCGCGGGAAGCCGCAGGCCTTCCAGCCGCCGTCCTCGAATCCCGGCAGATGCCAGCCGCGCCGCTCCCCGTGCAGACCTCCGGTGTTGAGCGGTCCGCGCACCGGGTCGGGGGCCGCCGCGCCCTGGACGCGCCAGCGGACCGCCGGAGCGGCCCCGGCGAGGGCGACGGCCGTCAGACCCCGGGCCGCCTTGTGCGTGTCGTTCGCCCTGCCGTCCTCGTCGTGCTGCATCCGCCGGACCAGGACGGAGAGCACATGTCTGTGCCCGTCCCGTGGCCGGACGGGAAAGGTGGCGGTGGCCGCCCAGGTCCCCTGCCGCACGGTCTTCTTGTCCGGCACCGGCATCCGGTGCGTGCCCAGCGGCTCACCGTCCAGCCAGGCCATCAACAGCCCCTGGGCGCCCGCGACATAGGACAGGGACACGGACTCCGCGCCGCCCGCGTCCGCGAAGTGCCCCCGGTACCAGACGTCGCCGTAGTGGAAGCCGTAGTCGTCGGCGAACAGCACGGGCTGCCCGGCGGGCACGGGAGTGATGCTGTACGAGGACGTCCTGTCGGCGACCTGCCACGCCGAGTCGTCGTAGCCGGCGGCCGACTCGGGATCGCCCTCGGCCCGGCGCCAGTCGGCCAGGGCGGGCAGCCGCACCCGGTCCACACCGGCCAGCGGCCGCTCGGCCAGCAGGCTCCCGGAGGTGGTGGCGCGGGACTTCAACGTGCCGTGATTCCATACGAGTTCGCTCATCCCGCGCGGTCCCCACACCTCCAGGTCCGCCGCCTCCACCGTGTCGCCGGTGAGCTGGACGGTCGTGCCGCGCAGGGCGGCCGTGCGCAGCAGCGCCGGGCCGCGCACCAGCACCGGACCCGACGGAGTGTCGTACCGCCACAGCAGGCGGGAGCTCTCGTCGTCGGCGAACAGCAGCAGGAGGGGTGCGGCGACATCACCGCCCTCCACCCGGACCCGGGTGACGCCGTCCAGTACGGCGTCGATCCGCAGGATCCCGTCCCCGTAGCTGTGCCCGGCGTCCCCGTCCAGCACGGTGACCGTCGGCTCGCTCGCCGACTCCAGACAGGTGCGCGTCGACTCGCCCGCCCGGCCCGTGAACACCGCGATGTCCTGCCGTCCTGCGGTCAGCCACAGCATCGGCTGAGCGGTCGAGTAGCTCAACTTCCTTCGTCCCAGGGCGATTCCGGAGGCGAGCAGTCGGGCGTCGAGGCCGGGCACCGGCACGGCGACTGTCGTGCCCGCGAGCGGGACGGAGGCGACGGACTCGGTGGCCGCGTCGTTGCGCAGCACATGGAAGTGCGCCTTCGTGTCCGGATTGACGAGGTGGTACGCCTTGATGCCGGGTCCGGCCTCCGGGGTGCCTCCGTCGGCCGGCTCGGCGCGGTCCAGCTTCGCCAGGTCGGGCACCGAGTGCAGCAGTTGGCCGATCTGGTGCATCGGCAGGAGCTTCTCGGTCGGCTGCCGTGCCTCGTCGAGGGCGGCCCCGTAGTCGTACGACGTGTAGACGATCGGCGCGGGCAGCCAGCCCCAGGACGTGCCGCCGAAGGTCATGTAGACGTTGTGGACCGTGATGCCGTTGGCGAGGTTGGTGAGGTAGAAGCGCCGCTCGTAGGCCGCGTCCCGGGTGCGGCGCGACTCCGCGTAGCCCAGGCCGTCGAACTCCGCCCCGCCCCACGGATCGAACCAGCCGCCTCCGAACTCGGGGATGAACCCCGGAGTGTCCGGACTGGCGGTCGAGCCGCCCTTCATGCCGCCGGGTCCGAAGTACCCCCAGTCCGGTGGTGTCTTGAAGGGGGAGGGGTAGCCGTCGAAGCCGTAGAGGTAACGCCCCCGCTCACCGTCCGTGTCGAAGGTGCCCGGGGCCCAACGGCCGTTCCTGCCCTTGTCGTTGTGGAAGAGTGGCACGTCGATGCCGTCCGCCCGCACTTTCGCGTACAGGTGCGCCATGTAGTCGCGTCCGGCGGGCTCGGTCACGTGGTCGTCGTACTCGTTCTCCAGTTGGTAGAGCACGATCGTGCCGCCGCCGTCGGTGTAGAGGTGGCGGGCGGCGATGCGGTCGACGGCGGTCAGCCACTCGTCGACGTGCTTCAGATAGGCCGGGTCCGAGGTGCGGGCCACCCCCGGGGTGGCGGTCAGCCAGCCGGGGAAGCCGCCCGCGTCGACCTCGGCGTTGATGTACGGGCCGGGGCGCAGGATGACGTACAGCCCGGTCTCGGCGGCGGTCCGCAGGAACAGGTCGAGGTCGCGGACCCCGGTGAAGTCGTACTGCCCGGGTGCGGGGGAGTGGTAGTTCCACGCGACGTAGATGCTGATCGCGTTGTACCCGTGGGCGCGCAGTTTCTGCAGGACGTCCCGCCACAGGGACGGGCTCGGCAGCCGGAACGGATGGACCTCTCCGGACCAGATCACCAGGCGCCTGCCGTCGATCAGCATCGAGTAGCGGTCGAAACCGACCGTGTGTGTCCTGCCGTCGGCGGTGGGCGGTGCGGGGGCGGGGCCGGTGGGTGCGAGAGGCGTCCTTCCTGCCGCGCGCGCCTCGTCGCCCCCGCTGCCGCTCAGCGAGAGACCGAGCGCGGCGGTGCCGGCGAGTGCGCTGAAGGTACGTCTGCTCAACACCATGCGGGTCTCCCGGGGACGGCGACGGGGGTTCCCCGCTCGGTCCGAGCCCGAGAACCCGGGGGAAGGTGCGGCCATTGTCCACAGGAGCAGGTCATTTGATGGTCATATGACGATCTAGGCGCGGGGGAATTACGCGGTATGGGCGCGGCCGGGGGCGGCCCGCATGGTCGCGGGCCGCCCCCGGCCTCCGTGGGGGGAAGGGGCGGGTCAGCTCGTCTCGACGCCGAGCGTCAGGGTGCCGGTGTAGCCGGCGGAGGCGGTGCTGCCGAGGGCCGTCAGGGTCAGGAGGCCGGAGGAGGCGCCTCCGTCGTCGTAGATGGAGTCCTGGGCGAGGGTGGTGCGGGTGACCTTGTTGGTCGAGTACGGGGACACCTTGGCCATCGCCGTCGTGATCGTCTCGCTGCAGAAGAGCTGGCCGGTGTGGAGTTCCCTGCCGCCGGTGAAGGAGCCGTCGGAGGTGAGGGTGACGCCGGTGTGCACCTTGACGTGGATGTGCACGCAGCGGCCCCGGTACCAGCCGGGGTAGATCGTGGTGATGTTCGCGACGCCGGACGCGTTCGTCAGGACGCCGCCGCGCAGGAACGTGCCGTCGTCCGGTTCGCTGTGGCCGTTGTTGCCGACGAAGCCGGAGTACTCGCCGAGCGCGTCGCAGTGCCAGATCTCGACGAGGGCGTTGCTGATGGCCGCGCAGGTGTCGTCGTCGACGACGGTGAGCACCAGCTTGAGCGGGGCGCCGGCCTTGCCTTCGGTGACGTCGGCGCGGACGAGCTGTCCGTCGAGGTAGTAGGGACCTTCGGTCATCTCCTTGGTGAGGGTGCAGACGGCTGCCGCCGCGGCGGCGGGGACCGCGTCGTCCGCCACGTCGGTGGCGGGGGCGAGGGCGGGGGCGGGGGCGGCGGGTGCCGCCGCGCCCACGGCCAGTGCCGCGGCCGTGACGCCGGTGGCGATCAGTACGGTTCGGCGCCCGAGCGGGGCCTCTGACATGTCTTTCGAGGGGGAATCTGTCATGAACACGGCACCGTAGGAGTGGATGCTGTCGGTCAGCTGTCAGTTCCGCAAAGTGACAGCCCGTCAAGCTCCTTGTTGGACACCTTGCGGGGTCCCCGACTCGGCGTGGCGTCCTCGCGGTCGACGTGGCAGGACCGCGAGGGGGCAGCCGCCTCGGCGCGGGGGACGCGCCGGTCTCCGGCCGCACAGGGGAGTGACGGGATACGGGGACAGGTGAACGGCGAAGGCGTCGGTGCCCCGGTTCCGCGGGCACCGCGCTGTGGTGTCCGGCGCCGGAGTTCGCGGCTCGGGACACAGGGGTCCTCCGGCGCCGGGCGGGCGTACTTCTGCCCTGCCCGCGCCGTCGGTGACGGGCGGTTCCTGTCGGCCGGCCGGTGGCCGGCCGTGCGGAGGTCCGCCCGGCGATATGAGCGGCCTGCTAACCGGCCTGGTTGTAGAGCATCGCGCCTACGGCTCCCCAGCCGCCGTCCGCCTGCGGTGGCGGTGGTTCCGGCTGTGTCCTGCCCCGGACCTGGGCCGCCGTCAGGCCGCCCTGCGCACCCATGGAGGCGCCGTTCGCCATGCCGGGCATGCCTGTCTGGGCGGCCGGCTGGAGACCGGCGGGCTGGGCCGGTGCGGTCATCGCCGCGGGCGGCATCTGGGCCGGCATCGCACCCGGGCCCTGGGCCGCGGCCGGCCAGTTGGTGGGCTGCGGAGCGGGGTAGCCCGGGGCCGCCACGGGCTGCTGCTGGGCGGGATAGCCAGGGGCCGCCACAGGCTGCTGCTGGGCGGGATAGGGCGAAGCGGCGGCGGGCTGCTGGGCGGGATAGGGCGAGGCCGCGGCGGGCCGCGCCGGCGGACCGGGCGGCAGGCTGGGCTGCGGGGCGGCCGCCGCCACCGGCTGGGCCTGAGCGGGCTGTCCGGGCCAGACGTTCGCCTGCGCGGCCAGCCCCTGCATGCCCGCTCCGTTGGTCGCGCCGACGAGACGGTCCACCATGGCCGTACCCGAGCTGTAGCCGGTCCCGTTGCTCAGCTCGGGTACGGCGGTTTCCTTCCTGGACCCGTAGAGCACCTGTTCCAGGCCGGCCACCAGGCGGCGTACATCCGTCTGCGGACGTACCACGAGTCTCAGGAAGCGGCTGGACGAGCCGACCTTGTTGCCGCACTCACGGACCAGGATGCGGTGCTCGGTGAGCAGCCGGTCCCGGACCACGGTGCCCTCGGCGCCGACGGGGAGGCGTACGAACAGGAAGTTGCCCTGCGAGGGGTAGATCGTCAGGCCGGGCAGCGCGGAGAGCTGGCGGGCCATGTCGAGCCGGTCGCGGCGGACCATGTGCAGGCTCTCCATGTACTCCTTGCCGTGGTTCTTGAGCATGAACACCACGGTCTCCGCGAAGGAGTTGAGGTTCCACTTCGGCAGCATCGAGCGGACCTTGCCCGCCAGCGAGGGGTTGGCGACCATGTAGCCGAAGCGGATGCCGTGCAGGCCGAAGTTCTTGCCGAGGCTGCGCAGCACGATGACGTTGGGCCGCATGACCGCGTCCTCGACCACGCTGGGCTCGGACTCGGCGTCGGCGAACTCCAGGAACGACTCGTCGATGATGACCAGGTCCAGGTCGGCCATCGCGTCCATGAACTGGATGAGCGACTGGCGGGGCAGGAAGCCGCCGTCGGGGTTGTTCGGGTTGCAGATGACGGCGACCTTGGTGCCGCGGGCGCGGATGAACTTGGCGTACGCGGCGAGGTCGAGCGCGAAGCCGGTGGACTCCTGGAGCGGGAACATGTCGACCCGCTTGCCGGTCTCCATCGGCTGGTCGGTCCAGCGGCCGAACGTGGGGACAGGTATCGCGAGGGACTCACGGACCAGCAAGTGATCGATCCATGTGATGAGTTCGGTCGAACCGTTGCCCATCGCGACGCACTGCGGCGGAAGTTGGAGCAGCGAGCACAGCTCACTGGTGATCGTGTCGGCGCTGCTCGGGTAGTAGGTGATGATCTCGCGCAGCCGGCTCGCGAGTTCGTCGAACATCGCGGGCGTGGGGAAGTACGGGTTGCAGGGAATACAGAAATCCACCGGGCCGGCTCCGTCGCCCTCCCGCGTCAGTGCGGCCATCGACGGACTGTGCGCCGCGGTGCCGCGAAAGAGCGAGGTGACATTGCCTGCCATGGAACCTCCGTATGGGCGAGCCCGCTGGGGAGGACGGGCCCTCCGTCTTTGGGTGGCCCGCGCGGGGGAGCACGGGCCGCCCTCTCATACGGAGACGGAAGTGGCGCTGTTCAATTGCCGCGCAGTCGTGTGGATTTTGTGAACCGGCTGTGAGGTCCGGTCACGGACCCGACACATGCACCCGTGGGGTCCGGTCACGGACCCGACGGGTGCATGTATGAGGTCCGGTCACGAACCCGACGCACGCACCCGTGGGGTCCGGTCACGAACCGGCACATGCACCGGTGAGGACCGGTCACGCGCCGAACGCACGCACCGGTGAGGACCGGTCAGCCACCGAACGAGTGCACCGTGGAGGTCCGGTAGGTCTGCCCCGGCCGCAGCACCGTCGACGGGAACGACGGGTGGTTCGGGGAGTCCGGGAAGTGCTGGGTCTCCAGGCACAGGGCGTCGCCCTGCCGGTAGATGTGACCGCCGGTGCCGACCAGGGTGCCGTCCAGGAAGTTGCCCGAGTAGAACTGCAGGCCGGGCTCGGTCGTCGCGATGCTCAGGGTGCGCCCGGAGGACGGATCGCGGAGCGTCGCGACATGCCGGGGCTTCGCCGTGATGCCCTTGTCGAGAACCCAGTTGTGGTCGATGCCCTTGCCGTACAGGAGCTGCTGGTGCGCCACCCGGATGTCCCTGCCGACGGTCTTCGTCCGGCGGAAGTCGAAGGGGGTGCCGGCGACCCCGGCCAGTTCACCGGTGGGGATCAGGCCCGAGTCGACGGGGGTGAAGCGGGCGGCCGCGATCTCCAGCTCGTGGTCGTAGATCGAGCCGCTGCCCTCACCGGCGAGGTTCCAGTAGACATGGCTGGTGAGGTTGACGACGGTGGCCTTGTCGGTGGTGGCCTCGTAGTCGATGCGCCAGTCGCCGTGCCCGGTCAGGGTGTAGGTGACCTTCGCCCTGAGCGTGCCGGGGTAGCCCATCTCGCCGTCGATGCTGGTGTAGTGCAGGACGAGTCCGACGTCGGAGCCCGAGGTGAAGCCCTCCACGTCCCAGACGTGCTTGTCGAAGCCCTTGGCGCCGCCGTGCAGGCTGTTGGCGCCGTCGTTGACGGAGAGCTGGTAGCTCTTGCCGTCCAGGGTGAACTGCCCCTTGCCGATGCGGTTGCCGTACCGGCCGATCAGCGCGCCGAAGTACGGGCTGCTCGCGACGTAGTCGTCGATGTTGTCGAAGCCCAGCGCGACGTTCTTGTACCTGCCGTGCCGGTCGGGTATCTCCAGGGACTGGACGATTCCGCCGTACGACAGGACCTTGAGCCGCGTCCCGCCGTTCTCCAGCGACCACCGGTGGACCTTCGTCCCGTCGGCGAGCTTGCCGAAGAGCTCCTTCTCGGGCTTCCTGCCGCCAGAGGCGTGCGCTGTGCCGATGGTGGCCGCGGTTAATCCCGCTGCCGCCGCTCCTGCGATGACCGTACGTCTGCTCATGTCCACTGCGGCTCCTGCAAATGGAGGGGCCCCGCCTTTCGGCGGGGCCCAGCTGAGTTACGAACCGGACTTGCGCTTGTTCCACACGTCGAACCCGACCGCCGCCAACAGGGCCAGGCCCTTGATGACCTGCTGCCAGTCGGTGCCGACACTGAGGAGGTTCATGCCGTTGTTCAGCACGCCGAGGACCAGGCCGCCGATGATCGCGCCGAGGACGGTACCCACACCGCCGCTCATGGACGCGCCACCGATGAACGACGAGGCGATCGCTTCCAGCTCGAAGCTCAGGCCGGCCTTCGGAGAGGCCGCGTTCAGGCGGGCGGCTACCACCAGACCCGCCAGGGCCGCGAGCATGCCCATGTTCAGGAAGACATAGAAGGTGACCTTCTTGTCCTTGACGCCGGACAGCTTCGCCGCCGGGAGGTTGCCGCCGATCGCGTAGATGTGGCGGCCGAAGACGGCGTTGCGCATCATGTAGCCGTAGCCGACGACCAGCGCGCCGAGGATCAGCAGCACGATCGGCGCGCCCTTGTAGCTGGCGAGCATCATCGTGACGGTGAGGACCGCGGCGACCAGCGCGACCAGCTTGAGCAGGAACAGCTTGGCCGGCAGCACGTCCAGCGAGAACTCCTGCTGGCGCTTGCGGTCACGGACCTCCTGCAGGACCACGAAGACGATCACGGCCAGGCCCAGCAGCAGCGTGATGTTGTGGTAGTTGGTGGTCGGGCCGACCTCCGGCAGGAAGCCGTTGCCCATCTTCTGCAGGCCGCCCGGGAACGGGCCGAGGGTCTGCCCCTTGAGCAGGATCTCGGTCAGGCCGCGGAAGATCAGCATCCCGGCGAGGGTGACGATGAAGGACGGTATGCCGAGATAGGCGATCAGGAATCCCTGGACCGAGCCCGCCACGGCGCCCACCGCCAGGCTCAGCACCAGGGCGACGGGCCACGACACGCCGTGCTGCACCGTCATCACGGCCGCGAACGCGCCCACGAACGCCGTCAGCGAACCGACCGACAGGTCGATGTGGCCCGCGATGATCACCAGCATCATGCCGATCGCGAGGATCAGGATGTAGCTGTTCTGCAGGACCAGGTTGGAGACGTTGTGCGGCAGCAGCGTGTCTCCGCCGGTCCAGACGGCGAAGAGGGCGACGATCAGGCCGAGGGCGATCAGCATGCCGTACTGGCGCATGTTGCGGCGCATGCCGTCGAGCATCAGCCGCACCAGGTTCTCCCCGGTGTCGTTGCTGCCGCTCTTGCCCGGCGGTGCCTCGGCCGGGGTGTTGGTCACATCGGTGCTCATCGCGTTACCTCTTTGTCCTTCGTCATCTGACGCATCAGCACTTCCTGCGTGGCCTCGGCCCGCGAGAACTCACCCGTCAGCCGCCCGGCTGCCATGGTGTAGATGCGGTCGCACATGCCGAGCAGTTCGGGCAGCTCGGAGGAGATGAAGATGATTGCCTTGCCCTCGGCGGCCAGCTTGTCGATGACCGTGTAGATCTCGAACTTGGCCCCCACGTCGATGCCGCGGGTCGGTTCGTCCAGGATCAGCACGTCCGGACCCGCGAAGATCCACTTACTGAGGACGACCTTCTGCTGGTTGCCGCCGGAGAGCTTGCCGACCGGCTCGAAGACGGTCGGCGCCTTGATGTTCATCGACTTGCGGTAGCGCTCGGCGACCTGGCGCTCCTCGTGCTCGTCGACCAGGCCCCGTTTGGCGACCTTGTCCAGAGCGGTCAGCGAGATGTTGCGGTTGATGGTGTCGATGAGGTTGAGACCGTAGTGCTTGCGGTCCTCGGTGACGTAGGCGATGCCGTGGCCGACCGCCTCCGCGACGGTCTTGGTGCGGATCTCCTTGCCGTCCTTGAGGACCGTGCCGCCCGCGTACCGGCCGTACGACCGTCCGAAGACGCTCATCGCGAGCTCGGTGCGGCCGGCGCCCATGAGGCCCGCGATACCGACGATCTCCCCGCGCCGCACATGGAGCGACACGTCGTCGGCCACCTTGCGCTGCTGGTCGATCGGATGGTGCACGGTCCAGTCGCGGATCTCCAGCGCCGGGGCCGCGTCCTCCTCCGGGTGATGCGGGGTGCGCTCGGGGAAGCGGTGGTCGAGGTCCCGGCCGACCATTCCGCTGATGATCCGGTCCTCGGTCGTCTCCGGCGCCTTCACGTCGAGGGTCTCGATGGACTGGCCGTCGCGGAGGATCGTCACCGAGTCGGCGACCTTGCGGATCTCGTTCAGCTTGTGGGAGATGATGATCGAGGTGATGCCCTGTTTCTTCAACTCCAGTATGAGATCGAGGAGTTTGTCGCTGTCCTCGTCGTTGAGCGCCGCGGTCGGCTCGTCGAGGATGAGCAGCTTCACCTTCTTCGAGAGCGCCTTCGCGATCTCCACGAGCTGCTGCTTGCCCACGCCGATGTCGGCGACGCGGGTCTCCGGGTGATCGGTCAGACCGACCCGGCGCAGCAGCTGCGTGGCGTGCCGCAGCGTCTCGTTCCAGTTGATGAACCCGCCCCTGGCGTGTTCGTTGCCGAGGAAGATGTTCTCCGCGAGGGAGAGGTACGGCGACAGCGCCAGTTCCTGGTGGATGATGACGATGCCGTGCTGCTCGCTCGCCCGGATGTCCCCGAAGCGGCAGACGTCACCCTCGAAGAGGATCTCGCCCTCGTAACTCCCGTGCGGGTGGACGCCGGAGAGGACCTTCATCAAGGTCGACTTGCCGGCGCCGTTCTCCCCGCAGATGGCGTGGACCTCGCCCTGGCGGACGGTCAGCGTGACGTCCGACAGCGCTTTGACGCCGGGAAAGGTCTTGACGATCGAGCGCATTTCCAGGACGGGTCCCGCCATGGTCGTGCCTTCCAATCACTAAGAGATCAGTGGGACGGGGTGGTTACTTGAGCTCGTCCGCCGTGTAGTAGCCGCCGTCCACCAGGACCTGCTTGTAGTTGGTCTTGTCGACGCTCACCGGCTGGAGCAGGTAGGCGGGGACGACCTTCGAGCCGTTGTCGTAGGTCTTGGTGTCGTTGGTCTCCGGCTTCTTGCCGTTGAGGGCCGCGTCGACCATGTTCGAGGCGATCTTGGCCAGTTCGCGGGTGTCCTTGTAGACGGTCTGCGTCTGCTCGCCCGCGATGATCGACTTCACCGAGGCCAGCTCGGCGTCCTGGCCGGTGAGGACCGGCAGCGGCTTGCTCTTGGAGCCGTAGTCGTCCGACTTCAGCGCCGACAGGATGCCGATGGAGATGCCGTCGTACGGCGAGAGGACTGCGTCGACCTTCTTGCTGGCGTACGACTTGGTGAGGATGTCGTCCATGCGCTTCTGGGCGGTGGCGCCGTCCCAGCGCAGGGTGGTGACCTGGGTGAGGCCGGTCTGGCCGGACTGGACGACGAGCTTCTTGCTGTCGATGTACGGCTGGAGCACGCTCATCGCGCCGCCGAAGAAGTACTTCGTGTTGTTGTCGTCGTTGGAGCCGGCGAACAGCTCGATGTTGAACGGGCCCTTGCCGTTCTTCAGACCGAGCTTGTCGACGATGTAGTTGGCCTGGAGCTCGCCGACCTTGCTGTTGTCGAAGGACGCGTAGTAGTCGACGTTCTTCGTGCCCAGGATCAGGCGGTCGTAGGCGATGACCGGGATGTGGGCGTCCGCGGCCTCCTGGAGAACGTTGTCGAGGGACTTGTTGTCGATGGCCGCGACGATCAGCGCCTTGACGCCCTGCGTGATCAGGTTCTCGATCTGCGAGACCTGCTGCTGGGGGTCGTCCTCGCCGTAGACCAGCTTGGTCTTGTAGCCCTTGGACTCCAGGTTCTTCACGACGTTGTTGCCGTCGCCGATCCAGCGCTCGGAGGACTTCGTCGGCATCGCGATGCCGATGGTCCCGCCCTTGCTGCTGCCGGTCGCCTCGTCCTTGCTGCCGCCGTTGCCGCTCTGGCCGCAGGCGGTCAGGGCGAGGGCGAGGGAGGCGGCTCCGGCTATGGCGGTGAGGGCGGCTCTGCGGTTACGCATGATCATCATCCTTGATGTCTTGGACCGGGCTCGGTCTCGCGGAACTCGAATACTCCGGGAGCTTTGAGAGAGGAAGGCCGAGAGGGTGTGTTGGATTGTGCGCGACTGTGTCTGCTTGTGTGAAGGGGGTTTGTGCGAACGTTATGAGGGAGTGTCGAACCGGGAGAGCGTGCCGGGCAGACGGGTGCCGAGCGGCGCCATGTCGCCGTCCGCTCCGTGCCGTGCCAGCAGGTCGAGGGCGAGGCGGCCGCGCCGCACCCTTTCCCGGGCCGTGCTCAGGGTCAGGTCCCGCAGATGGTGTCCGTACGGGTAGATCCCGGGGGTCTTGGACAGCCCGAACTTCAGATACAGCGGTGCGCCGCGGCGGATCAGCTCGGCGACCTCGTACATCCGGATGTACCCGCCGAGATCGTCGGGGGCCTCGATGTACATGTCCATGGGGGCGGCGGAGACCCGCCGGATCTCGGTGAGGTGATCGAGCGTCAGATCGCTCGGCACGTTCAGCGAGTCACCGCCGAGCTTCTCGTACACGGCGTACGAGGCCGGGTTGACCGGACCGATCAGCGCCGAGACCTTGAGGGTGGTGTCGGCCGGGATGATCCCGGCGACCCGCGCCCGGTGCAGCGTCCACAGCACGCCCTCGTCGGCGACGAGCAGGCACTTGACGCCCAGCTCCGTCGCCCGGACGGCGTCCTCGACACAGCCGGCCACCGCGTCGTGGCCGCGGGCACGCAGCCCGGCGCCGCGCGAGTCGGTGCGGACCGAGGCGCCGATGTCCCAGCTGCCGCGGGGACCGGTGAACAGGCAGAGCTCGATGTCGCGTTCGCCGGTGGCCTCGACCATCTCGGTTATCTCGGCATCGGTCAGCATCCAGACACCGCTGCCCTGGCTGATCCGGTGGATCGGCACATCGAGCCGCGAGGCCTCCTTGAGGACCACGGCGAGCGCCTCGGGCCCCTCCACGGAGGGGACCTCGGTGCGCCAGCGGCCGCCTCCCGGGAAGGTGTGCGGCGAGGCGTCGGCTGGGGAGAGGGCGGGCGCGCCCAGGCCGAGCGCGGCGAGTGCGCTCTCACCGGGTCGACGGGCTGCCGTAGGGGAGGCGTCGGTCACGAGCTGTCCTTCATGTTCGATATTTCGGGCAGAGTTCGCGGCTAAGGGTGTGCGGGGGCCTGGTGTACGCCGGTGCGGGGTCGTCAGGAACCCCGTACCGGCGTACGGCTCGGGTGGTCACGGCTTCAGCAGGACCTTGCCGACCTTGGGGTCGCCGGACCCCACCAGCTCGATGGCCTCCGGGAACGCGGCGAGCGGCAGCTCGTGCGTCACCAGCGGCGACGGGTTCAGCAGACCGGCGCCGAACACCCGCACCGTGTGCGCCCAGGCCTCCGGCGGAGCCCCGAACACGGTGTGCACCTCCAGCTGCCGTACGACGAGATCGGTCGGATCGAGACCCTCGGCACCCGGCGCCGGGATCCCCGTGAGGACCAGGCGTCCGCCGCGCCGCAGCAGGGAGGCAGCGGTGCGCGCGGCGGACGCGGACCCGGCGGTCTCGATCACGACGTCGAAGTCGTCCGGGAGTTCCTGGTCCCTGGTACGGAAGTCGGTGGCGCCGAAGTCCCTCGACAGCGCGGCACGGTCCGGGCGGGTGCCCACGACGAGCAGCTCGGCAGGGGAACCCGCCTTCAGGAACTGCACGGCGAACATGCCGAGCGTCCCGGTGCCCACCACGGCCACGCGCTCACCGGGCCGGGCGTTCGCCTTGAGCGCGGCGGCCGCGATGCAGGCGGCCGGTTCGAGCAGGGCGGCGGCGGTCAGATCGGCGTCGTCGGGCAGGACGTGGAGCAGCCGCGCCGGCAGTGTCAGGGTGCTCGCCATCGCGCCGGGCTGGGTGAACCCGGTCTCCTCGTACCCCGCCGTGCACAACGTTGTCTCGCCCGCGTGGCAACGGTCGCAGACCTGGCAGTTGCGGAAGCCCTCACCGACGACCTTGCGGCCGACCAGCGCCCTGGGGACACCGGCGCCGACCTCCTCGACGGTCCCGGACCACTCGTGCCCCGGGGTCAGGGGGTAGCGGACGTACCCCTCGGGCCGGTTGCCCTGGTAGACCTCGCGGTCGCTGCCGCAGATGCCGACCGCGTGCACCCGTACCAGCGCCTCGCCCGCCGACGGCCGAACCGGCTCGTGCGGGGTCAGCCGGTGCTCGCCCGGACCCTCGATGACGACCGCGGTGCTCACTTCGCCCCCTTGGGCTTGCGCTGCTCCCAGCCGTCGGCCCACAGGTCGAACCGGGCCTGCTGCTGCGGGAACTCGGCCGCCGCGTCGACGTCCAGCTCGACGCCCAGACCGGGCTCGTGGGACAGCTCGAAGTAGCCGTCGACGACCTGCGGGGCGCCCTTCACGACCTTCTTGATCTCCGCGTCGGCGAAGTCGTTGAAGTGCTCAAGGATCTTGAAGTTGGGCGAGGTGAAGCCGACCTGGAGCGAGGCGGCGGTCAGCACCGGGCCGCCGACGTTGTGCGGCGCGACCAGGACGTAGTGCGCCTCGGCGGTGGCGGCCAGCTTCCGGGTCTCCCAGATGCCGCCGATGTGGCCGACGTCGGGCTGGATGATGTCGACGGCCTGGCTCTCGAAGAGCTCGCGGAACTCGACGCGGTCGTGGATCCGTTCGCCCGTGGCGACCGGGATGTCGACCTTGGCGGCCACCTTCTCCAGTGCCTTGAGGTTCTCCGGCGGCACCGGCTCCTCCAGCCACGCGGGCTTGAAGGGCGCGAGCTCGTGGGCCAGCCGGACGGCGGTGGACGGCGAGAAGCGGCCGTGCATCTCCAGCATCAGCTCGGTCTCGGGACCGATCGCGTCGCGCACCGCCTCGATGAGCGACACCGAGTAGAGGGTGGCCGCGTGGTCGAGCTCGAAGTGGCCGGTGCCGAAGGGGTCGATCTTCAGGGCCTTGTAGCCCCGCGCGACGACCTCCTGCGCGGCCTTGTGGTAGGCCTCCGGGGTCCGTTCGGTGGTGTACCACCCGTTGGCGTACGCCTTGACCCTGTCGGTGACCTTGCCGCCGAGGAGCTGCCAGACCGGCACTCCGAGCGCCTTGCCCTTGATGTCCCAGCAGGCCATCTCGATGACCGCGATGCCGGACATCACGATCTCGCCGGCGCGTCCGTAGTCGCCGTACTTCATCCGGCGGACCAGGTCTTCGACGGCGAACGGGTCGGAACCGAGAATATGGTTGGCCTGCGCCTCGTGCAGATAGCCGAGCAGCGCGTCGGTGTGGCCCAGCATGCGGGTCTCGCCGACTCCGGTGATGCCCTCGTCGGTGTGCACCTGGACGTAGGTCAGGTTCCGCCAGGGTGTCCCGACCACGTGTGTGCTGATTCCCGTGATGCGCACGGCAGATGCCCCCTGTGCTTGAGCTTTGTTCGAAATTTCGTCACACGTTCGAAATGCTGGCGTGACAGTAAGGACGTGGCCCGCGGAGTGTCAATGGGTCGCGCACATAACGGTTTCGACGCGATGGGCGCAGGATGGCGGGGAATGGTCGGGGGTGTCCGGGTCCGACGGACCGGAATACTGGATTCCGCACAGAACCTTCACAACTGCGCCTAGGAACGTTACCGGCGGTGACCCTAGTCTTCCCGCGTCATGGACTATTGCCACGTGTGCCGAAGGCATCTCAACGGCGCCCTCGCCTGTCCCGGGTGCGGTACCCCGGTCGACGAACTCGATGCGGACGCCGAAGACGTCGACGCGCGCCCGGAATCGGGCGCCGACGCCGACGCGCACCACGGTGAGGACGGCGACGCCGAGGGGCGGGCCGCGCGACGGCGCGGAGGCCGCGGCCGGGACGCCGGGAGTCCGGGTGGCACGCAGGGTCCGGACGCCCCGGCCGGCACCAGCCGGCGCGACCGCAAGGCCGCCGCGCACCGCCGGCGGCGGCGCCGCACCCTGTTCGTCGCGGTGGGCTTCGTTCTCGCGGCCGGCGGTCTGAGCCTCGCCGAACTCGGCGTCGACGCACCCGGGCTGGGCCCGAGCCCCGCGGCGGCCGGAGGTGAGTCGCCGGACGGCTCGGCCTCCTCGGCGGCGTCCTCGCACCCGAAGAGTTCCCCGTCCGGCTCCGCCTCGGCGACCCGCAAGCCCGGCTCCTCGTCGTCGCCCTCCGCCTCTGCGTCCGTCTCCGCGTCTCCCACGGCGACGAGCGAGAAGAGTGCCGGGGGTGGGTCGTCGAGCGCCGGTACGACCCCGGGCCGGTCCACCTCGGCCCCGGCGGCCGGCTCCTCGACCCCCCGGACATCGGCCCCCGCCACCGCGGCACCCACGACGTCGGCGCCGAAACCGTCCCCTTCGTCGTCGGGCGCGTGCAACCACTTCTTGTGGTGGTGCGCGTAGCGCCTGCCGGCGCTCAACCGGACCCGCGACGGCCCCGACACGCCGGTGGCAGACCGTCATGCCGGTCGTAGGACGGCCCCGACACGCCGTTGACCGGTCCTCATGCCGGTCACGCGACGGCCCCTTTCCGGGGCATCCTCGGCGATTCCGCCCGTCAGAACCCGACGGGGCCCGACAGGCCGTGACAGGACTCGGCGGAGCCTGACGGGCCGTGGCGGAGCCCAGCGGAATCCGACAGGCCGCGACACGCCACTCCGGAACCTGACAGAATCTGACAGGTCTCGACAGATGCTGACATAACTCGACAGTCCCGACAGTGCCGGCCGTCCAGGAGGCCGCCGTTCGCACCGTGAGGCGTTCAGGCCCGGCGTGCCGGAGCCGGCACCCTCAGTCGCTGTCGGCGTCCGCGCCCAGCATGCGGCGCAGCAGGTCGCGCAACGCCAGCCGTTCCTGATCCGAGAGCTCCGCGAGCGGCTCGCGGGCGAAGTTCAGCGAGTCGCGCAGCCCCCCGGCGATCCTGCGCCCCTCGGCCGTCGCCGCGGCCAGTTTCACCCGGCGGTCCGCCGGGTCGGGGCGGCGCTCCACCAGCCCCCGGGTCTCCAGCCGGTCCACGATCCCCGTGACGTTCGACGGCTCGCACTTCAGCTTCTGCGCGAGGCGCCGCATCGGCAGCGGCTCCAGCGAGAGCAGGCTCAGCAGTCGCGCCTGCGCGCCGGTGAGGGCGTGCTCGGCGGCGGCGTCCTCGTACTCCTCGTGGTAGCGGGCCACGACCGTGCCGATCAGTTCGACGACCTCCACGGTCAAGGGGTCGATCCGTGGTCTCTTGTGGGTGGCCATGCCTCCGAGCCTACAGCGTTACTTGACATCATGAAATATTCAGGCGCATGGTTGTTTCAGGTACTGAAGCATTAGAGCCGCTCGCCGGTCACCGTGAAAGGCGCACCCTCATGTCCGAGACCCCCCAGCTTCCCTCCGTCGGCCGCGAATGGCACCTGGTCAGCCGTCCCGTCGGCTGGCCCGAGCCCGCGGACTTCGCCCTGGTCGAGGCCGAGGTCCGACAGCCTGGTCCGGGCGAGGTCCTGGTGCGGAACGCCTACGTTTCCGTCGACCCGTACATGCGGGGCCGCATGAGCGCCGCCAAGTCCTACGTCGCCCCCTTCGAGCTCGGCAAGACCATGCAGGGCGGCGCGGTCGGCGAGGTCATCGCCTCGAACGCCGAGGGCATCGAGGTCGGCGACCATGTGCTGCACTTCCTCGGCTGGCGCGAGTACGCCGTCGTGGACGCCAAGCAGGCCGTCAAGGTGGACCCGCAGGCCGCGCCGCTGTCGACGTACCTCGGCGTCCTCGGCATGACCGGCCTCACCGCGTACGCCGGTCTCCTGCGCACCGCCTCCTTCAAGGAGGGCGACTCCGTCTTCGTGTCCGGCGCCGCCGGTGCCGTCGGCAGCCAGGTGGGCCAGATCGCCCGGCTCAAGGGTGCCTCGCGCGTCATCGGCTCCGCCGGGTCCGACGAGAAGGTCAAACTGCTCGTCGAGGAGTACGGCTTCGACGCCGCCTTCAACTACAAGAACGGCCCGGTCTCCCAGCAGCTGCGCGAGGCGGCGCCCGACGGCGTCGACGTCTACTTCGACAACGTGGGCGGTGACCACCTGGAGGCCGCCATCGGCTCGCTGAACCGGGACGGCCGCATCGCGGTCTGCGGCATGATCTCCGTCTACAACAGCACCGAGCCCGCCCCCGGCCCCCGGAACCTGGCCCGGCTGATCCAGACCCGCGGCCGCATCCAGGGCTTCCTCGTCGGCGACAACTACGACCTCCAGCAGGAGTTCGTCCAGGAGGTCGGCGCCTGGATCCGCTCCGGCGAGCTGAAGTACGCCGAGACGGTCGTGGAGGGCATCGAGAACAACGTGGAGGCGTTCTTCGGCGTCCTGCGCGGCGACAACATCGGAAAGATGATCGTCAAGCTCTGACCCGCGGCGGCAGCGGCAGCGGCAGCGACAACGACAGCGACGGTGACGCCTTTCCGTGGCGCTCGTCGCACACGGCGGAGGCCGCACCCGGGACGTGGGGTGCGGCCTCCGCCTGTTCCCTCCGGGACTCAGGGAGCCATGAGCCCGGCCCCCTCGGTGCTCAGGACGGACGCCGTCAACTTCCCTCCGGGGCGCGGGACACTGTCGGCAGTGCCTTTGCCACCTGCGGGAACTCTCCCTTCGGATGGTCGCGGAAGAGTGGTTCGGTGCCGAACAGCCCGTGATGACGGGCTCCGCCCAGCGGGCCGGCCGGATCGCCCGTGCCGCCGCGGTCCGTGTCTCGGCCGCGATGGCGCCCGCGGCGGACCAGGGGGTGGTGGTCGCCGTGACGGTCGCCCAGGACCTGCCCGGCGGACAGGTCCTAGGGACGCACCATCACGTGGGTCGTCACCCGCACCGGACGCCGAGTCCGTCACCCGCACTCGGCCCCGAGTCCGTTCCCGTCGTGTGGTGCCGAAGCCGTGACCGCCACGCGCTGGGGTCGGGCCCGGCACCCCGATAAAGTTGCCCCATGCGCGATCTTGGGGTGGGCTTCGGCTATTTGCTGCGCGGCCAGCGGTGGGTGGCCCGGCACGGGAAGAGTTACGGGTTCGGGCTGGTGCCGGGACTCATCACGCTCGTGCTGTACGCGGCGGCGCTGGTCGCCCTCGGCATGTACGGGGAGGGCTTCGTCACCTGGGCGACGCCGTTCGCGGACGGCTGGACCAGCCCCTGGGCAGGCCTTTTCCGCGGCTTCCTCACCGCCGTGCTCTTCGCTCTCGCCCTCCTGCTCGCCGTCCTCACCTTCACCGCGGTCACCCTGCTGATAGGCCAGCCCTTCTACGAGAACCTCTCGGAGAAGGTCGACCGCGACGTCTCCCCGGACGGCACGGCCCCCGAGTCGGGGCTGCCGCTCTGGCGTGAACTGTGGATCTCCGCGCGCGACAGCCTCCGTATCCTCGTGCGGGCCCTCGTCTGGGGTGTCCTGCTCTTCGCGCTCGGCTTCGTTCCGTTCGTCGGACAGACCGTCGTCCCGGTGCTCGGGTTCTTCGTCACCGGCTTCTTCCTCACCGAGGAACTCGTCGCCGTCGCCCTGCAACGCCGCCGCGTCGACCTCCGGGCACGCCTCGCCCTGCTCCGTTCCCGCAAGGCACTGGTCTGGGGCTTCGGCACCCCGCTGGGCCTCGCCTTCCTCGTTCCGTTCGTCGCGGTCTTCCTGATGCCGGGCGCCGTCGCGGGCGCCACCCTGATGGCCCGCGACCTGCTCGGCGAGGAGATCAGCGAGGGCGATGCCGACGAGGACTTGGAAGGGGCGTCCGACGAGGCGTCCGAGGAGCAGGGCGCCACCTCGTGACCGGGACACTCGCCGTCGCCGCCATCACCGTGCCGGCCGTCGTCGCCCCCGGTGCGCCGGCCACGCCGTGATCGTCGTCACCGGCTCCGTCCTCGCCGGGCTCGGTGTCACCCGCCCGTTCGCGCCGGCCCACCGACGGCCGGGGCGGCCGCGTCCATGGCCACCGCCAGGATCGCCCGTACCTGCGCGATGATGTCGAGCCGGTTGCGCACGAACTCGGGGTCCGTCACCGTCCCGGTCGCCGGGTCCGTGTTGTCCGCGCCGAACTGCAGGACAGGCGTGTGGACATGGCCGCCGGGCAGGCTCGCGCCCAGGCCGAGGCGGTCCCGCAGCAGCGTCGCCCGGTAGGCGATCTCGTTCGACAGATAGTCCCCGCCGCCGCCCGCGCGGGCCTGTGATCCCGGGGTCGGTCCGTCGGGACGCACGACGGGATCGGCGGCTCCCGCCGGGATCTCCGTCACCGAGGTGTGGTCGTAGACCGGGAAACGGCCGGTGTGCGCGGCGACGATCCGCGCGTACGGGAGGGTCGTCGTCGTCCACTGGGGCTGCGAGACCGGGTCGGCGACCGGGACGGTCCCCGTCACCGAGACGTTGTCGTTGTCCGGAAAGCCGCCCCGCCAGGCCCCGTTGGTCCGCTCCACGTCGAACCGGCCGACACGGCCCTGGCTGACCGTCGTGAACAGGTCCACTTGGGGGAGGTACGGCCGCAGGGTCCGCTCCACCGTCCCTTCCCCGGAGTCGGACACCAGGGAGGTGCCCCCGGTGAAGTCCTGCCAGCGGACCGGGAACACGACGGCCTCCACCCGCGCCGGACCGTCCGCCGTCCGGATCGTCGTGCCGTCCAGTGCGAGCGCGGTCGCCCCGGACGGGTTGGAGATCCGGATGTCACGGTCGAGCGTGAACGGGTCGAACCCGGTGACCAGGATGCGCTTCATGCCCGCGCGCGGCCCCGTGCGCGATGGGAAGCGCACCGCGTTCTGACCGCGCGAGCTCCGCTCCAAGCCGTCCAGCAGGCGGGCACGTTGGGCCTCGGTCAGCCCGAACCCGGGTTCCCATTCCCGTACTTCGCGCGTCATGCCGAGCCGCGCCCAGTACAGCGGCCGGTCGTCGTCCCGGCTCAGGTCCCCGCCCGTCGGGCCCCGGCCCTGTGCCCGGTCGACCGCCCGCCGCCACAGCCGCGCGCCCTCCCGCACCGCGATCCGCTCGGCCTGCGCGTACGACCCGGCCCGGCCCAGTGCCCGGACGAACTCCGGTGCCACCGTGGCGAATCCGGAACGCCGCAGGATCTCCCGGGGCGCCGCCCCGTCGAGCCGCCGTTCCTCGACCGTGGGGGGTCCGGCCGTAGCGGTTCCGGTCGTCGTCGCCGTCGCGGCGGGCGTCGCGGTGAGCCCCGCCAGCAGTGCCAGCCCGAGAATGCCGATCCGAACACGTAACTGGGTCAAGGGAGTTCGGGCCTCTCGCCATGGGGGGTGCCGCCGGACGGCGGCAGTATCCCGTGGTGCGGGGGGCGTCCGCCATGGCGCGGGGCGGAAGTGGCCGAAGAGCAGGGGTCGTTGTGCGGAACGGCTTCCGGTCAGACCTTGGGCCCCGGCAGATGCCCTCCGGCCGGTGAGGCGGGGATCCTCGCCGCCGACTCCCGCAGCGCGCCCAGGAACGCCCCGGCCGCCGGTGTCAGGGACCACCCCCGCACCGTCGCCGCGTACACGGCCCGAGCCGGCGCCTCCTCGTCGAGCACCGGAAGCAGCGCGATGTCCGGGCGTACGGACTCGGCGGCGAGCGCCGGGATCAGCGTCACCCCGAGCCCGGCGGCAACGTATCCCTGCTTGGCCGTCCACTCGGCCACGACATGCGCGATCCGCGGCCGGAACCCGTGCCGCAGGGCGGCGTCGAGCAGGGTGCCCTCGGGGCGCCGGCTGCCGGATATCCACTCGGCGTCGGCGAGTTGGGGCAGGCGTACGGAGGGCTCGGCCGCCAGCGGGTGGGTGGCGGGGACGGCGACGTAGAGGGACTCGTCGAGCAGGTGGTGCAGGGTGTAGGCGTCCAGCGGGGCGCTGCCCGTCGTCGAGACGACCGCCAGATCGAGACGGTCGGCGGTCAGCCCGTCCAGCAGGACGGGGGTGAAGCCCTCCTGGCGGGTGAGCCGGACAGCGGGGTGCCGGGCGCGGAACGCCGCGATGGCCCGCGGCACCAGCGCCGCGTCCGCCGTGGCGAAGGCCCCCACCCGCAGCCGCCCGCCCGCGACCTCTCGCAGCGCGGCCAGCTCGCGTCCCGCCCCGCGCAGCCGTTCCACCACCGACGCGGCGTGCGGCACGAGCACCCGGCCGGCCTCCGTCAGCCGTACACCCCGGGGCAGCCGGTCGAAGAGCGGCGCCCCGCCGAGCGCCGCCTCCAACGCGGAGATCTGCCGTGACACCGCGGACTGCGTCCACCCGAGCGTCCGCGCGGCCACGGTGAACGAACCGTGCCGCGCGACATCGAGAAAGACCCGCAGCCAGACGGTGGACAGATCGGGAGCACCGTACGCAGGAGCGTCGTGCAGAGGAGCGCCGTAAGAGGTTCTGCCGCCCGGAATCGCTCCGTTCGGAGTCGGGTTCGGCGAGACATGGCCATACGGGGCGTTGCCCTGTGAGGCGTCGCCCTGTCGGGCGTCGCCCTGTCGGGCGTCGCCCTGTCGGGCGTCGCCCTGTCGGGCGTTGCCCTGGGCGGCATCGTCAGGTGCGGCACTGTCATGCGAGTTCGGCATGACAGGCATGCTAGACATTCGCTTGTCGCATCAATTCCCTGCGCCTAGCGTCCCGTTCATGGAAAAGATCGCATTTCTCGGACTCGGTCGCATGGGCGCCGGCATGGCCCGCCGACTCCTCGGCGCGCGGCACCCGTTGACGGTGTGGAACCGCACCCCCGCGAAGGCGGAGCCGTTCGTCGCGGCGGGGGCCGAACTCGCCGCCTCGCCGGCCGAGGCGGTACGCGACGCGGACGTGGTGATCACGATGCTCGCCGATCCGGCGGCTCTCGACGCGGTCGCCGAAGCCGTCGTGCCCGAACTGCGCCCCGGTGCCCACTGGGTGGAGATGTCGACGGTCGGCCCGGACGCGATCAAGGAGCTGGCCGCCCGGCTGGGGGAGGGTGTGACGCTGGTCGACGCCCCGGTCATGGGCAGCACCGACAGAGCCGAGTCCGGCCGGCTCGGTGTTCTCGCGGGCGGCGACGCCACCGGCGTCGAACACGTGCTGGCCCATTTCGGGACGGTGACGCGCACCGGACCGCTCGGCTCGGGCGCCGCGCTCAAGCTCGTCCTCAACGCGGCCGTCCTCGGCGGCGTGGCCCTGGTCGCCGAGGCCATGGTCCTCGCGGACTCCCTCGGCCTGGACGAGGACACCGCACGCACCGCACTGGCGAACGGTCCCCTCGGCGGCGCCGTGGACCGCGCCTTCGCCGAAGGCGTGCACTTCGGCACCGCGCTCGCCGTGAAGGACCTCGCGCTCGCCACGAAGGCGGCCCGACTCCCCGCAATGGAGGCAGTGTTGGAGCACCTTCGGAGCGCCGCCGAGGATCCCGCACTCGCCGATGAGGACATCACGCGAGCTGTCACCCGCATCCGCCGCCCGGCCTGAGGGAACGCCATGCGCATCACACTCGACAACCCGGCCTGCGCGCCGCAGCCCGCCAACGCCTACTACTCCCAGGTCGCCCGCGTCGAACTCCCGGGCGGCGGCGCCCTCTTGTATCTCTCCGGTCAGGTCGCCGACGGCCCGGACCTCGCCACCCAGAGCCGTGGCGTGTTCGAGGCCGTCGCCGCGCTGCTCGGCGCGCACGGCGCGACCCTCCACGACGTCATCAACATCCGTACGTATCTGACCGACATCGACAGGCTGGGCGAATACGGCGCCGTACGCCGGGAGTTCCTCACCGGGACCGCGCCGACCAGCATGACCTTCGAGGCCGCGCGCCTGTTCAAGCCGGACGCCCTCGTGGAGGTGGAGGTCGTCGCTGCGGTCGCCCCCCACCCGGTGGCTCGATGACAGTCCCTGCCCGACAGGGTGAGAACGTCCGTCCTCGCCCCGTGGCCCCGGACGTCGGTCAGTCCTCGCCCAGCAGCGTGAGGAAGTCCCGGAACGCGGCCGGCATGTCTACCGACTCCGGGTCCAGCAGCCACTGGTACTGCAGCCCGTCCATCACGGCGACGAGCAGGGGGGCGGCACGCTCCGGCGTGAGGCCGCTCGGCAGCCGCTCCCCGTACTCGGCGCGCAGCACCGAGGCCATGCTCGCGCGCACCGCGGTGTAGCGCCGGGTGAAGAACTCGCGCGCCGGGTGCCCTTCCGTGACGCTCTCGCCGAGCAGCGCCGAGAAGGTCTGGATGATCCCGGGCCGCATGGCGTTGTACTCCACCAGCGAGACGAGCAGGTCGGCCCGCCATGTGGTGTCCGGCAGGGCGTCCCACTGGTCCCGCTCCTTGAGTACGGCGACGAGCAGGGCCTCCTTCGTCGGGAAGTGGTGCAGCAGGCCCTGCTGGGTGAGGCCCACGCGCTCGGCGACCGCGGCGAGGCTCGCGCCCCGGTAACCGCGCTCGGCGATCACCTCCAGCGCCGCGCGCACGATCTCCGCACGCCGCTCCTCACTCCTGGTCCTGGTCGCCATGGCGCCACCGTACGGCATCCGATCACCCTTACTGTAACGGCAGGGTAACTAAACCTACCGCTCTACAGGTGGCCGATGCAGGATGGGGGAGACCGACGGCTTTCAACGAGGAGGTGCCGCCATGGCGGAGACTGCGGTGGAGACGGCGAAGGACCGGAAGGACGCGGAGGCGGACGCGGCCCGCGAGGCCGTCGTCGAGGCGGCCCTCGGCCGGCTCGACCTGGACGCGAAGGCCCGGCTGCTGTCCGGCCGGAACATGTGGACGCTGCCCGCGCTCCCCGAGATCGGGTTGAAGTCCCTCGTCATGTCCGACGGTCCGATCGGTGTCCGCGGCGTCCGCTGGACCGCCGACGACCCCTCCGTCGCGCTCCCCTCGCCCACCGCGCTGGCCGCCACCTGGGACCCTGACCTGGCCCGCCGCGCGGGCACGCTCCTCGCCCAGGAAGCCCGCGGCAAGGGCGTCCACGTCCTGCTCGCCCCCACCGTCAACCTGCACCGCTCACCGCTCGGCGGCCGCCACTTCGAGGCCTACAGCGAGGATCCGCTCCTGACCGGAGCGATCGGCAGCGGCTACGTCCGGGGCGTGCAGTCCGGCGGCGTCGGCACCACCGTCAAGCACTTCGTCGCCAACGACGCCGAGACCGACCGCTACACGGTGAACAACCTCGTCTCCGAACGCGCCCTGCGCGAGCTGTACCTGGCCCCCTTCGAGACCATCGTCGAGAACGCGCACCCGTGGGGCATCATGACCGCCTACAACTCGGTCAACGGCACGACGATGAGCGAGCACCGGTACCTCGTGAACGAGGTCCTGCGCGGCGAATGGGGCTTCGACGGCTTCAACGTCTCCGACTGGACGGCCGCCCGCTCCACCGAGGCCGCGATCGAGGGCGGCCTCGACGTCGCCATGCCCGGCCCCGTGACCGTCTACGGTCCGCCGCTCGCCGCCGCCGTGCGCGCCGGCGAGGTGGCGGAGGCGACTGTCGACGCGGCCGTCCGCAACGTGCTCCGCCTCGCCGCCCGGGTCGGCATCCTGGAGGGCGCCGAGCCCGTCGTGAGCGAGCCGCCCGAGGCCGTGGACGGGGAGGCGCTGGCCCGCGAGATCGCCCGCCGCGGCTTCGTCCTCGTCCGCAACGAGGGCGTGCTGCCGCTGGCCGAGGGCCACCGGGTGGCCCTCATCGGCGCCGCCGGCCGGGACGCCCGCGTCCTCGGCGGCGGCTCCGCGACCGTCTTCCCCGCCCGGATCGTCTCGCCCCTCGACGGCCTCACCGCCGCCCTCCCCGAGGGCAGCCTGACGTACGCCGTCGGCGCGGACCCGACCGTGGAACTCCCGGTCGCCGACAAGGGGTTCGAGCTGCGCGCCGTCTGCCGCGACGCCGCCGGCGAGATCATCGCCACCGCCTCCGCCCCGAACGGCCAGATCCAGTGGATGGGCGACGACCTGCCCGAAGGAGTCACTCACGACATCCTCCACACGGTCGAACTCACCGGCACCTTCACCCCGCGCGACAGCGGCCCGCACACCTTCGGCATCAAGGGCCTCGGAGCGTTCACCCTCACCGTCGACGGCACGACGTACTTCGACGACGTCCAGGGCACCGACAAGGACCGCCCCTTCGTGACGATCTTCGGCGCCCCGATCCCGCGCGGCCGGGCCGAACTCGCCGCGGGCGAAACGGTCGAGGTCTCCCTCACCCATGTCGTCGCGTTCCCCGAGGGCAACCGGATGAAGGTGGTCGGCTTCTCGCTCGCCCACCAGGAGCCCGTGCGCGACGCGGACGAGCTGATCGCCGAGGCCGTCGAGGCGGCCCGCGCCGCCGACACCGCCGTCGTCGTGGTCGCCACCACCGACCGCGTCGAGTCCGAGGGCTTCGACCGGGCGGACCTCAGGCTCCCCGGCTGCCAGGACGAGCTGGTGCACGCCGTCGCCGCCGCCAACCCGAACACCGTCGTGGTCGTCAACTCCGGCTCCCCGGTGGAACTCCCCTGGCGCGACGAGGTCGCCGCCGTGCTCCTCAGCTGGTTCCCGGGCCAGGAGGGCGGCGCCGCCCTCGCCGACGTCCTCACCGGCGCCCACGAGCCGGGCGGCCGCCTCCCCACCACCTGGGGCTCCCTCGCCGACGCCCCGGTCACCCAGGTGCGCCCGGCCGACGGCGAGCTCCCGTACACCGAGGACGTCTTCATCGGCTACCGCGCCTGGGAGAAGGAGGGAAGGACCCCCTCGTACGCCTTCGGCCACGGCCTCGGCTACACCGACTGGACGTACGAGTCCCTCGAGGTCGAGGGCACGACCGCCACCGTGCGCGTCCGCAACTCCGGTGAGCGCGCCGGGCGCGAGGTCGTCCAGGTCTACCTCGCCCCGGCGGAACCCGGCAGCGAGCGGCCCGCCCGAGTGCTCGCCGGTTTCGCCGGGGTCGAGGCCGGGCCCGGTGAGAGCGTCGAGGCCGTCGTGGAGCTCCCGCGCCGCGCTTTCGAGATCTGGGACACCACCGCGGACACCTGGGCGTTTGTGAAGGGTTCGTACGAGGTTCAGGCAGGCCGTTCCCTCACGGACCGCCGTCTGAGCAGGATCATCGAGGCGTAACCAGAGCGCGCCCCGATCGGCGAGCCCCGGCCCGGAACCTGACCTCCGGACCGGGGCTCGCCGTCTCACCCGTCACGCGGTACCGGGACCGCCGGTCCCGGCAGCACTAGGAGCGAACGGAGAACCCGTACACCGTCTGCGACCTGTACACGTCGCCCGGCCGCAGCTCCGTGCTCGGGAAGTCCGGCCGGTTCGGGGAGTCGGGGAAGTGCTGGGTCTCCAGCGCGATGCCGTCGTTGGGGGTGAAGGGGTCGCTCAGATGGTCGGCGGTGTAGAGCTGGAGACCGGGTTCGGTGGTCGCGACCGTCAGTACCCGCCCGGACGTCGGATCGTGCAGCTCGGCGACCTCCACGGGAGCGCCGGTGAGCCCCTTGTCGAGCACGTAGTTGTGGTCGTATCCCGCGCCGGTCTTGAGTGACTCCCGGAAGTCGAAGCGCGTGCCCTCGACCGGGTCGAGTTCCCCGGTCGGGATGAGGTCCGCGTCCACCCGCGTCAACCGCGAGGCGTCGAGGCGGAGTTCGTGCCCCAGCGCACTGCCGGAGCCGCTCAGGTTCCAGTACGTGTGGTTCGTCAGGTTCACTACGGTCGGCGCGTCGGTGACCGCCTCGTAGGCGATCCGCAGTGCGCCCCCCTCGTCGAGCGTGTATGTCGCCGAGACCTCCAGGCGGCCCGGAAAGCCCTCCTCGCCGTCCGGGCTGACCCGGGAGAGCCGCACCCCGTGTTCGAGCGGCTCCGCGTCCCACACGCGCTTGTCGAAGCCGCCGTCGCCGCCGTGCAGCGAGTTGGGTCCGTTGTTCGGGTCGAGCCGGTAGGCCGCTCCGTCCAGCGAGAAGCGGGCGCCCCCGATCCGGTTCGCGTACCGCCCGACCAGCGCCCCCAGATACGGCTCCGGGTGCTCCACGTAACCCGCCAGGTCGGGGAAGCCCAGCGTCACGTCCTCGGTCCGCCCGTCCCGGTCCGGCACCTCGGCCGACTGCACGATCCCGCCGTACGTGAGCACACGCACCCGGACCCCGGCGCGCTCCAGCGTCCAGCGGTGGACCGGGGTTCCGTCGGAAAGTGTGCCGAAAAGTTCACTCATGAGGGAAACCCTAGGTCACGGGTTCGCGTGCCGTGACGGTCCGGTAGGCGATCTCCGCGAGTCGTGCCTGTCCGTCCCTGCTCGGATGGAACCAGTCCCAGTGGCTCAACTGGTCCGTACCGAAGCGGTAGTCGAAGACCGCGTCCCCGTCGAAGCGGCAGCGCCGGTCCTTGGCGCACACCTCGCGCAGCACCTGGTTGTACGCCTTCACCCGGTCCTGCACCTGTCCGCGCCGCGCGGTCGCCGCCGAGCCCAGCGAGTCCGCGTCGCCGAGCATCGAAGGGCAGATGCCCAGTTTCCAGACCTGCTTGCCCAGCGGATTGCCGCGCCCCTGGGACCACAGGCGCTTGAGATCCGGCACGCTCGACACGTACACCTGGGTCTTGGGCAGCGTGCCGCGCAAGGTGTCCAGCGCGTCCTGGAACTCGGCCCGGAAGTCGGCGACGGACGTCATCGCCGAGGCGGAGGAGCGGCAGGCGTCGTTGGCGCCCGCCATCACCGTGACCAGCTCCGGCCTGCGGGTCGCCGCCTGTGCCAGCTGGCCGGGGAGGTCGGCCATCCGTGCGCCGGTGACCGCGTAGTTCCAGCTGCGCTCGGCCGCCCCGGTCGCGCCGAGCAGCCGTACGGCAAGACTGTCGACCTGCGGATCGCTCCCGGTCGCCCACGACACCTCGGGGCAGTCGGACAGCACACTGCACGCGTCGAACCCGCGTGTGATGGAGTCGCCGACCGCGGCCATGGAGTCCGGGCTGCGGTTCCAGACCGGCGTCGGCTTCGGGGACGGCCGCGCTCCCGTCCCGTTGGGTGCGGAGGAGCTGCCACCGGTGGCGTCGCACGCGGCGACGCCCAGGAGCGCCGCCGCCGCGACGGCGAGGACGGCCCGTGAACGGTGGCTGCGATTCCGCATCCCCTGGTCTCCTCGTTCGTTGTACAGGGTTGGTCGGCATCCGTCCCGCACGGTCGGTCGCACCACGTCGTACACGGTCGGTCGCACCGCGTTTCCATGGAGCGGCCGTCTCCATCCGGGAGACGACCCCGGACCCCCGGCAAGGGAGTCCGGACACGTCCCGCCGGGTGAAACCTCGGAGGTTCACGGCGCTTGGACCGACGGTACGTCACACTCCTTGCGCCGCCGCAGGGTAGCCTCGCCACGTGGCCGCCCTGCCACTGCCGTTCCGCTAAGTTACAAGATGTCTCGCTCTGTCCGGAGGCCCCAGTGACGACACGTGGAGTTCTCTACGTGCACTCCGCGCCCCGCGCGTTGTGCCCGCACGTCGAGTGGGCGGTCGCGGGGGTGCTCGGCACGCGCGTCAACCTCGACTGGATCCGGCAGCCCGCCGCGCCGGGCACCTGGAGATCCGAGTTCTCCTGGAAGGGCGAGGTCGGCACCGCCTCCAAGCTCGCCTCCGCGCTGCGCGGCTGGCACCTGCTGCGCTTCGAGGTCACCGCCGAACCGTGCCCCACCGCCGAGGGCGAGCGCTACAGCTGCACCCCCGAGCTCGGCATCTTCCACGCGGTCACCGGCATCCACGGCGACATCCTCATCCCCGAGGACCGTCTGCGCGCCGCGCTGCTGCGCTCCCAGCGCGGGGAGAGCGACCTGGAGGCCGACCTCGCCAAGCTCCTCGGCAAGCCCTGGGACGACGAGCTGGAACCCTTCCGCTACGCGGGCGAGGGGGCCCCGGTCCGCTGGCTGCACCAGGTGGTGTGACGCTCCGTCAGGGGTGCGGGACCGCAACCGAAGAACGAAAGACGTGTGGCCCGTACCTCTTGAACCAGGGGTACGGGCCACACGTCATTCAGAACAGGGAAACCGGCGTCAGACGCTGCGGAACGCCAGCACCACGTTGTGCCCACCGAAGCCGAACGAGTCGTTCAGCGCGGCGATGCGGCCCTCGACGGGCAGCTTGCGCGCCTCGCCGCGGACGATGTCGGCGGCGGCCTCCGCCTCGGGGTCGAGGTTCTCCACGTTGATGGTCGGCGGCGCGAGCCGGTGGTACAGGGCGAGCACGGTCGCGACCGACTCGACGCCACCGGCGCCACCGAGGAGGTGGCCGGTCATCGACTTGGTCGCGGAGACCGCGAAGTGGTCGGCCTCGTCGCCGAACACCTTGCGCAGCGCCTTCAGCTCGGCCACGTCACCGGCAGGCGTCGAGGTGGCGTGCGCGTTCACGTGCACGATCTCGGCCGGGTCCAGGTCGGTGTTGTCGAGCAGGTTCTGCAGGGCGCGCGCGATGCCGCGGCCCTCGGGCTCCGGCTGCACGATGTCGTGCGCGTCGGCCGAGATGCCCTGGCCGACCGCCTCGGCGTACACCCGGGCGCCGCGCTTGGCGGCGTGCTCGGCGGACTCCAGGACGACGACGCCGGCGCCCTCGCCGAGGACGAAGCCGTCACGGGCGACGTCGTAGGGGCGCGAGGCACCCTCGGGGTCGTCGTTGTTCTTGGACATCGCCATCATGTTGCCGAACGCGGCGATGGGAAGCGGGTGGATGGCCGCCTCGGTGCCACCGGCGACGACGACGTCGGCGCGGCCCGTGCGGATCATCTCGATGGCGTAGCCGATGGCCTCGGCGCCGGAGGCGCAGGCGGAGACCGGGGTGTGCACACCGGCGCGGGCGCCCACGGCGAGCCCCACGTTGGCGGAGGGACCGTTCGGCATCAGCATCGGGACGGTGTGCGGGGAGACGCGGCGTACGCCCTTCTCCTTCAGCACGTCGTACTGGTCGAGGAGGGTCGTCACGCCACCGATGCCGGACGCGATGACGGTGCCCAGCCGGTCGGGGTCGACGCTCGGGTCCTCGCCCGCCTTGTCGGTGAAACCGGCGTTCGCCCAGGCCTCCTTGGCCGCGATCAGCGCGAACTGCGCCGAGCGGTCCAGGCGGCGGGCCTGCGGGCGGGGAATGACCTCGCCCGGCTCCACGGCGATCTGAGCCGCGATACGGACAGCCTGGTCGGCGGCCCACTCCTGCTCGAGGGGGCGGACGCCGGAACGTCCGGCGATCAGGCCCTCCCAGGTAGAGGCTGCGTCGCCACCCAGCGGTGTGGTTGCGCCGATACCGGTGACGACCACGGTGCGATTGGTCGGGCTCACGGGAATTCTTTCTCCAACGGATACGAGGATTCAGCGGCGCCACCGCCGGGTGGCGGGGCATCAGCCCAGGGCAACCAGGGCACTAGGCCCCGGTGAACCCGGACGGTCGGCCCAGGTGACCGAAAGATCAGGCCTGGTTCTTGAGGATGTAGTTCGTCGCGTCGCCGACGGTCTTGAGGTTCTTGACGTCGTCGTCCGGGATCTTGACGTCGAAGCGCTCTTCGGCGGCGACGACGACCTCGACCATGGACAGCGAGTCGACGTCCAGGTCGTCGGTGAAGGACTTGTCCAGCTGGACGTCCTCGGTGGGGATCCCGGCGATCTCGTTGACGATCTCGGCGAGACCTTCGACGATCTCTTCCTGAGTGGCGGCCATGTCAGGCGCTCCTTCGGTGTGTTTCCAGAGGGGTGGCGATATTCCGTACGGACCGGATGATCCGGTACGGAGTGCCTAGGGGAGGGTAACGACCGTCGCGGCGTACACGAGACCCGCCCCGAAGCCGATGACGAGCGCGGTGTCGCCGCTCTTCGCCTCACCGGTCGCCAGGAGCCGCTCCATTGCGAGCGGAATCGAGGCGGCCGAGGTATTGCCGGTGGTGCGCACGTCACGCGCGACCGTGACGTGTCCCGGCAGTTTCAGCGTCTTCACCATCGAGTCGATGATCCGCTCGTTGGCCTGGTGGGGAATGAAGACATCCAGGTCGTCCGGGCTGATCCCGGCCGCGTCCAGCGCCTGCTGTGCGACCTTCGCCATCTCGAACACGGCCCAGCGGAACACCGCCTGGCCCTCCTGCGTGATGGCAGGGAACTTGATCTCGCCCTTGGAGTCGAGCGGGAGCGCGGAGACGTCGCCGACCTTGAAGCGGTCCCACGGCACGGTCTGCTTGATCGTGCCGGCCTTGTCGCCCTCGCTGCCCCAGACCGTGGGGCCGATGTGCGGCTCCTCGGAGGGACCCACGACGACCGCGCCCGCGCCGTCGCCGAACAGGAAGGCCGTCGCGCGGTCCTCCAGGTCGGTGAGGTCGGACAGCCGCTCCACGCCGATGACGAGGACGTACTCCGCCGAACCCTCGACGATCATGCCCTTGGCGAGGGTCAGTCCGTAGCCGAAGCCCGCGCAGCCGGCCGAGATGTCGAAGGCCGCGGCCTTGTTCGTGCCGAGCTTGTCGGCGATCTCGGTGGCGATGGCCGGGGTCTGGCTGAAGTGCGACACGGTGGCGACCACCACGGCGCCGATCTGCTCGGCGGCGATCCCGGCGTCGGCGATGGCCTTGCCGGACGCCTCGATCGACATCGCGGCGACGGTCTCCTCGTCGGAGGCCCAGTGCCGGGTCTCGATGCCCGAGCGTGAGCGGATCCATTCGTCGGACGAGTCGATCGTCTCCAGGATCACCTCGTTGGGCACCACCCGCACGGGACGGTAGCCGCCGACGCCGAGGATGCGCGCGAAAGGAGCTCCCTTGGGTGCCTTGATCTTCGACATGCTCTCAGGCTCCTTGGGCCGGGCTGTGCTCGGCGATGAGCTCGCGAGCCGCGTCGAGGTCGTCGGGTGTCTTCAGGGCCAGCGTCGTGACGCCGGGCAGCGCGCGCTTGGCGAGACCGGTCAGCGTGCCGCCGGGGCACACCTCGATCAGCGCGGTCGCGCCGAGCTTCTGGAAGGTCTCCATGCACAGGTCCCAGCGGACCGGGTTGGCGACCTGGCCGACCAGGCGCGAGACGACCTCGGCACCGGAGGCGACGGCCTGGCCGTCCCGGTTCGAGACGTAGGTGACGCGCGGGTCCGCCGGACTCAGTTCCTCGGCGGCCTTGGCCAGCGCCTCGACCGCGGGGGCCATGTGGACGGTGTGGAACGCGCCCGCCACTTTCAGGGCCACGACACGGCGGACGCCCTCGGGCTTGTCCGCCTCCAGGGCGGCCAGCTGCTCCAGCGTGCCGGCGGCCACGATCTGGCCCGCGCCGTTCACGTTCGCCGGGGTGAGCCCGAGCTTCTCCAGGTGCGCGACCGTGCTCTCGTGGTCCCCGCCGAGCAGTGCCGACATACCGGTCTGCGTGATGGCGGCGGCGTCGGCCATCGCCAGGCCGCGCTTGCGTACGAGGGACAGCGCGGCGGTGTCGTCGAGCACTCCCGCGAACGCGGCGGCGGTGATCTCGCCGACGCTGTGGCCGGCGACGGCACCAGGGGTCACGTCACCGAGTGCCGCGGCGGACAGGAGGCCGGCGGCGACCAGGAGCGGCTGTGCGACAGCCGTGTCACGGATCGCGTCCGCGTCGGCCTGCGTGCCGTAGTGGGCAAGGTCGAGCCCGATGGCGTCCGACCACGCGGCGAGGCGTTCGGCGGCGCCGGGGAGGTCGAGCCAAGGAGTCAGGAAGCCGGGCGTCTGAGCGCCCTGGCCGGGAGCGACGAGTACGAGCACTCTCACACTCTCTCTTGTGGACGGCCACGGCCGCCCGTGGGGACAGGGACGAAGAACACGAGAGGGAATTGTAGGTCCCCGACAAAAGCCTAGGTCTGGGGATCTCCATCGGCCAGACGCCCCAGGATCAGCGCGATCCGCAGCGTGAACGCGGATCGTACATCCGAGGGCGACCAGCCGGTGACGTCAGTCACACGTCGGAGCCGGTAGCGGACGGTGTTGGGATGGACGAACAGCATCCGGGCAGCGCCTTCGAGACTGCTCGCCTGCTCCAGATAGACGCTGAGAGTCTCCAGGAGCGCGGAGCCGGCCTCCTCCAGCGGTCTGTAGATCTCCTCCACCAACTGCTCACGGGCGGACGGGTCCGAGGCGATGGCACGCTCGGGCAGCAGATCGTCCGCCAGCACCGGGCGCGGGGCGTCCTGCCAGGCAAAACACGCCTTCAGCCCGGCCGCCGCGGCCTGCGCGGACCGGGTCGCGGCGAGCAGGTCGGGCACGATCGGCCCGGCGACCACGGATCCGGCGGCGAACGGACCGATGAGTGACTTGGCGACGGCGAGCGGGTTGTCGCTGCCGCCAGCGATCACGACCAGCCGGTCCCCGAGCACCCCCGTCAGCACCTGCAGCTTGGCGTGCCGGGCGGCCCGCCGGATCGCCTCGACCGTCAGCTCGCTGTCGCCGTCGGGTGCCGTGCCCAGCACCACGCAGACATGTTCGGGCGAGTTCCAGCCGAGCGCGGCGGCCCGGGAGACGGCGCCCTCGTCGGCCTCGCCGGAGAGCACCGCGTTCACGACGAGGGATTCGAGCCGGGCGTCCCAGGCGCCGCGTGCCTCCGCCGCCTGCGCGTACACCTGGGCGGTCGCGAAGGCGATCTCACGGGCGTACACCAGGAGCGCCTCGCGCAGCACGGACTCGTCGCCGGGCGCCGCCACCTCGTCGATGGCCGATTCCATGACCTCGATTGTCGTCCGCACCATCTCCACCGTCTGGCGCAGCGTGATGGCCCTGGTCAGCTCGCGTGGCGCGGTGCCGAAGACGTCGGTGGAGATGGCCTGCGGCGCGTCCGGGTGCCGGAACCACTCGGTGAAGGCGGCGATACCGGCCTGGGCGACCAGGCCGATCCAGGACCGGTTCTCCGGCGGCATGGCCCGGTACCACGGCAGCGTCTCGTCCATCCGCGTGATGGCCTGGGCGGCGAGACTGCCGGCCGACTTCTCCAGCCGCTTGAGGGTCGCGGTGTGCGAGTGGACGTCGTGCGCTGGGCGCTCGGTCTTGCTGGCTTCGGGTTCGGGCACGGGACAAGACTGCCTTATCCGGACGGAGCTGTGCGGCGGCGGGTCGCAAGTCGGCACGGGGCGGTCGCCGGGCCGGGGCTACCGTGGTGGATGTGATGGACGTCCGCCGCGCCGACGAGCGCTACCGCGGAGGGGACCCGGCGGCCGGGATCTCCTCGCGCCACGCCTTTTCCTTCGGCCCGCACTACGACCCCGACAACCTCCGCTTCGGTGCGATGATCGCCTGCAACGAGGAGCGGCTCGCCCCCGGCACAGGCTTCGACGAGCACCCGCACAGCCACACCGAGATCGTCACCTGGGTGGTGGAAGGCGAGCTGACCCATCGCGACTCGGCAGGCCACGAGACGGTGCTGCGCCACGGCGACGTTCAGCGGCTGAGTTCCGCGGGCGGTGTCCGCCACGTCGAGCGCAACGACGGCGAGCTGGCGCTGGTCTTCGTCCAGATGTGGCTGGCCCCGATGGAACCGGGCGGCGACCCGGCGTACGAGACCGTCCGCGGTATCGCCGACTCCACCCCGTACGCGGTCCCCGAGGCGGGCGCCATGCTCCATGTGCGCCGGCTGACGGCGGGCGAGCGCACGGCTGTCCCGGACGCGCCCTTCGTCTACGTCCAAGTCGTACGCGGCGAGGTCCGCCTGGACGGTGTGGAACTGGGGGAGGGCGACGCGGCCCGCGTCACGGACGCGAAGGACATGGAACTGGTCGCGGGTGTTCCCGCCGAGCTGCTGGTGTGGGAGATGGCGGTCGGCTGACGCCGGAGGCCCCGGTCGGACCCCCATACGTCGGCAGGTCGGGCCACATGCCGACGGGTCGGGCTCCGGGCCCGCGGGTCGGGCCACGCGCAGAAGGGTCGGGCCCCGCGCCCGGGGACTGGTCCTGCGTCGGCGGCCCGGGCTCCGCGTCGACGGGCCGGGCCGCGCGTCGACGGGTCGGGCTCCGCGCCTGCGGGTGAGCCTTCGCGCGGACGGGCCGGGCCTGCGCCGGCAGCGGGTGCTTACGACGGCGCGTCCAGTTCCCGGATCAGGCGGTCGCCCTCCCGGGTCATGATCTCCGGGTCGCGCAGGGCGTTGGAGAGCAGGGACATCCCCTGGTAGGCGCCGACGAGCGTCAGCGCGCTGCCCGCCGGGTCGGCGACGCCGATCTCCCCGTACTGCCGCTCGACCCAGTCCAGCAGCTGGCGGACGACTCGTCCCGCCAGGAGATCGAGGCCGCCCTCGTCCCGCTTGCCGAGCTCCGCGGCGAGGGTGCCGGTGGGGCAGCCGTAGCGCGCCGCGGTGTCCCGCCCGGAGACCCAGGCCGTGATGAGCGCCTTGAGGCGGTTCCGCGGCTCGGGGAGCTTGTCGAGCTCGTCGGTGAGTTCCCGCAGATGGCCGGCGTGTTCGGCGAGAGCGGCCTCGACCAGCTCGTCCTTGGTCTTGAAGTAGTAGTACACGTTGCCCGCCGGGACCTCGGCGGCGCGGGCGATGTCGGCGATCGTCGTGCGCTCCACGCCCTGCTCGTGCAGCACCCGGGCCGCGGCCGCCGTCAGCTGCCGCCGCTTGCCGGCCGCCTTGGCCCGAGACCCCCGGGACATCTCTGAGTCAGTCACCCGACTGACTATAGACAGCGGCCTCCCGCGTTGCTAGCGTCCTGCTCGTCGGGTTAGTCAGTCGACTAACTAACTACGGGTCGAGGAGACCGGCATGTATGTGGTGACAGGTGCGACCGGGAACGTCGGACGCGTGCTGGTGCGGACGCTCGCCGGAGCCGGACTGCCGGTGACGGCGGTGGCCCGGAAGATCAGCGGGGACGAGGTGCCCGAAGGTGTCCGGGCGGTCGCCGCCGACCTGGCCGAACCGGCCGGACTCGGGCCGGCGTTCGAGGGTGCCGGAGCACTGTTCCTGCTGGTGGCGGGCGAGGATCCGCAAGGTGTCCTGGACACGGCGCGGACAGCCGGAATCCGCCGGGTGGTGCTGCTGTCCTCACAGGGTGTGGGAACACGGCCGGAGGCCTACGGACACCCGGCCCGCTTCGAGAAGGCCGTGCGGGAGTCGGGCCTCGAATGGACGGTCCTGCGGTCCGGCGGGATGGACACCAACGCCTTCGCCTGGGCCGGATCGGTCCGCGCCCGGAGGGAGGCCGCCGCGCCGTTCGGCGACATCGGTCTGCCCTTCGTCGACCCCGACGACGTCGCGGCCGTCGCGGCGGCCGCCCTGCGCGAGGACGCCCACGCCGGGGCCGTCTACACCCTGACCGGTCCCGCGCGGACCACCCCGCGCGAACGGGCCGCCGCGATCGGCGCCGCCCTCGGCGAGCCGGTGCGCTTCACGGAGCAGACCCGCGAGGAGGCGCACGCCCTGATGGCGGGCTTCATGCCGTTGCCCGTTGTCGAAGGCACCCTCGCCATCCTGGGCGAGCCGACCGAGGAGGAGCGGCGGGCCGGCCCCGACGTGGAACGCGTCCTCGGCCGTCCGGCGGGCACCTTCGCCGCCTGGGCGCGGCGCAACGCGGCGGCCTTCCGCTGACCGTGCCTGGGCCCGCCGGGCCTCCTCGGAACGTCTCGCGTCGGCAGGTCCGGCGTCGGCAGGTCCGGCGTCGGCAGGTCCCGCGTCAGGAGGTGAGGTCGGCCAGTACCGCGTCGGTGAACGGGGTCCACGCCTCGATGGCCCAGGGCCCGAAGGTCCGGTCGGTCAGCGCGACACAGGCGGCGCCCACGGCCGGGTCGACCCACAGGAACGTACCGGCCTGCCCGAAGTGGCCGAAGGTTCGCGCTGAGGACGAACTCCCCGTCCAGTGGGGTGACTTGGAGTCGCGGATCTCGAAGCCGAGCCCCCAGTCGTTGGGGCTCTGGTGGCCGTACCCAGGCAGGACGCCCTTGGTCCCGGGGTACTGGACGGTCATCGCCTCCGCGACCGTACGCGGATCCAGCAGCCGGGGTGCCTGGAGTTCGGCGGCGAAGCGGACGAGGTCGTCCACCGTGGAGACACCGTCCTTCGCGGGCGAACCGTCCAGCGTCGTCGCCGTCATGCCGAGCGGTTCGAGGACCGCCTGGCGCAGATACTCCGCGAAGGACATGTCCGCCGCCTTGGCGATGTGGTCCCCGAGCACCTCGAACCCGGCGTTGGAGTACAGCCGCCGCGCCCCGGGCGCGAAGGTCGCCCGGTGCTCGTCGAAGGCCAGCCCTGAGGTGTGTGCGAGCAGATGACGGACCGTCGAGCCGGTGGGCCCGGCCGGTTCGTCGAGCTCGATCGCCCCTTCCTCGTACGCGACGAGCGCGGCGTACGCGGCGAGCGGCTTGGTGACCGAGGCCAGCGCGAAACGGTGCCCGCCCGGCCCGTACGAGCCGGCCACCGCGCCGTCCGCGCGGACGACCGCGGTGGCGGCGGTGGGAACGGGCCAGTTCGAGATCAGCGCCAGACTCTGCAAGGACATGCCCACGAGCCTAAGCGGCTCAGAGGCTCAGCCGCATCGAGGGGTCGGGCTTGCGGACGAACCCGAGGGCCGCGTAGAGCGGCTCGGCCTCGGCGGACGCGTTGAGGTCGACATGGGCGACACCCCGCTCGCGGAACCAGTCGAGGAGCGTCTCCACGCAGGCACGGGCGTATCCGCGGCGCCGCGCGTCCGGGTCGGTGGCGACGCTGAAGACGTACCCGACCGCGCCGTGCGGGTTGTCCGCCCGCCCGATCCGGTACTCGACCGTCCCGGCGGCGAGGGCCGCGAGCGCCCCCGGCCGGTCCGGGTGGTCGACCACGAACGCGGCGAAGGACCCCCCGGGATCGGCGAGCTTCTCGCGTACGGTCGGCAGCGAAGCGGCGTGCCACTCGGTGGAGGAGCCGATGTCGAACACCGAATCGATCATCACCTGGCGCAGGCGCAGTACTTCCCGGGCGTCCTCGGGCGTGGCGGGGCGTACGAGACTCATGATCCGCACGGTAACCACCGCCTCCCGGCCACGTCCTCGCGATTTCGGCGGATTCGGCTTGCCTGGAGTGCACTCCAAGGTTTTAGCGTGGGGTCATGACGGTGATGGAGACCACAGCCGAGGCCACCGGGACGGACACCGGGACCGACACCGACGCCTGCGCCGGCCCTCCCGAGCGGGAGCGGCGCCCGGACGGCCAGGACAACTACACGATCAGCGAGGTCGTCGTCTTCACCGGCCTCAGCGCGCACACCCTGCGCTGGTACGAGCGCATCGGGCTGATGCCGCACATCGACCGTTCGCACACCGGCCAGCGCCGCTACAGCAACCGCGACCTGGACTGGCTGGGCCTCGTCGGCAAGCTCCGGCTCACCGGGATGCCGGTCGCCGACATGGTCCGCTACGCGGAGATGGTGCGCGCGGGCGACCACACCTACATGGAGCGCTACGAACTCCTGGAGGCGACCCGCCGGGACGTCCGGGCCCGGATCGCGGAGCTCCAGGACACCCTCGCCGTGCTCGACCGGAAGATCAGTTTCTACGGTGACGCGGGGCGCGCCCTCGCGTCGGAGAGGTCTCGATGACCGACAGCAGGATCGCGACGGTACGGCTCGGCGACGAGGGGCCCGAGGTCGGTGTGCAGGGCCTCGGCTGCATGGGCATGAGCTGGGCGTACGGACCGCCGGACGCCGACAACTCCCTGGCCGCCCTGCACCGGGCGCTGGAACTCGGCGTCACGCTCTACGACACCGCCGAGGGCTACGGCGGCGGCGAGAACGAGAGGTTCCTGGCGCCGTTCCTCAAGGCGCACCGGGACGAGATCGTCATCGCGACCAAGTACGGCGTCACGGTCCCGCCGGACAATCCGCGCAAGCGGATCATCCGCAACGACCCGCCGTACATCCGCCAGGCCGTCGAGGGCAGCCTCCAGCGCCTCGGCGTCGATGTGATCGACCTCTATTACATGCACCGACGCGATGTGAACGTCCCGATCGAGGAGAGCGTCGGCGCCATGGCCGACCTGGTCCGCGAGGGCAAGGTCAAGCATCTGGGCCTGAGCGAGGTCACCGCGGGGGAACTGCGCGCCGCCCAGGCCGTGCATCCCATCGCGGCCGTCCAGTCGGAGTGGTCGCTGTTCAGCCGCGACATCGAGGCGAACGTGGTGCCCGCCGCCCGCGAGCTGGGCGTGGCGCTGGTCCCGTACTCACCGCTGGGCCGCGGCTTCCTCACCGGCTCCTTCGGCAACGCCGACCAGGACCTCGCGCAGGACGACGTCCGCCGTACCCAGCCCCGCTTCACCGGCGAGAACGCGGCGGCGAACGTGGCGCTCCTGGAGCCGATCCGTACCGTCGGGGACGCCCGTGGTGCCTCGCTCGGCCAGATCGCGCTGGCCTGGGTCCAGCAGCGGGCGCGTGTCCACGGCCTGACCGTCGTACCGATCCCGGGCACCACCCGGCGCGAGCGGGTGGAGGAGAACACGGCGGCCACCGGCATCGTCCTGACCGAGGACGAGCTGGCCCTCCTGGAGCCGGTCGCGGCCAAGGTGGCGGGCGACCGCTACCCGGACATGTCGTTCTCGTCGGCGGGCCGGGAGTGAGCGCAGCCTAGAGCCGGGACCGGTGCCGCCGGGACCGGCGCCCGCGGTCACAGCTGTGCGAGCAGTTCCGCCTTCTTGGCGGAGAACTCCTCGTCCGTGAGGAGCCCCGCCTCGTGCAGTTCCCCGAGGTGCCGGATCCGGTCGGCGATGTCGGCCGGATCCCGGCGCGGCACCGAGGACGCGGCCACCGGCGCGGGACTCGCGGAGCGCGCGGCGGCGAGCACGGCCGCCGCGAACGGCAGCGACTCGTGGACGGGCCCGTACCCGAGTCCGAAGACGACCGCCGCCGGGTCCTGGTCCGCCTGGGCGGGCTGTGCCGGCGAGGGCTCCCGCCGCAGCAGGCGCAGATGGCCCTCGAACACCTCCGGGGAGCGCCACTCGACCCCGCACAGTCCCGAGACCGGAAAGGTCTGGTCGCCGGCCTTCCACTTCGCCGAGGACGCGCCCGTCCAGAACCACCGGAAGGACACCGCCTTGCCGTCGAAGGAGGCCTTCCCGTCGTAGGCCTTGAAGTGCAGCGGTCCCTCGGGCGGCTTCACGAGATAGCGCTCGGCGGGCTCGTCGTCCGCGGTGAGCTGTCCGCGCAGCTCGTCCGCGTAGTACTCGGCGAGCGTCTCGCGATCGGCCGGCAGCACCAGGCGATAGGGGTCGCACCCCTCCTTGAGCTGTCCCGCGGCCGCCTCCATCAGCGGATCGGCGCCGGGCCTCGGCACCGCACGCAGAACGACCGTGCCTCGCTTCCCGGGCGTCAGCGTCACCGCCGCGATCGCCTCCAGGGGGATACGGCGTTCGCCCAGCGCCTGGAACAGCTTCGGCGTACGGATCCCCCGTTCGAAGCGGATGAGCACGGAGTCGGACTCGAACTCCCAGGCGGCATGAAATCCGGCCAGTACGTCACCCATGCGGGCCATCGTATGCGGCACGCAAGCCTCCGTCGCCTCTCTGGGCGGACCGCAGTTTTTCGTCCTCTACGCGCGTCAGGCCGACGCGCCGACGGACAAACCCGTCCGGCATACGTCATCATCGTGCGCGCAGCGGACAGCGCGGTACGCGCCGATCCCGATCTCCGCGAAGTTGCGGAGACTCTCCGTACCCGGCTCGAAGTAGCCGGCGTGTCCCTTCGCCCCGTCGGCGGACAGGATGCGCGCCCCGAACCCCTTCGACATCGGGTCCGCGCCGTGTCCGAGGCCGCCGATCTCCATGTGCGGCACGTCCTGGATCCAGTCGTCCGCGTCGCGCATCGCCCAGACCCGGGCGGTGGTGTGCAGGTTCGCCGCCTTCGCGGCCCGCATGCCGGGGCTGCCCGCCACCGCTATGTCGGAGACGCGCGAGGGCAGCGAGGAGGCGGCCACCCCGCACAGGACCGAGCCGTAGCTGTGGCAGTACAGCGCCACCTCCGTGCTTCCCGGCAGCGCCCGCACCAGCGCGTTCAGCCGTACCGCGCCTTCCTCGGCACGCATGGCGGTGGCCGCGTCCATACCGAGCCCGTTGGGCGCCGTGTAGTCGGCCCACGCGATCACGGCCGTACGCGTGCCCGGGTCCGCCGAGCGCTCCGCCCGGTACAGGGAACCCGCCATGCCGACGGGCGCCGAGTACTGCTTGTACGTGCGCTGGAAGGTCAGCAGGTCGGTGTCGACACCGGGCACCACGACCGAGACACGGCGGGCCGTGTCGAGGTCGCCGAAGACCTCGGCGACGCGCCCCGAGCCGTTGGGGTCGAAGGCGAGGATCTTGCGGTCGTTGTGCAGCAGTGCTTCGTAGCGGTGCATCCGGCGGCCCGCGTCGTGCTGGCCGAGCGAGGACAGCCGGTTGTCGTGCATGCGCCCCTGCTCGACCGTGCGCTCGTGCTTCAGCGCGAGACGGTTCGCCGCGTAGCGCAGGGTCACCGGCGCGCCGTTCATGTTGCCGACCGCGAGCGGATAGCGGTGGGCGAGCCGGGAACGCTGCTGCGCGTCGAGCGTGGTGAAGAAGTGCGCCAGCCGGTCCGGAGCGGAGTCCGGGTCGGGCAGCTTGTGCCCGGCGATGCTGCCGTGCTCCCACGCGGAGCGGGACGCCTGGAGCGGAGAGGCTGCGCGGTGGCTGTGGAGCGCGGTCCAGCCACTGGTGGCCAGCATCACGAACACCACGGCCAGCGCGAGCAGTGCGCGCCAGGCGTTGAGTTGGGGGGGTGTGTCGAAGGAAGTCACTGAGAGGACACCCTAGGAGAAGTGAGCAGCCTCCCGTTAAACGAGTGACTGGTATCACGTTTCTGATGGGGTGATTGGGGCAAACCGGGTTCAGTTTGAGTTAAATAGTGACACTCTGTACGTGCATCTCTGCGACGCGTGTGCGATATGTGACGCTCCGCGTGGGGGTGTTGTGATTCCGCGGGTCCGCCGCGGTGGATCTCGCGCGGACGTCATCCGTACAACGAGCGCGGGCATGCACGGGGTTCCGTATACGGACATCCGCCGGGTTCTGTACGCGGGCATGTGCCGGATTTCGTACGCGGGCATGCGCGGGGTTGCGCGTGCGGGCACGTGCCGGGTTCGATGCGCGACGCGTACCGGGTTCCGGGTGCGGACATGTGCCGGGTTCGGTGCGCGTGCACACGGCGGTTCCGTGCAAGGACCTCGCCGGCCGTCGACCGCCGACGCGCGTGGGCGTCCGGACATCACAGGGTGTCACGCGCCGGTGCCCCGGGGTGACGTTGCGCAGCGTCACCGGAGGCTCACCGCGGCGCGGTGCCCCACTTCTCCGCCAACGCGGGCCCCACATGGTCGAGATAGGTCGCGGTCAGCTCGCGGATCGCCTCGACGCTGGTGTCCTCGCCCGCGCCCCACAGCCGGCCCGTCACCCGCATCACCCCGCCGAACACGGCGACCGCGATGCGTGGGCGCGGGTCCGTGTCCACGTCGAGGCCCTCGCGCTCGGCGATCAGCCGCGCGATCTCCTCCTCGATCTCCTCCGAGCGGCGCAGATGGACGGCGAGCAGTGCGGGTGTCGACTCGATCAACTGGTAGGTGCGCATGTGCAGTTCGATCGGCACGACGGCCTCGATCGCCTCGCCGATGGTGTCCCAGCTCTCCAGGACCGCCCGGCGCAGCGCCTCCAACGGGGCTTCGTGGGACGGCCGTTCACGCACAGCGGCGATGAAATGCGACTCGGCGAGCCGCTGCAGGAAGAGAGCGGCGTCCTCCTTGCCGGCGAAGTAGCGGAAGAAGGTGCGCTGGGACACGTCGACGGCCTCGGCGATCTCGTCGACGGTGGTCCGCTCGTACCCCTGGGTGGTGAACAGTTCGAGGGCGGCCCGCAGCAGTGCGTCCCGGGTGCGCTGCTTCTTGCGCTCCCGCAGTCCGGGGCGTGACGCCGCCGGCTGTGCCGCGCCGACCGTCTCCGCTGTGCCGACCGTGTCCGTCATGGTGTCGCGTTCTCTCCTGTCCGAACTGTTCGCCCTGTTCAGCCTATCTGTGAGTGACATGACAGTTACCGACTTGTGGATCGGTTTGTCAATTGTCAGTGGCTGTCACTAGCCTCGAAAACATGACTAGTCAGACCACCATCGACAAGACGGGCCCGGGGGACAAGACTCCGGTCTCCCCGTTGGACCAGGCCCCGTCCACGGGCCTGCGCGGCCATCCGTGGTTCACCCTCATCACCGTGGCCGTCGGGGTCATGATGGTGGCCCTGGACGGCACCATCGTGGCCATCGCCAACCCGGCCATCGCCAAGGACCTCGGCGCCACCTTCGCCGACGTCCAGTGGATCACCAATGCCTACTTCCTCGCCCTCGCGGTCTCCCTCATCACCGCGGGCAAGCTCGGCGACCGCTTCGGCCACCGGCAGACCTTCCTGATCGGCGTGACCGGCTTCGCCGCCGCGTCCGGAGCGATCGGCCTGTCGCACAGCATCGCCTTCGTGGTCACCTTCCGCGTCTTCCAGGGCCTGTTCGGCGCGCTGCTCATGCCGGCCGCGCTCGGCCTGCTCCGCGCGACCTTCCCGGCCGAGAAACTGAACATGGCGATCGGCATCTGGGGCATGGTCATCGGAGCCTCCACCGCGGGCGGCCCGATCCTCGGCGGTCTGCTCGTCCAGCACGTCAGCTGGCAGTCGGTGTTCTTCATCAACGTGCCGGTCGGCCTGATCGCCCTCGTGCTGGGCCTGCTGATCCTGCTCGACCACCGCGCCGAGAACGCCCCGCGCTCCTTCGACATCCTCGGCATCGTGCTGCTGTCCGGCGCGATGTTCTGCCTGGTGTGGGCCCTGATCAAGGCCCCGGCCTGGGGCTGGGGCGACGGCAGGACCTGGCTCTTCATGGGTCTGTCGGTCCTGGGCTTCGCGGCGTTCTCCTTCTGGGAGACACGGGTCAAGGAACCGCTGATCCCGCTCGGCCTGTTCCGCTCCGTCCCGCTCTCGGCGGGTGTGGTGCTGATGGTGCTCATGGCCATCGCCTTCATGGGCGGCCTGTTCTTCGTGACGTTCTACCTCCAGAGCGTGCACGGCATGAGCCCGGTCGACGCGGGCCTGCACCTGCTCCCGCTCACCGGCATGATGATCGTCGGCTCCCCGCTCGCGGGTCTGGCCATCACCAAGCTCGGCCCGCGCATCCCGCTCGCGAGCGGCATGGCGGCCACCGCGATCGCCATGTACGGCATGTCGACGCTGGAGGCCGACACCTCCAGCGGTGTGATGTCCGTCTGGTTCGCCCTGCTCGGCTTCGGCCTCGCGCCGGTCATGGTCGGCGCGACCGAGGTCATCGTCGGCAACGCGCCGATGGAGCTCTCCGGCGTCGCCGGCGGTCTCCAGCAGGCCGCCATGCAGGTCGGCGGAAGCCTCGGTACGGCCGTCCTGGGCGCCGTGATGGCCTCCAAGGTCGACAGCGACCTCCCGGGCAACTGGACCGACGCCAAGCTGCCGCCGCTCACCCCGGCCCAGCTCGACCAGGCCTCCGAGGCGGTCCGGGTCGGCGTCGCGCCGGTCACCAAGGAGACCCCGGCCGCGATCGCCGCGCAGATCACCGACGTCGCCCACGAGACCTTCATCTCCGGCATGAGCCTCGCCTGCCTCGTCGCCGCGGGTGTCGCCGTCGTGGCCGTCTTCGTCGCGCTGCTCACCAAGCGGGGCGAGAACGCGGAGGCCGGCGCGGGCGTCGGCCACATCTGACCGCTCGTCGATTCCCCGTCCGGCGGCGCACTCCTGTGCGCCGCCGGACGGAACGGCGCGCCGACAGGTCTTGTCCGGACGTTGCGGGGTACCCGACTCATCGACCCGAACCGACCGACAGGTCACGGGAGTTCAGGAGTTGATGATGGCGGGCTTCGGAAACGGCACGCGCAGGCACCCCCGTTCACGTGGCCGTACAGGATCACGGACCGGGCCGGACAGCGCGACCCTGGGGATCGTCGGCACCGTGTGCGCGGTGGCCGGCTTCTTCACGCTGGGGATCGTCCTCGGGCCGGCCGCGATGGTCTGCGGCTGGCTCGCGATGGGCCGCCGCTGGACCGGCTCGGGGCCGGTGCCGGCGCTGATAGCCCTGGTGCTGGGAGCGATCGACACACTCCTGGCGGTCATCTGGCTGGCCGGCGGAGCGGGCAACGGCCTGCTCTGACGCCGGCCGCCACGGGAACCCGTGCCGGGAGCCCACACGACAAGGGGTTCCCGGCACTCGGGTCCGCCTCGGGCCGGAACAGCGCGGGGTCGGCGCCTACGAGGTGCCGCTGTGCCCACCCGTGCCGCCCCGGGCGGCCCGCATGCCCACAGCTTCAGGTGGGGGAGTGTTCCTCCGACCCGGCAGCCAGGGGATGCGGCAGCATTCCCGGACCGCCGGTCAGGGCGGCGACCTCTGCCCGCAGCGCCCGTACCTCCGCCGTGAGCGCCTCGATCGCCGCGGTCTGCCGTCGCTCCTCCACGTCGTCCTTCTCGAACCGGGAGATGAACCAGGCGGCGATGTTCGCGGTGACCACACCGAGGAGCGCGATCCCGGAGAGCATCAGGCCGACCGCGAGGACGCGGCCCATCCCCGTGGTCGGGGCGTGATCGCCGTACCCCACGGTCGTCATGGTCGTGAACGACCACCACACCGCGTCACCCAGCGTCTTGATGTTCCCGTTCGGTGAGTCCCGCTCCACCGACAGCACCGCGAGCGAGCCGAACATCAGCAGGCCGATGACCGCGCCCCCGACGTACGTCGTCAGCCGGATCTGCGAGGCCATCCGTGCGCGCCGCCCCACCAGCGTCAGCGTGGCGACGAGCCGCAGCAGGCGCAGCGGCTGGAGGATCGGCAGGATCACGGCGCACAGATCCAGCCAGTGGTCGCGCACGAAGACCCGCCGCTGCCGGGCGAGGGCGAGCCGGACGAGGTAGTCGGTGGCGAAGGCCCCCCAGACCACCCACTCCACCACCGTGCAGGTGAACGTCACCGAACGGCTGGCGTCGCTGTCCACGATCGGCACGGCGTACCCGAGGGCGAACGCCACCGCGAGGACGAGCAGGGGCCGCTGGGTGTGCAGCTCCCAACGGGCCTGTGCCGATTCTTCCTTCATGCCCCGCATCGTAGGAAGAAAAAGAGGGAGGGGCGGCGGGCCCACGGCCCGCCGCCCCTCCCTCCGCCGTACGAACGGCTACGCGTCGCCGCCCGCCGCACCGGGATCGGCCGCCGTCACGTCGAGCAGCTGATAGCGGTCGACCGCCTGCTTCAGTACCGAACGGTCCACCTTGCCCTCACGGGCCAGCTCGGTCAGCACGGCGACCACGATCGACTGCGCGTCGATGTGGAAGAAGCGCCGGGCCGCGCCGCGTGTGTCCGCGAAGCCGAAGCCGTCCGCGCCGAGGGACTGATAGGTGCCGGGCACCCATCGGGCGATCTGGTCGGGAACCGATCGCATCCAGTCGGAGACGGCCACGAACGGCCCCTGGGCGGCGGACAGCTTCCGGGTCACATACGGGACGCGCTGCTCCTCCTCGGGGTGCAGCAGATTGTGCCGCTCCACGTCGACGGCCTCGCGCCGCAGCTCGTTCCAGGACGTCGCCGACCAGACGTCGGCCCTGACGTTCCACTCCTCGGCCAGGATCCGCTGCGCCTCCAGGGCCCACGGAACGGCGACACCCGAGGCCATGATCTGTGCGGGGATGGTGCCCGAGGTGCCCTCGCTGAAGCGGTAGAGGCCCTTCAGGATGCCCTCGGCGTCCACGTTCTCCGGCTCGGCCGGGTGCTGGAGCGGCTCGTTGTAGACGGTGAGGTAGTAGAAGACGTCCTCGCCGTGCGGGTGCTCCTCGGACGAGCCGTACATGCGGCGCAGACCGTCCTGGACGATGTGCGCGATCTCGAAGCCGAACGCCGGGTCGTAGGCGACACAGCCCGGGTTCGTCGAGGCGAGCAGCTGCGAATGGCCGTCCGCGTGCTGCAGGCCCTCACCGGTCAGCGTCGTACGCCCGGCGGTCGCGCCCAGGACGAAACCGCGCGCCAGCTGGTCGGCCATCTGCCAGAACTGGTCACCCGTTCGCTGGAAACCGAACATCGAGTAGAAGACGTAGACCGGGATGAGCGGCTCGCCGTGGGTGGCGTACGCGGAGCCCGCCGCGATCAGCGAGGCCGTGCAGCCCGCCTCGGAGATGCCGTCGTGCAGCATCTGGCCGGTCGGCGACTCCTTGTAGGCGAGCAGCAGTTCGCGGTCCACCGACTCGTACTGCTGGCCGAGCGGGTTGTAGATCTTCGCGCTCGGGAAGAACGAGTCCATGCCGAAGGTGCGGTACTCGTCGGGCGCGATCAGCACGAACCGCTTGCCGATCTCCTTGTCCCGCATGAGGTCCTTGAGCAGCCGCACAAAGGCCATGGTCGTGGCGATGGACTGCTGACCCGAGCCCTTCTTCACACTCGCGTACGTCTTGTCCTCGGGCAGGACCAGCGGCTTCGACCGCACGACGCGCGTCGGGACGTACCCGCCGAGCCCCTTGCGGCGGTCGTGCATGTACTGGATCTCCTCCGAGTTGCGGCCCGGGTGGTAGTACGGCGGCGCGCCGTCCTCCAGCTCCCTGTCGGAGATCGGCAGGTGCAGCCGGTCGCGGAAGCCCTTGAGGTCGGCGACCGTCAGCTTCTTCATCTGGTGCGTGGCGTTGCGGCCCTCGAAGTTGGGGCCGAGCGTCCAGCCCTTGACCGTCTGCGCCAGGATCACCGTCGGCTGGCCCTTGTGCTCCTTGGCCGCCGAGAACGCCGCGAAGATCTTCTTGTGGTCGTGACCGCCGCGCCCGAGGTGCAGGATCTGGTCGTCGCTCATGCCCTCGACCATCGCGCGCAGCCGGTGGTCGTCGCCGAAGAAGTGCTGGCGGATGTACGCGCCCGTCTCCGTGGCGTACGTCTGGAACTGACCGTCCGGCGTGGTGTTCAGCCGGTTGACCAGCACGCCGTCGCGGTCCTGCGCGAGCAGCGGGTCCCAGGTGCGGTCCCAGACCAGCTTGATGACGTTCCAGCCGGCGCCCCGGAACTGCGACTCCAGCTCCTGGATGATCTTGCCGTTGCCCCGAACCGGGCCGTCGAGGCGCTGGAGGTTGCAGTTCACGACGAAGGTCAGGTTGTCCAGGCCCTCGCGCGCGGCGATCGACAGCTGGCCGAGCGACTCCGGCTCGTCCATCTCGCCGTCGCCGAGGAACGCCCAGACGTGTGACTTGGAGGTGTCCGCGATGTCGCGCGCCTCCATGTAGCGGTTCATCCGCGCCTGGAAGATCGCGCCGAGCGGGCCGAGGCCCATCGACACGGTCGGGAACTCCCAGAAGCCCGGCATCAGCCGCGGGTGCGGGTACGAGGACAGCCCGTAGGGCGCCTTCGACTTCTCCTGGCGGAACGCGTCGAGCTGCTGCTCGGAGAGCCGGTCGAGGAGGAACGCGCGGGCGTAGATGCCCGGCGAGGCGTGGCCCTGGAAGAAGATCTGGTCGCCGCCGTCGCCCTCGTCCTTGCCGCGGAAGAAGTGGTTGAAGCCGACGTCGTAGAGCGAGGCGGAGGAGGCGAACGTCGCGATGTGGCCGCCCACGCCGATGCCGGGACGCTGCGCCCTGGAGACCATCACGGCGGCGTTCCAGCGGGTCGCGTTGAGGACCTTGCGCTCGATCTCCTCGTTGCCCGGGAAGAACGGCTCGTCCTTGGTCGCGATGGTGTTGACGTAGTCCGTGCTGCGCATCTCGGGGACGGCCACGCGCTTCTCACGGGCCCGCTCGATCAGCCGCAGCATCAGATAGCGGGCCCGCTCGCGGCCGCGCTGGTCGACGGCGGCGTCGAGGGAGTCGAGCCACTCCTGAGTCTCCTCAGGGTCGAAGTCCGGGACCTGGCTGGGAAGGCCGCCAATGATGATCGGGTTGCGATCGGATCCGGAAGCCACGCTGTTCCTTCGCTGTCAGAGGGCTGTCTACGGTGGGTTTTCCCTGCATCTGCACCGTTCCCCATCGTGTACCTCGGGAACGCGTACGTCATCTCTACTAAGGGGTAACCGAGACGTTCGTGCAGACCGTTGGGACGGCCCCGACCAAAACGTAACGATACGCTCAGGGCGTGACGCGTTCCGCAAAGCCGTTCGGCTCTCGTGCGCTCCAAGGGTTCCGAATGGAATAAATGGGGCAGAAGAGTGTGGTGCCCGTCACGCGGCGTCATGATGGCCCGCCGGGAGTTGCGTCGGCACTGCCAGGATCGTCACCGTTTCGGCGGTCTCGACGGCCGGGTACTTGCGCGATCCGCTCCGCCCGTGTGGACTACGGCCAACGCTTCGCGCACGCGCGTGGCTGAGACTCCCCCTGACTCTGGACGAGCAGAGGGAGACCCCAATCCCGAAACATGATCAGGAGGCAAGCCGTGAGCGCGACCGCGGACCACGCGGAGGAGCGGACCAACCCGGCCGCCAGGCTGGGGTTCGAGCCCGGACAGGTGGTCCAGGAGATCGGCTTCGACGACGACGTTGACCACGAGCTCCGTGAAGGCATCGAATCGCTGATCGGCCAGGATCTGGTCGACGAGGACTACGACGACGTCGCTGACGTGGTGTTGTTGTGGTTCCGGGACGAGGACGGCGATCTCACGGACGCACTGGTGGACGTCATCGGTCTCCTTGAGGACGGCGGCATGATCTGGCTGCTGACCCCGAAGACCGGCAGGGACGGTTACGTCGAGCCCAGCGACATCAGCGATGCCGCACAGACAGCCGGCCTCTCCCAGACGAAGAGCATCTCCGTCGGCAAGGAATGGTCGGGTACCCGCCTGGCCACCCCCAAGTCGAAGCGCTGAGCTGCAGCCCCGTCTGCAAGCAGAGCATCCGTGAGGCCCCCGCCGAGCCACCTCGGCGGGGGCCTCACGCATGCCCCGAACCACCCCGGCGGGGGCCTTCGCGCACCCGTGAACCAGCCCGGCGGGGGCCTCACGCACGCGCCCGGCCGACCCTGCGGGGGTCGCGCCGCGGCCGGGAGTCGATCACTGCGTACGCTGGTCGTCACCCGAACAGACCCTTGGAAGGGAAGCGAGTGACTATGGCCATCGAGGTCGGCACCAAGGCCCCGGACTTCGAGCTGAAGGACAACCACGGCGCCACCGTGAAACTGTCCGACTTCCGTGGCGAGAAGAACGTCGTGCTGCTCTTCTACCCCTTCGCTTTCACCGGCGTGTGCACCGGCGAGCTGTGCTCCCTGCGCGACAACCTGCCGCAGTTCACGGACCGCGACACCCAGCTCCTCGCGGTCTCCAACGACTCCATCCACACCCTGCGCGTCTTCGCCGAGCAGGAGGGCCTGGAGTACCCGTTGCTCTCCGACTTCTGGCCGCACGGCAACATTTCGCGCGCGTACGGCGTCTTCGACGAGGACAAGGGCTGCGCCGTGCGCGGCACGTTCATCATCGACAAGGAGGGCGTCGTCCGCTGGACGGTCGTCAACGCGCTGCCGGACGCGCGTGACCTGAACGAGTACGTCAAGGCGCTCGACACCCTGTGATTCTTCGGTTCCAAGCCCTGCGAGGCACGGGAACCCGTCACTAGGATCGAACCGTTGATCCGATACCAACGCACCTACGGGGCTCCCCGCCCCTGAACACCATTGGGAGGACTCGTGGGAGTCAGCCTCAGCAAGGGCGGCAACGTATCGCTGTCGAAGGAGGCCCCGGGACTGACCGCGGTCATCGTCGGTCTGGGATGGGACGCCCGAACCACCACCGGCGTGGACTTCGACCTCGACGCCAGCGCCATCCTCACGAACGCGGACGGCAAGGTCAGCTCCGACCAGAACTTCGTGTTCTTCAACAACCTGAAGAGCCCGGACGGCTCGGTGGAGCACACCGGCGACAACATCACCGGTGAGGGCGAGGGAGACGACGAGCAGATCAAGGTCAATCTCGCCACCGTTCCCGCCGACATCACGAAGATCGTGTTCCCGGTCTCCATCTACGAGGCCGAGAACCGCCAGCAGTCCTTCGGGCAGGTCCGCAACGCGTACATCCGCGTGGTGAACCAGGCCGGCGAGGCGGAGATCGCGCGCTACGACCTCTCCGAGGACGCCTCGACGGAGACCGCGATGGTCTTCGGCGAGCTCTACCGCAACGGCGCCGAGTGGAAGTTCCGTGCCATCGGCCAGGGCTACGCCTCGGGCCTGCGCGGCATCGCGCAGGACTTCGGCGTCAACGTCTGAGCCGCAGGGCCTCGGGCATCTCGGTCCGGTGCCGCACCCTTTCGGTGCGGCACCGGACCTGCCGTACCAAGTGAAGATCGAACCTCGGGGAGGACCAGCATCATGGGCGTCACGCTCGCCAAGGGGGGCAATGTCTCCCTCTCGAAGGCCGCACCGAACCTCACACACGTGATGATCGGGCTCGGCTGGGACGCGCGCTCCACCACCGGAGCCGACTTCGACCTCGACGCCAGCGCCCTGCTGTGCAGCGGCGGCCGGGTGCTCGGGGACGAGTGGTTCATCTTCTACAACCAGCTCAAGAGCCCGGACGGCTCGGTGGAGCACACCGGCGACAACCTCACGGGTGAGGGCGAGGGCGACGACGAGTCGATCCTGATCGACCTCGCCAAGGTCCCGGCCAACGTCGACAAGATCGTCTTCCCGGTCTCCATCCACGACGCGGACAACCGTGGCCAGACCTTCGGCCAGGTCAGCAACGCCTTCATCCGTGTCGTCAACCAGGCCGACGGCCAGGAGCTCGCGCGCTACGACCTCTCCGAGGACGCCTCCACCGAAACGGCGATGATCTTCGGCGAGGTCTACCGCTACAACAGCGAGTGGAAGTTCCGCGCGGTCGGTCAGGGGTACGCGTCGGGACTGCGGGGCATCGCGCTCGACTTCGGCGTCAACGTTTCCTAGGCCCACCTGCGTCAGCCGAAGGCGGCCCCTTAGACTTCGTGGTCAACAGTAGGTAAAGCCGAGTGCGGCACGAGGGTTGCGCACCTCGAGCCACCGCTTGGGGGTGCCCCCACCACACGATGATTGGGTAGCCAGTGCTTCTGAAAACCTTCGGCTGGTCGTTCGCGATCACCGTGCTAGGGCTGGCGGCGGCGGCCGCCTACGACGGGTGGACCGCCTTCGGCATCGTGGCGATCCTGGCCGTCCTGGAGATCTCGTTGTCCTTCGACAACGCGGTGGTCAACGCCGGAATCCTGAAGAAGATGAATGCCTTCTGGCAGAAGATCTTCCTCACGGTCGGTGTGCTGATCGCCGTCTTCGGCATGCGCCTGGTCTTCCCCGTCGTGATCGTCGCCATCAGTGCCAAGATCGGCCCGATCGACGCGGTCGATCTCGCGCTGAACGACAAGGACAAGTACCAGCAGCTGGTGACCGACGCCCACCCGTCGATCGCGGCCTTCGGCGGCATGTTCCTGCTGATGATCTTCCTCGACTTCATCTTCGAGGACCGGGACATCCAGTGGCTGCGCTGGATCGAGCGGCCGCTGGCCAAGCTCGGCAAGGTCGACATGCTGTCGGTCTGCATCGCCCTGATCGTCCTGCTGATCAGCTCCATGACCTTCGCGGTCCACGCCCACCAGCACGGCGGCGGACACGTCGACAAGGCGCAGACGGTGCTGGTCTCCGGCGTCGCGGGCCTGATCACGTACATGATCGTCGGCGGACTCTCCGGCTACTTCGAGGACAGACTCGAAGAGGACGAGGAGCGCGAACACGAGGCGGAGGAGGAGGCCGAGCGGAGCGGCAAGAAGAAGCCCGCCGTCGTCCTCGCCGGCCAGGCCGCGTTCTTCATGTTCCTCTACCTGGAAGTGCTGGACGCCTCCTTCTCCTTCGACGGAGTCATCGGCGCCTTCGCCATCACCAACGACATCGTCCTGATGGCGCTCGGCCTCGGCATCGGCGCCATGTACGTCCGGTCGCTCACGGTCTACCTGGTCCGCCAGGGCACCCTCGACGACTACGTCTACCTGGAGCACGGCGCGCACTACGCGATCGGCGCCCTCGCCATGATCCTCCTCGTGACCATCCAGTACGAGATCAACGAGGTCATCACCGGCCTCGTCGGCGTCGTCCTGATCGCCTGGTCCTTCTGGTCCTCCGTGCGCCGCAACAAGGCGCTCGCCGAGGCCGAGGGAAAAGGCCCGACCTCGGACGAGAAGGCTGAGGTCTCGTCCGGGGTGTGACACCCCTCCGGCTGAGGAACGCTCTGAGCGGGGCGGTCGTGGAGGACGAGTCCTCCGCGGCCGCCCCGCCGCATACCGAGAAACGTGGGGGGCGGAATGGGCATCTGGCAGGACCTGTGGCGCGGGCGCTCGGCGGACTTCGACTCCGGCAGCGCGGCGTCCAACTCCATCGAAATGACCAAGCGCAACCACACGGTCTCGCTCACCAAACAGGGTGCGGCCACCGGCAACCTCCGCATCAACCTGTCCTGGCGGATGCGTACCTCCGACATCGGCGGGCCGCAGCGCGGCAGCCTGCTGCGCCACCCCTTCCGCACCTTCAAGCCGGAAATGGTCCAGGCGCACACCCAGAGCATGGTCAACGTCGACCTCGACCTCGGTGTCATGTACGAGCTGACGGACGGCACCAAGGGTGTCGTCCAGCCGCTCGGCAGCTTCTTCGGCGAACTCAACGCCCCGCCGTTCGTCAAGCTCAGCGGCGACGACCGCTTCGGTTCGGGCTCGGGCGAGACGGCCTTCGTCAACCTCGACCACCGCGACGACATCAAACGGCTGCTGGTCTTCGTCTACATCTACGACCAGACCCCGGCCTTCGACCGTACGCACGCCATCATCACGCTGTATCCGAGCAACGGCCCGCGCATCGAGATCGGCCTCGAGGAACGCCATCCGCAGGCCCGCTCCTGCGCCGTCGTCATGATCGAGTTCAACAAGGGCGTGGTGACCGTACGCCGCGAGGTGAGGTTCGTGTACGGCTTCCAGGCCGAACTCGACCGTCTCTACGGCTGGGGGCTCCAGTGGGGTCGCGGGTACAAGTCGAAGGTCGACCGTTAGCGGGCGGCCGGTCCCGGCGGCCGGCCCGCGCTTACGATCAGTGGCCTCAGTGGCCTCAGTGGCCTCAGTGGCCTCAGTGGCCTCAGCGGCCGATGAACTGCGGCCCCTGCGGCGGCAGCCTGAAGTCCGGGTCCGGCCCCGCGCCCACGGCCTGCGGGAAGCCGTACGCGGGCTGTGTGGCCGGCGCGGTCTGGGGCTGGGGATAGCCGTAGGCGGACGGGTCCGCCTGCTGGCTGGTCGGCTGGGGGTAGCCGTACGCCGGCCCGGCCGATGCCGCCGCGGCGGGCTGCGGATAGCCGTACGCGGGCTGCTGCGGGACCGGGGCCGGCCGCTGCTGAACGGGGGCGGAGTGTTCCGGCGGCAGCGGCAGCGAGGTCTCGGGAGCCGTGGCGGGCGCGGCCCAGGCGGCCGGTTCCGGCCCGGATCCGGCCGCGGGCATCACGGCGGCCTCGGACTCGTCCACCGAGATCCCGAAGTCGGTCGCGAGCCCCACCAGACCGTTGGAGTAGCCCTCGCCGAGCGCCCGGAACTTCCATCCCTCGCCGCGCCGGTACAGCTCGCCGCAGATCAGCGCGGTCTCCGCACCGGTCTCCGGCTTGATGTCGAAGTACGCCAGCGGTTCACCGTCCGCGAGGGCCGCGTCGTACAGCAGAATGCGCAGATCACGTACGCGATCGAAGGTGACGTCATCCGCCGATGCGACCAGGAGGATCCGTCCGACACCGGACTCGACACCCGTCAGATCTGTCTGGATGGTGTCGGTGAGGCCCTCGGCGCCCCGCTTCTTGCCGAGCCGCCACACCTTGCCCGACGGATGGCGGGGCTGGTTGTAGAAGACGAAGTCCTCGTCGGATCGCACACGACCGTCGGGGCGGAGGAGCAGCGCCGAGGCATCGACATCGGGGACCCCCTGACCGGGCGTCCAGCGCAGGACGGCGCGCACCGCTGTGGCGTCCAGCGGGACGTTAGACCCTTTCAGCATCGCGTGCGTCATGCGGTCATCCTGCCCTGTCGGTCCTGGTCACGACAATGTGGGGTCGTTCCGGAACCGGTCGGTGTTGGACATGGTGGAGTTACCTGAACTTCACGCCCGGTGGGAATCTCTGACATGGATCCGTACGTACTATTACCGGCCACATCACATTCGGCCATCTAGCCGCCGCGGGGGAGTCCCATGCGTCATTTCGGTCACGTCACCCCGGAAGAGCGGCAACGCCTCTTCCACCAGGAGCCCGGCGTCTTCACGTCCGAGTCCCCGGCCAGAATCCTCGCCGCGGCCCTCGGGGCGACGCTCTACAGTCCGGCGACCCGCCCGACGCTGGCCGACGACATCGTCAAGCAGACTACGCGCGGCGTGGTCTCCATGGTGCTGTGTCTCGAGGATTCGATCGACGACTCCGAGGTCGTGGGCGCCGAGGAGAACCTGGTCCGCCAGTTCACCGACCTCGCGGCCCGCCCGGACGCCGGTGAGCTGCCCCTGCTGTTCGTGCGGGTGCGCTTCCCCGAGCAGATCCCCGACCTCGTGCGGCGCCTCGGCCCCGCCGTCCGGCTGCTGTCCGGATTCGTGATGCCCAAATTCACCGAGGAGCGCGGTACCCCGTTCCTGGAGGCCCTCGCCGTCGCCGAGGCGGCGAGCGGCCGGCGGCTCTTCGCGATGCCGGTCCTGGAGTCGCCCGAGCTGCTCTACCGCGAATCGCGCATGGAGACGCTGGAGGGCATCTCCCGCGCCGTCGACAAGTACCGCGACCGGGTGCTCGCACTGCGCCTCGGCGTGACCGACTTCTGCTCCTCGTACGCCCTGCGCCGGGCCCCCGACATGACGGCGTACGACGTCCAGGTGGTCGCCTCTGTGATCGCCGACGTGGTCAACATGCTGGGGCGGGCCGACGGCACCGGCTTCACCGTCACCGGACCGGTGTGGGAGTACTTCCGCGTACAGGAACGCATGTTCAAGCCTCAGCTGCGGCGCAGCCCCTTCCTGGAGGGCCAGGCGGAGGAACTGCGCGAGACGCTGATCGAGCACGCCATGGACGGGCTGCTGCGCGAGATCACCCTCGACCAGGCCAACGGCCTGATGGGCAAGACCTGCATCCACCCCTCGCACGTGCTGCCCGTGCACGCACTGTCCGTGGTCAGCCACGAGGAATTCAGTGACGCCCAGGACATCCTCAGGCCCGAGCGCGGCGGCGGGGGTGTACTGAGATCGGCGTACACGAACAAAATGAACGAGGTGAAGCCGCATCGCGCCTGGGCCGAGCGCACCCTGCTGCGCGCCGAGGTCTTCGGGGTCGCCCACGAGGACATCGGCTTCGTCGAGCTGCTCACCGCCGGACTCCCGGCGTGAGCCGGTCCGGCCGAGCGGCGCGCAACCCCGACAGCAAGGAACCGATGAACACCCCAGCGCACGACCCGAACCACCCCGACGACGCGCACGGCCCCCACGGTCCGGACGGTCCGGACGGCGTCGATGGCGTGGATGAAGTGGTGTGGACCGGGACCTGGGTCGCCGAGCGGCTCGGCGTCGAGCTCGTCGGCGACGAAGGGCTGAGCGGCCTGCTGGGGCTCGCGCTGCGGCGCAACCCCAAGCGTGCCCACCTGCTCGTCTCGAACGTCCTGGGCAAGCACGTGCCGCAGTCACCGGCCGTCGTCCACGGGTACGGCGTCGAGCTCGGCCGGCGGGTGCGCGAGCTGCTGGGTGCCGACGAGGCCCGCGCGGCCGTGGTCCTCGGGTATGCCGAGACCGCCACCGGGCTCGGCCACTCGGTCGCGGACGGGGTGGGCGTCGCGCCCTATCTCCACTCCACCCGCCGCCCGGTCCGCGGGGTCCGGGCGGCGGGCGGCTTCGAGGAGTCCCACTCGCACGCCACCTCGCATCTCCTGCTTCCCGAGGACCCGGGTCTGCTGGCGGGCTCGGGCCCGCTGGTCCTCGTCGACGACGAGTTCTCCACCGGCAACACCGTCCTCAACACGATCCGTGACCTGCACGAGCGCTACCCGCGCGAGCGGTACGTCGTCGTGGCGCTGGTCGACATGCGGTCGCAGGCCGACCACGCGCGCTTCGAGAAGTTCGCCGGGGACATCGGCGCCCGCGTGGACCTGATCGCGGCCGCGTCGGGCACGGTGCGCCTCCCCGAGGACGTCCTGGCGAAGGGGACGGCCCTGGTCGCCCGGCACGAGGCGGCGGCGCCCGGCGCCCCCGCTCCGGTGTCCGGCGCCCCCGCCCCGGCGCCCGGCGCCCCCGCTCCGGCGCCCGACGGCGCGGGCCGGGCCGTCCGCGTCGAGCTCGGCTGGCCCCACGGCCTCCCCGACGGCGGACGGCACGGGTTCACGCCCGGACACCGAATACGCCTGGACAGTGCCCTGCCCGCCATGGCGGCACGGCTCGCCGCCGCCCTGCCCGACGGCGCCCGCCGTGTCCTGGTGCTCGGCTTCGAGGAGCTGATGTACGCCCCGCTCCGACTGGCCCACGAGCTGGAACAGCTGCTGCCCGCCGAGGTGCGCTTCTCCACCACGACCCGGTCCCCGGTGCTCGCCCTCGACGACCCCGGCTACGCCATCCGCAGCCGCATCGCCTTCCCGGCCCACGACAACCCGGACGACGGTCCCGGCGAGCGCTACGCCTACAACGTCGCGGGCGCCGGCTTCGACGCCGTCGTGGCGGTCGTGGACTCCGCCGCCGATACCTTTGAACTGCACGCGCCCGACGGCCTGTTGGACCGGCTGGCGGCGCACACCCCGCGAGTCCTGCTCGCCGTCGTCCCGTCGTACGTCCCCGCACGGCCGTCCACCGAAAGGCCATCCATGCTGCCCGAGCCCCTCCGCGGCCCCGCCTTCTCCTCGTACGCCCCCGACGAGGTCGGCTGGCTGCTGCAGGACCTGTCGGACGTGACGCTGGAGGCGCCGACCGAGGAGCGCGAGGAGGCGATCCAGAGCGGCGGCGCCCACTACGCCGAGTCGCTGCCCGTCGAGTACCAGCCGAGCACCGAGTACCAGGAGCTCTTCCGCGCGGCCCTCGCCACCTCGGCCGCCCGGATCGCCGAGGCCGTCGGCGCCGTCACCGAGCTGGTGCTCGCCGACCGGTCGCCGCGCCCCGTCCTGGTGTCCCTGGCCCGGGCCGGAACCCCCGTCGGTGTTCTGATGCGCCGCTGGGCCCAGCACCAGCACGGCCTCGACCTGCCGCACTACGCCGTCTCCATCGTCCGCGGTCGCGGCATCGATGCCAACGCGCTGCGCTGGCTCGCCGCCCACCACGACCCGGCGGACGTCGTCTTCGTCGACGGCTGGACCGGCAAGGGTGCCATCACCCGTGAACTCGCCGACGCCATCGAGGAGTTCGAGGAAGCCGAGGGCATCACGGGCTTCGACCCGGAGATAGCGGTGCTCGCCGATCCGGGATCCTGCGTGCGCACGTACGGCACCCGCGAGGACTTCCTCATCCCTTCCGCCTGTCTCAACTCCACCGTCTCCGGGCTGATTTCGCGCACGGTACTGCGCTCCGACCTGGTCGGCGAACACGACTTCCACGGCGCGAAGTTCTACCGCGAGCTCGCCGGCTCCGACGTCTCGGTCGAGTTCCTGGACGCTGTGGCGGCCCACTTCCCCGACGTCGCCGAATCGGCCCGCGACCGGGCGAAGGAACTCCTCGCCGCCGAACGCACCCCCACCTGGGAGGGCTGGGCGGCGGTCGAGCGGATCAGCGAGGAGTACGGGATCCACGACGTGAACCTCGTCAAGCCGGGCGTCGGCGAGACCACCCGGGTCCTGCTGCGCCGGGTCCCCTGGAAGATCCTCGCGCGCGCCGGTGCGGGCGCCGACCTCGACCACGTCCGGCTGCTCGCCGGGCAGCGCGGGGTACCCGTCGAGGAGGTCGAGGAACTCCCGTACACCTGCGTGGGGTTGATCCACCCGAAGTACACGCGCGGCGCGACCGGTGCCGACGGCAAGGCGGTGACCCTCTGATGTCCGCGCCCAAGGTGCTCGTCGCCAGCGACCTCGACCGCACGCTCATCTACTCCTCCGCCGCGCTCGCCCTCACCATGCCGGACGCCCGCGCGCCCCGGCTGCTCTGCGTCGAGGTGCACGAGAGCAGACCGCTCTCCTTCATGACGGAGACGGCCGCCGCACTGCTCACCGAACTCGGTGACCTCGCGCACTTCGTGCCGACCACGACCCGCACCCGCAAGCAGTACCAGCGCATCAACCTGCCCGGTCCGGCGCCGGAGTACGCGATCTGCGCCAACGGCGGACATCTGCTCGTCGACGGTGTCTCCGACCTCGACTGGCACACGGTCGTGAAGGAGCGCCTCGCGTCCGAGTGCGCGCCGCTCGACGAGGTGCGCGAGCACCTGGAGGCCACCGCGGACCCGGTCTGGGTGCGCAAGCACCGGGTCGCCGAGGACCTGTTCGCCTATCTCGTGGTGGAGCGTGAACTGCTCCCCGAGCAGTGGGTGAAGGACCTGGCCGTGTGGGCGGAGAACCGCGGCTGGACGGTCTCGCTGCAGGGCCGCAAGATCTACGCCGTGCCGAAGCCGCTCACCAAGAGCGCGGCCGTACGCGAGGTCGCCCGCCGTACCGGAGCCGTCCTCACCCTCGCCGCCGGGGACTCGCTGCTCGACGCCGACCTGCTGCTCGCAGCCGACCGCGGCTGGCGTCCGGGCCACGGTGAACTCGCCGAGGCCGACTGGACGGCACCGGCGATCACCGCGCTGCCGGAGCGGGGTGTCGCGGCGGGGGAGCGGATCCTGCGCGAGTTCGTGGGCGCCTGCGCCGGGTCGGGACCGGCCTGAGGGACACGCGGAACCAGGTTCCGGTCCCGTGGTGGCGGGTGCGTCCGGGGGCGTTCCGCCCCTGGAACCCCCGGCGCGGGACCGGACCGGGCGTGCCCCGAACCTGGCGCGCCCGAACCTGACTTCGCCTTGTCGCGATGGGGCGTGCGGGTGCCGGTCCGCAAAACGTCAGCTTCCGGGCGGGGCGGGCGGGGTAGTCGGGGTGTCGAACTCGCTCCCAGCCCCGTCGTATTCAGCGGTCATGATCCGCTCCGCCCGTGATGCGACCGGATCGGCATGAACTGAGGGATATGCCGAACTTGCTCCCGGTATCGTCCTGTTGGGGATGATCGGGGCCGTTCCGCCGCGACACGCCGGAGCGGATTCGGGCGGGACTGAAGAGTTGGTAAGAAATTCCCCCGGGATCAGCCGCAGCAGCCGCCGCCGCAGCACCCGCCTCCTCCGCCGTTCGAACGCGGTGCGGGCGCCGGCGCGGACGCCGAACCACCCCTGGCGACAGCGACCGTCGACAGTAGTTTGACGGTGTCGTCGTGCCCTGCCGGGCAGGCGGCAGGAGCGGCGGATTCGGCCATGGGGCGGCTCAGTTCAAAGGTGTCGCCGCAGGTCCGGCAGCGGTACTCGTAGCGAGGCATGCGCACAGGTTAGCCGGAACGAGCCGTCGTCCGTAGGGCTCTGCGACCTCGGCTGGCGTGGCGGATCGAGGTCCCCGGGGCGCGAGTGAGGGCCGGTCGAAGGGGGAAACCGGTGAACTCCGTTGCCCCTTGAGCTTTTTTGTCTCGTTGCCGATCGAAGGGATCGCATTGGTCGCTGATAATTTAATAGGGCCGCGACGAGCCGCAAGGTCGGGGAGGGGGGCTCGCAGCCGCGAAAGCGGCCGCTGCAACTACCCGCGCGCGCAATTCCGAAGTGCGGAGGGAGACGCAGTCGTGACCAGGACATGGCATCGCAACGATGCTCCGAATCCCCTGTCTTTGGGCCGCCCGGGAGCAGGGGTGCGCTGTGGCTAGCCCAACCGGACCGCAGCGCGGTCGCGGCAGTCGCCGCAAGCCCTCGCAGCCCACCCCGCTGTCCGGACTGGCCGCACGCCTCGTGCCGCTCGCCCGTCGCCTCAGACCCGCCTATCCGCGCCCCGGTCGGGCCGGTTGGCGACGCTGGATGCCGTCCTGGCGGCAGTGGCTCGGCGCCGTCGCGCTCTCCATCGGACTGAGCGGCTCGCTGCTCGTCATTGCTTACGCCGCAACGGACATACCCCAGAACCTGAACACATATGCCACCCAGCAGGACAACGTCTACTTCTGGTCGGACGGCACGCCGATGGCCCGTACCGGCTGGGTGCGGCGCCAGGCCATGCCGCTGAAGGACATACCCGAGGACGTGCGCTCGGCGGTCCTCGCGGCGGAGAACGAGAGCTTCTACACCGACCCCGGCATCTCCGCCAAGGGCCTGGCCCGCGCCCTGGTGCGCACGGTCGGCCAGGGAGACACCCAGGGCGGCTCCACCATCACCCAGCAGTACGTCAAGAACGTCTACCTGACCCAGAACCGTTCGGTGACCCGCAAGTTCACCGAGGCCATGATCGCCCTCAAGCTCGACAACAAGATGAGCAAGGACAAGATCCTCGAGGGCTATCTCAACACCAGCTGGTTCGGGCGCGGCACCTACGGCCTCCAGCGGGCCTCGCAGGCCTACTACGGCAAGGACGTGAGCCGCCTCAACGCCAGCGAGGGCGCCTTCCTCGCCGCGCTCCTCAAGGGCGCGGGCCTCTACGACCCCACCCTGAGCAAGGCCAACCACCAGCGGGCCGTGGAGCGTTGGTCCTGGATCCTCGACCGCATGGTCGAGTACGGCAAACTGTCGCAGGCCGAGCGGGACACGTACAAGAAGTTCCCCGAGCCGATCAAGCAGACCGGGTCCTACGACACCGGGAAGCAGAGCGACTACCTGGTCGAGCTGGCGACCCAGTACGCCAAGAAGTCCGGGCACATCTCGGACCGGGACTTCGACCTCGGCGGCTACCAGATCTACACGACCTTCGACCGCAAGCGGGAGACCGCGCTCACCGACGTCGTGGCCAAGGCCCGCAAACAGGCGAAGAAGGAGCACCCGGGGGACGCGAAGGCGGCCCACTACGGTGCCGCCTCGATCGCCGCCGATGGTCGGGTCCTCGCCGTCTACGGCGGTCCCGACCACCGTGAACAGGGCTACAACGAGTCCAACGCCACCACCGTCCCGGCCGGTTCGGCCTTCCTGCCGTTCGTCTACGCCGCCGCCCTGGAGAACGGCGTCCGCAAGACCCGCGAAGGCGCGGTCACACCGGTCACCCCCGACTCCCTCTACAACGGCGACGACGGCGTCCCGGTCAGCACGCCCGAAGGCCCCTACTGGGACCGCGGCGGCAAGAAGGTCGCCGCCCACAACGAGGGCAACAAGAACTACGGCCGGATCACGCTGCGTTCGGCGCTCGCGGCGAACGTGAACACACCGTTCATGCAGCTCGGCATGGACGCCGGTCTGGACAAGGTGCGCGAGACCGCCGAGGCGTCGGGTCTGCTGTCCTCCAGCATCGGGCCGCAGGTGCCCGGACTGTCCCTCGGCACCTCCACGCCCAGCGCGATCCGCATGGCCAGCGCCTACGCCACCTTCGCCGCCGGTGGAACGCACATCGCGCCGTACTCCGTGCACCGCATCACCCGCAACGGCGCCAGCGTCAGGCTGGACATGCCCGCACCCCATCGCGCGATGCGCGCGGAGGTGGCCCGCCAGGTCACCGAGGCGCTCTCGGACTCCTTCCGCACCGGTCACCCCGGCGCGGCCCCCCTCTCGGCGCAGGTGGCCGGAAAGCGGGGCGCCACGCTGGACGACAAGGCCGCCTGGTACGTGGGCTCGAACCGTTCCGTGTCGACGGCGGTGGTCCTGTACCGCATCGATTTGTCCAAGAGCCTCGAACCCCTGCCGCTCAAGGGGATCGCCGGCGCACCCCTCGCCGACGTGCCGTACGGCATCTGGTCCGGTGCCATGAGCCCGCTTCGCTGACCCCGTCGGCCGACCGACCGGTCCGGCCCCCGCCGACGGCCACCCGGTGGCCGCGCCACGCTCCTTCCACCCCCCTCGCAGAATGTGCCCCGTATGAACTCGAAGCACAGCCGGCGCCGTCGCCGTGAGCCCGATCCCGGTTCTGCCGCCACCTCCGCACGCCAGAGCTTCGCGGCCATGACGGCCTTCCTCGTCGTCACGTCCGTGGCCGCCACCTACCTGGCCCTGAACACGGACCACACCACACCGGCCGCGTCCGCCCGCGCGCACGGTTCCGACGCCGCCAAGGCGAAGAAGGAACCGGTGTGGGACGGGAAGACCCATGTGCTGGGCGACGGCTCCACGTCCTACACCGGCCCGCAGAAGGGCGAGTTGAAGGCTGTACCGCTCAAGCCCGGTGAGAAGCCGCCCCAGTTCGTCGTCTTCTCCTGGGACGGTGCCCTCCAGGGCGACGACCAGCTCTTCTCGCACTACCAGGAGCTGGCCCAGCAGTACAACGCCCACATGACGTTCTTCCTGACCGGCATCTACCTGCTGCCCAAGGACAAGAAGACGCTCTACGAACCGCCGATGCACTCGCCGGGCTCGGCGGCCATCAGCTACGCCACCGACGAGCACCTGCGCGCCACGCTGGAGGAGCTCGGCAAGGCGTGGAAGCAGGGCAACGAGATCGGCACCCACTTCAACGGCCACTTCTGCGGCGACAAGGGCGGCGGGGAGTGGAGCGTGACGGAGTGGGAGAGCGAGATCAACCAGTTCTTCTCCTTCCTGGAGAAGTGGAAGACCAACACCGGTTACACCGACCTGGCGCCGCTGCCCTTCGACCCGGCCCGCGCCATCAGCGGCGGGCGCGCACCCTGCCTCGAAGGCCAGAAGAACCTGCTCAAGGCCATGAAGGCCACGGCCAAGAAGTACAACTGGCGCTACGACGCCAGCTCCGCGGGCGACTTCCAGATATGGCCCAAGAAGAAGGAGGGCGTGTGGGACTTCCCGCTCCAGATGCTCCCCTACGAGAACGGCAAGTACCAAGGCCTGTCCATGGACTTCAACTTCCTCTACAACCAGTCCGACGGTGAGACCGAGGGAGACCCGGCCCAGTACCCGCAGTGGGAACAGGAGACCGTCAAGTCCTACGAGGCCGGTTTCAACCGCGTCTACTACGGCAGCCGGGCACCGCTGTTCATCGGCAACCACTTCGAGGACTGGAACGGCGGCATCTACATGAAGGCCATCGACCAGGTCATCAAGAACGTGTGCACGAAGAAGGGCGTTCGCTGTGTGTCCTTCCAAGAGCTGACCAACTGGCTCGACGTGCAGAAGCCCGAGACCCTGGAACGCCTGCGCAGCCTGGACCCCGCCCAGTCGCCGGACTGGTCGACCGTGGTGAAGTAGTGCCGGCCATAGGGTCGGCGGCGCCCCGGCAATGCATTGAACATCAACTTACCTCCGACATAAGGGACTTGGTTGTACCCGATGCGAACTCCCCCCGGATTCGGCACAGTTGAGTGGGACATGTAAAGATTCCCTTCCCTGGAGTCCGACCGGGGATCAAGGAGAATCATCAGTGATGGCGAAGAACTTAAGCCGCAGTTGCTCGACCGTGGGGGCGATCACCCTCTCAGCCCTCCTGCTGCCCCTGTCCGCCGCCCACGCGGCGGCCCCCGCTCCCCGGGTGACCGCGTCGACGGCCGACGCCTTCGGCCGCGTGGCCGACGCCGTGTTCACCGACCGCACGGCCGCCCTGCTGGACCGGGCCCCGACGGCCCGTACGGCCCTGAAGGCGACCACGGCGGGCATACGGGTGGCCGACGCCCTCGTCCACACCGAGAACACCGCGGTCTCCTCGCTGCATGGCACCCGGTCCCGCCTCGCGGCCCTCGGCGAGGCCTACAGCGCCGCCGACACCCGGGTCGCCGTGAACAGAACCCGTGTGACGGGACAGCGGGCCACCGCCTGGGTCACCGAGACCACCACCCTCACCTACCGGAGGATCCGCGGCGACGAGCCCGCCACCACGGGCTTTCGCGCCCACCACGTACTGACCTTCGCCGCCCGGCCGGACGGCACCTGGAAGCTGACGGGCGAGCGGTCGACGGACAAGGGTCCCCGGCAGGTCAACGAGCCCGTCACGACGACACCCCGCAGGACCACGATGGCCGCTGTCGACGCCCCCCGGGCAGCGACCACGTACCCCGCGCCCGCCAACGCCAAGACGCTCACCGGCGGCCCGTACGACTACGCGGCCATGGCGACGTACGCCGAGACGTACTGGAAGAACTACAACCCCGCCTACCGCAGCTTCAACTCCGTCGGCGGCGACTGCACCAACTACGTCAGCCAGTCCCTGAAGGCAGGCGGCTGGGCGCCGGTCACCAGCTCCGACGAGGACTACGGCACCTGGAACTACGGCGCGACCACCCAGACCGACACCTGGGTCGGCGTCAACGAGTTGTCCTGGTTCACCCAGACCGCCCGACGCTCCACGCCCCTGGCGAACGTCTACCAGATGGACGTCGGTGACGTCATGCAGATGGACTTCGACAAGGACGGGTCCAAGGACCACTCCATGATCACGTCGTACCGGAGCGCCAGTGGGGTGCCGTACGTGACCTACCACGACATCGACACCTACCGGCGGTCGGTGTCCAGCCTCATAGCGTCGTACCCGAACGCGGCGTACTACGCGTACCGCACCTGATCAGTGCCCCGGCACGGCCCTGCGACGCGACGGATGCGCGCGCCGCAGGGCCGCTGCCGGGGTCCGCGACGGCCGCCGGGGCATGCCCATCGCCCACCGACTGCCGCCGGGAGGCAGCCTTCCTCGCCCGGGGCCTTCCCCGCCGCCCTCAGCCGCCGCCGCGCTGCTCGCGGATCTGCGCGACCACGCCCGCCACCGTCTGGCGCACCGCCTCCGTCTCGGTCAGGAAGTGCCAGTAGTCGGGGTGCCGGCCCTCCAGTGTGGCGACGGCCCGGTCGAGCCGGGCGACCGAGTCGTCGAGCGGACCGGCCTGCCGGGGGTCGGGGGTGGTGCGGCCCGCCATGGCCAGCCGCTGCGCGTCCCGGATCGCGAACCGGGTGCGGTCGATCTCCTGCTGGGGGTCCTTCTGCACGGCGTTCAGCCGCCGCAGCCGGTCACCGGCCGCCGACACGGCCTCGTCGGTGCCGTTCAGCAGCGCGCGCACCGTCGCCAGCAGCGAGGTCGCGTCCGGCCAGCGCTGCGCCTCGCGCGCGGCCCGCGCCTCCTTCAGCTTCGCCTCGGCCTGCCGCACGTTCTCCGCGGCCTGCTCCGGCACATGCTGGAGGTCCTGCCAGCACGCCGCGGAGAACCGCCGACGCAACTCGCTCAGCACGGGCTCCACCTGCCCCGAGCGGGTCGTCAGCGCCTGCGCGCGGGTCCGCAGCGAAACGAGCCGGTGGTCGATCTCGGCGGCCCGCTCCGGCAGCCCCTCCGCCTCCGAGCGCACCGCCGCGGCCTCCCGCGAAACCCGCTCGGCACGCTCCAGGGTCTCGGGCACGCCGTGCTGCCCGGCGCCCTGGTTGAGCTTGGTCAGCTCGGGGCCGAGAGTGGCGAGCCGGGCGGCGAGATCGTCGGCCCTCAGCCCCGACTGTCGTACGGAATCGAGGGCGTTCGAGGCGGCGAGCAGCGTCTGCCGGGCGCGCTCGACAGCCGGAGCCAGCCGGGCGAGCTGCGTCTCGGCCTTGCCGAGCAGCGGCCCGAGACTCTGCTCGAACCGGTCCAGATCGGCCTTCGCGCGGTCCAGTTCGTCCTTCGCGGCGACGAGTTCGCCACGGGCCCGCGCCGCGACCGACGCCTCCAGCTCGTCCCGGTCCAGATCGTGGGCGTCGACGGCGGTGATGTACTTCTGGCTGGCCTCGTCGATCCGCCGCCCCAGCGCCTCGAAGTCGGAGACCACCCGCCGGGCGGCCGGGGAGTCGTCCACGGCCGTGATGGTCTCGATCGAGATCCGCAGGTCGCGCTGGGCGGTGTCGAGTTCGTAGAACGCCTCCGCCGCTGCGTCCTTGGCGGCCTGCGCCTCGGCCCGCTGGCCCTCGGCCCGTCCGCCGAACCAGCGCCGGGTGCCGCCTCCCGCGAAGGCCGCGGGCAGCGCGAGGGCGGCGAGCAGGGGCAATGCGACGAGCGTGAGCACGTCACGGGCGACGTACGAACGAGGCCGGTGCTCCGGCGGCGCCGGCCGCTCCGGCGAGGGGCCTCGCCCAGGGGCAAGAGGGTGTGCAGGCCGCGCGCGTCGCGCAAACGGCGAATACGGCTGCGAAGGTGTCGCCGTCACATCCCTCTCCCGTGCTGTCATCCGCCTTGCCCGGCTGTCATTCTCCCACCGGTTGAAGACGAACACACGGGCCGGTCAGTTCGCTGTTCGTACCGTGATCTTTCCGTCGCCGGTGTGCGCGGAGACCCGGTGGGAACTGGAGTCGTCGCGGGGCACGTCCACCTGGACCGAGCCGTCACCGCTTTCGGCCGTCACCCGGTAGGTGGCCCGGGGCAGCACGACGGAGACGGAGCCGTCTCCGCTGCGGGAGTCCACCAGGTCCGGCACGGCGCCGAGTTCGAGCAGCACCGAGCCGTCCTCGGTACGGGCCCGTACGCTGCGGGCCTCCACGCCCACCGCCCGGATCGAGCCGTCTCCGCTGCGCAGATCCAGCGCTCCCGAGGAGTCGCTGACCCGCACCGAACCGTCCGACGTACGAATGCTCAGCGCTTCCTCGAAGCCCTGCGCGCTCACCCGCCCGTCCCCGTCCTCCACCTTGACCGCCACCCCGCGCGGCACCACGATCCGGTGCCGGGCCGAGCAGTCGGCGACGACTCCCGAGCATTTCATCCGCAGCACCAGCCGGTCGCCGTCCTTCATCGCCCAGGTGACCCTGGGGTCCCCGCCGAGCGTGACATGCCCCTGGAACCACCGGGTGACCTGGACCTCGCCGGCCTTCGCGGAGTCCGACACCACCAGATCGAGCGCGGAGTCGTCCGAGTCGACGGTCAGGGTCCGCCCGTGCAGCCCGAAGGTCCGATGATCGGGGTGCTTGTCGTCCCCGGCGGCCGCGCCGCACGCGCTGGCGCCCACGACGAGCGCGAGCACGACACCGCTGACGGCGGCGGCACGGCTGCGTGTGGCGCGTGCGGCGCTGTGGGTACGGTTCCGGGTGGTGCTACGGGTGCGTGTGCGGGCCATGACGTTTTCCCCCTGGGACGGTCTGCGAGTCGCTTCGGCCTTCGACCGGAGCCGGTCCGCGAAGCCTCTCCGACGGTAGGCATCCACGGAGCCCGGGACGATCCGGCCCGCTCCCGGACAAGGGGTGGGGATAACCCCCGGGCTGCCCCACCAGGTCCCGTCCCGCCCTCCGCCCCGCCACCCACTCGCCGGATACGGGTTTGCGGGGCACACCCCCGGGCAATGTAGGCTGTCGACTCGTCCTGGGCGCGTAGCTCAGTGGTAGAGCGCCGCCCTTACAAGGCGGATGTCGGCGGTTCGAAACCGTCCGCGCCCACCAGTCTCAGGACACGAACAAGGCCCAGGTCAGCCGGTGCGAATCCGGATGCCTGGGCCTTGATCTTTTTCGGCTGCTCGGGGCCGTCGTGCCATTCACGTGCCAGATGGGCCGCGCGGAGGCCGCCGCACCTTCCTGATCTGACCGTCCACGTAGTCGGCGATCTGGTGGTCTCGTCCGTTGACGAGGTGCTGATAGACCAGCGCGGCCCGCACCGACGAGTGGCCCATCCGCTGCATCAGCTCACGGGTGGTGGCGCCGCCGGTCGCGGCGAGGGTGTTCCCGGTGTGCCGGAGATCGTGGAAGTGCACGTCACCGAGACCGGTCGAGGTGAGCGTGCGGAGCTGGCTTTGTCCACGAGAACGGACAGCAGATATTCACCGCTTCGGGAGGCAGCAGGAACGTCGAGGATTCGAACGGTGATGCCTCACGCCACGACGGTTTTCAAGACCGTGTACCACTTGACTCGCCCATTGAGACTTCGCCGACCGCGTGTCCAAAGCGTAGGTCGTGGAAGGGAATTCGCCCTATCAGCAAGCGTGTTCACCTGCCATGATCAAGCATGGTCAACCTTTCGAGGGTCACGAGACGGAAGTACATCCTCCGCGACCTGATGGACCTGGCAGTAGGCGCAACGTTGTTAGCAGTCGGACTCAGCGCCCACCGCCACGGAGGATCCATGGACTGGGTCATTGCGGGAGCAGCGGCCATGATCTTGGGCAATCTCTTTGTGGCCCGGCGTCGGCTCGCTCGGCGTAGAGAGGCGACTGCATCGCCGTAACAGCGCAGAGGCGGCCGGCCGTGCCACTTTCGTGCCAGAACGCACGGGGACTCACGGGGAACCGGGGTTCGTCAGGGCGGTACGGCCAGCCTCTACCCGAGGCAGGGAAATTGCAGGTCAGGCTCCTGATCGCCCAACCTCGCTCCCAAAGCGGGTGTCGCAGGTTCGAATCCTGCCGGGGCACACGGCTAAGGGCCAGTTCAGAGGCTTGATCCTCTGGAGCTGGCTCTTGTCGTGATCACGGCCGTGCCACACCCGTGCCACAGGCTCGGTAGTTCGAGCCGTCAGGCCGACTGATCGTCGCTGCCCCACCGCACCCGGAGAACGTGTTGCCTGGAACCCGACGTCGAGCAAGACGAGGGAGCCGATCGGGCTTGTTACGGGCAGGCAGGAGCCAGCCGCATTCGCGGCTGGCGTACGGCTCCCTGGCCATGCTCGACTCCAGTCCGGGCGTGCCATCGACCAAAGATCGCGCCGACGCCCACGTGTGTCCGCACTCCCGCCCGAGGCTGGCCTGAGAACCACTACGTTCTCCATGGTCAACGAGCTCTGATCATCAGATAGCCTGCCGGTTCGCCTAATTGGAACAGTAAGCACACTGGTGGGAACCGTGAACGTCCGTACTCAGATACACCTCTTGATCCTGTTTGCTGTCGGCTTCGGTCTGTTTTTCGGCGGCCTGACGTTGGGAGGGGCGCCACTCGGTCTGCTGGGCTTCGTGATCTTCTTTTTTGTTCTTCAGCCGTTGATTTGGGCGCTACTTCCGGTTTCCTTCCTCATGGCTCCGAAGGGGGCGCAAGCGACCTGCGCCCTGTACCGCGGCTGGGCCGCAAAACTGACCGCTCGCCTCGGGCTGGGAGCCTCCCGCACGGTCGAGGCCGACGCCGCGAGGCTTCGGCAAGGAGTGCGTCTCAGCATGCTCTCGCTTGGCCTGCGCGACGGCAGTCAGACCCTCGGCCACGTGCTCCTGCACCAGTCCTCGGACGGCGAGGTCTGTCTGGCCTGGCGCAAGCGCGGGAAGGGCAGCACTGACCAGCCGATCAACCTTCAGGGCCCGGTGGCCGCACGTCGGGAGCGCCAGCAGCAGAATGGCACACAGGCCCGAATGGGGTACACCGTAGCTGTGGATCTCGGCACCGAGTCCTACTGGCTACGCCCCCACGACGCTGCCCTGCTCGAGCTCCTTCTCGGGAACGGCGCGTCAGTTACCACTGACGTCTCCATTTGACGTCGCCAATGGCTCCGCGGCTGCCCGGGACGGCTCAGGCGATAACGCACGGGCCGGCCAAGCTGCCGCATATTCGTGGATTGGCACCTGAGCGAAGGAGCATCGTTCGTCTCTGATCAGCGCCACGCCGGAAGTCGCAACGGCCTCCGAAGTCGTGCTTGATCGGCGGTGGCTGACATCCACGGCTGACATCAACGTCGTCGGACGGTGACGGGTCCGCACTCATCGACGCGCGCAGGCGGAGTCCGGCGAGGTAGCCGTCCGGGGTCTTGTCGTACCTGGTCGCGATGCATGGGCCAGCGGCTCATCGGGTCCGTGAGCCGGGCCGTCTCTGGGCCGTCCGAGGGTGGCCGACGTCGACAACTGGCGACAGTCGACAACAGCCGCGCCCCTGCTCAGAGGCGGCGCGGCGGACACTTGCGCAGGTGCCCGTCGGCGTAGGTGAGTTGAGGAACTCCAGAGCATCCAAAAGCGGGGGCGGACCCTGCCAGGTGGCGTCAGCCCGTCCGTTGGCGGGCGCGGCGGGTGCGGATCAGGGCGGCGGCGAGGAGCCCGGTCAGCGCCACGGCTGCCGCACTCGCGGCTACGGCCCAGGCCGTCGCACCGGAGCCGTCGGCTGCGCCGGTGGTGATGGGAGCGGTGTTGTTCTTGGGGTCGGCGTCTTTCCGCAGCGGCCTCGCCTCGGCGTCCACGACACGGATCCTGCCGCCGGTGAGCTTGGACGGGTCGTCGATCCGCAGCTTGAAGGGATAGGCGACGTGGAATCCGTCCCGGAGCAGGGGTTCGTCGAAGCCGGAGGTGTACAAGCCGTAGTCGCACGTGTAGGTCTTCACCGTCCTGCTGTTGGTGAGCCTGCAGTGCTTCGGGGTGCTCAGTACGGTCACGCCCTTGGGGAGCCGCACTTCGACATTGGCGAACGGCTCGTCGTTCTCGCTGCTCCGTTGGGCCCTGACGTTGGCGCCGTGGAAGTCCAGGGCCAGGTCGGCCGTGACCGTCTCACCCTTCCTGCCCTTGAGCGCGGCGCCCGTCACCTTGAGATCCCACGGGTTGTCCATGGACACGAACAGAATGCTGTACGTGCCAGCGGTCTGGCGGGCGGCGGGCGGCACGCTGCCGGTGCGCCGCGCGAGGGTCAGCTCCTCGCCCCGGCCCCGATGCCGGTCCCGCCACTTGAGGCCGGACCAGCCCCTCTTCTCGACCTCTCCCACGAGCATGTCTACGGCTCCTGCCTCGGCCAGACTGCCCGCCTTCAGGGTGACGGGTGCCAGGTCGACGGACTCGCCGGGTTCGACCCGCGCGTCGATCAGGCACACCGCCTGGCGGGACCCCCGGAGCTCCGGGGAAAACGGCACATACTCGCCGTACTCGCAGTTGCTGTACTCCGTCGTGAACGAGATCCCCTCGGACACCTTCATGGAGACGGCGACCTGCCGCAGTGCCCGCTCGCCGTGATAGGTGAACCCGCCACGCACGTGAAACGTCGACCCTTTGTGGATGAGCTCGCCGCCGTCCTGTTCCAGACGGTCGAGCGTCAGCCGGTCCTCGTCTTCCGCACTCTCCGCCCGGAGGACGCGACTGCTCCCCGCGGGCAGCAACCCCGCGTCCCCCTGCCCGGGCTGGTGCGTCACCGGCACGCCCGGGAGCAGCCCCCCGCCCAACACGGCAGCCGTCACCGCAAATACCCGCCCCAGCCCGATCCGTCTGATCACGTGTTCCCTTCCGAACGTGGCCCGGGCAGAGCAGGGCAGGCGCCGCGAACGTGCCGGCGAGCCCGGGTGCATGGCCTTTACCTGTGAGGACAAGTCCGGCGGGCCCAGGGTTGTACCAGGCTTCAGGGCGGATTCCGAGGTGCGGCCACTGTCTGGCCGGCGCGCGGGCGCAGCGCGTCGAGCACCATCGCAGGCGTCCGTCCGTGGAAGGCTGGTCGAGGCCGATCTCCTTGGGGGCACGGGTCGGGAGGCTTCTGACATCCACGGCTGACATCGACGACGCCAGACGGGTACGTACACCAGCGCCTCTGTCCAGCCATCGCACCATCAGCCGACAGCGGCCGGAGCGAACTCGGATCGGACTTACAAGGCGGATGTCGGCGGTTCGAAACCGTCCGCGCCCACCAGTCTCAGGACACGAACAAGGCCCAGGTCAGCCGGTACGAATCCGGATGCCTGGGCCTTGATCTTTTTCGGCCGCTCGGGGCCGTCGTGCCACTCACGTGCCAGATGGGCCGCGCGGAGGCCGCCGCACCTTCCTGATCTGACCGTCCACGTAGTCGGCGATCTGGTGGTCGCGCCCGTTGACGAGGTGCTGATAGATCAGCGCGGCCCGCACCGACGAGTGGCCCATCCGCTGCATCAGCTCACGGGTGGTGGCACCGCCGGTCGCGGCGAGGGTGTTGCCGGTGTGCCGGAGATCGTGGAAGTGGACGTCACCGAGACCGGTCGAGGCGAGCGTGCGGAGCCAGATCCGCCGGAAATTGTTCCGCCGCAGGACACCACCGCGGGCGCCGACGAAGACGAGCCCGGTTCGGCCGGCCTCCGCGTGCTCGGCCAGGTGGTGCGCGAGCTCGGGCACGAGCGAGGCCGGGAACGCCACGGTGCGGACACCCGCCGCACTCTTGGGCGCCTTGACCGTAAGGCCATCCGTCCGGGTCTCGGCGTACGAGCGGCGGACGGAGACGGTACGGGCCTCCAGGTCGATGTCCCGGCGTTGGAGAACGGCCAGCTCACCGGAGTGGAGCGCGGCGAACGCGGCCAGGAGCACCAGGGCGCGGCAGTGCGGCGGCACCGCGTCGGCGAGCCGGTACACCTCGGGCACTGAGAGGAACGGCCGCTCGGTGTGGGTGACCGTCCCCGCACCTTTGACCCGGCACGGATTGCGCTCGATCAGCCCGTCATCCACGGCCGTGTTCAGGATGGCCCGGAGGACCTGATACGCCTTGGAGACGGTGGCCGGCCCGACCCCCGCGTCAAGTGCCCGCGCACCGCATGTCGCCGCTCTGCCTTGAGGCATCACACGCCAGGGCCTCTTGGGGCATCCGCACGGCGCTCACATGACCGCCACCACCATGAGCACCAGGACCGTGCACGCTGTCTAAAGCGAGGCGTTGCCCGCCCGGCAGCCACGAGGTGTCACGGTCCGGCACTCGAACATCCCGGGAACCAACCGCTTCCTCGGAACGCCCTTGGCAACGGATTAGGCAGCCACCATGGGGCGAGCCTCTAAGATCATGGCCCCAACGTCGTGCTTTACCGGGCAGGTCCACAGACTGCCCGACTCGCAGGAAGCTTACCGGGCCATGATCACTCGCCCCATGGCAGCTCCAGCCCAAAGCCGTTCCGCCGACCTCATTCCCGAAGGCTCAGGCCGAGGACCTTTCCCCGGGGCGAGTGCCCGCCATGAATCGCGACTCCACCGGTACAGATGGACGACCCACTCGGCGGAGAGGGAGAAGACCGGTGGCCTAGCTCAGAGCTCCAGGAAGCCTCCGAGCTGCTTCACCGTGTTGATGAGGGCAACGTTCGATGGGTCGACGATGTTGTTGGCGGCAGAGTTGCCGTTGCCGCTGTTGTGGTTGCTGAGCAACCCGTCGTTTCCGCTGTTGGCACCTTCGTTGCCGCTGGCAGTCTGGCTGATTCTGATGTCGTCCCCGATGGGGTTGGGGTCGGCCGACGCGGGTGCGGCAGCGGCAAGGGCGAAGGCGCCGACGACGGCCGCGACTCCGAGGGTTTGACTGAAGATCTTGGTCATGCCCAGGGAACGACTGTTGCGCGCGGACGGACACGGGACTGCGGGACGGATCAGGCAGTCATAACCTGTTTGGCTCCGTACACCTGGGACTGTGCCCGTGCCCCTCCTGTGCCCGTTCGGTCGGGAAGCAGCAGGGAGTCACGGTCACCAACGGGCAACATCCACGATGAGGGCCCCCGACCGATATTGGCGCTTTCTAGGGGCCGTTCACCTGCGGTGGGTGTGGGATTTGAACCCACGGTGACTCGCGCCACGACGGTTTTCAAGACTGTCCCCCTGGGCTCACCGCGGCAGATCGAGGTGCGCGAGCAGGCGCAGCACACCGGCGAGGTGATCGAGATCGTGCCACAGGGCGATGACGTCCTCTGGGGTGCGCCGCACAAGCGCTGCGATCTCGGCGACATCGTCGCTGACCTGTCCGCAGTCAAGCTGCGCTGTCGGCGTTTGGCTCATGTCGAACGCGGCTGCGAGGTCGAGGCTCCAGTAGTAATCGACGGGCAACTCGGAGAGGTCCACCTCACCGCCGAACCGGCGTTCCGTCTCGTCCAGGAGTACGGAACAGGCTCGCCGGAGATCGGCCATCCTCAGTACGGGTTCGCTCTGCGTCATACACGCGATGATGCCGGAGCGTGTCAGCGGTACTCCGTCGATCTCACACCGACCGACCTGCGTGCTGTACCGCAGCGCAGTACAGCAACCCCAGCGACTGTCCCAGTCCCTTGCCGCCCCTCATGGGCCTCGAAGTGACCGGAATGACCGTCGCTGACCGAACTGGCTAGAGCTACGGATCAGAAGGCGTAGCGTGGTTGGCGGTGAGGTCGTCCGCACGGTAAAGGCCGCGACCCGGGGTGCGACAAGGGTCGGCTGCCTCACCGCCACCTCAAGTCCGTGCCACTCGCGTGCCAGAACGGGCGGGGACTCACGGGGACTCGGCGACAACAACGGAGCACAAGCGTGCACTTGCCCCAGTGCACGTCTCCGCAGCTCATCCCAGCAACCGCCCCACCTCGCTCCTAAAGTGGTGGTCGGCCAGCAGGGCAGGTGGCTGTACAGCATCGAAGTACAGCAACCATCGCGACCAGACCCGACCACCACCGGCCCTGAGCAACCGTCTGACGTGCCCGGCAGACCTCAGTGACCGTCGCGCCCATAGTTCGCATCGAGGGGGTCTGGGGTTCAAATCCCCACAGGTCCCCGAACCGCAGCTCAGAGCCCCAGAGAGAGATCCGTGTGGGGCTCTGATCCGTCGTGCAGCCGCGTACTGCGAAGACGATGTCTACGGCGGGGAATCGGCCGGCACCAGGGGAGGGATGATGCGAGGACGGACTGCCTGGTACGACTGAGCGAGCAGCTACCGGTCTCGCAGTGCCCAGCTCAACACCGCCTTTCTCACTGGTTCTGGAAGCATGAGCACCTGTGGTTCAGCCTCCACCCAGCCCGGTTCCTTCGTCCGCTTGGCATGCTCGATGTGATCGCGATCGATGGGAAGACTGTGGTCCAGTCCTGCCCCGTCTTCACCTCTCACGGTGACCCAGAACAGATGGTCCTCGCCGTTTTCCCGTAGCCGGAACACGATCTCGATCGCCATCCGTTCGCGATCCAGCGTGGCTATGCATTCGTCGAGTCGGTCATTGAGCATGCGCATCCATCTGTCGGCCTCAGCCTCGGCGCCGGGTTTGACCTTGGCACGTGACAGTTCAACGACCAGACCGGAAGGGATGCTCGCAGGGCGATCTTCACTCATGAGCGGGCAGTTTGTCAGAACGCTCTTCCGAGGTACCTGGGCGCGATGGGCGGTCTGTCAAGAGAGGCCCTGGCGCCTGACATCAGCAACTGACACCAACAGCGATGGACCGGCCCGGACGAGCGCGGCCTCCAACGGTCACCCCATCCTCGCGATGGCTGACATCCCTCCGACCTCCAGGGGGACCGCGATCGACCTGATAAGGATGAGGCCAAACGTTCAAAACTGCGTCGGTAGTGTTCCCGACCAGCCTGGCACCTTGCTTCGGGGACACCTGACTCGCTCACGTCCCGTCTCGGTCGTACTGTCCAGGGGCCGTCCTTTACGGCCGAGCGTAAGAACGTCAGATAGGGGTGCCTAGTGCCGGAGCTCATAGACCACCTTGAGAGCCGACTCGGGCGCATGATCGGGGCCTGGTCGGCGCCCACAGGCGCTGCGCCAGGCACTCCTCAGGTGGCACTCTTCCGCGACGGCAAGCTCCCGGGTGTACAAGCGTTCGCCACGATCGGCCTTTCTCGTACGCCGTTGTGGCAACCGACTACAGACAGCCACTTCCACCTGGAACTGCTGACCTGCGAGTACGCCAACCGTACAGAGGGGTACGGGCACTTCCCCGACGTACTGGAATATGTCGCTGGGCAGTTGGTGGCGAGCGGCGAGGCAATACTGCGCGGTGACGTTGTCCCACTTCCCGCACCACTGCCCGGCGGAACCATGACAGCCCTCTGCGCAGCCTTGCCTGTCTACTTCGACGCCGATTTCTCCTCGGTCACCGTGGAGAACGGCAGTGCTGTCGCCGTCGTCTGGCTGATCCCTATCACCGCATCGGAGACCGCCTTCATCCGCAACGAGGGTTGGGATGCCTTCGAAGACGCGCTGAGCCGCCAGGACCCCGACCTTCTCGATTCCAACCGTCCAGAACTCGACCTCTAGATCCAACGGTCACGACCGTGCCGTGACTGTTGGGACGGAGCATGACGTAGACGCCTGTTCAACCGCGTGACAACGCGGACGTACCGCCGCGGACAACCGCGCACAGCTGTGGACCATCGCAGCAGGTGAGAGGCATAGTCGCCCCAGGTCGGGGCGTCCACAGGAGTTGCTTCGGGACGAAGCGGTCGCGTGCCACAGCCGTGCCACATCGTGCGGTCAACCACGGTCAACGACGGCTCATCACAGTCGAGATGCGCTGATGAGTTGGGCGGCGCGACCGCTGGACCGACCTGGGGAACTCCGCCGCCGACCACACCCGCCCTTACAAGGCGGATGTCGGCGGTTCGAAACCGTCCGCGCCCACCAGGCCGAAGACCCCCAGCCGATCATGGCTGGGGGTCTTTGACATCCGGATCTGACATCAGCGCCAGATCTACTCGCGCTGTAGGCGCCGCGTGAGCAGCCGATCCATATGGCTGACCGCCTCGCGCTGCGTGTCCTGGACGACGTGTTCCATCCCGTCCGCCTTCGCCCCAGGCAGAGCCGAGCAGTCGCGGCCCAGGGCCTCACGTCGTTCGTACAGTGGCGCGCTCCACCTTGACGCCCTGAACCACGCCCGCTCCACGGTGTGGGTCGAAGGCGGACGGGATGGGAGCTGAGGTGAGTGGTGGGTTGGGCTGAGAGGTGCATCCGACCACGCCCGCGGGGCCGCGCGCGCCTCCTCGACGAGCGCGAACACTTCGTTCCGGGCGTCGTCGGTCGGTAGTTCCGCCATGACCTCGACGGCGAGCTCCTCGAAAACCGTGCCGTGCCGTGCCTGTGCATAAGGCCCCCTTGTGATCCGCAGGGGCGGCGCGGTAAGGGCGGCAGCCGGGATCGCGCGCAGGCCTGTGCATAACGCCGCCGGCCCGTCCCCGGGGGTGCCGGCGGCGGGCGTCAGTAGCCGGTGCCGCGCTTGACCCGGGCCCGCTCGGCCTCATGGGTCGCACCCTTGTCGTCCAAAGTGCGACACGCGTCGGCGATGTCCTGGCTCAGGCGGTCGATCTGTTCGCGGCTCAGGGTCTCCTTGACCAGGGCACGCATGATCTTCACCCGCTCCGCGTTGGGCGGGAGCGTGTACGCCGGCACCATCCAGCCGCGCTCGGCCGAGAGTTGCCAGGCGACGTCGGACTCGTCGTAGGCGTGCTTGCCGGCGAGACGGAAAGCGACCAGCGGCAGCTGCTCCAGGTCGCTCCCGATCACTTCGAAGCGGCCGCCGTTACGCAGGTTGTCCGCCAGCGCGTGGGCGTTCTCCTGCATCATCTTCATGACGTAGGTGTAGCCCTGGCGACCGAGCCGGACGAAGTTGTAGTACTGCGCGAGCACCATCGACGCGCCGGTGGAGAAGTTCAGCGTGAACGTCGAGTCGGTCTTGCCCAAGTAGTTCTCCTCGAACACGAGGTCCTTGGGCAGGTCGGACTCCTCGCGGAAGACCAGCCAGCCGATGCCGGGGTAGACCAGGCCGTACTTGTGTCCCGAGACGTTGATCGAACGGACCTGCTCGAGCCGGAAGTCCCATTTCGAGTCCGGGTAGAGGAAAGGCCACACGAATGCGCCGCTGGCGCCGTCGACGTGGATCGGGATGTCGAGGTCCCGCTTCTGGCGGACGTCCCGCAGGAGCTTGTCGATCCCGACGACGTCGTCCTTGTGGCCGGTGAACGTGGTGCCGAGGACCGCGACGACACCGATCGTGTTCTCGTCGAGGTGAGGCTCCACGTCCTCCGGGCCGATCGTGTACTTGCCCTCGGCGAGCGGCACGATCCGCGGTTCGACGTCGAAGTAGCGGCAGAACTTCTCCCACACGACGTGGACGTCCCCGCCGAAGACTAAGTTGGGGCGGTCGACCGACAGATTGGCCGCCTGCCGGCGCTCCCGCCACTTCCACTTCAGCGACAGCGCGCCGAGCATGATCGCCTCGGACGAACCCTGGGTCCGGCATCCGGTTGTCCTGCCCGGCGCGTTGAAGAGGTCGGCGAGCATGCGCACGCAACGCTGCTCGATCTCGGCGGAAATCGGGTACTCCGCATGGTCGATGAAATTGCGGTGGAGATTCTCGGCGATCAGCCGTTGCGCCTCCGGCTCCATCCAAGTGGTGACAAACGTGGCGAGGTTGCGCTGCGGGTCGCCCTCCATGGCGAGATCCACATCCACGAGCCTCATTGCATCCGTCGCGGCCATGCCCTTCTCGGGGAAGGTCTCCGAGGGAGCGGGCATGGTCAGGAAACGGTTGCCGAACAGAGTCTCGGCGTCACTCTTGGTCATAGCGGCGACTCAACCACGGTCGGAGAGGGGCCATGCTCAGCACCTGCGGACGGGGCTCGGGATGCACGCGAACGGCGTACCTTCCCGAGCGATCGACGACGCTCGCCGGCCGCACGGAAGCCCGCGTTCCGGTGTACGGACGGTGGAGGAAGCCGCAGGAGCCACCTCTTGAGGCTCGAAGCAGCGGGTCAGAGCCGTGATCGCAGATTCGGTTCACGCAGCCGAGTGCCGGACCGGTCCGACCGGCGTGATCACCCAGGCGGCGACGGCGATCCGGAGCAGCACCTGGCCCGGCGTCCGCAGCCGGCCGACGGCCGCGGCGTCGGCGACAGCGACAGCGACGGCGACGGCTGTCACGCCCATCGGGAAGACGGTCGCCCGGCGCCCATGTCGTAGTGCGGACGCAGCCGGCGCACCTCGGCGAAGACGAGGACCGCGTACCAGCACACGGACAGCGCGAGCATGGCCGGCATGAGCGGACGCACTACGTCGTGCAGAGCGGTGTCGCGCCAGGCGGGCACGGCCGGCAACTTCGACCCGGCGAGTGCAGGGATCGCCGGCGTCCCGCCCGCCACCCACCATGCCAAGGACGAGTTGGAGCGAACTTGCAAGGCGGATGTCGGCGGTTCGAAACCGTCCGCGCCCACCAGTCTCAGGACATGAACGAGGCCCAGGTCAACCGGTGCGAAGCCGGATGCCTGGGCCTTGATCTTTTTGGGCCGGTGGGTGGCGCCGTGCCACCGGCCGGGTTGCAAGGATCCGGGCGGGATGGGGGTTACGGCGTCGGTGCCGGTCCGGGCCCTCGGGCGGGGCCGGCATGCGGAGTCGATCGACCTCAGTGGCCGTGGCCGTGCCCGTGGCTGTAGCCGTCGCTTTGGGTGTTACCGCCGTGGTCGCCGTGGCCGACGATCGTCCAGGGTCGCATCAGGTCGTCGTCCTCGTGTTCGAGGATGTGGCAGTGGTGGACGTACGTCGCCGGGAGCTCGGTGCCACTGCCCGGAATGGACGCGATCGTATCCGTCGGCGGACTGAATTCCTGAATGATGATTCTGGTCACCGTCTCCGGATACGACTTGAAGGTGTCCTTGTAGGACAGTGCTTCGTCCGGGTCCGGCGGGATCGGCGGGCCGGTGAATAGTTCGCCAGAACCGGTCGGGCCTCCGGTTTGCGGCCGCCGTCGAGCCACTTCTCGTAATCCGCCTGGTAGGCGGCCGCGTCGATCGGCTGCCTGTTCAGGATCTGGAAGTTGACGAGGTGGACATGCATCGGGTGGGCGTCGTGGTTGGGATTGATGTACTCCCAGATCTCGGTCGAGCCCGCCTCGATGAAGTCCTGGGACGGCTCCATGAATGGCACCGCGTTGAATGTCATGGTGCCGAAGAGTTCGTGCTGGTATGTGACCCATTCCCGTCGACGGGTGTGCGGTTTCGGCTCGACAGGCGTGACCGCCGGCAGCCTGAGTTTCTTGGGCGGCGTCGTCCTGTCCGCGCCTCCGGACAATGGTTTGGTCACCTGGAACTGCATGATTTCCGAGATTTCCGGTCCTTCGCCGGGCATGCCGGGGTAGTGGACCGGAGCGTGGTAGTTCATCAATGTGATGTTCGTGCCCATGGGCATCTGGCTGAAGTCGACGATCAGGTCGTACCGCTCGGCAGGGCTGATCAGGAAGTTCAGCATCTGCAAAGGACTGCGGAAGCCGCCGTCGGTGCCGATCAGATGGAACGGCAGTGTGGGCTGAGGGAGTACGTCCCTGGGGACGTCGAACCTCAGTCGCCAGAAACGCTCGTTCGAAGCGTTGAGAATGCGCAGCCGGTAGCGCCGCGGCTCGACGGCCAGGAAGGGATATGCCTTCCCGTTGACGACCGGGGTGTCCTCGCCTTCCCTCAGAGTCATGGTGTAGGCGAGCGAGCCGTCCGGGTGGAAGGTCCGGTCCTGCAGGATGAGGGGGACCTCGAATTCGCCTCGCGGCAGCCCGAGCCGCTCGTCGGCGGGGTCACCGATCCGGTAGAGACCGGCAAGGCCCGCATAGACGTTGAGGCTGGTCATCCCCATGCCGTGATCGTGATACCAGAGCATGCACGAATGGTCGTGGTTGGTGTAGGCGCAGATCGCTTCGTTGGGTTCGACCCGGCTCGGGTCCAGGGTGGTGTACGACTCGGCGTGGATTCCGTCCGGGCTGAACGACTGCAGCGGCATACCGTCGGACTGCGGTGCCGTGAAACCGCCGTGCTGGTGCACGACGTTCCACACGTTGACGTTCGAGGGGAAAGGCAGTTCGCTCGTGTACGGGGGCGGAGCGGTCGGAGTGAGCTCGGGGTCCCCGTTGCGAATGGCGTCGATCACGAACTGGAACATGTGGGTGGTCGGCAGCTCGTTGCGCCACTTGACGACCGTCGGGTGATCCCTGGTCACATCGAGGGTCGGCCCCAGATAGCCCATGCCGATCGACTTACGAGGATGGTGCGGGTTCGTGGCCCAGTAACCCCACACGGGTGACGGCCCGAGATCCCGGTGGAACCGCCACGAGCTCTCCCGCATGGTGACCTCGTAGTAGTCGGCGCCCGGATAGACGGAACGATCCGGGACGGCCGTCATCGGAATGGGCAGCGGATCGACGTACTTCTTCAACGGAGGGGTCTGCGGCACCGGGGTGTCGGCGGACCCCGATCCGTGAGCGGGCGACGCATACGCCCGCGCTCCCAGCACACCCGGTGGAAGCATGGCCGCACCCCCCAGGGCGCCGGCCATGAGGAATTTTCTTCGCTCGAACATTTTTTTCCAGCCTTCCCCATCGCCCCACATGACGTCCAAAGGGATACAGGGCCGACTCGGGACGTTGCCGGAGCGCGCCGGTCCGGTCCGGGAAAGGCGCTCATTGGGCCGATATCGGCAGCAATTCGGCAGGCGTCGGAAATGGAATCGAATTTACTGCCAGTCTGAATACACGTAAAACCATCTCATCCGGTGCGGCCGAACTCGTTCTGCCTGCCCGAAGCCGCTCCAGCGGAAGGGCGACTTCTCTCCCTCTGTGAACCGGTGCCGCAGAGTGTGATCTGTAGCCAACTTGAATTGATCGACAATCCACTGAACATTCTTCTGGCGCGTCACGTTCGGCTGTTCGGCGGACCGTGAAGCTGCGATTTTCCGCTTCACTGTGCCCTAATTCAGTACGGTGACCCCGCTCGCGCTCGGCCGCCCGTCCGCCCGTCCGCCAAGGCTTGTCCGGCGGGACGTCCTCGCGGGCGGTTTCGGGCCGGAAGCCGGGAAGAGGGGAGGAGGGAGGGGTCCGGCGCGCACGCCGAACCCCTGCGTGCGCCCCTATGACGGGGTGTCGCGCGCGTGCTTCAGCCGCATCCGGGCGTCGACCTTGTCCGGAGGGGCGACCTCCGACCAGAAGCGGTGGCCGGAGACGAACACGGTGAGCTCGCGCTCGCGTTGGCGGAGTTTCTCGACCTCGGCCTGTTCGTCGGAGGTCCAGCCGGGGGAAGCGGGGCGCTCCACCTTGCGCCAGCCGCCGGTGTCACTGAAGCCGTCCAGCGGCTCCACCGACCAGGGGAGTCGTTTCAGCAGGGCCAGTAGCTCGGCCCGGACCTGATGCAGCTCCTCCTGACCGGCGAGGAGGTCACTCGGAAAGTCGTAGGTCGCAGCCACACGGCAATGCTACGCCTGTTCGATTTTGTGATGCGAGTTCCTTCCGGGACTTCACGCGAACGGGTGTTCCGAACGGGTGTTCAGATGGTGCGTGACCTGGGGGAACGCTTCGCCTCCCGGGTTCCGCCCGGTGGTGGGTTCCGGGAGTGCCCCGGGAGCGCCTCGGGCGGACCCCGGGAGGACCCCGGATGGACTCGGCCCGAGGTCCGCCCGGATTCCGGTCGGGCCCCGGGCCGGTCGGTCGCTGCCCCGTGAGTCCGGAAGAGTTACCCAGTTGAAACTGGGCAGTTTCAACTGGACAGTTTGGGCTGAGCGATTTACGGTGACGGTATGGATCAGAGTGGCAATCGACGGAGCGACGCGGGCGTCTCGGATTCCGCGGCGCGCGCCGCGCAGGATCTGCGGGTCGCGTTCAGCCTGCTCCGACGGCGGATCCGCGAGGTCTCCGAGAAGCAGGACCTCACGCCCTCCCAGATCTCCGCGCTCACCCTGGTGAGCAAGAGCGGAGCCGCCACGGCCAGTGCGCTGGCGGCGACCGAGGGAGTGCGCCCGCAGTCGATGGCCGCGACGCTCGCGGCCCTCGACCAGTACGGACTCATCCAGCGCAACCCGGACCCCGGGGACGGCCGGCGTCAGCTGGTCACGCTCACGGACGCCGGACGCGAGCGCGTCGAAGGCACCCGGCAGGCCCGTTCGGAGTGGCTCGCCCGAGCCCTCCAGGACAGGTGCACGGAGGACGAGCGGCAGACGGTCATCGAGGCGATGGCACTGCTGGAACGACTCACCCGGCCGTGATACCCACCATCCGGGACTGGCTCCAGCACCGCCTCACCCCCGCGCGCCACCGCCCGCCCGACCGGTTCGACCGTCGGCTGATCGCCCCGATGGTCCTCGGGTCCGTGCTGAACCCGGTCAACTCCTCCATGATCGCGGTGGCGTTGGTGCCGATCGGCAGAGCTCTCGGGGCGTCGGCGGCCGAGACCGCGTGGCTGGTCTCCGGGCTCTACCTCGCCACCGCCGTGGGGCAGCCCGTCATCGGACGGCTCGTCGATCTGTACGGACCCCGCCGCCTCTACCTCGCCGGTACGGCGATGGTGGGTGTCGCCGGACTTCTCGGCGCCCTCTCCCCGAACCTCGGTGCGCTGGTCGCCGCCCGGGTGCTGCTCGGATTCGGCACCTCGGCCGCGTACCCCGCCGCGATGCACCTCACCCGCAGCGAGGCCGAACGCACCGGGCAGGGCAGCCCGGCAGGAGTGCTGACCGCGCTCGCCGTCTCCGCCCAGACCGTCGCCGTGGTCGGGCCCACTCTGGGCGGCCTGCTCATCGGCGCGGGCGGCTGGCGCACCATCTTCCTCGTCAACGTGCCCCTGTCGCTGGCCTGTCTGGTTCTCGGAGCGCTGCGGCTGCCCAAAGCGCGGCTGCCGAAGACGCGGATGCCCAAAGCGCGGCTGCCGAAATCACAGCCGGCAAAAGCGCGACCGCCAAGGGCGGGGACGCCCGAAGTTCCGGAGTCGACGCCGCATCCGGGCGTGACCGCCCCGGACCGCGCGACCGCGCAGGACGAACCCCACGAACCCCACACCCCCCAAGAGCCGCACGTACCGGGCGCGCGCAGCGTCGACCTCATCGGCATGGCCCTCTTCGCCGCCCTGCTCGTCTCACTGATGCTGTTCCTGATGAAACCGCGGGCCGCCGACTGGTACCTGCCGGTCCTGGCACTCCTCGCCGGGGGAGCCTTCGCGCGGCGGGAACTCCGGGTCCCGGAGCCGTTCATCGACCTGCGGGTGCTCGGCGGCAACGGTCCCATGCTGGCCACCTTCCTGCGCCAGTTCCTCAGCTACACCACGGCGTACGCCTTCCTCTACGGGTTCACGCAGTGGATGGAGGAGGGACACGGGCTGCACGCGGCCGGCGCAGGGCTCGTCCTGCTGCCGCTGTCGTTGAGCGGACTCGTCGTCTCCGGTGTCACCGGGCGGCGGGAGGCCGTCCGCGGCAAGCTGGTGGTCGGGAGTCTCGTCCAGATCGCCGGGTGTGCGGCGCTGCTGACCATGAACTCCGGCAGCGCGATCTGGATGCTGGCCGGTGTCGGCGCCCTCATGGGTGTTCCGCAGGGTCTCAATGGCCTGGCCAATCAGAATGCCCTGTACCGGCAGGCCGACCCCGCCCGGATGGGCTCCGCGGCCGGACTCCTGCGCACCTTCACCTACCTGGGCGCGATGGCCGCCTCCGCCGCCGACGCCGCCTTCTTCACGCACGGCGCCGACACCGGCGGCCTGCACCATCTGGCCCTCTTCATGCTCGCCGGAGCAGTGCTGCTCCTGGCGGTGACCCTCATCGACCGATCCCTTCGCGATCTCATCCCCCGAAAGGCCTGACCATGGCAGTCACCACGCTCGACCCCCGCACCGCGCTCGTGCTCATCGACCTTCAGCACGGCATCGTCGGCAACCCGGGCCTCGCCCCGCACGCCGCCGCCGACGTCGTGGAGCGCTCCGTCCGGCTCGCCGACGCCTTCCGCGGCCACGACCTCCCGGTCGTCCTTGTCCGGGTCACCGCCGCCGCCGACGGCGCGGACGCCGTTCCCGGCCGGATCGACGGCCCGAGCCGCGGCCTCGCCTTCCCCGAGGGCTGGGACGTCATCGTGGACGACCTGTCCGGGCACCCCGAGGACATCACCGTGACCAAGCGGAACTGGGGCGCCTTCTACGGCACCGACCTCGACCTCCAGCTGCGCCGCCGCGGGATCACCCAGATCGTGCTGGCCGGCATCGCCACCAGCATCGGCGTGGAGTCCTCCGCCCGCGCCGCCCACGAACACGGCTACCACGTCACCCTCGCCACCGACGCGATGTCCGACCTCGACCCCGAGACGCACCGCAACAGCGTCGAGCGGATCTTCCCGCGCCTCGGCGAGACCGGCACGACCGAGGAGATCGTCGAGCTGCTCGACAAGACCCGGGCCTGAGCGGCCGACTCCGGCGGGCCGCCGCTACCTTGGGGCCCATGACCCTGGATGATCTTCGTGTGTTCGTCGCCGTCTGCCGGGCCGGGAGTCTGAGCGCCGTGGCCCGGGAGCTGGGCTGTACGCAGTCGGCGGTGAGCCAGCACGTACGCCGGCTGGAACGGGAGGTCGGGGTCGGCCTCGTCGAGCGGCAGGCCCGGGGTGTGGTGCCCACCCGAGCCGGGCGGGTCCTCGAACGGGCCGCCGCCGAAGGAATGGCCGGTCTCGATCTCGCGCTGCGCCGGCTCGACGAGCTGGCGCGCGGGGGCGCCGGGACGGTACGGATCGCCACCGGCGGCACCACCGTGCGGCACTTCATGGCCGAGGCCGTGGTCGAGTTCCGGGGGCGGTACCCCAAGGTGAGCCTGGAGTTCCAGACCGAGAACTCCAGCCGGAGCTGCTTCGACGCGCTCGCCGACCACGGACTCGACCTCGCCTGGGTCACCCTCGGCCCTCCCGTACGCGGGGTCGAGCAGCGGGCCGTCGCCGAACTCCCCTGGGTGCTCGCCGTACACGCCGACCACGAACTCGCCGCGCGGGAACGGATCGAGGCGCGGGAGCTGGCCGGACTGCGGATCGTGGGACTGCCCGATCGCTCCACCTCCCGTGCCCATCTCGACTCCGCCTACCGGGAGTTGGGGATACCGGCGGGCACCTCCGACACCAGTGTCGCGGACTGGGACACCGCGATCCTGCTCGCCGAACTCGGGCTCGGCCACGCCGTCGTCCCCGCCCTGCCCGGCCTGCCCGGACCCGGCCATCCCTGCCTCCGCTTCCTCCCCGTACCGGCCCTGCCGCCCCTCACGGTCGGCTGGGCCGTACGTCAGTGGGACGCCCTGTCACCCGTGGCGCACGCCTTCGCCGACACGGTGACCCGGCACTGCGCGGACGCCGGGACGGCAACGGGGGACTGACGCCGACACCTGTCCCGTAAGCCCCCCCGGAAGCCGCCGGACGGTGCCGCTCGGTCTCGCCGGCCCGAGGTGCCGCCCCGGTCCCATAGGCCCCCGGATGCCGTCGACCGCCGTCCCGGGTTCATGGGCCGTCAGATGTCACGCTCGCCACCCGGTCCCGCAGGTCCCGACATCATCGGGCGCCGTCCCGCTGTCAGTTGCCCCTGTCGGCGGCCGGTGCCAGGTCTCGGACCAGTCTGCTCGTCACCGGTACCGGCACCCCGGTCCGCTCCGCCGCCCGTAGCAACGCACCGCCGATCGCGTCGAGTTCGAGTGTGCGGCCCGCCTCGGCGTCCCGCTGCATGGAGGACTTGGTGGCCGCCGGAAAGGCGTCGTAGCGGGCGAGCGCGGCCGCCGGGTCGACGGGAGCTCCGCAGGCGCGGCCGACCGCCGCCGTTTCCTCGACGAGGGCGGCCAACTCCTCGCGGTGCAGCGTGCGTACGTCGCCCACCGGCACCCCGTACCGCGTCGTCAGCAGTGCGAACGGCGCGAGGAACGACATCTTCGCCCAGAGCGTCGCCGCCTCGCTGTCCTGGATCCGGACGCGCACCCCGGCCCACTCCAGGACCCCGGCGAGTGTCTCGATCCGCGCCCGGGGTGCCGTGTCGGCTGTCAGGTCGACCTCGGCGAACGGGCTGCCGTGCTCGATCACTCCCGGCGCGATCCGCGTCGACTCCACACGGATCACCGCGGGGGCCACCTGCTCGGGGCGATAGCGCTCGCGCAGCAGCGCCGGGTGCTCGACACCGTTGAGGAGCGGGACGATCAGGCCTTCCTCGCCCAGAGTCTTCGCCGGGAGGCGCTCCAGCGCGGCGTCCAGGGCCGTCGCCTTGACCGCGATCAGGCATACGTCGGCCGGCTCGCGCAGTTCGGTGTCCGCCGCGACCCGCGCCGTGAAGTCACCGAAGCGACCGCTGCGCACCTCGATACCGTCCGCGGCCAGCGTCCGGGCGGTCTCGTCCCCGGCGAGGCAGATCACCCGGTGGCCGGCGCGGGCCAGGAGCGCCGCGAGCAGTCCGCCGACCCCACCCGGACCCAGTACCGCCACCGTCAGCCCGTCGTTCGCCATGTGACCCCGCTCCTCTCGGTGAGCCCCCGAACGAGGGCCCCGGTGATGTTCACAACCAGCCGTCACCCGAGTCAATCCTCGGAGAAGCTTGCCCAACTCCAAGGATTCACTGGGGTATCGGGGTTTCGCGGCGGAAGGGACCGCGGACGCCGCTACGGAACCCGTACCGAAGCCCCGGGCTCAAGGAGCCGCAGCCGGTCCGTGAGACCGGTCTCCGCGAAGGCCTTCGTCAGGGTCGAGCCGTCCTGCGTGAAGTGGCCCCAGTGCTCGAAGTGCAGCGGAACGACCCGGGCGGCGCCGAGGATCTCCGCCGCCCGTGCCGCGTCCTCGCTGGTCAGGGTCAGCGGAGCGTCCGGTACCAGCGGAGTTCGCGCCGCCCCCGCGAACAGCACGGCCACATCGAAGGGGCCCTCCCGGACCGCGATCTCCCGTACGACGTCGAGGGACGCGTTGTCGCCGCTCACGTACACCTTGGGCAGCCCCTCCCCGGACAGCACGAAACCGGTCACCTCGCCCACGAGAGGCAGCGAGCCGTCGGGTCCGTGCTGCGCCGGAACGGCCGTCACGCGCAGCACTCCGTCGTCCGGACGCGCCAGTTCGACGGACTCCCAGGGGCGCAGGGCCCGTACGGGCGCGCCGATCCGTTCGTACGCCGACGCCGTCGACAGGGTCACCGGGGCGTCCTGGAGATACCCGCGCCCGGACGCGTCCAGGTTGTCCGGGTGCTGGTCGTGGGAGAGCAGGACGGCGTCGACCGGGCCGAGCTTCTCGGCCAGCAGGGCGGGCCCGGTCGTCTTCACCAGTTTCCGTGCGCCGACGGGGTACTCGCCGGGAGCGTCGAAGGTCGGATCGGTGAGAAGCCGCAGGCCGCCGATCGCGATGACGGCGGTGGGGCCGCCGACGTAAGTGATCTCCGTTGAGGTCATGCTCAGCTCAATCCGCGGAACCGGCGGCGCTATTCCCGGCCCCGGCGGCCCTCTTTCGCGAGCGGTGACCACGACGGCGCCGGACGCGCGAGACTGGACTCATGTGCCGCAGCATCAAGACACTTCGCCCGCCCGCGATCCCCGAGGAAGCGACCGAGGAGGAGATCCGCGCCGCCGCTCTGCAGTACGTCCGCAAGGTCTCCGGGTTCCGTGCCCCGGCCGCCCACAACCGTGAGGTCTTCGACCGCGCCGTCGCGGCGGTCGCGGCGGCCACGGCCGAGTTGCTGGACGACCTGGAGGTACGCGGGGCGGTCCCCCAGCGCGCCGCCGGATAGCGCGCCCACAGCCCCGCACAGCCCGTGGGCCGCGGCTTGCGCGCCGCTACCCGCAGGCCGCCGTCCGCACGCGTGGCCCGTAGCCCGTACGCGCGGTCCGTAGTCCGTACCCGTAGCCCGTACGCGTGGTCCGTACTCGTGGTCCGGGGCCCGCACGCGCAGTCGGGGATCCGCACCCGTGGTCCACCCGTGGTCCGTGGTCCGAAGCCCTCGGGCGGCCGCGGCTCAGGCGCCGGTGGCCTGCTCCCGTACCGCGGGCCGGCGCACGAGGTAGGCCGCACCCGCTCCCGCGGCGAACAGGGCCCCGAACGAGACGCCCGTCGCGAGCCAGGTGGCCCCCAGCCACTGGCCGCCGAAGTAGCCGAGTGCCACGCTGTAGCCGGCCCAGGCCAGCCCCGCGAGGACCGACCAGGGCAGGAACTCGCGGACCCGGCGGTGCGCGGCGCCCGCGCCGAGCGAGACGACCGAGCGGCCGGCCGGAGCGAAACGGGCGACGACGACGAGTACGCCGCGGGCCCCGCCGCCGCGCGCCAGGACCTCGCCGAGACGTTCCTGCGCGCTGGTCAGGCGGCGGGATCGGGCGATGGCGCGATCCAGGCGGTCGCCACCGCGCCAGGCGAGGCGGTACGCCACCAGGTCGCCGAAGACCGAGGCCGTGGCCGCGCAGAGGGTCAGCACCAGGATGTCGGGCACGGCGTGCGGAACGGCGCCGGTGGCGGTGGCGGAGCCCGCCGCGGCCGTCGCCGCCGTGATGACCAGGACACCGCTCGGCAGGACCGGCAGAAACACATCAAGAACGATGGACACGGCGACCACCGCGTAGATCCATGGGCTGCCCGTCAGCGACCCCACACTCTCCAGCACCGAAACTCTCCCCCGACTCCCCGTAAGCACGGCCGCGCCGCGACTCGCGGGGGAGTGGCGGGGCGGCCTGTGACAGCCCTACAGCGTACGCCGAGGATGTGACAGAAGATCCTCGGGGGCCGCATGTGTCGGTCACGTCACGTTCACGCGCCCGCACGCTCCGGTACGCAGTCCGCAGTCCGCAGTCCGCCGCATGGCGCCGATGTCCGCCATGGGTGCGGATGGCGAACCGGGTGAGCGGCTCCGTCGACGAGTTGCGAGGCCCGTCGGCGAGGCTGGACGGCCCCGGACCCGACGGCGCCCGCCTCCGTGGACCGGGGCGGGCGCTTTCGTGCGGGTCAGGCGGTGACGGGCTCCGCTGCCCGCTCGTCCTCGATTGCCGAGGAGGTGCGGGCGGCGAGCAGCCGGTCGAGGCCGAGAGCGCCGGAGCCGGTGAAGACGAGCAGGAGCATGGTCCAGCAGAACAGCGCGGAGAGCTCGCCACCGTTCTGGATCGGCCACAGGGCCGCCGACTGGTGGACGTCGAAGTAGGCGTACGCCATCGAGCCCGAGGCGATGAACGCGGCGGCGCGGGTGCCGAGGCCGAGGAGCACGAGCGCCCCGGCGACGAGCTGGATGACGGCCGCGTACCAGCCGGGCCAGGTGCCCGTGTCGATGGTGCCGCCGTCGGTGCCCATCGCGCCGCCGAGCACACCGAAGAGCGAGGCGGCACCGTGTGCGGCGAAGAGCAGGCCGACGACGATGCGGAACAGGGAAATGGCGTACGGCTGGGCGCTGTTGAGGCGTCCGGTCATGTGGGGGAACTCCTTCGGTCTGGTTCGGTCCGGGCAGAGCCGGACCGTGGGACGGAACCGAGTGAGTCACCAAGGTTAGGTGGACCTAATCTATGCTTGCAAGTTCAACATTCAGCCATGGCTGGGCTTCCGTTTACGATTCCGCTTCGGCCGTCCTTGCACGTAGTGCCCCTCACGCCACGGCATCGGCGCCCGGAAACCTGACCGAATCCACTCCGGGCCCGGCGCTGTCCCGTCCGTGTCTGCCGGGCGAGGAGTTCGTCGTTGGTCCGTCGCCGCCCGCCGCCCGCCGCCCGCCGCCCGCCGCCCGCCGCGCATCCGGTTCAGGTTCCGGTAGCCGAGCCTCCGCGGGAGTCGTCGCGCGGACGGCCGGCCCCCGGGCGCGTCGGGTGAGCGCGCGACCAGGGCCCGCCCGTGGGGAATGCCCCTATCCGAGGGTGATCGCGGACTCCTCCACCGTGGTCAGCCGGGCGCCTCTCGCCGTGCTGCCGGTGTCGCCGCCCCGTGCCTCCCGTGCCTGTTCGAGGCGCAGGGAGGCCGAACGGCCCTGCAGGGTCAGGGTCATCAGCTGATTGCCGAACCAAGGGCCGCCGGACTTGCGCCAGTCGACCGGTGGGCGCCTGCAACGGCCGTGCCGGGTGAGGAGGTTGCCGAGCAGCCGGGCCGGGCGGCTCCAGCCGAAGCGGAAGCCGAGCCGTATGTAGGGCGGGATGGAGTTGTGGACGGGGGAGCAGGTCAGCTGGAGAACCCGGGCGGCGGGCTGCCGGGCGGGGTCGGCCCAGACCGGATCGGCGACATAGGCGTGGTGCACGTCTCCCGACAGCACGCACACCGTCGCCGGCGCGTCCTCGCCCGACCCGGCCTCGGCGATCAGCTCCGCCAGCTCCTCGAACGACTCCGGGAACGCCGCCCAGTGCTCCAGATCGGCCGCCCGCCGCAGCCGCTCGCCGAACCGCGCCCAGCGCGCGCCCCGTTCACCCCGGCACAGGGCCGCGTCCCACGTCTCCGCGTGGTGGATCAGCGGGGGCAGCAGCCAGGGCAGGGACGTGCCGATCAGGAGATGGTCGCGGGAGTCCGGCGCCTCCAGGACCTGCTCGCGCAGCCAGGCGGCCTCGCCGGAATCGAGCATCGAGCGGTGCTTCTCGTCCAGGACGCGGGCGGCGCGGGTGTCGAGCATCAGAACGCGGGTCCGGCCGAAGTCGCGGCGGTAGCTCCAGCGGACCGAGGCCGGGTCGGCGTCGGCCTGGGCGGCGAAGGCGCGCAGCACGTCCGTGCCGTCGGGGGTCTCGCGTACGGCCGCGTACAGCAGGTCCGCGGCGAGCTCGCCGGGGGAGAGGTTGCCGAGGTGCTGGTGGACCCAGTACGACATCAGACCGCTGAGCACCCGCTCGCGCCACCACGGGGTCGCGCGGATCTCGGCGAGCCAGGCCGCGCTGGTGTTCCAGTCGTCGATGACGTCGTGGTCGTCGAAGATCATGCAGCTGGGTACGGTGGACAGCAGCCAGCGGATCTCGGGGTCGAGCCAGGATTCGTAGTAGAGGCGGGTGTACTCCTCGTAGTCCGCGACCTGATGGCCCGGAGGGTCCGCCAGACCCCTTCGCGCGGCGATCCACGCACGGGTCGCCTTCGAGACCTCGTCCGCGTACACCTGGTCGCCCAACAGCAGCAGTACGTCCGGGCGTTCGCCGTCCGGGGCCGAGGCGATGCGGGCGGCGAGGGTGTCCAGGGCGTCGGGGCCGACCGGGTCCTTCTCGTCGGCGGGCGGCGCCGCCCAGCGGCAGGAACCGAAGGTCACGCGGACGGCGGCGTCGTCGCCCTCGGGGGTGCGGACGACCGAGGGGGGAAAGGGCGAGTCCGGCAGCGGCCAGACGGTCGCCCCGTCCAGCAGGATCTCGTACGCGGTGACCGTGCCCGGCGTCAGTCCGCTCACCGGCACCAGCGCGTAGTGGTGGCCCGCGATCTGGAACGTACGGGCCTTTCCGCCGGCGCCGTCCGCGCAGCGCACCTCGGCGGTGCACGGACGGCTCGCCTCGACCCAGAAGGTCGCGGACGAGCCGTCGACGTACCTCAGCAGTGGTCCCAGGCGCAGTTCAGCCATGATGATCCCCCTCCTCCGTCGCCCCGTACGGTACGGAACGACGGAGGCCTGTGGGGAGGTTCCGGAAACCGTGGGAACACCGTGGGGGGAACGATGTCCGGAACCCGGGCGACCTGGGCCGCCGGTCTTGTGGCGCGGTGCGGTCAGCAGCCGCTCAGGACCGAGCTCAGCTTCGACTTCTCGGCGGAGTCGACCTTGAGGTTGTAGTAGTACTTCACCTGGACCCAGGCGCGGACGTAGGTGCAGGCGTACGAGCTGAGCGGGGGCATCCACTCGGCCGGGTCCTGGTCGCTCTTGGACTGGTTCACGTTGTCCGTGACGGCGATGAGCTGCGGGCGCGTCACGTCGTTGGCGAAGGCCTGGCGCTGGGCGGTGGTCCAGGCGCTGGCGCCGGAGTCCCAGGCCTCGGCGAGCGGCACGAGGTGGTCGATGTCGAGGTCGGAGGCGGCGGTCCAGGTGGCGCCGTCGTAGACGGAGTACCAGCTGCCGCTGGTGGCCGTGCAGGCGGAGTTGACGACGACGTTCGAACCGTCGCGCTTGAGCACGTACTCACGGGTGTTGCAGGTGCCGCTGATGGTGATCCAGGTGGGGAACAGATCACGGTCGTAGCCGGTGCGGTTCTCCGTCGCGACGGTGAGGGACGCGAGGTAGGTGCGGGCGGTGGCCGCGCTGACCGGGGTGGGGAGGGCGGCGGAGGCGGTCGGGCCGTTGAAAACACTGGCCATGGCTATCAGGCCCGTGATGGCTGCGAGTATGCTCAGTCGTCGACGCGCGTAGACTTTTGGCATGCGAACTCCCTTGGGGTGTGGGGGCGTTGGAGTGCGAGCGAACGAATGCTCGCGGCGTCGTATTGCCGGGAGGTAAGTGCGCGGTTAGAAGTTAGTGACGTGCACATGACATAACAAGGTTTATGGCAGAACTTTCGGCTCGGGGGGAAATCCCGACCGCGGGACTTTCGGCCCTGGGAGGCCGCTTCGCTGGTCGCGTACTATGGACGGCGCAGAAGGGGAGTAGCTCTTCGCCGGACCGTCGACATACTGCTCAGCTCGTCTGAGCCGGCGCCCGGAGGCAGACCTCGTTCACGAGGCCGGCCAGCGAGACCTTCGGCAAGCAGTGCACTTGCCCGTGCCGGGCTCTTCCGGCGTGGGTGCTTCTTCCCGCGCCTCCCGGTGCGGGTGTCGCTGTGTGCTGCCGTGCCGAGGTGTCGCGCAGTCACAGCACGCGCAGTCGCAACACTCTCGGCGGGGCAGCCCGACCGATTGAGGAATTTTGATCAGCTTCAGCGTGATGGCGCTCGTCTTCGGTGTCGTCTTCCTTGCCGAACTGCCGGACAAGACAGCTCTCGCGGGCCTCGTCCTCGGCACGCGCTACCGCGCCTCGTACGTCTTCGCCGGTGTCGCCGCCGCGTTCGCCGTCCATGTGGCACTCGCCGTCGCGGCGGGCAGCGTGCTGACGCTGCTGCCGCAGCAGATCGTGCACGCGGTCACCGGTGTGCTGTTCCTCGGCGGTGCCGCGGTGCTGCTGATGAAGAAGGACGAGGGCGAGGAAGAGATCCGCAAGCCGGAGAACCAGACCTTCTGGAAGGTCTCCGGGGCGGGCTTCATGCTCATCCTCATCGCCGAGTTCGGCGACCTCACGCAGATCATGACGGCGAACCTCGCCGCGCGGTACGACGACCCGCTGTCCGTGGGGCTCGGTGCGGTGCTGGGGCTGTGGGCTGTCGCGGGGCTCGGGATCGTGGGTGGCAAGGCCCTGATGAAGCGGGTGCCGTTGACGCTGATCACCAAGGTGGCGGCGATGCTGATGCTGGGGCTGGGGGCCTGGAGCCTGTACGAGGCTGTCGCGGGCTGAGCCCTGTCGGGGCCGGCACTCGTCCTCGGCGGGGCGCTCTTCGCGGGGTGCCCTTCACGGGACCCTGTGTGGTGCCGGGACGTGTCTCGGCGGGTGCCTCGTACCCCGGTGTCCGCGGGTGCATGGGGGCCGGGTGCGGCCGCCTCGCGCGTGTGGGCGGGTGTGGCCGCCTCCGGCGTGCGAGTGGGCGTGGCGGGTTCCGTGCGGGGGCCGGCTGTGGGTGGATGTCGGTGGGGCCGCCGGTGGGGGCTGTCGGTGTCCGGGGGGTGTCCCGGCAGTGTCTCGATGGCGTCCTGGGGGTTGCGTTCGGCGCCTGGGTGAATAAAGGGCAGGTCGGGGGAGGTGGCGCCGGGGCCGCTTGTTTTGTATCTTGTAGGAACAAAGTGGTTCCCGTCCGCACCTCCCTGACCGGTGGGCGGGGCCGCCTTGTTTTCCGGGGGTGTGTCGACCCCCCATATCTGCGCTTTGGAGCATGCCGATGACGACGGCCACCACCGTTCTGACCGCCCGCGCCTTCCTGCTCGACATGGACGGCACCCTCGTCAACTCGGACGTCGTCGTCGAGCGCTGCTGGCGCGGCTGGGCGGAGCGACACGGGCTGGACGGGGACGAGGTCATGAAGGTCGTCCACGGCAGGCAGGGTTACGCCTCGATGGCGTTGCTGCTGCCGGACAGGCCCATGGAGCAGAACTACGCGGACAACACGTTGATGCTGGCCGAGGAGACCGCCGACATGGACGGCGTCGTCGCGATTTCGGGAGCGCCGGAGTTCCTCGCCTCCCTCGCGGCGGTGCCGCATGCGCTCGTCACCTCGGCGGATGTGGCGCTGTCCAGCGGGCGGATGGCCGCCGCCGGGCTCAGGCTTCCAGACGTGCGGGTCACCGCCGAGTCCGTCGGAGCCAGCAAGCCCGATCCCGAGGGCTTTCTGAAGGGCGCGGCCGAGCTGGGGATCGCGCCCGAGGACTGTGTCGTCTTCGAGGACTCCGGAGCGGGGATCGCCGCGGGGCGGGCCGCCGGAATGCGGGTCGTCGGGGTCGGTCCTCGGGCGGGATTCCATGGGCCGGACGTGCTCGTGCGTGATCTGACCGAGGTACGGGTCGAGGTCGTCGGGGACGGGACGGTTCGCCTTCACATCGGCTGAGGGCCGGAAGGGGAGAGGGCGGGTGGAGGGTCCTTCGCCCCTCCGCCGCCTCCGCGTTTTCCCTTCCGGACCCGGGGCTCCGCGCCCCAGCCCCCGCTCTTCGAACGCCGGAGGGGCCGAATCCTGCCCCTCCGGACAAAAGCGCAGGGCCACGACCCGTCACGTACCCGGCCTGGCGCATGCACGACCTGCCACGTACCCGACCCACCGCACACCCGCCACGCGGTACCGGGTACCCGGACGGTCGGCTACGGCTCCGCCGTCTCCGACTCCAGGCTCGCCCGCGTCGCCGGGCCGTACACCCCCGGGGCATCCCCCGTGATGCCCCGCGCCCACTGGTACCAGCCCACGGCGTCCTCGAGGTGACGGTCGAACTGGCCATCGGCCTTCCGCATGTACATCCTGAGCTGGCTCAGCCGTAGCTGGAGCTCGGTCACCTCGGCCCCGCTGTCGCCACGCCGCAGGGTGGGCCCGGCCGCCACGTTCGCACCGCCGCCACCCGTGGAGGCCGCGGATCCCGGCGCGGTCGCCGTCTGGCTCGGCCGCGCGGACGTCGCCGACGCCGTGGCCGACGAGGACGGTGTCGCCGACGTGTCCGACGCGGACGCGGACGCCGACGGCGACGGGCTCGCGCTCGCCGAGGCGGACGGGGACGACGACGTCGAGGCCGTCGAGGACGCGCTCGCCGACGGCACCGCGGAAGCCGTGTCGGACAGGACGTCCGGCGCGGTCGTCCGGACGTCCTTCGGCTGGGCCTCGTCCCGCGAGTGCGGGTCGGAGGAGAGCAGTCCGCTCACGACCCCCGCCGCGGCCACCACGGTCACCACGACTCCGGTGACGGCGAGGACCCCGGTACGTCGGCGACGCCTGGGCCGGCCGGTGGCCGAGACCTCCTGGCCGGGCTTCGGGCCGCGCGAGCCGCCGTGGGAAAGGCGGACGTCGGTGGCGCGCGCGTCCGAGGGGAGCGCCTTCAGCTGCATGGTGGCGTCGGCCGGCATTGCCGCCGACGGCGTGGTGACCTCCGGCGGCAGCGGAGCCGATCGCGGGGCCGCGTCCGCAGGCACGAGGGCCGGTCGCATGGTCGCGTCCGCCGGGATCGCGGCCAGCTGCATGGTGGAAGCGGTCGCGTCCTCGCCGTTCGCGGGCGACATCGGCGCTCCGCCGACCGGCGGAGTGCCGTACACGGAGACCGTCGGCTCGACGCCGTCGGCGGGCATGCCGCCGTGGAACCGAGGGTCGGTGCCGTGCACCTGCATGGTGTGGGCTTCCCCGAAGCCCCCCATGGTCCCGGCGCTGCCGGTGGGCATGCCGCCGCTCGCGGGTGCTCCGTGAGAGCCCACGTGCGCCGAGGCGTCCTCCGACGCCCAGACACCCGTTTCGGCCGCCGTCCAGGCACTGGTCTCGGCCGCCGCCCAGGCACCCGCTTCGGCGGCCGCCCACGGCTCTCCGGCGGTCGGGGCGGCATGCCAGGGCCCCGGGGCCGTTCCGGCCGGGCCGCCAGGGCCACCGGTGCCCTCGGCCGGCCCCAGGCCTCCTCCGGTGTGCCCGGAGTTCTCCGTACCCAGTTCTACGTAAGGCCGTATGCGCAGCGGGTTGAAGTCCTCCGCCGCGGCCTGCGCCGCGCGCTTGTCGCGCAGCGCGTCGGACGCCGTGCGGGCACAGCCGCAGAACGGTGTGCCGTCCTGCGCCCGGTGTGCGGCGCACTCTGGGCAGACATGCCCGGTCGGTTCAGTCACGAGTGGGTCCCTCCCCCCTGAAAACTCCAGTGATTATCCGGACGACCTTCATGCAACCTTCAAGCAGCCCCCCGGAACCACGGATTCCGGTTAGCTCGACAGGCCATAACCGGACACACCGATCAGGATGGAGGATGACCGGGACCCTCGGGGCTCAGGGAGGCCGTATGACCGGGGACGCGCACGGTTCGGACACGCCGTCCGGCCATGGGCCGGAAGGGGCGGACGCGCCGACCGGCAGCGGCATGGGCGGGCCGCCCGGACTGCACGACTCGGTCGAGGTGAGCGAGTCGGCGGTGCGACGCCGCACCGCGGCGGCCACCGACGCCCGGGACACCGTCCACGGCAGCGTCTTCGTCTCCATCGGCGCACTGCTGCTCGGCATGCTGCTCGCCGCGCTGGACCAGACGATCGTGTCGACCGCGCTGCCGACCATCGTCAGCGACCTCGGCGGTCTGGAGCATCTGTCGTGGGTGGTCACGGCGTACCTGCTCGCGTCGACGGCGGCGACCCCGCTGTGGGGCAAGCTCGGTGACCAGTACGGCCGCAAGAAGCTCTTCCAGACGGCGATCGTGATCTTCCTGATCGGATCGGCGCTGTGCGGCATGTCGCAGAACATGGGCGAGCTGATCGGCTTCCGGGCGTTGCAGGGCCTCGGCGGCGGCGGGCTGATGGTGCTGTCGATGGCGATCGTCGGCGACCTCGTCCCGCCGCGTGAACGGGGCAAGTACCAGGGGCTGTTCGGTGCGGTCTTCGGCGCGACGAGCGTGCTCGGGCCGCTGCTCGGCGGTCTGTTCACGGAACATCTCAGCTGGCGCTGGGTCTTCTACATCAACCTCCCCGTCGGCGTCGTCGCGCTCGCGGTGATCGCGGCGGTCCTGCACATCCCGAAGAAGTCGGCGCGGCACGTCATCGACTATTTCGGTACGTTCCTGATCGCCGCGGTCGCCACCTGTCTGGTCCTGGTGGCCTCGCTGGGCGGCATCACCTGGGCCTGGGACTCGGCGCAGATCATCGGTCTCGTGATCCTCGGCGTGGTCCTCGCCGTCGTCTTCGTGGTGGTGGAGCGGCGCGCGGCCGAACCCGTTCTGCCGCTCAAGCTCTTCCGTATCCACACCTTCACGCTGTCCGCGATCATCAGCTTCATCGTCGGCTTCGCGATGTTCGGCGCGATGACCTATCTGCCGACGTTCCTCCAGGTCGTGCAGGGCGTGTCGCCCACGATGTCCGGCGTGCACATGCTGCCGATGGTGTTCGGGCTGCTGGTGTCGTCCACGGTCTCCGGGCAGATCGTCAGCCGTACCGGCCGCTGGAAGGTGTTCCCCGTCACGGGCACCGGGGTCACCGCCCTCGGTCTGCTCCTGCTGCACCAGCTGGACGAGAACAGCAGCACGGGCGAGATGAGCGCGTACTTCTTCGTCTTCGGCCTGGGCCTCGGCCTGGTCATGCAGGTCCTGGTCCTGATCGTGCAGAACGCGGTGTCGTACGAGGATCTGGGCGTCGCCACCTCGGGGGCGACCTTCTTCCGGTCGATCGGCGCCTCGTTCGGCGTCGCGATCTTCGGCACGGTCTTCGCGAGCCGTCTCGGCGACAACCTGACGAAGGCACTGAGCGGGCAGCAACTGCCCCCCGGCATCACCACGGACTCCCTGAAGGCCGACCCGAAGGGGATCAGCCGGCTGCCGGCCGATCTCCAGCCGCCGGTCCTGCACGCGTTCGCGACGTCGATCACGGACGTCTTCCTGTACGCCGCCCCGGTCGCCCTGCTCGGTTTCGTGCTGGCCTGGTTCCTGCGGGAGGACAAGCTGCGCGGCTCCGTCACGGCCCCCGACGTGACGGAGACACTCGCCAGCAACCCGGTCGAGCGGTCGTCGTACGACGAGGTGTGCCGGGCGCTGTCCGTGCTCGGCACCCGGGAGGGGCGCCGCGAGATCTACGAGAAGATCACCGAGCGGGCGGGCTACGACCTGCTGCCCGCGGCGAGCTGGCTGCTGCTGCGGATCAAGAAATACGGGTGGGCGGAGCCCGCGCTCCTGGCCGAGCACCATGCCGTCCCCCTGAACGTCGTCCTGGCCGCCGCCCGCCAGCTCGAGGAACGCCGGCTCGTCCGCCGCGAGGGCCTGGACCTGGTCCTGACCGACGCGGGCCGCGGGGCCGCCGGGAATCTGTCCAGAGCCCGCGAGGAGTCCTTCTCCGACCTCCTCGGCGACTGGTGGACACCGGACCGCCCGACGGACCTCACTCAGCTGGTCGAGGAGCTGAACGAAGAGATGTGCGGCTCTGATGCCGAGCGCCCCCACGAGCGCATGCTGCTCGGCCGGCCCGAAGGAGAAATGGGCTGAGCGTCAGCCGGTCAGATCCTTCCGGAACCAGTGCTCGGCATAGACCTCGTCGTTGTGCGCCGCCGTCTCCTCGTAGCCGTGCCGGGCGTACAGCGCCCGCGCCTCGACGAGGTCGCCGCGGGTGTCGAGGACCAGCCGCCGGGCGCCCAGGCCGCGAGCCGCCGCCTCGGCCGCCGCCAGCAGGAGGGACGCGCCGCCCTTGCCGCGCAGGTCCTCGCGGACGAAGACGCGGCGCAGTTCGCCCGTCGTGGCGTCGAGCATCCGCACCCCCGCGGTGCCGACGGGGTCACCGTCGTGGCGCGCGACGAGCAGCACACCCGTCGGTGGCGCGAACTCGCTGCCCGTCAGCGCGGCGACCTCCCGCTCCAACTCCTCGGGATCCGTCGTACGCCCTTCGTGCAGCAGGTACCACCGGTCGCTGACCTCCGTGTAGTACGCCCTCCAAAGTGCGGCGGCGACAGGGGAGCCGAAGGGTTCGGGGGCCACACTCCAGGGGGCCGGCGTGCCGGAAGGCGATCGGGTCATGCCGGCCATTGTCGTCAGGGGCCGCCCCCGGCGCGCAACCGGATAAGGGTGTCGGACCGAACCGCCCGGCGGCTAGCGGGCGTTGGCGGTTCTCGTGAGTGAGGGGTGGACGGATCGTCGCCGGGCGATCGCCGGACGATCGCTGAACGGTCGGTGGGTGATCGGCTTCGGGGGTGCGGTGGTTCGCGCTGGAGCGGGGGTCGTTTGAGGAACGGGTTCCGGGCAACCCGGTTCAAGAACCGGCCCGTTGGGTCGAGAACCCCGGAAGGCACCCATGTCCACAGGCGTGATCATCGCTCTGATCGTGATTGTGGCGGCCGTTGCCGTTGTCGCGGCCGCCCTGACCCTCCTCGCCCGAAGGCCGCCGGGCGGGCGCACCCTGCGGCGGCGCTTCGGACCGGAGTACGACCGAACCGTCGCCCGGCACGACGGCGACACCCAGGCCGCCGAACGCGACCTCAACGAGCGCGTGAAGCAGCACGGCGCGCTGCGCGAGCGGCCCCTCGAACCCGCGGCCCGGGAACGGTACGCGGCCGGCTGGACGGCCGCCCAGGAACGCTTCGTCGATTCGCCCCAGGAGGCGGTGGCCGAGGCCGACCGGCTGCTCGGTGAGCTGGCCGGAGCACGCGGGTTCCCCGAAGGGGACCGTTACGAGGAGCAGGTCTCCGCCCTCTCCGTTCACCACGGACACCACGTCCACGGTTACCGGCGTGTGCACCGTGCCGCGCTGGCCCGCACCGGCGGGGGCCAGAACGGCGGCGTCGACACCGAGCAGATGCGCGAGGCCATGCTGGAGGCCCGCGACCTCTTCGACGACCTGCTGACCCCGACCCGCCAGGAGACCTCCCCCGGCCGTGTGCGCGACGCGGACGAGGTCAGCGAGCCGACGGCCGCCCGCTCGGAGCGCCCCAAGCGGTTCGGCATGACCAAGGACGTCCGGCGCACCGAGTCCGCGCAGGCGCCGACGAGCGCCGAAACCGCTGAGAGCACTGAGCGCACCGAGAGCACCGAGACCTCCACCCCCGACACTCGCTCCCCTCTGCCCTGGTCCTTCAACAGGCGTCAGGCGAAGGGGAGTTGAAGAAGGTGAGCGCCATGAAGCCGGACCAGGATTCTGAGCAGACCCCGTCGCGTGAAGCGGCTGTCGTGAAAGGCCGCGTGACCCCGGTACCCGCCGAGCGCTCCCCGGACGACCGGGAGAGCGAGAACCGTCAGGAGACCGAGGAAGTGTCGCGCCGCGAGGCCCTGAAGGGCCAGGTGGATCCCGCGTCCGCCGAGACCGGCCGGCGCGACCCGGCTGGGAACGGCGACCGGGCCAGGAACGGCGACCCATCCAGGAACAGCGATCCGGCCAGGAACGGTGACGGCGCGGCAGCCCGGCCGAGCGGGCCGACGGGGACCGGCACGAAGGCCCGCGAGACGACAGGTGCTGAGGTCGGCGAGCGGGAGGCCCGGAGCGGCGACCGTACAGGGCGCACGGGCGCCGGCGACGGACCCCGCACGTCCGACGGCCCCGGGCCGCGACCCGTGCCCCGTGGCGCCGGGGGAGCGCTCCCCCAGAGCGGCCCGGCGGACACCAAGGGCCGTACGGGCACGGGCACGGGCACGGGCACGGGCACGGGCACGGGCACGGAAGATCGTGCCGCGTCTGACGAACGGATGCTGCCGTTGGACGAGTACGACAAGTTCTCGCTGCGGATGCGGCACGCGGTCGGCGGGTTCGTCGACGGTCCGCAGGCCTCCGTCGAGGAGGCCGACCATGTGCTCGAAGAGCTCGCGGGCCGGTTCACGGAAGCCGTGACCCGGCGGCGCCGCGCCCTGCGCACGTCCTGGCAGTCCGGCGGCGAGGACAAGGCGACGGGCTCCGACACGGAGCAGCTCCGGCTGGCTCTGCGGGACTACCGCGAGATGACCGAGCGGCTCCTGCGGCTCTGAGCCCACTCGGACACCTCCCTGGTGAGGTGAGGCCGCGTCCCGGACCATGCCCCGGGACGCGGCCTCACGCATGCATGCGGCCGCACGTCCTTCCAGCGGCCGCACGGGCTCGTCGCGGGCTTGGCAGCACGTACTTCGCGCGGGCCGTCGAGTCCGTGTGCGGCCGCGCGGTTCACAGTGCCGCGGGGTTCTCACCGGACTTCCTCCGGTATCCCCGCGGTCCTCCGCGGCCTCACGCGGCTCCGGTGCCTCCCTGCCCGTCGGCCCGTCCCTCGGGGTGTCCGCCGCCGGGGGCCGGGTCCGCTCGGGCCGGGTCCTCGCGGGCCGCACGCCACTCCCGCACGATCTTCTCCACGTCGTACGGCTTGAGCCCGAGGGGAGGGCCCGGCGGCGGCTTGAACATGACCTCGCGGATCTTGGCGTTGATGTCCTCGACGATCCGCCGCACCGTCCGCTCCGAAGGGGCCGCGGAGGCCGCCACGAGGGCGTCCTCCGCCTCCTTGCGCAGGGCAAGTGTGGGCGGCAGGACCGACAGCCCCTCACGGGCCATCTTCCGCTTGATCCACCAGAGTTCGTCGTACGGGGTGTCGGTGACTTCCGGCATCGGCTTGCCGGCGCCGGGGAGTCCCGTGAACTCGCCGCGGGCCTCCGCCTCACGGATCTGTTTGTCGACCCAGGACTCGAAGCTGACACCGGGTGGCTTGCGCTCGGTCATGAGTCCATTGTGCCGGAGGTCACACGGCGAGGGGAAAGGGCGAATTATCATGCGGCGGCGACGGGGCAACCACGTTCCGCGCCAGGACAATTGGACCAGTACCTCACGAAGGAGCGCGCGTGCTCGAACTCACCATGGCCTCGGTGTCCGGAGCGGACGCCGGTGCGACGGCCGGGATGCAGATGGCCGACGCGCCGAGCGACCCCGGGGCCATGCTGCGGGTGGGCCGGGACCGGGCCGTGTGCCGTCTCGCGACCCCCGACGACTGGCTGTTCGTGTCCCGGGTCCACCTGGAGTTCCTGTGCGGCCCGGACGGCTCCTGGCAGGTCACCTGGCTTCGGGGTTCCCACGCGGAACCGTCCTCCGAGGTCCGGCTGATCCTGGCGGGGTTGCCGTCCCAGCCGCTTCCGTACGGCGGGACGGCCGGACTCCCGGCAGGCGGCTCCGGCGAACTCGTCATCCAGGACCGCACCGGCCCCCACACCGTGAACGTGGGCTTCTATCACGAGGCCTAGGACCGATCGGGCCGGGCGGGGCGGGTGATCAGGCCTGTACGCGTGCCAGCGCGAACCCGTCGTACCCCTTGCTGCCCACCGTCTGCACCGCCGTGCCGTTCAACTTCGGGTGGGAGGCGATCAGTTCGAGCGCGGCCCGGGTGCCCAGCACGCTCGGGTCGGTGCTCGCCCCGTCGGTGACAGCTCCGCCGCGGACGACGTTGTCGAGGACGATCACGCTGCCGGGCCGGGTGAGCCGGGCCGCCCACTCGATGTAGTGGGGGTTGTTCACCTTGTCCGCGTCGATGAAGACGAAGTCGAACGGCTCGGGGTTCTCGTCCGCCAGCTTCGGCAGGGACTCCAGGGCGGGGCCCACCCGCACCTCGGCGATCCTGTCGAGGCCGGCCCGGGCGAGGTTGGCGCGCGCCACCTCGGCGTGCCGGGGGTCGTACTCGAGGGTGATCAGCTGCCCGTCGGCGGGCAGGGCGCGGCCCAGCCAGATCGTGCTGTAGCCGCCGAGCGTGCCGATCTCCAGGATGCGGCGGGCGCCCTGGATCTCGGCGAGCAGCTGCAGCAGCTTGCCCTGGTTCGGCGCGACGTTGATGGGCGGCAGTCCGGCCGCGTCGCTGTCTCGCAGCGCGGCGGTCAGGATCTCGTCGGCGGGGGCCAGGAGGGTGGTGAAGTGGTCGTCGACGTCGTTCCAGAGCTGCGACTCGCTCATGCACCGGGCCTTTCATATGCCTAGTTAGATGCGCTAAGGACTTCCGGAGACGAACCTATCCGCCGGCGCCCGCGCGTGCCAGCAGGATTCGGGCCCGGCGGGCCGATTCCGGGGCGGGCGCGCGAGGGCACCTGCGGAGGTGTGACAGCAGTGGCGCGCGGGCGCCAGGAGGGCCACGACGTCAGTGGCGCGCGGGCCCGGCGAGAGTAGTGCCGCCTCAGCGGCGCGCGGGTTCCACGGCGGGCGCGGAACCCGGCAGCGGGCGGCCCGCCGACTCCGTCATGAACCAGACGGCGACACCGCCGATCACGGCCGCGGCCATCATGTAGTACGCGGGCATCATCATGTTCCCGGTCGCCCCGATGAGGGCCGTGACCACCAGCGGGGTCGTGCCGCCGAAGAGCGAGACCGAGATGTTGAAGCCGATGGAGAGCGAGCCGTAGCGGACCCGCGTCGGGAAGAGGGCCGGGAGCGCGGCGGGCATCGCGGCGGTGAAGCAGACCAGCAGCAGGCCGAGGGCGCCCATGCCGAGCGCGATCGCGAACAGGCTGCCCTGGCGGATCAGCAGCAGCGCCGGGACGGACAGGGCGAGGAAGCCCGCGCAGCCCGCTGCGATCACCGGGCGGCGGCCGATCCGGTCGGTCAGGGCGCCCGCGAAGGGCTGCACGATCATCATCAGCGCCATCACGCCGAGGACCACGAGCAGACCGTGCGTCTCGTCGTACTTGAGCTCACTGGTCAGGTAGCTCGGCATGTAGGACAGCAGCATGTAGTCGGTGACGTTGAAGACCAGGACCAGGCCCACGCACAGGAGCAGGTTGCGCCACTGGCCGGTGATCATCTCGCGCAGCGGCACCTTGGGGCGGTCGGCCTCGGACTTCTCGAGCTCCGCGGCGAACGCCGGGGTCTCCTCCAGGCGCATCCGCAGATAGAGGCCGATGATGCCCATCGGGCCCGCGATCAGGAACGGGACGCGCCAGCCCCAGGACAGCAGGTCGTCGGTGGACAGCAGGGCGGTCATGAGGGTCACCAGGCCCGCGCCGCCGATGTATCCGGCCAGCGTGCCGAACTCCAGCCAGCTGCCGAAGAAGCCGCGCCTCTTGTCGGGCGCGTACTCGGCGATGAAGGTCGAGGCGCCCGCGTACTCGCCGCCGGTGGAGAACCCCTGCACCAGACGGGCCGCGAGCAGCAGGACCGGGGCGCCGACGCCGATCGTGGCGTATGACGGGATCAGACCGATCGCGAAGGTGCCCGCCGCCATCATGATCATGGTGAGCGCGAGGACCTTCTGGCGGCCGATCCGGTCGCCGAGCGGGCCGAAGACCATGCCGCCGAGTGGGCGGACGAGGAAGGCCGCGGCGAAGGCGCCGAAGGTCGCCAGCAGCTGGGCGGTCGGGTTGCCCGAGGGGAAGAAGACCTTGCCCAGGGTCACCGCGATGTAGCTGTAGACACCGAAGTCGAACCATTCCATCGCGTTGCCGAGCGCTGCCGCCTTCACGGCGCGCCTGACCAGCGCGGGGTCGGTGACGGTGACCTCGGGGGAGGCCGGCCGTGCGGGGGCCGGGACGGATACGGCGGGGGCTGTCGGGGTCGCGGTCGGCAAGGGCCTTCCTTTCGCCGGGGACAGGGACGGGTCCGCCCGGAGGCGGACCGGCGGCTCGCCCGGACTGGACCGGCGGCTCGCCCGGAGGCGGCCGGCGGCTCGCCCGGGGCGGACCGAAGAAGCGACCTTAGGACTGTTCGTCCACGTCACGTGCGGTGTGCGACCCGCCGCGCAGCGCACATAAAGGCGGCGTACGCAGGTGTGACGAGGCGGCCGGGGCGCTCCCTCCGAAGGGGCATTTGTGATCTATGTCGCGAAGTCGAGGGGGGACCGGACTCTCCGCGAACTATCGTCAACCGGACAAAAGGGGTAGGGGTGTCAGGTGGAGCGAGGGGTTCCTGCGCATTTCGACGAGGACGGCCGCACCCCATAAGGTCCTGATATGGACTGACATAGGGGACGTGTGGGGCGCGCGGTAATCAACGTGGCGGGAGAGCCGACAGGGCGTGGCGAACGTGGAGCACGGCGGACGAGCGGGCAATGCCGTCGCGGGGGCGGCGGAGACGGCGCGGGCACGGCTGCGCGCGCTCCGCATCGGGCTCTGGGCGATCGCCGCGACACTGGCCGTACGGCAGGTCGCCGCCGTCCTCAGTGCACCGAAGGCAGACCGGCTGACGGATCTGGAGACCTGGGTCGGCCCCAACGGCGTACTGCACATGAAGGGCTCGCTGTACGACTCGACACGGTTCACCGGCACCCCGTTCGGCGGACTCGTCCTCAAACCCCTCACCCGGGCGGCTGAACAGGCCCTCGGCTGGGGCTGGACCTTCGGCACCCTGCTGCTGGTCGTCGCGCTCGGCCTGGTCGCCGCGCGAGCCCTGCCGCACCCCGTGAGCCGGCGTACGTCGCTGCTCGCCGCGCCCGTCGCCATCAGCCTGCTGGTGCTGTCGCTCCCCGTACGCAACGCCCTCTACCTCGGCCAGACCAGCATCATCCCGGTGCTGCTCGTCCTGCTGGGCTGCTTCGCCGTCCGCGGGGAGCGCGTCTGCGGGGTCCTCATCGGGCTCGCGGCAACCCTCCAGCCGACCGTGCTGCTCTTCACGCCGCTTCTCTGGTTCACCGGCCGCCGCCGCGCCGCCGCCTCCACCGGGGCCACCTTCGCCGCCCTCACCGCGCTCGCCTGGGCCGCGATGCCGCGCGACTCGAACACCTACTGGGTGCACCACCTTGCGGGCGTCGGCCTCGGCAAGGACGCCGACGACGTCGCCAACCAGTCCCTGCACGGCGCGCTGCTGCGGTTCGGACTCACCGGGCCGCTGGAGATCGGCCTCTTCCTGGCGCTCGGCGCGGTCGTCGCCGCCGTCGGACTCCGACGCGCGGTGCGCTGCGCGCGCGACGGGCAGCTGCTGCTCGCCGTGGCGATGACCGGCTGCGTCGCCGTCGCCGTCTCGCCCACCACCTGGCAGCACCAGCTGCTGTGGGTGCTGCTCGCGCTCGCCGGCCGGGTCGGGCGCAAGGCCTCGGACCGCTATGTGTGGCCCGTCGCCGTCGTCCTCGTCATGACGCTGCCCGCCAGGATGATGCTGCCGGACAAGCCGGTGCTCGAGCCGCTGCGCGACAACGTGGTGCTGATCGCGGCGCTGGCCGCCGCCACCGTCGTACCGTTCCTGTCCCGCACCTCGGAGTTCTACCGGGCCCCGGTCTCCACCGACCATGCGGCGCCCGTCCCCGCCCGGTGGAAGCGCGTGCCGCTGCTCCCGTTCCTCGGCCGGGTCCTCACCCGCCCCAACCTGCTGCTCGAACTGCTCCTGATCCGCGTCGGCTACTCCGCCTACGCCTCCGTACGCCTCGCCGTGACGGGCGGCTCCAACGCGCACGGCCGGGCCACCGCCGAGCACCACGGCGACCAGATCCTCACCGTCGAGCGGTTCCTGCGCCTCGACATCGAGCACGGCGTCAACCACGCGGTGGTGAAGATCCCCTTCCTGCGGGACTTCTTCGACTTCTACTACGAGTCGTTCCACTTCGGCGTCCCGCTCACCGTCCTCGCCGTGCTCTACGTCCGCCGCCCCGCCGACTACCGCTGGGCCCGCTCCGCCCTCGGCTTCGCCACCCTGCTCGCCCTCGTCGGCTTCTGGCTCTACCCGCTCGCCCCGCCACGCCTGATCCCGGGCCTCGGCGTCGTCGACACCGTGCACGGCGTGCAGGACTTCTCCAAGCCGGACTACGGCACCCTGACCGCGCTGACCAACCAGTACGCGGCGATGCCCTCGCTGCACTTCGGCTGGTCGCTGTGGTGCGGGGTCGTCATCGCGATTCTGGCGCCCAGATGGTGGATGAAGGCGCTGGGTCTGCTGCACCCGCTCTTCACGGTTTCCGCGATCGTGGCGACCGGCAACCACTGGGTCCTGGACGCCCTCGGCGGCGCGGCCGTGGTCGCCGCGGGCTTCGGCCTGACCCATCTCCTCCAGGGCCCGCGGTCCCGGACGCCGATGAAAGCGGTCGCGGCCGGCACGAGGAAGCCGGTCACGGCGACGGGCCGTAGCCGGAACTGATCCGGTACGTCCCGGCGAGGGTGCGGGCGGGCGTGTGTACGGGCGGGCGTGTGTGCGGACGTGTCTGTGCGGTCTCGGGGGAGGCAGGGGCGGGCGCGGGGGGATGAGCCCCTGCCTCCCTCGGGACGGGCCGACGGTGCCGGGAGGCCGTCGGCCCGAGCGTGCGACGCCCGCTATACGTGACTGACCTGGAGTTCCTTGACGCCGTTCAGCCAGGCGGAGCGGAGGCGGCGCGGGTCGCCGACGAGCCGCAGATTCGGCATCGCGTCCGCGATCGCGTTGAAGATCAGGTCGATCTCCAGCGTGGCCAGGGACTTGCCGAGGCAGAAGTGCGGACCCCCGCCGCCGAAGCCGAGGTGCGGGTTGGGGTCACGGGCGATGTCGAAGACCTCGGGGCCCTCGAACACCTCGGGGTCGTTGTTGGCGGAGGAGTAGAAGATGCCGACGCGGTCGCCCTTCCTGATCCGCTGTCCGCCCAGCTCGGTGTCCTGGGTCGCGGTGCGCTGGAAGGCGACGACGGGGGTCGCCCAGCGGACGATCTCCTCGGCGGTGGTCTTGGGCCGCTCCCTCTTGTAGAGGTCCCACTGGTCGGGGTGGGTGAGCAGGGCGTGCATCCCGTGGGTGATGGCGTTGCGGGTCGTCTCGTTGCCGGCGACCGCCAACAGCAGGACGAAGAAGCCGAATTCGTCGGAGGCGAGGTTCCCCTCGTCCTCCGCCGCCACCAGCGTGCTGACGATGTCCTTGGCGGGGCACTGTTTGCGGTCCGCCGCCATGTTCATCGCGTACGAGATGAGTTCGGTGGCCGACTCGGCACCGATCTCCTCGGTGATCGCGTACTCCGGATCGTCGTACGCCACCATCTTGTTGGACCAGTCGAAGATCTTGACGCGGTCCTCCTGCGGGACGCCGATGAGCTCGGCGATCGCCTGCAGAGGCAGTTCGCAGGCGACCTGGGTGACGAAGTCGAAGGCGCCGTCGGGGCCGGCCTGCGCGAGCGCGTTCGCCACGATCGAACCGGCCCGGGCGCGCAGCGCGTCCTCCAGGGAGCGGATGGCGCGCGGGGTGAAGCCGCGCTGCACGATCTGACGGACCCGGGTGTGCTCGGGCGGGTCCATGTTGAGCATGATGAGCCGCTGGACCTCGATCTGTTCGCGCTGGATGTGCTCGTTGAAGCGGATGACGGCCGTGTTGAGGAACGAGGAGAAGAGTTCGGGGTGCGTCGAGACGTACTTGACGTCCGCGTGCCGGGTGACGGCCCAGTAGCCGTCGTCCTCGAAGCCCGCGACACCGGGCTGTTGCGGGATCCAGTGGACCGGTTCGGCCCGGCGCAGCTCGGCGAACTCCGGGAGGGGAACGCGTTGGTGCAGTACGTCGGGGTCGGTGAAATCGAACCCGTCGGGCAGCGCTGGACAGGGCATCGGCAACTCCAGGTCTCGCGCCTACGGTGGTGCCTGCGGTGGTGACCGCCTTTCCCGGGAGCGGGTCCGGCGGTCGGGTCTGACGGTCCATCAGGAACAGGGAATCGCCGAGAAGGTAGTAACGGGTTCTACAAGTGGCAAGAGGTGTGGGCCTCCCAATTGCGTGCGGGATTCGTGCAGATCACGACTTCGGGAGCTGCAGGACCCTTGCGGCGCGGGGGGTTCGCTCAGCAAACTGCACGCAGAACTGGTACGCGTTCTAGTTCTGCGCGGTGGGTGGGCCGGGACGCCCCGCGCTGCGCGGGTCAGCAGGGCCTGACCGCCGGGCAGGCCTGAGGAGAGGACGAGCCCCCATGGCCGCGGAACCCGTGATCGTCGAAGCCGTACGGACCCCCATCGGCAAGCGCGGTGGCGCGCTCGCCAATCTGCATCCCGCTTATCTCCTGGGCGAGACCTACCGTGAACTCCTCGGCCGCACCGGCATCCACGCCGACTGCGTCGAGCAGATCGTCGGCGGCACGGTGACGCATGCCGGCGAGCAGTCGATGAACCCCGCGCGTACGGCATGGCTGACGATGGGGCTGCCCTACGAGACGGCGGCGACGACGGTCGACTGCCAGTGCGGCTCCTCGCAGCAGGCCTCGCACATGGTCGCCAACATGATCGCGGCGGGTGTCATCGACGTCGGGATCAGCTGCGGCATCGAGGCGATGTCGCGGGTGCCATTGGGTTCGGGGTCCAAGCACGGTCCGGGCAAGCCGTTCCCCGACGAGTGGAACGTCGATCTGCCGAACCAGTTCGAGGCCGCCGAGCGCATCGCGCGCCACCGCGGTCTGACCCGCGAGAACGTCGACTCCCTCGGGCTCATCTCGCAGGAGCGGGCCGCCATCGCGTGGGGCGAGGAGCGGTTCAAGCGTGAGACGTTCGCCGTGCAGGTGCCCACCACCGAGGACGAGCAGCGGGCCGGGCAGGGCATGTGGCGGCTCGTCGACCGGGACGAGGGGCTGCGTGACACGTCCATGGAGGCGCTGGCGAAGCTGAAGCCCGTGATGCCGACGGCCGTTCACACGGCCGGCAACTCCTCCCAGATCTCCGACGGCGCGTCCGCCATCCTGTGGGCGTCCAAGCGGATGGCGCGGGCGCTGAAACTGCGGCCGAGGGCGAGGATCGTGGCGCAGGCGCTGGTGGGTTCCGATCCGCACTTCCATCTGGACGGCCCGATCGACGCCACCCGGGCCGTGCTCGGCAAGGCCGGTATGTCCCTGAAGGACATCGACCTCGTCGAGATCAACGAGGCCTTCGCGTCGGTGGTGTTGAGCTGGGCGCAGGTCTTCGAACAGGACCTGGAGAAGGTGAACGTGAACGGGGGCGCGATCGCGCTCGGCCATCCGGTGGGGGCCACAGGGGCCCGGCTCATCACCACGGCACTGCACGAACTGGAGCGCTGCGACAAGGAGTTCGCGCTCATCACGATGTGCGCGGGTGGGGGGCTGGCCACGGGGACGATCATTCAGCGGTTGTAGTTCGCGGTACCGACCTCCCCTTGGGTCAGTAGAGTTCGGCGTCAGGTCGGTTCCCGGACCACGCGTGGTGCGGACTGTTCGCGGCGGCGTTTTTGTGCCACCGCGAACGTGCGGTCCCGCGGGGGCGGGAAGAAGGGGGGCCGGTCATGGAGGCGGTGCCCGAGGCGGAGGAGACGTCAGGGCCCTGGTTCGCGGGGTTCCGCCTGGGTGCGCTTCTCGGAGTACCGACCTCGCTCGTCGCGGTTCTCGTCATCGGCCGGGTGTGGGCGTCCTGCGGCATCGGTGTGAACGCGTCGGCGAATTCACTGTCCCTGCTTCTCGTCGCACCCGTCGTCTGGATCGGTACGGCGGCTTCCTGGACCCTCGTCCACGGTGCGATCGGAAGGTTCGGCCGAGGCGCCGTCGTCGCCGTCGGCGTCCTCTTCAACCTGTGGTTCCTCTGGTACGTCGTGACGGCGCTGGGCACGATGGGTTCCTACCCCGATCCGGTGTGCCCCGGGAACGTCCCGCCGTGGTGGCCGGGGTTCGTTCCGGCCTGAGGGGCCGAGAGGTGCTCCGGCCGGCAGGCCTCGGGTCGCGTCACTCCCGGCCGGAGGTTGTTGTCGCCAGGACCGCCGGCACCAGCGCCGCGATCAGCAGGGGGATGGCGAGGCCGTGGTGCAGGACCAGCCATGCGCCGAGCAGGGCGCCTGGCAGCATCGCGAACACGGAGCCGATGCGGCGCGGGGAGTTGTGGCTCGTGCCGCCGCCGAGGCGGGAGTCGGCGGCCAGGCCCGTCAGGGTCATCGTCAGGACGGTCGTCGTCAGGTCGGCCACGCCGAGCTTGCGGACCGTCGCGTTGCGCAGGCCCATCGCGAAGGCCGTGACGGCGATCAGGGTGTAGGCCGTGGCGGTGGCGTCCGGTGCGGCGAAGGCGACTGCCGCGCAGGCGGCCGTCAGGACCGCCTCGGTGGCGAACGTGCCGCGGGCCCAGCTCCGGCGTGAGCCCTTGCCGAACCGCACCGCGATCCGCCCGCCGGTCACCGCGCCCGCCAGGAAGCAGCACAGCGAGGTCAGTGTGTGCGGTACGGAGAAGCCGGGCGCTCCGGCCGCCGCGAATCCGAGGACCACCACGTTGCCGGTCATGTTCGCCGTGAAGACGTGCCCCAGGCCCAGGTAGTTCACCGCGTCGATGAGGCCGCTGACCACGGTCAGCGACAGCAGCGCGGATGTCAGTGGCAGACCTCGTGACTCAGGGTCGTGGGGCGTGTCCGTCTGCGTGGTCATGGAGGTCAGTCCACCACGGGGGCGCTCGCGCTCGCGTCCGGTCCCGGGTTTGCCGTGGGGCGATTCAGCCCCTCCGGTGCCTGAGGGGCGGGGTCCGGGGCGGAGCCGCGGGGGAGGCGGTCGTACCCGAGCGTGTCCGGGTACGACGAAGGCGGCAGCCCCGGGGAAGCGGGGTGCCGCCTTGCACGTGCTGTGAGGCTCTGGGGCTGATC
>NZ_JAODTZ010000002.1 GCF_025399795.1 Streptomyces rhizosphaerihabitans | reverse complement strand
GGGCGAAGGACGGTGTGGCGCCGGACTGCGGCTGCGGGGCGGCCGGCTCCTCCTCGGCGACCTCGCCGCCGAAATTCTTCAGCAGCGCGTCGAGGCCGCCGTCGAAGCCCTGCCCCACGGCGGCGAACCGCCAGACGTCCTTGAGGTAGAAGTCGCCCAGCATCACGGCACGTTCGGTGGAGAATTCGGCACCGCTGAACGCGTACCGGGCCACTTCCTCACCGCCGGCGACGACGCGGAGGTATCCAGGAGCTATCTGCGACATCTGTCCGGCGCCGTCGACCGTCGCCGTGAAGGACAGCTTCTGGATCCGCGCCGGGATCCGGTCGAGGGTGACCCGGAAGGACTCCGTGTCACCCGACTGCGCGCCGAGCAGCTGGATTGACTCCTCGGGGGACTTCGGCTGGTTGAAGAAGATGAAGTACCGGTCGTCCGAGAGCCGTTCGTCGGCGTCCAGGCCGAAGCAGCTGATGTCGAAGGTGAGTCCGGGGCCGGTGATCTGCACACCTACGTACAGATCGGTGCCCGCGGTGAGGTCACTGATCTTGGCCTTGTGGCCGCGTTGGAATTCCCTGGCCATGCGTAACGACCGTCCCCCATCCCGAATGCGAGTGCGTCGCGTCAGGCTAACGGCAAAGTCCGGAAGTGGACGAAGCCGGTACAGACCCGGTACAGAATCACTCTCGCGGAGGGACCGGACCGCCCCTACTCCTCGCGGGCTGCCGGAAGGTGGGGAAGCCGGTCGGCTGCGACGACGCCTTCGAGATAGCCGCGAGCGCGCTCGGTACGCGGATAGGCCTCCAGGAGCCGCCAGAAGCGCGGCCCGTGGCCGGGTACCAGCAGATGGGCGAGTTCGTGGAGGAGGACATAGTCGACGACGTACTCGGGCATGCCCTGCAGCCGGTGCGACAGGCGGATGCTGCCCTCGGCGGGGGTGCAGGAGCCCCAGCGGGTGTTCTGGTTGGTGACCCAGCGCACCGAGGAGGGCCGCGCGCGACCGTCGAAGTAATGGGCCGACAGCCGCTCGGCCCGTTCGGCCAGCTCGGTGTCGCCGAGCACCCGTTTGCTTTCCTGGGCGGCCAGTTTGTCGAGCATGACGGTCACCCAGCGCTGTTCCTCCGCCTCGGACATGCGGGCGGGGATGAGCACGACGGTGCGATCGCCCTCGCGGTACGCGGAGACCGTTCTGCGCCGTCGGGCACTCCTGCGGACCTCGATCGCGCTCGCCCCCGAACCGCTCGGCGGCGGGCTCGTCGTGCTGCGCTGTGAAGTTGCGGCGCTGTGCAGTGGGTCGGCGGGCACGCCCCGACGTTACCTGCTGCACCTGGGGGAAGTCCCGCCCCCGGGACGGTTCGATGCCGATCCGCGCTCTGCGCGTTTGATTTGTATGACGAACGGTGCCACCTGTGGACAACTTTCGGCGGGGCCCGGCGGGGACGGGCATGCTGGCATTCGGTCCGCGCTGCGGGAGTGCACCGCGGACATACGGGGACGTACTACGGGTCTACGGGGGTAGGTCATGCATCCGATCGTGAAGCCCGCTCTGCGGCGCGGTTGGCGGGATCTCAACACCGTGCAGTTCGGAATGGCACCGGCGCACGCGATGGTGCTGGGCCCGATGGACACGGCGACAGGCAGCTTCCTCGAACTGCTCGACGGGACACGCGGAATGCCGCTGTTGCGCGAGCAGGGACGTGAGATGGGGCTGCCCGACGGCCATGTCGACGGGCTGGTGGACCGGCTGGCCCGCTCGGGCCTGCTGGACGACACGACCGGAGGCGGCCCGGCCGCGGACGCGTTGCGCGAGAGGAAGGAGGTCATGGACCGCCTGCGATCCGACCTCGCCTCCCTCTCCCTCGTCGCCTCCGAGCCGGGCGGGGCCGTCAAACGCCTGGCCGCCCGCCGCTGCCTGCGCGTGCAGGTGCGGGGCGCCGGCCGGGTGGGGGTCGTCCTGGCAGCGCTGCTCACGGGCGCCGGTGTGGGCGAGGTCGAGGTGCGTGACCTGGGTCGCGTCGAGCCGTGGGACGTGGCGCCCGGCGGACTTCCCGTCGAATCCATCGGCGAGCGCCGGGAGGACGCCGCCCGGCGGGCGGTGCGCCGAGCCGCGCCGGACCGTCCGCCCCGCGCCACCGCCAAGGAAAGAGAGGGGGAAGAGACACGTGGGCTGTCCCTCGTGATCCTCGCTCCCCGGGACGGTCTCGCCGTCCACGCGCCGGACCCCGCGTCGGCCGAGAGCCTGATCGCCTCGGGGACACCCCACCTCTACGCGGGGGTAGTCGAGGCGACCGGGGTCGTGGGCCCCTTGGTCCTGCCGGGCGACACCGGCTGCGCGGGCTGTCTGGACCAGCGGCGCACCGACCGGGATCCGACCTGGCCACGCCTGGTCGCGCAGTGGCGCTCCGGGCAGCAGCGCCGGGTGGCCGCTTGCGACCTCGCCCTGGCCGCGGCGGTCGCCGGACTCGCCGCGAGCCACGCGCTCGCCTTCCTGGACGGAGATCCGCCCGCCGGCGCGGGGGCCCGCTGGGAGGCATCGCTCCCCGGATGCGACTGGCATGCGACGCCGGTCTGGGCGCATCCCGCCTGCTTCTGCGGCGCCGCGGAGAAAACAAAAGGTGGGCGGACCCCCGAGGACGGCGAAGCGCACGAGACAATGGCAGGGCAACAGCCGCACGCGGCACGGCTTGCTGGGACCTGGAGGGCGCATGTCTGATCTTCCCCGGAAGGCAGTCACCCGTACTGCCAAACTGGCCGCGCTGCCGCTCGGCTTCGCCGGGCGTGCGACCTGGGGACTCGGGAAGCGGATCGGCGGGAAGTCCGCGGAGATCGTGGCCCGCGAGCTTCAGCAGCGCACGGCCGAGCAGCTCTTCCGCGTCCTGGGCGAGCTGAAAGGCGGTGCGATGAAGTTCGGGCAGGCGCTGTCCGTATTCGAGTCGGCGCTGCCGGAGGAGGTCGCGGGTCCCTATCGGGCGGCACTGACGAAGCTCCAGGAGGCGGCACCTCCCATGCCGACGCGCACGGTCCACTCCGTGCTGGAGGAGCGGCTCGGCGCGGACTGGTCCGAGCTGTTCGTGGAGTTCGAGGACAAGCCGTCCGCGGCGGCCTCGATCGGCCAGGTGCACCGGGCGGTGTGGCACGACGGCCGTGAGGTCGCCGTCAAGGTGCAGTATCCGGGCGCGGGTGAGGCCCTGCTGTCCGACCTGACCCAACTCGGCCGATTCGCCCGGCTCCTGGGCCCCCTGATCCCCGGCATGGACATCAAGCCGCTGATCACGGAGCTGCGCGACCGGGTCTCCGAGGAGCTCGACTATGGTCTGGAGGCGCAGGCGCAGGCAGCGCACGCCGAGGAGTTCGCGGGCGACCCGGACGTCCTGGTGCCGGCGGTGGTCCATCAGTGCGAGCAGGTGCTGGTGACCGAGTGGATCGACGGGGTTCCCCTGTCGGAGGTGATCACCGGCGGCACGCAGGAGCAGCGGGACCGTGCCGGCCAGTTGCTGGCCCGCTTCCTCTTCTCGGGCCCCGCCCGCACGGGCCTGCTGCACGCCGATCCGCACCCGGGCAACTTCCGTCTCCTGCCGGACGAGAAGAGCGGCTGGCGTCTGGGTGTCCTGGACTTCGGCACGGTGGACCGGCTTCCCGGCGGCCTGCCCCAGCCGATCGGAGATTCCCTCCGCATGACGCTGGACGGTGACGCCGAGGCGGTCTATGAACTGCTCTGCGAGGAGGGATTCGTCAAGGAGTCGATAGACCTCGAACCCGACGCGGTCCTGGACTACCTGCTGCCGATCATCGAACCGGCCGAAGCGGACGAGTTCACCTTCACCCGAGGCTGGATGCGCAGCCAGGCCGCCCGCATCGCCGACCCGCGCTCCCCCGCCCACCAGTTGGGCAGGCAGTTGAACCTGCCGCCTGCGTACCTCCTCATACATCGGGTGACGCTGAGCACGATAGGTGTCCTGTGCCAGCTCGGCGCGACGGTCCGCCTGCGCGACGAACTGGAGGCATGGCTGCCGGGGTTCGTGCCGGAGGAGGAGCTGGAGGACGAGGAGTTGGGCGAAGAGGTGTCGGCCGCCGAGGCGTGAGCCGGCGCGGCCCTCGGGCTGGGCAGTCGTCAATCCGGGATGTGGGCCGGCAGCGCCGAATCGGGGGACGCGGCGCCGGCTGTCGAACCGGGTGACGCCCCGGCCTCTGCCGAACCGGGTCCTACCACCAGGCCGAGTCGAGGCGGCCCTCGATCGCTCTGAGGTTGCCGCGGGCGCAGTTGTCGCAGAAGTAGCGGCGGGTGCCGTTCTCGACGGAACAGGTCCACATCGGCCGAGGGCCGGGAGCCGGTGTGCCGCAGCGGGCGCACACGATCTTCGGGGTGTCGCCCGCTTCGGACCTCGGTGTGGAGCCGGTGCTGTCACTGTCTTCGGGAAGACTCGTCACTCGGACGACGATATCGCCGCGATCGGCGGTTCGCCCGGTACAACGCACCACGGGGGCCGGTCCGTTCGGACCGACCCCCGCCAGATTCAGTTCCTGCGACTGCTGCGACTGCAACGGCTGCTACGACGACGTGCGTCGATTACTGCATGACCGCCATGGCCAGCGCGCGCCGGGCTCGCATCGAAGCGCGCTCGGCCCTGCGCTGCATGCGGCGAGCGGTGGCCAGGCGCACGGCCCGGCGTTCCCGCTCAGCCTGATGCAGTCGCTCGTGCATATGCGCACGAGCCAAGGCTTCTGGGATGAGTTGCATCTCTCGGGTCCTGTTCTGACGCGAGTCGTTCGCGCCGGTGGTGGTGAAGTCTGGGGTCGCGGAGCCTGCGGGCTCGCTCGTGGACGGCGTCATCGGGGCCTGTTTCTTGGGGTCGTGCGTCAGGGGGCGGTCGATCGTTCCTCGGATGTTCATGCCGCAACCGGGTTCTTGCGCGGGCGGCCACGCGGCCGCTTGCGGGCCACGACAACACCCTGGACGAAGAGCTCGCCACCCCAGACGCCCCAGGGCTCACGCCGCTCCTTGGCGCCGGCGAGGCAGGCCTCCATCAGCGGGCAGGTACGGCAGAGCGACTTGGCGTACTCGACGTCGGCCGGCGACTCGGCGAAGAAGACCTCCGGGTCGTAGGAGCGGCAGGGGACGGGTACGCCGAGGTTCTCGATGGCGTCGTCGAGCGCGGTGAGCGCAGTGAGCGGGATCAAGGTGGAGTCCTCCGTGAGGCCGGGCGGGGGGATCGTTTCGGAAGGCGGTACGGACGGGGCGTGCGCTTCGAGTTGCACGGTTCGTCTTCCTCGTCTGGTCGTGCCGGCCGGGTTGGCCGGTTGGCGGCTGGTACCGGGTTCTTTTCTTGTCCCGAGGCCCCTTCGCTCTGCCGTCCCCGGTCGGGGACAAACAGAAGGGCCGCGGATCCCGGGTGGGGTTCCGCGGCCCTGAAGGCGCCGGCCTGATCGTGAATCAGGCTGGATCACTCCAGGGTTCAGGCCCACGGAAGGCCCACATCGTGTGGTGCTGCTGCGTCTGCTTCAGGGATCCGGCACCGGTTGCCGCAAAGGCATAGGCATGTGCTTCTGCCGCTACTGTCGCTTCCAGTGCCTGGGTCGGTCGCTCATTGCGCTCGCTGACGGGAAGACCCGCGAGAGACACGGAGGACGCCGACCGGACGGCAGGAATGCCGGACAGACCGGTGCCCAGGTTCGAGACGCCGAGCATGCGTGTGGAGACGACGACCGAGCGATCGGTCATTTTCACGGTGTTGATGAAGCTGGTGTTGATGCTGATCACTGGAATCGCCTCCTCTCGGCGTCTTGGGGGACCGGTGCGAGCCGGTCCGACGGTTATTAAGTACAGCACGGAACCAGGGCCTTGGAGAAGGCCGCTGCTGCCGTGGTTAAGAACCTATGGGGATTGCTGGGGCATGCGCAAACTATTTTCTCGACGAGTTTCAATCAGTCGCCCTCACCGTCCCCTGCGACCTCTCGACCTGCGCAGATGGCCAGAACGTCGGCTCCGAAGCGGTTGAGTTTGCGCACACCGACCCCGGGGATACGGGCGAGCTCGCCCTCGTCGTCGGGCGCGGTCTCCGCGATCGCCATCAGCGTCTTGTCGGTGAAGACGCAGAACGCGGGCTGCCCGCTGCGCTGCGCCTGCACCGCCCGCCACTCGCGCAGCCGCTCGTAGAGACCCTCGTCCATGTCGGAGGGGCAGCCCTCGCAGCGCATCAGCTTCATCTCACCGGCGTCGGTGAGGGTACGGCCGCAGACCCGGCAGCGCGCGGGGCTCCGGCTCGTACGCCGTACGGCGGTGACGCCGCTGCTTCCGGCGCCGCGCTCGATGCCTCCCGAGGCGCCGCCACCGCCACGGCCCGCCGTGGCGACGGAACCGGGACGCAGCCCGTCGAGGAACCGGCTGGGGCGTCGGCCCGCGCGGCCGCCGGGCGAGCGGGCGAGCGCCCAGGAGACGAAGAGATGCTCTCTGGCGCGGGTGACACCGACGTAGAGGAGGCGGCGCTCCTCCTCGATCTGTTCATCGGTCTTTGCGTAGGTGATCGGCATCATGCCCTCGGCCACACCGACCAGGAAGACGACATCCCACTCCAGCCCCTTGGCGGAGTGCAGGGAGGCGAGGGTGACGCCCTGCACGGTCGGGGCGTGCTGGGCGCCGGCACGTTCGTCGAGCTCGGCCACCAGATCGCCGAGCGTCGCGCCGGGCTTGGCGGTCGCAAAGTCCTGCGCGAGGTGCACCAGGGCGGCCAGCGACTCCCAGCGCTCTCTGACGGCGCCGGAGCCGGCCGGGGGATTGCTGGTCCAGCCCTCGCCCGAGAGCACCGCTCGGACCTGCGAGGGCAGGTCGATCACGTCGTCGAGCAGCGAGTCGTTGCCGCCGAACCGGGCTGCGGCGCGCAGGGCCGCGCCCGCCTTGCGCACCTCGGGGCGGTCGAAGAACCGCTCGGCGCCGCGCAGCTGGTAGGGCACACCGGCGTCGGCGAGGGCCTGTTCGTAGATCTCGGACTGGGAGTTCGTGCGGAAGAGAATCGCGATCTCACCGGCGGGGACGCCCGAGGCGATGAGGTCGCGGATGCGGCGGGCGGCGCCCTCGGCCTCGGCGGGCTCGTCCGTGTACTCGGCGTAGACGGGCTCGGCGCCCGGGGGCCGCTGGGAGATCAGTTCGAGGCGGTGCTCGGCGGCCCGGCCGCGGGCCTGGGAGAGGAGGCCGTTGGCGAGATGGACGACCTGGGGCGAAGAGCGGTAGTCGCGGACGAGCTTGACGACGGTGGCTCCGGGATGGCGGGTGCGGAAGTCGAGAAGGTGGTCGGGGGTTGCACCGGTGAACGAGTAGATCGTCTGGCTGGCGTCACCGACCACGCAGAGGCTGTCCCGCTCGCCGAGCCACAGCTCCAGAAGGCGTTGCTGCAACGGGCTGACGTCCTGGTACTCGTCGACCACGAAGTGCTGGTACTGGGAGCGGACCTGCTCGGCGATGTCGTGCCGGTCCTGCAGGATGGCGACCGTCAGCAGCAGGACGTCCTCGAAGTCGATGACCGCGCGGTCGCGCTTGAGGTCCTCGTACGCCGAGTAGATCTTGGCGGTCTCGGCCGGGTTCCGGGGGGCCTCGCGGCCGGCACGGGCGGCGGCCGCGGCGTAGTCGGCGGGGATGGTCTGGGTGACCTTGCACCACTCGATCTCGCCGGTGACGTCCCGCAGCTCCCCTCGGTCGAGGCGGATGCGGCAGGCCGCCGCCGCGTCCGCGACGAGCTGGATCTTGCGGTCCACGAGCCGGGGCAGGCTGCCACCGACCGCTTTCGGCCAGAAGTACTGGAGCTGGCGCAGCGCGGCGGAGTGGAAGGTGCGGGCCTGGACTCCGCCGGCGCCGAGCTGGCGCAGCCGGCCCCGCATCTCACCCGCGGCCCGGTTGGTGAAGGTGACCGCGAGCACGCTGGAGGGCTGGAGGATCCCCGCGCGCACCCCGTAGGCGATGCGGTGGGTGATCGCCCGCGTCTTGCCCGTACCGGCGCCCGCCAGCACGCACACCGGACCGTGCAGGGCGGTGGCGACCTCGCGCTGCTCGGGGTCGAGCCCGTCGAGCACCGCGTCGGCCGTGTCCGGAACCTGCGGGAAGAGGGTGGAGTGCGTTGCTGCTGTCACCCCGCCATGCTGCCAGGTCGGAGGAGACGGGTGAGCCGGTTGTCCACAGGGAGGCGCCTGCAGTCGTACGAATGCGGCAAGCGTCACGTCCGCCGCGCACACCGGGGTCGCATCTCGGCCATGCCCCGAGCGTCACGCCCCTCCCCTCCCCTGCCGCGCCCGTCGCGTCTACGGTGCAGGCCAGGACAGGCCAGTGCCCTGCAGGGCATGGCATGGCATGGCAGGGCAGGGCAGGGCAGGGCGGCGAGGATCACGTCTCGGCGGGCGCCCCTGATACCCCCCACGGGAATGGCGACCGGGTGACCTGCGTTCCACTTGCAGCGACCACGCACCCGAAGCCGTGAAGGAGCCAATGGACATGCAGGGCACTGTGACGATGTACAGCACCACGTGGTGCGGTTACTGCCGTCGGCTCAAGAGCCAGATGGACCGTGAGGGCATCGCGTACAACGAGATCAACATCGAGCAGGACCCGCAGTCCGCGGCGTTCGTCGAGAAGGCGAACGGCGGGAACCAGACGGTTCCGACGGTGCTGGTGGTTCCCTCCAGCGGTGGCGAGAACATCGTCATGACGAACCCGAGCCTGGCCCAGGTGAAGCAGGCTCTCGCGGTCTGACGCTCCCGCGCGCCACGCCCCCTCCGGTCGAGGTCACCGGAGGGGGCGACGCTGTGTGCGGCTGTGCGGCTGTGCGGCTGTGCGGCTGTGCGGCTGTGCGGCTGTGCGGCTGTGCGGAGGGTAGGGCCGGCAGCCCCCTGACGCAGCCGGTCGATCACGTCTCCGGCCGACCCGGACCCGGCCGTCACGCGCCTGGGTACACGAACGGTCTAGGCACCGCCCCCCGGGGAGATCAACCCCGCCTCGTACGCGAGGACGACGGCCTGGACGCGGTCGCGGAGATCCAGCTTCGACAGGATGCGGCTGATATGCGTCTTGACCGTGGTCGGGCTGAGGAACAGCCGCTCGGCAAGCTCGGCGTTGCTGAGACCCGTCGCAAGCAGCCGGAGCACCTCCAGCTCGCGCGGCGTCAGTCCGGACAGGTCGCGGTGCAGGATGGTGGCCTGCACCTCGTCGCGGGGGGCGAAGCGCTCGATCAGCCGGCGGGTGATCGTGGGCGCGAGCAGGGCGTCGCCGGACTGCACCAGTCGTACGGCGGCCACCAGATGCTCGGGGGTGACGTCTTTGAGCAGGAAGCCGCTGGCGCCCGCGGTGAGTGCGGCATAGACATAGTGATCGAGGTCGTACGTGGTCAGAATGATCACTCTGGTGCCGTCCGGGCCGCAGTCGGCGAGGATCCGCCGGGTCGCCTCGATGCCGTCCATCTGCGGCATCCGGATGTCCATGAGGACGACGTCGGGCCGGGTTCGCCGGACTGCGGCGACCGCCTCGGCTCCGTCGGCCGCCTCGGCCGTCACCTCGATCCCGTCGGCGGCGAGGATCATCCCGAAGCCCGTACGCACCAGGGCCTGGTCGTCGGCAATGACAGCGCGCAGGGCCGGCCGGCTCATACGGTCCGCCAAGGGATGCGAGCGTTGATCCGGTAGCCGCCGACGAGCGTCGGCCCGGACGTCAGCTCGCCGTGGTACACCGCCAGCCGCTCGCGCAGCCCGATGAGGCCGCGGCCGTTGCCCGCCACCGGCACGGCGTCCCGCGCTCCGCCGGTGTCCATGACCTCGATCTCCAGACAGTCCCCGGCGTAACCGATCATGACGGAGGTTTCGGCGCCGGGCGCATGCTTGATCGTGTTGGTCAGCGCCTCCTGGACGACCCGGTACGCCGTGAGGTCCACGCCGGACGGCAGCGGGTCGGGCGGCAGCGAAACCGCAACGCGCACCGGTGTCCCAGCGGCGCGCACCCGCTCGACCAGGGCGTCCAGCTGCCCGAGCCCGGGCTGGGGCTCCAGGCTGTCGGGGCGCTCGTGGTCCGGGGCCGCGAGCAGGCCCATGACGTGGCGCAGTTCGGCCATGGCGGCCCGGCCGCCGGCCTCGACCGTGAGCAGCGCCTCCTTCGACCGCTCGGGCGCCGTGTCCATCACTTTGCGCGCCGCGCCCGCCTGGATCACCATCACGCTCACATTGTGGGTCACGACGTCGTGCAAGCTCGGCGGCGATCCTGGAACGCTCCTCCTGGACGGCCCTGCGCGTCGCCTGCTCCTGGGCCTGCTGCAACTGCGTGTAGCGGTCCCTGCTCGCCGCCAGCTGTCGCCGCCAGATCCGGACCAGGCCGGCCAGCACCCCGGCGATCAGCAGCACGACGGCCGGACTCGACCAGCCCGGCAGGATGGGTTCCGTGTCCTTGAACGCGAGGCCGGCCAGCACGGCGGCGAGGACCATGCCGGCCATCGCCCGTATCCGGTGGCGGCTGTGCATGACTGCGCTGTAGGCGCCGATTACGCAGGTCACCACATTGATCCAGGTGGCGTCGTCGACCATGGCCAGCGTCGCGCCCGTCACCACCGCGAACGCGATCAGCGGATACCGGCGCCGGTAGGCCAGCGGCAGCGCCGACAGTACGACGAGCACCCAGATCATCGACGACGGTTCTTCCTCCCGGACCTGGCCGTCGAAGGGCACCCCGGGGATCCTGGGCGCCGGAGGCACCTGGGGCCCGACCGACACGTCCTGCCGCATCTGGACGGGCCCGCTGTCGGGGTACCGCGTCGCGACGATCAGCGCGACGACGGTGAGCACGACCGCCAGCACCACGTCGGCGCGCACCGCCCGGCGCGACAGCGCGGCCGGCTTCGCCTCCGGGCGTAGCGCGTCACGCAGTTGCTGACGCCATCCGCGCCGGTCCACCGTCTCCATCAGCTCAGTGTGCGGCCCTTGCGCCCGGACCCGCGTCCGCCTGCGTGAGCAGGCCCGCTGTCCTCGAGGCGTACATCGCAGGGATGACCCCGTGGACGGATCCTCCGCGAGAAGGGCCCGATGTCGGTGCTGCGGCCGACGCGTCCGGAACGGGACCGCTCCTACGTTCACTGAGCCGACAGTCGGCACAAGTCCCCTCCCGACCCTGAAGGACGGACACTCCACATGACCCAGGTGATCCAACTGGAGGGCGTGACCAAGCGGTACGACAGCGCCGACGCGCCCGCGCTCGGACCGCTCACGCTCACCGTCGAAGAGGGCGAGGCGCTCGCCGTGACGGGCCCTTCGGGCAGCGGCAAATCCACGCTCCTGAACCTCGTCACCGGTCTGGACAAGCCGACCGAGGGAGCCGTGACCGTGGCCGGGCAGCGGATCGACCAGCTGAGCGAGCACGCCCTGGCCAAGTTCCGCCGGGCGCAGATCGGCATGGTCTTCCAGTTCTTCAATCTGCTCGACGACCTCACCGTCGAAGACAACATCCAGCTCCCCGCCCAGCTCACCGGGACCCCGCGGCGCAAGGCGGCGGCCCGCGCCGGTGAGCTCATGGAGGTGCTCGGCATCACCAGGCACGCCCGCGCCTACCCCGGCAGGCTGTCCGGCGGCGAACGCCAGCGGGTCGCGGTCGCCCGGGCGTTGGTCAACCGGCCCGCGCTGCTGCTCGCCGACGAGCCGACCGGCGCGCTCGACACCGCCTCGGGCCACGACGTACGGGAGCTGCTGCTGGATCTGCACCGCGGCGGGCAGACCATCGTGCTGGTCACCCACGACCTGCCGCTGGCGGAGGCCTGCGCGAGCCGCACGATTCATCTGGTCGACGGTCACCTGGCCCTCGACACGCACGCGGAGGCCGCCCGATGAGCCGCTGGGGCACGGGCGCGCTCGGCCGGATCGTACGTTCCGGGGTGGGCCGGCGCCGGGTGCAGACGGTGGTGATCGCCGTGGCCACGATGATGGCCGTGGCCTCGGCCGTCGTCGCCGGATCCCTCATGGTCGCGACGAACGCGCCCTTCGACCACGCCTTCGCCGCCCAGCACGGTGCGCATCTGACCGTGCAGTTCGATCCGGCCAAGGCCGGTGCGGCGCGGCTCGAGGCCACCCGGCAGCTGGACGGAGTCACGGCGAGCGCCGGGCCGTACCCCATCACGACCATCCACCCGGTGGACGGTCACGGCGGGCATCTGCCGGGGCTGACCCTGGTCGGGCGGTCCGATCCGGGCGGTGCCGTCGACCATCTGACCCTGAAGTCCGGCCGGTGGGCGCGGAAGCCCGGCGAGATCGTGCTCTCCTCGACGTTCGCCGGACCCTTCCTCAAGACCGGCTCCACCCTGAAGGCTTCGGAGGCCGCGAACAGCCGGACCCTCACCGTCGTCGGATTCGCCCTGTCGGCGAGCCGGACCGCCGACGCCTGGGCACTCCCCGCACAGGTCCGTGGGCTGGCGTCGAAGGACAGCCCGGTCACGAGTCAGATGCTCTACCGCTTCGACTCGGCCGGTACGAAGGGGCAGATCACCGCCGACCGGAAGAAGCTCGCCGCGGCGGTGCCGTCCGGGGCGCTGCTGGGAGCGCAGTCCTATCTGGACACCAAGCACGCCGCCGATCAGGGCGCGGCGGCGACCATCCCGTTCCTGATCGCCTTCGGCCTGCTCGGCATCGTCATGTCGGTGATCATCGTCGGCAGTGTGGTCAGTGGCGCGGTCGGCACGAGCCTGCGCCGGATCGGCATCCTCAAGGCCATCGGCTTCACCCCGCGTGAGGTGGTACGCGCCTATGTGGCCCAGGCGCTGATCCCGGCCGGTGTCGGCATCGCGCTGGGGGTCGTGCTGGGCAATCTGCTGGCCGTACCGCTGCTGGAGGACACCGAGCAGGTGTACGGCACGGCCTCGCTCGCCGTGGCCTGGTGGGTGGACGTCGTGGTACCCGCCGTGGCGCTGCTCATCGTCGGGATCGCGGCGCTCGTCCCCGCACTGCGGGCCGGACGGCTGCGTACGGTCGAGGCCATCGCGGTCGGCCGGGCGCCGCGCACGGGCCGGGGCCAGTGGGCGCATCGGGCGGCGGGGCGGCTGCCGCTGCCGCGGCCGGTGACCTATGGCCTCGCGAGCCCCTTCGCGCATCCGGTCCGTACGGCCGCGCTGCTGCTGGCAGTCGCTTTCGGCACGGTCGCGACGACCTTCGCGGTGGGGCTGACGCAGTCCCTGAACGCGGTCGGCAGGGCATCCGATCCCGAGGACCGCGCCACGGTCACGGCTGTCAGCGGCGGACCGGCCGCCCAGGACAGCGGGCCTCGTTCCAAGGCCCATGGCGCGCCGCCGTCCGCCGACCCGGCGAAGGTCCGCGCCGCCATCAAGGCGCAGGCGGGTACCGCCACGTACTACGGCCTGAGCCAGGACGACGTCACGGTGGCCGGGATCACCGGCTCGGTCCAGGCCAGCCTCTACCAGGGCGATTCGAGCTCCGGCAGCTACGAGATGCTCTCCGGGCACTGGCTCTCCGGCGCGGGACAGCTCGTCGTGTCGACGCGTTTCCTGGAACGGACCGGCACCAGGATCGGCGACACCGTGCGGGTCACCCTCGAGAAGGACACGGAAACCCTTCGGATCGTCGGCGAGGCCTTCGACACGTCGGACGACGGCCTGCACATCCACGCGGACATCGCCGACTTCGCCGCCGCCGAACCGCAGGTCTTCTACATCGAGGTGAAGCCGGGCGTCTCCCCCGGCACGTACGCCCGCAAGCTCTCCGCGGCGTTGAAGCCGCTGGGCGCCCAGGCCTTCGCCAACTCGGCCTCGGAGCAGGAGAACATGATCATCATCTTGGACGCGATGGCGGTGCTGCTCACCCTGATGCTGGTCTCCGTGGCGAGCCTCGGCGTGCTCAACTCCGTCGTCCTCGAAACCCGGGAACGCGTTCACGACCTGGGTGTCTGCAAGGCGCTCGGCATGTCACCGCGGCAGACCGTGAGCCTCGTGCTCGCCTCGGTGGCCGGGATCGGCCTGCTCGGCGGACTGATCGGCGTGCCGGGCGGGTTCGCGCTGCACGGCTTCGTGCTGCCGGTGATGGGGCACGCGGCGGGCACCGATCTGCCCCCGTCGGTCCTCGATGTCTACGACGCTCCACAGCTGGCGCTGCTGGCGCTGGCCGGGATCGTGATCGCCATGCTGGGCGCGCTGCTTCCGGCGGGCTGGGCTGCCAGGGCCCGCACGGCCACGGCGCTGCGCACGGAGTGACTACCGGGTGAACCGCCGGGCAACGCCCGCCGGCCCGCGGGGTTGGGGCTGCCGTGCGGCCGCAGGCACGCGGCGCCTCGGGAGGCGCCAAGGCGCCCCCGGGTGTTCCGGACGGAGCGGGCAACGGGAAACAGGTGCAGGCGTCGGCGGTGCGACGGGCGCCCATGGTGTCCCCGCGCCCGTACGGCAGGCCCCGGGGCGGGGCGGCGCCTGGCTGGTGCCGTCCGCCCTCACCGCCGGGGCGCCCGGGAGCTCGAGGCGGGGCCGGATCGCCCCTGGCGCCGCACTGGCGTCAGGGGCTGTCGGCGAACCGCTGCCAGGGGTGTGCCGGGACGTCGTCGAGATGGTCACGGCTGCGCCGGGGCAGGCGACACGGATCGCGCCCGCCTTTCTCTTCCCGGACGGTTCGGCGCTCACGATCCCTTCGCTCGCACGGGTCTTCGGCGCCCACGATCCCTTCGCTTGCACAGGTCAAGGAGAGGATCGACATCCGACCGGCGTCAGGCGGTGTTCCCCCGCGTCGGCAGGGGCTTGCCGTACCAGAGCTCGATCAGGCGGGCCGCGATCGAGATTCCGTAGGGAGGCACCACCTCCCCGGACTCGAAGGCGGCTCTCAGGTCTTCCCGGGAGAACCAGCGGGCTTCGTGGATCTCCTCGCCGTCGACGTTGATCTCCGACGAGGTGGCACGGGCCATGAAGCCCAGCATGAGGCTGGAGGGGAACGGCCAGGGCTGGCTGGCGACGTAGTCGACCGCGCCGACCGTGACGCCCGCCTCTTCGAAGACCTCGCGGCGTACGGACTGCTCGATCGACTCGCCGGGCTCGACGAAGCCCGCGAGCGTGGAGAAGCGGCCTTCGGGCCAGTGCACCTGGCGGCCGAGCAGGATGCGGTCCTCGTCGTCCGTGACGGCCATGATCACGGCCGGGTCGGTGCGCGGGTAGTGCTCGGCGCCGCACGCCGGGCAGCGGCGGATGTGGCCGGCGGCCGCGATGACCGTGCGCTCGCCGCAGCGGGAGCAGAAGCGGTGCAGTCGCTGCCAGTTCTCCAGGGCGACCGCGTGGACCATCAGGCCGGCGTCGCGGGGGGACAGCAGGAGACCGGCCTCGCGCAGGCCCGCCGGGCGGGCGGACTGGTCGATACGGCCGGGAAGCGCGTCCTTCTGGAGTGCGAAGTAGCTCACCCCGTCGTCGTCCGTGCCCAGGAAGTAGCGGTGCGCCTCGGTGAGCGGGGCCTCGAAGGAGGGCGTCATCAGCAGTTCGGTGGTGCCGTCGGCCACCTCGTCGATGAGCACCTGACCGCCGGAGACCACGAAGGCGCGGGTCGTGGGATGGCTCCAGGCCGCCGCGAGCCAGGCCTCGTCGAGCCGGTGGTGGGCGGCCCGGTCGATGCCGGTCGGAGCGGTGAGCGAGATGGGACGGTCGGCGCTGTGGTCGGTCCAGGTGGTCACGGGTGCTTCCAACTCCCCCGGTGGAACGGTTATTTCGGCGGGCGGTTCAGCAGGACGGGCGTGCGGTGCGCTCTTGAGGGTGTGAATCGGCTTGTTCAGGGTGTGTCGCGCCAGTTCTCGGCCAGGTCGCCCCACAGGTAGGCGGTCGTTTCGACGCCCTTCATGAGGAGGTCGAGTTCGACCTTCTCGTTGGGGGCGTGCCAGCCGTCGGAGGGAACGGAGATGCCCAGGAAGAGCACCGGGGCACCGAGGACTTCCTGGAGGTCGGCCGCGGGTCCGGAGCCGCCCTCTCGGGTGTAGCGGATCGGCTGCTCGAAGGCGCGGCCCATGGCGCGTACGACGGACTGCAGGGCGGGGTGGTCCAGTGGCGTCAGGCACGGGCGGGTGGCCGCGCCGAACGTGATCTCATACCGGATGCCGTCGGCTGCCTGCTCGGCCGCCCAGTCGCGTACGGCCTTCTCGATGTGGTCCGGGTCCTGCCCGGCGACCAGCCGGAAGGAGAGCTTCACCAGGGCCGAGGACGGAATGATCGTCTTGCTGCCGGCGCCCTGGTAGCCGCCGCCGATGCCGTTGACCTCGGCGGTCGGGCGGGCCCAGACGCGCTCCAGGGTGGTGTGCCCGGCCTCTCCGTGGGTGGCCGTCGACCTGGCCGTGCGCAGCCACCGCTCCTCGTCGAAGGGCAGTTCGGCGAAGAGTTCGCGCTCGCGGTCGGTGAGTTCGGTGATGCCTTCGTAGAAGCCGGGTACGGCCACGCGTGCGTGCTCGTCGTGCAGGGCGGCTACCAGGCGGGCGGCCGCGGTGGCCGGGTTGGGCACGGCGCCGCCGAAGGACCCGGAGTGGATGTCCTGCTCGGGCCCGTGCAGGACGATCTCGCACTCGGCGAGGCCCCGCATGCCGGTGCAGACCGTGGGGGTGTCCTCGGACCACATGCCGGTGTCGGAGACGATCACGGCGTCGGCTGCGAGCCGCTCCGCCCGCTTTTCGACGAGGTCGCGGAAGTGCGGGGAGCCGGACTCCTCCTCGCCCTCGATCAGCAGCTTGAGGTGCACGGCCGGGGCGGTGCGCCCGGTGGCGGCGAGGTGCGCCCGGACGCCGAGTGTGTGAAAGAACACCTGGCCCTTGTCGTCGGCGGCGCCGCGCGCGTGGAGGCGGTTGCCCCGGATCACCGGTTCGAAGGGGTCGGTGTCCCAGCCGTCCTCGCGGGCGGCCGGCTGCACGTCGTGGTGTCCGTAGACGAGGACCGTGGGTGCGCCCGGGTCCTCGGAGGGCCACTCGGCGAAGACGGCCGGGGCACCCGCGGTCGGCCAGACCTCGCTGGTCGGGAAGCCGGTCTCCCGTAGCTTGGCGGCGAGCCAGTCGGCGCTGTGTGCCACGTCCGCGGCGTGGTCGGGCTGAGCCGAGACCGAGGGGATGCGCAGCCACTCCGCGAGGTCGTCGAGGAAGGCGGCGCGGTGGGTCTCGATGTACGTACGGACGGTGCTGACGGCGTTGTCAACGGGCTTGCTCATGTTCCTGAGCCTATCCGCCCACAGAGGCGTGTTCGTCCGGCGGTTCGCCGGGAGCCCCGTCCTGTGGACCCGGCGGGTCCTCGGTGAGCAGTCGCTCCAGTGCGGCACGGTCCGGGAGACCCTCCGGTCGTACGACCTCGCCGTCGCGGACGTACAGGAACACGGCCGTGACGGATTCCAGGGGCACACCCTGCCGCTCGGCCCAGCCCAGGCGGTACAGCGCGAGCTGGAGCGGATCCGCGGTGCGGCCGTGGCCGGTCTTCCAGTCGACGATCTCGTACGTCACCCCGTCGCCGTCGCCGTTCCTGTAGACGGCGTCGATCCGGCCGCGGACGACCCGCCCGGCGATCGCGAACTGGAAGGGCACCTCGACGCGGTACGGGGTGCGGTGCGCGTAGGGAGTGCGTTCGAAGGCGTCCTTCAGCGCTTCCAGGTCACGCTCGTCGGCGATCTCCGCCTCGCTGCCGGGCAGCTCCTCGGGGTCCAGCATCGGCAGCCGCAGCTCTTCGAAGCGGGACTCCACCCAGGCGTGGAAGCGCGTGCCCCGACGTGCGGCGGGCTGCGGGGGCCGGGGCATGGGGCGGGCGAGCTCCTGCGCGAAGCCGTCCGGGTCGGCGGCCAGACGCAGCAGTTGGGAGGCGGTGAGCGAGGCCGGCAGGGGTACGTGGGTGACGGTCGCGCGGGCGCGCAGGAGTTCTCCGGTCAGCGCGTCCAGATCGCGGTCCCAGGAGGCGAGGGTGCGGACCTCTTCGGGCGTGAGGGGCTCACTCACGGTCTCCTGGGAGTGCGGGCGGGCGGCGAGGGCCGGCCCCTGGGCCTGGTGCGGCACCATCGGTCGGCCGCCCCCCCGGCTGGCCGGGCGGTCTCCCGGTCGTTCCGTCGTCCAGGAGTCCCAGTCGGATTCGTCGCCTTCGGGCAGGGCGGTCTCCGTGAGGTCGCCCTCCGGGAAATGGTCCTCCGGGAAGTGATCGGCGGGAAAGTCGCCTTCGGAGAACGCGTACACGTCCTCGGGGAGGTCGTCCTCGTCGTGGGGCGGGATGTCGTCCGCCGACGGCGGCGGCCACTCCGGGTCGTCGTACGAGGCGGGGTCGTGGGCGGCCGCGCGCCGGGGTCCGTCGGACCCGGGGTGGGCCCCGTCGTGAGACGCGACCCGCTCCAGGTGGGCGAGTACGGTCTCCGCCGCCGCGCGACGCCGGGCGAGGGCCGAGTCGTCGAGCGGGATCGGCCAGGCGTGGTCGGCGGCCGCCTCGCGCAGGGCCGGGTTCTCCTCGTCCTCCGCCGGTTCGTCCGCCCAGACCTCGATCTCGCCGTGTCCGGCGGCGCAGTGGTCGTGAAGGGCGTGCAGGAAGTCCGAGGGGCCGCGCGGCCGTTTCTGGGAGGGGCCCCACCAGTGGCCGGAGCCGAGCAGGAGCGAACGGGGGCGGGTGAACGTGACATAGCCGAGGCGCAGTTCCTCGGTGTGCTGGTGGTCCTTCATGGCCTCGTGGAAGACCTTGATGCCCTTGGCGTCCCAGGCTTCGATGTCGGGCAGCGTGTCGGCATCACCGCGCAACTGGTGCGGCAGGACCTTGCCCTGGGCGGTCCACTTCTCGCGGCCCTGGCCGCTGGGGAAGGTGCCGTCGACGAGGCCGGGGACGACGACCACGTCCCACTCCAGGCCCTTGGACTTGTGCGCGGTGAGCACCTTGACGGTGTTCTCGCCGCCGGGCAGGGCGTTGTCCAGACCCTTCTCGTACTGCGCGGCGGTGCGCAGGAAGCCGAGGAAGGCCAGCAGGCTCGCCTCGCCGTCGCCGGAGGCGAAGGACGCGGCGATGTCCAGGAAGTTCGACAGGGTCTCGCGGCGGCGTGCGGCCAGGGCGTGCGGGGACGCCGAGAGCTCGACCTCCAGTCCGGTGACGGCGAGCACCCGGTGCAGGACGTCCATCAGGGGGTCGGCGAGCGAGCGGCGCAGGTCGCGCAGCTCGGCGGCGAGCCGCGCGAAGCGCACGCGCGCGTCCGGCGAGAAGGGCAGCCCGTCGTCGTCCCCCGCGGCCTCGATGGGCGTCTCCAGGAACGTGTCGAGGGCGTCGGCGAGCGATATCACCTCGGCCGGGTCGACCCCCTCGACGGCCGCGGCGAGCCTGCGGTCCGCATCGTCGTCGGCCCCAACGCGCGCGTGGGACACGAGCAGACGTGCGCGGCGCCCGAGGAGGGCGAGATCGCGCGGGCCGATCCGCCAGCGCGGGCCGGTGAGCAGCCGGACGAGGGAGGCGTTCGCCCCCGGGTCCTGGAGGACCTCGCAGACCGCCACGAGGTCGGCCACCTCGGGCAGGTGCAGCAGACCCGAGAGGCCCACCACCTCGACGGGGATGTCACGGGCGACGAGCGCGCCCTGGATCTCGGCGAAGTCGGTGGCGGTGCGGCACAGGACGGCGATCTCGGCGGGCGCCTTTCCGGTGCGTACGAGATGGGCGATCGAGTCGGCGAGCCAGCCGATCTCCTCGGCGTGGGTGCGCAGCAGCGCGCAGCGCACCAGGCCGTCCCGCTCGGCCCCGGGGGCGGGCCGCAGGGCCTCCACGCCCGCGTGCATGGCGCGCAGCGGCTCCGCGAGGCCGTTGGCGAGGTCGAGGAGGCGGCCGCCGCTGCGCCGGTTCTCGCTGAGCGACTGGCGGGTCGCGGGGCGGCCGTCGGGGCGCGCGAAGTGCTCGGGGAAGTCGTCGAGGTTGGCCACGGAGGCGCCGCGCCAGCCGTAGATCGCCTGGCAGGGGTCGCCGACCGCCGTGACGGGGTGCCCTGTGCCGCCGCCGAACAGCCCGGCGAGCAGGATGCGCTGGGCCACCGACGTGTCCTGGTACTCGTCCAGCAGGACCACCCGGAACTCGTCGCGCAGGATCTCTCCGACCTCTGGACGGGTGCCGGTCAGGGTGGCCGAGAGGGCGATCTGGTCACCGAAGTCGAGGAGGTCGCGCTCGCGTTTGGCCGCCCGGTAGCGGCCCACCAGCTCGGCGAGTTCACGCCGGGCGGCGGCGGCCTCGGGGACCTTGCGCAGATCCGCGTTGGTGAGTCTGGCGCTCTCCAGGGCGCGCAGCAGTTCGGCGTCGTAGGCGCGCAGGTCCTCCGCCCGTACGAGGTGTTCGGAGAGCTCGGAGTCGAGGGTCAGGAGGTCTCCGACCAGGTCCGGGAAGGAGCGGGTCAGCGACGGATACGGGCCCGGCGCCTCGCGCAGCACGCGCGCGGCGAGCTGGTAGCGGGTGGCGTCGGCGAGCAGCCGGGACGTCGGTTCGAGCCCGATGCGCAGGCCGTGGTCGGTGAGCAGGCGGCCCGCGAAGGCGTGGTACGTGGAGATGACCGGCTCACCCGGCGGGTTGTCGGGGTCGATGACGTCCGGGTCGGTGACACCCGCCCTGACGAGCGCCTTGCGCACGCGTTCGGCGAGTTCGCCCGCCGCCTTGTTGGTGAACGTCAGGCCGAGGACCTGCTCGGGGGCGACCTGCCCGGTGCCGACCAGCCACACCACGCGTGCCGCCATCACCGTGGTCTTGCCCGAACCCGCTCCGGCCACGATCACCTGCGGGGCCGGCTCCGCGGTGATGCAGTCCGTCTGTTCCGGGGTGAACGGGATGCCGAGGAGCTCCTTGAGCTGTTCGGGGTCGGTGATACGGGCGGGCATGTCGCAGAGGCTAGCGGCGTCCACCGACAGCCGTGGCCACATCGACGTCCGGGGCGGAAGAACCACAGGTCAGCACATGTGGTGCCGTACGTCACTCGCTGACGTCGCATCCTCTGACCCACGGACCGGCGACCTGGACTGCGCCACGGGACCCGGCATTCCACCACTTGGTGTGCGCTGCGTGCATCGTCTCGCTCGCGGCCGGTACGCGTCTCCGATCAACCTGTCCGACGACCCGTCCGACCCCTGCCCGGAGCCGCTGCGGGATCCGTCACTCGACCACCTGCCGGCCCTCCGACCGGGCGCTGCAGGATGCCCGGAAGGAGCAGTGCGTGCAGTGTTGTCCCGTTGTCGGTGAGAACCGTTCGTCGAGGACCTTGCCGGCGGCGTTCGCCAGGAGGTCGCCGACCCACTCGCCCTCCGGCGGCTCCTGCGCCTGCACCTTGGGCAGGGTCTCGCCGCCGTTCTTCTTGGCGGCGCCCTGGCGGAGCTGGACGAGTTCGGCACCGCCCGCTTCGGGGCGTACACCGTCGAAGACGTCGTCGACCGCGCCCTCGCCGATGGCGAGCTGGTAGACGGCGAGCTGCGGGTGGTGGGTCACCTCGGCGGCGCTCGGCGCCTGCTTGCCGGTCTTGAAGTCGACCACGTAGGCGCGGCCCTCGGTGTCGGCCTCGACGCGGTCCATGGAGCCGCGGATGCGCACTTCGTAGGAGCCGGCTTCGAGGGTGACGTCGAAGTCGTGCTCGCTGGCCACCGGCGTACGGCCGGTGCGGTCCATGACGTGCCACTTCAGGAAGCGTTCGAGCGCCACGCGCGCGTTCTCCTTCTCCTGCGCGGACTTCCAGGGCGCGTCGAAGGCGAGCGCGTTCCACACGGAGTCGAGACGCTCCATGAGGACGTCGAGGTCGGCGGGGGTGCGTCCGGACGCGACCTCGTCGGCGAGGACGTGCACCACGTTGCCGAAGCCCTGGGCGGCTGTCGCGGGCGCGTCGGCCTTCACCTCCCGCCCCAGGAACCACTGCAGGGCGCAGGTGTTGGCGAGTTGGGCGAGGGCGCTGCCGGAGAGCACGACGGGCTGGTCGCGGTCGCGCAGCGGGACCTTGCTCTCCGTCGGCTCGTACATGCCCCACCAGCGGTAGGGGTGCGCGGAGGGGACCAGCGGGCGGCCCTCCTCGTCGGCGAGCGCGGCGAGCCGGGCGAGCCGGCGGGCCGCGGCCTGCCTGAGGCCGTCCGAGACGCGCGGGTCGACGGTGGTGGCGCGCAGCTCGGCGACCAGCGGGGCGACGGCCAGGGGGCGGCGTGGGCGGCCGGTCACGTCCTTGGGTTCGACGCCGAGTTCGGTAAGGAAGCGCGAGGGCTGGTCGCCGTCGTCGGCCGGAGCCTTCACCGCGGTCACGACGAGGCGTTCACGCGCGCGCGTGGCGGCCACGTAGAACAGCCGGCGTTCCTCGGAGAGCAGTGCCCCGGGTGTGAGGGGTTCGGCGAGTCCGTCCCGCCCGATGCGGTCGGCCTCCAGCAGGGAACCGCGGCGGCGCAGATCCGGCCACAGGCCCTCCTGGACGCCCGCGACGACGACGAGGCGCCACTCCAGGCCCTTGGAGCGGTGTGCCGTCATCAGGCGTACGGCATCAGGGCGGACGGCCCTGCGGGTGAGCGTGTCGGCGGCGATGTCCTCGGCGTCGACCTCCTCCAGGAAGTTCAGGGCGCCGCGGCCTCCCGTGCGCTCCTCCGCGCGCCCGGCGGTCGCGAAGAGTGCGCAGACGGCATCGAGGTCCCGGTCGGCGTTGCGTCCGGCCGCGCCACCGCGCCGGGCGGCCCGCTCCAGGCGCTGCGGCCACGGTGTGCCGTCCCACAGGTCCCAGAGGGCCTCCTCGGCCGTTCCGCCGCCCGCGAGACGCTCACGCGCCCTGCGTAGCAGCGCGCCGAGGCGCTGGGCCCCTCGGGCGTACGCGGGATCGTGCGCGACGAGCCGCTCCGGCTCGGCCAGCGCGCGGGCGAGCAGGACGTCGGACGGCGGGGGTACGAGGTTTCCGCCGGCGCGCTCCTCCTCCCGCAGCGCTCGTCCCAGGCGCCGCAGGTCGGCGGCGTCCATGCTCGCGAGAGGCGAGGCGAGGAGGGTGAGCGCGGTCTCGGTGTCGAGCCAGGAAGCGACGCGGACGTCGGCGGTGTCCTCATGCGGGTCGATGTCGGCACTCGGATCGGGCTCGGCACGCGGGGCGGTGCCGGTGCGCGGATCGGCGTCGGCACGCGGGCCGGTGTCAGTACGCGGATCGGCGTCGGCGTCGGCACCGGACACCCGGTCCGCACCCGGCTCCGACTCCGCCCGGGCCACCGCCCGCAGCGCGGTCAGCAGCGGCGCGACGGCGGGTTCGTGCCGCAGGGGCAGATCGTCGCCGTCGATGTCGAGGGGCACCCCGGCCGAGGTGAGCGCCCGCCGGATCGTGGGGATCGTCCGGGAACCGGCGCGCACCAGGACGGCCATCTCTCCCCAGGGAACACCGTCCTCCAGGTGGGCGCGGCGCAGGATGTCCGCGATGTTGTCCAGCTCCGTGCCGGCCGTCGGATAGGTGTAGACCTCGATCTCTCCACCGTCCCTTACCGGGGACAGCTCGCGATGGGCACGCACCTTGTGGGCCGGCAGACGGGTCAGCGGCATGCGCTGGGTGAGCCGGCGGGTGGCGGCCAGCAGATCGGCGCCCGAGCGGCGGGACGTCCTGAGGACCTCGACCGGAGCCGGGCGGCCGTCCGTGCGCGGGAAGGCGTCGGGGAAATCCAGGATGCCGTTCACGTCGGCGCCGCGGAAGGCGTAGATCGACTGGTCGGGGTCACCGAAGGCGACGAGGGTGCGCCCGCCGCCCGCGAGGCCGCGCAGCAGCCGCACCTGCGCGGGGTCGGTGTCCTGGTACTCGTCCACATAGACGGCGTCGTACTGCGCCGCGAGCCGCTCGGCGACCTCGGGGCGTCGGACGAGGAGCACCGCGCGATGGACCAGTTCCGCGTAGTCGAGGACTCCTTGCATGTCGAGGACGTCGAGGTACTCGGCGAGGAAGGCCGCCGCCGCGCCCCAGTCCGGGCGGCCGATGCGCCGCGCGAAGGCCTCCAGGGCGTCGGGGCCGAGCCCGAGTTCCCGGCTGCGGGCGAGGACCGCGCGGACCTCGTCGGCGAAGCCGCGGGTGGTCAGGCACGCGCGCAGTTCGTCCGGCCAGCGCACATGGGCGAGGCCCAGCCGCTCCAGGTCGGGCTGGCCCGCGAGCAGCTCGCGCACGGCCACGTCCTGCTCGGGGCCGGACAGCAGCCGCAGGGGCTCCACGAACAGGTCGCTGTCCTGGTGGGCGCGGATCAGGGCGTAGCAGAAGGAGTGGAACGTGGTGGCCCGGGGGGCGCGGGCGGCCCCTATGCGCAGCGCCATGCGGTCGCGCAGCTCGACGGCCGCCTTGCGGCTGAACGTGAGCACCAGGATCCGTTCCGGGTCGCCGCCCCGTTCGATCCGGGCGGCCACGGATTCGACGAGCGTGGTCGTCTTGCCCGTACCGGGACCCGCGAGCACGAGCAGCGGACCGCTCCCGTGGTCAACCACCGCGCGTTGTCCTGCGTCAAGACGAGGGGGATCCACCCGGGTCGGCGAGGTGCGCACGAGACGGTACGCACCACGGGCCCCCTGGCGCACCGATGGGTGCGTCAGGCGCCTGGTGGAAGAAGTGGAGCTCACGTGGTTCGCCGGTCCTGGTGGTCGTACTGGTTGGCGGACTGCCGCGCGTGGAGGGCGGTGACCGCGGGGTGAGGGGGACGCGTGCCGACGACGCTACGCCGTCGCCGTTCACGGAAGGAGGGCTTCCGATTCTTCCCTCATGCCACGTGCGTCCCGTCCTTCACGAACGTACGGCATGTCACGGATGTGCCTCGTTTCCCTCTTACCGGCCTCGGTTTCCCCTTCGGCCCCGTGAATGCCGGAAGCTGTCAGGTGTGACCTTCCGCGCGTTCGCCGCCGTCCCATCGGGCCCGTCTCATGTCGACACGCGGCAGATGCCCCTCGGCGGCCCGGCTCGCCTCCTTCAGAGGCGTTCCTTCGGCGCGGTAGTGGGCCAGCGCGTCCAGTTCGTGGCCGGGGAGCAGCACACCGTCGGCGCGTATGACTCGCCACCACGGAACCGCTCCTCCGTAGAGGGCCAGCACCCGGCCCACCTGGCGCGGCCCACCCTCTTCCAGCCATTCGGCGATGTCGCCGTACGTCATGACGCGGCCGGGCGGGACCAGCTCGGCGACGTCGAGGACCCGCTCCGCGTACTCCGGCAGGGCGCCCGCCGGAAGGCTCTGCTCGCTCATCCGCCCCATCCTGCCCCACCCCACCGACAACGTGACGCGGCGGCGGCTGTGCATATTCCCCGCCACGGAGTGACGCTTGTAGCAGATTGCGCGCCCCGCATTTGCACCCTGATGCCCCCGTGTGTCGGTCGGGCATGCCACCATCGTGCGGGCGGTGACTGGTGATACGAGATCAAGAAGAGACCATGAGGCAGCAGGGCGTGCACCCCGAAGACGCGGAGAGCACCTCCGCTGCCTCGTCACGCCCGGACACCGGCGGCGTCGACGAGAAGGACGCGGACGGCAGGGCGAGCGAGTCCTCCTCCCTGCCGAGCACGACGGGCTCAGGCGAGGCCGAGGACCCCTCTCCTAGGACCCACCCGTCTCGGACCTACGGGGACGAGAAGCGGCAGGCCGAGCGGGACGCCGACTGCGCCGACGAGGTCCATGCCGACGAGGTCGAAGGCGACGAACCGCTGCTCCCCGCGCGCGTGCACCGCCCGTCCGACCTGATGCGGCTCCTGGTCGGCGTTCTCGCGATCGTGGTGCTGCTCGCCATCGCCGCGTTCGCGCACGGCACCACCTCGGGTCTCGAACAGGACATCAACAAGGGCACCGGACAGGCACCCGATCTGCTGATCAAGATCGCGGGTTTGGCGTCGAGCATCGCGATCCTCCTGGTGCCGGTGGCCTTCGCCATCGAGCGGCTGATCAAACGCGACGGGCTGCGCATCGCCGACGGCGTCCTCGCCGCGGTCCTCGCCCACGGAGTGACACTCGCCACGGACCTCTGGGTCGCGAAGGGCGCCCCGGGCTCCATCCAGGAGGCGCTCACCCAGCCCTCGCCGGGTGACATACACGCCCTCACCGACCCTGTGCACGGCTATCTGGCACCGGTCATCGCCTATATGACGGCCGTCGGCATGTCCCGCAGACCGCGCTGGCGCGGGGTGCTCTGGGTCGTGCTGCTCCTCGACGCCTTCTCCATGCTGGTGACCGGCTACACGACCCCGTTCTCGATCATCCTGACGGTGCTGATCGGCTGGACCGTCGCCTACGGGACGCTGTACGCGGTCGGTTCGCCGAACGTACGGCCGACCGGACGGACACTGATGGCGGGCCTTCGCCATGTCGGCTTCCACCCGGTCAGCGCGGCCCGCGAGGAGATGCCCGAGACCGCGGAGAGCGGCGACCGCGGCCGACGCTACTTCGTCACCCTGGAGGACGGCCCGCCGCTGGACGTCACGGTCGTCGACCGCGAGCAGCAGGCACAGGGCTTCTTCTACCGCGTCTGGCGCCGTCTGACGCTGCGCGGCATCACCACGCGCCGCAGCCTCCAGTCACTGCGCCAGGCCCTGGAGCAGGAAGCCCTCCTCGCCTACGCGGCCATCGCGGCCGGGGCCAACGCGCCCAAGCTGATCGCGACCTCCGAGCTGGGCCCGGACGCCGTGATGCTCGTCTACGAGCACACCGGTGGTCACACCCTCGACTCGCTGCCCGACGACCTGATCACCGACGAACTGCTGCGCGACACCTGGCACCAGGTGCAGGCGCTGCAGTCCCGGCGCATCGCGCACCGCCGGCTCGCGGGCGACGCGATTCTGGTGGATCGTTCCGGCACGGTGATCCTCACCGATCTGCGCGGCGGCGAGATCGCGGCGGGCGATCTGCTGCTGCGCATGGACATCGCCCAGCTGGTGACCACCCTCGGACTGCGCGTGGGCGCCGAGCGCGCGGTGACGTCCGCGGTCGGCGTGCTCGGCCCGGACGCCGTCGCGGACTGCCTGCCCATGCTCCAGCCGATCGCGTTGACGCGCTCCACGCGCGCGACGCTGCGCAAACTTGCCCGGGAGCGCTCGCAGCGCGAACGCGAGGCGGTGCTGGAGGCCTCACGGCAGGCCAGGCTCGCCCGCGCCGAGGACGCGGCCGAGGACGCCGGCGAAGCGGCCCCGCCCGTACCGGAGAGGTCCGGGAAGAAGGCCGTACGCGCCGAGCAGCGCGCCGAGAAGCGGGCGATCGACGAGGCCCTGGACGAGGCGCGCGAGGAGGATCTGCTCACCCAGATCCGCCACCAGGTACTGCTGATCAGACCGCAGGCACCCGTCGAGCCGGCCCGCCTGGAGCGGGTCAAGCCCCGCACGCTGATCAGTTTCATCGCCGGAGCGATCGGCGCGTACTTCCTGCTGACCCAGCTCACCCACATCGAGTTCAGGACCCTCTTCGACAACGCCCAGTGGGGCTGGGTCGCGGCGGCCGCGCTGTTCTCCGCTCTGAGCTACTTCGCGGCGGCGATGAGCCTGCTCGGCTTCGTTCCCGAGCGGGTGCCGTTCCTGCGGACCGCGGCGGCGCAGGTCGCCGGTTCGTTCGTGAAGATCGTGGCGCCCGCCGCGGTCGGCGGCGTCGCCCTCAACACACGCTTCCTGCAGCGTGCCGGGGTGCGGCCGGGACTCGCGGTGGCGAGCGTCGGCGCGTCGCAGCTGTTCGGGCTCGGCTGCCACATCCTGATGCTGCTGTCCTTCGGCTATCTGACCGGTACGGAGAAGACGCCGTCCCTGTCGCCGTCCCGTACGGTCATCGCGGGTCTGCTGACGGTCGCGGTGTTCATCCTCGTGGTGACGTCGGTGCCGCTGCTGCGCAAGTTCGTCTCCACGCGCGTGAGGTCGCTGTTCGCGGGCGTCGTACCGCGCATGCTCGACGTGCTGCAGCGGCCGCAGAAGCTCGTCACCGGCATCGGCGGCATGCTGCTGCTGACGGCCTGCTTCGTCATGTGCCTGGACGCGTCGATCCGTGCGTTCGGCAACGAACAGACGACCACGCTCAGCCTCGCCAGTGTCGCCGTCGTCTTCCTCGCCGGTAACGCGCTGGGTTCGGCGGCGCCGACCCCGGGTGGTGTCGGCGCGGTCGAGGCGACCCTCACCGTCGGTCTGATCGCCATCGGCCTCCCCAAGGAGGTCGCGGCGCCCGCGGTACTGCTGTACCGGCTGCTCACACTGTGGATTCCGGTGCTGCCGGGATGGCTGTTCTTCAACCATCTGACGCGCAAGGGCGCACTCTAGGGTCCGCGCGAGGACCGTCCCGTACGCGCCTCGGCCCACCCGCGTGCGGACGGTCTCGTCCATGCCCCGCGCCCTCCGGGTGCGGGCCCCGTGAGGCGCCCTCACCCACACGGCTCGTGCCCCGAGCGCCCCACCTCGCACGCCCGCAGGATGGGGAACATGCCGAACCCGCCCCAGCTGCGCGCCGCCGCTCTGGCCGCCACCGCCGCCCTGCTGACCTCGTGGGTGTCCGGCTGCAGCGGTGACTCCAAGGACGGGGATCTGACGGCACAGAAGCTGAGCTGGAAGGCGTGCCCGGCGCCGTCCGAGGCCGAGGGCGGCGGCAGCGCCCCCTCACCTCTGCCGGGCGGTGCGGAGTGGCAGTGCGCCACCTTGAAGGTGCCCCTCGACTGGTCCGACCCCAAGGGCGACACGATCGGACTCGCGCTGATCCGTGCGAAGGCGAGCGGCGAACCGGACAAGCGAATCGGCTCTCTCATCTTCAACTTCGGCGGCCCCGGCGGCTCGGGCGTCACCGCCCTGCCCGCCTTCGGCCAGGACTACCCCGCCCTGCGCACCCGCTACGACCTGGTGAGTTTCGACCCGCGCGGCGTCGGCCGCAGCGCGGGTGTGAAGTGCGAGAACGACCGGCAGCTCGACAGGTTCTTCCAGCAGGACGCAACTCCGGACGACGCCGCGGAACAGCAGGAACTCCTGCGGAACACCAGGACGTTCAACACGGCGTGCGAGAAGAACTCCGGCAGGGTCCTCCCCCATGTACGCACGACGGACGCCGCTCGCGACATGGACCTGATGCGACAGGTGCTCGGCGACGACAAGCTGCATTACTTCGGCATCTCGTACGGCACCGAACTGGGCGGCGTCTACGCCCACTTGTTCCCCAAGAACGTGGGCCGCGCCGTCTTCGACGGAGTCGTCGACCCGACGCAGAACGTGGAACAGAGCTCCCTCGGGCAAGCCAAGGGCTTCCAGCTCGCGCTGGACAACTTCGCCGCGGACTGCACCTCGAAGGCCGAGGACTGCCCCATCGGAGACACCCCGCAGGACGTCAAGGACCGCATCGCCAAACTGCTGAAGGACCTCGAAACCAGTCCGATCCCCGGTGTCTTCCCGCGTCGGCTCACCCAGACCGCCGCGACCAGCGGCATCGCGCAGTCGCTGTACTCCAAGGACTTCTGGGAGTACCTGACGGAAGGGCTTCAGCAGGCGTACGACGGCGACGGCAGGGTGCTGATGCTGCTGTCGGACTCGATGAACGGACGCAGCGAGAACGGCCAGTACAGCAACATCACCCCGGCGAACATCTCCATCAACTGCGCCGACGACAAGCCGCGTTACACCGCCGACTATGTGCAGTCGAAGGTTCCGGAGTTCCGGTCCGCCTCACCGCTGTTCGGCGACTACCTGGCCTGGGGCATGGTCAGTTGCACCGACTGGGCCGTGCCGGGGGCCGCCGAGCACCCGGATGTCAGCGCCCCCGGCGCGGCACCGATCCTCGTGGTCGGCAACACCGGCGACCCCGCCACGCCGTACGGGGGCGCCCGGGCGATGGTGGACGCGCTCGGCAAGGGTGTCGGAGTCGAGCTGACGTACAAGGGTCAGGGGCACGGATCGTACGACAGCAAGAACAAGTGCGTGCAGGGCGCGGTGAACGGCTATCTGCTCGAAGGCACCGTGCCGTCGGCCGGCACCGTTTGTTCCTAGAAAACTGCAGGTCACAGTGTTATCCACAGGCCTCGGCGGCGGTCGGCGGCTGACGCCTACTATGGCCTGCATGTGATCCGCGACTTCGGGCGGACCACGGGCGAGGGGGACACTCATGACACGTTTCGCACGGTGGACGGCCGCTGCCACCGCCGCGTTGCTGCTGGCCGGCTGCGGCGGGGGCTCGTCAGCCGACAGCAAGGACGAGGGGAAGAACGGCGACGGACCGTCGGCCACCGTTCCGTCTTCCGGCGGGCCGTCGGGGCTGCCCGCCTCGCTCACCTCGCAGAAGCTCGACTGGGTCCGCTGCAAGGGCACTTCGGACTCCCCCGCGCCCGGGAACGGCTGGCAGTGCGCGACGCTCAAGGTGCCGCTGGACTACGCGAAGCCGGGCGGCGGGACGATCGGCCTGGCGCTCATCCGCTCGAAGGCGACCGGCGGTCGGGGCAAGCGCATCGGCTCGCTGCTGTTCAACTTCGGTGGCCCCGGCGGCTCGGGAGTATCCACGATGCCGTCGTACGAGAGCGTCGTCGGCCCGCTCCACGAACGCTACGACCTGGTGAGCTGGGACCCGCGCGGGGTGGCCGCCAGCGAAGGCGTGCGGTGCCGTGGGGACAAGGCGATCCAGGCCTCCGAGTCGGTGGACGCCACACCGGACGACGCTGCCGAGGAAGCGGCGTACTTCAAGGACGCCGCGGACTTCGGCAAGGGCTGTGCGAAGGCCGCCGGAAAGCTGATGGCCCATGTCTCGACGACCGACAGCGCCCGCGACATGGACCTGATGCGCCAGGTCCTCGGCGACCGCCGGATGCACTACTTCGGCATCTCCTACGGCACCGAACTGGGCGGCGTGTACGCCCACTTGTTCCCGAAGAACGTGGGACGCCTGGTGCTGGACGCGGTCGTCGACCCGAGCGCCGACACCGTGGGCCACGCCAAGAACCAGACGCTGGGCTTCCAGCGCGCCCTGGACGACTACCTCAAGTCCACCGGCCAGGACCCGAAGCAGGGCTCCCGGAAGATCGCGGACCTGCTGAAGCGGATCGACGCGAAGCCCCTGCCCACCGCCGGCGGGCGCAGGCTCAGCCAGACGCTGGCCCTCACCGGCATCGTGCTGCCGCTCTACAGCAAGGAGGGCTGGCCGCGCCTCACCGAAGCTCTGAAGGACGCCGAGGGCGGGGACGGTTCGGCCCTGCTGACACTCGCCGACGGCTACAACGAACGCGACGCCTCGGGGCACTACGGCACGACGACGCATTCCCAACGGGTCATATCGTGCTTGGACGACAAGGAGCGGCCGACTCCCGAGGAGACGAGGAAGCGGCTGCCCGAGTTCGAGAGGATCTCGCCCGTCTTCGGGGACTTCATGGGCTGGGACACGGCGGGCTGGTGCCACGACTGGCCGGTGGCCGGTCAGTACGACAACCCCGAGGTCAGTGCGCCGGGAGCCGGACCCGTGCTGGTCGTCGGCAACACCGGGGACCCGGCGACACCCTACGAGGGTGCCCGCAGGATGGCGGACGAGCTCGGCAAGGGCGTGGGCGTGGAGCTCACCTGGAAGGGCGAGGGCCATGGCGCCTACGGGAGTGGCAGCGACTGCGTCGACTCGACCGTGAACAGCTATCTGCTGGACGCGACGGTGCCGAAGGACGGCAAGGTCTGTTCATGACGATGGTGGGGGTCTCGCGGACACCTGGTCCGCGAGACCCCCACCATCGGAAAAGCGGGCAGAGCCTGCGCCGGTCAGTACACCGGCTTCTCGGGCTCGATCTGGTTGACCCAGCCGATCACACCGCCGCCGACGTGTACCGCGTCGGAGAAACCGGCGGACTTCAGGACGGCGAGGACCTCCGCACTGCGGACACCCGTCTTGCAGTGCAGGACGATCTTCTTGTCCTGCGGCAGGGTCTCCAGGGCGGCGCCCATGAGGAACTCGTTCTTCGGGATCAGCTTGGCGCCGGGGATCGAGACGATCTCGTACTCGTTGATCTCGCGGACATCGATGATCTCGATGTTCTCGCCGTCGTCGATCCACTCCTTGAGCTGCTTGGGAGTGATCGTCGAGCCGGCGGCCGCCTCCTGCGCCTCCTCGGACACGACACCGCAGAAGGCCTCGTAGTCGATGAGCTCGGTGACGGTGGGGTTCTCACTGCAGACCGCACAGTTCGGGTCCTTGCGGACCTTGACCTGGCGGTACTGCATCTCCAGGGCGTCGTAGATCATCAGGCGGCCGACGAGCGGCTCACCGATGCCCGCGAGAAGCTTGATCGCCTCGTTGACCTGGATGGAACCGATGGACGCGCACAGCACACCGAGGACACCGCCCTCGGCGCAGGACGGGACCATGCCCGGCGGCGGGGGCTCCGGGTAGAGGCAGCGGTAGCAGGGACCGTGCTCGGACCAGAAGACGGAGGCCTGTCCGTCGAAGCGGTAGATCGAGCCCCACACGTACGGCTTGTTGAGCAGCACGCACGCGTCGTTGACCAGGTAGCGGGTCGCGAAGTTGTCCGTGCCGTCGACGATCAGGTCGTACTGGCTGAAGATGTCCATCACGTTCTCGGCCTCGAGCCGCACTTCGTGGAGGACCACGTTCACGTACGGGTTGATGCCCAGCACGGAATCGCGCGCGGACTCGGCCTTGGAGCGGCCGATGTCCGCCTGGCTGTGGATGATCTGGCGCTGCAGGTTCGACTCGTCGACCTCGTCGAACTCCACGATGCCGAGCGTGCCCACGCCCGCCGCGGCCAGGTACATCAGTGCCGGCGATCCGAGGCCGCCGGCGCCCACACAGAGCACCTTGGCGTTCTTCAGCCGCTTCTGCCCGTCCATACCCACATCGGGGATGATCAGGTGGCGGGAGTACCTGCGGACCTCGTCTACGGTGAGCTCAGAGGCTGGCTCGACCAGGGGTGGCAGCGACACGGGGACTCCGTTGGTCGGTCAATCACTACAGTTGTTCTCCCCGTAACACTGCCACGCCCTTCTTCATTCCGAGACACCCGTTCCGATCCGCGAGACGATCTCGTCCCAGTAGCCGGGCATCGTCTCCCAGGGGTCGGCCTTCCCGCCGTGATCCGAGCGGTCGGTGAAGTAGATCGTCGAGGCGCCCTGCCAGCGGGCGATGCGCAGTGCCTCGTCCAGGTGGCCGCGCGGCACACCGTGAACGAAATGGCAGAAGCGCTCGGGGGGATAGTCGGCGGTCCATTCGGCGACCTGCGACCAGCGGTATTCGGTCCAGGGTCCCGAGAAGGTCACCAGCTGGTCGGCGTTCTCGGCGTATCCCGGGTGGGGGTGGGTGCCGTGGCCCAGCACGATGTGGGCGCCGTCGCAAAGGGCGCGGAGCGCGCCGACCGTGCGGCGGATCTCGGGGAGCGCGGCGCGTTCGGTGGGACAGCGGTCGAGGATGAATCCGTCGGCCTGGTACCAGTCGAGATGGCGGCGCGCGTCGGCGATCGTTTCACCGAAGGGGCGTACGCCATGGGCTGCGTCGAGAAGTCCCAGCACCCGGACGCCCGCGTTGCGCAGCCGTCCGGTGGCCTCCAGGCAGCGCGGGTCGGGTCGCTCGCCGGGACCGTTGTCCACGTTCAGGACGACCCAGTGCAAGGGAGTGCCGGGGCGGGTGAGTTCGTCCCATTCCACCGGGGCGACAAGGGGGTGCGCATAGCCGGGGACGCCGAAGCCGAGTCCTAAGTCGGTGCTCGCGCTGCCGGTTGCGGTGCTGGTCAGATACGACATGCCGCCTCCATCCAGATGTCGGCGAGGGATTCCTCGAGGTTGATCCGGGGCCGCCAGCCGAGCCGGTCGCGTGCGGTGCGCACATCGGCCTGCTGCCAGCTGCCGCAGCCGTCCGGGTAGGGGTACGCGACCGGGGCCACGTGGTCGGGTTCGGGGCGGGGGTGGCCGATGGACGGCCTCATGAGCGGGCCGGGCGGGCCGTCGAGTTCGTGCAGGGTGCCGCTGTAGCCGGCCACGCGTGCGAGGACGGCGGCGGCGTCGCGGAGGCGTACGGCACGGCCCGAGCCGATGTTGATCACGCCTTGTGCTGCGGACAGGGAGGCGGCGTGGACGGCGCGGGCGACATCGCGGACGTCGATGAAGTCGCGTTGGACGCCGAGGCCGCCGAGTTTGAGTTCGCCGTCGCTGGCCTGCATGGCGCGGCGCAGGGCTTCGGCGAGCCGGCCGAGCGGGGACCCGGCGGGTGTGCCGGGTCCCGCGGGTGAGAAGACGCGGAGCACGACGGCGTCCAGGCCGGAGCCGAGGACGAGTTCGGTCGCGGCGAGTTTGCTCACTCCGTAGGGGCCGCCCGGGCGCGGGACGGCGTCCTCCGCGGTGGAGGAGCCGGACTGGCTGGGCCCGTACTCGGCGCCGCAGCCGATCTGGACGAGCCGGGCCCCGCAGCCGCTGCGGCGCAGCGCCTCGCAGACGGTGGCGACGGCGACGGTGTTGTGCCGGGTCAGGTCGCGGGCGCCGCCGCGGGTGGCGCCCGCGCAGTTGATGACGACTCCGGGGTGCACCGCGTCCAGGAAGCGGGTGAGTGCGCCGGGGCTGCCCGAAGCGAGGTCGAACCGCACGTCGGCGTCGTCGCCCCGGCCGAGCGCGGTGAGCTGCACGGCCGGGTCGGCGAGCAGTCTGTCGGCGACGAAACGGCCGAGGTAGCCGTTGGCTCCGATCAGCAGGACCCTCATCGGGCGGCTCCCGGGGCGGATTCTCCGGTTCGGGAGGTGATCATCTGGCTGTCTCCTTCGAGGTGGTGCCGTAGGTCGTAGAGGGCCCGCGGTGTCGGCCCCGCGGGAGAAAGAGGGCCCGGATCCGGGACGCTGCCCGGGTGCCGGGGAGGGCTCACGGCGGTGGGGGTGTCGTGGGCCGGTTTCGGGCGGCCTCGGGCCACCGGGCAGGCGGGCTCGGTGGGTCGGGGCGCGGATCGTGGCTCATGGGGCCTCGCAGGGCGGGGCGTGGGCCGAGGCGCGGGTGAGGGTTCGGGTCGCCTGGACGAGGAGGACGAGTGCGCCCGCCCCGCAGGCCAGGGCCGGTACGGCGCCGGGTCCCGCTGCCCCGATCAGGCTGTCGACGGGGGTGGCCAGGAACGAGCAGCCGGGCAGGCGCGCGGCGAAGACCGTGGCGAGGGCGGTGGCCTCCGTCGCGCCCGCGCCGGCGAGCGCGCGGCCCGGCGCGCGGGTGAAGCCGCGTGTGGTCAGCAGTCTGGCGAGCAGGAGCAGCGCGCCGAGGGCGCCGGCTCCGGCGTAGGCGGGTGACTCGTTCAATACCGTCCCGGACAGCGCGAGCAGTCCGCCCAGTGCGCACAGGAACAGGGTGAACGCCCCGAGGAGCAGGGGGCGGACGGAGGCGGCGAACTCCTCGAGGCCGCGGCTCGCGCTCAACCGGCGACGGGCACGGACGGCGAAGAGGTGGGCGCACCAGGCCGCCGGGGCGCAGGCCAGGGAGAGGGCCGGCACGGACGCGGTGGCCAGGGGCCAGGGGCCGTCCGGGCCGCCGTCCTGCCCGGCGCTCAGCAGTCCGTCACCGACGAGGGCGTATGTGACGAGCCAGCAGGTCCAAGCGCGTGCGGCGTTCGCCGTGCGGTGCGGGGTGCTCAGGGGGCCGCGGCGGAGGGCGACGTGCAGGCCCGACGCCATGGCCAGGGCGCCGAACGCGGCGACGGCGAGACGCTGGTTCCCGTCGGTGAGCCGCAGCCCGACGACGACGGCCGTACCGAGGGCGCCCGGCACCAGGGCGAGCGCCGCCCAGTAGGCGCGCGTGCCGGGGTGTCCCGGAGTCTCGGTGCGGGGCGCGGAGTCCCCGTCGCGTGCCGCGCGGGCGTACATCTCCTCGGCGAGCGAGAAGACGTCCCGGTGCCGCAAGCGCGCGGCGGTCCGGTCGGTCACCCCGTGCGCCTCCAGGCCCGCCGCGATCTCCAGCGGGTCCACGGCCCGCTCGCAGAGCTCGCGGTGCCGGTGCATCAGCGCTTTCACGGGGTCCACAGCGCCTCGGTGCCCGGCGGGCCCGCGCACGCTCGAGGAGCCGTCAGGTGCCGAGTCACGGTCGCGGAGTGGACCGGTGTCGCGTGCCGACCGCTCGTCCCGGGTGCCGGGGCTCGCCGCTGTCGCGGGCCGGTCCGGTTCGCCCAGGTCGTCGAGCCCGCTCGGGGCGCCGGGTCCGGCGCTGTCGATCGTCACGCGCCCTCCCCCACGGAAACGGACACCGGCCCGGGCGCTGGAACCGGCGCCGTCAGGGGCGCGGTGGCTCGTACCGGTGCACCCTCCGCCCAGCGCGGTCGGCCCGCGGTCATGAGGCGCGGCTCGGTCCAGCGACCGGGCACATGGGCCTCGGCGGGGACTCCGAAGGGCAACGGCTCCCCCTCCTCGTCCACGATGACCCGACGCACCGGGGAGTGCGAGACGATCTCCAGGTAAATGCCGTGAAATGCCGTGATGTTCTGCTCGACGGTGAAGAGTTCGAGGGCGCGTGCGCGGGCGGCCGCGCCCAGACGCTCACGGCGCTCGGGGTCGCGCAGCAGCGCCACGCAGGCCTCCGCGAGCGCCCGTGGATTGCGCGGCGGAACCACCAGCCCCGTACCGCCGATGACCTCGACGACCGCTCCCACGTCCGTGGAGACGGTGGCCCGGCCGCAGAGCATGGCCTCGACGAGACTGACCGGGAAGCCCTCGACGACGCTGGACAGGACGATCAGGGCTCCGCAGGCGTAGGCCTCCGCGAGGCTCGGGATCTCCGGGCCGCCGATCTCCTCGAAGGAGACCGGGTTGTCGCCGACCGCGTGCACACCCTCCGCCTCATCGGGGAAGAGCTGCGCGGCCAGCGCCTTGCAGTGGGCCAGATAGGTCGCGCCGTCCGGGCCTTCGGCCGGGGCGCCGATGATCCGGAGCCGGGTCTTCGGCTCGGCCCTGCGGATCTCGGCGAAGGCGTGCAGCAGGGAGATCAGGTCCTTGGCCGGTTCGATGCGGCCGACCCACACCAGCGTGTCGGGGTCCGCGCACCGGCTGCCCCGCACAGCCTCCCCGACGTCCGCGAAGCGCGCGGCCTCCATGCCGGGGTGGACGGTGCGCAGCTTGGCGCGGTCGGCGCCGCAGCGCTCCTGCCAACGGCGGGCGTGCGCGTTGCCGGGCGTGACGATCGCGGCGGCGCGGTAGACCTCGGTGGCGAGCCGGCCGTGGAACGCGGCGAGCAGCGCCCGGACGGCCGGGGCCTCTTCGAGGGTCGCGGCGGCCAGGTAGTGCGCCCGCAACTGCACGCCGTACTCGGTGACCAGCAGCGGGACCCCGAGGAAGTGCCGGGCGAGGAGGCCGGGCAGCGCCGCCGCTCCGCCGGCCGCGGCGTGGCAGAGGTCGGCCGAACCGAGCGCGTCGTCCTCGTACCAGTCCAGCGAGAGGGGGCGCAGGGTGCGCTCGATGTGCGCGGCGACGCTGAGCAGATCGGGTACGCGCGCGGTGCGGGCCGTGCGGAGTGCGCCGGGCACTCGGCACGCGCGCTCCAGGGCACGCACCGCGCTCTCGGAGCGCAGGGCGCCGATCAGTCCGCCCTCGTCCCTGGCGAGTTCGGCCAGTCCGTACAGGGCGCTGGCGAAACGGTCCGCCTGGGCGGCGACGGAGTCCGCCGGGTTCCCGGAGGCTTCCGTGCCCGCGGCTTCCGGGCCTGCGCACACCGCCGCCGCGAGCTCCCCGTACGCCTCGGCGAACCGGCGCCGGGCCCGGCGTCCGTACACCACTCCGTCGCTGTGCGCCGTCCACAGCGGCGCCGTGCGTACGCGTTTGACCTGGGGCGGCAGCTGGATCCAGCCCTGGTCCTCCTGGCGCTCGGTGCGGCTGAGCGCGTAGATGTCGAACTCGTGCCGCCCGAGCCCGCGCACGAGCCGGTCGCACCAGAGTCCGGCGTCACCGCTCACATACGGATAGCCACCCTCCGTCAGCAGTCCGATGCGCACGAGCACACCCCCGATCTCCCGTATGGGGAGCCGCCGTTGACCCGGCGGCTCGCAGCGGGACGAACGTATGCGGACAAGGCGGTGGTGCGACGGACGGTTGTCCGCCACACCACCAAAAGGGGTGAACGGTCGTAACTTTCCCGCGCAGGCCGCGTTTCGTCGCGCTACGAGGTCAAGCAGGAACGATTTCGCCGGGCCCGGGGCCGCGCATCACGCCGGGGACAGCTTCTTGCGCTCCGCGCGGCGCCGCGCCGCGATCTCCGGGTCGAGTGCCGGTACGGCGGCCAGCAGCTGCCGGGTGTACGGGTCCCGCGGGCTCTCGTAGACCTCGTCGGCGGGACCGTACTCGACGAGCCGGCCGCGCCGCATCACCGCCACCCGGTCGCTGACCTGGCGTACGACCGCGAGATCGTGGGCCACGAACACCAGCGCGAGTCCGAGTTCCCGCTGCAACTCGCCCAGCAGGGCGACCACCTGGGCCTGTGTGGTGACGTCGAGCGCGGAGACGGGCTCGTCGCACACGATGGCGTGCGGCTCGGCGGCGAGTGCCCGCGCGATGCCGACACGCTGGCGCTGCCCGCCGCTGAACTCGTGCGGGTAGCGGTCGTAGTGCGCCCCTTCGAGCCCCACGCGCTCCAGCAGTTCCCGTACGCGCCCTCGAATGTGCCCCTCGTCCCTCCCCCACTCCCGGCTTCGCCCGAGCGGGGGGACCCCCATCCCGCGTGCCCGCAGCGGATCGGCGATGGACTCGCCCACGCTCCGCCGTGGATTGAGGGACGACACCGGGTCCTGGAAGACCATCTGCACCGAGGGGCGGACGCCGGACTGTTCGCGCCCCTCGTGACGGACCACGCCGGACGTGGGCTCCAGGAGCCCGACCAGCATCCTTCCGAGGGTCGTCTTCCCGCTGCCGCTCTCGCCGACGATGCCGAGGGTCTCGCCCCGGCGGACGCTCAGCGACACGTCGTCGACGGCCGCGAACCGCTGCTTCCCGCGCCCGAACTCCCGCCGGAGCCCGACCGCTTCGAGGACGACGTCGCCCGACCGGACGCCCCCGACCTGGCCGGTTTCCCCGGCCGGGCCGCGTTCCCCGACCCGATCGGTCCCCGCGAGCGAGCCCGTGCCCCCGGCCGGCCCGTCGTCCCCGGCAGGCCGTGCGCCTCGGTCCGGTCCGGCGCCGTTCGCGACAGGCCGTGCGCCTCCGCCCGGTCCGATGCCGCCGTCGCCGGACCCGTCGCCCGCGTCCGGTCCGGCGCCGATTTCGTACCGGGTCCGTTTGACGGCCCGAGGTGTGTCCAAGCGGGGGACGGCGCCGAGGAGTTCGCGAGTGTACGGCTCCCGGGGTGCGCCGAGGACGGCGGCAACCGGCCCGTGCTCGACCGCGCGCCCGTGACGCATCACGAGGATCTCGTCGACGCTCTCGGCCGCGACCCCGACGTCATGGGTAACCAGCAGCAGCCCCGTTCCGGTCTCCTGCCGCAGGGTGTGCAGCAGGTCGAGGATCTGGGCCTGGACGGTCACGTCGAGGGCCGTGGTCGGCTCGTCGGCGATCAGGAGCTCGGGCTCGCAGGCCAGCGCCATGGCGATGAGGGCGCGCTGGCGCATACCGCCGCTGAACTCGTGCGGGCGCGAGCGGGACCGGCGTGCCGCGTCGGGGATGCCGACGCGGTCCAGTACCCGCACCGCACGCGCGCGTGCCGCTCGCCGGGACGCCTTGGTGTGCACCCGGTACACCTCGGCGATCTGGTCGCCGACCGCGTAGTACGGGTCGAGGGAGGACAACGGATCCTGGAAGACCATGGCGGCCTTTCCGCCGCGCAGCCGACGCAGTTCGTCGTCGGATGCCCGCTGTACGTCGATGCCGGCCACGCCGACTGTGCCGCCGACACGCGCTCCGGTGCCCCGGTGCAGCGCCAACAGGGCCGACGCCACGGTGGACTTGCCCGAGCCGGACTCGCCGACCAGGCCCAGCGCGGCGCCCTTCTCCAGCCGGAAGGAGAGCCCGTCGACGGCGCGCAGGTCTCCGAAGTCGACGACCAGGTCGCTCACTTCGACCAGAGGGGCCGCGGGGGAAGCCTGCGAAGAGGCCGGGCCGGAAGCCGGGGAAGAGGCCGGAGCGGAAGCCGGGGAAGGGGCCGCTGAGGCAATCGTGGAAGGAGTCGGGGAAGAGTCGCTCATGCCAGCACCACCCGTCGGTCGGCCACCGCGTAGAGCACGTCCGCGACGGCGTTGGCGATGACCACGAAGAAGCCGATGACCAGGACCATGCCGACGACCACGGGAAGGTCGACGACGTTCACCGCGTGCACCAGTTCCTGGCCGATGCCGGGCAGTCCGAAGAGTGTTTCGGTGAGCACCGCGCCGCCGACCGCCGACCCGAAGGTGTTGGCGTTCAGCGCGATGATCGAGGCGAGCGCTCCCCGGACGGCGTGCCGCCCGATGATCGACCGCTCGCCCACGCCGTACGCGCGGAAGGTCCGGATGTGGTCCTCGGCCAGCGTCTCCAGCATCGAGGACCTGGTCAGCCGGGCGAACGCGGCGGCTTCGACGAGGGCCAGCGAGAGCCAGGGGAGCAGCAGGTTCCACGCCCACTGTTCGGGGTCGTCGGAGAAGTTCACGTACTGCGGGAAGGGCAGCAGTTCCAGCTGGCCGCAGACGACGATCATCAGGATCAGGCCGATGACGAAGACGGGCGTCGCCGTACCGGCGAGGGTGACACCGGTCAGCACCCGCTCACTGAGCCGGCCGCGCCGCCAGGCGGAGAGCACGCCGGTGCCGACGCCGAGAACCAGCCATACGACCATCGCGCCGAACACCAGCGACAGGCTGACCGGCAGTTTCGTCAGGATCAGCCGCGTGACCTGCTGGTCGGTCTGGTACGACAGCCCGAGGCAGGGCGCCGGGCAGTGCTGGACGGAGGTGCCCGTCGAGTAGTCCTGGCCGGCGAGGATCCCCTCAAGGAAGTGCCAGTAGCGCACGTACAGCGGGTCCCCGAGATGAAGTTGCTCGGCGACCTGGCGCACCTGGACGGGTGAGCAGCGCGGGCCGCAGGTGATCTGGGCGACGTTGCCGGGGGTGGCGTAGAACACGACGTAGATGATCACCGAGATGGCGAGGAGGGTGACCGCGGTGCCGAGGGCGCGGCGCAGGACGAACCCGCCGAAGCCGCTCATGCCGTGGCCTCCTTGGTCTCGTCGGCGGGCGCGCCCGGCCGGGGTACGGCCGTGCCCTGCGGGGGCGTTCCGGCGTCCTGCCGGGGCAGGTCCGCGCCGCCGGCAGGTGTGTCCGTGCTCGCGTCGGCCTTGGCCTCGCTTCTGCGGCCCGTGCCGACGCGCAGGCGGGAGGCCGCGCGCGGGTCGAGGGCGACGCGCACGCCGTCGCCGAGGACGGTCAGGGCGAGGACGGTGACGAAGAGCGCGCCGGCGGGCAGCAGCAGGTACTGCGGCGCGGCCTGGTACCAGACGTCGGCGGCGGTCAGCATCTGTCCCCAGGACGGCGTCGGGGGCTTCACGCCGACCCCGAGGAACGACAGGGCGGCCTCGACACCGATGTTCGCCGGCACGAGGAGCGCGGAGTACGTGATGAGCGGGGCGGCGAGGCCCGGCAGCAGCTCGCGCCGGGCGATCCGCCAGGTGCCCCAGCCGCTGAGCCGCGCGGCGGCGACGTAGTCCAGCTGTTTGAGCGTGAGCGTATGGGCGCGCACGATCTTCGCGAGCGTGCCCCAGGCGATCAGGCCGATGACGAGAGCGACCAGAACGGGACGCGGGAAGCTGCCGGGCACGATGGCCAGCAGCGCCAGCGACATGATCATCAGCGGCAGGGCGACGATGATCTCCGTGATGCGGCTCAACAGTTGATCAACCCATCGCTTCCCGAGCGCGGCCGCGACGCCCACGACGACGGCGATCAGGACCTGCACCAGCGTCGCCGCGAGCGCGACGCCGAGGGAGACCCGGGCGCCGTACACGAGGCGTGCGAACAGGTCGCGGCCGGTCTGGGGTTCGACACCGAGCCAGTGGTCGGCGCCGATGCCGCCGAGTGGGCCGACGGGGACGCCGCCACGCGCGGAGTCCACCAGCGAGGGGTGGTACGTGGTGGGGTCCTGGCCCTCGATCGCCGTGAGCAGTGGTGCGGCGAGCGCGACGAGGACGAGCAGCGCGACGACGGCCGCCGCGACGAGGGCGGCACGCTGCGCACGCAGCCGCCGCCAGAACTGACGGGCCCCCGAGGCCCTCGCGGCGGACGAGTCCGCCGCGAGGGCCGTGGAGGCGACAAGTGCCTCGCTCACAGCGCTACTTCACCGCGACCTGGGAGATGTCCAGAACGCCGGTCCAGTCGCTGATCACGATGTTCTTGACGCCCTCGCCGTACAGGCGCTTGTAGACGGGGTGGAACAGCGGCACGGTCAGCGCCTGCTCACCGATCTTCTTGTCCAGTGCACCCCAGCGCTTGGCGGCCTCGTCAAGATCGGTCAACTTGTTGATCGCGTCGATCTCGTCATTGACCGACTTGTCATTGAGGAAGCCGGAGTTGAAGTTGGCGCCGTCCTTGACGATCTGCCGGCCGTCGAAGATCGGTGCCAGGAAAGGACCGCCGGAGGGCCAGTCGGCACCCCAGTGGGCGAGGAAGAAGCCCGGCTCGGTCTTGGCACTGTGGATCTTGTCGCTGTAGTCGTTGTCTTCGAGACCCTGGAGCTTGACGGTGATGCCGGCCTTCTTGAGGGCGTCCTGGACGGCGGTCGCGATCTCCGGGCTGGTCTCGAAGTCCTTGCTGTTGGAGTGGGTGAGCGTGATGGTCAGGCCGTTCTTGTGGCCCGCCTGCGCCAGCAGCTCCTTGGCCTTGGCCGCGTTGCCGGACGCGCCCGCCGGGAACAGGTCGTACGGCGTGTAACCGAAGGACTTCTGGTTCGGCAGGTACGTCGTCGCGGGCTCGGCGAGCGACGAACCGCCCGCGGCGTTGATCACCGAACTGCGGTCGACGGCGTACGAGATCGCCCGGCGCACCTTCGGGTCGTCGAACGGCTTCACCTTCGGGTTGAAGGCGATGTAGTTGGTGTAGCCGAAGTGCCCGGTGCCGACGCGCGAGGCCAGCGCCTTGTCCCCGGTCACCTTGGCGAGCTCGGCCGGGCCGAGGTTGGTGTCCGTGGTGACGGCGGTGGCGTCCGCGCCCTGGGAGGAGGACAGCCGCTGGTTGATCACGGAGGAGTCCAGGCCGGACCGTACGTCGATCTTGTCCGGGTAGGCCTTGCGCTCGGCGTCGGTCGACGCGGACCAGTACGTGTTGCGCTCCAGGGTGAGACGCTCGCCGTCGTTCTCGTTCTTGACGACCTTGTACGGACCCGAGGAGACCGGGTGCTCCTCGTACTTCGTGCCGGTGTCCTTGGCCTTGGGGACGGGCGTGGTCTGCGTCTGCGTGGCCAGGTAGGGGAACTCGCCCTCGGGCTTGTTCAGGTGGAAGACGATGGTCAGGTCGTCGGGCGTCTCGATCGAGTCGAGGCCCTTCTTGTCCTTGTAGGGACCCTGGTAGTCGGCGCCGCCGATCAGCCAGTCGCGCAGGTAGGGCGCGCCTCCGGAGAGCTCGGCGGCGAAGGAGCGCTCGATGCCGTACTTGATGTCGGCGGAGGTGATCGGCGTGCCGTCCTCGTACTTGAGGCCCTTCTTCAGGGTGTACGTCCACACGGTCGCGTTCTTGCTGGGGCGGCCGGTGTCGGTGGCCAGGTCCGGCACGACCTGGGCGCCGGCGGCCCCGTTCTCGCGGTTGCGGGTGGTGAGCGTACGGAAGACGAGCGAGGGCACGTTGCCGCCGCCGGAGGTGTAGAGCCGCGCGGGGTCGAAGTCCTGCTGCGGGTCGGCGTTCAGGACCGTGAGGGTGCCGCCCTTGTGGGGCCGGGAGTCACCACCGGAGCTCTTGGCATCGCTGTCCTTCGGCCCGCAGGCGGCGGCGCCCGCTGCCACGACCAGGCTGACGGATGCCGCGGCCACGCGGCGCGCTATGACGGACGGTTGACGCATCGGAAGACGACCTCTCGGATGACTCGGATACTGAGACGGAATGACGCGGAGTGAGACGGAAGAGCGCAGAGCTCGCCCAGGGCGTCAGGCGTCGGAGTCCGACCGGACCGAAAGAGGCACGGGCGCGCCGAACCGCTGGGGTTCAGGGGCGCGCGGAAACAAGGCGGGAAGGAAAGCGACGCACTCGCCGGGGGCGGGCGTCAGCAACAGTGAATGTCGGCCACGCAGAGCGCGGTCACGCCGAAGAGCGCCAGCTCAAGAGCGGCGCGAACGGGGGCGTGACGGGGTGACATGCGGAAAAATATGAACGATCTTTCGGCGCATGTCAACGCGGCCGGAGCCCTTCCTGTCAACTCCCGGGATAGGGCCAGGCGTTGGGCAGACAGTGGATTCCGTCGTGGTCGAGGAACTTCGTCTGCTGCTGCATGACCGGGGCGAGATCGCCGTCCTTCTCGCAGGTGACGTGCCCGTATCCGAGCCGGTGGCCGACCTCGTGATTGATCAGCATCTGCCGGTAGGCGTGGATCTTGTCACCGAAGCCGTAGGTCTTGGAGCCCTGGGCCCAGCGGTACGCGTTGATCATGACGCGCTCGGTGGACGCCGAGTCGCACGACACGTTGTCCTCCGTGGTGTCGAGCCCCGACTTGGCGCACCACTCGGCGGTGGTGCCCGGGCTCGCCAGCGTGATGACGAAGTCCGGTTTCCCGGAGTAGATCCGCTCGAAGGTGCGGGCGCCGCCGTGGGCCCAGCTCCGTCCGTCGTTCAGGGTCTTCTGCACGGCGTCGGCGAAGAGCGCGCCGTCAAGACCGAGGCCCTGCTCGATGTCGACGCGGTAGGTGTATTTGTGCCCCTTGCCGGGCGCCTCGGCGACTCCGGGCACCGCCTCGAACTTCCCCGACGCCTTGAGCTTCGCTCCGAGCGGGTACGTCCTGGCCATCTTCTGGTCGTACGTCAGGGCCGCCGCGGCCACGGTCGGCTGCCCCGACTGGGTCGGCCGGTCGTCTCCGCGCGAGGCGGAGTCCTGGGTCACCCGGCCGCCGCCGCTGTCGGCGGACTCCGTCCGCGTGCCGCTGTCGTGCTGTCCCGAGGTCATCTGTCCGGCCACGACGACGGCCAGCACCGTGGTGACGGCGGCCGCCGCGATCCCGGTGAACGCCCACCCCTTGCGGGCCTTGCCCTCGTCCTGCTCGTCGGCATCCGCCGGCGGCCGCTCACCGGTCCCGGTGGACCTGGCGTTCCAGTCGGCGTCGGAGCCGTGGGGACCGGCTGCCCGGGGGCCGGTCGTCCGCCCCGCCGCGCCGCCGCGGGGCGCGGAAAGGTCGCCGCCCTCCTGCGTGTCGAGGTCGAACGCGTCGACGTACGCCTGCCGGGGGGCCGTCACGGCCTGCTGACGCTGCCGGGGGACCCTCGGCCCGGCGGGCGCGCCCTGCGGAGCCCCACCCGCCCTGGACTCCCCCCAGCCACCGCCCTGTTCACGCTGTTCGGGATGCCCGCCGCGCACCTGCGGCATTCCGTGCGCGGGGGTTCCGTCGGGAAGGCGCGGCATTCCGTGCGCCGGGGTCCCGTCGAAAAAACGCGGCACCCCACGCGCCGGGGTGCCGTCGTCGAAACGTGGGACGCCCTGTGCCGGAGTCCCGTCCGCGAATCGCGGCACCCCGCGCGCGGGAGTGCCGTCGGTCATCCGCGGGAAGCCGTGTGCCGGAGTCCCGTCAGGAAAACGCGGCACGCCGTGGGCCGGGGTGCCGTCCTGGAAGCGTGGCACCCCGCGCGCGGGAGTGCCGTCGGCGGTCCGCGGGAAGCCGTGTGCGGGGGGCGCGTCGTCGAAGCGCGGTCCGCCTCGCTGCGGGGTCCCGCCCGCGGGCGGGTAGGGACCCAGGGGGCCGGGCGGGCGTGTCGCCGCTCGGCGGGCGCCGTCCGGGACCGGCGCCGGAGCGGGTGCCGCTTCCTTCGCCGTAACCGCTCGCGTCTGCGAGGTGTCCGCCTTGTCGGCCCGCCCCCGACGACTGTGTCGTCCCACTTCCCGCCTCAGCTCTCCGCGCCGATTGCCACCGAAGAGGTCAACTCTCCCAGGTCCGCCAGGAGTTCGCGGAAGGCGGTGGCCACCGTCTCCGGATACTCCATCATGGCGACGTGCCCCGCCTCCGGCAGGGACAACAGCCGGGAGTCGCGGAAGGCACGGGCCGCGCGCTGCGCCATACGGTAGCCGACAAGTTGGTCGCGGCCGCCGTAGACCAGGAGCGTCGGGGCGAGCACCCGTTCGGCCTGACGCCACAGCCCGTGCTGGCCGCCCAGCGTGTAGGCGTTCACGACACCGCGCGCGGAGCGTGCCATGGCGTCCCAGAAGTAGGGCAGCGTCAGCCGCCGTTCCATCTCCTCGACCGCGTCGCGGAACCCCTCGGGCGTCACGATGCCGGGATCGCCGTAACAGAGGGCCAGCACGCCGCGAACCCGCTGCTCAGCGCTCCAGTCCTTGGTGAGCTTGGTGAACAGCCCCGCCACCCCGGGCAGCGCGAGCAGCGCGGTCGGCCACGCGGTGCGCTGTGCGCGGATCTCGGGGAGCGCGGGTGAGACCAGCGTGAGCGTCCGGACGAGATCCGGCCGGACGGCCGCGACACGCGTCGTGACGGCTCCGCCGAGTGAATTGCCGAAGAGATGTACGGGACCGCGTCCGGACGCGTCGAGATAACGGATGACCGCGCGCGCGTGGCCGGTGACCGAGTAGTCGCCGTCGTCCGGCGGCGGCGAGTCGCCGAAGCCCGGCAGATCGAGGGCCTCGCTGTCCACGAGCCCGTCGAGCAGCGACATCAGCGCCGACCAGTTCTGCGAGGAACCGCCCAGACCGTGCACGTACAGCGCGGACGGCAGGTTCTCCCGGGCCGGCGGTCTCGACCGGATCGTCAGCGTGATGCCCGGCAGCCCGACCGATCGCAGTCGCTCGCCCTCCGCGACCCTGACGGCGCCGACCCTCGGCATGACGGTGGCGGCCGGCGCGGAGGGGAGTTCGGTCGAAGACATGTCGTAATGTTACGAGACGATCACGCGGAGGCTCATGTGTTCGCGGTCACAGATCGCGGACGGATCGCATAGCGTCCGGATCGCGTGTCTCCTAGGCTTCGAACGAGGGCGCTCGTACGTACATCAGGAGCGCACTCGTACCGTTCGGGAAGAGGAACCATGACAGTCGACCCGACAGACCCCGGAACATTCGACGACCAGTTCCGGGAAATCCTCGACGTGGAGGCCCCGGAGGCCGACGCCGCCGAGCAGTCCGCCGAGCTGGATCCCGCGGACGATGTCGACCCGGAACCCCCGGGCGACCGCCTGAACGCCGACGATGCGGATCTCGCCGAGCAGGCCCGGGTCGTCCGGCTGAACGAGGACGACTATCCGGTGACGTGACACCGCCGACCAGTGCCGTCGGGACGGCCGGGTGCCCAGCTCGTCCCCTTCGGCACACTGTGCGCCGTCCCGTCGGCGTCCGGTCCGTGAAATTCTGCGCTCGCACCGCACACAGCACGGTTACCGAAAAGTACGATGGCGGCGCGGCGCACACCGCACGTGGACAATTTTGGGAGGCGGCGTGACAGCCATCGAGCAGACAGAGGCAGCACGCCCGCGGGGCACTCGCCTGCCGCGCCGTGCCCGACGCAACCAGCTCCTCGGCGCCGCCCAGGAAGTTTTCGTTGCGCAGGGATATCACTCGGCCGCCATGGACGACATCGCCGAGCGCGCGGGCGTCAGCAAGCCGGTTCTCTACCAGCACTTCCCGGGCAAGCTCGATCTGTACCTCGCCCTGCTCGACCAGCACTGCGAGTCCCTGCTCCTGGCGGTACGGACGGCGCTCGCGTCGACCACGGACAACAAGCTGCGCGTCCGCGCCACCATGGACGCCTACTTCGCGTACGTGGAGGACGACGGCGGCGCTTTCCGGCTGGTCTTCGAGTCGGACCTGACCAATGAGCCGGCGGTGCGCGAGCGCGTCGACAAGGTGACGCACCAATGCGCCGAGGCGATCTGCGACGTCATCGCCGAGGACACCGGTCTCTCTCGCGAGGAGTCGATGCTCCTCGCCTCGGGGCTCGGCGGCCTGGCCCAGGTGGTGGCCCGTTCCTGGCTGCACAGCGACCGCAGCGTCCCGCGCGACCAGGCGGTCCAGCTGCTGACCTCGCTCGCCTGGCGGGGCATCGCGGGGTTCCCGCTGCACGGCACGGACAACCACTGACCCGCTGAATCACCGACACCAGGGAAGCGGCCGGGGAAGCACCCCTCGGCCGCTTCTTTGTTCCCGTCTGCTGTTCGCTCCTGGCGTTCCCGGGCGGAGCGTGCACCTCCCCTCGCCGGGCTAATGTGTGCTGCGTACGGCGCGTACGAACGCGCACATGACTGACCGTCGGAGGGACAAAGCCGTGGAGGTCAAGATCGGCGTGCAGCACGCGCCCCGCGAGATCGTTCTGGAGAGCGGTCAGACCCCGGAAGAGGTCGAGCGCGCGGTGTCCGAGGCGCTGGCCGGCAAGTCGCAGCTGCTGAGCCTCGTGGACGACCACGGCCGCAAGGTCCTGGTTCCGGCCGACCGGCTGGCGTACGTGGAGCTCGGCGAGCCCACGCAGCGCAAGGTCGGATTCAGCGCTCTGTAGAGCGGCAGAGCAACGAAGTGGTACGGGAAGGGCCCGGTGACCTCGTCACCGGGCCCTTCCCGTACCACTCGACGCACCCGGCCCCCGTCCGGCCCACGCCGAATCCCGCTCCACCGCAAGCCGAATCCCGCTCCCGCGCACGCCAATCCCGCTCCACCCCGGTCCGGGCTGTGCCGTGCGCCCGGCGCGTCCACAGATGGAGCACATGCCGGACACAGAGGAGGGTTGCGTTCCGCACGTCGGGGGTAGGACCGGCTACGACCGATTTGCACCGGCCGTGCGGGAGGGACCTTCACCATGTTCTTGGAAGCGCTCGGCTCCGCGCTGCTCGGTCTCGCGCTGGCGTGGGCGGCTTCGTACCGCCTGCCCCACCGATTGCCGGCACGCAGTCTGGTCCTGTCGACCGGCGTGGCAGGAGCCCTGTTCGGCGCCTTCCTGACGCACACGGCTCTGGGCTCCGGCCACTTCCTGGTCATCCTGCTCGGCGCGGCGGCCGTCTCCGCGGCGCTGCTGTCGCTGCTGCTCCGCCCCGAGGAGCGGTTTCGCCGCCGCTCGGCGACGGCGTAAGCCGTTCCGCAACCCCCGCTTCCGCGACCGTGAACCGCGCGGCTAGGGGCGTCCCTCGACGCTTGTTCCGAACCACGCCCGGGGGACCCGCCCGAAGGACCGGCCGCGGCGCAGGTTCCAGGACCTGCGCCCGGACGAGTCCTAGGCGGCGAGGCCCAGTGCGGCCATCCGCTTGGTGTGCGCCTCGGTGATCCGGGAGAACATCCGACCGACCTCCGCGAGATCGAACCCGTCCGCGACGCCGCCCACGAGCATCGTCGACAGGGCGTCGCGGTCGGCGACCACACGCTGCGACTGGGACAGGGCCTCGCCCATCAGCCGTCGCGCCCACAGCGCGAGCCGCCCCCCCACCCGCGGGTCGGCGTCGATCGCGGCGCGCACCTTCTCGATGGCGAAGCCGGCGTGACCGGTGTCGTCGAGGACGCCGAGGACGAGCTTGCGGGTGTCCGAGTCGAGGCGGGCCGCGACCTCACGGTAGAAGTCACTGGCGATCGAGTCGCCGACGTACGCCTTGACGAGCCCCTCCAGCCAGTCCGAGGGAGCCGTCTGCCGGTGGAAGCCGTCGAGCGCGGCGACGAAGGGCTCCATCGCCTGCGTCGGCTCCGCGCCGACCGCGGAGAGCCGGTCCCGCAGCTGCTCGAAGTGGTGGAACTCGGCCGAGGCCATCTTCGCCAGCTCCGCCTTGTCGCTGAGCGTGGGCGCCAGCTTGGCGTCCTCCGCGAGCCGCTCGAACGCCGCGAGCTCGCCGTACGCGAGCGCTCCGAGCAGGTCCACGACCGCGGCGCGGTACTGCGGCTCGGCCGAGGCCGTGTCCCAGTTCTGCGCGGCGACTCCGGTGGCCGCGGGGGCGGTGTCGGCGGGGGCCTCGGCGGGCTTCTCAGCGGCGTTGTCAGGCGTCGTCATGAAGCGCACAATAGCCCGCTCACAGCACGAGGGAAGCCCCTGGTCAACCAGTGTGACGACGACTACGTGACCAAATCGGCCATCGCATGTGCGCGATTCCGGGGTATGGTGGTAATGCGCCCGGCGAGTAAATTCGACGGGCCGCACGAATGAGGATGCCCGGTCGGTGGCCCGATCGGCTCCGACCCGACAGCCCTCCACGTCGGTACGGCACATTGCGTACGACATCCGGAGGGAACCCTCAGCGGCACGAGAGCTCGAGCGTCGGCAGTGGTCCCATGCCACTCGGCCCGCCCGTCAAGAGCGGCCGACGTCCCCGGCACGGTCCCGACACGACCCCCGCGCTCGCCTCGCACCGCGTACACAGAAGAGGCAGCACCCTGACTACGACTTTCCGAGACCTCGGAATCCTTCCTGAGACCGCCGAAGCCCTTGAGGCCGTCGGCATCGTCAACCCCTTCCCCATCCAGGAGATGACGCTCCCCGTCGCCCTTTCCGGCAGCGACGTCATCGGCCAGGCGAAGACCGGCACCGGCAAGACGCTGGGCTTCGGCCTTCCGCTCCTCGAGCGCGTCACCGTCCCCGCGGACGTCGAGGCGGGCCGGGCCAAGCCCGAGCAGCTCACCGACGCCCCGCAGGCTCTCGTCGTCGTCCCGACGCGCGAGCTGTGCACCCAGGTGACCAACGACCTGCTGACCGCGGGCAAGGTCCGCAACGTACGCGTTCTCGCCATCTACGGCGGCCGCGCGTACGAGCCGCAGGTGGAGGCCCTGAAGAAGGGCGTCGACGTCATCGTCGGCACCCCGGGCCGTCTGCTGGACCTCGCGGGCCAGAAGAAGCTCAACCTCAAGCACATCAAGGCGCTCGTCCTCGACGAGGCCGACGAGATGCTCGACCTGGGCTTCCTGCCCGACGTCGAGAAGATCATGAACATGCTGCCGCCCCGCCGTCAGACGATGCTGTTCTCGGCCACCATGCCGGGCGCGGTCATCGGTCTCGCGCGCCGCTACATGTCGCAGCCCACGCACATCCGCGCCTCCGAGCCGGACGACTCGGGCGCGACGGTCCGCAACACCGCGCAGTTCATCTACCGCGCGCACAACATGGACAAGCCCGAGCTGGTCGCCCGCATACTGCAGGCCGACGGCCGCGGCCTGGCCATGGTCTTCTGCCGCACCAAGCGCACGGCGGCCGACCTCGCCGACCAGCTCCAGCAGCGCGGCTTCGCCTCCGGCGCGGTCCACGGCGACCTCGGCCAGGGCGCCCGCGAGCAGGCGCTGCGCGCGTTCCGCAACGGCAAGGTCGACGTCCTCGTCTGCACCGACGTCGCGGCCCGCGGTATCGACGTCGAGGGTGTCACCCACGTCATCAACTACCAGTCCCCCGAGGACGAGAAGACGTACCTGCACCGCATCGGCCGCACCGGCCGCGCGGGTGCCAAGGGCATCGCGATCACCCTCGTCGACTGGGACGACATCCCGCGCTGGCAGCTGATCAACAAGGCGCTGGACCTCGGCTTCGGCAACCCGCCGGAGACGTACTCCACGTCCCCGCACCTCTTCGAGGAGCTGAGCATCCCGGTCGGCACCAAGGGTGTCCTGCCGCGTGCCGAGCGCACCCGCGCCGGGCTCGCGGCCGAAGCGGTCGAGGACCTGGGCGAGACCGGTGGCCGTGGCGGCCCGCGTGGCCGCGGTGGCCGTACGGCGGCGCCGTCGACCACCGAGCGCGAACGTGAGCGCCCGGCGCGCACGCCGCGCCAGCGCCGTCGTACGCGCAACGGTGCGTCGACGGACGAGACGTCCGCGTCCACGTCCACGTCGCCCGAGGTGACCAGGGAGTCTCCCGCGGCCGTCGAGGCCACCGAGCCCCGCACTCCGCGCCGCCGTCGCCGTACGCGCGGTGCAGCGGGGTCCGAGCCGGTGGCCGCCGCTGCCGTGGCCGCTCCGGTGGCCGAGGCCGCGGAAGCCGCCGTCGCGACGGCGGAGGGGGTCACCGACGAGTCGGCCGCGCCGCGCCGTCGCCGGACCCGGAAGAGCGCCGAACCCACCGAGACCGCTGTCGAGACGGCGGCGGTGACCGCTGCCGAGGCCGTGGTCGAGAGCATCGCCGCCGAGGTCGTCGCCGAGGCTCCGGCCAGGCCGGCCCGCCGTCGCACCCGTAAGACGGTCGAGACGGCGCCCGCGGCCGAGACGGTCACGGAGGCCGCCGAGGTCACCGAGGCTCCGGCGAAGCCCGTCACCCGTCGACGGACCCGCAAGGCCGCGGAGGCCGTCCTCGACACCGTCGAGGCCGCCGCCACCGAGGTCGCCGAGACCGTCGCCGAGACCAAGCCCCGGCGCACCCGGGCCAAGGCCGCGACCGCCGCCACGGACACGGCCGAGGCCGCCGCCGAGGAGACGGACGCCAAGCCCGTACGCCGCCGGACCCGCAAGGCCGTCGCCGACGCCGACATCCCGGCCCAGGCCGCCGACGAGACGGACGCCAAGCCCGTCACCCGTCGACGCACCCGCAAGGCCGCGGAGGCCGTCCTCGACACCGTCGAGGCCGCCGCCACCGAGGTCGCCGAGACCGTCGCCGAGACCAAGCCCCGGCGCACCCGGGCCAAGGCCGCGACCGCCACCACGGACACGGCCGAGGCCGCCGCCGAGGAGACGGACGCCAAGCCCGTACGCCGCCGGACCCGCAAGGCCGTCGCCGACGCCGACATCCCGGCCCAGGCCGCCGACGAGACGGACGCCAAGCCCGTCACCCGTCGACGCACCCGCAAGGCTGTCGCCACGGAGCCCACGGAGAGCTGATCTCCAGCCCGATGGCCCGGTCCCCCCTTCCGGTGGGGACCGGGCCATCGGCGTTTCCGCCGCCTCCGCCCCTGCTTTGCCTGTCCCCTTTGGCGCCTTCACCGATCCGGCCCCGCCGAGCGGCCGTCACCGGCGCCCGATAGCCTCCTCCGCATGAGCAGGCCCTACACGTTCGTTCCGCCCACGGGTGTCCGCGCCTACCGGCTGTCGACCGCGCGCGGCGAGTTCGCCGTGCTCGACGCCGTGCCGGACGGACAGTCCAGGGGGACCGCCTTGCTGCTGCCGGGGTTCACCGGGAGCAAGGAGGACTTCATCGCGCTGCACACGCCGTTGGCCGCGGCGGGGTACCGGACGGTGGCCGTGGACGGGCGCGGACAGTTCGAGACCGAGGGGCCACAGGACGACGAAACGGCTTACGCGCAGAGCGAGTTGGCACAGGACGTGCTCGCGCAGGCGGCCGCCGTCGGCGCCCCCGTCCACCTCGTGGGGCACTCGCTCGGCGGCCAGATCGCCCGCGCCGCGGTACTGGTCGACCCGTCGCCGTTCGCCTCACTGACGCTCATGGCCTCCGGCCCCGCCCAGATCTCCACGGCTCAGCAGCAGCGCGTCAAGCTGTTGCGGGACGCGCTGGCCGTGATGAGCATGGCCGAGGTGTGGGAGGCGATACGGGCGATGGAGCCGCCCGAGGAGACCGACACGGGAGGGCTGGACGCGGGGCTCGACGACCTCGCCGACCTGCGCCGCCGCTGGCTCGCCAACAGCCCCGCCCAACTCGTCGCCACGGGCCGCCAGCTCTGCGACGAGCCCGACCGCGTCACCGAACTGGCCGCCGTCCCCCTCCCGAAGCACGTGATATCCGGCGAGCGCGACGACACCTGGCCGGTCTCCCTGCTGGACACCATGGCCGTACGACTGGACGCGCACCGCACCGTCGTCGAGGGGGCGGAGCACTCCCCGAACGCCGACCAGCCCCTGGAGACCGCCCGCGCTCTGGCCGGTTTCTGGGACAGCACGCGCTCGCGCCCCGCGACCTGACCCGAACGGCAGCCCCTGGCCGGTGCGGCGCCCGCGCCCCTGGTACTGCGCCTGCAAGTGCTCCTAGTACTGCGCCTGCAAGTGCTCCCAGAAGCCGTCCCGCAATGCGCGGCGCAGATCCGACTGTCCGCGCAAGGAGTACTGGAGCAGGCCCTCGGCCTCGACCAGCAGGTCCTGGTCGACCGAGCCGGGGAGGTAGGGGTGCCCGGGAAGCAGCTCCACCAGGGATTCGCGGCCCCGCGCGGCCAGCCACTTCGCGGCGATCTGGGCGCCCACGAAGCGCACGTCCTCCCGGGTGGGCCGGACCGCCGCCGTCGGGTCGTACGACTGGGCGGTCCGCCTGGCCACATACGGCTTGAAGAAGTCGAGGTCGAGCGTGCGCTGGCTGTCGACCTCCCAGAGAAGCGGTTCGGCCTGGTTGCGTCCCTCGGGCGCCTCGATGCCCCAGAGGTGGACCCGGGCGCCGTAGCCCTGCGCCGCCTCGACCGCGGAGACGAGGTCCTCGTCTCCGCCGAGCAGCGCCGCGTCACTGATGGCGCGGTGCCGGGCGAGGGACTCCAGGTCCGACCGGATGAGTGAATCGACGCCCTTTTGCTGGTTGTTGGCGTTCAGGTTGCCCAACCGGACCTTCACGTCCGGGAGTTCGGCGATGGACTGCTGTTCCGCGGTGTGGATGCGACGCCGCGCGCCGTCGTACCAGTAGACGCGGAGCAGTCGGCTGTCCGCGAAGATCGTGCGGGCCCGGTCGATGAGCGCCTCGATGAGGCCCTCGGTGTCCAGGTCGAACGAACGGCGGTCCTCCGTGCCGGCGACGAGCCGCCCCGCGGCCGCGTACAGATATCCGGCGTCGACGAAGATCGCATGGGTGGAAGGGGTCTTCGCGACCTCGGCGAGCATGCGCTGGAGCAGCTCGTTCGTACGGTCTATGCGGGCGGCGAGCGCCGCGTGGTCGTCGTTCATCAATCCCATTGTCCCGGCGGTCACGCTGCGAACACAACCGGCGCCGTTCAGTCTCCGCCACCCGGCCTACCCGCCAGTAATTAGGTTCTCGAAAAGTTTCCTTAGCGTAGGGAATGTTTGTAACACGCATCCCGTTGACTCCCTACGAGAGCGAGGACAGCAATGCCTCGCTCTTCACACACAAGTAGTTCTCCTCAGGAGGATGACCAGACGAAGGGAGAAGCCCATGCGCTTCGAAATCATGCGACTCGACGATGTCGACGGCACACCCGTGGACAGCACTGTCGTGGACGCCGCCTCCGTCAACCGGATCGTTCAGCAGGCCGCCGCCATCGGGCAGCGACTGTGGATCCGCCCGGCCGATTCAACCGCTTCGTAACACGACGATCATCCGCTTCGCCGTACGAGGACGCATCGAAAGCGCCTCGTAGGACCGAAAGGCGTTGCGGACCGCAGACGCTGCTCAGACTTCAGAGCCCCGCACGGCGAGGATGCCGTGCGGGGCTCTGCGTGTCCGGACGAAGCCATGGGCCCCGTCCGGATCGCCCCGGGAACCCATCCGCTCCCTGGACCGCCCGGGGGAGGCCGCCAGCCCCCTGCTCCCCCCGGGGAAGGCCGTCAAGGTCCCTGGATCACCCCGAGAAAGCCGGTCGGGTCCCTGGATCCCCCCGGAAAGGCCGTCAGCTTCCCTGGACCGCCCGGGGGAGGCCGCCAGCCCCCTGTCATCGGCTTTCCTGGACCGCCCGGGGAAGGCCCTCAGCTCCCCTGGATCACCTGCGTGACGCCGTTGATGATCTGCTGCACCGCGATGGCGGAGAGCATCATGCCCGCGAGCCGGGTCACCAGTACCACGCCACCGTCCTTGATGACGCGGATGATCAGCAGCGAGTAGCGCATCACGATCCACAGCACGACATGGATCGCGAGGATGGCGGACCACAGCGAGACCTGTGTGGCGACCGTGTCGGCCTTCTGCACCGCGAGGATCACGGACACGATCGCGCCCGGCCCGGCGAGCAGCGGCATGCCCAGGGGGACGAGGGCTACGTTGACGTCCTTGGTCTGCTTCGGCTCGTCGGTCTTGCCGGTCAGCAGGTCGAGGGCGATGAGCAGGAGCAGCAGTCCGCCCGCGATCATCAGCGCGGGCACGGACACGTGCAGGTAGCCCAGGATCTGGTGCCCGAGGAGCCCGAAGGTGGTGATGACGCCACCGGCGACGCAGACCGCCTGGAAGGCCATCCGCCGCTGCACCCTGGCGGGGCGGCCGGCGGTGAGCGCCAGGAAGATCGGAGTGATCCCGGGGGGATCCATGATGACGAAGAGGGTGACGAAGAGGGAGCCGAAGACGGCGACGTCGAACATGGTGGAGAGAAGCCTTGCGAGGTGGTGGGAGAGGGTGGGCGGATCTTCCGGCCACCGTTTCGGGCAGTCGTTCCGCAGGGCGGAACAGGGCGGCACGACCGGCGGTGCCGGGTGCCTGGGAACGGGCCGGTGAACACGGTTCCGGCCGAGCGCGGGGCGGGACGTGCGCCCCGGACGTACGCCCCGTGCGGGCGCGGGTCCGTCCGGCAGCCGGCCGGGCGGGGCCGGGAACACGGCCCCCCGGAACGCGTGCCGCGGACCGGCGACGACCAGGACATCCGGCCGACCAGGCACGAGTCCCAGTGCACGCCACCCGGCGGCCGGCCGGCGCCTTACGACACCGACCAGGTCCGTACGAGCCTCACGTACGGGCCGCCTCGCCTACGGGCCTCATGACACCGGCCCATCGGCACCCACCCACCCGCAACCGCACAGGCACAGCCGCAACCGCAGCGCAGTCGCGGGAAGCGACAGAGGCACCGGCACAGGCCCGACGGAACGGTCCGGTACGGGACGTCCGGAGGTTCAGGATCCGCCCGCGCCCGGTACCGGGAACGCCCCGGTGGCGCGGCGGGTGATCTCCCCGTAGACCTCGGGGTCGGTCGTGAACTCCCCGAGCACACAGGTCTTGCGGCTGCCGTGGTAGTCCGACGAGCCCGTGGCCAGCAGCCCCAGCTCGGAGGCCAGACCCCGCAGCCGTGCCCGGGTGGCCGGCTCGTGGTCCATGTGGTCGACCTCGATGCCGTCGAGGCCCGCGGTGGCCAGCTCCGCGATCACCGACTCAGGCACGGTGCGGCCCCGCTTGGCGGCGGCCGGGTGCGCGAAGACGGTGACACCCCCGGCCCCCTTGACCAGCCTGATCGCCTCGAAGGGGTCGGTCTCGTGCTTGGGGACGTAGGCGCGGCCCCCGTCGGCGAGCCACTGCTCGGTGAAGGCGTCGGAGACGCTGTCGACGACACCCAGCTCGACCAGCGCGGAGGCGACGTGCGGGCGCCCGACCGATCCGTCGCCCGCGATGCGCGCCACCTGTTCCCAGGTGATCGGCACGCCGAGTTCCCGGAGCCTGGCGATCATGCCCTGGGCGCGCGGCACCCGGTCGTCCCGCACCAGTTCGCGCTCGGCGAGCAGTGCGGGCTCCTCGGGGTCGAAGAGGTAGGCCAGCAGGTGCATGCCGATGCCGTCGATCCGGCAGGAGAGTTCGGCGCCGGTGACGAGAACGAGCCCCTCGGGCAGTGCGGCGATCGCCTCGGCGTACCCGCGGGTGCTGTCGTGGTCGGTCAGCGCGACGACGTCCAGACCAGCGGCCGCGGCGTTGCGTACCAGCTCGGCCGGGGTGTCCGTACCGTCGGAGGCGGTGGAGTGGGCGTGCAGGTCGATGCGCACTACGCGGACTCCAGGCGGTGACGGAACGGGACGGGGACGCTCAAGGATAACGGGAACCCGGGACCCTCATGTCACACCCGTACCGGCTGAGCACCCCCTACCGATCCCGCCGAGCCGACGTCCACCGAACCCGGCGTCCCGCCAACCCGGCACCCGTCGACCGTCCCCCGCGAACCCGGCATGCGCCCGCGACGAGACCCGGCGGAGCCCTGCGCCCCGGCCCGATGGAGCCCCGCGTCCCGGCCCAGCGGAGCCCGCACTCCGGCCCAGCGGAGCGGGACCGTCCCCGCCCTGCGCCGCCCTACGGCTCCAGGATGCGCGGCGACAACGCGCCGCACGGCAGCAGGTCCACCTCCGCGCCCGCGTCACGCAGATCCGTCAGGACCAGTTCGTCGTACATGAGCAGTCCGGTCTGTTCGGGCCAGACGACGGCCCACAGCCACAGCCCGCGCGCCTCGCCCGCGAAGACGGCTCGGTCGTCGGGGGAGCTGGAGACATGCCAGAGCGGGGTGGGCCGGCCCGCCGCGAGGACCTTCGCCTGAGGCGGTTTCTCGACACTCATGTACGGGCCGGGATCGGGTCCGTCTATGCCCGCGTAGCGCGCGCCGAGACCGACACCCAGTTCCTCGGCGACCAGGATCAGCTCGCCCATGCCGCCCAGCGGTCCGGGCCCCGAGCAGGCGATGGCGGTGGCCCTGCCTCCACTACGGTCGTCCCCCGCGAACGCCGCTCCGGTGAACAGCCAGCCGACAGGGAGCGGCCACGGCATCCACACCGGCACCCGGGCGCGGTGCACGACCACACCGAGGGCCTCGACGCTGGGCGGGATCACGGGCTGCAGCGGATGCACCATGCCGTGCACATCGCACTGCCAGGAATCGGCAAAAAGGCCGGGAGCCCTGACCCGGCCACCACACTTCGGGCAACTGGGTTCGCCCCTCATAGGGCCCAACGGTCCTCCCCGTCCTTCGCCGCGTCAAGGACGATCACCCGTCCGGCGTGTGCCTGTCATGCCAAAAACTACGTGCATCTTGCATTAATTAGCCCACCTAATTTATTGTGTGTATAAGACAACGATCCAGTCGGCGCACAGTGAAGGAGCGGGCATGATCAACAGCACCGAGGGCCCTGCGGAGGGGGACGCGTTCGACACCGGCGCGGGCGGTCTCCTGCGCCAGCCGAGGGCCGTATGGGCGACCGCCGGGGCGTCCGTCGTCGCGTTCATGGGCATCGGGCTCGTCGATCCGATCCTGCCGTCCATCGCCCAGGGACTCGACGCCACGGCCGGCCAGGTGTCCCTGCTCTTCACCTCGTACTTCCTGATCACCGCCGTAGCGATGCTGGTGACCGGCTTCGTCTCCAGCCGGATCGGCGGCCGCAAGACCCTGCTGCTCGGCCTCGCGCTCGTCGTGGTCTTCGCCGGACTCGCCGGCACCTCGGGATCGGTCGGCGAACTCGTCGGCTTCCGGGCCGGCTGGGGCCTCGGCAACGCACTGTTCGTCTCCACCGCCCTCGCTGTCATCGTCGGCGCGGCGGCCGGGGGCAGCGCCGCGGCGATCCTGCTGTACGAGTCCGCGCTGGGCCTCGGCATGGCCTGCGGGCCTCTGCTGGGAGCCCTGCTCGGCAACGCGAGCTGGCGCTACCCGTTCTTCGGCACCGCGTTCCTGATGGCGATCGGCTTCCTGTGCATCACGGCGTTCCTGAAGGAGCAGCCGAAGCCCGCGCGCAAGACCTCATTGCTCGACCCGCTGCGCGCCCTCGGCCACGGCGGCCTCGCCTCCGCCGCGACCTCCGCTTTCTTCTACAACTACACGTTCTTCACCGTGCTGGCCTTCACCCCCTTCGTGCTGAACATGACGCCGTACAAGTCCGGCGCGGTGTTCTTCTGCTGGGGCGTGCTGCTCGCGGTCTTCTCGGTGATCGTGGCGCCGCGCATGCAGGCGCGGTTCGGCTCGCTGAAGGTACTGGGCGGCTCCCTGGTCCTGCTCGCCGCCGACGTGCTCGTCCTCGGCTACGGCGACCACACCACCGCCGTCGTCTGCACGATCCTGTCCGGCGCCTTCATCGGCGTGAACAACACCGTCTACACGGAGCTGGCCCTCGGGATCTCCGACGCACCGCGCCCCGTGGCGAGCGCCGGCTACAACTTCGTACGCTGGTTCGCGGCCGCGGCGGCGCCGTACTTCGCTCCGAAGATCGAGGAGTGGAGCAACATCCGTGTCCCGTTCGTGGTCGCCGGGATCACCGCGCTGCTCGGCGCGGCGGTGGTCTTCGTCCGGCGTGACGCCCTCACCCACGAAGCAGAGGAACCGGAGCCGGTCCACGCCACCGAGGACGGCGTCACGGTCTTCGCCAACTGAGCGACTGCGAGCCATTATTGACGTGCCGTCACATCGAGCTGCTGTCACATTTGACTGTCGTCGCATCCGGCTGCCGTCACATTCGGCGTTCCCGGGTCGGTCAGTCCAGGGCAACGGACTTGCGCAGCGGATCGCGCAGGTCCGTTCCGCCGTTCAGCCAGCGCTCCTGAAGGGCGCCGGCGCCGTGGACGCGTTTCCAGGCGGCCTCGTTGGGCGTCATCGGCAGCAGCGGCAGGAAACGTACGGGATCGGCGGGCTCGTCCAGTTCAAGGTCCTCCACCAGACCGCCCGACTCCGCGACCAGGACGGAGGTGAACGGCGCACCGGGCCACAGGGGTTCACCCACGTCGAGAGAGGCGCCGGCGGCCACGACCAGGCCCTCGACCTGGGGCGAGGCGGCGAGCACGGCCAGCGGGCGGAGCACCTTGTCGGTGTCGGTGCCGGCCGGGCGGACCGAGAGGACCAACTCGGCGCGCGGGCCCTTCACCGGATCGGCGAGCACGGCGGTGGGATCGGCCATCGGCTGGGCGGACATGCCGAGCGTGGCGTAGCGGACGATGTCGCCCTCGGTGAAGCGCAGCACCTCGATGCGGTCGGTGCCGAGGAAGGTCACCGCGGCCCGCGCGTCGGGTTCGCCCAGCGCGGAGCGCAAACGGGCCTCGACCAGAGGAAGAACATCAGCCATGAACCGAGCATAGGCCGCGTCAATTGCGCCAGGGTGCACCGGACCCCGGTCAACAACGCGCAAAGCGGGGCCTTGACGTATCGGTGCGCTGATAGTCTTGGCCGCTGGTCGGAGCAGTGCATGAGTCAAGGCCTCACCAGGCCCTCATGGCACTGCGGGAGTTGCTCCCGGGCTCCGACGCACTGAGACTGATCTGACTCCCCTTCGGAGGGAGACAGACTCCCCTTCGGGGGATGGATCGTCCCTCACGGGGGACCGACCGGAGGAGGTGGGGCTGCAATGGACCGAAGTCGACCGTGCAGTACCACCCGCTCTTCCGGTCGCTGAGTCCGTAGCTGGTTCCGCTGGGTTTTCAGCCCTGCCGGCTGCCGCCTCCCGCAATCGTGTGCATACGTGTCAGCGTTGCCCGGTGCACCACGGAAGAGCGCTTCGTTTCCGCCTGATCTGTCCGATCTGAACCCCTGATCTGTCTGATCTGAATCAGTAGCGAAGCTGCCACCGCGACGGTGCGGTGCTCCCCGCTTTGTGGACGTGCCAAACATCCGCAGTCAGGACGTCCCCATTCCGGGTAGTTCCAACCGTCGTCGGCCGCCTCCGTTGCGAAAAGGAGCCTGCCATGTCGATGATCCGTGACCTGCGCGCCGCGGTCCGCCCCCGCCCCTCGCTGCGCAAGGACAGTGGCTCGTACGACACCACCCGTGACCCCGGCACCCCGTCGGCCGTGGTCGACTGCGCCGTCTACCGCGACGGTGCCCGGGTCGCGACGCGCGCGCCGCTCACGCCGCAGGAGGCGATGCGTCAGGTGCGGCGCGACGGCGGCTTCGTGTGGATCGGCCTGCACGAGCCCACCGAGGACGAATTCGCTGTCATCGCCCGGGAGTTCGGGCTGCACCCGCTGGCCGTGGAGGACGCCGTCCAGGCCCACCAGCGCCCCAAGCTGGAGCGCTACGACGACTCCCTCTTCACCGTCTTCAAGACCATCCACTACGTCGAGCACGACCGGCTGACGGCGACCAGCGAGATCGTCGAGACCGGCGAGGTCATGTGCTTCACCGGACGGGACTTCTTCATCACCGTCCGGCACGGCGGGCAGGGTTCGCTGCGCGCGCTGCGGCACCGGCTGCAGGACGACCCCGAGCTGCTCGCCAAGGGCCCCTCCGCGGTACTGCACGCGATCGCCGACCATGTCGTCGACGGCTACATCGCGGTCGTGGACGCCGTGCAGGACGACATCGACGAGGTCGAGACCGAGGTGTTCTCGCCGGGCCGCAAGGGCACCCCGCGCGGCACGGACGCCGGGCAGATCTACCAGCTCAAGCGCGAGGTAATGGAGTTCAAGCGGGCGGTGTCGCCGCTGCTGCGCCCGATGCAGCTGCTGAGCGAGCGCCCGATGCGGCTGATCGACCCCGACATCCAGAAGTACTTCCGCGACGTCGCCGACCACCTCGCCCGTGTGCAGGAGCAGGTCCTCGGCTTCGACGAACTGCTCAACTCGATCCTCCAGGCCAACCTCGCGCAGGCCTCCGTGGCGCAGAACGAGGACATGCGCAAGATCACCTCGTGGGCCGCGATCGTCGCCGTACCGACGATGGTCTGCGGTGTGTACGGCATGAACTTCAAGTACATGCCCGAGCTGCACTGGCGCTACGGCTACCCCGTGGTCATGGGCGTCACGGTCGGGCTCTGCCTCTCGATCCACCGCATCCTGAAGCGCAACGGCTGGCTGTAGTACGGGCTGGATACTCTTGGCCCCATGACGCAAGAGCTGCTCGACCAGGCCCTCGTCGAGGAGGCCACCAAGAAGTCCGGGCTGATCTGGGTGCGCGGCATCGGCGTGCCGACGCCCCCCGGTCCGGACCACGAGGTGCCCGCCCAGGCGCTGTGGCACGTGTGGCACGACGGCGCGGCCTGCCTGGTCGGCGACGGGCCCGGCGAGCAGCCGCTGCCGGGGCTGATCGACGGGGGCGACGCGGTCGTCACCGTACGCAGCAAGGACAAGGGCGGACGGCTCGTGTCCTGGTCCGCCACCGTCGTGGAGCTCGCCGAGAACACCCCGGAGTGGGAGGCGGCCGTCGGGGAGCTCAAGGGCAAACGGCTGAACGCCCCCGACGGCGAGGCCATGCCGGAGCGCTGGGCGCGCGAGTGCCGGGTGCTGCGCCTGGAGCCGACGGGCGCGATTGCCGAGCTGCCCGAGGGTTCGCTCGCCGAACGGCCGCTGCCGTCCCCGGCGACGACCCGCCGGCCGATCCCGGCGGCCCTGCCCCGTCTGCTGATGAAGCGGCGCAAGCGCGGCTAGCGGGCCACGCGGCAGCGCGAACCACGCCGCCCGGCCGCGGGGTCGCAGGCCGCGGGTCGGAGGCCGAAGGCTGCGGGTCGCGGGTCGCGGGTCGCGCGGGCTACGACGAGGGCAGCTGCCGTCCGTAGTCGACCGTTTCCTTCTTGGACGGCTCCGCCAGCGGGAAGTCCTTGCCCCACTCGGTCAGCCGGAGGGTGCCCGCGTTGCCCGCGCGCCCCAGCAGAAGCGGGTACGGGGTGCCCTCCAGGGAGACGTCCAGGGTGCCGCCCGAGCCCTTGTCGCCGGTGATGCGAATGGTGCGGACACCGGACTGGTCGTGGTGGCCGTCCTTGGCCAGGGCGCCGTGCAGACCGAGCAGCCCGTCGAGCAGGACGTCCTTGTCCGTGAAGCCGCTGAAGCGCTTGTACGCGGGGTCGCCGGTCGGCACCTTCACGTACATGCCCTCCAGCTTGTCCGCCGCCGCGGTGTCCGACGACTTGCCACCGCTCTTGCCGTCCTGATGGGCCCAGAACTCGCTGTCGGCCTTGAGGAAGAGGTGCTCCCCGACCCGCAGCAGCCGGAAACTGGCCCCCTTCGAGGTGACCGACCCGGTACCGCCGTCGGACTTGAGGCGCATGTCGAGGGTGAACGTGGTCCCGTTGGAGACGACCGTCCCGGAGAGCCGCACGGTCGGCGCGGCCTCGGCCGCCTTCTTCGTCCTCGCCTGAATGGTGGCGGCGGACAGCTTGCCGACCCCGTTCGTACCCGCGTCCGGATCCCCGCTGCCGCACCCCGTCAGTCCCGTCCCTGTCACGGCCAGTGCGCACATCGCGGCCACTGTCACGGCTCTGCGGGTACGGCCCTGGGGAATTGCGGTCACAGGTGGGGCTGCCTCTCGTGCGCGGTCCTCAAACGGCGTACGGCAGCGTACCGGTGCGGCGGCCACCCGTCGGAGGCAGTCCGTCCGGACCGCCCACCAGGGCGTATCCGACCGGGACGGGCTAGCCTGAAGCCCACCCGAGCGGACAGACCGGGACATGACGCTTCGAAGCGAAGGAGGCGCTGGCATGGCCGCAGCCGCCCCCCGGATCTTCGTCTCGCACCTGGCCGGCGTCGCCGTCTTCGACCCGAACGGCGACCAGGTGGGCCGTGTGCGGGACCTCGTCGCCATGCTGCGCGTCGGACGGCGGTCGCCCCGCATGCTCGGCCTCGTCGTCGAACTGTCCACGCGCCGCCGGATCTTCCTGCCCATGACCCGGGTGACCGGCATCGAGTCCGGCCAGGTCATCACGACCGGCGTCCTGAACGTGCGCCGCTTCGAGCAGCGGCCCACCGAGCGGCTCGTCTTCGGCGAACTGCTCGACCGGCTCGTGACCCTCGTCGAGACGGGCGAGGAGGTGACGGTCCTGGACGTGTCGATCCAGCAGCTGCCGGCCCGCAGGGAATGGGAGATCGGCCGGGTCTTCGTGCGCAAGGGGCGCAGCGGCGCCTTCCGGCGCACCAAGGGCGAGACGATGACGGTCGACTGGTCCTCCGTCACCGGGTTCTCCCTGGAGGAGCACGGACAGGGCGCGGAGAGCCTGCTCGCCACCTTCGAGCAGCTGCGCCCGGCCGACCTCGCGAACGTGCTGCACCACCTGTCGCCGAAGCGGCGCGGCGAGGTGGCCGCCGCGCTCGACGACGACCGCCTCGCCGACGTCCTCGAAGAGCTGCCCGAGGACGACCAGATCGAGATCCTCGGCAAGCTCAAGGAGGAACGCGCGGCCGACGTCCTGGAGGCGATGGACCCCGACGACGCGGCCGACCTGCTCGCCGAACTGCCCACCGAGGACGTGGAGCGGCTGCTGGCGCTGATGCGGCCCGGCGAGGCGGCGGACGTCCGGCGGCTGATGGCGTACGCGGAACGGACGGCGGGCGGGCTCATGACCACCGAACCCATCGTGCTGCGGCCCGACGCGACCGTCGCCGAAGCGCTCGCCCGGGTCCGCGACCCCGACCTCTCCCCCGCGCTCGCCGCCCAGGTGTACGTGTGCCGCCCGCCGGACGAGACACCGACGGGCAAGTACCTGGGCGCGGTGCACTTCCAGCGGCTGCTGCGCGATCCGCCGTTCACCCTGGTCGGCTCGCTCGTCGACGACGACCTCCAGCCGCTGGCCCCGGAGGACGAGCTGCCCGTGGTCGCCGGGTTCTTCGCGACGTACGACATGGTCGCGGCCCCCGTCGTCGACGAGAGCGGCTCGCTGCTCGGGGCGGTGACCGTGGACGACGTACTTGACCACATGCTGCCCGAGGACTGGCGGGAGACGGAGTTCCACCTCGACGAGGGTGTGCACGAGAGCCTGCACGAGGAGAGCCACGACAGCGACGACAGCCACCGGGCCGGCCGTGAAGGCGTCCACGAGGACGGCCACGGCCACGAGGACGTCCGCCGGGGGCCGGACGACGAGGACGTCCGCCGGGGGCCGGACGCCCCGCTGGGCGGAGAGGGACGACATGGCGCCTGACCGTGAGGCCCGCGAGCGGGCCGCCACGGGGGCGACGGCGGCCCCCAGGCCGCGCACCCGGCTCGACCAGCCGAAGCCCCCGCGGCGCAGACTGCTGCCCGAGTGGGACCCGGAGGCCTTCGGACGGTTCTCGGAACGCATCGCCCGCTTCCTGGGCACCGGGCGGTTCCTCGTCTGGATGACGGTCGTCATCATCATGTGGGTGGTCTGGAACGTCTTCGCGCCGGGCGGCCTGCGTTTCGACAACTACCCGTTCATCTTCCTGACCCTGATGCTGTCGCTCCAGGCCTCCTACGCCGCCCCCCTGATCCTGCTCGCGCAGAACCGGCAGGACGACCGCGACCGGGTCAACCTCGAACAGGACCGCAAGCAGAACGAGCGCTCCATCGCCGACACCGAGTACCTCACCCGCGAGATCGCCGCGCTGCGGATGGGGCTCGGCGAGGTCGCCACCCGCGACTGGATCCGCAACGAGCTCCAGGACCTGGTCAAGGAGCTGGAGGACCGGTATCCGGACGGGCACAAGGACGACCGGGCCGTATTCCCGGCGGAACGGTCGCACGGACGTGACGTAGACGACCGGTGACGGGGCTTTCCGGGGCCCATGGGGAGCGCCGTACCATCGTCCCTATGGCTACGGAAGACGCGGTGCGTGAAGCACTGGCGACGGTGAACGACCCCGAGATCAACCGACCCATCACCGAACTGGGGATGGTCAAATCGGTGCAGATCAGTGCGGACGGCGTGGTCGCGGTCGCCGTGTACCTCACGGTCTCCGGCTGCCCGATGCGCGACACGATCACCCAGCGGGTGACGGAGGCGGTCTCGCGGGTCGAGGGCGTAACCGGTGTCGACGTCGAACTCGACGTGATGAGCGACGAACAGCGCCGCGAGCTGGCGACCGCGCTTAAGGGCGGTACCGCCGAGCGCGAGGTGCCCTTCGCCAAGCCCGGCTCGCTCACCCGTGTGTACGCGGTCGCCTCCGGCAAGGGCGGCGTCGGCAAGTCCTCGGTCACCGTGAACCTGGCGGCGGCGATGGCCGCCGACGGACTCAAGGTCGGTGTCGTGGACGCCGACATCTACGGCCACTCGGTGCCCCGCATGCTCGGCGTGGACGGCCGGCCGACCCAGGTCGAGAACATGATCATGCCGCCGTCCGCGCACGGCGTGAAGGTCATCTCCATCGGCATGTTCACCCCGGGCAACGCGCCGGTGGTCTGGCGCGGCCCGATGCTGCACCGCGCCCTCCAGCAGTTCCTGGCGGACGTGTACTGGGGCGACCTGGACGTCCTGCTCCTCGACCTCCCGCCGGGCACGGGCGACATCGCGATCTCCGTCGCCCAGCTCGTCCCCAACGCCGAGATCCTGGTCGTCACGACCCCGCAGCAGGCGGCGGCCGAGGTGGCCGAGCGCGCCGGCTCCATCGCCGTGCAGACCCACCAGAAGATCGTGGGCGTCGTCGAGAACATGTCGGGGCTGCCCTGCCCGCACTGCGACGAGATGGTCGACGTCTTCGGCACCGGCGGCGGCCAGTCGGTCGCCGACGGCCTGACCCGCACCACCGGCGCGACCGTCCCGGTCCTCGGCTCCATCCCGATCGACGTCCGGCTGCGCGAAGGCGGCGACGAGGGCAAGCCGGTGGTCCTGACCGACCCCGACTCCCCCGCGGGCTCGGCGCTGCGTGCCATCGCCGGCAAGCTGGGCGGCCGTCAGCGCGGCCTGTCGGGCATGTCGCTGGGAATCACCCCGCGCAACAAGTTCTAGGACTTCCCGCACGAAGCTCCAGAGCCGTCGGGTTCCAGGGCTTCCCGCACGAAGCTCCAGAGTCGCCGGCACGAAGGAGGGGGCGCCGTCCGTTCGGACGGCGCCCCCTCCTTCGTAGCGGCTGTCAGGGCCTCGCAGCGACTGCCGGGCCCCGCATCCGCTACCGGCGCAAGCGCCAGTGCCACCAGTGCCTGAAGCGGCTGCCAGGGCCGTTTCTAGGCGTAGGCCGCGATGTCCTTGATCATCGCGAAGCCCAGCCCGTACGCGCTCATTCCCCGCCCGTACGCTCCCACGTGGACGCCTTCCTGGGTGGAACCCGCGAGGACCCAGCCGAACTCGGACTCGCGGTAGTGGAAGCTCGTGGGGACGCCGTCCACGGGGAGGGACAGGGTGGACCAGTCCGGTCCGTCCAGGTCGTCGGCCAGCACCCACGCGGTCTCGGTCTGCTGGTCCAGCCAGTCGTCGCGCAGGGTGTGGTCCATCTGGCCGGGCCAGGTGAAGGACAGCAGCCCCACACCGGCCAGCCAGGCCGCCGAGGACACCGAGGTGGCCTCCAGCAGTCCCGTGCCGTCCGCGCTGCGCCGTACGGGGCTGGCGGCGACGGTGACCACCACCGCGAACCGCTCCTTGTCCTCGCCCGGCTCGGGGCGCACCGAGGGCTCGTCCCCGTGCCCGATCGAACCGTGCTCGACGGCGCCGTCCGCCGAGGTACCCACCGGCATCAGCCAGTGCGACCCCGTGAAGGCCTCGTCGAGGCCGTACCAGGGGAAGTGCGCCAGCAGGTAGCCGTCGACCGTACGCCGGGCGGAGGGGACCTGTTGTCCGCCCTCCGCGGCCGGCGCCTGCGCGCCTACCCGACTTGTCGTCTCCATCTGCCGGACGCCTCCTCGCTCTCGTCGGACCGGGTGGCCCGCCCCCCTCGGGCGTCCTTGTCGGTCCGCACAACAACTGGGCAGCATAGCCACACCGCTCCGAGCAGCGGCGAAAGCGCCCGGCGCGTAAGGCGTGTGAACGGCGTATTCGGACTGCGCGGGGTCTGTTCGCGGCCCACGGACGAAAACGTTTTCAGACCGGACCCATCCGGCCGAAGCCAGGGCCGGTCCGGCCCGCGAGGGTGGCGGATGCCCGGTCGCGCACGCTCCCGTGCGGCGGGCCGCCGCGGTACTCCGTACGGCTCAGGTGGCGTCGGCGTCGTAGGGCGGGTGCTCGTCGGCGTCGAGCTTCTCGCGCTTCTTCGTCATGTCGACGGAACCGCCGGCCGTGCCGTTGGAGGACCCGGTGGACCCGGAGGTGTCCGAGGAGTCGGACTCGCGGCCGTGCACCACGTCCGTGACCTCGGCCATCTCCTTCTTCAGGTCGAAGCCGTTACGGATTTCCTTGAGCCCCAGCTCGTCATTGTCCAGCTGCTTGCGTATGAACGTCTTGGGGTTGAGGTCCTCGAACTCGAAGTCCTTGAACTCCGGGCCGAGTTCATCGCGGATGTCCGCCTTGGCGCTCTCCGAGAACTCACGGATCTTGCGAATCGTGCGCGTGACGTCCTGAATCATCTTCGGGAGCTTCTCGGGACCGAAGACGAGCACGGCCAGGACGACCAGCGTCACCAGCTCAAGCGGTCCTACGTCATTGAACACCTGATAGCTCCTTGCGATGTCCTCGGTCCACGGCCCTCGGGAGTCTTCCGTGGTCCGGGCCGGGTCCAACGGTACCCGGCGTTCCTGTCCGTCCGGAACTGTCCCGGGGCTTCCGACTTCATGTACACCGCTGGTTTTCCATGATGTTTGCCGTCCGGAGCTGCGACATCATGCTCGACTGTGAGGTTCGTGTCACTCGTGGCCGTGACTCGCGGGGCTCCCGTCTGTGACTCGCGGGGCTCCCGTCCGTGACTCGCGGAGCTCTCAGTCGCCGCTCGCGGAACCGAGGACCAGGGTGACCGTCCTGCGCGTGCCGCCCCGCCGGACGGTCAGCCGGAGCCGGTCGCCGGGCCGGTGGGCGCGGGTCTTCACGATGAGTTCCTCGCCGGAGTGGACACGTCCGCCGTCGACCTCGGTGATGACGTCGCCCGCCTTGAGGCCCGCCTTCGCGCCGGGTCCGCCGGTGGTGACGGGCGGACCGCCCCCGGCGGCCTTGGTGCCGACCCGCGCGCCGTCACCGGCGTAGTTCATGTCGAGCGTGACACCGATCACTGGGTGGGTGGCCCTGCCGGTGTTGATGAGCTCCTCGGCGACGCGCTTGGCCTGGTTGACGGGGATGGCGAAGCCGAGCCCGATGGAACCGGCCTGACCGGTCCCCAGGTCGGAGCCGCTGTCGGCGGAGCGGATGGCGCTGTTGATGCCGATGACGCGGGCCCGGGAGTCCAGCAGGGGCCCGCCCGAGTTGCCGGGGTTGATCGGCGCGTCCGTCTGGAGCGCGTCCACGTACGAGACGTCGGTGCCGTCGCCCTTCTCGCCGCCCGCCGTGATGGGCCGGTCCTTGGCGCTGATGATCCCGGAGGTGACGGTGTTGGCGAGGTCGAAGGGCGCGCCGATGGCGACGACGGGGTCGCCGACCTGGACGCTGTCCGAGTTGCCCAGCGGCATCGGGGCGAGACCGTGGACTCCCGAGACCTTGACGACGGCGAGGTCGTAGCCGCTGTCGTGTCCGACGACCTCGGCCTTGGCGGTCTCACCGCCGTTGAACGTCACGGATATCGTGCCGCCGGCGCCGGCCGGTTCGATCACGTGGTTGTTCGTGAGGATGTGTCCCTCGCCGTCGAGCACGAATCCGGTGCCGGTTCCCTCTTCCTCGCTCCCCCGCACATGCAGGGTGACGACGCTGGGCAGCGCGTGCGCCGCGATCCCGGCCACACTGTCCGGGGCGCGCCCCGGGGCCTCCTTGGCGGCCTGCGGCAGCTCGATGTCCGTCAGCCCCCCGTTGCGCTCCAGATACGCCCCTGCGGCGCCGCCCACTCCCCCGGACACCAGCGCGAGCGCGACGGCCCCGAGCACCAGGGCCTTCCTCGCCCTCTTGCGCCGCTCCGCCACGGTGGGCACGGCGATCCCGTTCTGCTGGAGGGGGCCGTTCTGCTGGAAGGCGCCGTTCTGCCGGAGGGCGCCGGGCGTGGCGGCCCAGGGGTCGTAGTTCTGCCAGGGGTCGGGGACAGCGGACTCGACCGGGGCGGGAGAGGCGGCGGGTCCGGCAGGGGGCTTGGACATCGAGGCTGTCGGGTTCGGGGGTCCCGAGGGTTCCGGTACATGGGGCAAGGCGTCGAAGGGCGCGCCGCCCTGGCCCGGGACTGTCCCTGCGAGGTGCGCTCCGTGGAAGGGGACTCCCTCTGCGGGGTGCGTCCCGTGGGCCGGGACACCCTCCGCGAGGTGCGCTCCGTGCGCCTGAACACCTTCTGCGAGGTGCGCTCCGCGGGCCGGGGCGACCGCCTCCGCCCGGGAACCCGGCGCATGCGAGCCCTGAGCGTACGGACGCTGCGCGTACGGGCCCTGCGTGTGCGGACCCTGTGCCTGTGCGGCCGCCGGGTGCTGGACCGGCGGGGCGGGTGCCCACGGGCCTGGGCCGCCGTAGGGCGGGGTGCCGTAGGGGTCGGGGTCGTGCAGGGGCTTGGGGCGCCGGGGCGCGGGCAGCTCCAGCTCGAAGTCGCCGACACTCGCGCCGTCACCGGCGCCCTCGGCCTGGGCGGAAACGCCGACACGGCGGGCGGACTCGGCATCGACAGGGGCCTGCGCCTCGACCGGGCCGGGGAGGCCCTGGGGCCGGTCGAGCTCGAAGTCGCCGTCACCGGCGCCCTCGGCCCGGGCGTGAAGGCCTACCCAGAGGACGGACTCGGCATCGGCGGGAGCCCCCGCCTCGACCGGGCCGGGGAGGCCCTGGGGCCGGTCCAGTTCGTAGTCGCCCCCGATGTCGCCTTCACCGGCCGCCGTCCCCGGGTGCGCCTGCGCCTCCGGCGCGCTCGGGTCCGCACTCCCTGCGCTCTCCGCGAGGGCAGTGGGGTGCGTGGAACCCGGTTCCGTGAGGTGAGCCGGTGCGGTGTCCGCCCCCGTGCCCTGGGGCCGGGGTCGGCTCCACCACTTCGCCTTCGTGGGCCTGCCCTCGTTCATGCTCTCCCCACACCTGACCCGCGGCACGACTCGCCGACGGTCACCACAGACTTGTCGACTCCGCGCCCGTGATCCCTCCCGCGGACGCGGCCCACCCCGGATTCAACCAGGTTCATGGGCCGACGCGCAGAGGGCAGGGTCAGTGAGCGCTATGCGGGGTGGGGGACGAGGAGGAAGTGGGGGACGGTGTGACGGCGGGGGCGGCGAGCAGTGCCGGGGCCGGGGTCAGCGCGAGCGGCTGGACGTCGGTGAGCGGACGTATGAGCGGGGACATCGCGGCGGCACCGGCGACCACCGGTGTCGTCAGCGTGTGCACGGCGTCCTGGCCGTGGGCCGCCGGAGCGGGAACTCCGGGCAGCAGCGGGGCGGACACCCCGGTCGGCGCCACCGGACCATTGCCGAGCGCCCGCTCTCCCTGGGCGAGCAGCGGTCCGGTGGAGCGGCGTCGCTGCGACTCGGGAGCCGTGGCGGCCCCCGCGCCCTGGGAACGGGACGGCGTCACATTGCTTCCGGCGCCGGACCCTCCGCGCGCGTCCGGGGTGTCTGCGAGCACGCCGGTGGACACTCCGCCGAGCGCGACGGCGGCCAGCGAGACGGCGCCCGCCGCGGCGAAGGCGAACCGGAGCCCGCGCGAGGCCGACCGCTCGGCCTCGTGACGGCTGACGTCATGGATACGGAAGCCGCGCCCCGGAGCGGGGGGCAGCACATCGTCGTGCGGTCCGGACGGCACGTACCCGAAGGCTTCGCCGCGCATTCCGAAGACGCCGGAGAGGCCGGGGCCGGTCGAACCGCCGGCAAGTCCTCCGCGGCCGAAGCCTCCTCCGCCCAGCCGCGAACTGTCGGAGTCGCCTCCACCGGGAAGTCCCTGGAGTCGGGCCAGGAAGCTCTCGGAGGGGGGTGGCGGGGCCATTTCGGCGAAGACGCTCTTCAGTCGGCGCTGGGCGTCGGCCTCGGCCTTGCACTTCGCGCAGGTGGCGAGGTGGGCCAGGACGCGGTCACGCGACTCATGACCGAGCTCTCCGTCCACCAGGGCGGAAAGTCGGTCCCCGAGGTGCTGCTCGGCAGGGGTGGGACGGGTTCCACTCACGCGGTCGCGCCCCCTCCCCCCAGCACGGGCACACGGGCCGCGAACGAGCGTCGCTCGGCGCGGGCCTCGGGAGACCGGTGTGCCAGGGCCTTGCGCAGCTGGGAGCGGCCGCGGTGGATCCGGGAGCGGACCGTGCCGAGCTTGACGCCCAGGGTCGCGGCGATCTCCTCGTAGGACAGTCCCTCGATGTCGCAGAGGACGACGGCGGCGCGGAACTCGGGCGCGAGGGTGTCCAGCGCCTGCTGGACGTCGGCGTCGAAGTGCGCGTCGTTGAAAACCTGCTGCGGGGAGGGCTCACGGCTGGGCAGCCGCTCGGCCGCGTCGTCGCCGAGGGCGTCGAAACGGATGCGCTGCTTGCGCCGCACCATGTCGAGGAAGAGGTTCGTGGTGATGCGGTGGAGCCAGCCCTCGAAGGTGCCGGGCGTGTAGGTCGACAGCGAGCGGAAGACACGGACGAAGACTTCTTGAGTGAGGTCCTCGGCATCGTGCTGGTTGCCCGTGAGGCGGTAGGCCAGACGGTAGACGCGACCGCTGTGGGTGCTGACGATCTCCTCCCAGGTAGGCGGAGTCCACGCCTGCGACTCCGCGTCGGTGGTGAACGTCGCGGTCTGCGCCGGGGCAGCAACGTGGAACTGGTCAGCGTTGTCGGTCACGGATTTCGGCTCACCCGCTGATCTGAGTAGGCGCCGCAGCACCCCTCCCCGATCCACAGGCGCAGCCGCACCTCCCCTGTCGGCTCTGGTGGTGTCCAGTGGAGCCCCTACCATAGCCACCTCGCCCGTTAGCTCCGGATAAGCGGTTTTACGAGAATTTGATACGGGCTCATATGGGTACGCCGGCACCTGCCCGCGGCCCCGCTCCGTGTACCGATCCATCGACTTCCCCCCGCCGGGTATCCCCACCCTTCTAAACGCCCGGTCCCATCCGCAGGTTCCCGGCACCAACGGATACAGTCACGCCCAGGCAATCACGGGGACAGGAGAGGGTCATTACCGGCAACCGGCAGACGAGCTGGGCGGCGTTCGCCGACGCCTTTGTCGCCGAGGACGAGGCGCTGCGCTGGGCCCGGGACCGGGCCCACGAGGTAGGCCTGCGCTCGGTGTCGCCCGGCACGGGCGCCGCGCTGCGCCTGCTCGCCGCCAGCCTGGACGCGAAGGCGGTAGCCGAGATCGGTACCGGGACCGGCGTCTCCGGAATTCATCTTCTGCACGGCATGCGGCCGGACGGGGTACTGACCACGGTGGATCCGGAGCCGGAGCGCCAGCAGTTCGCCCGCCAGGCCTTCCGCGCCGCCGGTTTCGCCAGCAATCGCGCGCGCTTCATCCCGGGCCGCGCGCTGGATGTCCTGCCCCGCCTCGCGGACGCCGGCTACGACCTCGTGTTCTGCGACGGCGACCGTCTGGAGTGCCTGGACTACCTCGCTGAATCGTTGCGCCTGCTGCGGCCGGGCGGGCTCGTCGCCTTCGAGGGTGTCTTCGCGGACGGCCGCACCGTGGACTCGGGACCGCAGCCGGTGGAGGTGAGCCGGCTGCGCGAACTGCTGCGCGCGGTGCGCGAGAGCCAGGAGCTGGTGCCGTCTCTGCTGCCGGTGGGCGACGGTCTGCTGTGCGCGGTCAAGCGCTGACCCCGCTGCCCGACCCGCCGCCCGATCCGTTTCCCGTCATGCGCCTCCGACCAGGCCATATGCCCCGCCGATCGCTGCCGACCGAGCGGCGTGGCAGTCCCGTACGCCGGAAAAAAACGGCTTCCCCGGCACCAGGTGCGGTGCCGGGGAAGCCGAAGAGGTGTGGGTCGCGTTCCGCGTCAGCCGACGACCTTCTTGAGGGCGTCGCCGAGTGCGTCGGCCTCGTCAGGGGTCAGCTCGACGACGAGTCGACCGCCGCCTTCGAGCGGAACGCGCATGACGATGCCCCGCCCCTCCTTGGTCACCTCGAGCGGGCCATCGCCCGTCCGCGGCTTCATGGCCGCCATGCTCGTTCCCCTTCCTGAAACCAGCTCATCGTCGCCGACGGCCCCCTCGGAGGGCACGCACGTCCCCTCATAGGACACACGTCACCGGCATCGAACACATTGCTTCCAGGCCATTATCCCGCATCTCAGGACCCGATGACCAACATCAGTCGGCATCGCTTGCGCAACGCGCTTGAGCAAAACCACTCAATTCGGCGATGTGGCTGCGATACTGCGCCGCCGCATGGACTTCCGCGGCCCGGAATTCTTTGATGCAGGTCACATGTACGCCCCGCGCCACCGCCGGTGATCTCCGCCATGCTGTCATCGGACACAGGACGTACCGGCCGGTACGACGAGCCGCGACCCCCGGAAGGGACCCACCATGGCCGACACCGTGCTCTACGAGGTGAGCGACGGACTCGCGACGATCACGCTGAACCGCCCCGAGGCGATGAACGCGATGAACACCGAGACCAAGGTCGCCTTCCGGGACGCGGCGCAGGCGGCCGCCTCGGACGACGCCGTACGGGCGATCCTGCTGACCGCCGCCGGCGACCGGGCGTTCTGCGTCGGGCAGGACCTCAAGGAGCACATCGGGCTGCTGGCCGCCGACAAGCAGTCGGGGTCGGGCCGGACCATGAGCACCGTGCGCGAGCACTACAACCCCATCGTGCGGGCCCTGACCGGAGCCGCGAAGCCCGTGGTGGCCGGGGTCAACGGCGTCGCGGCCGGGGCCGGGTTCGGTTTCGCGCTCGCCGCGGACTACCGCGTCGTCGCCGACACGGCCGCCTTCAACACGTCCTTCGCCGGCGTCGCGCTGACCGCCGACTCCGGGATCTCCTGGACGCTGCCCCGGGTCATCGGCCCGAGCCGCGCCGCCGATCTGCTGCTCTTCCCCCGCAGCATCAGCGCCCAGGAGGCGTACGAGCTGGGGATCGCGAACCGGCTGGTTCCGGCCGGCGAGCTGCACGCGGAGGCGGAGAAGGTGGCGCGGGCACTGGCCGCCGGGCCGACGCTGGCGTATGCCGCGCTGAAGGAGTCCCTCGCGTTCGGGCTCACCCACTCGCTGGACGAGACCCTGGAGAAGGAGGACGAGCTCCAGGCGCGGGCCGGCGCGTCCGAGGACCACACCATCGCGGTCCAGGCGTTCGTGAACAAGGAGAAGCCGAAGTACCTGGGGCGCTGACGGACCGGGAGCGTGCGTCGCGGCCCGCCCATGGCCCGCGACGCCGCTCGCGGGATCCTTGCCGTCCTGCGGTCCCGAGTACTTCTCGTGGCCTGCGCGGCGCTCCCCGCGCCGTTGAAGGGGTCCCCCCATCACCCGGTGTTGCGCACCGCGCAGTCCGCCAGGTGGTCGTTCACCAGGCCGCACGCCTGCATCAGGGCGTACGCCGTCGTCGGGCCCACGAAGCGGATGCCGCGCTTTTTGAGGGCCTTGGAGAGGGCGGTCGACTCCTCGGTGACGGCCGGTACGTCGGAGAGCCTCTCCGGGACCGGCCGGGAGGCGGGGTCGGGGGCGAAGGACCAGATCAGCTCGTCCAGCTCGCCCGGGGCCCAGTCGGTCAGCACGCGCGCGTTGGCGACGGTCGCCCGGATCTTGGCGCCGTTGCGGATGATCCCCGGATCGGCGAGCAGGCGCTCCTCGTCGGCCTCCGTGAACGTCGCCACCCGGGCGATCTCGAAGTCCGCGAAGGCGGCGCGGAAGCCGGACCGGCGGCGCAGGATGGTGATCCAGGACAGCCCCGACTGGAAGGCCTCCAGGCACAGCCGCTCGTAGAGCGCGTCGTCGCCGTGGACCGCCCGGCCCCACTCCTCGTCGTGATAGGCCACGTAGTCCTCGGTGGACAGCGCCCAGGGGCAGCGCAGGGCGCCGTCGGGTCCGGCGAGCGCGTCGCTCACTGCTCGTCCTCCGGGTGCTTGCGCAGCGAGGTGGGGTGGCTCGCCGCGCGGGCGCCGGCGAGCGCGGCCTCCAGGTCGGCGATCCGGGCGTCCCGCTCACCGATCTCGGCGCCCAGACGGCCGAGCGCGTCGTCGACGTCCGCCATGCGGTAACCGCGCACGGTGACGGCGAAGCGCAGCGCGTCCACGTCGCCCTTGTGCACCGGACGGTCGTAGGGCAGCGGGTCGCGCAGCCGCTCGGGCTCGGCGTCGGGAAGGGGCGTGCTCTCACCGCCGCCCACCACGGACAGGGTGACCGCGGCGACCACGACGGCGAGTGCGACGACCAGGAACAAGAACATGAACATCGCTGAGGTCCCCACGCTCTGGTGCCGGCGCGGGTCGCGTCGGCGCGAAAGTACTGGTGCTGACGAAGGCAGTCTGACGCTGGAAGTGTCAGGCTCCGATCGTGCCATGCGAGTCTGGCAGTTAAGGTCGCAGGCGGCTTATCAGTGCGACTTACTGGGAGAGGTCACAGGGGATGCTCAGGCTGGGCAGGCGTGAATTCGACGCGCACGAGCCGGTGATCATGGCGATCGTGAACCGGACCCCGGACTCCTTCTACGACCAAGGAGCCACCTTCCGCGACGAGCCGGCCCTCGCGCGCGTGGAGCAGGCGGTGTCCGAGGGCGCCGCCATCATCGACATCGGCGGGGTCAAGGCCGGACCGGGCGAGGAGGTGACCGCCGAGGAGGAGGCACGCCGGACGGTCGGTTTCGTCGCCGAGGTGCGCCGCCGCTTCCCGGACGTGATCATCAGCGTCGACACCTGGCGGCACGAGGTCGGCGAGGCGGTCTGCGAGGCCGGTGCCGATCTGCTCAACGACGCCTGGGGCGGGGTGGACCCGCGGCTGGCCGAGGTGGCCGCCCGGTACCGGGTGGGACTGGTGTGCACGCACGCCGGGGAGTCCGAACCGCGGACGCGTCCGCACCGGATCGCTTACGACGACGTGATGACCGACATCCTGCGGGTCACGCTCGGTCTGGCGGAGCGCGCGGTAGCCCTCGGGGTGCCCCGCGAGTCGGTGCTCATCGATCCCGGGCACGACTTCGGGAAGAACACCCGGCACAGTCTGGAGGCGACGCGGCGGCTCGGAGAGATGGTCTCCACCGGGTGGCCGGTTCTCGTCTCCCTCTCCAACAAGGACTTCGTGGGCGAGACGCTCGACAAGCCGGTCAAGGAGCGGGTCGTCGGGACGCTGGCGACGACCGCCGTCTCGGCGTGGCTGGGAGCGCAGGTGTACCGCGTCCACGAGGTCGCGGAGACGCGTCAGGTGCTGGACATGGTGACGTCGATCGCCGGACACCGGCCGCCGGCGGTGGCCCGGCGCGGGCTGGCGTAGCGGACGGACCGCGGGGTGCGGGCCGCGGGTGCGCGGACCGCTCGGTCGCACGGCGCACGGCGCACGGGAGAGGCTGACTCGGGAGAGCCGCCTTCCCGTACGCCTCGGCCCGTCGAGGCGTGGGCCCGTCGGGCCTCGGGCGCGGACCCTAGCGGCCGGCCTCCTTCGAGACCAGGGCCACCGCTTCGTCCACGTCGTCGGTCAGGTGGAACAGCATCAGATCCTTCTCCGAGGCCTTGCCCTGAGCGATGAGGGTGTTCTTGAGCCAGTCGACGAGACCGCCCCAGTACTCCGTCCCGAAGAGGACGATCGGGAAGCGGGTCACCTTCTGGGTCTGGACCAGCGTGAGCGCCTCGAAGAGTTCATCGAGGGTGCCGAGGCCGCCCGGCAATACAACGAACCCTTGTGCGTACTTGACGAACATCATCTTCCGGACGAAGAAGTACCGGAAGTTCAGGCCGATGTCGACGTACTGGTTCAGCCCCTGCTCGAAGGGGAGCTCGATACCGAGGCCGACGGAGATGCCCTTCGCCTCGCAGGCACCCTTGTTGGCGGCTTCCATGGCACCCGGTCCACCGCCGGTGATCACCGCGAACCCGGCCTCGACCAGGCCCCGGCCGAGAGCGACTCCCGCCTCGTACTCGGGCGAGTCCACGGGTGTCCGGGCCGAGCCGAACACACTGATCGCGGGCGGGAGTTCGGCCAGCGTGCCGAAGCCTTCGATGAACTCGGACTGGATGCGCAGAACACGCCAGGGATCGGTGTGCACCCAGTCGGAGGGGCCGCCCGCGTCCAGCAGCCGCTGGTCCGTGGTGCTCGCCTGGACCTGATCCCGCCTGCGCAGCACCGGTCCCAGCCGCTGCTCCTCCGGTGGCCGCTTCTTGCCCCTCGGGTCGCCAGTAGCCATGTCCACTCCCTCCGCGTACGGATCTCCCCCGCTCCGGCCGTGAGCCGGTGCGGGGGAAGGTCGCTCCGCCCCAGAGTAGATCTCCGCTGGTTACGGCGGGGGGACGTCGGCATGTCCGCCATGAACCGCCGGCAGGTACGCCTGTGCGCGTCAGGCGGTGAGCCAGTCGCGCAGTCGCTGCTCGCCCGCAAGGATCTTGGCCGTTTCCACCCGTTCGTCCCGCTTGTGCGCCAAGTGGGGATTGCCGGGGCCGTAGTTGACCGCCGGAACGCCGAGGCCGCTGAAGCGGGAGACGTCCGTCCAGCCGTACTTGGGCTGCGGGGTGCCCCCCACCGCCTCGATGAACGCGACGGCGGCCGGGTGGGAGAGGCCGGGTAGGGCGGCACCGCTGTGGTCGTCGATCACGAACTCGTCCACGCCGCAGTCGGCGAAGACCTCGCGGACGTGCTCGATCGCCTCCTCCTCGGTGCGGTCGGGCGCGTAGCGGAAGTTGACCGTGACGACGCACTCGTCGGGGATGACGTTGCCGGCGACACCGCCCGAGATGCCCACCGCGTTCAGGCCCTCGCGGTACTCCAGGCCGTCGATCACCGGGTAGCGCGGCTCGTACGCGGCCAGCGCGGCCAGGATCGGGGAGGCCGCGTGGATCGCGTTCGAACCCATCCAGCTGCGGGCTGAGTGGGCGCGTTCGCCCTTGGTCCTCAGCAGCACCCGCAGCGTGCCCTGGCAGCCGCCCTCGACCTGCCCGTCGGAGGGCTCCAGGAGGACCGCGAAGTCGCCCTGCAGCCATTCGGGGTGGACCTCGGACACATGCTTCAGCCCGTTCAGATGGGCCGCGACCTCTTCGTTGTCGTAGAAGACGAAGGTGAGGTCCCGGTTGGGTTCGGGGACGGTGGCCGCGATACGGAGCTGGACCGCGACGCCCGACTTCATGTCGCAGGTGCCGCAGCCCCACAGCACGCCGTTCTCGTCGAGGCGGGAGGGCACGTTGCCGGCGATCGGCACGGTGTCGATGTGACCGGCCAGCACGACCCGCTCGGCTCGGCCCAGGTTCGTGCGTGCCACGACGTTGTTCCCGTACCGGTCGACCGCCAGATGCGGCAGGGCGCGCAGGGCGGCCTCGACGGCGTCCGCGAGCGGCTTCTCGTTGCCGCTCTCCGAGGGGAGGTCGACGAGCTGCGCGGTGAGCTCGGCTGCGTCCAGGGTGAGGTCAAGCGGGGTGTCGGCCATGGCGTCGACCCTAGCGCGCCTGGCCGAGGGGGCCCGAAAACAGCCTGATGCGGTCGTATCCCCCGGCCGCGCTCCCGTTGTCCACAGCCCCACAGATCGCCGACAGCGGTCTCCAGTACCTTGTACGCGTGTCTGAGCCGTCCCCCACTCCTGTCCGGCGCCGCCGTCGCCTCCTTCGCTTCGGAGGGGCCCTCGCGGTCCTGTTCGCGATCGCGGGCTATCTCGGCGTGCAGTACCTCACCGGCGGCGTGGGCGCGCCCCGGTGCAAGGTCGTCTCCGGCAACGGCGACGGCGCGTCGTACGAGTTCACCCCGGAACAGGCGGTGAACGCGGCGACGATCTCGGCCATCGGCACCTCCCGGGACATGCCCGAGCGCGCGGTGGCCATCGCCCTCGCGACGGCGCTCCAGGAGTCGGGGCTGCGCAACATCCAGCACGGCGACCGGGACTCCCTCGGCCTGTTCCAGCAGCGGCCGTCGCAGGGCTGGGGCACGAGAAAACAGATCATGGACCCGACGTACGCGGCGGGCGTCTTCTACGAACACCTGGCCAAGGTGCCCGGCTACTCGCGGCTGCCGCTCACCGTCGCCGCCCAGCGTGTCCAGCACAGCGGCTTTCCGCAGGCGTACGCGAAGCACGAGCCGGACGCCACCCTGCTCGCCGCCGCGCTGACCGGCCGCGCTGCGGCCACGCTGACCTGCCAGGGGCGCCCGGCCGCGACCCCGGCGGGCGGCCCTGCGCCGGTGCGGGCCGCGCTCGCACGGGACTTCGGTCGCGATGTGCTCCAGGAGGCGGGCGCCACCGTGGGTACGGCGGGTTCCTCCGCGTCGCCGGCACCGGCCGCCCCGGCGTCCCCGAAGGCCGCCGACCGGACCGTGACGGTCCCCGTGCGCGAGGAATCCACCGCCGGGACCGGGGTCGTCCGCCGCGGCTGGGAGCTGGCGCACTGGGCCGTGGCCAACTCCTCGGCCCTGCACATCGATCGAGTGTCGTACGCAGGGCGCGAGTGGACCGCGGGGACCTCGGAGAGCTCGTGGCACACGGCCGACGAGAAGGGCGGTTCGGGGGCGAAGAAGGCCGCGGCCGAGGTCCGGATCGTGACCGGGCAGTAGTACGGACCCTCACCCGTTGGAAGGACCCGGCCTCCTGCGGGCCGACGATGTGCGCGCGCTTTCGGGCACTCACCCCCCTCGTCCGGGAAATCCCTTGAGAGCAAAGGCCCACAGGGATTCCACGGGCTATCCGGCCGGGTATCGTTTGCCCGTTTTTATCCACAACCGATAATGCGACACATTGCCAACTCTTTACGGCGGGCCACCGCAACCTTCGCGGACTTCGAGCGGTAGTCACTGCGTCCGAGCCCGGAACGATCGCCTCAGACGATCAGCATCGGGTGACGCGGCCGGTCGGCGGCCAGCCGGCCGACCGCCGGGCGCGGCAGGACACTTCCCCGTTCTCTTCCGTCTAAGGAGCACCATGTCCCTCCCCCTGACCCGCCGGATCGCCCGTGTCGTGCTGCTCGTCGCGGCCGGAGCGGCGCCCGTGGTCGGCGCGGCCGGCTCCGCCTGCGCGGCTGCCGACCTGCCGGCCGCCCCCAGCCTCGGCGGGCTGACCGCCCTGGACGGGGCGAACGTCGGCAACACCGTCGACGGAGCGGCGCAGAACGTCACCGGGACCGCCGGCAAGTCCGGCGGGAAGGCCGCCAAGAAGGCCACGCCCGCCGCGCAGAAGGTGGCCGGGGGCGCGGCCGGACAGGCCGGCGCCCTCCTCGGTGACACCGCGAGGACCGCGGCCGTCGGCGGCCTGCCGACGGACGCCGTGACCCATGGCGGCCTGCCGACCGGGCAGCTGCCGGTGCAGGGCCTGCCGCTGGGCTAGTCCCGCGGGAGCGCACGACGACGGGGGTCCGGGGAAGCGAGTTCCCCGGACCCCCGTCGTGCTACGCCCTACCGGCCTACCGCAGGCGTTCCACCGCCGCCGCCACGCGCTCGTCCGAGGCGGTGAGGGCCACGCGGACGAAGTTCTCGCCCGCCTCGCCGTAGAAGTCGCCCGGGGCCACCAGGATGCCCAGGTCGGCCAGGTGGGCCACCGTGGACCAGCAGGACTCGTCCCGGGTGGCCCAGAGGTAGAGGCTCGCCTCGCTGTGCTCGATGCGGAAACCGTGGTTCAGGAGGGCGTCGCGCAGGGCGGTCCGGCGGGCGGCGTAGCGGTCGCGCTGTTCGCGGACGTGGGTGTCGTCCGAGAGGGCCGCGACCACGGCGGCCTGGGTCGGCGCGGAGGTCATCATGCCGCCGTGCTTGCGGATCGCGAGGAGCTCACCGAGGACGGCGGAGTCGCCCGCGAGGAACGCGGCGCGGTAACCGGCCAGGTTCGAGCGCTTGGAGAGCGAGTGGACCGAGACGATCCCCTCGTAGGAGCCGCCGCACACGGCGGGGTGCAGCACCGAGACCGGGTCGGCCTCCCAGCCCAGCTCGATGTAGCACTCGTCGGAGAAGACGAGGATGCCGTGTTCGCGGGCCCAGGCGACGATCCGGGCGAGTTCCGCGGCGGACAGGACCCTGCCTGTCGGGTTCGACGGGGAGTTCAGCCACAGCAGCTTCAGGTCCGTCGGGTCCAGCTCCGTCGGGTCGTCGTAGACCACGTGGTCCGCCCGTGCGAGCCGTGCGCCGACCTCGTACGTCGGGTAGGCGAGGCGCGGGTACGCGACCTTGTCGCCGGGGCCGAGGCCGAGCTGCGTCGGCAGCCAGGCGACCAGTTCCTTGGAGCCGACCACGGGCAGCACATGACGGTGGGTGATGTCCCGCGCGCCGAGCCGTCGCTCGACCCAGCCGGTGAGCGCGTCCCGCAGCTCGGGCGTGCCCCACACCGTGGGATAACCGGGCGAGTCCGCGGCCGCCACCAGAGCTTTCTGGATCAGCTCGGGCACCGGGTCGACCGGGGTGCCGACGGACAGGTCGACGATGCCGCCCGGGTGAGCGGCGGCGGTCGCCTTGTAGGGCTCCAGCTTGTCCCAGGGGAAGGTGGGAAGCCGGTCGGAGACTGCGGACACGGGATCGGGCTCACTTTCTCGTACGTACGACCCGTACCGGCGGATACGGGCTGCTGCACGGACTGCTGCGGCGCTGATACGGCAAATGCCTCGGTCCCGTACGGCGATCGGAGCGATCAGCTGTACGGGACCGAGGCGGCGCGTATGCGGGCCGCTTACTGGTTCTGCGGCGACAGCGCTGCGATGAAGGGGTGGTCGCGCTCGATCAGGCCGAGCTTGCTGGCGCCGCCGGGCGAGCCGAGCTCATCGAAGAACTCGACGTTCGCCTTGTAGTAGTCCTTCCACTCTTCCGGAGTGTCGTCCTCGTAGAAGATCGCCTCGACCGGGCACACCGGCTCACAGGCTCCGCAGTCGACGCATTCGTCCGGGTGGATGTACAAGGACCGGGAGCCCTCGTAGATGCAGTCGACCGGGCACTCCTCGATGCACGCCTTGTCCTTGACGTCGACACAAGGCTGCGCGATGACGTAGGTCACGCTGTCGTTCCTCCTCGATAGGGCGCTGGCGGGCCTCCGTAGGCTCCGCCGCCTGGCGCGCGGGAGCGCGGCGTCGTCGATGCCCGCCCCTAGTATCTCCGTTCTTGGGCATGATCCGAACAGGAGGGGTGAACTGACCTGTGGAAATCTCTGCTGCAGGCCGCCTTGAGGTCCGCATCACCGCTGCTGACGTGGGAAAACGTGTCTCGGTACGACGCCTGATCAATGACGGAGACACGGTGGAGAAGTTCACCGATACGGTCGGTGTTCTCACATCATGGGACGACGGTGTGCTGCTGATCACACGACGGACCGGCGAGCGTGTCCGGATCGCGGAATCCTCACTGGTCGCGGCCAAGGTCGTACCGTCCGCCCCGGCGCGCCGGCGCGGACCCGCGGCGTCCTACGAGGAGCTGGCGCGGGTCGCGGCACGGGCCTGGCCGCCGGTGGAGAGCGAGCGGCTCGGCGGCTGGGAGCTGCGGGCGGCGGGCGGGTTCACCCGGCGCGCCAACTCCGTGCTGCCGCTGGGCGACCCGGGCGTGCCGCTCGACCGGGCGCTGACGTACGTACGCGACTGGTACACCGCTCGTGACCTGCCCGCCTACGTCCAGACCACCACCGGCGCCGAAGGCACGCAGGAGCTGCTCTGCGCGGAGCTGGAGGCGCGCGGCTGGGCGCGTGAGGTGACCGCCGAACTGTGGATCGGCGCGCTCGCGCCGGTCGCGGACCGGGAGGCTCCCGAGGTGACGCTCTCCCGCACGGCCGACGAGGCGTGGCTCGGCCGCTACCAGCGCAAGGGAGTGAGCGACGTGGCCCTGAAGGTGCTGGGTGGCGGCCCCTCGGTGTGGTTCGCGACGGTGCCCGGCGCCGGGGGCGCGGCTCCGGCCGCGATCGGACGGTGTGTGGTGGACGGCCGCTGGGCCGGTTTCGCCGCCGTCGAGGTCGACCCGGACCGGCGCCGCCGGGGCCTCGCCACCGCCGTCATGGCCGCCCTGGCCGGCCGGGCCCTGGAGGAGGGCGCCTCGGCGGCCTGGCTCCAGGTGGAGGCGGACAACACCGGGGCCCGGGAGCTGTACGCCCGGATGGGCTTCGGGCCGCATCACGCGTACCACCACTACCGGTGGCCGTCGGACGCCGGTACGGCAGGCACCAGCGCGGCAGGCACCGGTACGGGAACCGGTACGGGAACCGGTACAAGCCTCGGCACAGTGGCCTCCGGCGCGCCGGACGGCGGTTTCGGTGGTGCCGAGCGGGGTGCCGAACCGGATATCGAGCCGGGCGTCGAGCCGTATCGATCGACGTGAAGGGGCCCGAGCCAGCTATGCCTTCCCCCCAGCCCCCGCAGCCGGAGCGAGCCGACGAGGTACGGCGGCGGTTCGCCGACGAGGCGCGGGCCGAGCGGCCCGATCTGGCGGCGCTGTGCCTGCTGGTGGGCGCCGCGGCGGACAGGACGCTGGACGAGCCCGGAATGGACGCGGCGCAGATCGAGCTGGACGAGCTGGCGGGCCGGCTGCCCTTCCACCCGGGCGGCCCGCGCTCCTGGGCGACCGCGCTGGCCGAGCTCCTCGGCGGGCGCTGCGGATACCGGGGCTCACCGGCTGACTACCAGCGGCTGGAGTCCTCCCTGCTGCACGCGGTACTGCGCCGACGGCGCGGGCTGCCCATCCTGCTCTCGGTGGTGTGGATGGAGGTCGCGCGACGGGCCGGGGCACCGGTCTACGGGGTCGCGCTGCCCGGTCACTTCGTGGTGGGCTTCGGACCGCCCGAGCAGCAGGTGCTGGCCGATCCCTTCGACGGCGGGCGCGTCCTGACCGGCTCCGACGCCGAACTCCTCGTCGTGGGCGCGACCGGCGCCCCGCTCGACCCGTCGATGCTCACCCCCGCCGACCCGCTCGACGTCGTCGTGCGCATCCTGAACAACATCCGCGCCTGGGCGGCGGCCCGCCCCGAACGCTCCGACGTGGCCCTGTGGTCGGTGGAACTCTCCCTGCTGCTGCCCTCGCACCCTGCGCGCCTGCGCTATGAGCGAGCCCAACTCCTCGTCCAGCGCGGCGACTTCCTGACCGGAGCCACCGAACTCGACGCGTACGCCGACGTGGTGGCAGCAGTGGACGAACCGGCCGCAGCCCGCGTACGCCAACAGGCCCACGCGGCACGGGCGATGCTCAACTGACCTCGCCCGAACGCCCTACCGACCTCTCTACCTCCCTACCGACCGACCGTCCGTCCCCCGTCCGTCCGGCAGCGCCGACGCGAGCAGGCGGTCATGCTCCGACGGGGCGCCCTTCAGCGGCGAGGGCCTGCATCTCCTCGATGTCCTCCGGGTCGATGTCCAGTTCCATCGCCTCGGCGAGCAGCGCGCCGATCCGCTCGGTCCGCCCCCGGTCCGCGAGAAACTGTGCGTATTGCACGTACGCGTCCTCGTCCTGGTGGTCGATCGCTTCCCGGTAGCGCCGCTCGGCCTGCTCCCACTGCTCGAGGTCCTCGTGCAGGAGCGCGAGATTCAGGTAGGCGTTGGTCTCCTCGTCCTTGTCGATGGCTGCCTCGTAGTGGGCCACGGCCTCCTTCTCGGCGCCGCCGTCGACCAGGTGGAGCGCGTAGGCGAAATGCGCGCCGGACAGTTCCTCGGCGAGGGCCTCGCGCAGGTGCCGACCGGCCTCCTCCATGGCGCCGGTGGCGTTCTCGGCCTCGCCGAGCACGACCAGGACCGACCGGTGCCCGGCGTCCAGGGCCTGCCGCAGCCAGGGGAGCGCTTCCTCGTACTCCTCCTGGTCGGCCAGGAGCCTGCCGAGGTTGCCGGCCGCCATGGTGTCGCCCTGGTCCACCGCCCGGCGCAGGAGTTCGGCCGCCTCGTCGAGACGTTCGTCGTCGTCGCTGAGGAAGCTGCCGTAGTCGTTGAGCGCTTTCGGGTTCTTCTCGGCCAGCGCCCGCCGGTAGTACTCCTCCGCGCGCGTGCGGTCCCCGACCTCGTCGGCCAGGACCGCCGCGGTCCACAGCGTGACGTCCCGGCCGCCGCGGGCGGCCTGCTCCAGGGCCGCGACCGCGTCCTCGGGCCGGTCGAGCTGGATCAGCAGATCGGCCAGGGCCTCGTACGCCCCGGCGTCACCCGCCTCCGCGGCCGCGGAGATCAGCTCCAGCGCGGCGTCGATGTCGCCCCACTCGTGAACGAGGTCCAGGATCTTCTCCGCGACCTCGTCGTCCCAGCTGGTCCACGCCCGCAGATACAGGGCCAGAGCCGCGGCGAAGTCACCTGCCGCCCACTGTCGTTCCGCCTGATCCTCAAGATTGTCTTCCGCCATGAGGGCATCCTTTTCGTAGGTTCCGCGGGCGGCTACAGCCAGCCCTTCTCCCGCGCGATCCGAACCGCCTCCGCGCGATTGCGTACCGCGAGTTTCTGGATCGCTGTCGAGAGGTAGTTGCGGACCGTGCCCTGGGAGAGGTGGAGGACGGTGGCCAGTTCGGCGTTCGTGGAGCCGTCGGCCGCCGCGCGGAGGATCTCGCGTTCGCGGTCGGTGAGGGGGTTGGCGCCCTCGGCCAGGGCAGCGGCCGCGAGGGTGGGGTCGATGACACGCTCGCCGGCCAGCACCTTGCGTACGGCTGCGGCGAGCTGGGCGGCGGGAGCGTCCTTGACCAGGAAGGCGTCGGCGCCGGACTCCATGGCGCTGCGGAGGTATCCGGGGCGGCCGAAGGTCGTGAGGACGACCAGCTTGAGGGCGGGGAACTCCTTGCGGAGTCCCGCCGCGGCCTCCATCCCCGTCATGCCCGGCATCTCGATGTCGAGGAGCGCCACATCCACGTCATGGGTGCGCGCCGCCGCCAGCACCTCGTCACCGCGGGCCACCTGGGCGACCACCTCGATGTCCGGCTCCAGTCCCAGCAGGGCTGCCAGCGCCTCGCGGACCATCGACTGGTCCTCGGCGAGCAGGACCTTGATCGTGCGGCTCATGCACCGGATCCTACGGGGTCGTCCGCCGCGCCCGCAGAGGCGCGGTCGCCCGCCAGGGGCACCCGTGCGACCAGCCGGAATCCGTGCCGGACGCGGCCGGCCTCCAGCGTTCCGCCCGCCTTCTCCAGCCGTTCGGTCAGTCCCGTCAGACCGTTGCCGGGGGCGGCGCCGGACGAGCCGCCCGAGCCGTCGTCCTCCACGGACAGTTCGAGAACGGGCCCTTCCAGGGTCTGGCGCCGGACGATTCCCACCACGCAGCGCCGCGCGCCGCTGTGCCGTACGACGTTGGTGACCGCCTCGCGCAGCGTCCAGGCCAGCGCGGACTCGCTGTCCTCGGGAACACCGTCGAGGACGGGTTCGGCCGGAAGGTCGGCGACCACGTCCGCGGCGGTCAACGCGACCTGGGCGCCCGCGAGTTCCCCGGCCAGCCGGGGCCTTCGGTAGCCGGTGACCGCCTCGCGCACGTCGACCAGGGCCTGGCGGCTGACCTGTTCGATGTCGGCGACCTGCTGGGCCGCCTTGTCGGGGTGGTCGGGGAGCATCCGCCCGGCCAGTTCGCTCTTCAGCGTGATCAGCGAGAGCGAGTGGCCGAGCAGGTCGTGCAGGTCCCGGGCGAGCCGCAGCCGCTCCTCGTTCGCGGCGAGCTGGGCGACGGTGGCCCGCGCCTTGCGCAGCTCCACCGTCGTGCGGACCAGCTGCCGTACGCCGGTCATCGCGAAGCCGATGAGGACGACGAGCAGGACGAGGTTGCGGGCGTCCCGCTCGCCTCCGTGCAGGCCGACGAGCAGCATCACGACGGCGGTCAGCGGGATGGTCCAGTACGAGACGCGCAGCGGGAACGTCGTCCCGCAGGCGACCGAGACGTACACGAACAGGCCGAGCCAGGGCGCGCCGAGCGTCAGGCTCAGGACGACGGCCAGCGCGCCGAGGGCGAGGACCATGAGGGTGACGGCCAGGGTTCCCGTGAAGGCCCTGCCCATGTTGCGGAAGACCAGCGTCAGATAGACCGCGACGAAGGCCGCGAGGCCCAGCCAGCCGGACGCGGTGGCCGCGGGTGTGTGGTGGCCTGCGGCGAGGTCCTGGACCGGCGAGCTGAGGAACACCAGCCAGATGACGATCCACACCGACTTGCGCAGGGCCTCGCGGATGCTGCGCGGGGACTGTCCCAGCCGCACGATCCGGTCTGTTCGGGCCTCGTCGGGCAGCGGGTCTTCCGTCATGGCACTCACGCCTTCAGCGTGTCCTTCCGGTACAGCCAGGCCGCGCCGCCCGCGAAGAGGGCGAAGGAGACGGCGAGGATGGCGATGTCCTTCGTGTGCGGGGCGTTCCCCAGTTCGATGGCCTGCCCCAGGGCAGCGTACGCGTGCGTGGGCAGCCACTTCGCTATGTTCTGCAGCCAGTCGGGGAAGGTGGTCGTCGGCATCCACAGGCCGCCGAGCATCGACAGACCGAAGTAGACGATCATCGTGATCGGCCGGACCGCGTCCCCGCTGGCGAGGTAGCCGATGGCGACGCCGAGCGCCGCGAAGACCAGGCTGCCGGCCCAGATCACGCCGGTGAGCGCGAACCACTGCCAGGTGTCCAGGCGTACGTCCTTCACGGCCGCGGCGACCACGAAGACGATCACGATCGACGGCAGGCTGATCACGGCGGCGCTGGCCGTCTTCGCGAACACATAGCCGCGGCCCGGCAGCGTGGTGAGCCTCAACTGCCGTACCCAGCCGCTCTCCCGCTCCTTGGCGATGCGCTCGCTGTTGCCCATGAGGACGGCGGTCAGGGCGCCGAAGGAGGCCATCGAGACCATGAAGAAGGTCGGCAGGGTCAGGCCGGTGCCGTCCACCTCGGTGGTGCTGTCCGCGCTGCCCGCGATCAGCAGGAACAGGGCCGAGGGGTAGATCACCGAGAAGAACAGGAACTTGCGGTTGCGCAGGGCGCGGGTGATCTCCAGCTTGATGAGACTGTTCACTTGGACGTGGCCTCCTCGGCGGCGGTGCGGGTGGCTTCTTCGGCCGGGGTGCGGGTGGCCTCTTCGGCCGCCGTGAGGGTGGCTTCCTCGGCGGCGGTGATGGCGACGAAGGCCTGCTCGAGACCGAGCCCGGCGACTTCGAGGTTGCGGGGGTAGACGCCGAGCCCGTACAGCGCGTGGACGGTCGCGTCCGCGTCGGAGGACTGGATGCGGACGGTCTGCCCGGACACGTCGATCGAGGTGAGGAACGGCAGCGCACGCAGCGGGGCCTCGTCGATCGTGCCCTCCAGGTCGAAGGCGACGCGGCGGGCGCCGGCCTTGGCCTTGATCTCGGCGGCGGTGCCGTCGGCCAGCAGCCGTCCCCGGTGCAGGACGAGCACCCGGTCCGCTATGGCGTCGGCCTCCTCCAGGTAGTGCGTGGCGAACAGGACCGTACGGCCCTGGTCGGCCTGCTCGCGCATGGTGGCCCAGAAGGCCTGCCGGGCGGAGACGTCCATGCCGGTGGTGGGCTCGTCGAGGACGATCAGGTCGCTGTCGCCGGCCGTGGCGAGCGCGAAGCGGACGCGCTGTGCCTGGCCGCCGGAGAGCTTGTTGACCTTGCGGTCGGCGATCTGGGTGATGCCGGCGCGGGCGAGGACGTCACCGGCGCGGTACGGCTTCGGGTGCAGATCGCAGGCGAGCTTGACCAGTTCACCGACGGTGACCTCGTCCATCAGCCCGCCGCTCTGGAGCATGGCGCCCACCCGGCCGGCGACGATCGCCTCGCGCGGGCCGGTGCCGAACACCCGGACCGTCCCGCTGTCGGCGTTCTTGAGGCCGAGCAGCAGGTCCAGCGTGGTCGACTTGCCCGCGCCGTTGGGGCCCAGCAGAGCGACGGTCTCGCCCGGGTGCAGTTCGAGCGTCAGCCCGTCCACGGCCCGGACGTTCCCGTAGCTCTTGGTCACCGATTCGAACCGGACCACCGATGTGGTGGTGGTCGCCGCAGTCGTTGTCATGTCGTCCATCGTGGAGGAGGAGGGGGCGCCCGCGGCAGTGCGGTGTGTCCTGGGTCGCGGATGACAGATGTCATGTCGGCCGCCCGCGCCTGCCCCCCCCCCGGCGGATCGTGTCCGTGCCCCGGCGGATCGTGCGATACGGCAAGAGGGCACCCGGCCGGTGGAAAACCTCGGCCGGGTGCCCTCTGTGCGCTTGGTGCGCGCGCTAGTTGGGGTTGGTGGGGATGGTCACGTCGCGTGCGGCGGCCGTCTTCCCCACGAGCGCCCTCCCTATGGCGGAGGCGACGTCCTGCGGGCTCACGGCCTTCTTGCTGCCGTCGCCCTTGGTGATCGTCACGCCGTCGAAGGCATGGCCGTACAGCCCCTGGAGCACGTTGAGGTCGTAGTGCTCGACGAGCTTGCCCTGGACCGGCTGGACGCTCAGGAACTTCCAGATGGACTTCTGCGGGCTGAAGGGGATGAAGTGGGTGGCGTCTGTACGGATGATGATCTTCGCCGACATGGCGACCGTCGCGAACGTCGACATCTTGCGGTCCACCTCGGTCTTGCTCACCGTCGGCTGGCGGGTCGTGGTGGCGACCTTCACGGGAGGGGTCGCGCCGGTCTCCACCTGGGCGCGGTACGCGTCCTGGACGGCCTGCAGCGAGGGGCCGACGTCGATGCCCTTGCCCTCCTTGCCGTAGACGGCGACGGCCTTGCCCGGCTGGAACTTGATCGTGCCGTCGCTCGCCGAACCGGAACCGCTCGCGGCGCGCTCCAGGGCGGCCTGCAGCTTCTCCTTGTCGACCGGCATCACGGGCTCGACCACGCGTTCCTGGCCGAACAGGGAGCCGATCACCGAGATCGGGTTGTAGTCGCTGCCGGCGGCGGCGCGGACGGTGGCCTGGCTGTCCAGCTGGAGTCCGGCCTGGTCGGGCCTGAGCTGGACGGCGTCGCCATCGACGGACAGCGTGAGCGGCTTGTTCGTCCGCGTGCCGAAGGCGTCGTCGAGCTTCTTGACGGCGTCGTCGCGGGTGCCGCCGCCGATGTCGACGCCGAGCACGGTGGTGCCCTTGGGCACGTCCGAGTGGTTCATGAGCAGGCCCGCGCCGTAGGCGCCGCCGGCAAGGACCACGACGAGGACGCCGAGGAGCGCCCGCTTGTTGCGGCCCTTCTTCTTCCCCGGCTTCGACGAGGCCGACGGCCGCTGGACCGGCTCGGGGAGCTTCGGCGGAGTGTGCGACCGGGGTCCGTCGCTCCGCGCCCCCGCCTCGTACGCGAAGTTCTGACTGGGCGAGACGACGGGGATGCCGCTGGTCAGGGTGTGCCCGGAGACGTTCTCCGCGGGAGCGCCGTAGGCACCGGGTCCCGGGGCGGGCGCGGGCTTCTGCGGGGTGAGGATCGCGGTGTCGTCGCTGAGACCGCCGCTCAGGCCGGCGCGCGAGCCATTGCCGGTGCCGGGGTATCCCGTGCCCGTGTTCCGGTTGCCGGGGGCGGAGCCGGGCGATGCGGCCAGGCTGCCGCGAGCCGCGCCCGCACCGGCCGGAGGCAGCAGCGGGCCGTCACCGGTGGCGGGACCGCCGGTCGGACCGGCCGGGCCGCCCCTGCCGCCCCGGCCGCCCTCGGAGAAGTACGGAAGGTCGTCGCGGCGCGGTTCGCCGGACCCGCCGGCCGAACCTATGGCGGGGAAGGAGCCGGTGTCGCGCAGCGCCCCGGAGACGTCGAAGGAGCCCGTGCCGCCGCCGTGGCCGGGGGCCACGGGTCCGGCGCCGGTGGCGCCGGGGAGTCCGGCACCGTTCGTACCGCCGGGCCGCACGCCGCCGGTGATGCCCAGCGGACCGGCACCGGTGGACTGCATCGGCCGTCCCGCGCCCGGTGCACCCGCGGAACCCGCCGCGCCGGAGGGAGCCGAACCGCCCGGCAGGCCCGCCCCATCGGTCGAGCCGCCACCCGGCCCGCCCTTGGGGGGCGCGCCGGCCTTGCGGGGCGCGAACCAGTCGCTCGTCTTCTCCTCGGCCGCCCCGGGCTGCTCCCCGGGCGTGGGCGCGGGTGCCGGTGCGGCCGGGGCCGGGGTGGTGGCCGTCGTGACGGAGGCGCCCGCGGGCGAACTCATGCCCTGCGGCGCCCGGTGCGTCCCGGTGCGGGCGCCGTCGCCGCCCTTGGTGGGCACGTCGGCGTCGGCCACGGGTGTACGGACGACCACGGGCGGGATGGGCCGCGACCCGGGGATGTTGATCCGGATCCGTGTCGTCAGAGTGGTCTCGGTCTTGCGCTCCTCCGGAGGCTTCCCGGCGGCCGAACGGCCCGCGTCGGCACCGCTTTCGGAAGCCGTGGGGGTGCCGTACGGCGGCGTCCCCGACGGGTACGCGGCTCCACCGCGCCCGTTGGGCCCGGAGGACGAACTGTCAGTTTCACGACTCAAGGCAGGTTCTCCCGGTTGGCTCCGCCGCCCGTTTACTCGACCTCATCTCGGGCAGCTCGGCGGCGCGCACCACCATACTGGCCATGTACGACCCGCAAACCTCGCCCGTGCAGGAATCTCGCACGCGACCCGCACGGGACCGATACGGCGAAGTGGTACGTCACTTGCGAAGTCGGGCATCGGAAGGGCCCGGTTGCCGCCCCTGACCGAGGGTGGCGCACATCACAGCCAGGGCCATGCCTCCGAGGAGGAAAAGGTACGAGACGACTCCCGCGCCGAAGAGGAAGTCCCCTTCCGGGCGGCTGGCGGTGAGCAGCACGACGGCGACCATCCAGCCCGCCGCGGGGGCGACGGCCCCGGCACGGGACTCCGTCGCCCGGGCGCCGCCCAGGAAGAGTCCGGCGGCGCCCGCCAGCGCGAGCAGCAGCCCGAGCGGGAACCAGCCCGGCTGCACCAGCGCCCCGGCGACGCCGACCACGGCACCGAGCAGGAAGAGTCCCAGGTAGGCGGCGATCCGCCCGCCCGAGGGCCGAGTCAGCGGCTGGGCGAGCATGCTTCCGCCGCCGCGCTGTCCGTTCGTACTCATCACAGATCCGCCCCTAGCCAAGTCGTCCTCGCACTCGTCCTCGCACTCGCCGTCCCCGTGCCCCTCACCGGTCGATCCCTTCGATCGTCCCGGTGCCCTCGATTCCCTCGAAGAGGTCCGTCTCGCGCGTCGCGGGTCGCTGGGCGTTCACCAGCTCGTAGTACTCGGTGGTGAAGAGCGGCTGCGCCAGTTCGTTCGAGAGGACGAACCAGGGCCCCTCCACGGTGATCTGGGTGGCGTGCGCCCGCATCGCGGCGGCCTTGGCGGCGGCGTACGCGGTTCCGTCGATCTCGGTGGTGATCGTCACCTCGTCGACCACGCCCGGTACGTCGCCGACTGCGGCCATACGGTCGAACGGCAGCTCCGGAAGGGCCTCGCGCAAACGGGCGAACGCCTCCTCGGCGACCCGGCGCGGCACCCGGTTCCAGTAGGTCTTGGTGATCCGCCACGCGTCGCCGAGGTCGGGGCGGTGGGTGGGTTCCGCGGCCAGTTCAGCGGCGCGCACGGCCACACGGTGGGCCTGGATGTGGTCCGGGTGCCCATAGCCCCCGTCGGGGTCATAGGTGACGAGCACCTGGGGGCGTACCTCGCGGATCACCTTCACGAGGCAGTCGGCGGCCTCGTCGAGGTCCGCGGACCAGAAGGCACCCACGCGGTGGTTCTGCTCGACGCCCATCATCCCGGAGTCGCGGAACCGGCCGGGGCCGCCCAGGAAGCGGTGGTCGGCGACGCCCAGTTCCTTCATGGCGGCGCTCAGCTCACCGGTCCGGTACGGGCCCAGCCCGCCGTCACGGTCAGGGGCGAGATGGGCGAGCTCGGGCGGGATGACCTCGCCCTCCTCGCCGAGGGTGCAGGTCACCAGCGTCACATGGGCGCCCTCGGCCGCGTAGCGGGCCATGGTCGCGCCATTGTTGATCGACTCGTCGTCCGGATGCGCGTGCACCAGGAGCAGACGCCGGTCGGGCAGTTCCGTCATGGAACCCACCCTACGAGGCACCCGTCCCCCGCCGGTCGCCCGCGGGCCCCCTCTCGGGCCTCGTGGCGCCGAGCCGGAAGGCAGCCGTCACGCGCTCGCGGATGTCGACGAGCCGACGGTTCAGAGGACCGGATACGTGTGGGAGACGCGGCTCGGCCCCGTCCCGGAGTCCCGTGGTTTCGAGGGAGCCGAACAGGGCAGGCGGGGAGTGGGAGTCGGAATGTGGGCCCGGGTGTTCTCCCCGCCGGCGGTCCGGGGCGGATCAGAACTTGATGCTGCCGATCATCCCCGCGATGTTCGTCGTCAGATCGCTGATCGTGGGCGCGATGGTCGAGGAGGCGAGATAGAAGCCGAGCAGCATGCAGACGACCGCGTGCCCGCCTTTCAGTCCTGACTTCTTGATCAGAAGAAAGACGATGATCGCCAGCAGCACCACCGCCGAAATCGAGAGTGCCACGGCGGCTCACCTCCAAAGTTCCCAGGGACTTGGGGTCCGGTACGGGGTCGGACATGGGGGGTCGGTAAATCCATACAGCAGCCAGCAGGTTCCTACCCACGCAGCGCTAGTGATCATAACTATCCGTACGCGCGCATCGATCGGCGCACGGCCGCACAAGGGGGCGCATGGCCAATATGGTCGAGGCATGACGAACGAGCCTCTCTCCTTCCCGCGCCGGTACGCCCGCACCCAGCGGTTCACCTCCGGCGCGCCGCGCGCGTTCACCGTGTCCCCCGACGGTTCCCGTGTGGTGTTCCTGCGGTCCTCCTCCGGTACGGAGCGGGCGAATCAACTGTGGGTTCTCGATGTGCCGGAGGGCCGGGAACGGATCGCGGCCGACCCCGCGGCCCTGCTCGGCGGCGCCGTCGAGCACCTCTCCCCGGAGGAACGGGCGCGCCGCGAGCGCAGCCGCGAGGGCGGCGCGGGGATCGTCGGATATGCCACTGACACAGCCGCCGAGTTGGCGTGTTTCACCTTGTCAGGGCGGCTGTTCACGGCGGAGCTGCGGGCCGGCACGGCGCGTGAACTCCCGGTCCCCGGACCGGTGATCGACCCGCACCCCTCCCCCGACGGCACGCACGTGGCGTACGTCTCCGGGGGCTCGCTGCGGGTCATCGGGGCCGAGGGCGAGGGGGACCGGGCGCTCGCGGAGCCGGAGCGGGTCGCGGCTCCCGGTTCGGTTTCCTATGGATTGGCCGAGTTCATCGCGGCCGAGGAGATGGGGCGTTCGCGCGGCTTCTGGTGGTCGCCCGAAGGGGACCGGCTGCTCGTCGCGCGGGTCGACGACACGCCCGTACAGCGCTGGTGGATCTCCGATCCGGCGCACCCGGAAGCCGATCCGCAGCGGGTCGCCTACCCGGTGGCGGGCAGCGCCAACGCGGAGGTGCGGCTCTTCGTGTTCGGGCTCGACGGGGTGCGCACGGAGGTCTCCTGGGACCGGGCGCGTTACCCGTATCTGGCGCATGCGCACTGGTCAGCGGCGGGTGCGCCGCTGCTTCTGGTGCAGGCGCGGGACCAGCGCAGCCAGCTGTTCCTGGCCGTGGACCCGGACACCGGGACGACCCGGATGGTGCACGCCGATGAAGATCCAACTTGGCTTGATCTTTTCCCCGGAGTGCCGTGCTGGAGCCCCGGCGGACAGCTCGTGCGGATCGCCGACGAGGGCGGCGCGCGGGTCCTGGCGTTCGGTGAACGCCCGCTGACCGGCGCCCAGTTGCACGTCCGGGCGGTGCTCGACGTCTCGTCCGACGACGTGCTGATCGCGGCCTCGGCGGGCGAGTCCGCGAAGGCGCCGGAAACGGGCGAAGTACATGTGTACCGGGTGAACGAACTCGGCCTGGAGCGCGTCTCGCAAGAGCCCGGCGTGCACTCGGCGGTTCGCGCCGGGGGCGTGACCGTGCTCGTTTCGTCGGTGCTCGACCAGCCGGGCGCCCAGGTGCAGGTGCTGCGGGAGGGGAAGCAGGTCGCGGCCATCACCTCGTACGCCGAACATCCCGGTTTGTCCCCGCGCGTGACACTCACACAGGGGGGCGCACAGAAAATCCCATGCGCCGTGCTTATGCCTACTGACTACGACGGCGACAATCCCCTACCGGTCCTGCTGGACCCCTACGCCGGTCCGCACGGCCCCCGGGTACTGGCCGCACACAACGCCCACCTCACCTCGCAGTGGTTCGCCGACCAGGGCTTCGCCGTGGTCGTCGCCGACGGCCGCGGCACCCCGGGGCGCTCCCCCGCCTGGGAGAAGGCGATCCGCGACGACCTCACGCTCTCCCTCGACGACCAGGTGGAGGCGCTGCACGGTCTCGCGGAGCACTTCCCGCTCGATCTGTCCCGGGTCGCCATCCGCGGCTGGTCGTACGGCGGCTGGCTCGCGGGACTCGCCGTACTGCGCCGCCCCGACGTCTTCCACGCGGGCATCGCGGGCGCCCCGGTCGCGGACTGGCGGCTGTACGACACCCACTACACGGAGCGGTACCTCGGCGATCCGGCGGCGAGCCCGGCGACGTACGCGAAGAGTTCGCTGGTCACCGACGAGGGCCTGTCAGCGCCCGCCGAACCGCACCGGCCGCTGATGATCGTGCACGGCCTCGCGGACGACAACGTGGTGGTGGCGCACGCCCTGCGGCTGTCCTCGGCACTGCTGGCCGCCGGCCGTCCGCACGAGGTGCTGCCGCTGTCCGGCGTCACGCACATGACCCCTCAGGAACAGGTCGCCGAGAACCTCCTGCTCCTCCAGGTCGACTTCCTGAAGCGCTCCCTCGGAATGAGCTGACCCACCGGGGACAGCAACGAGCCGGGGTGACATGGCGCACCCCGGCTCGTTTACGGCACCCGCACGGCCGTACGGTGTTCACCTTGGCGCGTCCGTATATCGGTACCGCTTCCGTCAAGTTGCCTGCGTGTTAACGAAGTTCGCTCACATTTGTGATGTTATGCGGCCCCGCCGGACGGCTCCTCCGGGGGGACGACCTGTTTCTCCTCCGCGAAGTGACAGGCCGAGTCGTGGGCGGCCGGGCTGTCGCCGATCCGGAACTCGGCCGGTACGGCGAGCAGTGGCACCTCCAGCGTGCAGCGTTCCTGCGCCTTCCAGCAGCGGGTGCGGAACCGGCAGCCGGACGGGATGTTCGCGGGCGAGGGCACGTCCCCGTGAAGGATGATCCGCTCCCGGTGCTCCCGCGCCTCCGGGTCCGGCACGGGCACGGCGGACAGCAGCGCCTGGGTGTAGGGGTGCGTCGGATGGTCGTAGATCTCGACGTCCCTGCCCGTCTCCACGATCCGCCCGAGGTACATCACCCCGACCCGGTCGGAGATGTGCCGCACGATCGACAGGTCGTGCGCGATGAAGACGTAGCTGAGATTGAACTCGGCCTGGAGCCTGTCCAGCAGGTTGATCACCTGCGCCTGCACGGAGACGTCGAGCGCGGAGACCGGCTCGTCGGCGACGATGATCTCGGGCCGCAGCGCCAGGCCCCGCGCGATGCCGATGCGCTGGCGCTGGCCGCCGGAGAACTGGTGCGGATAGCGGTTGATGTACTCCGGGTTCAGCCCGACCACGTCCAGCAGGTCCTGGACCCTGCGCCGCCGGTCGCCCTTCGGCGCGACCTCGGGGTGGATGTCGTACGGCTCCCCGATGATGTCGCCGACGGTCATCCGCGGGTTGAGCGAGGTGTACGGGTCCTGGAACACCATCTGGATGTTGCGGCGTACGGCCTTCAGCGCCTTGCCGGACAGCCGCGTGATGTCCTCGCCCTTGTACTTGATCGACCCCTCGGTCGGCTTCTCCAGGTTGACCAGCATCTTGGCGACCGTCGACTTGCCGCAGCCGGACTCGCCGACGATGCCGAGGGTCTCGCCGTGGCCGAGGTGGAAGTCGACGCCGTCCACGGCCTTGACCGCGCCGATCTGCTTCTTGAACAGGATGCCCTGGGTGAGCGGGTAGTGCTTGACCAGTCCGCTGACCTCCAGCAGCGGCTCAGTTGCTGCTTGTGTCATCGAGGCACTCCCTCCAGAAGAAGCAGGCGCTCCTGCGGTCCGCGTCGACCTCCGCGAGCGGCGGCACCTCGCTGCGGCAGATGTCCTGGGCCATCGGGCAGCGCGGGTTGAAGGCGCAGCCCGGCGGGATGTGCATCAGGTTGGGCGGCAGCCCCTTGATCGCGTACAGCTCCCGGCCCTTCTGGTCGAGCCGGGGGATCGAGTGCAGCAGCCCCTTCGTGTAGGGGTGGGCGGGCGCCTTGTAGATGTCGTGGACCGGCGCCGTCTCGACGATCCGGCCCGCGTACATCACCGCGATCTTGTCGGCGACGTCCGCGACCACGCCGAGGTCGTGGGTGATGAGGATGAGCCCCATGCTGAGCTCGCGCTGCAGCTCGGCGAGCAGGTCCATGACCTGGGCCTGCACGGTGACGTCGAGCGCGGTGGTCGGTTCGTCGGCGATGATCAGGGCGGGCTCCAGGGCCAGCGCCATGGCGATCATGATGCGCTGACGCATACCGCCGGAGAACTGGTGCGGATAGTCCCGCACGCGCTCGGCGGCCCCCGGGATGCGCACGTGCTCCATCAGCTCGATCGCCTTGGCGCGGGCTTCCTTGCGTTTCATCCCGCGATGCACGGTGAACATCTCGCCGAGCTGGTCGCCGACACTGATCACGGGGTTCAGGGAGGACAGCGCGTCCTGGAAGATCATCGCCATCTCGGCGCCCCGCACCTTGCGCCGCTCCTCCTCCTTGAACTTCAGCAGGTCCTTGCCCTGGAAGAGGATCTCGCCGCCGGTGATCTTCCCGGGCGGCATGTCGAGGATGCCCATGACCGCCTGGGCGGTCACCGACTTGCCGGAGCCGGACTCGCCGAGCACGGCGAGCGTCTCGCCCTCGTCGACGCTGTAGGTGACCCCGTTGACGGCCTTGGCGACGCCGTCCCGGGTCCTGAACTCCACATGCAGATCTCGCACTTCGAGCAGCACGGCGGTCACCTCAGCTTCGGGTCGAGGGCGTCGCGCACCGCGTCGCCGAGCATGATGAACGCGAGCACGGTGATCGCGAGCGCGCCGGCCGGCCACAGCAGCATGTGCGGGGCCTGGCGGATGTACGCGGAGGCCGAGGAGATGTCGATGCCCCAGCTGACCCTCGGGGGCTTCAGACCGACGCCCAGGTACGACAGCGTCGCCTCCAGCGAGATGTACGTACCGAGCGCGATGGTCGCGACGACGATCACCGGCGCGACCGCGTTCGGGGTGATGTGCCTCAGCATCAGCCGGGAGTTGGAGGCGCCCAGCGCTCGGGCCGCCTGGACGTAGTCGTTCTCCTTGGTGGTGATGACCGAGCCGCGCGCGATGCGGGAGATCTGCGGCCAGCCGAGCAGGATCATGAACCCGACGACCGGCCAGATCGTGTTGCTGGTCACCACGGAGAGGAGGACCAGACCGCCGAGCACGACGGGGATCGCGAAGAAGATGTCGGTGGCCCGGGACAGGATCGAGTCCCCCAGCCCGCCGTAGAAACCGGCCAGTCCGCCGAGGAACGAGCCGAGGAGCGCGACCCCGACCGTGGCGAGCACACCGACGCTGATAGAGATCCGGGTCCCGTACACGGTCCGCGTGTAGACGTCGCAGCCCTGTCCGTCGTACCCGAAGGGGTGTCCGGGCTGCGAGCCCTGCTGGGCCTTGGAGAGGTCGCACTGGAGCGGGCTCTGGGAGGTGATCAGTCCGGGCCAGATCGAGATGACGACCAGGAACAGGATGACGAGTCCGGAGATGATGAAGACGGGGTTGCGGCGCAGGTCCCGCCAGGCGTCGGACCACAGGGAGCGCGGCTTCTCCCGCGGGCCCGTGCCCTCCGGTCCTCCCGGTGTCTTCTCCAGGGTCTCCGCCTCGCTCGACCCGAGGTCCATCGTGCCGCCCATGCCGGTCGGGGCCATGGCGAGGTCCTCCCGCGGGGGACCCTGCGGCCCGTGATGTGGGTCTTCCTCGTACGGCGGCTGCTCAGGCATAGCGGATCCTCGGGTCGAGTACGGCGTACAGGAGGTCGACGAGCAGGTTGGCGACCAGGAAGACGAGGACGAGGATGGTCACGAAGCCGACGACGGTCTGGGTGTTCTGGCGCACGATCCCCTGGTAGAGCTGGTAGCCGACACCGTGGATGTTGAAGATCCGCTCGGTGACGATCGCGCCGCCCATCAGCGCGCCGATGTCGGTACCGATGAAGGTGATCACGGGGATCAGCGAGTTGCGCAGCAGGTGCCGAATGGTCACCCGGCGCCGCGGCAGGCCCTTGGCGACGGCCGTACGGACGTAGTCGGAGCGTTTGTTCTCCGCGATGGAGGTGCGGGTCAGCCGGGTCACGTACGCGAGGGACACCGAGGCCAGCACCAGGCCCGGCACGATCAGCTCACCGAAGGTGGCGTCCGCGGAGACCGACGGTTTGATCCAGCCCCATTGGACGCCGAGCAGCAGCTGGGCCAGCAGACCGGTGACGAAGGTCGGCACGGAGATGACCACGAGGGTGAGCAGCAGGACGCCGGTGTCGACGGGCCGGCCGCGGCGCAGACCGGTGATGACGCCGAGCGTGATGCCGATGACGATCTCGAAGAAGATCGCGACGATCGTCAGCCGGATGGTGACCGGGAAGGCGGAGGCCATCAGCTCGGTGACCGGCTGCCCGTTGAACGCGGTACCGAAGTCGCCGGTGAAGATGTGCCCGATGTAGGTCAGGTACTGCTGCCACAGGGGCTTGTCGAGGCCGAAGTCCGCGCGCAGCTGGGCGGCCGTGGCGGGGTCGCACTGCCGTTCACCGCACAGGCCCGCGATGGGGTCACCCATCACGTTCACCATCAGGAAGATGAGAATGGTGGCGCCGAAGAAGACCGGGATCATCTGCAGCAGACGCCGGATGACGTACCGTCCCATGAGTGCTCCGGGGATAGAGGGGCGGGCCGTTGCGACGGACCCGCCCCGGGCGGCTCAGTTGACGGTGATCTCGTTGTAGACGGGGACGCTGAACTGGTTGAGCGCCACGTTCGAGACCTTGTCCGAGTAGCCGGCGCTGCCGTTCTGGTACCAGAGCGGGATGGCGGCCATGTTGTCCCGTACGACCCCTTCGGCCTGCTGGAAGAGCTGGATGGCCTTGGTGGTGTCGGTCTCCGCGTTCGCCTGGTTGACGAGGCTGTCGAACTGCTTGTTCGACCACTGGCCGTCGTTGGAGGAGGCGTTCGTGTAGTACAGCGGCTGGAGGAAGTTCTGGATCAGCGGGTAGTCCATCTGCCAGCCGGCCCGGAACGGACCGGGCATCTTGTGCTGCCCGATCTGGTTGCGGAAGTCGGCGAAGGTGCCGATCGGGTTGCCGACGCAGGCCGTGTTGTTGCCGAGCGCGTTGTTGATGGAGTTGCAGACGGCGTCGACCCATTCCTTGTGGGAGCCGGTGTCCGCGTTGTACGAGATCTTGACCTGGCCGCCGGGCAGACCGCCCCCCTCCTGGATCATCTTCTTGGCCTCGGTCGGGTTGTAGTCGCAGTACTTGCCGCACAGGCCTTCCTGGAAGCCGCCCTTCTCGCCGAGCACCGGTGAGGTCCAGTCGCTCGCGGGCGTCCGTGTCTTCTGGAAGATCGTGTCGGTGATCTGCTGGCGGTTGATCGCCATGGACAGTCCCTGACGGACCTTCGTCGCCCCGCTGGTGTTCCACTTCGGGTCGTAGAACGGGAAGGCGAGGGTCTGGATGATGCCGGCCGGGGTGTTGATGTACCGGCCGTTCAGGTCCGTCTTCGCGTTCTTGAGCTGGGCCGCGGGCACGTCGTCGACGAGGTCGAGGTTTCCGGCCAGGAGGTCGTTGTAGGCGGTGTTGTTGTCCGTGTAGACCTTGAGGGTCACACCGGCGTTCTGCGCCTTGTCGTCACCGGGGTAGCCGTCCCACTTCACCAGGGACATCTGCGAGCCCTTGGCGTAGGAGTCGATGGTGTACGGGCCGTTGCCGACGGGCTTGCTCACCCAGGCCGCGTGGTCGCTGAAGAACGATTTGGGCAGCGGCGAGAAGGCCGCGTAGCCGAGGGTGTCCGGGAAGGTCGAGAACTTCTGGGTGAGCTTGACGGTGAACGTGTTCGTGCCGGTCACCTTGAGCCCGGAGAGCGTGTCGGCGCTCTGGCTGCCCGTTTCGGGATGCACCTTGTCGTAGCCCTCGATGTACCCGAAGAAGTACGCGTTCTTCTGGTTGTTCTTCAGGCTGGCGCCGTAGTTCCAGGCGTCGACGAAGGACTGGGCGGTGACGGCCTCGCCGTTGCTGAACTTCCAGCCGCTCTTGACCGTGATCGTGAAGTTCTGCGAATCCGAGGTGTCGATCTTCTGGGCGAGCATGTCCTCGGCGGCACCGGTCTTGGCGTTGTACCGCTTCAGCCCGCGGAAGATCATGTCGAGGACCTTGCCGCCCTGCACCTCATTGGTGTTGGACGGTTCCAGCGGGTTCTGCGGGTCCCCCCAGGAGGCGCTGACGGTACCGGAGCCGCTGCTGCTTCCACCCCCTCCGCCCCCGCAGGCGGACGCCGCGAGGGCTACCGCCACCGCGCATGCGGCCCATTTGGCGTGCGTGGCTCCACGCATGGAGTGCCTCCTCAAGAGTGCGCTGTGACGCCGGCGCCGGGTCGGGGTCGGAACGTCCGGCTCCGGTGCGCTGTGCCTTTAGGGCCCAATATCTGTCCATACGGGGCGCATCGCACATTTACCCCACCCTTCCGGGTGGTGGTCCATCCGGAAGGGGGTACTCCGGACGTGTCGTCAGAGGATCTTGACCTTCGCCAAAGAGGATCTTGACCTTCGATGCAACAGATCTCCGCGCATCGATACGGAACCGTTGATTCCAGTGCACTAGATGTACGCATTCCGAGACTCTGGCGTCCGGATAACGAACTCGTTGCCCGTTTCGCGAAGTTAGCCCGAATCCGGACACAGAACGGCCACAGTGCGCTACACGCGTAGTTACGCCGAGGTCAAGCTCAGGCAAAGAAAGTAAATAGAAACCCAAGGCGACCGAGATTTTATTGACCTTGCATGAATTGCGTTGAAAAAGTCCGGCGTAGCCCGTAGGGAGCGCCCTGCGGACGCCGTTGACCCCACGGGCCTGGAGCACCATGACCCTCCCCACTCCTTCCGCGGCCGCATCGCTTGAGGTGACCGACGAGATCGGATCGATCCCGGATTCGTCTTCCAACCCCAAGGGCTCGGAGAGTCGCTCCCCGGGGCGACTCGCCTGGAAGCGGTTCAAGCGTGACCGCACCGGCGTCATATCCGCGTACATCGTGATCTTCTTCTTCGCGATTTCGATCTGCGCGCCGCTGATAGCGAAGCTGTATGGGAAGAACCCGTACGAGCAGTACGGCCAGGAGAAGGACGGCCTGCTCAACGACTTCGCCTTCCCGGTGAAGCCCAACGGCGGCATCGACAGCAACTTCTGGTTCGGCATCGAGCCCCAGCTGGGCCGGGATGTCTTCACGTTCCTGCTGTACGGCATCCGCACGTCGCTGATGATCGCCACCGCGGCCACCCTGCTGACCACGGTGGTCGGTGTGGTGATCGGCATCACCGCGGGATACCTCGGCGGCCGGACGGACTACTTCGTCGGCCGGGTCATCGACATCCTGCTGTCGTTCCCGTCCACGCTGTTCTTCATCGCCTTCATGCCGGTCGTCTACGGCTTGTTCATCCCCTTCAGCGACGAAGTTCCGACCTGGCTCAGGGCCACCAGTCTGATCCTCGTCCTGAGCGCCTTCGGCTGGGCCTCCATCGCGCGACTGCTGCGCGGTCAGGTACTCGGTCTGCGCGAGCGGGAGTTCGTCGAGGCCGCGAAGGTGACCGGCGCGTCCTCGCGCCGCATCGTCTTCAAGGAACTGCTGCCCAACCTGTGGACACCGATCCTGATCCAGTCCACCCTCATGCTGCCGGCCTACGTCACCGCCGAAGCAGGACTCGCCTTCCTGGGCGTCGGCATCAAGGACCCCACCCCCGACTGGGGCGTGATGATCCAGCGCGGCGCCGGCTTCTACGCGGACGACATCACGTTCATGATCTTCCCCGGCGTATCGATGGTCATCTTCGTCCTCGCCTTCAACCTGCTCGGTGACTCGGTCCGCGACGCCCTCGACCCGAAGTCGAAGCGCTGAGTCCCATCCCAGCCCCGGTCGCCGTCGTCCGGCCGGCAGCCCTACTCACCCTCTGAATCCATAGGTAGGCACGCATGTCCTTCTCCCGCAGAAACTTCCTCATAGCCACCGGTGTGGCGGCCGGCGCGAGCACGGTCCTCAGCGCGTGCAGCAGCGGCAACGCCGGCGGCAGCGGGAGCAACAAGGCTCCGTCGGTGGACAAGGCCGCGGCCGCCACCATCGCCGTCGGCACCAAGGCGGACTCGACCGGCCCGGCCCCCGAGGTCGAGGGCGCGGTCAAGGGCGGGACGATCTACACCCTGGACCAGATCGACTGCGACCACCTGGACCCGGCCCAGCTGTACTCCTCGTACGAGGGCGCCGTCTCCGTGCCGTTCCTTCGCGGTCTGACCGGCTACAAGGTCGACGCCAAGGGCAAGGTCACCCTGGTCGGCGACCTCGCCACCGACGCCGGCACGATGACGGACGGCGGCAAGACCTGGGCCTTCACGCTGAAGGACAACGTGAAGTGGCAGGACGGCGCCGACGTCACGATCGAGGACGTCCGCTGGACCTTCGAGCGTCTCTTCGCCAAGTTCGTCACCCAGGGCCCGCGCTACCCGCAGAGCTGGCTCATCGGCGGCGACAAGTACAAGGGCCCCTACGAGGGCAAGCACCTCGACTCGATCGAGATCTCCGGCAACACCGTGACCTTCCGTCTGAAGGAGGGCCACAGCGACTTCAACTTCATGCTGGCCATGCGCGGCTTCTCCCTCGTGCCCAAGAAGCACGACACCAAGGAGAAGTACGACAAGCAGCCCTTCTCCTGCGGCCCGTACAAGATCGAGAGCCGCAGCATCGGCAAGTCGATGACGCTGGTCCGCAACACCCACTGGGTGGCCGACACGGACCCGATCCGCAACGCCTACCCGGACAAGTTCGAGATGCAGTTCGGCTTCGAGCTGCAGGCCTCCACGGACCGCTACATCGCGGACGCCGGCAACGACCAGTACACGGTCTCGATGTTCAACGAGGTCGCCCCCACCCGCATGCAGCAGGTGCTCGGCAATGCGACCCTCAAGAAGCGCGTGCTGACCCAGGTCGACACGACCTGCTACTACTACGCGATCAACACGAAGCGCGTCCCGGACGTCAAGGTGCGCCAGGCGCTCAACTACGCGTGGCCGTCCAAGCAGGCCCAGCAGATCCGTGGCGGCTCATCCTCCTCCGCGATCGCCACCACGATCATCAGCCCCCTCACCCCGGGCCACCAGGACTTCGACCTGTACGGCAAGAAGACGAAGCCGACCGGTGACCCGGAGAAGGCCAAGGCTCTCCTGAAGGAGGCCGGCAAGGTCGGCCAGAAGGTCGTCATCGCCTTCCAGCAGTCCGACACGGCGGTCAAGACCGCCGTCGCCATCAAGACCGCCCTCACCAAGGCCGGCTTCGACGTGGTGACCAAGCAGGTCGACAAGACGTCCTTCTACAGCCAGATCGGTCAGCTGGACAACGAGTACGACCTGTTCGCGGCGGGCTGGGGCCCGGACTGGCCGGCCGGTTACGCGGTCATCCAGCCCTGCTTCGACAGCAGCCAGATCGCCGACGGCGGTGTCAACTGGCCGCAGCTGCGGAACACGGGCGTGGACAAGGCGATCGCCGCCGCCACCGTCGAGGCCGACCCGAAGAAGGCCGCCAAGATGTGGGGCGACCTCGACCGCCAGATCATGGAGCTCGCCGCTGTGGTTCCGGACTACAACCCGATCCGCAACTGGATGTACGGCTCCAAGATCGGTGGCATCCAGTACGACGCGGGCAACACCTGCATCGCGATGACCAAGCTGTACCGCAAGGCCTGACCCGTCCCGGGGCGGCGGCCCTCACCGGCCGCCGCCCGGCTCCTGCCCCTCCCTCCACGCCCCCGGCGACGGCGCCCCGTCCGGAAAGTCACGCGCAATGTTCCGTTTTCTAGTCCGCCGCATCATCGGCGCACTTGTGATTCTGCTGATCATCAGCGCCGTCACCTTCATGCTCTACTACGCGATCCCGCGCGACCCGGCCCGTATGGCGTGCGGCAAGGTCTGCACCAAGGACCTGCTCGAACAGGTCCGGCAGAACCTCGGGATCTCCGACCCGCTCCCGGTCCAGTACTGGCACTGGCTGGAGGGCATCTTCGCCGGCCGTGACTACGGCGGCCTGGGCAACTGCAACGCGCCCTGCCTGGGCTTCTCGTTCACCAACCGCGAGCCTGTCCTCGGCACGATCATGGACCGGCTGCCCACGACCATCTCGCTCGCGCTGGGCGCCGCGTTCTTCTTCCTGATCATCGGTGTCGGTACCGGCATGATCGCCGCGGTCAAGCAAGGCAAGGCGGCCGACAAGATCGCCAGCTCGTTCTCGCTGATCGGCTCGTCGCTGCAGATCTACTTCGTCGGCTACATCGCGATGTTCCTCATGGTGCAGCAGCTCGGCATCATGGATCAGCCCTCGTACACGCCGTTCACAGACAACCCGGTCGCCTGGGCTTCCGGACTGCTGCTGCCCTGGCTGACGCTCTCCATCATCTTCACCGCCAACTACACGCGTATGACGCGCTCCCAGCTCGTGGAGCAGCTCAGCGAGGACTACGTGCGGACGGCGCGCGCCAAGGGCCTGTCCCGGCGCTCGGTGTTCTTCCGCTTCGCGTGGCGCGGTGCCATGGGCCCGATCGTGACGATCTTCGGCATCGACATGGGCACCCTGATCGGCGGCGCCATCATCACCGAGTCGGTCTTCAGCATCCAGGGCATCGGCCGGCTCGCGCTGACGGCGGTCGACGCCAACGACCTGCCGATGCTGCTGGGCGTGACCCTCGTCGCGGCGGCCGCCATCGTCTTCTTCAACATCATCGTGGACGCCGTCTACGCCCTCATCGACCCGCGGATCCGGCTCGCCTGACCCCGCTGCCTGTGCGGCTTCCCTCCCACCGGCCCCACCCAGCTACCCCCCGCATCACCCCCTCAGGAGCGTCCCCGTGACGAGCACCGATCAGCAGCCCTTCCTGTCCGTCAGGGATCTGAAGGTCCACTTCTCCACCGAAGACGGCGTCGTCAAGGCCGTCGACGGTCTCACCTTCGACCTGGCCAAGGGCAAGACACTCGGCATCGTGGGCGAGTCGGGCTCGGGCAAGTCCGTCACGAACCTGACGATCCTCGGCCTGCACGACCGCGAGCGCACCGCCATCGACGGGGAGATCCTGCTCGACGGCAAGGAGCTGCTGACCGCCTCCGAGCGGGAGCTGGAAAAGCTGCGCGGCAACAAGATGTCGATGATCTTCCAGGACGCGCTGGCCTCGCTGTCGCCGTACCACACCATCGGCAAGCAGATCGGCGAGACCTACCGCAAGCACACCGGCGCCTCCAAGGCGGAGGCCCGGGCGCGGGCGATCGAGATGCTCAAGCGCGTCGGCATCCCGCAGCCGGACGTCCGGGTGGACGACTACCCGCACCAGTTCTCCGGCGGTATGCGCCAGCGCGCGATGATCGCGATGGCGCTGGTCTGCGACCCCGAGCTGCTGATCGCGGACGAGCCGACCACCGCGCTCGACGTGACCGTGCAGGCCCAGATCATGGACCTGCTCAAGGACCTCCAGCAGGAGTTCGGCACGGCGATCATCTTCATCACCCACGACCTCGGCGTCATCGCCGACATCGCCGACGACGTCCTGGTGATGTACGGCGGCCGGTGCGTGGAGCGGGGCACCAAGAAGGAGGTGCTGCGCGCGCCGCAGCACCCCTACACCTGGGGCCTGCTGGGCTCGATGCCGAGTCTGGACGGACCGGTCGACGTACCGCTGTCGCCGATCCCCGGCTCGCCGCCCTCCCTCCTCAACCCGCCGACCGGCTGCCGCTTCCACCCGCGGTGCACCTTCACGGAGAAGGTCACGGGCGGTCTCTGCGCAAGCGCGCAGCCGCTGCTGGAGATCACGGACGGGCGCGGTGCCGCCTGCCACCTCACGGCGGACCAGCGCCGCGACTTCTTCGCCGACTTCGCCGCCACGCGGTCGCACTGACGTAACTGAGACGGGACTTCACGATCATGAGCAACACGAACCCCCTCCTGGACGTCACCGGACTGACCAAGCACTTCCCGGTGATGGGCGGCTTCCCCTTCAAGCGGAAGATCGGCGCGGTCCAGGCCGTGGACGGTCTCGACTTCCAGGTCGCCGAGGGCGAGAGCCTCGGCCTGGTCGGCGAGTCCGGCTGTGGCAAGTCGACGACGGGCCGGCTGATCACGCGTCTGCTCGAGCCCACCGCCGGCAAGATCAGCTACCGCGGCCAGGACATCACACACGCGGGCCGCAAGCAGCTGGCGCCGATCCGCTCCGAGATCCAGATGATCTTCCAGGACCCGTACGCCTCGCTGAACCCGCGGCAGACGGTCGGCAAGATTATCTCGGGCCCGATGGAGATCAACGGGATCAACCCGCCCGGCGGCCACGAGAAGCGCGTCCGTGAACTCCTGGAGACGGTCGGTCTCAACCCGGAGCACTACAACCGCTTCCCGCACGAGTTCTCCGGCGGTCAGCGCCAGCGCATCGGTGTGGCACGGGCGTTGGCGCTCTCGCCGAAGCTGATCGTGGCGGACGAGCCGGTCTCGGCGCTCGACGTCTCCATCCAGGCGCAGGTCGTGAACCTGCTCCAGGATCTCCAGCGGGACCTGGGCATCGCGTTCCTGTTCATCGCCCACGACCTCGCGATCGTGCGGCACTTCTCGCAGCGCGTCGCGGTGATGTACCTCGGCAAGATCGTCGAGATCGCCAACCGCGAGGACCTGTACGAGAACCCGCGCCACCCGTACACGCGCGCGCTGATGTCCGCCGTTCCCGAGGCGACCGCGGACGACGTCCCGGCCCGCGAGCGCATCCTGCTCACCGGTGACGTGCCCTCCCCGCTCAACCCGCCGTCGGGCTGCCGGTTCCGCACCCGCTGCTGGAAGGCGACGGACAAGTGCGCGAGCGAGGCTCCGCCGCTGGTGCAGATCTCGGGCAGCAACGACGGTCACCTGACGGCGTGCCACTACCCGGAGACGAAGGAGACCATTCCGGCCCAGCGTCTCGCCAAGGACCCCGAGGCGGCGGTCTGACACACCGTTTCTATGGACTGAGCGGTAGTGGGTCCTGTTGCCAGGACTCATGCTCAGTCGAACGCCCCGGACGGTGTTGGGCGTTCTGGTTACCCGCGTTCGCTCCGCATCCGGGCGGCACGGATCGTGTCCGTGGTCCGGGAACGCGGGGGCGGGGTCCCTCACGCCCCAGGGTTCCCGGTGCGGCCTGGACGGTCCGATGCCCCGCACGATCACTCCGGTCGTGCGGGGGCGGTGCCGTCCGACGCCGGACCGGATGCCCCAGGGCGCGCCTTCCGATCGCCACGGCGGCTGCGTCGTGGCGGGTAGTCTTCCTGGTTTTGCTGGTGAGGGGTTTCTGCCAGTGCTGGGCACCCCAGCGGGAGGTGTAGGCGGGGTCGACCGCGACCAGCGGGATGCCGAGGTCGGCGGCCATCGACACCAGGCGGGCCCGCAGCCGGCCCACGGGCATGCCGGAGATCAGCCTGCGGAACTTCTTTCGGCCTCCGTGTTTCTCCCGGGTCGTCTCGGCGGTGAAGTCGAGGTCCTCCACCGCGATCGCCAACCGGTGCCGGGTAGCCCAGTGCAGCAGGCGGGTCAGCGCGTGGCGTACCTGGGCGTCGCGGTGGTCGGCGGTGCCGGACAGGTCGTAGTCGAAGCGGCGCGGGACGCCGACCGGATTGCCGTGCACGTCCAGCCGCCAGGCCGCCAGATGGTCGGCGTTGGCGTCCACTCCGATCAGGCCGCCGGCCCGGACGGCGGTCAGGGGCACGGCCTGGGCGGGTGGGATGGTCCAGGAGGCGGTCAGGTACCAGCGTTGGCGCTGGACGTCTTCGTGGATGCGGTAGGCCACCGCCCGGTTCGCCCCGACCCGGTCCCGCCATGCCTCACCCCGGTGCGCGAACGACACCCTCGCCGCCAGGACGTAACGGCCGCGCGGGGCGTTGGCGAGGTGGGCGAGCGGGGCCGGAAGCTTGATGCTCACCTGTCCGTCGGGGCTGATGCGGATGGTCTCGTTGCCGTACCGCTTGCCCGACTCGCCGTCCGCCTGCAGAAACCGGCGCGAGGCCTCCCACCGCGCACGCCATTCCTGCTCGGTGAGCTGCGCCTGTTCCAGGTGGTGGCGGCTGTTCAGCAGCCGCTTCCCGCCCCGCACGACATGCACCCGCCCGGCCACCCAGTCGGCCCTGGCGGCAGCCAGCCGATCCTCCAGCACCCGCAGCCGACGCGTCTTGGCATGCCACTCCATGCGGCTGCGGTAGCCACCGGCAGCCCGTTTCGAACCCTTCTCCCGCAGCGGCAGGGACAGCCGGTGCCGGATAGTACGGATCCCGACTTCGAGCTGCCGGATGTGCGCCCCCTGGCCGCGCCGGGCCAGCGCCCACTGATCGTGCGTGGCCTTCGTCAACGACCCCGCCCACCGCGACGACGACTCCGCAGTCAGGATCCGCTTGCGCGACGCCCACGCCTCGTTTTCGTGCTCAAGGCCCGCCGCACACCGCGCCTTCAGGTCCCGGGACGCCAGCGTGCCGAGGCGGCCGCCAACCAGCCGCAGCACTGTCTCGTCCTGGGCGGTCAGCCCCTTGAGTCGGTCCCGGACTGTGACACCCGACAGGCCGGGCACCACGAACGATGCCGCCACTACCCGCAACCCCGCACCCCCCAACCCACTCACCCCCGACCCGAACACCCCATCACCCCGCCCAACGACCACCACCCGAAAAGGTCACGCATTCGAGACAAGAACTTCCGTTCCCCTTGGAACTCTCATGACGAGTGCCATCGCCACTCACCCACCCACGCCAGGACCCCTCACACGCAGTCAGCGAACAGCAGTCGTCCACCCCTTTCCGCCATCCCCCCTTACGGAACCAACTCCCACCGAGCTATTGACCCGAGCTCGCGAACGTCCGTTCCCAGGGAAACGAAGACGTGCACCCGTCAGAGTGCAGGTCTCCTGCATGGGGTGGGCGCCGCGGCGTAGGCAACCCCGTGAGCAAGAGCCTCTTCCTCTGGTCTTCCTCAAATCCCTTCCTTTGTCAGGTCCATAGCGACGAGGGTGATCCCTAAGCGAACTGACCATGCGCTGTCAGAAACGGGTGGATCAAAACGATGAACAGCATCAAGAAAAGCGGAATGATCGCGGGAGCACTCGCACTCGGCCTCTCTCTCATGGGACCGGCGTCGCCTGTTCAGGCCGCAGGCGGCGGCACCACCTTTCACCTCGTCAACCAAGCCACTGGAAAATGTCTCCAGATGAACTGGAAGGACGAGAAGATCACCCAGGCCACATGTAAGAACACCAAGAAGCAGTGGTGGGGTCATGCGGGGGGCCAGCTCTATACGGAGTACAACCGCGGCGCCTGGTGCTTGGCGCACAGCGGCAGGGAAAAGGCCGTGTACGCCCGTCTGTGCACCGACTCCCAGAACTGGACATGGACAAGCCTCCACAACAACGCCAAGACGTCGATCGCATCACCGCAGTGCAGCTATCTCAAGGTGGTCGGCGGAGCGGTGAAGTGCGGCACGAGGACAGGGGTGGGGAGCGAACCCGGCAGGAAGAAGATGACCTGGATCATCAAGTACTGATTCGCTCAGCCTCCTGAACGGCTCTACCCAGGCCGTCTGGAAAGGCCCGTGCCTCTAAGGAGGCACGGGCCTTTCCGTGACAGCCATCCCGCCAGGTCGTTTCTTTCCCATCGTCTTGCAGACCAGATGAAGATGGCGACGAGGTGGAGTCCGGCAAGGTAGATAATCGCGGTCTTGTCCTACGAGGGTGGCCAGGCGGCGCCATTTCTTGAGCTTGAGTTGTCCGGTCCGACCGCAGGATTTCGACCTCAACCCATGGGGCATCAACCAACAACGCACCCAAACCGACGACCAGATGTTCTGTAAGAAACGACCGAGCTCAACCGGACGGCGCGGCCCGAGAACCACACACCGAACCACTGCTCGGCACCATACTCCTCGAACCGCTCCACCTCGGTGAACCCCAGGTTCGCCGCCAGGCGTATCGCGCGGTCGTTGGCGGTCTGGGTGCTGAGCACCAACGGTTCGCCGGGAAACGCGTCGGCGAACCAGTCGAGTACCGCTGCACATGCCTCAGCGGCGTGCCCGCATCCCCACGCCTCCGGCCGGAACATGTAGCCGAGCTCAGCTTCCCCGCCATTCGAACGGACGTGACCCGGACGCTCTGCGCCGCGCCGGTCAAGCGTGATCATGCCAATCATCGCTCCGTCGAGACCGATGACGAAAAGGCCAGGGCGTCGCCCCGGCACCTCAGGCATCGCACGTTCGAGCTCATCACGTGGTCGAGGGCCACCGATGTAGGTGCACACCTTCGGCGAGGCGAAAAGGCCGATGAACGCCGCACGGTCTCCGGGCCTCGGACTCACGGAGCACAAGCCTCTCGGTCTTGATCGGGGCAGGTGGCCAGGCGGGGGACAAACTCAGTCATGAACGGGAACTACCGCACGCCCGCGAGAGTGATCTGAAAGAGAATGCTTAGCCCAACTCTCCGCGTTCCACGCAGAATTCGTTGCCCTCCGGGTCCGCGAGGAGGACCCAGCCGCCGCCGTCGGGGCGGATGTGGTCCTCGACGCGGCGGGCGCCGAGGGACAGGGCGCGTTCGACCTCCTCGTCGCGGGTGCGGCCGTGCGGGGTCAGGTCGAGGTGGACGCGGTTCTTGACCGTCTTGCCCTCGGGGACCTGAACGAACAGGAGTGTCGGGCCACCTGACGGGTCCTCGATCACCGCCTCCGGGTCACCGGGCTTGTCGTCGTCGGCCAGCGGCCGGCCGAGCAACTCGCTCCAGAACAGCCCGACATCGTACGGATCGCCGGTGCAGTCGAAGGTGATGGTGCGGATGGTGGGGTGCGACAACGCTGCTTCTCCCATGTTCTAGTCGCCCGTCCGGCCGTCGGCCAGTTCGCGCAGGATGTCGATGTGGCCGTTGTGACGGGCCGTCTCCTCCACGAGGTGGAGGACGATCCAGCGGAGGTCGACGCAGCTGCCGTCGCGGCCCGGCCGCTCGGCCTTGGTGTCGAGGTCGTGCGCGGCCACCGACGTGCGGTAGCGGGCGCTCTGTTCCTCGTACTCGTCGAGGAGTTGCGGCAGCGGGAAGTCGACGGCGATCCGCATCTCGCGGTCGGGGTCCTCGTCCGTCCAGGGTCCCTTGTCCTCCTCGCCGAGGAAGACCACCTGGAACCAGTAGTACTCGACCCAGCGGAGATGGTTGACGAGCCCGCTGAGGGTCATCAGCGGGGAGCCGGGCAGCGGGGCCTTGCGGGCGTCCTCCGCGGACACGCCCTCGCACTTGGCGCGGACGGTGGCGCGGGCGTAGTCGAGGAAGGTGGCCAGTTGGGTGCGCTCGTCCCAGGCCGGGGGCCTGTCCGTTCGTGTCTGTGAAGTCATCGGGTGAAGCATCCCGGTCGGCCCCGGTCGATGTCGAACGATTAAGCGGTCGCCAAGAGAGTCAACGGGCTCCCGTACAAGGGGTGTTGCCCCGCACGGCGTCCACCGGCAGACTGTCGCGTCGTGCCCTTCCACCTGCGCGGAACCGTTCTGCCCGACGGCGTCGTACGCGACCTCTGGACGCTCGGCGACCGGATCACCTTCCAGCGCCCCTCGGTCCCGGCGGACACCGTCGCCGACGGCGGATTCCTGCTGCCGGGCCTCGTGGACGTCCATACGCACCCGGGTACCGCCGCGGGGGACGACACGGGCTTCGATCCGCAGGTCTTCGCCGAGCAGATCGGCGCGCACCGGGACGCGGGGGTCACCGCCCTGCGCTTTCCGGGTCTGCTGGGTGAGATCCCCGACGGGCTGCGCGAGGCCCCCGGCTCGCCCCGCATGATCACCGCGGGACGCTGGCTGGCCTGGGCGGGGCTCTCCCGCAGCGCCGGGTTCCACACGGTGACCGACGACCTCGTCGCCGTGGCGGTCGCCGAGGCGAAGGCCCACGACGGCTGGTGCAAGCTCCTGGGCGACTGGGACTACGAGGCGCCACCGGTGCCGTACGAGCTGCTGCGCGCGGTGGTCGAGGGCGTACACGCGGCGGGTGGCCGGGTCGCGGCGCACTGCCAGTCGGCGGCGGGTGTGCTGGGCGCGGCCCGCGCCGGGGTCGACTCGATCGAGCACGGCATGGGGATGCCCGAGGAGTGCGTCGGGCTGATGGCCGGGCACGGCACGTCGTACGTCCCCACCCTCACCGCGTTCGCGCGCAGCGCGCCCCGGATCAAGGACAACGCCCGCGGCCGGCTCTGGCACGAGGGGCACCGCACGATGATCCGCCGGGTCCGGGAGGCGTACGACGCGGGTGTCACCGTCCTCGCCGGCACGGACTCCGCTCCCCACGGCAACGTCGCCGTCGAGGTCGAGCACCTGGTCGGCGCCGGGCTGCCGCCCGAGGCCGCCGTGGGCGCGGCCAGTTGGACCGCCCGCGCCTTCCTGGGGCTCCCCCTGACGGCCGAGGGCGCCCTGGCCGACATCACCGTCTACGACACGGACCCACGCCGCGAGCCGGGCGTCCTGCGGCACCCGCGCCGCATCGTGCTGCGCGGCCGGATCATCCGGTGACCTCCTCGGCCGCCCCCTCTCCTTCGTCCTCCCCTTCGTGCTCCCTGACCACGAGTTCGGCCTCGAAGCCGTCGGTGTTCTCCAGATAGGCGGCGCGGTGCCCGGAGCCGCCCGCGTAGGGATGACGGTCCGGGAACAGGAGCGTCCAGCCGTACGCGGGTGCCTCCTCGACTAGCGCGTCCAGCTCGGCGCGGCTCGTGACGTGAAAGGCGAGATGGTTGAGACCCGGGCGCAGCCGGTCGTGGTGGTCCGCGGTCAGGGCGGGCGACTGCTCGAACACGAGGTAGGTCTCCCCCAGCCGCCAGCTGCGGCCGTCCGGCCAGTCCTGGTACGGCGCGTACCCGAGCCGCTCCAGCAGCCAGCCCCAGGAGCGCACGGCCCGCCCCAGGTCCGGCACCCACACTTCGATGTGATGCAGCATCTCGTCCCGATTCTCGCGAGCGGTGCCGGAGCCTGTTCCCCGGCTCCCGGTCGGCCCGTTCAACCTGCCACTGTTTTCGCCCACTTGCTCACCCCGCTCCTTCCCGATCAGTGGTTTCGCATGGCCGCGCGGGCTGAGAGACTGCTCTGATGGCTGATCGTTCGTTCAGTGACGTCTCGCTCGCCGCCCTGTACGACGCGCTGAATCCATGGGGTCCGAGCGACGACTTCTACCTGGACCTGGTGATGTCCGCGCGGTCCGTGCTCGATGTCGGATGCGGGACGGGACGGCTGTTGGCGCGCGCCCGCGAGGCCGGTCACGAGGGGCGGTTGTGCGGGCTCGATCCCGCCGCGGCCATGCTGGTGCAGGCACGCAGGCAGGCCGGCGTCGAGTGGGTGCTCGGGGATCTCGGATCGGTGCGCTGGGAGCGGGAGTTCGACCTCGTCGTGATGACCGGGCACGCGTTTCAGGTGCTCGTCGGCGACGAGGAGGTGCGCTCCGCGCTGGCCGCCGTACGGCAGGCTCTCGGCGACGGCGGGCGATTCGTCTTCGAGACCCGCAATCCCGAGGTCCGGGCGTGGGAGGCATGGCGGCCCGAGCGGGCACGCGAGGTGAGCGACGAGCACGGCGATGCGGTACGGGTCCGGCACGAGGTCGAGACGCCCGTGCTCGGGGACCGCGTGACGTTCAGCGAGACGTTCGAGCATGCGCGCTGGGGGCAGCCGAGGGTCAGCCGCAGCACCCTGCGGTTCCTGGGAGCGGACGCGCTCGGGGCGTTCCTCGGCGAGGCCGGACTCGTCGTGCACGAGCAGTACGGCGACTGGGGCCGGGAGCCGCTCTCCCCCACCGCCCCCGAGATCATCACGGTCGCCGGCCGGGCCTGACCCCGGCACGCCGACCTCGACGATCACCGGCCGGGCCTGAGTACCCGGAACCCCGGTCTCGGACCGTACGCCGGCCGAACCGGCCCGGTGAGCAGGACGGCACGCACCGGGGCAGCCCGTTCACCACGAGAAGGCGGCGCGCACCCGGGACGCCCTGCACCGCGGAAGGGGGCCCCACCGCCGAAGGAGGCCCGCCGCTGCCGCGTGCGGGCCCCCTTGGCCCCCTTCGCAGGCAGGGCGTCCTAGTGGTCCTAGTGGCCCTCTGGCGCGTCCTCCAGGGCCACCAGCGCCGGGTCCAGCACGATGTCCTCGTCGCGGCCCTCGATGGTCGGGTCCTCCGGGAAGTGGCAGGCCGTCAGGTGGCCGTCGTGGTTGCCCGAGATCCGGACCAGCGGCGGTTCCTCCTGGGCGCACTTGTCCTGCGCCTTCCAGCACCGGGTGCGGAACCGGCAGCCGGAGGGCGGGGAGATGGGTGACGGCACGTCGCCCGCGAGCCGGATCCGCTCCCGCCGGACCTTGCCCGACTCGTTCAGTTCGACCTCGGGGACCGCGGAGAGCAGGGCGTGGGTGTAGGGGTGCCGGGGCCGGGTGTAGATCGACTCCCGGTCGCCCACCTCGATCACCTTGCCGAGATACATGACCGCGACACGCTGCGAGAAGTGCCGTACGACCGCCAGGTCGTGGGCGATGAACAGGAACGCGATGCCCAGTTCCTTCTGCACTTCCTGGAGGAGGTTGACGACCTGCGCCTGGATGGAGACGTCCAGGGCGGAGACCGGCTCGTCCGCGACGATCAGCTTCGGCTCCGAAGCCAGTGCGCGGGCCACGCCGATGCGCTGGCGCTGGCCGCCGGAGAACTCGTGCGGGAAGCGGTTGTAGTGCTCGGGGCTCAGTCCGACGATCTCCAGCAGCTCGCGGACCCGCTTCTCCCGGCCCCCGTCCGGGTTGATCCCGTTGATCTCCATGGGAGCCGAGATGATCTTGCCGACCGTCTGGCGCGGATTCAGCGACGAATAGGGGTCCTGGAAGATCATCTGGATCTCGGAGCGGACCGGCGTCAGCTGCTTGCGGCTGGCGTGGCTGATGTCCTGGCCGCGGTACGAGATCGTGCCGCCCGTCGGTTCCAGCAGACGGGTGATCAGGCGTCCGGTCGTCGACTTGCCGCAGCCCGACTCCCCCACCAGGCCGAAGCTCTCGCCCACGTGCACGGTGAGGTCGATGCCGTCCACGGCCTGCACCGCGCCGATGGTGCGCCGGATCGGGAAGCCGCCCTTGACCGGGAAGTGCTTGACCAGGTTCTCGACCACCAGCAACGGCTCGGCGGAGCTGTCGTCGGTGGCCGCGCGCGGGGCGGGCAGCGTGCTGTCACCCGTCGTGACGTCCTTCGTGACGTCTTCCTTCATGGCGCTGTTCTCCCTACCGCAGCCGGGGCTTGATCTGCTCGATGAAAATGGTCTGCTTCTGCTCGGCCGTGAGGTGACACGCGCCTCCCCGGCCCGCGGGCAGCAGCGGGAGCTGGTCGACGCACCGCGCGCCTCCGACCTCGCCCTGGAAGGTGCAGCGGGGGTGGAACCGGCAGCCCGACGGCGGCTTCAGCAGGGAGGGCGGCGCGCCGGGGATGGGGGCCAGCGGCGTACTGAGGTCCGAGTCCAGCCGCGGCATCGAGTTCAGCAGGCCCCAGGTGTAGGGATGCTGGGGCGAGCGCAGCACTTCGTTCACCGAACCGCGTTCCACCGCCCCGCCCGCGTACATCACCATGATGTCGTCGGCCATGTCCGCGATCACGCCCAGATCGTGCGTGATGAAGATGATCGCCGAGCCGAACTCCTGCTGGAGGTCCTTCAGGAGGTCGAGGATCTGGGCCTGCACGGTGACGTCGAGCGCGGTGGTCGGCTCGTCCGCGATCAGCAGGTCGGGGTCGCAGACCAGCGCCATCGCGATCATCGCGCGCTGGCGCATACCGCCGGAGAACTGGTGCGGATAGTCCTTCGCCCGTTCCTTCGGATTGGGGATGCCGACCTTGCCGAGCATCTCCACCGCCCGGTCCCAGGCGGCCTTCTTCGACGCCCCGGTGTGCTTCCAGAACGGCTCGGCGATCTGCCGGCCCACCGTGTAGTACGGGGAGAGCGCCGTCAGCGGGTCCTGGAAGATCATCGCGGCCTTGTTGCCGCGCACCTTCTCCAGCTCCGACTCACGGGCCGTGATCAGTTCCTGGCCGTCGAGCACGATCTCGCCCTCGACGGTCGTGAACATCGGGTTGTGCAGGCCGAGGATCGTCAGGTTGGTCACCGACTTGCCGGAGCCCGACTCCCCCACGATGCCGAGGGTCTTGCCCCGTTCGAGTTCGAAGGAGAGCCCGTCGACGGCCTTGACGACGCCGTCCTCGGTCTTGAACCGGACGTACAGGTCACGCACCGACAGGAAGGCACCCGAGTCCGCCGGGGCACCGGCGCCCGATTCCTTGGTCAGAGTGGTCACGGAGTGCTCCTAGGACAGCCGCACGCGCGGGTCGATGAAGGCGTAGCAGGCATCCACGATGATGTTGAACAGCAGGATCATGGCGGCGGAGAAGAGCATCACGCCCAGCAGCAGCGGAAGGTCGCTGAAGAACACCGACTCGACGGCCAGCTTGCCGAGGCCGGGCAGTCCGAACGTGTACTCGGTGATGATCGCGCCGCCCAGCAGCGAGCCGAGGTCGATGCCGAAGATGGTGACGATGGGGATCAGGGAACCGCGCCAGGCGTAGCGGAAGAAGACGTACTTGCGCGACATGCCCTTCGCCCGCGCGGTGCGGACGTGTTCCTCCTGGAGCTGCTCGATCATCGACGAGCGCGCCATACGCGTGTACTGCGAGGCGAAGATCGTGGAGAGGATCACCCACGGGATGATCAGGCCGGTGAACCAGCTGACCGGGTTCGCGGTGAAGTCGTTGTAGGCGGGCTTGGAGAAGAGGTGGCTCTGGTAGACGAGAGCCGCCAGCGCCAGCGGGCCGAGGAAGTAGATCTGCATCGAGCTGAGCACCATCGCCCCGGCCGTCACTGTCTTGTCCACCAGCGTGCCGCGCTTCCATGCGGCGAGCATGCCCGTGCCCAGGCCCACGATCAGGAAGCAGACCGCGGCACCCAGCGTCAGCGACACCGTCGTGGGCAGGCGGTCCATCAGCGTGCCCCAGACCTGCTCGTTGGTGTGGTACGAGTACCCGAAACAGGGTGCGGGGCACGGGCCTTGGGTGAAGCCGTTGCTGCCCAGCACGAGGTTGTGCAGGAAGATCCCGTACTGCTCGGGGATCGACTTGTCGAGGCCGAGCACGTGGTGGATGTTCGCGAGGTTGGCGGGCGTGCATGTCTTGCCGCACATCAGCAACCCCGGGTCCCTCGGCATCCCGAAGAACAGCAGGAACGCGACGATACTCAGCAGGAAGAGAATGACGACGGCGCCGAGTGTCCGGCGAATGAGGAAGCGCAGCATGACAGGGGCAGCTCTCAGACGTCAGCGGGGCCCGGCGGGGCCCGGCGCGTCCGCCTCGCTGGGCGGCGAGCGCACCGGGCCCCGTCAGAGCGACGGTTACTTGACGAACAGGCGACGCGGGTCGACGCCACCGATCACGTCGTCGTAGACCAGGCCGCCGATCTTGGATCCGGCGATCTGGGTCTGCTTGTAGTAGCCGGTCGGGACCTCGTTGACGACGTCCTTGACCAGGTACTGGTCGACCTTCTCCCACTCGGCAGCGGCCTTGACCGGGTCGGTGATCTTGTTGATGCGGTCGATGTCCGCGTTCACCTTGGGGTCGTTGACCTGCGAGTAGTTCTGCGCGCCGTCGGCGATTCCACGGCCGTCGTACAGCGGCGGGATCACGGTCGAGGCGGACGGCCAGTCGGCACCCCACGCGGTGTGGAAGATGTCGTAGTTGTTGTCCAGCTTGCTGACCTGGTCGTAGTACGTCTCGGCCGGGATCTCCTGGCGCTGGACGTCGAAGCCTGCCTTCTTCAGGCCCTCCGCCATGGCGGTGGAGTACTGCTGGCCCTCGGGGGTGTTGATGTAGCCGAAGGTCAGCTTCATGCCGACCTTGCCGGCTTCCTTCAGCAGGGCCTTGGCCTTCTCGGGGTCACCGGCCGGCTTCTTGCGCTTGCCGAACGGGTCGAAGGACGCGTCGTAGCCGCTGACGGTCGGGCTGATGAGGCCGCCGGCGACCTCCATCGCGTCGTTGCCGCCGTAGGCGCGCACGAACGGCGTGATCGGCAGGGCGTAGGCGATGGCCTCGCGGATCTTCTTGTCCTTGAGAGCCGGGTGGCTCAGGTTGATGTTCATCTGGCCGACGTAGGGCTGGAAGCCCGAGACCGTACGGGACTTCATCTTCGGGTCGGCGAGGATCTTGGAGAGGTTGCCCGCGTCGACCTGGTTGTTGAAGCTGACGCCGGCCTGGTCGGCGCCGGTGTCGGCCAGCAGCGTCTTGGTGGACGTCTCGTACTGCTGGTTGAACGTGATGTTGAACTGGTCCACGTACTGGTGACGGATCGGGTCGGTCTTCGCGTCCCAGTTGGTGTTCTTCACGAGGACCATCGACTTGCCGGACTTGAACGACTGGATCTTGTACGGTCCGGTCGTCACGGGCGCCCGGTCGTACTTCTCCTTGGTGTCACCCTTGGCGGACACCACCGCGTAGCCCGCCATGGCGAGGGCGTACGGCAGGTCGGGGTGCGACGTCTTGAACTTGAAGACGATGGTTTTGTCGTCCGGCGTCTGCAGGATGCTGTCCGGCAGGTGCTTGCCCTTGTAGGGACCGTCCTTCAGCAGCTTGCGGTAGTCCGCGCCCGGCGCGTCGGCGAGCCACTGCTGGATGTAGGGCGGGCCCTGGTTGATGAAGGGTGCGAAGAGGCGCTCCATGGTCTGGCGGACGTCCTTGGACGTGATCGCCGTACCGTCCTCGAACTTGATGCCGTCCTTGAGCGTGTACTTCCAGGTCTTGCCGCCGTCCGTCGTGGTGCCGGAGTCGGTGGCGAGGTCGCCGACGACCTCGTGCTTGGAGCCGTCGTCGCTCGTGGCCTTGTATCCGGTGAGACCACGGTGGAGCAGCGTGGCGAGGGAGCCTTCGTCGGAGACGTAGATCTGGCCCGGGTCCAGGTGCGCGTAGCTGTCACGCTGGAGGACCTCCATCGTGCCGCCGCTCTTCGCGCCGGGGACCTCGGCCGCGGGGCCGGTGGAGTCCGCGGCGTTGCCGAACTTGATCGACGCCTGCTGGCGCTGCGCGTTCTCCTTGTCCTTGCTGTTGTTCCCCTTGTCGCTGCCGCCCTTGCTGCAACCGGTGAGCACGAGAGCTCCCGCCGCGAGCACTGAGACCGCGGCGTATGCGTGGCGTCCGCCCCTACTCATCACTCAGATTCCTACCCATCTGTGTATCACCGGTGCGAACAAGTGCACCTGTGGTGCCGGTGAGTTGCGGTCTTCGAACCAGTGAAGTGCCATTGAGGTGCTGTGGAATTGCCGTTCGAAATCGGGGCGAAGGCGCCCACAACTCGTTGGTCAGCGGGCCGTCTTGGGATCGAAGGCGTCCCTGACCGAATCCCCGAGCAGGTTGAACGCGACGACGAAAATGATCATCGAGACACCCGGGAAGAACATGTAGGTGATGTCGTTCTGCAGGACGAGTTCCGTCGAGGCCTTGGAGAACATCTGTCCCCAGTCGGGCGTCGGTTCGACGATTCCGACACCGAGGAACGACAGGCCCGCCTCGATCGTCACGAAGTTCGGGAGCAGGTAGGTGGACTGCACCAGGAGCGGTGTGACCACGTTGGGCAGCACCTCCTTGCTGATGATCCGCCAGGGGGACGCCCCACTCACCTTGGCCGCCTCGATGAACTCCCGTTCTCGCAGGGCGAGTGCGGTTCCCCGCAGGATGCGGGCGAGACTCATCCAGCCGAGGACCCACTGGACGGCGATCAGTGCGAGCACGCGTACATAGGTCGGTGTCTCGTCGCGCGGGCTCACGAAGAGCGAGACCACGACGGGCATGCTCGCGATGAAGAAGAGCTGCGACGGGAAGGCCAGCAGGAAGTCGACGACACGGCTGATGGCGTAGTCGACCTTCCCGCCGACGTAGCCGGCGGTGACTCCGAGCAGGATGCCGGTGAGCACGACCGTGACCGTCACCGCCACGGAGATCATCAGCGAGGTCCGGATGCCGAAGATCAGCTTGGTGAAGACGTCGTAGCCGTTGCCGGGCTCCAGGCCGAACCAGAACTCGCTGCTGATACCGCCGTTGGGCTGGAGCGGCACGCCGGCACTGTCGAAGAGCTCCGGACGTTCGTCCGCGTACACCGTGTACGGATTCTTGCCGTACACCTTGGCGATCAGCGGGGCGATCAGCCCGATCAGGAAGAAGAACCCCACGACGTAGGCGGAGATGACCCCCGAGCGGTCCCGCTTGAAGCGGATCCACATCAACTGGCCGGGAGACCGACCGACGAGCTGCTCGCCCTCGGGTTTCGCGGTCGCCGCCTGCCCGCCGTGCGCGACGACCGGTTCCGCGCCGTCCTCGGTCTCGATAGGACTCGTCACAATTCGCCCATTCCGCAAGTGTGGGTGTGCCGTACCCGGCGGCGCCGGCCCGCCGGAGCGGAGGAGGCTGTGCCGAGTCGGCGGCCGTCACCTGGCGTGCCCGGCCACCGTTCGGTTCACAAGAGACGTCAATTACCCGACAGTCGCCCGGAAACCCCAGTGGGACGCGCGTAGTTGAAACCACGTCGCGGTCCGTCGGGCCGGGCTTCGGCGCCGGCCTCCGCGTCAGTACGCGCGGGCACGGATCCGGGCTCCCGCGTCAGTACGAGCGGGCGCGGATCCGGGCTCGGAACTCCGCGCCGTCGTCGCGGACCGCGGGGGACGATGTGACCCACATGGCGCTGATGACACCGCACATGGGTACCTCCTCATGACTCAACCGGTGCACGGACAGGAGGGGTACTGATTGACCTCCGACACCCCTGACGAAGGATCAAACACCCCACTGTGCTCGTGAGTCGGCGCTGTCCCCACAGCGCATGACCCATTGACCCGAGCGTTACGCGGCTAACTATCTGACATGAGCCAGATAACCGACCACAGCCTTTAGGTCTCGGTTCCATCACAGCTGCCGCGTACATCTTCCAAAATCTGGACAAAATGATCTGCCGGAGAAGCCCCCGAAACGGACGTGTTACATGCGTATCGGTCGGGGCGTACCGCATTTCGGACACGGGAGGGCGGAAAACGGGTGGCAAAAAAAGCCCGGGTGCCCCTACATCGGGGGCACCCGGGCTTTTTTCTGCCGGTGGATCGGCCGGTGAGGCCGGTGGATCAGCCGTGCTTGGCGCGGCTCGCGGTGCGACCGCGCTCCTTCTGGTCGAGAACGAGCTTGCGGATGCGAACGGATTCCGGGGTCACCTCGACGCACTCGTCGTCGCGGCAGAACTCCAGCGACTGCTCCAGGGAGAGCTTGCGCGGCGGGACGATCGCCTCGAACGAGTCGGCGGCGGCCGAACGCATGTTGGTGAGCTTCTTCTCCTTGGTGATGTTCACGTCCATGTCGTCGGCGCGCGAGTTCTCGCCGACGATCATGCCCTCGTACACCTCGGTGCCGGGGTCGGTGAACAGCACACCGCGCTCCTGGAGGTTCGTCATCGCGAACGCGGTGACGGCGCCCGCGCGGTCGGCGACCAGCGAACCGTTGTTACGGGTCGTCAGGGTGCCGAACCACGGCTCGTGGCCCTCGTGGATGGAGTGGGCGATGCCCGTGCCGCGCGTACCGGTCAGGAACTCGGTCCGGAAGCCGATGAGGCCGCGGGACGGAACGACGAACTCCAGACGGACCCAGCCGGAGCCGTGGTTCGACATGTTGTCCATGCGGCCCTTGCGGACGCCCATGAGCTGCGTGACCGCGCCCATGTGCTCCTCGGGGACGTCGATCGTCATGCGCTCGACGGGCTCGTGCACCTTGCCGTCGATGACCTGGGTGACGACCTGCGGCTTGCCGATGGTCAGCTCGAAGCCCTCGCGGCGCATCTGCTCGACCAGGATGGCGAGCGCGAGCTCACCGCGGCCCTGGACCTCCCAGGCGTCCGGGCGCTCGGTGTCGAGCACGCGGAGGGAGACGTTACCGACCAGCTCGCGGTCGAGGCGGTCCTTGACCTGGCGGGCGGTGACCTTGCGGTCCTTGTCCTTGACCGCGGCCTTGGCGTCCGCGCCCTTGCCCGTGCCGCCACGGCCGACCAGCGGCGAGGTGTTCGTGCCGATGGTCATGGAGATCGCCGGCTCGTCGACCGTGATCAGCGGCAGCGCGACCGGGTTCTCCGGGTCGGCCAGGGTCTCGCCGATCATGATGTCCGGGATACCGGCGACGGCACAGATGTCACCGGGGCCGGCCATCTCGGCGGGCTTGCGGGTGAGCGCCTCGGTCATCAGCAGCTCGGTGATGCGCACGTTGGACATCGTGCCGTCGCGCTTGATCCACGTGACGCTCTGGCCCTTGCGCAGCTCACCCTGCTCGACGCGGAGCAGCGCGATACGGCCGAGGAAGTTGTCGGCGTCCAGGTTGGTCACGTGGGCCTGGAGCGGGGCCGCCTCGTCGTACTCCGGGGCCGGGACGTGCGACAGGATCGTGGAGAAGAACGGCTCCAGGCTGTCGCTGTCCTGCGGGACCGTGCCGTCCTCGGGCTTGGTCAGCGAGGCCACGCCGTCACGCGCACACGCGTAGACGATCGGGAACTCGATCTGCTCCTCGTCCGCGTCCAGGTCCAGGAAGAGGTCGTAGGTCTCGTTGACGACCTCGTCGATCCGGGAGTCCGGGCGGTCGGTCTTGTTGATGCACAGGATGACCGGCAGACGCTGCTGCAGCGCCTTGCGCAGCACGAAGCGCGTCTGGGGCAGCGGGCCCTCGGAGGCGTCGACGAGCAGGACGACCGCGTCCACCATCGACAGGCCGCGCTCGACCTCACCACCGAAGTCGGCGTGGCCGGGGGTGTCGATGATGTTGATCGTGATGACGTCGCCGCCATCCTTCGGGTGGTACTTGACCGCCGTGTTCTTCGCCAGGATCGTGATGCCCTTCTCACGTTCCAGGTCGTTCGAGTCCATCATGCGGTCGTCGAGCGACTCGGCGGCGTGCGCGGCGAAGGCACCGGCCTGCTTGAGCATGGCGTCGACCAGAGTGGTCTTGCCGTGGTCGACGTGGGCGACGATGGCGACGTTGCGGATGTCGTGGCGCGTGGCCATATTGAGGCGCTTCTCCCGGAGTGAGTGGACGGCCTCCGCAGCGCGGGGCCTGCCGGGCTGAACACGCCACGGCCTTACCCCATGGTACGTGGCCCTGACAGAGGCGGCCTCCGCAGGGCCACGGGGGGCCGGGCCGGGCGGGCCCGGCACACGGCGGGCCCCGGTCGTCGACCCGCAGGTCACCGGCTCTTCGACGGGCTCGCCGAAGGGTGCGCACCCTTCTTCAGGAAGCCCATGTCCTCGTACACCGGGGTCTGGAATCCAAAGGCTCCGGTGTTCGCCAGACCGATGCGGGCGGCGGCGAGCTGGGGGCGCTGATAGAGCGGGATGGAGCCGGCGGCCGCCCAGATGCGAGCGTCCGCCTTGCGGACCAGGGAGCGCTCCTCGTCCTCGTTCAGGGTGGAAAGCGCCTGGTCGAACAGCTGATCGACCTGGTCGGTGCCGACCCGGGTGTAGTTCTGCTCGACGCTCAGCGAGCCGTCCGCCGCCGGAACGGGCTTGGCGTAGATCGGGCGGGCGTCGGTGGCCGGGAAGGCGGAGGCCGGCCACGAGTAGAGCGCCAGGTCGTACTGGCCCGAGGCGATGTGATCCTTGAAGTAGCTCTCGTCGGAGACCTTCGAGATGTCGGTGCGGACACCGATGCGCTGGAGCATCCGCGCGATCCGGTCGGCGACGACACGCAGGGACTCCGAACCCGGGCCGGAGGGCACGACGAAGCGGAGCGTCAGCGGCTTGCCGTCCTTGGCGAGGACATTGGACGCGGCGCCCGCCGGGGCGGCCGTCCCCTTGGGCGCGGCTGTCCCCTTGGGCGCGTACGCCCCCGGAAGGCCGCCCTGCCCGGGGTACTGGCGGCCGTCCAGGTGCCGGGCGGCCTGCTCGTCCGTGTGCGCGCCCGACCTCGCGCCGGCCTGCTGCTCCTGCTTCCCGGCGTGGTCCCTGGGGTCCTGTGCCCGCTCCCGGTCCACCCCGGACGGCTTGTTGTCCTCGCCGTCGGGGTACGTCCCGCCCTTGCCCGGCCTGTCGTCCTCTCCCGTGTCCCCCTTCTTGCCCGTGCCCTTCTTGCCCTTGGACCCGGCCGCCTTCTCCGTCTTCTTCTGCTCCGTGACCGGCCCGCCGGGCACCCACCCGGCGTCCGCGAGCAGCGCCCGCGCCTCGGCGGCGTCCTGGTTCCCGAGGGCGCCGCTGTTGTCGGCGTACGCGGCCTGGCCGGCGAGGGCGAGATGACTGCCGACCGGCTCGGCGGGCAGACCGAGCGGCTGGAGGACGATGCGGGCGAGTTCCTTGCGGTCCAGGGCGCGGGCCACCGCGCGGCGGACGCGCTCGTCGGCGAGGGGGCCCTCGGAGCCGTTGAGGGCGAGCTGGGTGTAGGCGGGTTCGAGGGACTTGCGGACCACGAAGGAGCTCAGCGCCGACCGCGAGGGGGCCTCCTTGGCCTTGGCCTCGCTCCCCTTCGCACCTGCCTCGCCCCTCCCGCCCTCGTCGCTGTTCTCGCCTTCGTCGCTGTTCTCGGCCTTGTCGCTGTTCTCGGCCTTGGTGCCCTTCTCGCCCTGGTCGGCCTTCTCGCGCTTGGTCCCCTTGTCGCGCTTGGTTCCCTTGTCGTGTTCGTCGTCCGCCGCGTTCTTCCCGTCCTCCTCCGAGGACGTGTCCTTCTCGCTCTTCTTCTTGGACGTGTCCTTCTCGCCCTTCTCCCCGGACGTGTCCTTCTCGCCCTTCGCGCCCGCCGTGTGCCGCTCGCTCGTCGGGGTGGCCCCCTGCAACGGGGCGCCGTCCTTGTTCCGGGCGGCGAGGGTGACGCGCTCCGCCTCGGCGGGGTCGATCTCGGCGAGGTCGAGCTTGTCCTCCGCGAGCGCCTCGGCCCGCTTGTCACGGGCCACGGCCACCAGGTCGATCTCGTCGAGCTTGCTGGGGTGGCCCCACCAGCGCGCGTTGCGGGTGAGGCGGACCCGGCCGCCCTTGCGGTCGACCTCCTTCAGCGCGAAGGGCCCGGCGGTGACCTTGAGTTTGCGCCGCGCGCCGTCGTTGAAGGAGTCCGCCGTACCCATGACGTCCTTCGGGTACAGCGGCGAGAACAGCGCCTTCCAGTCGGCGTAGGGCCGGCTGAACGTGACACGGACCTCCAGGTTGTTCTTGCCCCGCTCGATCTTCTCGATACGGTCGTAGCCGGCGTTGCGGGCGGTCCAGTACGCGGAGTCCTTGCCGGACAGGGCGCGCCACTGGGCGGCGAAGTCGGCGGCGCCGATCTCGCGTCCGTCGCTCCACACGGCCTGCTGGTCGAGCTTGTACAGAACGACCTGCTTGGGCGACGTGCTCACGACCTTCGCCGACTCCAGGTAGTCGGAGTTGATCTGCGGCCGCCCGTTCGCGTCCAGCCGGTACATCGAGGGCAGTACGGCACCGGCGACACGGGAGGTCGCGGCGTCGGCGTCCGCCTGGAACGCGTTCAGCGTCTCCGGTACGGCGTCCACGGCCCATCGCAGGGTGCCGCCGTCCGCGATCAGGTCACGGGACGCGGGCGCGATGTCCTGCACGGCCGCGGGTTTGTCCGCCTCGTCGTCCGCACTGCACGCGGCGAGGGCGGGTACCGCGAGCACGCCCGCGGTGAGGAACGCGGCCGAGCGCATCACCGCGCGCAGTCCGACGCCTTCGTGGGACATCACTGCAACCTCCGGGGGACGCTCCGCTGTAGGGGCAGGTCTGCTTCTGATCCCGTTTGGCGGTATTAGGGAGCTGATCCGATCTACGGGCTAACTGAAGAGCAGTGCGGCAGGGCGGAAGCGTCGACACGGCGACGGGCGTACGGAACCCCACTCGTGCGGCGCAATCCGGAACCGCGCCACGGGCCGTACCGGGTGCCGCACGACGGACCGTGCCCGGCGCCTCACGACGGGCCGCACCACGCGCCGCGTCACGGGCCCGGACCCTGTCGCGGCACATGGCGGGGGCGTGGGGCCGGCGGCGCGGTTCCCCGCACCGCTCCGGGCGCGCGGGGAAAACGACCGGCGCGCAGGGAAATGAACCGGCGCGCGGGGTTCGATCTGGAGCGTGTCGGCCTTCAATCCGTGCACACGCCTTCACACGGGTACGGGTGACGCGCAACACTCGCAGGCGCATGAACGTTGCCGCCTGGGGCCGCAGGGCCCGCGGAAGTGAGGGCAAGTCATGTCCGTGCACGACGACCTGACGTCAGTCCAGCGCAGCCTCGACGATCTGCAGCGGTCGGTGCGGCGCCTGGAACAGCAGATGGGCACCGGTCTGGAGATGCGCCGCGTGCGCGCCGACGCCGACCACTTGCGGGAAAGCGTCGCGCTGCTGCGCGAGACCACCGGCCCCTCCGCCAGGCTCCCCACCGGGCCCGGGCCGGCGGTGTCCGCGTCCGGCCGGCTGCCCGATCTGGTGCCCGTCCCCGACACCCCGTACGACAGCTCCTTGTGGACCGATTCCGACGACGAGGGTCTCGGCGCGCACCACGGTCCCTCCCACTGAGCGCCCTCGACACCGGCGCGCCACCGAACCCGACCGGAGTGCGAAGTTGGCCACTGGTACGGAACCTCATCTGAACAGCGGCGGTGTACGAACCGGTACGCGCGCCGCGATCGCCGCCCCGCATCTGCGGACCGACCGCTGGTGGCTGGCGCCCGCCGCCACCGCGGCCGGGTTGCTGGCCTTCGTCGTGTACTCGACCTGGCGGGCCTTCTCGGACGCGCACTACTACGCGGCGCCGTACGTCTCGCCGTTCTACTCGCCCTGTCTGGCCGAGCGGTGCGGCACCATGCACGCAGGACCGAACGCGGACCTGTTCGGGAGCTGGTGGGCCATATCCCCCGCGATCATCATCCTGATCTTCCCGCTCGGCTTCCGGCTGACCTGCTACTACTACCGCAAGGCCTACTACCGGGGCTTCTGGGCGAGCCCGCCGGCCTGCGCGGTCGCCGAGCCGCACAAGAAGTACACCGGCGAGACCCGCTTCCCGCTGATCCTGCAGAACATCCACCGGTACTTCTTCTACGCGGCCCTCCTCGTCGCGGGCATCCTCACGTACGACACCGTGCTCTCCTTCCGCGACGAGCACTACAACTGGGGCCACATGGGCCTCGGCACGCTGGTGTTCCTGGTCAACATCACGCTGATCTGGGCGTACACCCTCTCCTGCCACTCCTGCCGGCACATCGTCGGCGGGAAGCTCAAGCACTTCTCCCAGCACCCCGTGCGTTACCGGATGTGGCAGTGGGTCGGGAAGCTGAACGCCCGTCACATGCTGCTGGCCTGGGCCTCGTTGGTGAGCGTGGCGCTCGCCGACTTCTATGTGTACCTGGTCGCGTCCGGAGCCTTCGACGATCCGCGCTTCTTCTGACATGAGTGGGGCCTTGTGATGTCCGTGGTCGACCGACAGGAGTGGGACGTCGTCGTGGTCGGTGCCGGTGGCGCCGGACTGCGTGCCGCGATCGAGGCACGCGAGCGCGGCGCCCGTACGGCGGTGATCTGCAAGTCACTGTTCGGCAAGGCGCACACGGTGATGGCCGAGGGCGGCATCGCGGCCGCCATGGGCAATGTGAACTCCGGCGACAACTGGCAGGTCCACTTCCGCGACACCATGCGCGGCGGCAAGTTCCTCAACCAGTGGCGGATGGCCGAGCTGCACGCCCGGGAAGCACCGGACCGCGTATGGGAGTTGGAGACCTGGGGCGCGCTCTTCGACCGCACGAAGGACGGGCGGATATCGCAGCGCAACTTCGGCGGCCACGAGTATCCGCGCCTCGCCCACGTCGGCGACCGCACCGGACTCGAACTGATCCGCACGCTCCAGCAGAAGATCGTGTCCCTCCAGCAGGAGGACATGAAGGAGACCGGTGACTACGAGTCGCGCCTGAAGGTCTATCAGGAGTGCACCGTCACACGGATCCTGAAGGACGGCGAGCGGGTCTCCGGGACCTTCTGCTACGAGCGCGAGTCCGGCCGTTTCTTCGTCCTCGAAGCGCCCTCCGTCGTGATCGCCACCGGCGGCATCGGCAAGTCCTTCAAGGTGACGTCCAACTCGTGGGAGTACACGGGCGACGGGCACGCGCTGGCGCTCCTCGCCGGGGCGCCGCTGCTGAACATGGAGTTCGTGCAGTTCCATCCGACGGGCATGGTCTGGCCGCCGTCGGTCAAGGGCATCCTCGTCACCGAGTCGGTGCGCGGCGACGGCGGAGTGCTCCGCAACTCCGACGGCAAACGGTTCATGTTCGACTACATCCCCGATGTGTTCAAGGAGAAGTACGCGCAGTCGGAGGACGAGGGCGACCGCTGGTACGAGGACCCGGACCACAACCGGCGCCCGCCCGAGCTGCTGCCGCGCGACGAGGTCGCACGGGCGATCAACTCCGAGGTGAAGGCGGGCCGCGGCTCCCCCCACGGCGGCGTCTTCCTCGACGTGTCGACACGGATGCCCGCCGAGGTGATCAAGCGCCGGCTCCCGTCCATGTACCACCAGTTCAAGGAGCTGGCCGACGTCGACATCACGGCGGAGGCCATGGAGGTCGGGCCCACCTGTCACTACGTGATGGGCGGCATCGCGGTCGAGTCGGACACGGCGGCGGCCCGCGGCGTACCCGGGCTGTTCGCGGCCGGTGAGGTCGCGGGCGGTATGCACGGCTCCAACCGGCTGGGCGGCAACTCGCTCTCCGACCTGCTGGTGTTCGGGCGGCGGGCCGGGTGGCACGCGGCCGAGTACGCGGCCGGCCTCACCGGGGAGGGCGCCCGCCCTCCCCTGGACGAAACCCAGATCGACGCGGCCGCCGCGGAGGCGCTGCGGCCCTTCTCGGCCGAGGGACCCGAAGCCGTCCCCACCGCGTCGGCCGACGGCGCCCCGGCGTCCGGTGCGCACCCGCCCGAGAACCCGTACACCCTGCACCAGGAGCTCCAGCAGACGATGAACGACCTGGTCGGCATCATCCGCCGCGAGGCCGAGATGGAGCGGGCCCTGGAGAAACTCGCCGAGCTGCGGGTACGGGCACGCCGGGCCGGGGTGGAGGGCCACCGTCAGTTCAACCCGGGCTGGCACCTCTCACTCGACCTGCGCAACATGCTCCTGGTCAGCGAGTGCGTGGCACGGGCGGCGCTGGAGCGCGAGGAGTCGCGCGGCGGACACACCCGCGAGGACCACCCGGCGATGGAGCGCTCCTGGCGCCGGATCAACCTGCTGTGCCAACTCACCGACCCGACCGGCGGGTTGGCCGCGACCGACCCGGTGGCCGGGCAGATCGACCTGGTGAACGAGACCACCCAGCCCATCCGCCCCGACCTGCTCGCCCTCTTCGAGAAGGAGGAGCTGGTCAAGTACCTCGCCGAAGAGGAGCTGTACGAGTGAGCAGCCGCAAGGAGTGGCACACGCAGGAGCGGTACGAGGAGGCGCGGTACGCGTGAGCAGCTACGAGGCCCGCTTCAAGGTGTGGCGCGGAGATGTGAAGGGCGGTGGCCTCAAGGACTTCGAGGTCGAGGTCAACGACGGCGAGGTGGTCCTGGACATCATCCACCGGCTCCAGGCCACCCAGGCCCCCGACCTCGCGGTGCGCTGGAACTGCAAGGCGGGCAAGTGCGGTTCGTGCTCGGCGGAGATCAACGGGCGGCCGCGGCTGATGTGCATGACGCGGATGTCGGTGTTCACCCGGGAGGAGACGATCACCGTCACCCCGCTGCGGGCGTTCCCGGTCGTACGGGATCTGGTGACCGACGTCGGCTTCAACTACGACAAGGCGCGGGAGGTCCCCGCCTTCGTGCCGCCCGCCGGTGTCGGACCCGGTGAGTACCGGATGATGCAGGAGGACGTCGACCGTTCGCAGGAGTTCCGCAAGTGCATCGAATGCTTCCTGTGCCAGGACACCTGCCATGTCGTGCGTGACCACGAGGAGAACAAGCCGGCGTTCGCCGGACCGCGCTTCCTGATGCGGGTGGCGGAGCTGGACATGCACCCGCTGGACGCGGCGGCGGACTCCGGCCTGGACCGCAAGCGCACGGCTCAGGACGAGCACGGCCTCGGCTACTGCAACATCACCAAGTGCTGCACAGAGGTCTGCCCCGAGGGCATCAAGATCACGGACAACGCGCTGATCCCCCTGAAGGAACGGGCGGTCGACCGCAAGTACGACCCGCTCGTGTGGCTGGGATCGAAGATCGGCAGGCGGCGGACGTAGGCGGGGCCACCCGCCGCTCCCCGTCCGCGCGCGTCCCTGCCGTCAGCGCGTCCGCGGGCGCCGCGCCGTCAGCGCGTCCCCTGACGCCCCGCCGTCAGCGTTTCCTCGCGGGTCCTGCCGTCATCGTGCTTCGGTGTCCGGCAGGACCGCGTCGCGGCTGCCCGGGCGCTGCCCCAGCATCTGGACCACCTGGCCCGCGACGAACAGGGCCATCCCGCCCAGGACGTAGGGCGCCATGTCGATGTCGGGTCCGCGGAACGGTCCGAGGAACATGAACAAGGACATGCCCACGGCCGCCGCCAGCGCGCCCCATCCCCACAGCTTCGGGCGCACGACCCGGCGGCGGATCCACGGCGGAACCCAGTACACCGTGATGGCCGCGATCCCGAGTCCGGCCTGCGCGGTGACGGCCAGCGTGGCGAACCCCACGAGATACCAGTGCGTCGAGCCCATCGAGCCCTCCCCCGTTCCCCCGCGTACCGGAAAGGGCACGCGTATCGATCATGGCACGCGTGCCACGCGGCGGTCATCCCTTGCACAGGCCGTTCCTCGCGGTACGCCGTCCCCTCGGACTCCGGGGCGGCGAGGGCGCTCCAGAGCATGCCTCCCGCACCCCTCCCGCACACCCCCGTATCACCCGTACCCCGGGCGCCCTCACCTCCCCGCATACCGGTCGCGGAGGTGCTCGAACGGCCATACGCTCCCAAATGTGACGTCGTCCCCGAGTCGAAGCCGGTCGCGCCGGGCCCCGTCGCCCATGGCCGTGCGGGTGGCGCATGCCGTACTCGGGGGGCTGGTCGCGGTGGGATGGCTGGTGCTGCCGCTGGCGCGGGCGGGGGCCGACCATCCGGCGACGGTGGCGCGGAGCGCGGAGGTCACCGCTCCGCCGGTCGCGGCCCCGCAGGAGGGGACGACCACCGGCGATCTCGTGCCGCCCCTGGTCGCGGTCGGCGTCGCGGGTGCGCTGGCGGCTTACGGGTACGCGCGCCGCAGGCGGCGGGCGACGACCCGCACGACACCCGGCGGCGACCCCGAGGTCGTATCCCTCCACGAACTCGACCGGCAGGCACGGCAGTCGCTCATCGAGATCGACGACTGCGTACGCGTCGCCGCCGAGGAGCTCGGCCTGGCCGCGGACCGGTCGGCGGGCGACGCGGTCGAACCGTTCGTCTACGACCTGCGGCACGCGGAAGCCGAACTCGCCGCGGCCTTCCGGCTGCGGCAGCGCCTCGACGAGACGGAAGCGAGTGGCGCGATCCCGGCCGAGGACGACACCAGGGAGGTCCTGGAGGAGATCATCGCCCGGTGCCAGGACGCCGGGCGGCGGCTGGACGCGGCGGCTCCGGGGTTCGACCAGATCCGGGCGCTGGAGCGGACCGCGGTGGCCGCCCTGGAGGCCGCGGAGACCCGCTTCCGGGACGTCGCCGCGCGCACCCCGGCCGCCGGGGCCACGATCGCCGATCTCCACAAGCGGTACGCACCCGCCACCTCCCTCCCGGTCGCCGGCGACGCCGAACAGGCCAAGGACCGGCTCGTGTTCACCACGTTCCATCTCAACCAGGCACGGCAGTACGCGGACCGGGGCGACGGCGCGAAGGCCGCCGCCCATCTACGCGCGGCGGAGGGAGCGTTGGGGCAGGCCGCCGACCTGGTGAACGGCGTGGAGCGGCTGGCGGGCGAACTGGCCTCGGCGGCGACGGAGTTGCCCGTGGCGCTCGCTGCGGTGGAGACCGTCCGGGATGCGGCCCGCAGACGCGCGCCGGATGGTTCCGCCGGACTCGTAGGGCAGCTGGGGCACACCGAGGCGCTTCTCTCCGGGGTACGCCATGAGACGGCGGCCGGGCCCTACGATCCGCTGGCCGCGCTGCGCCGGGTGGTGGAGGCGGCTGCGGGCCTCGCCGGGGCAGGGGGCGGCGACGTGCCCGACGGTCGCGCCCACGCTCTTCTCCCCGCCCGCAGCGCCCTCGCCGGGGCTTCGTGCTTCATCGGCACGCACCGCGGGGCGGTCGGCAGTACGGCCCGGACCCGGTTGGCCGAGGCGGCATGGCTGCTCGGGTCGGGGTCCGCCACCTTGTCCGAGGTGCGGCGGGCCGATGACCTCGCCCGGGAGGCACGACGCCTCGCCGAGCGGGACGTACGGGCGTACGGCAATCCCGCGGGGGGCCGCGGGGGCGCCGGAGCGGGCGGCGCGGTGCTCGGCGGGATCCTTCTGAGCGACGGTGAGGGCGGCCCGATGAGCTACGGCGGCCCGCGCACCCGGGGCCGCCGGGCGGCCTCCTTCACCTGAGCCGGCGAGCCGAGAAGGCCCACGACGCCCGTCCGGCCGCGGGAGCCGGCAGGCCTGACGTCCACGGGCCCGTGGACCGGGCGCGCGCCGAGGCGGTTCGCGCCCTACGGTGCCCGCGCCTGCCCGTTCCCGTCCCCGCCGGGGCACCCGCCGCCCGGGAGCCCGGTGGAGGGAGCCTGCGGCCCCACGGAAGCGGCAGGCCTCGAGGACGGCCGCCGGCCGCGCCGGAGCCCTCAGCCCTCAGCCCTCAGCCCTCAGCCCTCAGAACAGGCTCAGCAACGCCTCCGCCGGGTCGGCGAGCCCCGTCTCCCCGTCCGGCAGCGGGAGTTCGAACCACACGGTCTTCCCGCGCGGGGTCCGGCGGGAGCCCCAGCCCGCGGAGAGCAGACCGACGAGTTGCAGGCCCCGCCCGCCCTCGTCGGTGTCGCGGGCGCGGCGCCGGCGCGGCTGGACGAGCCCGGCGTCCCAGACCTCGCAGACGAGGGTGCGGTCGAGCAGCAGCCGCAGCCTGATCTCGCCCTCGCCGTACCGCAGGGCGTTCGTCACCAGTTCACTGACCAGCAGTTCCGTCGTGTCGACGAGTGGCTCCAGGTTCCAGGCGACGAGCTGGTTGCGCGCGTACTCACGGGCCCGCCCCACACTGCGCGGCTCGCGCGGCAGGGTCCAGTCGCCGACGGAGTCGGCGGGCAGCCCCTGGACGCGTGCCATGAGCAGGGCGATGTCGTCCTCGCCGTGGTGGGTGTCGAGGGTGTTGAGGACGTGGTCGCAGACGTCCTCCAGCGGACTGGAGGGATCGGTGAGGGCGCCGACGAACGCTTGCAGGCCCTCGTCGAGGGGGTGGTCGCGCGATTCGACCAGTCCATCCGTGTAGAGCGCCAGCAGTGCGCCTTCGGGCAGTTCGACCTCCACCTCCTCGAAGGGCTCGCCGCCCACCCCGAGCGGCATCCCGGGCGGCACGTCGAGCATCAGCGCGGTCTCGCCGGGCTCGACCAGCACGGGGGGCAGATGACCCGCGTTGGCGAAGGTGCACCGGCGGGTCACCGAGTCGTAGACGGCGTACACACAGGTCGCGAGGTACACCTCTGAGAGGTCGGCGTCGCGGGGCTGGCGGGCCGTGCGGGTGGCCTGCCGGACCCCGCCGGGGGTGCCGAGGCCGCGCGCGATCTCGTCCAGCGCCGAGAGGACCTCGGCGGGTTCGAGGTCGAGCAGGGCCAAGGTCCGTACCGCGGTGCGGAGTTCACCCATCGCCACGGCGGCGCGCAGCCCGCGGCCCATCACGTCGCCCACCACGAGGGCCGTGCGGTGACCGGGGAGTTCGATGACGTCGAACCAGTCGCCGCCGACCTCCGTCGCCGCGTTGCCCGGCAGATAGCGGCACGCGATGTCGAGGCCGGAGGCCTCGGGGTCGCCCGGGGGCAGCAGGGACCGTTGCAGTATCAGGGCGCGTTCGTGCTCGCGGCGGTACAGGCGCGCGTTGTCGATGCAGACGGCCGCGCGGGCGGCCAGCTCCACCGCGAGTGCGCGGTCGCGTTCCCCGAACGGCTCGCTGCCTTTCGTACGGGAGAACTGTGCGAGTCCCACGACCGTGTCGTGGGCGACCATCGGGACCGCGAGCGTGGACTGGATGAGGCCGCCGTCATCGGCGGGGATGTGCTGCGGCCGTGCGGTGCGCAGGGCGTCCGCGCAGGGCGAGTTGAACGGGTAGTGGTGGACCGCGCCGACGGCGACGGGGGCCGGACCGCCGGCGAACGGCGCGTCGGAGACGGCGCTGGCGAAGGCGACCCGGCGGAGTTCGGCACTGCCGTCCGCGAGGCCCGGCGGGGTCTCGTCGCCGGCCAGCAGACCCTGGTACAGGTCGACCGTCGCGAGGTCGCAGAACACGGGGACCACGACGTCGAGGAGTTCGCGTGCGGTGGTCTCCAGGTCGAGGGAGTTGCCTATGCGGGCGCCCGCCTCGTTCAGAAGGGCGAGATTGCGCCGTGCTGCGGCCGCTTCACGGGCCGCGGCGCGTCGGGAGGTGATGTCGGTTCCGAGCCAGGCGATACCGATGGGGCGGCCGCTTCCGCTGTGCACCCGGTAGAGGTTGATGGACCAGTGGCGGCGCTCGTCGGAGCCGGGCACCTGCCCGGTGACATGCATGTCCGTGATGGAGTCACCGGTCTCCAGGACCCGGCGCAGGATCGCCGTCACCCGATCGGCCTCCGCGCGCGGGAGATAGTCGTGGACTCCCTTGCCACGGTGGTCGTCGACACTGCCGCCGAAGATCGAGGCGAAGCGCTGGTTGGCGCGCCGGACCCGGAGGTCGGTGTCGATCAGCAGGAATCCGAACGGAGATTGACCGAAAATCGCCTGCGAGGCGGCGAGGTCCGTCTCGATGGTGCGCAGGGTGCGGACATCCACCACGATGCATACGGCGGCCCGCTCACCGTGCTCGGTCGTGGTCGGCATCACATAGACCTCGGCGAGACCCTCCGCGCCCCCGGAGTTCTCCACCCCCTCCCCGGCGTCGTCGGGGGCGGGCATCCGGAAGGGCACCAGACCGGTCCACTCGCGGCCGTCCAGGATCTCCGCCATCTTCCGCTGACCGGACTCACGCCGGTCGGCGGGGACGAACGCCTCGATGGGGTCCATGCCGACGGCCTGCTCCGCGGAGATGCCGAAGATCTGCTCGGCCCGCAGACTCCACTGGTCGACCAGCCCGTCGGCGCCGATGGAGAACGAGGCGGCCTTGATGTAGTCGTAGATCGAACCGGGTGGACTGCTCTGCCACATCGCGTCACCCGGCATCTCGCCGACCGCGTCACCGACCAGGTCGGCCACCGCGCCGTCGGCCTCTTCGCCCGTGTTCTCGCCCGCGGCCTCGTCGGGAACCGTGCGCGCGAAATCGCCCGCCGCATCAGCCCTCGCGCCGTCCGACGGGTCCTCGGACTCCGTGGCCTTCGCTGGTATCTCGCTCACGCGAACCGTCCCCTCCAGCTCACCGCGTCCGGCACCGGTCACCGGGGGCGGCTGCCCGCAGTATCCAGCACTACGGCGCCGCACGACACGGTGTTCACGATCACAGCACGGTCCCGATGGTTTTTGGACCGGCCGCGACATACTCCCAGTCTTCTAACCAGGTGGCGCCCCGTCGAATCAAACAATGCGACACCCGTCGGGGGCTTGATCCGGCCGGACGCGGCGCGGGCGTCCCGGCCTCCGCGTCTCAACCCGGCACGGCCAGCTCGAACCAGACGGTCTTGCCGGTGTCCGCAGGCCGGGTGCCCCAGCGTCTGCACGAGCCGGCCACGAGCTGGAGTCCACGGCCGCTCTCGTCGGAGGTGTCGGCGGCCCGTTCGCGGGGCGGATCCGGCAGCGGGTCGGAGACCTCGACGCGTAGGGCGCCCGGCACGTCCTCGGGACGCACAAGCCGGACGCCGATCGGGCCCGTCGCATGCCGGAGCGAGTTCGTCACCAGTTCACTGACCAGCAGCGCGGCGATGTCGCCGAGGGAGTCCAGACCCCAATCACGCAGCTGTTCCCGGACGACAGCGCGGGCGGTACGGACGGCACCGGGCTCCGCAGGAAAGGTCCACTCTGCGCAGTCGCCTTCGGTGTCGATCAAGCCGATCACTTCCCAGACCAGGAACCCACCCATGTCCGGTTTCGTGGGATTAATGGGCCCATACCCGGTATCGGTGATGCTTTACCGCACCCGGGGGCACACTATGGCGCGAACGGTGTAAGAATTCACACCCGGCCCATCACGCGCCCTGATCGAGCCACGGCAGCGCGCCCTTGACCGCCGGCACGTCCTGGTCCAGCCAGTCCACGTCCCAGATCTCGTCGGGGGACAGCCAGCGCAGCTCGTCGTGATCCTGCAGGGCCCTGGGTTCGGCCGAGCCGGGCAGCAGCCGGGCGGCCCACACCACCAGGACGTATCCCGGCTTCAGGGGCCACTCTCCGGGGACGCGCTCCAGCACCTCCATGTCGACGCCGAGCTCTTCGCGCAGCTCGCGCACGAGGGCGCGCTCGGGGGTCTCGCCGTTCTCGACCTTGCCGCCCGGCAGTTCCCAGCGCCCGGCGAGGTCGGGGGGCGCGCTGCGGCGGGCGGCGAGCAGGCGCCCGCCGCGCACCAGGGCGCCTGCGACCACCACGATCCGTTCCGTCATGCGCCGGAGCCTACGGGAGCGGGGCGGGGTCCCCGCCGAGACGGATCACCGGGTTCCGTTCTGCCCGATCCGCTCGACCCAGTAGAGCTGCTTGTGCCCGCGGTCGTCGAGGCTGTCCGCGATCTTCTGAGCCTCGGCGCGGGTCGCGTACCTGCCCACGCGATAGCGATTGCCGTTGTCGTCCTGCCGTATGACGAGCCAGGGAAGAGTGATCGTGCTGTCGTTCATCAAGCCCCTCCGCTTCCCGCCCCAGGCCCCCGTCGAACCCCGCATTCCAAGGAAACCGCAATCCGCATATGCCCGAGCCTACGCCTAACCTTCACGCAGCGAATACGGCTTTACACAAAGAGGTACGCAACCGGCCAGTAAGGAACGTCGGCCCGGGGGGCGCACGCCGTCGAACGCGCCGCCCACGACTCCCCGCGCACCCTCGAACAGGGCGAAGCCCTTCCCCGGTCCGTCACTTGAGAAAGGCCAGATTCCAACCGGGGTCACGGAGAGTTCCGTTGAGGACCGGACGGTCCCGTCGAGGCACCGGCGGTCCGCAGCGGGAACCGCCGGTCAGGGCCTACACCCGAAGGCGGGACGCCACCGGACGCCACGCCGTACGAAATGGCGCAGGAAACGCCGCACGAAGGTGACGCGCGGTCACTTCACCGGCAGGTGGTAGGCGATCCGGTACCGGTCCGCCGGGGCCACCACGTCCGCCGTCTCCACCGGGCGCCCCGAGGCGTAGAAGGTGCGCTGGATGACGACGACCACATGCCCGGGTACGCCGCCCAGCGCGAGGAGCTCCTCGGCCAGGCCGGGACGCGCGCCCACTTCCTCGGTGACGTTGTCCACGATCACGTCGATGGCCGCCATGCGTTCGACGACGCCCATGCCGGCGAGCGGGCCCTCCTCGGGGAGCATGACCGGCGTACGCCCGGTGACGGCGAGCGGCTCCCACGACGTGGAGAGCATCATCGCCTCGCCGCCGTCCCGGTAGACGTAGTTCGTGCACATCACGCGGTCGCCCGGCTGGATGGCCAGCCGCTCGGCGATCGCGCCGCTCGCCTCGACCTGCCGGCTGTGGGACTCCCAGGTGCCGCGCACGGCGAGGTCGGCCTGCTCCTGGCGGAAGGGGGTGGCGCCGCTGTCCGGCCGGTATCCGGAGCGGGCCACACGGCGAGGCACCGGCCGCTCCCGTACGTAGGTGCCGGAACCGGAGCGGCCCTCGACCAGCCCCTCGGCCATGAGCACCTTGCGCGCCTCCAGGGCCACCGTGTCCGAAACTCCGTACTCCTCACGGATTCTGGCCTGCGAGGGGAGTCGGGTGTGTGGTGGCAGCGAGCCGTCGACGATCTTCTTGCGGAGATCACCCGCGACACGCAAGTACGCCGGCTGCTCACCGAAAGTCACTTGGCCGCTCCCATCAGGTTGTACAGACAGCAACAGCGTGGCAACCGTGGGTTGTGCCATGCAAGCAAAGGCCAGAGAATCACTCGATGTGATGACGCAAGCCTCTTGAGGGCATTACGCAGGCGCTTTCTCCCCACTGTGGCCGCCGTCACACCTCCATTCCGCCGCCGCCTTCGCCACCGCTACCGCCGCCACCGCCCTCGTCGTACTTCGGCGGGGTCGTGGCGAGCCCCAGAGCCTTGCGGGTGGTGACCGTCTTGTCGGCGTCGATGAGTTTCACGCCCTTCTCGTAGTGCGCGTAGAAGGTGTCCGCGTCCGGCGCGTCCGCGGCCTTCGCCCATTCCTTCCGGGACCGGTCGAGGTCCTTGACCAGGGCCGCGACGAGCTCGCTCGCGGCCGGCGCGAACGTGTGGCCGCGGAGCAGGCCCGCCTGCTCCGCGAGCGCCCCCGAGACCCTGGTCGCCCACTTCCTGTGGCCCGGCAGGTCGTCCTCGACGTACGCCTTCTCGGGAGCCGAGTCCATCGCCCTGTTGAGGATCCGCGCGGCCTTCAGATAGGCGAGCTGGTCCGCGTCGAGCGTCGTGGCGTCCTTGCGCAGCGAACCGGTCAGCGTGCCCTGCTCGTCGGTGTTCCCGAACATGCAGGTGATCTCGCGGTCGCCCAGGTGCCAGCTCTGCCGGGTCGGCGTGAAGTAGTAGATGTCGACGTCGTCCGGAACGGCCCAGGCGTCCATCGCGTACGTGTCCGCGAGCGCGTAGCACTTGTCGTCGGCCTCGGCGGAGACCGCGGAGTCGCCGGGGTAGGAGTCGCCGCGCGCGGTCGCCTCGGCGAACACCTCGGCGTCGTGCTTCCCGGCGCACGGCACCGTGTCGACGTCGTAGGCGAGGCCCTCCAGGGTGTCGCCCTGCGCGTTGAAGCACTCGCCCTTGTGCAGGGAGAACGTGCTGCCGCTGCCGCCCGCCCCTTCCTCGACACCGTCCCAGAAGTCGCCCGCTCCCCCGGTGGCGACCATGAGCGCGAGCAGCACGACACCGATCGACGACATCACCATGCCGCCCACCGCCATCCCCTTGCCGCGCTCGCCGCGCCTCTTGATCTGGACGAGCGCCACGATCCCCAGCACCAGCCCGACGGCGGGCAGGAAGCAGAGGATGCCGAGAACCAGCGCCGCGATCGCGAACCCGTTGAAGGGCACGGGACGGTTGTACGGGGAGTAGCCCTGACCCCAGGGCTGGTACGGACCCGCGTACGGGGACTGCTGGTACGCCCCTTGAGGGAAGGGGCCTTGTTGATGGGGGGCCTGGGGGCCCTGGGGGTACGGAGCGTGCGGATACGGGGACGGGTAGGCGCCGGGTGCCCCCGGAGCGCCGGGCGGTGTCCCCGGGGCGCCCGGCGGTGTCCCCGGCGGCGGGTACTGCCCCTCGGGCTGCTGTGGGCCGGGCGGCGGGGGTATGGCCACGAGTTCCCTTGCTCCTCATCCACCTGCGGTGGAACGTGTGAACGACTGCCGAATGGCTGCGCGCATCGTAAGCGCGACACGGCGGGGCCATGACAGCGGGCGTCCGCTCGTGACGCTCCGTCACTCCCCGGCGCGTCTAACCTGCGCCTATGACTCCACTGCCGGACTGCTTCTGCCCGACGGACGGCACCCGTGTCCCCGCCGGCTCGCTCGCCTGGTGCTGCCCGGTCTGCCGTGGTCCGCTCGATCTGGACTTCGCGCCGACACCGGCCCCCCTCACGTCCCTCGCCGGACGGGTGAACTCGCTGTGGCGGTACGCGGAGTGCCTGCCGCTGGCCGCGCCCACGGTCAGCCTGGGCGAGGGGCGCACTCCGCTGGTCCCCCTCCGCGAGGGCGTCTCGGCCAAGCTCGACTTCCTGATGCCGACCCTGTCGTTCAAGGATCGCGGGGCCGTGCTGCTGGCCGAGCTGGCGCTGCGGCTCGGGCCCCGTCAGGTGCTCGCGGACAGCAGCGGCAACGCGGGCACGGCGGTCGCCGCGTACTGCGCGCGGGCCGGACTGCCCTGCACCGTGTACGTCCCCGAGGGCACCTCCGCGAAGAAACTGGAGCAGATCGAGGCGCACGGGGCGCGGCTGCGCGTGGTCGAGGGCGACCGTGAGGCGACGGCGCGCGCGGCGCGCGAGGCGGCCGAGGAGGACGGCGTGTTCTACGCCTCGCACGTCTTCAACCCGTACTTCCTGCACGGCACGAAGACGTACGTCCACGAACTCTGGGAGGACCTCGGCGGACGCCTGCCCGACGTCGTCGTGGTGCCGGTCGGCAACGGCACGCTGCTCCTCGGCGCCGCCCTCGCCGTGGCCGAACTGCACGCGGCGGGACTGATCGACCGCAGGCCCGCCCTGTACGCCGTCCAGTCCGCCGCGGTCGCCCCGCTGGCCCGTGCCTGGTCCGAGGGGGCCGACGATCTCGTCGGCGTCACCCCCATGGCGCCCACGTTCGCCGAGGGCATCGCGATCCCGCACCCGCTCCGGGCCCGCCAGATCCTGCGCGCGGTACGCGCCTCCGGGGGCACCTTCCTGACCGTGACGGAGGACCAGATCCGCCACGCGCAGACGGATCTCGCGGGACGCGGGCTGTACGTGGAATCCACGGGGGTGGCCTGCTGGGCGGCGGTCCGCGAGGGCGCGCTGGGCCGACGGGAGGCCGTGGTGCCGCTGTGCGGCGCCGGGGTGAAGACGGGAATGGCACAGGCCTGATCACACGGGCCTGATCACGGGGCGGCCCTCGGCCACGCGCCCGGAACGGAGATCCGGGCCGCGTGGCCGCCGGAGTGTCAGCCTGTGGCGTCGATCGGCTTGAGCAACGTGCCCGCGGCACGGACCGAGACGACCGGATGCTGGTTGGCCTTGAACAGGACGACCCGCTGATAGGTCCCGTCGGTGAACACCGGCGCGGGCTGGTGGTTGAAGATCTCCTCGAACATGCCGTCCTTCAGGGCGAAGACGACGGCGTCGTCGTGACCGGGGCCCAGCCGCTCGTGCCGCACGTCCTGCGGCGTGACGGTGATCCTCGTCGCCCGCAGCCCGCTCGGGTGGTGGGGTATGCGTTCGGTCTTGACCCTGGTGGTGCGGGCGTCGACCTTCACGGCGGCCACCGTGGAGACGGTGAGCTGGCGGTCGAACACGTTCCCCTCGGGGTCCTGACCGTCGGCGAAGACCTTCCAGCCGTACGTGCCGGCCTTGAACACCCGGCTGAACGTGTTGCTGTAGTCACCGGTGCCGGCCTTGTCGTGCAGGATGTCGGTACCGTCGGCGAACAGACCCGGCGCCTGGTGGCGCGGCCACCGGGACCAGCCGTTGTGGCGCATCACGTCGATGATGCGCTGCTCGGCCGGCGGCGGTACGTCCCTGCCGCCCGGGTTCGCCGGTGCCGCGGCCGCCGACGGCGGGGTCGCCGACAGTGCGGCCGCCGACAGCGCCTCGCCCAGTCCTACGGCGGGGGCGTCGAGTTCGGCACGGACGACGGCGCCGAGGACCGGTGCCGAGTCACGGCGGATGCGGACCGTCAGGACCATGTCGTCGCCGGTCAGATACGTCTGCTGGTCCAGCGTCAGCTCGGCCTTGAGGTGCAGGTCCTCGTAGAGCAGCACCTGGTCCTGCGTCAGCGGCTTCGGATCCTTCGTGTCGTTGTCCAGCAGGCTCACCCGCCAGATGACCTCCCCCTCGGGCAGCTTGTTCGACGCACCGACCGAAAGGGCCTGGTCGGTCTCCGACACGTTGGCTTCGGGCACCGAGAACGGCGGGACGAATGTGGCGCCGTTCCACAGGTCGAGCGCGATGGTGCCTTCCGTCGGCGGGGTGATCACCGAGAGGACGACGCGGTCGGCGTCCGTGGTCCTGACGTAGACCCGGTCGGCCTCGGTGGGGATGGGGTCGGGCGCGTTCGTGCTCGGGCTGGGCCGGTTGACCTCCTGGGAGAAGTGCAGCATGTCGGTGAACACCCCGGGCAGATGGGCCGGGTCGAGGACCTGGGTGAATCCGGTGTCGGTGAGTTCTTTGAGCAGCGGGACGTCGATGGTCGAACCGAGGCCGATGACGTACATGCGCGCGCCGGCCAGGATCAGCTTCTTGGCACCGGTGACGCTGGTGAGCGCCTCCACCGCCCCGGGCGGCGCGTTGTCCGGGACCGTGTTGCCGATGTAGTAATGGCCCGCGTTGTGGAGCCCGTCGGTCATACAGACCAGGGTGAAACGCCGGTCGCCGATCGGGCCGGCCCTGTCGAGCATGTCGAGGGCGGCGAACAGGCCGTCGCCGATGTTGGTGTTGTCGGCCGGCTGACCCAGGTCGAGCGTGTTGATGGCCTCACGCGCCTCCTTCAGCCCCGTCAGCGGCATCGCGATCTCGACCTCGTCGGAGATCGGCAGCTCGTGCCAGCCGCCCGGGTCGGTGAACGTGACGATGCCGATCCGGTCCTGGTCGTTGACCCCCGCGCGGGCTTCGGCGATGAGGTGGACGAGGGCCCGGGTGGCGATGACCGCGTTGGTCCACTTGTCCTCGGAGGCCATGCTGCCGGAGCGGTCCAGCACCAGCACGATGTCCTGCGGCCGGTGGCTGATCGTCAGCTGTCTGGCCTCGCTCACGTTGGTGAGGAAACCGTCGGTGCCGAACGAGGTGGTGAGCGTCAGCGGGGCTTCGATCGTCGCGTACACGCCGGGAAGCGTCACGTCGAGCGTCGGGGTGTCGGTGGTCTCGTCCATCGGGAGGATCGCGAGGTCGGCGTCATGGTGCCAGAGGTAGCTCGGTGTGAACGTGTCCGGCGGCAGGCTGCCGAGCACGGTCGGCTCGGTGGCCGGGCCCGTCGCGTCGTCGGCCACCAGCGTGATGTGGTTCTGTTCCAGCACCGTCCCCGGGTCGTGGACGACCGCGCGCGGGTCGCAGATCACGTAGTCGACCAGCGCGCTGGTGTCGGAGAACCGGATGTCCCAGTGGTTCGGCGCGGTCCGGGTGCCGCGCAGGGTCCACGGGGAGCCGAGGGAGCCGAGGGTCTGGTTGGTGATCCGGCAGTTGACCAGGACGGTGTTGGTGTCGGTGTCCGGCGGGCTGACCGTGACCCCCACGGTGAAGTCGCCGACCGTCACCTCCTGGCCCGGCGGAACGGTCAGCAGGTTGATCGGAGCGTTGCCGGTGAGTGTGAGTTCGAGGATCGGGTCGCCGGCGGCCACACCGTAGGTGATGTTGACGGCCTTGGTGACCCCGGCGCCGATGTCCTGGTGGAAGTGCAGCACGAAGGCTTTCGCGTCGCTGACCGTATAGGAGTTGGTGGCCGGAACGGTGGACTTGGTGATGCGTGGCTGTGGCATGGAACACCCTTCTCAGATGGCGGTGACGACCCGCCGTGCGAACAGGTCGGTGTTGGTGGAGCCGTTGCGGTCGTTCGCCCAGACGGCCCAGATGCCCTGGCCCGGGACGGGGACCGCGGCCGGGAAACCGTCGTTGCCCGTGCTCGGGGCCAGCCGCTGCGGCGCGGTCCAGTCCCCGCTGGCCGCGTTGCGTCGGCGTACGACGACGTGGTTGGTGTTGTCGGAGAACCTCCGGGTGGACAGCAGCCAGATGGTGCCGTCGGTGTCCTGGACCGCGGCCGGCTGACTGTCGTTGGCGTCGGTGCCGGAGATGGCGGCCGGACCGCTCCAGGTGGTCCCGCTGAACGTGAGCACGGACAGCCCGCTGCCGCTGTTGTAGAACACCAACGCCGACGTGGCGCTGAGCGCCAGGACGTGGATGTCGGTCGCCTGCCCGGTCTGCTGCGTGCTGCTGCTGACGGTGTTGGTGACCGGGTTCAGCAGCACCGCGGTGAGCTTGGTGCCGTCGTGGAAGGCGATGAACACCACGTTCCCGGCCGACGCCGTGTGCACCGCCCGGCCGCCGGAGTTCGTCGCCAGCTGCACCGGCGCGGTGTCCGGGAAGGAGTTGTCGGTGTGCTTGTAGCGGAGGTAGGACCACTTGTCGGTGCTGCTGCCCGACTGGTCGAAGACGAAGACCACGAAGTCGCCCGCCAGGACTGCCTGCGTCCGCTGGTCGGCGACGTTGGCGGTGGCGGCGATCGTCACCTCGCCCGCCCCGGCGAGGGAGGCCAGCGGCCCCCGCTTCAGCTTCAGGTCGGCGTTCGGGTCCTCGGTCGCCGCGGTCTGGTAGGCGACCAGGAAGTCCCCGTTGGGCAGCATCAGCGCCGCCGGTGCCGCGTGCACGCCGCCGCTGGTCAACGGCGTCGCCGGGACACTCGTGAGGCTCGGATTGGTCAGGTCGATCCGGGCCAGGGCCACCTGGCTGGTGCCCGACTGGCCGGACTGCCACACGATCACCAGACCGTTCGCGTTGTCCAGGAACACCGCCTTGCCGAGCAGGTCGGCGCCCGGACCGTTGGCGACGGCGACCTCCCCCGTGGTGGGCAGCTGGCCGGCCAGCAGCGCGTTGATCGCGGTGCGCAGGCTGATCAGCGGCCGGTTGGCACCGCCGCGGTAGTCGAACGGATCGACGCCCACGGTGTCGGCGATCAGGTGTGCCGGCGGCAGCAGCAGCCGCCGCTGGCGCTTGTCCACGATGTTCGACGGCGCGATGAGGGCGGTGGCGGCCGGGCGGTTGAGTCCGGCGAGCGCTGTGTAGGAGTGCCCGGCCAGGAAGTCCGAGGACCCGGGTGCGGGCACCGCGGCACCCACGCGCACCGCCCACTCGCGTTTGATCCGGGCGCACGACTCGACACCGAGCGCGGGCAGGATCAGGTTCGGATCGTCGTCGGGAGTGACCAGGTGCTCCCATACGTCCAGGTAGGCGACCAGCGTCGTGGCCGTGCCCGGAGTGGTGAGGGCCGCCACGACGGGTACGCCCAGCTTCGCCGCGAGGGCCGCGGCGCCGGACTTCGACGCGTGCAGCGGCTGGGCCGAGAACGCCAGATCGGTCGTGATCATTACATCCAGGCCGTCGACGATGATCCGGCCGGTGTGGGCGAGCGCGGTGTCCAGCTCGCTGCTGCCGCCGCCGGCCGGCGCGCCGGCGCCGATGGTGAAGTCGTTGCTCAGACCACCGGTGATCTGGAAGCCGTTGGTGCCCTCGGGCACGCCGTCGCCGACGTACCACTTGAGGAACGCCCTGAGCTCGAACTTGCGGACGTCGTCCAGCTCGTTGAGGTCCGAGTCGACGATCGGAACGCCCTGCTGCAGCCGCACGTTCACATACCGCAGCAGCGGGTGGAACGTGCTGGAGGTCATCGAGGCCATGGGTTCTCCGCTTCAGAACGTCAGCCAGACGGTCCGCTGCAACGTGCTCGCGGGATCCTTGGCGATGACGGGGTGGGTGACGTAGTTGACGAGCACGGTGGTCCCGTCCAGGCTCGCGATCAGGCCGAACTCGCGCAGATTGCCGCTGACGTGGTTCGCGTCCGGCCAGTTCGGCACGCTGGGCCCGAGGGTCGCCTGGATCTGAAGCCGGTTGGTGGGCGCGGCGGACACGGCAGCCGAGTCGAGGAAGTCCATCCGCAGGTCCGCCGCGGCCACGGTGTGCGGGTGCGGGTCGACCAGCGCGGTCTGCGCGACGGTGGGCGGTGGCGGACCGGTGCCGTCCCACTGGCTCAGCCCGGCACCGACCCGCAGGCCGAGCAGCCCGGTCGACCCGGGTGTGCCGCGCAGCATGGTGGCCAGCAGCCGGCGGCAGTCCCCGACGATCGTGTTGGACCGCCAGCCGTGGTCCCACACCACCCGGCCCCCGGCGTCGTACAGGACGTCGCGGTACTGACCGTGCAGCTGACCGGCCGGGTACTCCCTTGCGGACATGTGCGCTCCTCCTAGCGGAACGGTGGCCACCAGCTGCGTCGGCGCAGGGTGGTGGGCTTGGTGGGGTCGACGGTGATGCTCGTACCGTCGGTGGACAGGAACACCTGCCAGCCGGGCAGGGCGACCGCGGTCTCCTCTGCGATCCGCAGCACCTCGGCGATCGGGTAGTCGTCGCTGAACGCGTCGGCGAGCTCGTGCCCGGCCGGGAAGAGCAACTCCTCCAGCGGGCCCGAGCCGAGCACGACGACGGCCCGCAGGTTGACCGGCAGGAACCGCTCGAGGAGCTGTCGCAGGCGGTCGGCGTCGCGCTGCACGAGCGGTCGGCCGGTGGGCCCGCGTTCCACGTAGAGCCCGATCGTGGACGGCGTGTAGACCTCGTCGGCGGCGAGGGCGGCGCCGTCCGGCCGCTGCGGCGTGTAGTCGAGCAGGTCGCCGAACTGCCGGGTGCCGCGGTTGCGGTCGAGGTCGGCGGGGGTCGCGGTGACGGAGCCGGCGAACCGGCGGACGGACGCCTCCTCCGGCGCGCGCCGGCTGGACTGGTCGGGCCCGGGGCCGGGCACGCCGCCGCCGAGCCGGCCGAGACCGACGTTGCGGTCGCTGCGGAACAACAGCCAGGTCGTGCCGTCCGCGAGCGTGACCGGCGCCGGGTTCGTGTCCGAGGACGGCCCGCTGCTGACCACGGTGGGCGCCGACGGGCCCCCGGTGGCGTCCAGATCGGCGGACCACAGGCGCGGGCCGCCGCCCCGGTCGGAGCGGAAGTGGACACGGGCGGCGCCGGCCGGCAGCGGGGCGAGCGCCGGTTCCCGGTCGGTGCCGCTGACGCCGGTGACGGCGGTGACGGCGGTCGGCGCCGACCAGGCGACGGACGGGAAGTCGAGGTGCCGTACGACGATCTGCCACCGGTCGTCCGGGTCCGCGTAGGCGTGCCGGACGGCCGACGCCAGCCACAGCCGGTTCCCGTCGCCGGTCAGGTGCGGGTCGCGCTCGCCGGGGCCACCGGGGGCGAACCGGCCCGGAGCGGACCAGGAACCGCTCAACGCCCGGACCGGGGTGGCGAGTCCGGACACGGTCCGCCACGATCCGGAGCCGTCCAGGAAGGACAGACCGGCGGCGGTACCCGCCCAGACGGTGCCCTGGTCGACGAGGACGGCCCGGCAGTCACCGCTGGGCAGACCTTCGGCGGGCGTGTGCACCCGGATGTCGCGTACCGACCGGATCTCGACCGGCCCGGCGGCGGTCGCGGCCCACACCGGCCCCGCGTCGTCCGCCTGCGGCCGCGGGTTCGGCGCCGGGGGTGCCGGTGCGACCTGCCGGACGTCGGCGGCGGCGCCGAGGTCCACCGTGCGCACCGACGCGTCGGCGCCGACGCGCGCGACGCCGTGCGCCAGCGCGATCCACAGCGAACCGTCCTGGGCCGGGGCCGCGTGCCGCACCTCCGTTCCGGCCAGGAACGTGGTCCAGGTGCCCGCAGGGTCGAGCCGGGACAGCCCCGCGCCGGTGGCGAACCACACCGCGCCGGTGATGTCGGCGGCGATGTGCCGCACGTCGTTGCTCGCGAGACCGCCCGTCGTCGCGGTGATCGCCTGCCACGAGCCGCCCGCCGAGAGCGCGGCGGCCCCCGCGCCGTGGCCGAACCACACCGTGCCGGACGCGTCCACGGCCACGGTCCGCACATCGGTGGTGGAGAGACTTCCGGCGGTGGTGCCCGGCGTGAACACGGTGCTCGTCCCGTCCGGCCGGCGTACGGCGCCACCGGCGCCGGTGGCGAACCAGCTCGACCCGTCGGCGTCGACCACTACGCCCCGCACGTCCGCCGACGGCAGCCCGGTGAGCGGGGTGACCGCGCCGTCCCCGGCCAGTACCCGCACGCCGGTCGCGGTGGCGATCCGTACCCGGCCGTCCCACCGCAGCCGGTACAGCCGCCACCCGTCGAGCCGGCTCGCCCAGCACAGCCGTACCGCCCCCTCCGGGTCGAGTACGGCGGTGCAGTCGGCGTGCCGGCCCGCCGGTACCGCCGGAATGTCCGTGGCTGCGGCCCAGTCGACGTCGGGCTGCCAGCCGCCCTGCCCGGTCAGCGCACGGTCGCCGAACCCCAGGGCGCGGGCCGCCGTCGATGCGGCCAGGTCGGCGCGCAGGGCGACCCCCGGTCCGGTCGCGGTCGTGGCCAGGGCCAGCGAACCGTCCCCGGCGACGGCCGCCGTGACGCCGGTGAGCTGCGCGTTGAACGCGGCGGTGACCTCGTCCGCGCGGGCCGCGGACGGATCGGCGTAGTCGGCCGCGCGCACGGTGAACCGCTCGGGGGCGCCGTGGCCGGTGAGGGTCAGCACGGTGCCGGCGGTCAGCGCGTACGGGGCCGACGCGTCGCCGCGCAGCCGGGCCGGGGTCGGTGCGGACGGTGTCCCCAGCCGCCAGCGCAGCCGCGCCGCACCGGTGTCCGGGTGCTCGACCCAGGCCAGGCCGAGCCGGCCGTCCGGCAGTGCGACCGGCGCCGGATCGGCCTGCGGCGCGACCGGCTGGGGCTCGACCACCCGGGTGTCCGCCCAGGCTCCCCGGAAATACGCCTTGAGGTGCAGCCGGGGGACGACACCGCCGGCGCCGACGGTGGAGGCATGCGCCAGCCACAGCCGGCCCATCGTGTCGGTGACGGTGGCGAGCCGGCCGCGGGCCGCGCCGTCCAGCGAGACCAGGCTCGCGGGCGCGGTACGCACCTCGATGCGGGACGCCTCACCGGTGAGGCGCGACACGAGCCGTACCGCGCCGCCGGCCCCGTCCGCGCGCAACTCGCCGATGTCCCGGTTCACGACCGCCGCGATCTCGGCGGCGGTCGCGGCGCCCGGGTCGGCGAAGTCGGCCGGGCCGAACGTCAGGGTGATCGGCAGGCCGCCGTCCGGCGCGATGGTGACGGTCATCCCGGTGCGCAGGGCGAACGGCCCGGTGGCCGCGCCGGTCAGCACGGCGTTGGTGGTGGCGGTGCCGGTCGCCACGTCGTGCGGCGCGGTGAAGCCGAGCACGGCGGACGCTTCCTCGGCACCCCACCACGCCCCGTCGCGTCGCGCCGCGGCGAAGACATTGCGCTGCGGGGCCACCCCGGCTCGGGCGACGTGCTGGGAGAACTCGGCGACCCGGGTGGACCAGCCGGTGTAGAAGTCGACGAGGCTGCGCAGTCCGGGGACGGTGCCGACGGAGTCGTAGAGCCTCGGAGCGGTGCGGATCTCGTTGCGCTGCCGTGCCAGGTCCGCGTCGGCGGTCAGGTCCCAGCCGACCCACTGCGACAGCAGGGGCAGGAACCGGCTGTCCACGTCCGATACGGCGCGCAGCCCGCGCAGGTTGTCGGCGGAGCTGCGGATCGCGTCGACGGCGGCGCCGTAGACGTCGACGAAGCGCCGTAACTGTCCGCCGTTGGTGCCGGCCTCGGGAAGCAGGCCGGTGGCGGCGTCGGGTACCCGGGGGAGGGTGTCGTGCCGCCGGTACACCTCGGGGATCAGCTCGTACAGCGTGCGGTGCGCGCCGTGCACGTCGCCGGGGGTGGCGACGGCCCGCATCGGCCGGCCCAGGGCCGGGCTGTCCAGTTCGTAGTAGTACGGCGTGCCGGCGGCCAGCTCGCCGCCGCCGACGCCGCCGACGTCGAGCAGGTCGAGTTCCAGGCGCAGCACGGCGCGATCGGCGCCGAAGACGGTGCGGGTGACGAGCCGGAGCACCTCCCGGGACACCGCGGCGGCCGTCTCGGTCACGGTGACGGTCCGCTCCCGGACCCGCCGGGCGCCGACGGTCGCGTCGCTGTCCGGCAGATCGGTCACGGTGAGCGCGCCGGGCACCGGCGCGGGCGGGAACGCGGCGCTGTCGTGGAGCAGCCAGCGCGCGCCGGTGTCCGGGAACGCGAAGTCGCGGGTCTTGCGCCGCACGGTGACCGGCGGCGTGTCGAGCACGGTCTCGCCGGTGTCCGGCGTGAAGGCCCAGCGCACCCAGATCCGTCGGCCGATCAGGTCGGCGCTCGCGGTGAACGTGTCGATCCTCATGGCAGTGTCGTCCGTACGGTCACGTCGAGGGCGCCGGGGACGGCGATCTCGAACTCGCCGATGTCGATCCGCCCGTCCGTGGCCACGTCGAGCGAGACCGCGTCACGCAGGAAGGCGGGCAGTTCGGCGAGCGGGGGCAGGTTGTACCGCGCCAGTTCCGCCTCGACGTCCGGCGCGGGCCGGTCCTGTCGGCGAAGGCCGGTCACGGTCGCCGCGAGGACCCCCGGGACGGACTCGGCGGCCGCGAACACCTCGCTCTGGAACAGCGGCCGGCCGAAGTCGGCCCGGGAGAACGACAGGAGTGCGGTGATCGCGGCCTCCACCTGCCCGGCCACCGCGTCCGTGACGAACCGCTCGTCGACCAGCAGTTCGACGCCGATGTCCACGGCGACCGGCTGCGCGTCCAGCACCCGGACCAGACAGCCCGCCATCCGCTTGTCCTCGAAGTAGCCGACGAGCCGGTTGCGCAGCGCTTCCGGGACCGGGACCAGGGTGTCTCCGGCGGGCGCGACGAACAGGTCGATCCGGTTCCAGGAGACGCTGCGCGCCCGGACCTTGGCCACCGTGCCCGTGCTGTGCGCCAGCGCCTCGTAGTCGCTCGCGGTCACCGCGCGGTTGGTCGACCGGAACGCGAACGGCGCGTACCGGGCGGCGTGGTCGGAGCGTTCGGCGTCGCTGCCGCCCGCCGCCGCGGCCTCGTTCACCACGGCCTGCAGCGTGTCGATCGTGGTGAGCGCGGTGGTGACCGTGCCGGCCGCGAGGTTGCCCGCGGTGCCCTGGCAGACCCGGTAGGAGGCGCGGACGTTGTTGAGGCCCGCCGGCGGCACCCGGCCCGCGCCGAACACGGCGTGGCCGATCCCGTCGGCGTCGAAGAGCAGTTGGTAGTAGCGCGCCTCGGGGTGGGAGAACACCGCCCGGCCGTCCGCGGCGATGTCGAAGAGGAGACTGTCGCGGCGGTCCCAAGTCACCCAGCCGGCGCCCTCGTTGACCTCGACGACCACGGACGGGACGACCACGGACGCGTCGGGCAGCGCGAAGGACTGGCCGGCCTCACCGGTGGACGAACCGATCGGCACCGGCCCGACCGCGCGGCTCTGCTCGACGGGAAGTCCGTCGTAGCGCACCACCGGTTTGCCGTCGGGGCCGGTACCCGGACGCAGTTGGTCGGAGAGAAGAACCAGGTCCAGGTCGGGACCGAGGTAGGTGAACTCGATCGCGGCGCCGCCCGGCGGCCGGGCGGCGAACTGCGCACCGCTGGGCACGGTCACGGTGCGCGCGCCGGCCGGCCGGGGGAAGGTGAGCAGCAGATCGGCCATCGCGGGCGCTGCCGGGGTCAGCTCGTAGCCGATCAGCCGCAGCAGGTCCACGATGCCGGCCCGCTCGGTGGCGGTGCCCGGGAACAGCTCGCCGGCGATGCGGTCCTGGTAGTAGAGGGTGATGTCGCCGACGTAGGCGAACAGGTCGACCAGCAGCATGCCGAGGTCGGCCGGGCTCTGGTCGGTCCACTCCGGCAGGCGTTGCTGGGCCAGCCGGAGCATCGCCGTACGCAGGGACGCGAAGTCCTTGTCGGTGTAGTCGATCGCGGGTACCGGTGTCGTCATCGCCTACACCAGGGGGACGATCATCTCGGCGGACACCGGCTTGTCGCTGTGCACATAGCTCAGCAGCAGCCGCAGTCCGCCGTCCGAACGGGACAGCCGGGCCCGGGTGACGACGACGCGCCGCTCCCACCGCACGACCGCCTCGTGCGCCTGCTTGCGGAGCAGGTCGGCGGTCACGTCGTCGTCCGGCTCGTGGACCAGTGTGTGCACCCGGGTGCCGAAGTCGCGCAGCATGGGCCGTTCTCCGAGCCGGGTGCCGAGCAGGATCCGCAGGTCGTCGCGGATCTTCTCGGTGCCTTCGGTCCAGGCGATGCCGCCGGTGTGCGGGTCGATCCGGAACGGGAACGCCGCTCCGCGGGCGTCGGCCATAGGGGTCTCCTTCACTTCACTTCACGACGGCTGACTGGCTCAGGTGCACACCGGGCTGCAGGGCGAGCGGCGCGAGCTGGGGCGACGGGGAGCCGGGCGGACCATGGACGTGCGTGAGCAGTTGGGTCCACAACTGGCTGAAGCCGTTGCCGAGGAGCGTCGGCTCGCTCGCGCCGCTGCCCACCTCGACCTTCGACCCGTCCAGCACGATGTGGTCGGCGCTCACGTGCACGCTGCCGTCGGACTCGATCGAGACGGAGGCGCCGCCGCTGTGCCGGATCAGGATCCGTTCCCCGCCGCCGGTGTCGGTGAGGTCGACGACGTGCCCGGCGGTGCTCCGGATGACCTGGTGGTCGGGCGGTGTGACCGCGGCCTCGGGCGGGACGGCACCCGCCGGGTACCAGACCCCCACCCAGATCGGGGCCCGGGTGTCGCCGGCCGCGAACTCCACCCATACGTTGGCGTCCTTGGGCGGCACGAAGAAGTGCCCGTGCGGGAAGCACGGCTCGGCGGTGACGAGCGCCTCCGGTCCGAAGATGTCCGGCACGATCACCCGGAGCCGGCCGCGCCGGCCGTCGTCGGTGTTGTCCCGCACGATCCCGCGGTACTTGCCGTAGTAGTTGCCGGTGTGCCGGGTCAGCTCGTCGGACAGCATGTCGGGCCTCCTGTCACCGGGTCGCGGTGATGTGGGTGAAGTAGCTGGAGTCCTGGTGGTCGCCGACCAGGTCGCGGGTGTACACGTGGTTGACCTTCGTCAGGTACCAGACGCCCTCGGCCCACGGCGCGAGGCCGGTGATCCGCAGCATCGCCTTCGCCCGCAGCAGCACGTTGCCGACGGCCTTGCCCCGGCCGCTCATTCCGACGATCCGGGTCGGGTCGACGCTCACGCGGTTCTTCGCGTCCTGGGCGGTGCCCGCAGCCTTGCCGACGACCCGCTCGGTCGGCGTGGTGAGCTGGGCCTGTGCGACGGCCGCCTTCCCGGTCAGTGCCTCGATCGCGGCGCGCATCCGGTCCCCCGCGGCCGGGGCGCGGCCCGTCTGCGGTGCGGCCAGCGGAGACCGGGGCGGGGTGACCGGCGCCGACTGGTCGACGAGTCGGCCGGTGTCCGGATCGACGGTGCTCGCCGAGCGGACCGGTAGCGCGCCGGAGCTGATGCGTTCGTAGGTGAACGTGACCAGGTCGCTGCCCACCCGGCAGTACCGCAGTGTGCCGATCGGCTCGGAAGCCGCGATCGCGGTGATCGGCCGGAACGAGAACCGGGACTCCTTGTTGTCGGTCAGTTCGACGAACGCGAGACAGCCCTGGCCGCGGGCCTGGTCCAGGATGAAGTCCCAGACCGAGGTGGCGACATAGCGGCCGGCGCCGCGGGCGTCGGGCGCGGTGTCGTCGACGGGTTCGATCGTCCCCACCGTGATCCCGGTGCCGGGCGCGGTGACCAGTTTGCGGAGCAGGGCGCTGAGCGGCTCGCCGGTGTTCCACGTCTTCGGGTCGAACGGGGTCTGCGCCAGCCGGTGGCTGTAGTCCCGGGCGGTCAGTTCGATGTGCTGCCCGTCGGGTCCGGCCAGCACCCGGCTGCTCACCACGACGCCCTCGAACAGCGCCGTGTGCTGCATCTGCCGGCCCAGGGCGAGCCGCACCACCAGGCCCTCGAACAGGGCGTGCGCGAGCACACCCGTGGGATCGTCGAGGACCACCTTCGCCTCGTCCGTGAGCCGGTCGTGGTCCTCCACGGCGACCGAGCGCACCGGCACGGTGACGTCGGCCAGGTCGCCCGGCCCGGTGCCGATCTGCACGGTGGCGAACGGGGCCCGGTTGTCACTGCCCGTCGGGGGCGGGATCGCTACGGTCATCTCACGACACCCGGTCCCGGCTGACCTGGCCGATGTCCTGCGAGGCCGGTACCGAAAGGGCGGCACCAGGTCGCAGGTCGAGCGGGAACTGCACCGGGTTGGCATCGGCGATGCGCCACCACACCTGGCTGTCGCCGAAGTAGCGCCAGGACAGGTACTCGATGTCCTCCACGCCGGTGACCCGGTGCTCGTAGTTGATGCCGCCGGCGGCGGGCGGCGCGTACCTGCGGATCGCCACGGTGGCCCGCGTGCTGCCGGTGGCGTCCACGGCCGGGTAGACCGCGGCCTGCCGGTACCGCGAGGTGATCGACACGGACATGATCGGGTGCCCTCTCAGAGTTCGAAGATGTTCTGCACCAGGCCGGCGCCGGGTACGGCCTGCAGCCAGTCCTGGAAGTCCAGTTGCCCGTAGGACTTGCCGACCTCGACCAGCCGGTCGAGCACGTCGAGGCTGGTGGTGATCGAAGCGGTCTGTTCGTTGAGGGTCAGGCTGACCTCGGCGCGCTCCGGCGTGAGGTCGGGCTTGAACTTGGTGATCTTGATGTTGAGGTCGGTCATCACGCAGTCCAGGTCGATGCCGCCGAGTTTGAGCGTGCACACGGGTGGCTGGGCCGGCGGGCAGAACGTCTTGGCACCGCTGAACCAGGCGAGTACGTCGTTGACCGGATCCCAGGCCGGATTCATGAACGAGCGCAGCACCGCGAGGCTGGGCTCGATCCGGCCGCCGAACCGTGCGTCGTCCGACGCCGAGCCGTCGCCGCTCTGCTGCGCCGGGATGTCCGGCAGGGACCGCGCGTCGAGGGCGAAGTCCAGCGCGAACGAGCGCGGCTTGCCGAAGTCGGCCTCCAGCGCCTTCGTCCCGACCAGCGAACTGCCGATCTCCTTCAGGTCGGTGACGATCCCGCTGACGTTGCCGAAGCCCTTGGACGCTGCCGTCTGGTCGAACGCCCAGTTGCCGAGGCTGGTGGTCTCCCGGTAGGCGAAGCTCTTCTTCTCCGACAGCAGCTCCGGGTTGAACTGGAAACGGAAGATCAGCGGTGGGACGGCGATGAGGTTCGCGAGGTAGCCGGCGGTGCGTGACATGGCGACTCCTAGATCGGTAGGGGCAGCCGGCTGCCGCCGCCGCGCTGGTCGTAGTCGAACCACATCCGGGCGTGCTGCTCGATGTCGTCCGACGGGGCGGTGGAGGGATCGGGTTCGGTGGTGGTCCGGATGACGTAGGGCGTCGCGACCGGTCCGGGTGCGGCGCTCTCCACGTCGACGACCACTTCGTCGATCTGGATGGTGGCCCGGGTCCGGTCCGCCGACTCGACCGCGCGGCGCGGGATCCCGTTCTGGCCCGCCGGACTCGCGAAATGGCTGGTGAGCGAGGACAGCAGGCCGTCGAGTCCGCCGTGCGTCAGCCATGCCTCGTACGCGTTGGCCACCGCTGTCAGGCCGGTCTGCGGTGTCGTCGCCTCGCCGACCACGAGCTTGTCGGCCAGCCTCGCCGACTGGGTGCTGACGTCGTCCAGGGCCCGGCCGAGCCGCGCGTCGGACAGCCTGGTCTCGGCCAGCGCGGCGGCCTCCAGCGTGGTCCCGATGGTGCGCAGCCCGTCCGAGAGCTGTCCGGCGCCGAGGTCGACCGCGTCCGTGCCGAGTTTGCGCACCTTGCCGAGCGGCTCGGTCAGGCCCGCGATGAACGCCGGGTCGGACAGCGCCGCGGCGAAGTTCGGCGGCGCGGGCCGGACCGCCACCGGGCCCGGACCGTCGGACGAGGTGGCCGGAAAGCCGAGCTTGGCCGCGTCGGTGAGAGCGTTCTGCTGCTTGTCGGACACCTGGGTGTCGGTCAGCAGCTCGAAGACCAGGGGGAGCACCGCGGGCAGGATCCGGACCAGATGCGTGATGATCCGGAACGCCCGTAGGTCGCCGAGGTTGCGCAGGACCGCGTCGATCGTCGGGATCAGCCAGTTGAGCAGGCCGTCCACGGTGGCCCTGACGGCGTCGCCGAGCACGACGCCGATCCGCAGCACCGCGAGGAGTGCCTGCTGCACGCCGTCGAAGACACCGCCGATGATCCCGTCCACGGTGGACGCCAGGACGCCTACGACGGAGGCTCCGACCCGGGCCACGACGGCCACCGTGTCCAGCGCGAGCACAAGGAGCGCGCCGCGCAGGAGCAAGGTGACCCGCAGCCCGAAGCGGAGTGTCTCGGCGATCCCCTGCCGGATGTCGCCGAGCCGGCTGATCAGCACCGCGAGCGAGCCGACGGCGATGGGCAGCGCGAGGACGAGGCCGTCCACGACCTTCGCGACGGCGTTCAGCAGTGCGGTGGCACTGCCCAGTTGGGCGGCCGCCGGCTGTGCTCCGACGGGCGGGTTGCCGGCGGCCTGGAACAGCTTGGTGAGTGTGTCGACCGCGCCTTTGATGCTCTCCAGCTGGGCGATCAGGCCGGCTCCCGGGGCAGTGGGAGCCGTGGCCTCGGCTGCGGGTGCGGCTGCGGGCGTGACCGCGGATACGCCGAGCATGGTGAGGATGTGCTCGACGTGCTCGGCGAGCGACGCGAGGTCGCCGAGCGACCCGACCAGCCGGAACTGCGAGACGGCGCCGCCGGCGGCGCCGCCGATCAGGTTGCCGACGAACCCGCCGAGACCGCCCAGCAGCCCGGAGAGGAAGTCGCCGAACCCGCCGCCCGGCGCCAGGTCGTTGATGTTGACCACGTAGACCTTGAGGGCGCCCTCGTACATCGGCGGCGCGCCGAAGTTCGGTCCGGCGGTGATGACGGACGTGAACGCGAACGTGCCGTAGGTCGACGTGGCGCGCTCGATGTCCTCCAGGGCGCGGCGCCCGAACCGGGTCTGGGTGAGCAGCAGTCCGAGCTGGGTGATGAGTTCCTCGGTCTCGTCCATGTCAGACCCGCACCCCCTCGGTGAGGATGCGCAGCCGCCGCTCGCCCGTGCGGAAGGCGTCCCGGACGGCGCCGGCGAACGCTGCTGCCACCGTGTCGGCGAGGTCCTCGTCGAGGTCGCTGCCGGCGCGGACGCGCAGGGTCAGCCGGGGCAGGACGACCCGCCCGAGCGCGGCCCGGCGCAGGATCCTCGGCGACGTGGGGAGCGGCTCGCCCGCACGGTCGACCAGCCCGCCGACGTACCCGTCGATGACCGCGCCGACCACCACGAATCCGCCGCTCGCCAACCACGACTCGAACGCCCGCGCGAGCTGGTCCGGTGGCGGGGCCGCGCTCTGCCGCCGGATCTCGTCGCCGAACACCCGGTCGGCGAGCGCGACGGACCGGTCGCCGATCCGGTCCAGGCCCGGGAGCCGGCTCGCGTCGCGCTGAGCGGCGACGCTCGCGTCGGCGAACCCGCCCAGGCCGGTGGCGGTGCTGGTGAGCGCTCCCCGGACGGCGGTGCGCAGCCCGTCGCCCAGCGCACCGACCGCGCCGGCCAGGGCCGGACCGAGCGCCGGGTCGACCAGGCGCGGGAAGTCCGAGTGGAAGGCGAGAGGCGGGCCCTCGGGGAACGCGGGCAGGAGCACATGCCCCGGGCCGTGGGTGTCGAACAGCGCGTCCAGGAGCCGGCGGGCGCGGCGGAGCTGCCGGCGCGCGTACGGCCACAGCACCAGCGGGCTGCGGCGCACCCGTTTCCGGATCCAGTCCAGAACGTCCGAGAGAGCGTCGTACAGGTTCCGGTTGAGTCCGGTTCCGGGCTTGTCCAGGAGGTCGTCGAGCGAGAAGGCGGCCACGTTCGGCACGAACGTGCCGCCGATCCACGGGATCAGCCGGGCCAGGTTGAAGTCGAACGCGGTGGTGATGACGAACAGCGCCACCCGCATGAGCCGGACCACGCCACGCAGCGCGTAGCCGAGCGCGCCGACGAAGTCACGGATCCGGGTACCGAGGGCGGTGCCGAACGCCAGCAGGAGGCGCACCGTGAAGTCCAGGTGCGCGCCGAGCAGTCCGGCGATCCCGCGGGTCAGTCGCGTCGCCGTGCCGATCAGACCGGCGAATCGGGCGTACGCGGTGCTCAGCGCGTCGCGCCGCAGCTCCAGCACTGCCTGGAACTGCTGCTGGAGGGTGCGCCGGACCACTGTGCCGAGTGCGCCCAGCAGCGACTCGGCCACGGCGGGCAGCAGCACGACGACCGCGATCCCGGTGGCGATGCCCGCCGCGATCCCCTCCAGCGACCCGGTCGCGGACACCGACGGCGGGGACGGCGGTGTCGTCTCGGCCCGGGGCACCGGCACGAAGGGCCGGATCCGGTCGGTGAACCGTTCGAGCTCACCGCCCTTGACGCCTGCCTCCGAGAGGGCCCGGAAGGCCAGCACCGCGACTCCGACGAGGTCCGAGCTGTCGAACATGGCCGGCCGCGGCGCCGCGGTGGACGCCGACGCGTCCAACGCGGCTGACAGCGCGAGGAGTTGGCTCAGCAGGTCGGGTATCGCGTCCGCGTCGTCGAGCCGCAGCGGCCGGGTCAGACCGGCGAGGAACGCGAGCCCGGCGTCGGCCGGGGTCGGCACGGGCGCGGTCCGGGTGAGCGCACGGCGCTGCGCCGGTGCGACGCGCAGGGTCACCGCGCCGTCGACGAACCGCAGCGCCGGGAAGCGCGCGGTGGCCCGGTCCGCCTGCCGCCCGGCCAGCAGCCGGCGCTCCAGTACCGGTCGCACGGCGCGCCGCGCCACGCGCATGGCGTGCTCCTGGGCGGCGAAGGCCCCGGCGAACCGGGCCGCGGCCGTGGCGAAGTCGATCGGCATCGTCATCACCCGCCCGCGCCGGTCAGGTAAGGCTGTTTCCGAAGCCGCGCCAGGAGCCCGTCCTGGAAGCGGCGCACATCGTCCGGGTCGGCGCCGGGCACCCGCAGTCGCAGCGTGCGCACCACCGGCCGGAGCACGTCGCTCTCCGGGAGCTCGGCGACCGGGAAGCCGGAGAGCAGCCGGTCCACCTTCTCCCGCACCGGGCCCGCCAACGCGGCCGGCAGCAGGTGGTCGACGATCGCCTTCAGCGGGGTGAGGTCGACCGGCGCGCTCAGGAAGCGCGGCAGCTCCGGCACGGCCAGTCCGGTCACGGCCGGAACCCGGACGGCCGGGACCCGCACCACGAACGGCGGTTCGGCGACAGGCGCGGGGGGCGGCACCGTCACATCGGGCAGCGAGGACAGCGACGGCAGCGACGGCAGGGGCGGGAATTTGACGGACGGCAGCTCAGGCAGCGCGGCGATCAGCGGTGCGAGCCGGCTCGGCTCGGACGGCGTTTTCTTGGCTTTCTTCGGTGCGGCATCCAGGGCGGCCAGGAAGACGTCCGCCTCGGTACGCAGCCCGGTGACGACCCGGACGGTCGGATGGCCGGTGATCAAGTCTCCGACGAACGTGCCGAGTTCGGTGGGCAACATGCCCACCGTCAGCTTGCCGCCCACCGTCGAAAGCGCGGACTCCAGGACACGGAGACCGTCCCCGAACGCGGCGCCCGCCGCGGTGAGCTGCGTCCGCAGCACGCCGGTCACCCGGGTGAGGAGGCGGTCGAGGGAGAGCGCCCCGTCGACACGGGACGTCGCGTCGGCGGCCACCTCGCCGATCGCGGTGGCCGCCCCGCCGGCGAGCGAGGCGAGGCCGTTCATCAGCGCGGCGACCGGTGCGAGCGCCGGAGCCACCCTGACGACCAGGAACGCCATGGCGCCGAGCACCTGGCCGAACAGCCGCCCGAGCCGTGCCCCGACGATGACCAGACCCGCCGTGAGCGGGTTGCGCATCCGGTCGCCGAGCACCTGGCCGATCACGTCCCGCACGGCGATGAACAGCCGGGTCAGCGACCCGAACAGCTCGTAGGCGGCGCGTACTTCGCGGCGGTCGCCGAGCGCCACCAGCAGGCCGTAGCCGAAGCCCGCGGCAGCCAGTCCGCCACCCACGAGGACGCCGGTGCCGACCGGCGCGACCACCATGCCGACGGCGAGCGCGAACGGGGCCAGTCTCCACACCACCGCGAGGATCAGCGTCTTCCAGCTGAAGTGGGTGAGCCTCGTCACCAGATAGATTCCGGCCACGGCGTAGAGCGGGTCGAGCGCCATGCCGACGATCTTCCCGGCGAGCCCGAGCAGGGACCCCGTGGCGTTCGGGCCGCCCTGGCTCACCGGAACCGAGCGCTGGGCGGCCGCGAACTGCTCCTCCAACTGACCGATGTTGACGATGTACCCGTTCAGGTTCAGCCGGGTGAGAGGGGTCTCGAACCCCCACCAGTGCACCAGGAACGCGGCGTGGGCGCGCTCCACGACCACCGACTCGTGGTCGACGATCTCCAGCCACGGCGTCAGGGTGCGGACCGTCGCGCACAGCGAGCGGGTCAGCCCGCGCAGCAGCATGATCACCGGCATCGTGTCGGCCCTCCCTCCGTCGGCTGTCCGACCCGGTCGGTGCGGGTCGGGTGGTCATCGCAAGTCAGTTGGTCCATGCGGGTCGGCTGGCCGGCGCGGGTCGGCCCGGTCGGTTCCGGTCAACCGGTCAGTGCGGGTCAGTCGGTCGGTGCGGGTCGGCCGGTCAGCCGGTCAGTTCCGGTCGCGGGCCGCCTCGACCTGGGCGTTCTCCCGCTGGATCTGCTCGACCAGCAGATCCACGAACTCGCGCCGGTCCCCGGCGGCCATGTCCATCAGCTCGCCGTAGGGCCAGTGCAGGTGGTAGCCGAGAAAGAAGACCTCCCGGCGGAGCTGGTCGAGACTCACTCCAGAACTAAAAAATTCGTCATGTCCAAGGTGGCCCGCATCTCGTGCCCGCAGGCCGGGCAGTCCAGCTCGCGGATCAGGTCGATGCCCGGCGCGCCGTCGTTGAAGGCCCGGTCGATCAGCCGGCGGTCGGTCAGGGTGAGATCGGCCAGGATCTTCGGGCCGAGCGCCTCCAGCCGGTGCTGCGGCAGGTCGCCGAGGGACCGCAGGCAGCGGGCCAGCAGCGCGTTCTTGCCCAGCGACGCGTTCTTGCGCAGCTGGGGCGCCGCCGCCGCTTCGTCGTCGCCGCGCGCCGGCCGCAGCGTCATCGCGGTGTGCACCGACCCGTCACGGTCGACGTACCCGTCGAGGAGTTCGACCACCACGTCCTGCGGCGTCTCCCCGTCGGCGAGCGGGCGCACCGGCAGTGTGTCCAGATCCTCGGTCTGCTCGAAACGGTCGCCGCAGGACGGGCAGGTGTAACCGGCCTTCAGCTCCGGCCCGAACGTGAAGCTGCGCAGCCGGATCAGCAGGAAGTTGCGGTCCAGCGAGTACATGGCGTCGATGTCACCGCGGCGTACCTGCTGCAGGTCGCCGAGCCGCACGACACAGCTGTGCAGCAGCGCGGTGACCAGCCGGCCGCCGTTGCGCTGGTTCGCCGGGTCGGCGAGGAGCGCCTCCTCGCGGCCGGTCATCTTGCGCAGCGTCACCTGCCGGTGCGTCTGTCCGTCGTGGTCGACGTAGCCGATCGGGAGGGTGACGTCGAGTTCGCGGGCGCCGGCCCGGCCGGGCGCGGTATCGGTGAGGGTCATCGGGGGGCTCCTAGGAGACGCGTTCCAGACCCTCGTGCTCCAGCACGATGGTCTGCAGGAAGAGGTTCGTCGACCCGGCTTCGAGGTCGGTGAACTTGGACGACTTGACCCATGCGCCGTAGAAGGCGAACTGCAGGACGACATCCCCGAAGTGACGCTTGACGATCATGCCGTTCTTGCGCACCGAAGAGCCGCCCTGCCGTGGGGCGTTGAGGCGGAACGTCTGCTGGAACCAGTCCAGGAACCGCTTGTCGTCGGCGCTGCCGTCGACCCGCCGCTCGATGGTCAGCGGCTCGAACTTCATCTTCGCGGCGGCCAGTTTGTACACGTGACCGCTGCCGCCGTCCGGTTGCTCGATCGTGTCCAGCTCCCCCTCGCTGAGCCCGGACACCTTGCTCACGCTGGGACTCTCCACGCCCTCGATGACGAGGACGAACTCATTGGCCCGATAACCCTCGTCGAAGTCGTTGACCCTGGGCATGACCGCTCCTCGCTTTCCCTCTGGTGGAACCGTCCGGCGGGACCGTCCGCCGTGACCTGTCCGCTGTGACCGTCCGGTGTGACCCGTCCGGTGGAACCGTCCGGTGGGCTCAGACCTCACTGGTCGTGGCACCGCTCGCCTGCTGGCCGACGACGATCACGATCGTCTCGGCCGGGCGGGACGGGTAGAACAGCACCTGGACCTGCAGCAGGCCCTGCTGCACCTGGTCCGGCGGGTTGTTGGTGGCGTCGACGGTGACCTTGAAGGTCTGTTCGGGGCTGCCGGTGCCGAACGCGCCCCGGCGCCACAGCCCCATCAGGAACGGGGTCACGGTGCCGAACTCGACGGCGCTCCACAGCGATTCGCGGTTGGGCTCCTGCCGTGCCCAGCGCAGTCCGGTACGAAGGCTGCTCTCGACGAAGTTGAACAGCAGCCGCACATTGACGTAGCGCCAGCGCGGGTCGGAGCTGAGCGTCCGGGAGGCGTCCACCACGATCCCGGCCCGCGGCACCGGCCGGATGCCGTTGACACCGCCGTTGACCACGAGGTCCGTGTGGTCGGCGTCGGAGATGCGGGTCTCCACGTCCAGCACGCCGAGCAGATTGGCCTCGTCGCCGGCCGGTGCCTTCCAGATCCCGCGGGTCGCCTCGATCCGCGCGCAGACTCCCAGCACGTGCCCGACCGGCGGGAGCGTGATCTGCGGACCGGTCCCGGTCCCGATCGGATCGGGCACGACGATCCACGGCCCGTACAGCGCTCCGTACGCCTTCCTCGTCTGCAAGGCCTGCCCGTACGCGACGGCCTGCCCGGCGTCCACGAAGCCCTCCGGGACGGAGCCGACGAACATGGCGTCGCCCCGGCCGGCGCAGTAGGCGAGGGCCGCCTGGGCGATCGCGGTGTCGGTGCGCTCGCAGCAGACCAGCTGGACGTCGAACGGGTCGAACGCGAAGAAGCCGGTGCGGGCCGAGGGATCGCCGATGAAATGAGTGGCGGTGGGGGTGCCGTCGGCGCCGCCCTGCAGCGACAGGAAGCCGTTCGTCGGGGCCGGCCGGTCGGCTCCCGGGCTCGGCGTGCCGACATCGACCAGCCGTACATGACGCGACCCGGAGAGCGGGTTGTTCAGCACGGTGGGCGCGTAGTTCGCGGCGCCCTGCTCCATCGACAGCCCGGTGTACGTCTCGACCGCGTGGTCGGTGTCACCCGTCCCCTGCGCGATGGTCAGGTCGAACTCGGCGTTGGAGACGGTGACCGCGCGCAGGTCGGTGAACGCGCCGGGGTTGGGCAGATCCGGCGCCCAGGTGACGGCGCCGCTCGCCCGGTCGACGGAGAGCAGCCGGACACGGGCGGTGGTGGTGTTGTCGGTGACGATGAGCGCGTCACCCACGTCGAAGCCGTCCGGCCGGGCCAGTTGCGTACCTCCGGCGCTCAGCGCGACCGGCGTGCCCTGCGCCGGGTTGGCCATCACGGCGAAGCCGAGCGCCGTCGCGTCCGCGGTGACCTGGAGCCCGGTCCAGCCGCCACCGACCGCGGCCCGCTCCCCGGTCGAGGTGAGGACCAGCGCGTTGCCGCCGAGCGAGGCGACCAGCAGGTGCGTCTGCCGGTTGATCGCGTCGCGGATCTCCTGCCGGGTGGCGGCCGCCGGGTTGGCGAAGTCGGTGCTGACGAAGGTGAGCGCGGTCGGCGCGCTCGCGCCGTCCACCTTGACCGACAGGGTCGGCGGCGAGGACATGTTGACCGTGGCGGAGAGCGGGGAGCCGGTGATCGTGGCCCGTGCCGACTCACGGAGTCGGCCGGACGCCGACGCGCTGAGCGCCGTCCGTACGAACAGCCCGCGACCCCACGCACCGGGGTCGGCCTGCCCGCGATGGCCGGCCTCCAGGCGCAGGGTGGCGTTGGTGCCGCCGGTGTCGGGCAGCGTCCGGCTCGCGACCGCGTCGGCGGCGCTGAGCGTCGGGTCGACCACCCGGTTGACGTACGCCGTCTGACCGCCGTTGTCGAAGAACCCCTTCACCAGGTACGCGCCCAGACCACTGGCGAAGTAGCTGCCGAACCGATCCACGAACTGCACGAAACTGGTCACCCGTACCGGTGTGTTGGGTACACCGCGTTGGGTCAGCACGTTGAACGCGCCGACCGAGACGGCGGCACCCGTGACCGTGGGCGCCTCGGTGCCGTCGGTCTCGATGACGTTGACGCCGATGTTGAAGGCCATCGCAGGGTTCTCCTTCCTTGCGCTCAGCCGCGCTTGCGGGGGCGGCGGACCGGGTTGTCGGACACGGTGTGCGCGACCAGGACGCCGGTGCGGCACAGGAATCGGACCTGGCCGAGATCGAGGTCCTCGGCGTCGCAGGGCACCTGGCCGAGCGGTCCGACGACCACCACACCGGAGCTCAGATGCAGTTCGACCGGTCGGCTGCGGGTGTTGGCGAGGGCCGTGGTCATACGATCTCCAAGAGGTCTGCGGTGACGGCCAGGTCGTCGACCGGGCGGACCGGCGGGACGGCCGGCGGGGTGCGCCGGACGCTCACGCGGTAGGTGAGGGCGGGGACATCGGTCAGGAAGCCGCCGATCCGGTTCGGACCGGGGATCCACACGAGACGGGTCGGCAGCCGCTCACCGTCGGAGACCAGCTCGTCCACGGGGGACAGCCGGTCCAGCACCGCTTCGAGCAGAGCCGCCTGGTCGCCGCGTGTGGCGGCGACCGGCGTGACGGCGTAGTCGATGTCGTAGGGGTCGCCGGGAACCGCCTGCCGCGAACCGGCGCCGGTGAAGTCACGGGGGACGACGGCGTCCACCACACGGTCGTACGCGCAGCGCACGTCGAACTGGACGACGTCGAGGGCTGGTGCCACCGGCGCCGGTTCACCGGCCGCGCGTACGGTCACGGGTACGGCGGTGCCGCCGATCTCGATGCCGGCCAGGCGGACGGCGAGGGCGCGGTCGGCGTCGGCGAACGGGCGCGGCGCGACCGCGATCACGTCGTCGAGGTAGGCGGTGAATCCCGTGCCGCCGAGGCAGCGCAACTGCATCTCGACCAGGGCGCCGGCCGCGGTGAGGTCGTCGAGGCTGAGCCGGACGGTCTCCCAGCGGCCCGCGGCCCGCACCGGCAGCAGGCGGTGCCAGGTGTTCGCCGGGTCGTCTATCGCGGTCGCCGCCGACCCGACCCGGAGTTCGAGGAAGAACGGGGCACCGCCGTAGCCCGCCGGGCGATCGGCCCGGACGGACAGCCGGAACTCGGTGAACCCGCTCAGGTCCACCGGTGCGAGAGGGCGACGCAGGCGGTGCCCGTCGGCCAGTGGTGTCGCGGAGACCTTCGCGCTGCGCCGGTCGGGGCCGTAGCCGACCACGACCGTCTCGTCGGCGACGGTGACCTCGGTGGACGGCGTGGAGCCGTCCGGTTCCACGGCCGCCCACTGGGCCGCGTCGCCCATGGGTTCGATGACCCGGGCGGTCATTGCCTGCATCCCTGCTGTCGCATGCCGCCGACTGTGCAGGGCCGGCCGTCACCGCGCCGTCACGACCACGTCCCCGGGCCCGGGCACCGACGCTGACCTGCGCCCTTCCCGTCCCCATCGTGCGGCTGGCCTCCGATGTCCACCCCGCCGTGCGGCCGAGCCGGCGCCCACGCGATCGGTTGACGCGGCGCCGGTGTCCGCGGGGCGACGGGTCCGCGGGTCCGCGGGCCAGCAGGTCGGCAGGTCGGCAGGTCGGCAGGTCGGCAGGTCGGTCGTCCGGGGGTGTACGGGGTCCGGTTCGCTGAGCGGAACACCACGTGACAGACCGCCTCCGGCCTTTCACTCTGGCCACCCGGGCATATGCGCACCGCCTGGGAACACAGGCCGCTCAGCCGGCGGCCGCGACACGGGGGAACGTGAACGAGCGATGGCCTGGAACGAATTACCCACGAAGCCGCGAAGAGACCACGTGACAGGGCCGGGACAGGCGGCGACGGCCAGACTGCGTCTGTTCGACGCCTTCCGGCTGGAGGGCGCGAACGGGAGCATCACCGTCCCGGCGAACGAGCAGCGGCTGCTGGCCTACCTCGGCCTGCACAAGCACGCCACGCGTTCGGTAGTCGCCGGGACCCTGTGGCCCGACGTCACCGAGGAGCACGCGCACGGCAGCCTGCGCACGGCGCTGTGGCGGCTGCGCCGGGCGCGGCATCCGGCCGTCCTCGCCGACGGCGACACGCTGTACCTGGCGGACGGTGTGTCCGTGGACGTCGACGACCTCACCCGGGCGGCCCTGCGCCTGACCGGCCCCGCGCACGAAGCGGGTGACGCGCCGCCCCCGCTGGGGCTCCTGGAGGGCGGCGAACTGCTGCCGGGATGGGACGAGGAGTGGATCTCCTTCGAACGGGAGCGGCTGCGCCAACTCCGCCTGCACGCCCTCGAATCGCTGAGTGCCTGGTTCATCCGGCGCGGCTGCTACGCACTCGCGCTGGAGGCCGCCCTCAAGTGCGTCGCGATCGAACCCCTCCGGGAGAGCGCGCACTGCGCGCTGGTGGCCGTGCACCTGGCCGAGAACAACGTCGTGGAGGCGATCCGGCACTACGAGGCGTTCTCGCGCCTGCTCCGCGAGGAACTGGGACTCGAACCCTCGGCGCGCTTCGCCGGCATGTTCCCGTACCGGGTCAAGGACGGTGCGCGAAGGCCCGGACCCCTGGTCTCGACGCCCGGGACGCGCGACCGCCGGGGATGACGGCGCAGTGCCGGAAGGGGAGTTGACGCGGCGGTGACGCAACGGTCACGGGGTGCCTGTCAGCGTCACCGGGTGCCTGCCGATGTCACCCGGGTTCCTGCCGGCGTCACCGGGCCGGTCGCCGGGCGGTCGTCCGCCGGGACGCGCGGTCCCGCCCGCCGAGCGGAGGGGACCGCGAGAGGCGCTCGCCCCCGCGCCGGGCGACCGCCGCGGGACAAGAACGCCACGCACATCCAGTACGCGATCGACAACAGGAAGGGGGCGGCCCGCCATGGCCACTTGCCGCGGAATCGATCTCTCCGTCTATCAGGGAGCCCAGGACTGGAAGGCCCGCAGGGCGGAAGGCGTGGTATTCGCCTTCGCCAAGGCCAGCGAGGGCGGGCACACCCACGACGAGCACTTCGCCCTGCACATCAAGGGCGTCATCGAGGCCGGTCTCGTACCCGGCGCCTACCACTTCGGCTGGCCCAACCAGAACGTCGCCGCCGAGGCGGCGAACTACATCGCCGCCGTCCGACCGCACGCGGGCCGGGGTTTCGTGCACTGGCTCGACCTGGAACGCAGGTCCGACGGCTCGAACTACGCGGGCGTCACAGCGGCCGGGATCCACACCTACGCCACCACCTGGATCGCCACGGTACAAGCCGCGTTCCCGGGCCAGCGGGTCGGCGTCTACACCTCGGCGAGCGACCTGGCCGCCGGCCACGCGCCCACCGCCGTCCCGCTCTGGTATCCCGCCTATCCCTGGTCCGGGGCGGCGACCTACCCGCAGGCGGAGGCGCACGCGAAGCCCAGCCCGTCCGGCAGGTCGCCGCTGTTCTGGCAGTTCACCTCGACTCCCCTCGACCGATCCATCTGCTACCTGAGCGAGTCCGCGCTGCGCGCGTGGGCCGCCGGAACGGAGACAGACATGGCACTCACCACCGACGACATCAACAAGGTCGCGTCGGCGGTCGCCGCGAAGCTCATCGCCGGCGGCGGTGTGCTGGAGGCGCAGGACGTCGACAAGGTGGCGTCCGCCGCGGCGAAGGCGGTCCTGACGATGGACGGGGTGATCTCGGCCCCTGCCGGCGCCCCGGACGTGAAGACCAATCCGTACTGGGCCCTCGAGTCCTACGTCAAGGACACCAACGCCCGCGTGCGCCTCGTACAGGCGACCGAGGCGGCCCACAGTGCGGCCATCGCGCAACTCACCACCACGATCGCGGCGTTCGACAAGACCGTCGACGCCGCCGCTCTCGTCGCCTCGATCACCGCGGCGATCGAGGCGGCCGTGCGCAAGGTCGTCATCCGCCTCGACCCCTCGTTCTGAACCCCTCGTTCTGAACCCCGACTCCTGACTCGTGAGACAGGACTTCCTGTGAACCTCTTCGCCAGTTTCATGCGCACCGTCGTACCGATCGTGGCGGGGCTCGTGCTGACCCTGCTCGTCCACATCGGCGTCGACTTCAGCTCGGCCTCGGTGGCGAGCGCGGTCACCGCGCTCCTGACCGGCCTGTACTACACGACGTTCCGGCTCCTCGAGACCCTCGCCCTGAAGATCCGCTCCCGCCCGCTCGCGACCGTCGCCGGGATCCTTCTCGGCTGGGCGACTCCGCCCGAATACCCGGACACGGCACGTCCGGCGCTTCACACCGTCGTCCGGCAGAGCCCCTGATCCAGCCCCTGACTCCGGTCGATCAGAGCACCACGACAACGGGGTCCGCCCCTGACCGGGCTGAACACCGCGCCCGAGAAGCTCCTCAACGCCGATCAGGGGGAAGCGATCACTCGACCGGAGCGCATCACTGCTCCGCGGCTACCGGGGCCGCCATGCCCGAACCAGGTCTTCCGATCCCCAGTGCGCGGTCAGCGGCAGATCGTCGGCCACCCCGCAGCGGGAGACCGCGACCAGCGGTGTGTCCGGGGCAGTGCCGGGGACAGCGAGCATGTCGCGTACCAAGGCGTCGTAGTCATGACGGCCGAAGGGCTGGGTCTCCAGCCACTTGACCGATCCGACGAAGTGCACCTGCCGGGCCGCCGGTTCGCGGTCCGCACCGACGAGATCGATCTCGGGGTTGTTCTGACGGTTCCACCAACCACCGATGGCCTCGGTCTCGGGCCACTCGTCATCGGGCATCAGCCGCAGCAAGGACTCGCGGATCAGCGGCTCGACCGCCCGCCCGCGCCAGGTGGTCCATGACCGCTCGATCCGTTCCATCGCCAAGTCCCCGCGGCCACGCTCGATGAGCGGGATCGCGCGCGCCAGAAAGGCCAGCCAGAACCGCAGATACGGGTCGGCGATCCGGTAGCGCTTGTTCTTGCTGTCCGGCTTGACGGACAGGGGGAGATCAGCGGCCAGGACCCGCTTGGCCTGCAGCATGGTCAGCAGCGGGGAGAGCGTGCCGGACGGCAGGGCGCCGGCGCCGCCGGCCCGGGCCGCGATCGCGCTGAACGTGCGCTCACCGCTGCCGACCGCTTCCAGTACGGCCCGTGAGTGCGAAGCCTCGGGGAACTCGCCCAGCAGGGACAGCTCGCCGGCCACCAGCAGGGGCGAGAGAGGATTGGCGACCGAGGCCTGCAAGAACGCCGTACGCCCCGTTCCCGGCCGCCATGACTGCACGATCTCGGGGAATCCTCCAGTGATCAACTGGGCGTCGACGGCCGCTGCGGCGTCGAGCCCGGTCATGGCCTGCACGTCGGCCAGGTTCAGGGGACGGACGGTCATCTTCGCCGCCCGGCCGAAGAAAGGGCGCCCGTACGACTGCAGTGCCTCCATCACCGAGGTATCGCTGCCGACCAGCAGCAGGAGCACGGGCTTGGAGGAGAGGTGACGGTCCCAGACGGTCTGGAGCGCGCCCTCGAATTCCTGGTCCTGCTCGACCAGCCAGGGCACCTCGTCGATCACCGCGATGCTGGGTGAGTCGTCGGGTACCGCGAGCGCCAGCGAGCGCAGGGCCTGGTTCCAGTCCTGCGCCTGGAGGCCGGCGATCAGCTCCGCCCCCGGCAGCAGGGACTGGGCGAGGGTCGCGGCGAAGTCGGCGCGCTCCGTCACGGGGTTACGCCCCCGGGTGGCCTGGAACACCACGTACGGTGCTCCCGAGCGGTCGCAGAACTCCTGGACCAGTCGCGACTTCCCCACCCGCCGCCGGCCCGTCATGATCACAGCCCGTCCTCGAGTGGCTCCCGCGCCCTCTGCCACCGTCCGGTACTGCTCGGCCAGCAGCTCAAGATCTCCGGCCCGCCCCTGGAACTCCACGACACACCCCCAGGGTGCTTAACGTAGATGGATTCATACGTAGATTGAATCTTACTTCACCTCGGCGGCCTGGCGGAGGAGCACGGCGGGTACGGAGGTGGGACTGCGGGATTTCCCGGCACCATCCCGGCACAGGGAAAGACGAAAGGGCCCGACCCCGAAGGACCGGACCCCACCTGACCCACATGTTCGCCAGGCCGCCGACATGGCGTTGTCTCATCCGCTCACACGTTGAAGCGGAATGTCTGAGGCTGGATCCTGACCTGCGGCGGAGCCCCCTCCAGGGCTCTGACCTGAGGTTTCCTCGCTGGCATGCGTTGGCTCCCGACGGCCGTTTACGAGTGTCCCGCGGACTGGCTGCGGACTGGCCGGGGGCTCCGAGGCGGCGAAATCCCTGGCACACCGGCGGGACCTGCAACGAGACTGCACGGGTGAGCGACTCCTGCCCCTGCCCGTGCTGCGGGCACCGCGTGCTGGGCGCGATGCCCGGCTCGTACGAGATCTGCCCCGTCTGCTTCTGGGAGGACGACGGGGTCCAGTTCCGCTGGCCGACCATGGCCGGAGGGGCGAACAAGGTCTCCCTGATCGAGGCCCAGCGGAACTACCAGGACTTCGGTGCCTGCGACGAGCACGGCCGCCGGTACGTCCGCCCTCCGGCCGAGGATGAGCCGCTCGACCCCGCCTGGCGCCCCATCGATCTGGCACGGGACTCCTTCGAGGACTGGGCGGCCCAGGACCGCGCCCCGTGGCCCGACGACCACTCGGTGCTCTGCTGGTGGCTGCCCACCTTCTGGCGCCGGGACCACCCATGACCACTCGCATCGAGAGACTCATCCAGCAGCTCGACGATTCGACCGGCCCGTCGTACGACGCCCGCGCGGAACTGATCGGCATCGGCTCCGACGCCATCCCCACCCTCATCGACGGACTGCCCTCCCTCGACGGCTTCGGGCAGCTGACCGCCATCGAGGTCTTCGAAGAGGTAGCGGACCCACGTTGCCGCCCCGCTCTGATCGCCCTCCTGCGCAGCGACGACTCCACCGTCCGGGAATGGGCGGCAATGGCCCTGGCAAGCCTGAAGATCGACGGCGCGGTCGAGCCCGTGCTCCACGCTTATCGCGCCTGCCTGGAGCGGGCGACGCCACCGGACTGGAGCGAGCCGGACGGCATCCGCTGGGCCCTGACCGAACTCGGCGCACGCACCCCCGTCGTCCCACCGCTTACTGCCCACCTACGAGCCACCGCTGCAGACAACGCTCCTGGATGGCCCTCGGCCCACTTCACCGAGATCATCAACGACCTGGCCGACCACGCCCAGGTGATCCTCTACTCCCAGTTCTGGCGAGTGGACGCTGGCCGCACGTACGGCGTCTCCGACACTGGCCTGGACTGGGAACTCGACTGGACCGCGCCCTGGGAGCACCTGGTTGAAGAGTCCCGCACGTGGTCCCTGCTGGAAGCCTCCGAAGCCCCCGTCGGCGACAACATCTTCGTCGCCCCCACTTGGATCGACCGGACTGACCTGCACCCGGAGAGGTGAACGATGCCGTCCCAGCACCCCAAGGATGTCGGCTACGGCCATGTGGTCGAGAGCTACGTGACGAGGATGTACGGCGGCCTCCCGCGCTATCTCGTACTGAATGGCGGGCGGTTCCTGGGCCCCCGGTGGTGGCACACCACCCGCTTCACCCGACACCTGCTGAATGACGCCGCCGCGATCACCGACGAGGAACTGGAAGCTCTCCTCGGGTACGAATGGCGCTCGCGCCTCACCGCCGCCTGGCTGATCGGCGTCGACCGCCGCGAACGGTTCCGGGCACGCATCGGCGACCTGCTCCTGGCCAGCGAGGTCTGCTACTCCGGCAGCGCCTACTGCTTCGCCCTGGCCCGCTTCGGCACCCACGCCGACGCCGAGATCCTCACCGCCTACCTCGACCACTACCTCCCCCGCACCGACCTCCACTACGACCAGCCCGCCGCCCTCGGTGCCCTCCTCCGCCTCGACGCCCTCCTCGGCACCCACCACGCCGACCGATTCACAGAGCCTGACGGCCTCTGGGACGAGTGGGTCAAGGGCGCGGGACGCCTCGGCTACCCCAGCCACACGCCCGCCGAGCTTCGCCGCTGGACGGACCTCCACTGCGACTTCGCCAACGGCTCGCCCCAACTCTGATCACCCCTCAACGCCTGTGGCTACGAAGAGGGTTCGCTACCACCAGGTGGTTCCCAGTAAGGGCCCCCTCGCGCAAGCGGTGCCGATACGATGCTGACCCTGCTGACGTCCGACCGCCGGCCAGAGAGCGAGTAGCCAGGAATGAACCTCGCCACAATCGAGCGAATGGTTCGAGACGGAGATCTGAGTCTCGACGCGCTCAAATACCTCATTGACTGCCGCGGCGAGTGCGAATGGCTAGATTTCAAGCAGCTCCTCCGGCTTGAGAGCGACTATGATGCCGCCGCTTTCACCAAAGACGTGGTCGCCATGAAAAATACAGGGGGTGGTTATCTCGTTATTGGCGTCCAGGACAAAACCTGGGTGCCAGTCGGCCTCAATTCCGAACTCCCATACGATGCGAAACTTCTCCGCGATAAGATCCGCCGGGCCACCGGACTAGAAATTTCGGTAGATATCGTCCAGCATCAGCTCCGCTACACAGGAGAACCACGATGGTTTGCCGTGATCTTCGTGAGGGCGGCGGCGAAGAGGAGAAAGCGGCGCACACCTTCCCTCGTAAAACACGACTTCCAACCGAAAGAGTCGTACGGTCTTCGTCGCGGGGATATCTACTTCCGCCGCGGCGATTCTACCGTGCGACTGGACAGTGCAGAGGAACTCGAGGAACTTCTTGACGACCTAGAAGAACGAGCGGATCAGGATAGCCTCGAGCGTGAACAATCGAAGACTCCGTTCGCCGTAGATACGGGGACCTACCGTCTCCTGGAGAAAGACTTCCAGTATTTTGTCGGACGCGACCAACTGCGGGAGCAGCTGATCTCGGCCGTCACGAAGGACCCCAGAATTTGGATCATCAACGTCCACGGCCCTGGCGGTGTCGGAAAATCCGCTCTTGCGACCTGGGCCGCCTATCACTTCTACGATCAAAGGGATTTTGAAGCGATCCTGCAGCTCACGGCGAAGGAGACCGTGCTGACATCTGGAGGTATCTCCCGCTCTCAAACCAGGACACTATACTCCCTCGAAGGGCTTCTCGACCAGATTCTATTGCTTTTCGGCGAGGAACCACCAGCTGCCCTTGACGACAAGAAGCACACCGTCCTGGAATGGCTCTCAGTGTGGCCTACTCTTATCGTCCTAGACAATCTCGAGACTGTCGACGATGGGAGAATCATCTCCTTCATTCAGGACCTGCCTCCGACTTCGCAAGCCAAGGTCATCATCACGAGTCGCCGCAAGACAGGCGGGTGGGAGTATCCCGTCACCGTCCCAGAACTGAACCACGAAGAGACTCGCGACTTCGTGGCGGTGAAGTCTGGAGAGCTCAGGATCGATCTCCCGATTACAGAACGCCGAATTAGCGAAATTAACAAGGCGTGCGGGGGTCTACCATTGGCGATCCAATGGACCCTGGGTCGCTACAAATTGCGCGGCGACCTCAATGATGCCCTGGGCGCGGTGCAGGGCGAAGATTCCCCGGTCCTGGAATTCAGCTTCCGTAACATCTGGGACGTATTGTCTGCGGACGCAAAGCTTGTACTAAGCGTCATGTCCATCTTTGACACGCCACCAGGTGATCACCTACTCGCCCTCGCTGCCGAAATTCCCCGCGAACGGCTCGATTCAGCCCTGCATGAGCTGGAAGAGGCTACGCTGGTGAGCCGCCAAGTACATCCGGCCGATGGGCAGGCAACCTACAGCAGCCTGCCCATTACCCTCTCCTTCGCCGCAAACCAGCTAGCTCGCTTTAGCGGCTTGGAGACCGGCGCCCGACGTCGAGTCCAACAGTACACGCAACAAATGGAGCTGAAGTCATGGGAGGTAGAAAGGTTCGTTGGAGTATTCGAGCGTTACGGCATTCAGGCCGACAGTGAGAAGCGTGGAGTGATCCTCTGTCGGCGAGGCGAGTCTGAAACATTCTCTGGAAACATGGACGCAGCTGACGCGCTCTTCCAGCAGGCACGCGATGTCGCACCGACCAGCGCCTACGTATTCGCAATGAGCGCAAGCTACGAGCTCGCACGCAACAGGATCGGTCAAGCCATAAAGTTTGCCGATGTCGCATGTGCGCGCGCGAGCCGTCTCACTGGCGGGCTCGCGTACAGCACAAAGGCGAGGGTGTGTGATGCCCAGCGAGATAAGTTCGGGCGCGTTCACGCCTTGCGGCGCGCTGTGGAATTCTCACCAGCAGACCTCGTACTGCTTCACCAGCTTGGTGTTGCCCTGAGCCGCGCCGGGGAAACCAATGAGGCAATCGCAAAATTCACAGAGATCATCACCGTGGAATCTGCACGAGATGTCCCGAGCGAAACCCTACTCATGGCCCTCAAAACGCGGATCATCAATTATCGGCGAGCGGGGCTCACTCAGAGAGCGCAGGAAGATCTGGCTCTCGCGAAAGATCTTCTGGCCCGCCACCCTCATCTCAGCCCTCAGGCGCACCACATTGCGGAGCTGGAGTAATCCCGGCCTCTCGTGAGCTCCACCATGCGCACTTCCTGTGTGCCGCTACGGCATATAGGAAGGCTGAACCCTGGACGGACTGTGCTCACCCCCAGCCGTCCAGGGAGACTTCCACGTCATTGGTCAGGTAGTGGTGGAGGGCACTCGACGTGGTGTCCACGAAGGCGTCGGGGATGGCGTTGGCGTCGATCCAGCGGACCTGCGAGTGCTTGCGGGGTTCGCGGTTTTCGGGTTCGCCGGTCCATTCGTGGGCGGCGAAGACGACGGTGAGGAAGCCGTTGGGGGCTTCGACACCCCAGGCACCGTGGATGATGTGGGCGACCTTGAGGGACTCGGGCTTCACCGTGAGGCCGGTCTCCTCGTAGAGCTCGCGGACTGCGGTCTCCGTGATGGGTTCGCCTGGCTCGCTCTTGCCGACTGGGAGGTCCCACAGGCCCTGGGCAAACTTGGCGTTCTCGCTGCGCTGGAGGAGGACGACGCGGTTGGTCGCCTTGTCGTGGACGATGACGGCCGCGACCAGCAGGGTCATCGATTCGAGCGCCGGCTTGAGGGCTTGGGAGCGGTCGTCGGTCTGCTGAGCCACGGGGTTCCCTTCGTCGGGCGGGTTGTTGGGCATGTTAGGCGAGGGCCTCGCGGGCGCGGCGGGCGAGATCGGCGGCGCCGGGCACCTTGCGTCGCTGGTAGACCGCGAGGGTGGAGCGGATCGAGGAGATGGCCTTGCGGGTCCGGTCGGAGGTCATGCCCTCCATGAGCACCAGGGCCTGGGTCCAGGCGGCGACAGCTTCGTCGGCGCGGGCCTGCGCGGCGAGGCTGTCGCCGAGGTCGGCGTGGGTGAGGGCGTGGACGCGCTTGTACTTCTCGGGATCCCAGCGGGTGAGGGCGTCGCGGTGCTGCTGTTCGGTGCCGATGTGGTCGGCGAGGTCGGTGAGGGTGCGGGCGGTGTGGCTGGCGACGGTGCCGGCGGCGGGGCCGCTGACGCGGGAGTAGCTGGGCTGGGGGCCGTCTTCCCTGAGGAGGGCGTCTTCGGCGGCGAGCAGCGCGCGTGCGGCCGAGGGGTTCTCGTTGACTGCGGCGTAGGCGCGGGCGTGGGTGATGTGGAGGAGTGCCTCGGTCTGACCGTCGACGTGGCCGAGCCCGGCCTGGAGGGCGCCTTCGACGAGGTCGACGCAATGGTAGGGCTGCTTGAGACTGAGGGCCTGGTGGGCGAGGGCACGCATCATCCAGGCCCCGTGGCCGTGGGGGTCGGCTTCGCAGGCGAGTTGGTAGCCGACCTGGTAGTAGCGCTGGGCGGCGCCTTCGTGGCCGAGGTCGTGGTGCTTCCAGCCTGCGAGGTAGGCGAGTTCGGCGACGGCTCCGAAGGCGGCTCGGCGTAACGCTTCGCTGGGGAAGCGTCCGCGGAGCATCGGGGCGGCGGTGTCGGCAAGGTAGGCGGTGACAGTGGTCAGGCCGTGCCCGCCGCCGAGGCGCTCGTCGGCCGCGCTGAAGGCAGCCGTGATCTGCCGTACGACGTCCACGTCCTCCGCGCCGACCACTGACGTGCCGGTGCGGGCGCGGAGCATGCGGGCGGTGGCCTCGTGGTCGTATCCGAGCGGCATGGCGACGCCGGCGGTAGTGAAGGCCGCGATGGCGAGGAAGCGGCGGCGCTCGACGTCGGCCCGGCCCAGGTCGGTGACGGCAAGGACAGGGTCGGATTCCGCCTGTTGTTCGGCCGCGTCGGAGCGGAGGCCGATCTCGGTCTGGGTGATCGTGCGTCCCGCTCGGCGGGACAGCGCTTCGGAGAGGTACTGGCCTACCCGGCCCGAAGGGGCACGGGCGCCGTTCACCCAGTGCGAGATGGCCGACTTGTTGGTCTGGAGGATCTCGCCGTTCTCGGCGGCAACCCGCCGCACGTCCCTGGCGAGGGCCTCGTAAGTGCAGCCGACCGCATCGATGACTTCGCGCAGATGGGAGTTGGGGCCTCTCTGCGCCGCCACAATCGCCTCCACTCCGGAGCTGTAAACCGCGTATACCGCTTCAACTGCCTTCTACCGTACCCACTGAGCGTGACCACCTGTTCACTTGTCAGTAGCCGCCCGGAACGGCGCGACCGTGATCCAGGCTCCCCCTTGGTCCGGGCGGCACCCCGAAGTTCCGTACGCCCACACCGGGCTCGGGCATTCCTGTGCCCGAACCTGGTCGATCAGAGACGGAGACACGGTGACCACCATCGACACCACGGCCATCACGGTCGAACTGCCCGAGGCCTTCGACCCGCGCTGGAGCCGGCTGCCCGGCATCCAGGTCGACGGCCGACGCATCACGATCGACCCGGCCGAGTACTTCTTCCGCTTCAAGTCGAGCACGTGGCTCGTCGCCGACTGGGAGCTGGTCAAGGCCCAACTCCTGGACGTGGACGAGACGACCGAGAGCCCGGTCGAGCAGTTCGCGCTCGACTTCATCAAGCAGCACAGCGAGTCCACCTCCGATGCGGCCCGCGTTCTGGCCACCGCGTACGAGGTGTACGCGTATCTCTTCCGCGACGAGCACCTGGCCGACCTCGGCCTGCCGCAGATCACCGCCGATCATGTGCGGATGCTCCGCGAGGCGGCCACGCTCATGGCGCTCAACAAGGTCGAGCTGGACGGGCACATCTCCAACGTCGGCCCGTGCTGGTTCTTCCCTGCCGCCACGTCCGTCGTCTTCGACCTGGACGACGAGATGGGCGGGATGCTCGACGAGGTCTACCACGGCGGCTGGTTCAACGAGCACCGCCGGATCGAGTCCATCAAGGCCCACGCGGCGCTCGGTGGCCGGCTCGTGCACGGGTGCCAGTCCGTGCCGGACCAGTCCGGCGGCGTGGTCGCGCCCTACGGTGCCTCGATGGCGAACTTCCGCGACGACCTCGCCGCGTTCAAGGCGGGCTGGATCGAGCAGGTCTACGCCCACCGCGTGAACCCCGCCGCGTAACCCACCATCCGATCAGGCTCCGGGGCGGGCCGGCATCCCTCGCCCGCCCCGGAAGCCACCATCCCCCGGAGCCCTCCCATGACCACAAACCCCAGCGCCGAACTCCTCGACAACCTGCTCACCGCGACCGGCCAGACCACCGCCGTACGGGAGGAGGTACGCGTGTGGTCCATGTCCGGCGTCGAGCGCGTGACCTTCCCCGACGGCTCCACGGCCATCTTCAAGTACGCCAAGAAGCCCTTCGACAGCGAGGACCAGGCCCTACGCCTGGCCCATACCCTCGGCGTACCCGTCCCCCAGGTCCACGCCTCCGCCGTCCTGGACGGCTGGCTCGGCATGCTCATGGAGGACCTCGGACCGTCCGTCCGCGAGGCCGACGACCTCGACGGTGTCGCTGCGGCCGTGGTCCTGCACGGCACCCGTACGGCTCCGCCCTTGCCCGTCCTCGGCCAGGAGCGCCTGCGCGCACTTCCGGCCCGGGCGCTGGAACACCTCGAACGGCTGCGCAAGGCCGACCGGTGGCAGGACGCCGACGACGTCGAGGACGCGATCGACCGGATCGCCAAGGCCGCCGAAGCCCGCTCGGCCGGAGCAACACTGGAACCGTTCGGCTGGGTGCACTCCGAGTTCCACCCCACCAGCCTCCACATCGGCGAGCGCGGCTGGCGGCTGCTCGACTTCGCCCGCGCCTTCACCGGCCCCGGCCTGCTCGACCTCGCCAGCTGGCACGGCACCATCGAGCCCCCGCACCCCGTGCGCCTGCGCATCTTCCTGGAGCAGTACGTCACCGCCGGCGGCACCCTCGACGCCCTTGCCCCGCGAGGCGGGCTCACCGCCGAGAACTGGGCCCTGGGCTGGCACCGCATGTGGGCCGTCGAGTGGTTCATGGAGCAGTCCATCCGCTGGATCAACGACCCGGCCACCGACCCCGCCTACCTCAAGGCCGTCCGCCGCCACCTCACCGACGTCCTCCACCTCCTGGAGATCTGACGTGCTCGCCCAGGCATCCCCCTGGCACGCCCACGCCCTCCAACGCACCGCCGCCGGAATCGCCGAACCTCTGGCAGTACCCGCCCGGATGGAGTGGACGACGAGACCCGGCCAAGGTCCCGGCGCCGACGTCCTCGGCCCCGACCTGCGAGGCAAGCGACTCCTGGAACTCGGCTGCGGCCCCGGCCACAACGCCGCCCACCTCGCCACCCGCCATGGCGCCCGTGTCACCGGCGTCGACCTGGTCGGCCTCCAGGTCCGCCGCGCCCGCTCCCACTACGGACGGCTGAACAACCTCACCTTCGTCGCCGGTCACGGCCTGCACTACCTGCACGCCTCCGACGAGCAGTTCGACGCGATCTACTCCGTCTTCGGTGCCATAGGGCTCGTCGCCCCCGAGCTCCTGCTCCCGACCATCGCCCAACGCCTCGCGCCCGGCCGGGTGCTCGCCTTCTCCGTCCCCCACCCACAGCGCGGCGGCCGCAGCCCCTCCGGCGACGACCGGCCCCGCCGCGACCACGTCACCCTCCCCGACCGCACCCGGCTCCCCATCGCCCGCTGGGAGTTCGACACCGACCGCTGGGAGAAGCACCTCAGCCAGACCGGCTTCTGGCTCACCTCGGCCCAGGAGTTCCACGACCCCCGCATGGGCCACTGGCCCACCACCCTGCTGATCCGCGCCCGCAAGCTCTGACAGCCGCGTTCATCCGGACTATGGAGGACCGATGCGCCCGCCCTACCTGCTCCTCGACATCGACGGTGTCCTCATACCCTTCCCCGACGAGCACGGCTCGACCCCGGCCACCCACACCCGCCACGACGTCGTCCCCGCTGGCCGCAGCGCCGACAACCCGGTCACCGTCTGGCTCAACCCCGACCACGGCCGCCTTCTCATGGACGTCATCCGCACCGGCCTGGTCACCCCGGTCTGGTGCACCAGCTGGCGCCAGGACGCCGCCACCCTCATCGGCCCGCTCCTCGGCCTTCCGACCCTGCCGTACGTCGATCTCCCGCGTCCGCAGATCACCACCAGCCACCCCAACGGCTACCTGTGGAAGCGCGACCACGTCGAGGCCTGGCTCGGCGACGCCCCCGCCGTCTGGATCGACGACGACTTCACCGGCCTCGACCATGAATGGGCGTTGGAGCGCGCTGCGAAGGGAACGGCGACCCTCCTCATTCAGCCCGACCCGCACCTCGGTCTACAGCCCGAGCACCTGACCGAGGTCACGAGGTGGGGCGCGCAGTTACCCACAGCCCGCGCCGCCTGACGACTGATGTCCTCGCTGCTACGAGCAGCGAGGACATCAGGGTGTTGCTCGAGCGCGAGCCGTCTGCGGTCTGTGGCACGTATCGGCGCCGCTGATGTCGGAGTCGGCTGGAACACTGCGGTCGTGATCAACGAGATGACCCCAGACCTTCCTGGTGCTCCCTCCGGCTCCCTGCCACCCAGAGCACAGGCAGAGCTCGCCAGCACCGCCTGGGAAGAACTGCCGCACGTCTGTACGGGCCGGCACGGTGTGCCTGACACACCGGACATCCTCGGCGCTGTGCTCGCCGCCGACCCGGCCCGCCGGGTACGGGCGGTGGGCGATCTGTATCGGCTGCTCCTCAATCAGGAGCGGGTGTTTCCGGCAACCGCTCCGGCAGCCTTGGTCCTGGCCTATCTTCTCGACGATCCGCGCACCCTCGCCGAAGACCGGTGGGAGCGCAGGGCCGGTCGGCGGTCGCTTCGCGCCGAACTACTGAACTGGCTGGCTTCGTTCGCCGACATCGCCCGCCTGGACGTCGAGGACGGCGTCGGCACGGCGCAGGATCTGGCTGCCGCTCGTACGGCAAGGCCAATTCTCCACGACCGCATCGCGGATTTCTGCGACGACGACGATCCACTGGTAAGGGAGGCCGCGCTCGCGGCCACCGCCCTGCTCCTGGCCGACCCCGCCCTCGCCTCGTCCGTACCCCGGTACGCGCCCGCCGTTCGCGAGGTCCTAGCCGTGAGCGCGGACTCGTACTACCGGTGGATCGCCCGGGAACGGCTGGCTGCCTGGGGGAAGGATGTCACCGGCCTCGTCACTGCGGAGGAGGAGCGCCGCGCGGCCCTGGACCGGGCAGGCGAGTTGGCGGAGGACCCGTTCGGCCAGGACCAGGAGCAGGCGATCCGCTGGCTGGAAGAGCAACCCGAGGACACCGCGACTCCGGAACGACTCGGCCACCGGCGTGAGGACCGGGCCGCGCCCATACCGGCCGCCCCGCACGAGCCGGCACCCGAGCCGCCCGTGGCCGCCCCGGGGAGCGAGGCGGGGTACCGCGGCCCGTGGCGGATCGCCCGGGAGGAGGAGCGCGCCGAGTGGACGTTCACGCCGTACGTAGGAGTCGGCCCCCTGCACTTCGGGATGACCTTGGAGGAGATCACCCGCGTCCTCGGCGAAGGACCGGCCGTCTCGTCCTACTCCCACCACGGCGAAGACCAGCAGCTCAACTACGCCGACTTCACTGAGAGCGGGATCAGGGCCCTCTTCCATGACGACCGCCTGGGGTGCGTCGCCGCAGACGCCCTCACCGGCCCCCAGGTGAGACTGGACGCAGCCCCGCTGACCGGCTGCGCGCCTTCCCACGTGGAGGACTGGCTCGTCCACCGCACAACACAGCCCGGCAGCCTGGCGTACAGCGTCGCCGGCGATCCGGTCTTCGCCGACCTCGGCCTGGCGATCCGCTCCCAGCGGGCCAGCGACGTCGTCCTGACCCGCCCCCTCTTCCTGCTCCACGACTGGCTCGACCTGTGGCACGCGCTGCCCAGCGAGGAGTGGAACTGCTCCTGAAGCGTGGTTCGCCGGTCGGCCTCACCCGAGTGCGAGGCCGACCGGAACGACATCTCGTCCACTCGAGCAATATCGGGGGCGTAGACCACCGGCCGGGTGGGGAATCAACGTGAGCAGCTCTGTGGCTGGCTGAGCATCGAACCGCTGATCCGGACCGATGCCGCGCCACGAAACGTGGCGAGGGCATCTGACCGGGGTCAGCGGTGTCGACTGTGCTCTTCGGGCCTCGTGGCCACCGGTGCGACCGGAGGATGCGGCGTGGCAGACCTGGCCGATGTGCCGCTGATGGTGCTTTGCCTGCGAGCGGCTTGCGCCCGCCGATTCGGCTGAGCGGTGATGCGCCAGTTGAGGACCTCGGCGGGGTGCTCGGCGCTGCCGAGTTCTCGCTGGGAGCCCACCTCGGCCAGGAGACGTCGGGGGTTGTGGCCGGCGGTCTCGGCGTGGGCGAGGGTTGTGGTCAGGGCGGCCCAGGCGGGGTCGGCGAGGATCTGGTCGGCGTGGTCGGGGAGGGCCACGCGAACGTCCTGCTCGAAGCGGCGGGCGGTCGCAGCTCGTGGTGCGCGGCGGGCCAAGTCCGCCAAGACGGGTGCGGCGGCCTGCTGGTAGCCCGCCTGGAGGTGGCGGAAGGCTTCCTCGGCTGCTGCCGCCTGCTGTTCGTGGCCGCGCTGCTCGTGCCAGTTGGCGGCGGCGCGGGCCAGGTGCACGGTGGCGAAGAGCAGGGCGATGGCGAGTCCGTCCGGCTCGCTGGAGGCGTAGACGAGTTCCTTAGCGGCCTTGCGCAGGGCGGTGGCGGCTTGGTGGTCGGCGCGGGTGGCGGAGTGGCGGGCGCGGTTCAACGCCATCGCTGCCGCCCGCAGCTCCGCCCGGTGAGGGCCGGTCGTGGCGTTGGCGATGTTGTACAGGACATCGCCGAAGGCAGCCAGGTAGCCATGGGCGGCGGCATCGTCACTGGAGTAGAGGACGGTGCGTGCCGCGTGGACGGCGATGGTGGTGTGCCGCCACGGGTCTGCGGGGTCCGCCACATACCGGGAGTGGTCGGCCACCTTCTGGTCGGGGAGGCGTTCGCGTAGGCGGTTGATGGAGAGGTCGGGGGCGAGTTTCGAGCCGCCGTACCAGACGGGTTCGCCGGCCACGTTGGTGTCGCCGGGGGCGGCGAGGCTGTAGCCGATGACGTCGCCGGTCTCGGGGCCGAGGCGTGTCTTGACCTTGATGCCGAGGGACTGCAGCACGGTGAAGTAGTCGGCTTCGTTGCGTACGGCGGCGGCGACCGCGTACGCCTGCTCGCGCAGCCACTGCCGTGCCGTGACCGCCTGCCCCTGGCGCTCGGCCTTGGCGCGTTCGGCGCTGGTGGGGGTGCGGGGCGCGGTGAGATCGCCGGACTTCAGGCGGCGCAGGCCGAACTCGGCCTCGATCTTGCGGCATTCGGCTTGGGCCCGTTGCCCGTCGCGGTGGGTGCGCGGGCGGCGGCCGTCGGCGCGGACGGTAGTGGCCATGATGTGGATGTGGTCGTCGGCGTGGCGCACCGCGATCCACCGGCATGCCTTCTCGTCGCCTTCGGGGGCGATGCCGGCGGCGTGAACGATGCGGCGGGCGACCTCGGCCCACTCGACGTCGGTGAGGTAGCGGTCGCCGGGCGCGGTACGGACCGGGCAGTGCCAGACGTGCTGAGGCGACTTCTTGCTGCCCAGCTCGCGGGTGCGCAGGTCGACGTGGGTGTCGAGGCGCTTGGCAAGCTGGGAGTAGGTGGCTGCCGGGTCGCGGCCGAGGTCGGAGGCGCCGGCCATGTCCCAGGCGGCGACGATATGAGGGTCGGTGTGTTCGTCGCGGCGGCCGGGGCCGAAGAGATAGGCGATCAGTCCGCGGGTGTCGGAACCGGTGGAGACGTCAGGAACCATGCGCGGTGCCTTCCGCCAGGAGCCGGTCGATCAGTCGGTAACTGTTCTGGGCCGCTTGTTCGACACGGTCCAGCACCGCCTCGGCTCGCTCGGGCACTGTTCCTCGGTGGATGGCTGCGGTGATCTGGTTGAGGTTGCTGCCGATGCGGTTCAGCGCGACCGTGTGTACCTCGACGGCCTCGATCAGCGGGCGGAGGGGATCGTCCTCTGGGCTGCCGATCAGCCCCGCCTTGCCAAGGGCAACGGCGAGGGCGGCGTCCCCGACGAATCCGGCGAACTTCTGGCCGCGCTGATGAGCGGCGGCGCTGATCACGCGGACCGCGGACCGCGTGAAGCGAATGGTCTTCTCCTGGTCACGCTTCTCCACCGTGCGCTTGCGGTTCATCAACGCGGGCAGGACAGGGGCGTCGGGATCCCGCCAGGAGGGCTGCTCGGCGGGCGGTTGGACATCGGCCGACGGCTTCGTGCGAGGAGCGACGGAGTCGGCTGCGGGCTGACAGCTGGTCTCGGCTACACCCTTCTCCGGCTCGGGCGCCCCCTGGCGCTCGACCTTCTCCTCCGCCACCCCTGGGGCGGGGGCAAGCGCGGACGAAGCCTCGTTAGAGGCTCGTTCGCTCCAGCTTGCTGCTGATCGGCGGGGCAAGCCGAAGAGTCCCTTGCGACGGCGGGTGGAGGCATTGTCGGTGCTCGTTTCGGGCATGGTGGTGCTCCGGTAGTCGTGTGGGGTGGGGCTTCGTCACGTCCGTTGCATCTGTCCCGTAGCTGGTCAGGGTAGGTACGGAGGCGGTCGCAGGTACGGAGTGATCCGTATCGGCAAGGAACTCCGTCCCCGCGCTGACCTGCGCGGGGACGGATGCGACGGATTGATACGGAGCTGGTGTCAGCGAGTGGGCTTGGGGCCAGCAGGCCCGCCGGGCGGCCCGATGGGCAGCGTCCCGGACAGAGGGGCCGGTGGCTTGCCGTGGGTTGGCCGCGCGAACGCGGCCTCCCCGGCTGCGGGGGCCGGCTGGGCAGGGGCAGGACAGTAGCGGGCCCAGGCGTCGAGGAACTGGTTACGGGCGTACGCCTTGGCCTGCCTGCCGTTCTCGAAACGGTGGTTGCCCGGGCTGATGCCGAAGTCGCGCAGCAGGTTGGCCAGGTGGTAGGCGTTCAGGCCCTTGGTGCCGTACTCGGCCCACGGCCCCTCGGCATCCTGGACGAGGGCGGCGAGCAGGTCCTGGCTGCGCAGAGCCTCCTTGTGGCCCTCCTGCTCGAACACGCGGCGGACGTCTCGCAGCAGCCGCGTCTTCAGCGTCGTCAGCTCGTCCTGGACCACCTCGTTGCGGGTCATCGCCAGGCAGGCGGCACGGGCTCGCGAGGGCCACTGCCCGCCGGCCAGGTCGGCGACGATCACCAGAGGCTCCCACGTGTCGGCGGCGCGGTCCTCGACCGGCATCTGTGGAACCAAGCCTGCGGCGGTGCTCCGTAGCGGGGTCAGCCAGGCGGTCAGCCGGTCGCGCAGCACGTGCAGTTCGGGCAGCGAGTACCGCGAGCGGAACGGGGTGATTCGCTCGCCCGGCTTGCGCTTCTGCATGCGGATGACGACCGCCCGATCCATGATCGTGTCCGGTAGGTCGCCGATCCCGGCGAGCGCAGCCATGGCGAAGGTGGGAAACGCCGTCGGCTTGTGCTCCGGCCCGGAGATCCGCCAGGCGGGTCGGTTTCGCTGGTGCCCGGCGTTCAGCAGGCCACGGAGGTCCTCCTTGTCGCCGGCCTTGGGGCCGAAGATGGTGTCGGCCTCGTCCACCAGCAGCGTCGGCGGGTTCTTGCCGATGACACGGAAGACCACCGCAGGCGACGTGTTCACCGTCATCATCGGCTGGTGCACGGTCTCGTGGAGTACGTCAAGGACGCGGGACTTGCCACATCCCTTGGTCGGCCCCACGACCGCCAGCCGTGGCGCGTGCTGGAGGGAAGGCTGGATGTGGGAGGCCGCCACCCACAAAGTGACCGCGGTCAGAACCTCGTCGCTCGGCAGCACCACGTACCGATCGATAGCCGCACGTAGGTCATCCAGCAGCGCGGTTCCTTCGTCGGCCGTCTCGCCGCCCGTATCAGCGCGGTCCCCGGTCCCCGATCCGCCGTTGGGGACCACGGTCCCCGCAGATGTGTGGGGACCGTGGCCCTCACCATCGGCTCGGAGCACGGCGTGCTCGCCCGGGATTCGGGGACCGGGTTCGGGGACCAGCGGACCGAAAGTCTCCGCCCGGTCCCCGGCTTCCGCTCCTGCGGGACCGGCCCCCAAGGCACTGACCTGCACATGTTCCGCGCTGGTGGCGTTTCGGTCCCCGACCAGAACACCCCCTGAAGCATCGTCGGTTGAGCGTGCAGCAGGGGACCGTGACTCCGTGCGGTCCCCGCTTCGGTCGCCGTTGCGCCAGGGGATGCCCTGGCCAGGGACCACGGCGGCGGGCCAGACAACCTCGGATGCGTTCGAGGTGGCGGGGGACGTAGGGTCCTCCATAGACGTTCCTCTCAGGTGAGGGGCGAGACGGGCAAGGTCCCGCCCCTCACCGGTTCGTTCGTTCAGGGATGGGCGGCATGCAGGGGAATCTCCGGCCCTCGGCGTAGGCACGCCGAGGGCCGTTGCTGTGTCCGGGCCTGCTGGCGGCTCATGAGGCCAGGCCCCACTCGTCTCGGCCGTCGATCAGAGTGCGCTCGTAGCGCAGCAGCTCGGCCTCGGGGTACAGCACCCGCTTGCCGACCTTGATGCCGCGCGGCCCCTTCTTGATGTGGCGCCAGTAGCGGACGGTGCTCTCGGCTGTGCGGTAACGCTCGGCGACCTCGCTGGTGGTCAGATATCGCATGCATTCCCATTCGACTAAGTAGCGATTCGATCTGCATAAAGTTGTATCTCGCGATCAGCGGTTACCCAAATCGGGAAGCTCGTGTTTCAATTTGGATAGCGATGGGGATGATGGAGGTTCGATGGCAGGCGACAAGCCCGAGGGTGGCGAAGTGCCGCTGCTCTACAGCGAAGGGAACGTGGCCGCGCGCGTGGCCCTGGAGCGCGAGGTCAGAGGGTGGAGCACGACCGAGCTGGCGGAGCGGGTGACCAGAGCCGGCGTCAAGATGAACCAGACTGCGGTCTGGCGCATCGAGAACGGCACTCCTCGCCGCCGCATCAACCTCGACGAGGCCCTCGCCTTCACCCGCGTCTTCGAGCTTCCCCTCGAAGAGCTGATGTCCCCGCCCCTGGAGGGGCTCGACATCGACAGCCGGCGCCTCGTCCAAGAGGCCGTCGAAGCGTTCTACGAGGCCCGAGACACGCGCGACCGTCTACACCACGCAGTGGTCGCCATCGCTGACCACATCAAGGCCCATCCCGACAGCTCGCGGGCGATCCACGAGCAGTGCCTCCGCCTCATGGGCGACGAGCGCGACGCTCGCACGCTCACCGGTGACATCGAGGACGGCGGCCACTACTGACAACCGACACGAAGGAGAGGCCACTTGGCCAACATCCAGAAGCGCCCCAACGGCAAATGGCGGGCCCGCTACCGCGACCTCGACGGCAAGGAGCACGCCCGCCACTTCGACCGCAAGATCGACGCCCAGCGGTGGATCGACGAGGTCACGGCCAGCCTGGTCACCGGTCAGTACGTCGACCCGCGATCGGCGAAGAAGCCCTTCAAGGAGTACGCGGAGGAATGGCGGACCATCCAGCCTCACCGGCCTTCCACGGCCAAGGCAGTAGCCCAGCACCTGCGCTGCTACGTCTACCCGGCCTGGGAGAAGCGGGCACTCGGCGCCATCAAGCCCGGCGACGTGCAGAGCTGGGTCACCAGCCTGACCACCATGCACGGGCTGGCCGCCAGCACCTCACGGACGGTCTTCAACACGGTCAACGCCGTCTTCCGGGCGGCCGTCCGTGACCGCATGATCCCCCACAACCCGTGCGCCGAGGCGAAACTGCCCTCGGTGCCCCGGAAGAAGATCGTGCCCCTGGCTGTCGAGCAGGTACGGACGCTGTCCGAGGAGATACCCGCCCGATACAAGGGCCTCGTGCTGCTCGGCGCCGCCACCGGGCTCCGCCCCGGCGAGCTGTTCGGCCTCCAGCTCCGGCACGTGAACCTGCTGCACGCGACCGTCTCGGTCGAGCAGCAGATCCAGCAGACCGCCAAGCACGGCGTGTACGTCTGCCCGCCCAAGACCGATCGCTCGCACCGCACGGTCCCGCTCCCCCGCGTGGCGGTGGACGCCATGAAGGCCCACCTGCGGGACTTCCCCGCCGATGGGCCCGAGAGCTGGATCTTCACGGCGCCGCAGGGCGGACCCGTGGTCTACACGCACTTCATGGACGGGTCCTGGCGACCCGCCTGCGCCAAGGCCGGCATACCGAAGGGCACCGGACCCCACGCCCTCCGGCACCACTACGCCAGCCTGCTGATCAAGCACGGCGAGTCCGTGAAGACCGTCTCCGAGCGCCTCGGCCACACCAACGCGGCCATGACGCTGAACATCTACACCCACCTGTGGCCCGACTCCGAGGAGCGGACCCGGGCCGCCGTCGACAAGGCGTACGCGGACCAGTCCGCAGATGCCCAACCACAGGTCGACGAAGCGGCATAGCCGCTCCCCCGCGCGCTGACCGAAGTCAGCACGCTGCGGACTCTGTGCGGACCGCAAAGGCCGCCCAACCCGCTCCGTCGCAGGTCAGGCGGCCTCTCGCCGAACGTATTAGACGTTGAAGCGGAACTCCACCACGTCGCCGTCCTGCATGACGTACTCCTTGCCCTCCATGCGGGCCTTGCCCTTGGCGCGGGCCTCGGCGACCGAGCCCGTCTCGACCAGGTCGGCGAAGGAGATGACCTCGGCCTTGATGAAGCCCTTCTGGAAGTCGGTGTGGATGACACCGGCGGCCTCGGGGGCGGTGGCGCCCTTCTTGATCGTCCAGGCGCGGGATTCCTTGGGGCCTGCCGTCAGATAGGTCTGCAGGCCGAGGGTGTTGAAGCCGACGCGGGCGAGCGTCGCCATGCCGGGCTCCTGGACGCCGACCGACTCCAGGAGTTCCTTCGCGTCCTCCTCCTCGAGCTCGGCGAGGTCCGCCTCGAGCTTGGCGTTGAGGAAGATCGCCTCGGCGGGGGCGACCAGGGCGCTCTGCTCGGCCTTGAAGTCGTCGTCGACCAGCTCGTCCTCGTCCACGTTGAAGACGTACAGGAACGGCTTGGTGGTGAGCAGGTGCAGGTCGTGCAGCAGCTCCTCGTTGCCGGAGCCCTGGACGATGCCCGCGGAGAAGAGGGTGTCGCCCCGCTCCAGGATCGCCTGCGCCGCCTCGACCGCCGCGACCTTCGGGCCGATGTCCTTCTTGATGCGCGACTCCCTCTGGAGGCGCGGCAGGACCTTCTCGATCGTCTGGAGGTCCGCGAGGATCAGCTCGGTGTTGATCGTCTCGATGTCGTCCTTGGGCGAGACCTTGCCGTCGACGTGCACGACGTTCTCGTCCTTGAACGCGCGGATGACCTGGCAGATCGCGTCCGACTCACGGATGTTCGCGAGGAACTTGTTGCCCAGGCCCTCACCCTCCGAGGCACCCTTCACGATGCCCGCGATGTCGACGAAGTCGACGGTCGCCGGGAGGATCTTCTGCGAACCGAAGATCTCGGCCAGCTTGGCCAGCCGGGCGTCGGGGACGCCGACCACGCCGACGTTCGGCTCGATCGTGGCGAACGGGTAGTTGGCCGCGAGCACGTCGTTCTTGGTCAGGGCGTTGAACATGGTCGACTTGCCGACATTGGGCAGACCGACGATTCCGATCGTGAGCGACACGTTGCGACTTCCCGTACGAGAGGATGGGCGAAGGGCCCTCCAGGAGAGCGGGCCGATCCACCAGTCTACGGCGTGACCCGGCCCGGACCCGCGAGGTATCGAACGCATGGCCAAGCTCCTTCCACGGCCTCACCTTCGGCTGATCTCCGGCGTGTCCGATGAGCCATTCCACACATAAAACGACCTAAGTTGGTCCAGTGGAGCAACACAGGACGCGTCCCCCTCAATCCAGACCACGACGCGGCGCACCCGTTCCGGCACAAGCCGGGCGGGCCGCGGGCGGCGGTGTCCGACGGGACGCCCCGGTGGCGCGGCGGCCCGTGCCCGCGAGCGTCCGGGGGACGCGCCGGACGTCGCGTCCCCGGTTGACCGGGCTCGGCGTGGGGCTGTTCTGCGGCGCGTCGATGTTCGCGCTCGCCTGTCTCGACCACCTGCTGTTCGGCGGATCCGCGACGGTCTACGGGGTGCTGTTCCTGCCGGTGTGCGTGCTGACCGCGCTGTGGGTGCGGCCCGGCGACCTGGTGACCGCCCCCGTGGTCGTACCAATCGCCTTCACCTTCGGGCTGCTGCCGATCATCGACGACAGCGGAGGCGGCATCGGCGGCCACTTCATGGGTCTGATCACCGGCCTCGCCCTCCAGGCCGGCTGGCTGTACGGCGGAACGCTGGTCGCGGTCCTCGTCGTGACCGTCCGCAGAATCCGCCTGATGACCCGCCGGGCCGCCCGCCGGCGGACGCAGGCGCGGGGCCTGCCGCCCGACAGGCAGGCCCGCTGGCCCCCGTACCCTCACCGGCGGCGCCGCTACTGAGCGAGCTGCGCCGCTCGCATCGCCGCGCCCACGATCCCCGCGTTGTTCTGGAGCTGCGCCGGGACGATCTCCGCCTTGATGCCCTCGATCAGCGGCAGGAACTTGTCGGCCTTGCGGCTGACGCCGCCGCCGATGATGAAGAGTTCCGGGGAGAAGAGCATCTCGAGATGGGCGAGGTACTTGGTGACGCGGCGCGCCCAGTGCTCCCAGGTCAGCTCGTTGTCGTCCTTGGCCTTGGTCGAAGCCCGCTTCTCGGCTTCATGGCCGTTCAGCTCCAGGTGCCCCAGCTCGGTGTTCGGGACCAGTTCGCCGTCGATGAAGAGGGCGCTGCCGATGCCGGTGCCGAGGGTGAGCAGGATGACCGTGCCCCTGCGGCCCTTCCCGGCGCCGAACTCCATCTCGGCGACACCCGCAGCGTCCGCGTCGTTCAGTACGGTCACCGGCAGACCACCCAGCCGCTCACCGAGCAACGCGCGGGCGTCGGTGTCGATCCAGTCCTTGTCGACATTGGCAGCCGTACGGATGGTGGAGCCACCGGTCACCACACCGGGGAACGTGATGCCCACCGGGCCCGTCCAGCCGAAGTGACCGATGACGTCCTTCACGCCGTCGGCCACCGCGTCGGGCGTCGCGGGATGCGGAGTGAGCACCTTGAAGCGCTCCTCCGCCAGGTCCCCGCGATCAAGGTCCACAGGGGCACCCTTGATCCCGGATCCGCCAATGTCCACACCGAAGATCTTCATGGACCCACGTTACGTCGTACGACTGACCGTCACTTCCCGGGTGTACCGCCGGTGCGCTCCTCCACCAGCGCGGCGGCCTCGGCACGCAGGTCGCGGCGCAGTTCCTTGGGGAGCGAGAAGGTGATGGACTCCTCGGCGGCCTTGACGATCTCCACGTCCTCGAAACCGCGCTCGGACAGGAACTCCAGGACCTGCTCGACGAGGATCTCGGGGACGGAGGCGCCGGAGGTGACACCGACCGTGCTCACGCCCTCCAGCCACGCCTCGTCGATCTCGTCCGCGAAGTCCACGAGGTACGCCGCGCGGGAGCCGGCGAGCTTGGCGACCTCGACCAGCCGCACCGAGTTGGAGGAGTTGCGCGATCCGACCACGATGACCAGCTCGGCCTCCGCGCCCATCTGCTTCACGGCGAGCTGACGGTTCTGCGTGGCGTAGCAGATGTCGTCGCTCGGCGGGGAGATGAGCAGCGGGAACTTCTCCTTCAGGGCGTCGACCGTCTCCATGGTCTCGTCGACCGAGAGGGTGGTCTGGGAGAGCCAGACGACCTTGGAGGGGTCACGGACCTCGACCTTGGCGACATCCCCGGGGCCGTCGACCAGGGTGATGTGGTCGGGTGCCTCTCCGGAGGTGCCGATGACCTCTTCGTGGCCCTCGTGCCCGATGAGGAGGATGTCGAAGTCCTCGCCCGCGAAGCGGACGGCCTCCTTGTGGACCTTGGTGACCAGCGGGCACGTCGCGTCGATGGTGGCGAGCCTGCCGGCGGCGGCCTCGTCGTGGACGACGGGGGAGACGCCGTGCGCCGAGAACATGACGATGGACCCCTCGGGGACCTCCGCCGTCTGCTCGACGAAGATCGCGCCCTTCTTCTCCAGGGTCTGCACGACGTACTTGTTGTGCACGATCTCGTGACGGACATAGATCGGGGCCCCGTACTGCTCGAGGGCCTTCTCGACGGCGATCACGGCGCGGTCCACGCCCGCGCAGTAGCCACGGGGGGCGGCGAGCAGGACACGGCGGCCAGGCGAAGCAGTCATGCCCACCATCGTAAGGCCGCGCCCGGCAGGTCAAGGATCGCCTCCTCCTTGGAGAGGTCGGGGGTGCCACCTTGAAGAAGCCAGGGGTCGCCACCTTGAAGAGGTCAGGGGTCGCCTCCTGGAGACGTGGGTGATCGCCTCCTGGAGAGGTGCGTGATCGCCTGCCCGGAGAGACAGACCGTGGGGAGCCGAAGGGCCGGGCCGGCGTGGTCCTCGGGAGGCGGACCACGGCCGACACGCGGGCCACCGCCGGTACGGGGGCGGCCGGGCACGGACCGCGGCGCAGCCCAGGCCGTCCACGGACTGCCGCTGTACGGGCGGGGGCGGGCCGGGTCCGGGCGGCGACCCTCCCGCGCCGGGCGTGCCGTGTTGTCGGTGGTGGCCACTACGCTCGGGCGCATGGCTCTCAACACGTCCGCGGACGCTCCGCTGCCCGTCGGAGAGGTGTCACGGCTCATCGGGGGATGGATCGACCGGCTCGGCGCGGTGTGGGTCGAGGGGCAGATCACCCAGCTGTCGCGGCGCCCCGGCGCGGGCGTCGTCTTCCTGACGCTGCGCGACCCGTCGTACGACATCTCGGTCGGCGTGACCTGCTACCGGCAGGTCTTCGACGCGGTCGCCGACGTGGTGAGCGAGGGCGCCCGGGTGGTGGTCCACGCCAAGCCGGAGTGGTACGCCCCGCGCGGGCAGCTGTCCCTGCGGGCCGTCGAGATCAAGCCGGTGGGCGTGGGCGAGCTCCTCGCCCGCCTGGAGCAGCTGAAGAAGTCGCTGGCGGCCGAGGGACTGTTCGCGGCCGAGCGCAAGAAGGCGCTGCCGTTCCTGCCGCAGCTCATCGGGCTGGTGTGCGGGCGCGCGTCGGCGGCCGAGCGGGACGTGCTGGAGAACGCGCGGCACCGCTGGCCCGCCGTCCGCTTCGAGGTGCGCAATGTCGCCGTGCAGGGCGTCCACGCCGTACCGCAGGTCGTGCAGGCGGTGAAGGAGCTGGACGCGCTCGACGAGGTCGACGTGATCATCGTGGCGCGCGGCGGCGGCAGCGTGGAGGATCTGCTGCCCTTCTCCGACGAGCAGCTCGTCCGGGCGGTCGCGGCCTGCCGTACGCCCGTCGTGTCGGCCATCGGACACGAACCCGACAACCCGCTTCTCGACCATGTGGCCGACCTGCGGGCGTCCACACCGACCGACGCCGCCAAGAAGGTCGTGCCGGACGTGAATGAGGAGTACGAGCGGGTGCGGTTCCTGCGGGACCGCGCGCGGCGCTGCGTCCAGTCGTTCCTCGACCGCGAGGAGCGCGGCCTCGCGCACACCCTGACCCGGCCCTCGATAGAGGATCCGCACCGGATGATCGACGAGCGGGCGGACCAGGTCGCCGCCCTGCTCGACCGGGGCCGGCGCACCCTCGGGCATCTCCTGGACCGCGCGGACTCGGAGCTGACGCACACCCACGCGCGCGTGGTGGCCCTCTCCCCCGCCGCGACCCTCCAGCGGGGGTACGCGGTGCTGCAGAAGGACGACGGCTCCGTGGTCCGGGACCCGGCCGAGGTCGCGGCGGACGAGACGCTGCGGGCGCGGGTCGCCGAAGGTGAATTCACTGTTCGAGTCGATGCATAGGGTGGGCGCATGACCAGCAAGGTGGACGAGGCGCTCGGATACGAGCAGGCACGGGACGAGCTGATCGAGGTCGTACGCCGCCTGGAGGCGGGCGGCACGACTCTGGAGGAGTCCCTGGCGCTGTGGGAGCGGGGCGAGGAGCTCGCCAAGGTGTGCCGGCGCTGGCTGGAGGGCGCGCGGGCCCGCCTGGACGCGGCCCTGGCCGAGGAGGGGCCCCAGGAGAAGAACACCGGCTCGGGCTCCGGCTCCGGCTCCGCGTGACAAGCGGCTCGGGCTCCGGCTCCGCGTGACAAGCGGCTCGGGCTGGGGCTCCGGCTCCGAGTAGCCGACGGCCGTCCCTTTTTCGATCCCCGTATCTGTGAAGCGGATCACGACGCCCCGGTTTTGGTTGAACTTTAAACCTCTTCGTCGTACTGTCGTACTCGCCAACAGATCCCCCGGGATCCATCGCACATACCGAGAAGGTTCTTCATGTCTCTCGTCCTTGACCCCACCGCTCAGGACCTGCTGTTCCGCGAGGCCCGCACCGCGAACACGTTCACCGACGAGCCGGTGACCGACGAGCAGGTGCAGGCGATCTACGACCTGGTCAAGTACGGCCCGACCGCCTTCAACCAGTCGCCGCTGCGCATCACCCTGGTCCGCTCCCCCGAGGCCCGTGAGCGCCTGGTGCAGCACCTCGCCGAGGGCAACCGGGCGAAGACCGCCGCCGCCCCGCTGGTCGCGATCCTCGCCGCGGACAACGAGTTCCACGAGGAGCTGCCGACCCTGCTCCCCCACTTCCCCGCCGCCAAGGACCTCTTCTTCTCCGAGCGCCCGGTCCGCGAGGGTGCCGCCGCGATGAACGCCGCCCTCCAGGCCGCGTACTTCATCATCGGTGTCCGTGCCGCCGGTCTCGCCGCGGGCCCGATGACCGGTGCCGACCTCGCCGGCATCCAGAAGGAGTTCCTGGACGACGACCACACCCCGCTGATGATCGTCAACATCGGCAAGCCGGGCGAGGACGCCTGGTTCCCGCGCAGCCCGCGCCTGGACGCCGACCAGGTCATCACGACCGTCTGACCGGCTGCTCCACCGGCACCACTGTTCGATCCCGCATGCATACGAGAAGGGCCCCCGGCGCTACGGCCGGGGGCCCTTCTCGTATGCATGCGCGTATGCGGGATCTGCCGTATGCGGGATCTGCCGTATGCGGGGCCTGCCTTTTGCGGCATCTGCGACCCCGGGATCCGCAGCCCCGGGATCCGCAGCAGCCGGGGCTACGACGTCTTCAGGGCCTGCGCCATCTTCACCAGCGTGCCGAACGACCCGGTGCCGGTGACCACGGTCGTGGAACCCTTGTCCTCCAGGACGAGGGCGTCGTAGTGGTCGCCCTCGTAGCGCTGCCAGGTCCGGTCGCCGATGCGCTCGGCGGTCTTCGTCTGCCGTGCACCCTGGCTCGCCGTGTCGATGAACACGGCCGGCCGCTGAGTGGACTGCTCGACCGCCACGTACTGACCGTCGGGGGCCTGGAAGCCCAGATGCCAGGCGTCGAACTCGCTGCCGTCGTAACGCACCGAGGTCGCCTTCCACGCCGAGGGCAGGCCCTCGGGCGCCGCCACGGGATAGCTCGCCGCACGGCGAGCCGTCAGCAGCTCGACGCGGTAGTCGACACGCTGGAGATCGGGCTCGGAGTCGTCATGCGGGATGAAAATGTAGATAACGCCCGCCATGAGCCCGATGAGGCCCAGGGAAAGAATCATGTCCCGGACCGACTGCTTGCCTTTCGTACCTGCCACGCACCTATCGTCGCAGGTGCCCTGGCCTGCTCATCCGTGGGCCCCCCTGCTCATTTTGTAAGCCTGGCGATAGAGTCGGGACATCACCCTCATCCGGCCGTCGTCGTATCAGAAAGGTGCGTGTCGATGACCGAGCATCATCTGCCCTCCGAACTCGAAGTCCCGTCGGAAGCCCCCGACCGGAACCTCGCCCTCGAACTCGTCCGCGTCACCGAGGCCGCCGCGATGGCCGCGGGCCGCTGGGTCGGCCGCGGCGACAAGAACGGTGCCGACGGCGCCGCCGTCCGCGCCATGCGCACCCTCGTCTCCACCGTCTCGATGAACGGCGTCGTCGTCATCGGCGAAGGGGAGAAGGACGAGGCCCCGATGCTCTTCAACGGGGAGCGCGTGGGCGACGGGACCGGGCCCGAGTGCGACATCGCCGTCGACCCGATCGACGGAACCACGCTCACCGCCAAGGGCATGACGAACGCGATCGCCGTGCTGGCCGCCGCCGACCGCGGCACCATGTTCGACCCGTCCGCGGTCTTCTACATGGACAAGCTGGTCACCGGCCCCGAGGCCGCCGACTTCGTCGACATCAACGCGCCCGTGTCGGTCAACATCCGCCGGGTCGCCAAGGCCAAGCGGGTCACCCCCGAGGACGTCACCGTCGTCATCCTCGACCGGCCGCGCCACGACGGGATCATCAAGGAGATCCGGGACACCGGCGCGCGCATCAAGCTGATCACCGACGGCGATGTCGCGGGCTCCATCCTCGCGCTGCGCGAGGGCACCGGCATCGATCTGCTGCTCGGCATCGGCGGCACGCCCGAGGGCATCATCTCGGCCTGCGCGGTGAAGTGCCTCGGCGGCACCATCCAGGGCAAGCTGTGGCCCAAGGACGACGAGGAACGGCAGCGGGCGGTCGACGCCGGGCACGACCTCGACCGCGTCCTGACGACGAACGATCTGGTCTCCGGCGAGAACGTCTTCTTCGTCGCGACCGGCATCACCGACGGCGAGCTGCTGCGCGGAGTGCGCTACCGCTCCGAGACCGCCACGACCGAGTCGATCGTGATGCGGTCCAAGTCCGGGACGGTCCGCCAGATCACGTCGGAGCACCGACTGAGCAAACTGCGTGCGTACAGCGCGATCGACTTCGATCGCGCCAAGTAGGACCGCCGGCCGAACGGCGCCGCGAGGCGCGAAAGGGGCGCCCCTTATGCGGAGGGGCGCCCCTTTTTCCGTACTCACGCCTGGTCGCGGCCGACATCGAGGCCCCGCCTGTGAGCCCGGCTCCCACGCGTGCGGGCCGACCGACCCCTTGCGGCGTCCCAGTCGGCTTCCGTGCGTGACGCCGGCCCGGCTTCCTCAGGCGTGATCGGGCCCGCCTCCCACGCGTGCGGGCAAGCCCGTCAGCCCTGCACATGCGAGTCGGCCGGCGTCGAGACCCGCTCGACGGCCCGGCTTCCCTGCGAGCGGGCCGACCGGCTCACTCGCATGCGGGTCAGGCCGTCGTCCGTGCGCACACCGGTCGACCTCCCTGCGGAAAGGCCGGCCCGGCCACGCGCACGTCAGCCGGTCGGCTTCCCTGCGAGTGAGGCCGACCGGGCTTCCACGCACATGGGCCGGGCCCGGCAGGCAGACGCGTGGCCACTCGACTTCGAGACGCGTGTGCGGTCCGGCTTCCCTTTCCTTACGCGTGAGCCGGCCGGCTCACGCGTAAGGGCAAGCCCGGCAGCAGCGAGCGCGGCAGTGGGCCCACGCGGGCGGGGCCCCACCCGGCTTTCCCGCGGGGGGTCAGCCGGCCGCGGCTATCGTGCCGCGGGTGGCCTTCTTGAGCTCCACGTCGCGGCGGCGGCGCCTGGCGAGGACGACGCGGCGCTCGGCGGCGGTGAGGCCGCCCCAGACGCCGTACGGCTCGGGTTGCAGCAACGCGTGCTCGCGGCACTCGACCATCACCGGACAGCGGGCGCAGACGCGCTTGGCGGCCTCCTCACGGGAGAGCCGGGAAGCGGTCGGCTCCTTGGAGGGGGCGAAGAACAGGCCGGCTTCGTCGCGTCGGCACACCGCCTCCGTGTGCCATGGCGCTTCCTGATCCCTGTCCCGCACTGGCGCCCGCTGGGCCGGAACGGCAGCTACCTGCAGGGACTGATGCGGCGGTTGCAGCACGGTCTACTCCTGACGACGGCTTCGCGAGCGTGCCGGGCACTGCGGAAAGTTCCACAGCGCCCTCCAAGAGACGATGCAGCAAGCCCTACCCGCTGTGCGCGCGCCTATGCACTGCGTTCCGAAGCCCGGCCGTTCTCGGGCGTGATCGATCGTTCGTCACTGGACCACCACCGGACCACCCCGTGTCGGACCACCCCGCCTCCGCCGTCCGCGCCTTCGCAGGCGTCAACGGTCCAGGTGCTTGCGCAAACTCCGGTCCAGCCGGTCCGCCACCCGCTCGTTCACCCGGCTCGTCACCCGGTCGAGGATGTCCGCGATCAGCTTGCCGCGCTTGGGCCGCGCCTCGACGTTCCCGAGGACGGCGAGGCCGTCGACGTAGACCACGGGTGCGTCGGGGTCGCCCGAATCCAGCGTGTCCACCTCGAAGTTGCCCAGCACGCCACCGCCGCTGCCCCGCAGCGAGACGTTCTCCGGGACGTCGATCTCGACGTTGCCGAAGACGGAGATCGCCTTGATGACGACCTGCTGGTACTCGAAGATCGCCTCGCTCAGGTCGATCTCGACATTGCCGAAGACCGCGTACGCGTGGATCCGCCGGCCCGCTCGCCAGCGGCCCTTGCGGACGGCGGAGCTGAAGACCGCCACCACGTTGTCGTCGGCCTCCACCGGGATCGCGCCCTGGGTGGGACGGTTGGGCGCGGAGGCGTACGCGGAGGTGGCACGACCGGTGTGGGCGGCGGGCAGGTCCCGGACGAACTGGTCGAGCTCACCCACCGTCTTGGTGGCCAGCACGCCCTCCACCCGCTCGGCGTGCTCCTCCGCGGTCAGGCGCCCTTCGGCGACGGCCTCGCGCAGGATGTCGGTGATCCGGTCGCGGTCGGCGTCGGAGGCACGCAGCTCGGCCGGCTTCGCCGCCGTGGCGGGGGTCGCGTCGGGGCTCTTTTGAAGGTCCACGACAACAGCGTACCCAAACGCGATAGATCGCGACTACCCCTCTCCCGTCGCCCGTGGAAAACCGGCCGCCCGTCCACAGCGTCGCCCGCGCCGTCGGTCCGGTGCCCGAACTGAGCCTTACCTCACAGCCTCGGTGTCCGCGCCAGGTCCTACGCTGGTGGATGCTGCCAATGACGGCCGGCCTCCGGCGAGTGAGCCGAAGGGGCGCGCCCGAGGCGAACGAGCCCCAAAGCTGTCTGTCGAGTGAGGAATGGGCGAGATGCCTGAGTTCGCGTACACCGATCTGCTCCCCCAGGGAGAGGACACCACCCCGTACCGGCTGGTGACCTCCGAGGGTGTCTCCACCTTCGAGGCCGACGGGCGCACGTTCCTCAAGGTGGAGCCGGAGGCACTGCGCAAGCTCGCCACGGAGGCCATCCACGACATCCAGCACTACCTGCGGCCCGCGCACCTCGCCCAGCTGCGCCGCATCATCGACGACCCCGAGGCGTCGGCCAACGACAAGTTCGTCGCGCTGGACCTGCTGAAGAACGCGAACATCGCGGCCGCGGGCGTCCTGCCCATGTGCCAGGACACCGGCACCGCGATCGTCATGGGCAAGCGCGGCCAGAACGTGCTCACCGAGGGCGGCGACGAGGCGGCCCTCTCGCGCGGCATCTACGACGCCTACCTGAACCTGAACCTGCGCTATTCGCAGATGGCCCCGCTGACCATGTGGGACGAGAAGAACACGGGCTCGAACCTGCCGGCGCAGATCGAGCTGTACGCCACCGACGGCGGCGCCTACAAGTTCCTGTTCATGGCGAAGGGCGGTGGCTCCGCCAACAAGTCGTTCCTCTACCAGGAGACCAAGGCGGTCCTCAACGAGGGCTCCATGATGAAGTTCCTGGAGGAGAAGATCCGCTCCCTGGGGACGGCCGCCTGCCCGCCGTACCACCTGGCGATCGTCGTCGGCGGCACGAGCGCCGAGTACGCGCTGAAGACCGCGAAGTACGCCTCCGCGCACTACCTGGACGAGATTCCGGCCGAGGGCTCCGAGCTCGGGCACGGCTTCCGGGACAAGGAGCTGGAGGAGAAGGTCTTCGAGCTGACGCAGAAGATCGGCATCGGCGCGCAGTTCGGCGGCAAGTACTTCTGCCACGACGTGCGCGTGGTGCGCCTGCCCCGCCACGGCGCGTCCTGCCCGGTCGCGATCGCCGTCTCCTGCTCGGCCGACCGTCAGGCCGTCGCCAAGATCACCGCCGAGGGCGTCTTCCTGGAGCAGCTGGAGACCGACCCCGCGCGCTTCCTGCCGGAGACCACGGACGAGCACTTGGACGAGGCCGGCGACGTCGTGAAGATCGACCTCAACCAGCCGATGGACGACATCCTCGCCGCGCTGACGAAGTACCCGGTCAAGACCCGCCTCTCGCTCTCCGGCCCGCTCGTCGTGGCGCGCGACATCGCGCACGCCAAGATCAAGGAGCGGCTGGACGCGGGCGAGGAGATGCCGCAGTACCTGAAGGACCACCCGGTGTACTACGCGGGCCCGGCCAAGACGCCCGCGGGCTACGCGTCCGGCTCCTTCGGCCCGACGACCGCGGGCCGCATGGACTCCTACGTCGAGCAGTTCCAGGCGGCGGGCGGCTCCAAGGTGATGCTGGCCAAGGGCAACCGCAGCAAGCAGGTCACGGACGCCTGTGGCACGCACGGCGGCTTCTACCTCGGCTCCATCGGCGGCCCGGCCGCCCGCCTCGCCCAGGACTGCATCAAGAAGGTCGAGGTCGTCGAGTACGAGGAGCTCGGCATGGAGGCCGTCTGGAAGATCGAGGTCGAGGACTTCCCGGCCTTCATCGTGGTCGACGACAAGGGCAACGACTTCTTCCAGGATCCCACGCCCGCCCCGACCTTCACGACGATCCCGGTGCGGGGCCCCGGACTCGCGTAGGGCGGGCCCCTGCGGCGTACGGCCCTCTGGGTGACGCCGTACGGGTGACCGGCGTGTGATGCCGTACGGGAGCCCCGTACGTACGCAACGCCGTACGAACCGTGTGAACGGCCGCCGAACAGGCGGCCGTTCGTTCGTCCCGGGGCGTGCCCGCGTCGGCCCGCCCGGAGGAACGGCTTCGTGCGCCGGGCGGGAACACCCGTGGGCTCCGGGACGCTGTCCCCCAAGGAGGTGTCACCGATGGCAGATGGCCAGAGCGAAGGCGCGTACCGGATCGAGCACGACTCCATGGGCGAGGTGCGGGTGCCCGCGGAGGCGAAGTGGCGGGCGCAGACACAGCGCGCCGTGGAGAACTTCCCCATCTCGGGGCAGCGCATCGAGCGCGCGCACATCGAGGCCCTCGCCCGGATCAAGGCGGCCGCCGCGAAGGTGAACGGCGACCTGGGCGTGATCGACAAGGATGTCGCGGAGGCGATCCAGGAGGTGGCCGCGGAGGTCGCCGAGGGGCACTGGGACGCGCACTTCCCGGTCGATGTCTTCCAGACGGGCTCCGGTACGTCCTCCAACATGAACGCCAACGAAGTCATCGCCACGCTCGCGAGCGAGCGGCTGGGCCGGGAGGTCCACCCCAATGACCAGGTGAACGCCTCGCAGTCGAGCAACGACGTGTTCCCGTCCTCCATCCACATCGCCGCTACCGCCGCCGTGACCGGTGATCTCGTGCCCGCGCTGGAGCATCTCGCCGACGCGCTCGGCCGCAAGTCGGAGGAGTTCGCCGATGTGGTGAAGTCGGGGCGCACCCACCTCATGGACGCGACGCCGGTGACGCTGGGCCAGGAGTTCGGGGGGTACGCGGCCCAGGTGCGGTACGGGGTCGAGCGGCTCCGGGCCTCACTGCCGCGGCTGGCCGAACTCCCGCTCGGCGGCACGGCCGTGGGCACGGGGATCAACACGCCGCCCGGATTCTCCGCCGCGGTGATCGCGGAGGTGGCGCGGGCGACCGGGCTGCCGCTGACCGAGGCCCGCGACCACTTCGAGGCGCAGGGCGCGCGCGACGGGATCGTGGAGACGAGCGGGCAGCTGCGGACCATCGCCGTCGGGCTGACCAAGATCGCGAACGATCTGCGGTGGATGGCCTCCGGACCGCGCACCGGACTGGCCGAGATCAGCCTCCCCGACCTGCAGCCCGGGTCCTCGATCATGCCGGGCAAGGTGAACCCGGTCCTTCCCGAGGCGGTGCTGATGGTCGCCGCCCAGGTGACGGGGAACGACGCGACCGTCGCCGTCGCGGGTGCGGCCGGGAACTTCGAGCTCAACGTGATGCTGCCGGTGATCGCCAAGAACGTCCTGGAGTCGGTCCGGCTGCTCGCGAACGTCTCGCGGCTGCTCGCCGACCGGACGGTCGACGGGATCGTCGCGCACCGTGAGCGGGCCCGGGAGTACGCGGAGTCGTCGCCGTCGGTGGTGACACCGCTGAACAAGTACATCGGGTACGAGGAGGCCGCCAAGGTCGCCAAGAAGGCGCTGGCGGAGCGCAAGACGATTCGCAAGGTGGTGCTGGAGTCGGGGTACGTGGAGCGCGGGGACCTGACCCTGGAGCAGTTGGACGAGGCGCTGGATGTCCTGCGGATGACGCACCCGTAACACGCCGCACCCTTGGAGAAACGCCTGATGACAGCTCCGTAACAGCAGTTCGCCGATGGCGCGAACCGTGACGGGTACCGCAGCGTCGTATGCGTGGGACACCTAATATCTGGTCATGGCAGAGGGTGGAGCGGTGAGACGAGCGGAAGCGGGCGGGCCGGGGGCGTACTGGAAGCCCGGGAGTCAGATCCTGTGGCGGTACCGGGAGAACGCCGGCGAGCGCGTCCACATCTGCCGCCCCGTGACGGTCGCACGGGACGACGCCGACCTGCTCGCGGTGTGGATGGCGCCGGGCACCGAGTGTGTGAAGCCGGTGCTCGCCGACGGTTCGCCGGTGCATGGAGAGCCGCTGGAGTCGCGCTATACAAAGCCTCGCGCCGTGCGGCGCGACCGCTGGTTCGGGTCCGGGGTGCTCAAGCTGGCGCGACCGGGCGACGCGTGGTCGGTGTGGCTGTTCTGGGACCAGGGCTGGCGTTTCAAGAACTGGTACGTGAACCTGGAGGCTCCGCTGACCCGCTGGGCGGGCGGAGTGGACTCGGAGGACCACTTCCTCGACATCTCGGTCCACCCGGACCGGAGTTGGCGCTGGCTCGACGAGGACGAATTCGCCATGGCGCAGCGAGCCGGTCTGATGGATGCTCAACTGGCGGCACGGGTGCGGGAAGCGGGGTGGTCTGCGGTGGAGGTGATCCGCGCCTGGGGCGCTCCGTTCTCGGACGGATGGCAGCACTGGAGGCCCGATCCGGGCTGGCCGGTTCCCGCTCTGCCGGATGACTGGGACCGTACGCCCGCGCACGTGTCCTCATGAGACCCTTGATGCGCCCCCGTGGTACAACCGTAGGATCGTCTTCCGCAAGGGCACAGGGCAGTAACAACTCCCGCAGGCTGAGCCGGGCTTGACCATATGTCACCGAGGGGCGGCAGGACGTGAGCGAGGGGTACGAGGCGTACGGCGGCGTGGCCGGCCAGGGACCGGCCGCACCGCGCGGGCTCGCCACGACGGCCGTGCGGGCGGGGGCTTCGGCCACCGCCCTCCTGTCGGCACCGGCCGTTTCCGGCCGCCCGCGGGCCGTACCGCGCCGGGCGACGGTGGCTGTTGCCGTCGGTCCCGGCCCTGACGACACGCAGAATCCGTTCCTGGGGCACACATTCCGGGTATCGGGGCTGCGGGACGAACTGCGCGCACGGCGCGCAGCCCCGGACGGATGGATTCGACACGCGTGACGGAGCACCCCACCTCGCACGAGCGCCGGCAGAGCGGCGCCGGCCGGCCGCCCGCCCCCGCGGACCCTCGCGGGGCGCTCCTGCGTACCTCGGAGCAGCCGTCCCAGCTGCCGGGTTCCGGCGCGTTACCGGTACAGGCCCGCACGGGCGACGCACCGAGGAGTTCGGGTACGGCCACGCCGCGCGGCAAGCGCGGCAAGGCCGGCGGCCAGGTGTCCGCTGGTGCCGGCATGTCCGCGTCCTCGGGCACGGACGTGCCCTCGCCGTCGCCCGCCTCCTCCGGGCCCGGCCCGGAGCACTCGCAGCCCGCGGCGACCGAGCCCGATCCGCACCGCCCCCGGCCCGCGCCGGAAGGCATCCCGATCCAGCCGGACGCCGAGCAGGACCGGGCCGCGCGGACCTCGGGCGGCAAGGAGCGCCGTACCGGGCAGACCCTGCCGCAGGGTGGCCCGATGCCGATGCGGCGGGACGGGGACCGACTGCGCTTCGTGGGCGCCGCGACCCGGCGGATCGCGCGGGGCATCGATCTCGACGAGATCGTGATGGGGCTGTGCCGGGCCACCGTGCCGACCTTCTCGGACGCGATCCTCGTCTATCTGCGCGACCCGCTGCCGGTCGGCGACGAGCGGCCGACGGGGCCTCTCGTGCTGAGGCTGCGGCGCACGGACCGGATTCCCGAGGAGCGGGACACCGAGAGCGGTTTCATGTCCGCGCTGCGGCCGGAGCCCAGCGAGCTGTCGGCGATGACGGCCGAGCTGTGCGAGGTGCGCCCCGGCGGCGCTCTCGCCGAGGTGCTGCGCGGGGTGCGGCCGGTGTTCGCGGACGCGCCCGCCGCGCGGGCCGCGCTGCCCGAGCTGCTCGGCGACGATCTGCCGGTGCCGAGCGGGCAGCGGGCGATCCTCGCCCCGCTGCGCGGCCGGCGCCGGGTGATCGGGGCGGCGCTGTTCCTGCGCCGGCCGGAGCGCCTCGCCTTCGAGACGGACGATCTGCTGGTCGCGGCCCAGCTCGCCACGCACAGCGCGCTCGGCATCGACAAGGCGGTGCTGTACGGCCGTGAGGCGTACATCGCCGACGAGCTCCAGCGCACGATGCTGCCCGAGACGCTGCCGCGGCCCACGGGCGTACGGCTCGCGTCCCGCTATCTGCCGGCCGCGGAGACGGCGCGGGTGGGCGGCGACTGGTACGACGCGATCCCGCTGCCGGGCAGCCGGGTCGCCCTGGTCGTCGGTGATGTGATGGGTCACTCCATGACGTCGGCGGCGATCATGGGCCAGCTGCGGACGACGGCGCAGACCCTCGCGGGGCTCGATCTGCCGCCGCAGGAGGTGCTGCACCATCTGGACGAGCAGGCGCAGCGGCTCGGCACCGACCGCATGGCGACCTGCCTGTACGCCGTCTACGACCCGGTGTCGCACCGGATCACCATCGCCAACGCGGGCCATCCGCCGCCGGTGCTGCTGCATCTGGGCGGGCGGGCCGAGGTGCTGCGGGTGCCACCGGGTGCCCCCATCGGTGTGGGCGGGGTCGATTTCGAGGCGGTGGAGCTGGACGCGCCCGCCGGGGCGACGCTGCTGCTGTACACGGACGGGCTGGTCGAGTCGCGGCTCCGCGACGTCTGGACCGGGATAGAGCAACTGCGCGAGAAACTCGCGGCGGTCGCGGCGCTGACCGGACCCGATCATCCGCCGCCGCTGGAAGCGCTGTGCGACGAGGTGCTCGACATGCTCGGCCCGGGAGACCGGGACGACGACATCGCGCTGCTCGCCGCGCGGTTCGACGGGATCGCGCCGAGCGACGTCGCGTACTGGTTCCTGGAGCCGGAGGACGCGGCGCCCGGCCGGGCCCGGCGTCTGGCCCGGCGGGCGCTGGCCCGCTGGGGCATGGAGGACATGACCGACTCCGTGGAGCTGCTGGTCAGCGAGGTCGTGACGAACGCGGTGCGGTACGCCTCACGGCCGGTGACGCTGCGACTGCTGCGGACGGACGTCCTGCGCTGCGAGGTCGGCGACGACGTGCCCCAGCTCCCGAGGCTGCGGCAGGCGCGGGCCACGGACGAGGGCGGTCGCGGTCTGTTCCTGGTGAACCGGCTGGCGCGGCGGTGGGGGGCGACCCGGCTGAGTACGGGAAAGGTCGTCTGGTTCGAGTTGAACCGGAACTGACCGGGTACTCGTCCGGTCTCGCCCCGGTGGGCCGGCGCTGAACCGGTCCCGGACCGCGGGACCGGCGCTGAACGGTGCCGGGACCTGGCGGTCCGCGCCTTACCGGTACTGGACCTGCGGGTCCGGGCCGTACCGGCGCTGGACCGTGCCAGTGCCGGGCCGTACCGGTGCCGGGCCGTACCGGTGCCGGGCCGTACCGGTGCCGGGCGGCGTTCCATGTTGCCGACGTGGTGTCGGCGGCGTTGACTGCTGGGGTGGGCGAAGCGACCTGACGACCTCATCTCCGACAGGAGGACGCTCGTGACGCAGGCATCCCGGAAGGCTCCGTACACCACGAACAACGTCGGGATTCCGGTGGAGAGCGACGAACACTCGCTCACCGTCGGACCCGACGGCCCGATCCTGCTCCAGGACCACTACCTCATCGAGAAGATGGCGCAGTTCAACCGGGAGCGGGTGCCCGAGCGGGTGGTGCACGCCAAGGGCAGTGGCGCGTACGGATTCTTCGAAGTGACCAACGACGTCAGTCAGTTCACCCGGGCCGACCTCTTCCAGCCGGGCAGGCGCACCGAGATGCTGGCGCGCTTCTCGACCGTCGCCGGGGAGCAGGGCTCGCCCGACACCTGGCGCGACCCCCGCGGCTTCGCGCTGAAGTTCTACACCGAGCACGGCAATTACGACATGGTGGGCAACAACACCCCGGTCTTCTTCGTCCGTGACACGATCAAGTTCCAGGACTTCATCCGCTCCCAGAAGCGCCACCCGGCGACGGGGCTGCGCGACCACGACATGCAGTGGGACTTCTGGACCCTCTCGCCCGAGTCGGCGCACCAGGTGACCTGGCTGATGGGCGACCGGGGCATCCCGAAGACCTACCGCAACATGAACGGCTACAGCTCCCACACCTATATGTGGATCAACGGCGGTGGTGAGCGGTTCTGGGTGAAGTACCACTTCAAGACCGACCAGGGCATCGAGTTCCTCACCCAGGCCGAGGCCGACGAGCTGGCGGGGACGGACCCGGACCTGCACCGCCGGGATCTGTACGGGTCGATCGATTCCGGGAACGCGCCGAGCTGGACGCTGAAGGTCCAGATCATGCCGTTCGAGGACGCGGCGGACTACCGGTTCAACCCGTTCGACCTGACGAAGGTGTGGCCGCACGGGGACTACCCGCTGATCGACGTGGGCCGCATGGTGCTGGACAGGAACCCCGAGGACTACTTCGTCCACATCGAGCAGGCCGCCTTCGAGCCCTCGAACCTGGTGCCGGGCATCGGGCCCTCGCCCGACAAGATGCTGCTGGGCCGGCTGTTCTCGTACCCCGATACCCACCGGTACCGGATCGGTCCCAACTACGCCCAGCTGCCGCCCAACCGGCCGCACGCCCCGGTGAACTCGTACGCCAAGGACGGTCCGATGCGCTACGAGCCGTCGCACGCGGCCCGTCCCTACGCACCCAACTCCTACGGCGGTCCGGCGGCCGACTACGGGCAGTTCGGTGACCCCGCGAGCTGGCAGACCGCCGGCGAGCTGGTGCGCGAGGCGTACAAGCCGCACAGCGCGGACGACGACTGGGGCCAGGCGGGCACGATGGTCCGCCAGGTCCTCGACGACGCGGCCCGGGACCGGCTGGTGGACAACGTGAGCGGGCACCTCAAGGACGGTGTGACCCGCCCGGTGCTGGACCGCGCGGTGCAGTACTGGCGCAACGTGGACAAGGAGACCGGCGACCGGATCGCGGACAGCGTCGACGGTGGCTGAAGGTGGCTGAACCGGCTCCGCGGCGCGCGCTTCGGGCACGAGAAGGCCGCGCACCCCGGGCACCTCGAAGACGGGGTACGCAAAGAAGGAGCACGTAAACAGGGAGCACGTAAGGAGGGGGCACCCGGAACTCCGGGTGCCCCCTCCTGCGCGCTCGGCCCTACTGGCTGGTCTGGTCGAACGGATTGGCCGGGATGCCCGCCGTACTGGGCGAACCCGTCGGTGTGGACGGGCTCGTCGTCGTCGGCTCGGTCGTCGTCGGCTCGTCCGTGGGGGTCGGCGGAGCGCTCGTGGTGGGCGGCTCCGACGACGGCGCCTCGGTGGTCGGGGTCGACGACGGCGTGCTGGACGGCGTCTGGGTGAAGGTGGGCAGGCCGGTCGGCGCCACCGCCGCGCCCGAGGTGGTGTTCAGGTCGAACTCGGTGACCTTCCCCGCCATCGCCTCGAACGTGTAAGCCGCCCAGATCTTCGCCGGGTAGCCACCGCCGTTGACACGGCCGCCCTCCAGGACGAGGCCCGTGGCGCCCTTCATGGAGACCTGGCTGTGGGTCTTCGCGTCCTCACCGAACAGCAGGACCGAGGTGACCAGGTTCGGCGTGTAGCCGGTGAACCAGGCCGACTTGTTGTTGTCGGAGGTACCGGTCTTGCCGGCGACCTGCTGGCCGTCACGGGACGGGTTGTTCCGTACGGAGACCCGGGCCGTACCGTCGTCGACCACGCCGGTCAGCACCGAGGTGACCGTGTCTGCGGCCTCCTCGCTGATGACCCGGTCGCCGATCGGTTCCGGCATCGTGACCGTACGGTCCTTGTGCTCGGCCGAGGCGACGAGCGCCGGGGTGACCTTCTTGCCGTGGTTGTCGAGCGTGGCGTACGCGCCCGCCATCTCCAGCGGGCTGGCGCCCATGGAGCCGAGGGTCTGGGCGGGCACCGCCTGGAGTCCCTTGGTGTTCATGCCGAGCTTGCCCGCGGTCTTCAGCACCTCGTCCATGCCGACGTCGACGCCCATCTGCGCGAAGACGGAGTTGATGGACTTGTTCATCGCGGTCTGCACGGTGACGGGGCCGTAGCTGTGCTCGTCCTCGTTCGGCGGCGCGAAGCCGATGTCGCTGCCGACGACGGGACGGCGGTTGGTGCCGTCGTAGATCGTGTTCGCGGTGATCGGATCGCCGGAGTGCGTCTTGGCCTCCTCGGCCAGGGCGGCCGCGAAGATCATCGGCTTGAACGTCGACGCGGCCTGGTAGTCACGGCGCGTCGAGTTGTTGAAGTAGTGCTTGAAGTAGTCCTTGCCGCCGTACATCGCGAGGACCTTGCCGGTCTTGGGGTCGACCGACACGGCACCGGCCTGGATGTTGGCGTCGACCTTGCGCTTCTTCGGGTCCAGCTTGCTGGTGAGCTGCTGCTTGACGGTCTTGAGCAGCAGGGCCTGCTTCTTCTTGTCCACGTTGAGCGTGATGGTCCAGCCACCCCGGTCGATGATGTCGTGGGCGTCGCCCAGATCGGCCGCGGTGCCCTGGGCGACGAGCTGCTTGGCCAGCTCGTTGTTGGCCGCCTCCACCAGATAGCCGGTCTGGCCCTCCATGCCCGGGGCGCCCGCGGGGTCCTTGGGAACCGGGAACTTCATGGCCGCGCGCTTGCCCGCGTCCAGCCAGTTCTGCTGGACCATGTTGTCGAGGGTGTAGTTCCAGCGGGCCTGGACCAGCTTCTTGCCGGTCTTCGAGGCGACCGCCCAGTCGTACTGGCTCGGAGCCTGGAGCAGCGAGGCGAGGTAGGCGCCCTGCTGGACCGTGAGGTCGCTGGCGTCGACGCGGTAGTAGGCCTGCGCCGCCGCCTGGATGCCGTAGGCGTTGCGGCCGTAGTAGCTGGTGTTGATGTAGCCCGCGAGGATGTCGTCCTTGGACTGCTGGCGGTCCAGCTTCAGCGAGATGACCATTTCCTTCAGCTTGCGCGTGACGGTCTGGTCCTGGCTGAGGTAGTAGTTCTTGACGTACTGCTGGGTGATCGTCGAACCACCCTGCTTGCCCTTGCCGGAGAGGGTGTTGATCAGACCTCGCGCGGTGCCCTTGAGGTCGATGCCCGAGTCCTGGTAGAAGGTCTTGTTCTCGGCGGCGACGAAGGTCTTCTGAACGCTCTTGGGCACCTTGGACAGGTCGACGATCTCGCGGTTGACCTTGCCGGTGCGCGCGAGCATCGAGCCGTCGCCGTACTTGTAGATGTTGCTCTGCCGCTTCGCGGCCGCGTTGCCCTCGGGCACGGAAACGACCATGTAGAGCACGATGAAGGCGCCCATGCCGAGCAGGCAGAAGCCGAAGAAGGTCCCGAGGAGCGACTTCCAGTTCACGTACCGGCGTATGCCGGTACGGCGGGTCTTGCCGCCCGCCTTCGCGCCGGACCCGGGGCCCGCCGACTCGTGCTCCGACGAGCGTTGGGGCGCCGCGCGGCGGCCCTGCGCCTGCCGCGCTCGTCTCTCTTCAGCTCGTCCCATGGGTCGATCCGCTCCGCTTCATTCTCGTGTGGCACACAAGTTCGTCGGTCAGGTCAGCTCAGAAAGCTAACACCGCGCGCTATGACAAAGGGCAGCCGATCCGGTCTTTTCCGGACGTGACAATCAGCACGCCTTACGCACCCGCCTCACTGAATCCGACGAGCGGGAGGGGCAGAAGGTTGCCGTGCCCGGTAAACTGATATCACTTAGATATGCAGAAGCCATGTCGTGCGAAAGGGAGGACCCTCCGTGCCGTCACACACCTCCCATGACTCCTCATCCGCCCCGGGCGTATCCGCCGCCGGGACACCGGGCGACGTGCCGGCTCCCCGCGGGCGGGGGTTCGCCGCGCACAGCATCGGCGGGGGGCTCGCACCGGCCCTCGGCCTTCTCGGGCCGCTCCCCGGCGCCGCCCTGTGCGCCGTCGGCGCGGCGGGAGTCCAGCCGAACCCGGGGTTCCACCGGTGACCGATCCCGCGGAGGGGGCCCCGGCGCGCCGGCCGCAGCAGCAGCGCAAGCAGGTGCTGCTGCGACTCGATCCGCTGGTGTACGAGGCCCTGGCCCGATGGGCGGGCGACGAACTGCGCTCGGCCAACGCGCAGATCGAGTTCCTGCTGCGCCGCGCGCTCGCCGAGTCCGGGCGCCTGCCCGGCGGCGCGGGACCGATTCCCGGCCGGGGACGGCCGCCGGTTTCCGGGGAGCCGCCGGACGGGCCGGTTTCAGAACCGTGACAATCGGCCGTGACCAGCCGGTTCCCCCTCTCCGAGCCTCCGCTCCCGCGACCTGTACACGGCGCGTATACACGCGATGTATACGCCGTGTGTAGAGTGCTCCGCATGTCCATCGGTCACACCCTCCTAGGGCTCCTGGAGTCCGGGCCACGCCACGGTTACGACCTGAAGCGGGCCTTCGACGAGAAGTTCGGTCACGACCGGCCGCTGCACTACGGCCAGGTCTACTCGACGATGTCGCGGCTGCTGAAGAACGGGCTCGTCGAGATCGACGGGATCGAGGCGGGCGACGGCCCCGAGCGCAAGCGGTACGCGATCACCGAAGCCGGGATCACCGACGTACAGCGCTGGCTCGCGACGCCGGAGAAGCCCGAGCCGTACCTCCAGTCGACTCTGTACACGAAGGTCGTCCTCGCCCTGCTGACCCACCGCGACGCGAGCGAGCTCCTCGACACCCAGCGTTCGGAGCATCTGCGGATGATGCGCATGCTGACCGAACGCAAGCGCAAGGGCGACCTGGTCGATCAGCTGATCTGCGACCACGCCCTCTTCCATCTGGAGGCCGATCTGCGGTGGCTGGAACTGACCGCGGCGCGCCTCGACAAGCTCGCCGAGGCGGTGACGACCCGATGACCGCGGCCACCCCTCCTCCGGGTTCCCTGCTCATAGCGTCGGAGCTGCGCAAGACGTACGGCTCCACCACCGCTCTGGACGGTGCCGCGTTCTCCATCCACCCCGGCGAGGTCGTCGCCGTGATGGGGCCCTCCGGCTCCGGCAAGTCCACCCTGCTCCACTGTCTCGCCGGGATCGTCACCCCCGACTCGGGCTCGATCACGTACAACGGCCGCGAGATGGCCACGATGAACGACGCCCAGCGCAGTGCGCTGCGCCGCTCCGAGTTCGGGTTCGTCTTCCAGTTCGGCCAGCTCGTACCTGAGCTGAGCTGTGTCGAGAACGTCGCGCTGCCGCTGCGGCTGAACGGCACGGGCCGCAAGGAGGCCGAGCGCACCGCGCTGTCGTGGATGGAGCGGCTGGAGGTCGACGACCTCAGGGGCAAGCGGCCCGGTGAGGTCTCCGGCGGCCAGGGACAGCGCGTGGCGGTCGCCCGTTCGCTGGTCACCAGCCCGCGGGTGCTCTTCGCCGACGAGCCGACCGGCGCGCTCGACTCCCTCAACGGCGAGCGCGTGATGGAGCTGCTGACCGAAGCGGCCCGCTCGACGAACGCCGCCGTCGTGCTCGTCACGCACGAGGCGCGCGTGGCCGCGTACTCGGACCGCGAGATCGTCGTACGGGACGGCAAGTCCAGGGACATGGAGCGGATCGTATGAGTGCCCGCCAGTGGTCCCGCGACCTCGCCATGGGCGCCAAGTTCGCGGTGACCGGGGGCCGTGAGGCCTGGGTGCGGGTCCTTCTGACGGCCGTCGGGGTCGGACTCGGGGTGGCGCTGCTGCTGCTCACCACGGCGCTCCCGAGCGCGCTGGACGCCCGGCACCACCGGGAGAGCGCCCGGGGCTACCTGATGTACAGCTCGACGGTCGAGAAGAAGTCCGACCGCACGCTGCTCGTCGCCACCTCGGACACCACCTTCCGCGACGAGGACGTACGCGGCCGGCTGGTCGAACCCGAGGGCTCCCGGGCACCGTTGCCGCCGGGCGTGTCCACGTTCCCGGCGGTCGGCGACATGGTCGTCTCCCCCGCTCTCGACCGGCTGCTGAAGTCACCCGAGGGCAGGCTCCTGCGTGAGCGGTTCGACCGCCGTGTGAGCGGCACGATCGCCGACAGCGGGCTCGTCGATCCGCACGAACTCGCCTACTACGCGGGCGCCGACGGACTGACCGTCGGCGCGCTGAGCACCGGCCGGGTCGAGCGCATCGACACGTTCGGCTACGAGGAGCGGTCCGAGGCGATGGACCCCGTCCTGCTGCTGCTCGTACTGATCGTCTTCGTGGTGCTGCTGATGCCGGTCGGCGTCTTCATCGCCGCGGCCGTACGGTTCGGCGGTGAGCGTCGCGACCGGCGGCTGGCGGCGCTGCGGCTGGTCGGCGCGGACGGGCGGATGACCCGGCGCATCGCCGCCGGCGAGGCGCTGGCCGGGGCCCTGGTCGGACTGCTCCTCGGTGCCGGGTTCTTCCTGATCGGGCGTCAGCTCGCGGGCCTGATAATGCTCTTCAGGATCAGCGTCTTCCCGAGCGACCTCAATCCGACGCCCGCCCTGGTGGCGCTGGTGGCCCTCGCGGTCCCGTCCGCCGCGGTCGCGGTGACGCTCCTCGCGCTGCGCGGCGTCGTCATCGAACCGCTCGGCGTGGTGCGTACGGCCCGGCCCTCGCGGCGCCGGCTGTGGTGGCGGCTGCTGCTGCCGCTGGGCGGCCTCGCGATGCTGTACCCGATGATCGGGCAGGGGCGGTCCAACGGGAACTTCAACGAATACCTCGTCATCGGTGGCGTCCTGCTGCTGCTGGTCGGGATCACCGCGCTGCTGCCCTGGGTGGTCGAGGCGGTCGTGGCCCGGCTGAACTCCGGTGGCGTCGCCTGGCAACTGGCCATCCGCAGGCTCCAGTTGAGCAGCGGCTCGGCGGCCCGCCTGGTCAACGGCATCGCGGTGGCGGTGGCCGGCGCGATAGCCCTGCAGATGCTGTTCGCCGGGGTCGACAGCGACTACACGAAGGTCAACAAGAACGATCTCACCCGGGCCCAGATGTCCGTCAACGTGCCGGACAAGGTACCGATGGACAAGGCGGTCCGAGAGCTGTCGGGAACCAGGGGGGTCACCCGGGCGACGGCCCTCGGACGGACCGATCTGGGCGACCGGCGCGACGAACCCGAGCGCCAGTCGAGCGTGACGGTCGGCGACTGCGCGGCCCTGCGGGAGACGGCCAGGCTGCCCTCCTGCAAGGACGGCGACATCTTCGCGGTGGAGAACGCCGAGTGGGACGAGAACACCGCGGCGCTCGACAAGGCCGGTACCAAGCTCTACCTCGACACGTCCAACGGCTCCTTCGCCAAGGGCAAGGAGGTTCCCTGGACGGTGCCGAAGGACATCTTGCGGGCGGACTCGCGCAAGGACCCCTCGGGCGACGAGCGCGGCGGCTTCCTGTTCACGCCCGGCGCGCTGCCCGAGCGGGCCGCGTCCGCCGTGCAGGGGACGGTCTACCTCCAGCTCGACGAATCGGTGCCGGACGTCCGTGAACTCGTCCGCAACAGCGCGGCGCGGATCGACCAGCAGGCCGAGGCCAACACCTGGACGGCGACGACCCAGGCCGGGAAGTTCACGACCATCCGTACCGGGCTGTTCGTCGGTGCGGCCTGCGTTCTCCTGCTGATCGGCGCGAGCCTGCTGGTCTCCCAGCTGGAGCAGCTGCGCGAGCGCAGGAAGCTGCTGTCGGCGCTGGTTGCCTTCGGCACCCGGCGCCGCACGCTGAGCATGTCGGTGCTGTGGCAGACCGCGATCCCGATCGCCCTGGGGCTCGGCCTCGCGATGATCGTGGGCCTCACCCTCGGCACGGTCCTGCTCAAGATGACGGGCACCTCGGTGAGCGTGGACTGGGCGAGCGTGCTGTCGATGACCGGCATCGGGGCGGGGGTCGTGCTCCTGGTGACCCTGCTCAGCCTGCCGCCGCTGATCCGGCTGATGCGGCCGGACGGACTGCGTACGGAGTAACCGGACGGACCGCATGCGGCGCGGGACGCCGTATGCGGTCCGCGCCACCGCCGGTGGCCCTCCCCGCCGGGGCGGGCCACCGGTTCGCGTTCAGAGGCTGTACTCCCGCACCACGCGCCGGACCTGGGCGAAGAGCATTCCCACGTTGACCGCCTTGCGGCAGACGACCACGGCGACCACGTCCTGCTGATCGTTCATGCGCACGAACAGATGGGTGAGGTTGTCGCTGTTGACCAGGATCTCCTGGAAGAAGTGCGAGTCGGACTCGATACCGCGGCGTTCCTTGAACACGTCCTCGATCATCTGGACCGTGCGCCCCTGGAACAGGTCGAGGGTCGCGCCCGCGAGCAGGTCCAGGACCTCCGGCGGATGGTTGTCGACGGTCTCGTACGACAGCAGCATTCCGGTCGACATGTCGACCGCTCCGGAGGCGACGCAGTCCGGCGCGTCGGTGCGCAGTGATTTGACCAGGCCCATGATCTGGTCGGAGAACCCCGTCGTCATTCGCTTGCTGGCCATGTCGTCATACCCCTTCGGTCGCGGTTTCGGTCACGGCTCCGACGAGGGCGTCGGGTGCGGTCGGGGTCCCGGCGAGCGGGTCGGGGTCGGTGAGAATCGACCCGATACGGCCGAGGGCCGGCCGGGTCTGCTCGTGGAGCCGTTCGAGGTCGATGCCCTCGTCGCCGAGGACGATCATCAGCGCGGTGTCGCCGACCGCGTAGAAGGCCGCGAGGCCCTGGCTGCCGTAGGTCACGGTCTGACGGAACGCGCCCCGGCCGGTCACCGCGGTCGCGCGGCGCGCGATGCCGAGGCCCGCGGCGGCGATCGCGGCGAGACTCTCCGGGTCGATGGTGTCGGCGGTGTCGGCCGCGATGAGCATTCCGTCGGCTGCCGCCACCGCCGTATCGGTGATTCCGGGCACCTGTTCCCGGAGCCCTCTCATTTCCCTGGCCAGCGCCTCGTGATTCATGTATTGAACTCCCTGATTATTGTGCGCATTTGATCGATGACAGGCATGCGGTTTCACGTACCGGAGTCCGGGGTCCAGATCCGGTGCCGGAGTCGGAAGAATCCTTTCCAGCTCGCCCCGGTCCTTTCGGGGGCGAGCGTTTCGGTGATTCCGCTCGCGCCGGGCTCACGGCGCGGCAAGGACGGAGCATTCGCGCCGGGCTCTCTGCGGGGCAGGGACGGAGCGCTCGCCCCGGGAGGCGGGCCGGAGGACGGCCGGGGCTCCGGTGCCGGGGCCTGTCCGGCGGCCACCGCGGAGGACAGGGCCGAGAACACCGTGGGGTCGATCGCGGGCGGGGCGCCGGACGGCCGCTGCCGGAGCGCTCCGGTCGGCAGGTCCCGGACGGTGACCGGGGCGGCGGACTCGGGCTCCTCCGGCAGTTCCAGCAGACCCTCGCCGAGCATGCGGGCCATCCCCACCGTCACGGTGTAGGCGCCGAGGCCGGTCGCGAAGGCGATGTCACGGGCTGTCCGGCGGCCGTCGGCGTGGGCCAGTAACTCCTTCTGAGGAAGGGGCAGTTGCTCGCGTATCTCGTCCGGTACCGGCGCGGGCACGGGGCGTTCCCGGTCCGGTCGTACGGGCTGCGGCAGGGCGGCGACGGCCGCGAGCTTCCTCGCCGCGTCCTGAAGCAACCGTCCCGGCGCCTCCCCGAGGACGACCGGCGCGTACGGCTCGAAAGCGGCGTCGAGCGGGTCGCACGCCTCCACATCACCGGCCACGACGGCGAACGCCGCGTCCTGCATCGCCATCATGCAGACGACCCGGAGCTGCGCGGCCCCCGCGTAACCGTGCGCGATCAGTCCGGCCTCCGGCCAGCGGGTGCCTCCGGTCTCCCGGAGCAGTTCGGCCCACTGCTCACCGCTGATACGGCCGGAACGCAGCAGCCGTGCCTCGGGACCGGGGGCGCCCGGACTCTCGACGGCGACGACACAGCCGTCACGGAGATGGAAGACTCCCCCGGGTTTTCCGGACACCCGCAGTTTCCCCGTCGCCCGTGTGCCCTGGCATTCGCTCAGCGCGCGCGACAGCAGGTCGTATCCGACCCTGCCAAGGGAATCCCGAATGCCCGACATCACTCCCCTTGGAACTTCCGGCACTTCGCACAGACGCCTGACGAGTCACCCTGAGGGGGTTATGTGTATCAGCCGGGGCGGATATCCCAGCGAGAGTCGCACTACCTGACGGAAGTTGAAATATCCCGCCTGCCGAGAGACTTCATCGGTCGTTCGATTGACCGACTCTGTACGGCAGTTCAGGCCTCCGCGCCCAACACCCGTACAGGCAAGGGGCGCAGCGCCTCGCGGAGCGCCTCCGCCAGTTCCCGGTACTCCGTCCCCCGCGCCGCACCCGCCCGCATCGCGAGCGCGATCCGCCGGGTGGGCGCCGGATCCGCGAAGTACCCGGTGAGGAGCTGATTGCTGCGGGTCGTCTCCACCTTGACGGCGGTGCGCGGCAGCAGGGTCACCCCGAGGCCTCCGGCGACCAGCTGGACGAGGGTCGACAGGCCCGCGGCGGTGGTGGTGACGGGGGCGTCCGCGCGCCCGGCCTCACGGCAGATGTCCAGGGCCTGGTCGCGCAGGCAGTGGCCCTCGTCGAGCAGCAGCAGACGGAGTTCGCGCAGCGCCTCGCGGGGAATGCCCTCCCGGCCGCCGAGCCAGTGGTCGAGCGGGGTCACCAGCACGAAGTCCTCGTCGAACAGCGGGAGTTCGGCGACTCCGGGCATGCCGAGGGGGACCGCGAGCAGCAGCAGATCGAGCCGCCCGACCGTGAGGCCCTCCAGCAGGCTGGCGGTCTGCTCCTCGTGCACCTGGAGGTCGAGGTCGGGGTAGCGGTCGTGGACGAGCCGCAGCACGGTGGGCAGGAGGTAGGGGGCGACGGTGGGGATGACACCGAGGCGCAGCGCCCCGGTGAAGGGGGCGCGCACGGCCTCCGCCTCCTCCATCAGCGCGCCGACCTCGTCCAGCACCGCCTTGGCGCGTACGGCGAGACGCTCACCGGCGGGCGACAGCAGCACCTTGCGGGTCGTACGCTCCAGCAGGGTCACCCCGAGGATCTCCTCCAGGGCGGAGACCGCGCCGGACAGTGCCGGCTGGCTCATGCCGATCGCGGCGGCGGCGTCCCGGAAGTGCAGATGCTCGGCCACGGCGGTGAAGGCGCGCAGCTGCGCGAAGCTGGGACTGCGGCGCCCGCCCCCTTTGCCGCCCGCCCTCCCGACGGCCCCCGTCCTGGCGAGGGCCGGACCCGTCGCCCCGGCAGGTCCTGCCCTTCCGGGGGCGGCCGTCTCGCCGGTGGCGTCGGCGGTGCCGGTTTCGCCGATGGGGCTCGCCATGGCCGCACCTCTCGTTCCGCGTCGGTTCACCGGCTGCAACTGATAGCCGAATCCGATCAACACGACCGAGTGTAGCTATTTCTCGAATCAATGCGGCCCGTGTCAACATCAAGTTCGTCCACCCCCAGGGAAATGCCCCCAAAAAGGGCTATCCCTCGCTGCAAGGAGAGCGCGTGCTCACTGTCGGTGACAAGTTCCCCCAGTTCGACCTGACCGCCTGCGTATCGCTGGAAAAGGGCCAGGAGTTCGAGCAGATCGACCACAAGACCTACGAGGGCAAGTGGAAGATCGTCTTCGCGTGGCCCAAGGACTTCACCTTCGTGTGCCCGACCGAGATCGCGGCCTTCGGCAAGCTGAACGACGAGTTCGCCGACCGTGACGCGCAGGTGCTCGGCTTCTCCGGCGACTCCGAGTTCGTGCACCACGCCTGGCGCAAGGACCACGACGACCTGCGTGACCTGCCTTTCCCGATGATGGCCGACTCGAAGCACGAGCTCATGCGTGACCTCGGCATCGAGGGCGAGGACGGTTTCGCCAAGCGCGCCGTCTTCATCGTCGACCAGAACAACGAGATCCAGTTCTCCATGGTGACCGCCGGCTCCGTCGGCCGTAACCCCAAGGAGGTCCTGCGGGTCCTGGACGCTCTCCAGACGGACGAGCTCTGCCCCTGCAACTGGACCAAGGGCGAGAACACCCTCGACGCGGTCGCCCTCCTGGCCGGTGAGTGATCTTCCATGTCGCTCGACGAACTGAAGTCCGCCGTACCGGACTACGCCAAGGACCTGCGCCTGAACCTCGGTTCGGTCATCGGCAACAGCGACCTCCCGCAACAGCAGCTGTGGGGCACCGTGCTGGCCTGCGCGATCGCCTCGCGTTCGCCGCGCGTGCTGCGTGAGCTGGAGCCCGAGGCGAAGGATCGGCTGTCGCCCGAGGCGTACACGGCCGCCAAGTCGGCCGCCGCGATCATGGCGATGAACAACGTCTTCTACCGGACGCGGCACCTGCTCTCCGACCCGGAGTACGGCACGCTGCGGGCCGGACTGCGGATGAACGTCATCGGCAACCCCGGCGTGGACAAGGTCGACTTCGAGCTGTGGTCGCTCGCCGTCTCCGCCGTCAACGGCTGCGGACAGTGCCTCGACTCCCACGAGCAGGTGCTCCGTAAGGCGGGCGTCGACCGGGAGACGATCCAGGAGGCGTTCAAGATCGCGGCCGTCCTCCAGGCGGTCGGTGCCACGCTGGACGCCGAGGCCGTTCTCGCCGAGTAGTCCTCGCGCACCCCGGGCAGTCCAAGCCTGCCCGAGTTCCCAGGGCCCCGTTCACCCGTGTGGTGGGCGGGGCCCTGAGTGTTGTCGTCCCCCGGGCCACGGGCCACCCGCCACCGCACGAGCAAGTGAGTGAGTGAGTGAGAAGGCGCAGGCCCTACGGCGTCGGACGGTGGGCCGGGGACGCGTCCAGCGCGGTGGCGCCCCGGGGCTCCGGGGCGTGCCGCAGGTCGGCTTCACGGGCGTACGAACGCAGGTACACGACCACCGTGTTGGTCACCGCGACCAGCGGGACCGCGACGACCGCTCCGCCGATGCCGGCGACCATGCCACCCGCGGCGACCGAGAGGACCACCGCGAGCGGGTGGACACGGACCGCGCGGCCCAGGATGAAGGGCTGCAGGATGTGGCCCTCGATCTGCTGGACGGCGAGGACCACGAGGAGGGTCATGACGGCGGCGAAGACACCCTGGGTCACCAGCGCGACCACCACCGCCAGCGCCCCGGAGATCACCGCGCCCACCAGCGGGATGAACGCGCCGAGGAAGATGAACACGGCGAGCGGCACGGCCATCGGGACCTTGAGGAAATAGATGCCCAGGCCGATGAAGATCGCGTCGATCATGGCCACTACCACCGTGCCGCGGACGTACGCCGTGAGCGTGCGCCACGCGCGCGGGCCCGCGCCCGCGACCCCGGTCCGGGCGGCGGCCGGGACGAGCTTGAGCGACCACTCCCAGATCCGCTTGCCGTCGTAGAGCAGGAAGAGGGTCGAGAACATCGTGAGCAGGATGCCCGTGAGGGCCTCCACGACCACCGTCACACCCTGCAGGCCCGCCGACGTGATCTGGTCCGTGTTCGCGCCGATCGCCTCGCGGAGGTTCTTCGCGATCTTGTTGATCTGCTTGTCCGTCACATGGAACGGGCCCTTGAGGAGCCACTTGCGCAGCTCGTCGATGCCGTCCTGGATCTGGTTGGAGAGGTTGTCGATGTTCTCCTGGACCTGCCAGACCACGAACCAGCCGATCAGCCCCATGATGACGAAGCCGAGGACGGCGGTGAGCGCGGTGGCGAGCCCGCGCGGCACCCCGTAACGCGTCAGCCGGGCCACCGCCGGCTGGAGCAGCGCGGTGATGAGCAGTGCGGCCACGAAGGCCAGCACCACGAGCTGTACGGCGCTGATGACCCGCATCAGCACCCAGAGCGCGCCCGCGAGGATGAGCAGCCTCCAGGCGGCCTCGGCGGCGACGCGCACCCCCCACGGCACGGCGAAGGCGGGGTCGGGACGCTGGGACGTCACCGTGTACGCGGCTGTCGTGGCCGTTTCCTCGGAAGGCCGCTGGACCGGGAGCGCGGACGGCTCCGCGTCCGCCACCGAGTCCTTGGGGGAGCCGGGAGCCTCCGGGAGGGTGCCGGGTGCGCCGAGGGGAGCGCGCGCGTCGAGGACGACGCCTTCGCCGTCGAGGGGGCCCTGCGACTCCAGCTCGACCTCGGCGCGGCGTTCGTCCAACCGCTCACCCAGCTCGGTGAGTCCGGCGCCGAGCCGGCCGAGCCATCCTGGTACACGCGACATGATGCGTCCTTTTCCCCCGCTGCTCCCCACCACTCCCCCCTGGAGTCGTCGGGTCCGACCGTACATGGCCGAAGCCCCTCCCCTTAGGACGGGGAGGGGCTTCGCAAGGTTGAGCGGCCGGCGAAAGGCGCGGAGCCTAGTACCAGCTGTTGGCCTGCCAGAACGACCAGGCGTCACAAGGACTGCCGTACCGGCTGTTCATGTAGTTGAGGCCCCACTTGATCTGTGTGGCCGGGTTCGTCTGCCAGTCGGAACCGACGGACGACATCTTGGAGCCGGGCAGGGCCTGGAAGAGACCGTAGGCACCCGAGGAGGCGTTGACAGCCCGGTAGTTCCAGCTGGACTCGTGGTTCACGATGTTGCTGAAACACTGGAACTGACCGCTCGGCACCATCTGGGCCGCCATCGCCTGGATCTGCGCGACGGTGTACGAGGCCTGGACGGAGAAGCTGGAGGCGTCACGCGTCGCGGAGCGGCTGGCCGCTTCCGCCGCCGCCTTGCGCTCCTTGGCTTCCTTCTCGGCCTTCGCCGCAGCCTTCTGCTTCGCGACGGCGTCGTCGGCAGCCTGCTTGCGGGCGGACTCCTCCGCGTCCTTCTTGGCACTCGCGTCGGCGGCGATGGCCTGGGCGTCGGCCTGCTGCGTCAGTGACGCGGTCTGCACCTGGGCCTGCTGGCCCGCAGGTATGTCTGCGAGGAGAGTCGAGTCGCTCGCCGTCGCCTCGGCATCGTTCGAGGGCTGGGCGACGCTGCCCGAGGCAACTCCGACCACGCTTCCGACAGCGGTGACCGCCGTGGCCGAAGCCACTGCGAATCCCCGGACCGAAATCCGGCTCACACGGTTTCCTTCCAGCATCGCCCGTTTAGGTGACCCTCGCGGACGCAATCGTGCCCCTCGGCGCTGGCCTCCCAACTGCGGGGTCACGGGGAGACACGGGCCCGGTGGGCAACTCCCGCTCGGGGAGCGCCGCGTGGTGCGCGGGCGGCATACGACGGCTCTATGGAGTTCTGAGGTTCCGGTGTTGCCGTACCGCTGGGGATACAGCTGTGTCGTATGCGGGGCCTGACAGGAGTGAGACTTTAGCCGCAACGCGACGCCGCACGGCAATTCCGCGTCGCGTGTGAAAGCTCACACCCCGTTTGCCTCAGCTGTTTCGCGGAAACGCCAGCGCAGCAAGACGCCGCCCGGCTAGGCTTTTTGCCTTTGCCGGACGGCGCCAACCAGCGTGTATCAACCACCCTTTGACCAGGTGGGGACAGCTGGGATCAGATCTGCCCGTCCTCCAGCATTTCGGTCACGAGTGCCGCAATCTGGGACCTCTCGGAACGATTCAGCGTGACGTGCGCGAAGAGCGGATGGCCCTTCAACTTCTCTACGACGGCGACCACTCCGTCGTAGCGCCCGACGCGCAGATTGTCCCTTTGCGCCACATCGTGGGTCAGAACAACCCGCGAATTGGCGCCGATCCGGGACAGAACGGTCAGCAGGACGTTCCGTTCCAGGGACTGGGCCTCGTCCACGATCACGAACGCGTCGTGGAGCGAGCGGCCACGGATGTGCGTGAGCGGCAGGACCTCCAGCATCCCGCGCGCGGTGACCTCCTCGATGACCTCGCGGCTGGTGACCGCGGAGAGGGTGTCGAACACCGCCTGGGCCCAGGGGCTCATCTTCTCGGACTCGGAGCCGGGCAGATAGCCGAGCTCCTGCCCGCCCACCGCGTACAGCGGCCGGAAGACCATCACCTTCTGGTGCTGGCGGCGTTCGAGGACGGCCTCCAGACCCGCGCAGAGCGCGAGCGCGGACTTGCCGGTGCCGGCCCGGCCGCCCATCGACACGATCCCGATGTCCGGGTCGAGCAGCAGATCGAGCGCGATGCGCTGCTCGGCACTGCGGCCCTTGATGCCGAACGCCTCACGATCGCCGCGTACGAGCCGGACGTTGCCCTCGGAGGTGACGCGGCCGAGGGCCTTGCCGCGCTCCGACTGGATCGTCAGGCCCGTATGCACGGGCAGGCCGGCCGCTTCGGGGACGTAGACGTGCCCCTCCTCGAAGAGGATGTCCACCTGTTCGCCGGCCAGGCTCAGTTCGGACATTCCGGTCCAGCCGGAGGAGCCCGTGATGGCGAGCTCCGCGCGGTACTCCTCGGCGAGGAGACCCACGGAGGACGCCTTGATCCTGAGCGGCAGGTCCTTCGAGACGACGGTGACGTCGAACCCCTCGGCCTGCAGGTTGCGGGCGACCGCGAGGATGCGGGAGTCGTTGTCCCCCAGGCGGTACCCGCTGGGCAGGACGCTGGGGTCCGAGTGGTTGAGCTCGACGCGTACCGTCCCGCCGAGGTCCCCGACGGGAATCGGGGAGTCGAGGCGGCCGTGCCGGACCCGGAACTCGTCGAGCAGGCGCAGGGCCTGCCGGGCGAAGTAGCCGAGTTCGGGATGGTGCCGCTTGGCCTCCAGCTCCGTGACCACGACGATCGGAAGCACTACTTCATGCTCGTCGAAGCGGCTCAGGGCATTCGGGTCGGCCAGCAGAACGCTGGTGTCGAGAACATAGGTGCGCCGGTCAGGCTTGCGGCGCTTTGTGCTGGTCACCACGGAAGGACGTACCCCCTCGGATGAGGTCGGGGAGCGACGAAGGAGATCTGGACCGGTTACCGGCACCGATGCGCGGGCCGAAAACCGGCCCTCCGCTTCGTCCGTACTGACCGCACGGTCGGGCTGGTGCAAAGGGCCTCCCGGGCGGACGGCCCCGAGCCGTCCGCTGAGATACGACACCCGTGGTTCGGGCGTCGACCTGCAAGGCTTATGCCCTCGAACGAGCGAAGCCATGCCAGGGCATATGACGGCGCGTTCGTTAACTCCCGATGACGTACGTCCCCGCAGGGTGCCCCGGGTGACGCGGGGCACCCTGGAATTCAGCCTCCGTAACGGCGGTGTCGCGCCGCGTAGTCACGCAGGGCGCGAAGGAAGTCGACCTTCCGGAAGGCGGGCCAGAAGACTTCGCAGAAGTAGTACTCGGAGTGCGCGGTCTGCCAGAGCATGAATCCGGACAGCCGCTGTTCACCGCTGGTGCGGATCACCAGGTCGGGATCGGGCTGGGCGCCGGTGTAGAGGTGCTTGCCGATGAGGTCGACGTCGACGCGGTCCGCGAGGTCCTCCATCGAGGTGCCCTTGTCGGCGGCGTCGAGGATCATCGAGCGCACGGCGTCGGCGATCTCCTGGCGACCGCCGTAGCCGATGGCGACGTTGACGACTATCCCCTCGACGTGCGCGGTGGCCTCCTCGGCCTCCTTGAGGGCCGACTGCATCGGGGAGGGCAGGATGTCCCGCGTCCCGACGTGGTGCACCCGCCAGCGGCCGTCGGCCGCCAGCGTGCGGACGACGCCCTCGATGATGCCGAGGAGCGGACCGAGCTCCTCCTGCGGGCGGTCGAAGTTGTCGGTGGACAGCAGCCAGAGGGTGACGACCTCGACATCGGTCTCGGAGCACCAGCCGAGGAACTCCCCGATCTTGTCGGCTCCGGCCCGGTGGCCCTGGGCGGTGGTGGAACCCGCCGCCTTCGCCCAGCGTCGGTTGCCGTCCATGATGACGCCGATGTGCTTGGGCACCTGGTCGTGGTCGAGGTGGCCTTCCACCCTGCGTGCATAGAACCTGACCAGCAGACGGCGCAGGTTGTCGCGCAAGGTCACGTGTTGTCAGCCCCTCCGTGCGGATCGGACAGCCGCGCCCGAGCACGGTCCCTGTCCATATGACGATCCCCCGGGGCGAAGCCTACCCCCGTGAAACGCGGGAGCTGCCGAGGGGCCCGTGCGCCCTGACATAGGTTCGTCCTCATGAACGACCCCTCTCTGTACCGGGCCGCAACGGAGCGGTACGACTCGATGGAATACCGGCGTACGGGCCGCAGCGGCCTCAAGCTGCCCGCGATCTCGCTCGGCCTGTGGCACAACTTCGGCGACGACCGCTCACTGGACTCCCAGCGCGCGATCCTGCGCCGCGCGTTCGATCTCGGCGTCACCCACTTCGACCTCGCCAACAACTACGGGCCGCCGCCCGGCTCGGCGGAGATCAACTTCGGCAGGCTGCTGAAGGAGGACTTCGCCCCCTACCGGGACGAGCTGGTCATCTCGACCAAGGCGGGCTACCTCATGCACCCGGGTCCCTACGGCGAGTGGGGCTCCCGCAAGTACCTATTGTCCTCCCTCGACGCCTCGCTGCGGCGGATGGGCGTCGACCACGTCGACATCTTCTACTCGCACCGCTTCGACCCGGACACCCCGCTGGAGGAGACGATGGGCGCGCTCGCGTCCGCCGTCCAGCAGGGCAAGGCGCTCTACGTCGGCGTCTCCTCGTACACCAGCGAGCAGACCGCGGAGGCGGCCCGGATCCTCACCGGGATGGGTGTCCGTCCGCTCATCCACCAGCCCTCGTACTCGATGCTCAACCGCTGGACCGAGGACGACAGCCTGCTCGACACGCTGGAGGCGGCCGGCATGGGCTGCATCTCCTTCGCGCCGCTCGCGCAGGGCCTGCTGACGGGCAAGTACCTCCAGGGCATCCCGGAGGGCTCGCGCGCCACCCAGGGCAAGTCACTGGACCCGGACCTGCTGAGCGAGGACGTCGCACGCCGGCTGAACGGGCTGAACGGCATCGCGGCCCGGCGGGGCCAGTCGCTCGCCCAGCTCGCGCTCACCTGGGTGCTGCGCGACCAGCGGATGACCTCCGCCCTCATCGGCGCGTCCAGCGTGCGGCAGCTGGAGGAGAACCTGGCGGCGCTGGCCGCACCGGAGCTCACGAACGAGGAGCTGAAGGAGATCGACACGTTCGCGGTGTCGACACAGGGCACGAACATCTGGGCCCAGCGGCACTGAGTCACCGGAATCCCGGACCGCGCGGGGCGGACCCTCGGGGGGGCGCACGGGGGCGCCTGCCGGGCGGGCCGTCGCGGGCACAAAAAACGGGCCGGTCCGTGGGGGGGAGACGGACCGGCCCGAGGGGGGGTTTCCACCATAACCCTTCGTAAGTGATGCTGTGTGCATCCGCGTGCCACAACTACTCTCCGAAGTCGCCCAGCGACGCCGCGGTGAGCACGGAACCATCGATTCCGGGTGTGATCATGGCCGAATCACAGCTGATTCAAAGGGAATCGAGGAGGATCGGGAGAGATCCAATGGGTCTGCGCCCGCTTGTGGGGCGTGGCACCGACTTGTCCCCACGTACTCCGGGCGAGTGATCCGCGTGGCGCGCTCCCGCTTGACTCCACCGCTAACTTCGCACCCATGGCCACGTTCACGACGGACACGACGCGAGGGACACCCGAGCCGGTGCCCCTGGAGCTCGCCGCGACGGCGCGCGCCCGGCGGCGGGGACTGCTCGGGCGCTCGGGGATCGAGGGCGCACTGCTGCTGACACCGGCGAACTCGGTGCACACACTGGGGATGCGGTTCGCGATCGACGTCGCCTATCTGGACCGGTCGTCACGAGTCCTGGCGGTGCGCACGATGCGTCCGGGCCGGCTGGGACTGCCACGGCCGCGAGCCCGGCAGGTCCTGGAGGCGGAGGCCGGGGCGATGCGGCGATGGGGAGTGCGGCGCGGGACGCGGATCACGGTCCAGGGCGGCTGACAGCACGTCACCGGGCAAGGCAGCACCGCGCAGCCCCCTCCGCTGCGCGGTGCCACACGCGCAGCTTTGCTCACGCGAATTACCTTGGTCTGAACTTACGTGAGCCAAACATCCAGGGCGACACGCGCTCGATAACGATGTGGAAAACCCGTGTGGATGTGCCGCACACCCCGAGGCCCCCAGCGGGCTCCTCGTCCGCCATCCGGACGGACATCTCACTCCGAGCACCCCTCAATGGGATGCTTTCGGTCAATCTGCTCGGGCCTGCATGGATCACCCCGCTCGCCCGCGTTGCGCGCGTCGCCGGGGCTCCGCACAGCGGACAGGAACTGACCTCTTTCCCTTCTAGCGTCGGCCGTATGACCTTGAGGATCACATGGGACGAGGCGAGCGCCCGGCGCCTGGAACGGCAGTTCCTGTCCGTTCCCGCGCGGGCCGGGACACCGGTCGCCGAGGTGGTCGGCGCGATGCTCGGCGCCCACGCGCAGGTGCTGTCGGCGGCAGAGGTGTCGGTGGGCGTACGGGCCGAGGGCGTGACCCGGGCGGACGTCCGCGCGGCACTGTGGGAGGAGCGCTCGCTGGTGAAGACGTACGGCCCGCGCGGCACCCTTCATCTGCTGTCGGCCACCGGGCTCTCCTTCTGGACCGCCGCTTTGACGGCGATTCCGACCGGTCCGAGCCCCTTCGCGCAAGATGCGCGGATGACCGCGGCGCAGGCCGACGAGGTCGTCGCCGCGATCGCCGACGCCCTGGCCGGCACCTCGCTGACCATCGACGAGCTGAGCGAGGCGGTAGTGGCGCGCACCGGAACGTGGGCCGGGGACCTGGTGATGCCCGCGTTCCAGGGGATGTGGCCGCGGTGGCGGCAGGTGATGCACCGGGCGGGCCAGCGGGGCGTCCTGTGCCTCGGCCCCAACCGGGGGCGCAAGGTGACGTACACCCGGCCTCCGCACTTCCGGCCGATGGCCGCCGACGAGGCACTCTCCCTGCTCGTACGCCGGCATCTGCGCGCCTACGGTCCGGCGACGGCAGCGCACTTCGCCCAGTGGGCGGCGGCTCCCCGGGGCTGGGCCCGCGACCTGTTCGCCGCGCTGGCCGACGCCGGGGTGATCGAAGAGGTCGACTTCGCGGGCGGACCGGCGTGGGTGGCGGCGGGCGACACCGACTTCCCGGGTGAACCGGCGCGCGGAGTCCGGCTGTTGCCGTACTTCGACGCGTACGGCATCGGCTGCCGGCCGCGTGAACTGCTGTTCCCCGGGGCCGCCTACGAGCGGGCGCTGGCCGGCGGCCAGGCGGGGAACCATCCGGTGCTGCTCGTCGACGGCGTGGTGTCCGGGGTCTGGCACCAGCGGCGCAGCGGACGCCGCACGACGGTCACCGTGGACCCGCTGGTACGGCTGACAGCGGCACAGGAGAGGGAGTTGGCACGACAGGCGGAACGGGTGGGCGAAATCCTGGAGGCGACACCGGAGTTGGTGGTGGGGAAAGTGACGTCGGGGCCGCATGCGTGACGGCAGGGGTGCGTCTGCGACGGCAGGGGTGCGTGGGTGACGGTGGGGCCGCTTGCCTGGCCGCGGGGTCGTGTGGCTGACGGCGGACCGCGGGCGTGGTCGCGGAGTCGTAGGACCGACAGCAGGCCCGCGGCGTGGTCGCGGGACGCTCGCGCGGTGGCTGGGCCTGCGGGTCTGCGGTCCCCCGGGGCCTGTGTGGTAGCTAGTCCTGCGGATCTGCGGTCCCCCGGGGCTTGCGTGCCTCGATCAGGAACCGGGCGCTGTGTGCGACGAACGGGCCCTGCGTCTCGATCTGTTCGTGCAGGGCGCGGAGCCTTTGCCGGTAGGCGTCGACGGTGAAGCCCGGGACCATCCAGATCACCTTGCGCAGGAAGTGGACGACGGCGCCGACGTCGTGGAACTCCATGCGCAGCCGCTCCGAGCGCAGATCGACGACGTCGAGCCCGGCGGCCTCGGCGGCGGCGCGGGCGAGGCCCGGGTCGCGGCCGTTCCTGACCTCCTCAGGCTGCGGGCCGAGGAAGTACTCGACGAGCTCGAAGACGCTCGCGGGACCGACCTGCTGGGAGAAATAGGCGCCGCCGGGGCACAGCACGCGAGCGATCTCGTCCCAGTACGTCGCCACCGGGTGCCGACTGGTGACCAGGTCGAAGGCCCCGGCCGCGAACGGCAGCGGCGCGTCCTCCGGGCAGGCGACCACCACGGCGCCCCGGGGGTGGAGCAGGGCGGTGGCCTTCGCGACGTTCGGCGGCCAGCCCTCGGTGGCGACGGTGAGCGCGGGCAGCTTCGGGGCGGAGTTCAGGACCTCCCCGCCGCCCGTCTGGATGTCGAGGGCGCCGCGCGCGCGGGCCAGCCGCTCCCCCATCGCCCGCGCGTACCCCCACGAGGGCCGCTCCTCGGTGGCCCGGCCCTCGAACCAGGAGAAGTCCCAGCCGTCGACGGACGCCGTCTCGGCTTCGGCGACGAGGTCTTCGAAGGTGCGCGCGGTGCTCATGGGGCGATTCTCGCAACGGACGCGGTCTCGGGGCGATGTGATTTCCCGGGCGGGTGATGTCAGTGGCCGCTGCTACGTTCCGGGCATGCCTACGAATCCGGGAACCACGCCGACGCCGTACACCGGCGGCGAGAAGGAAACCCTGCACGCCAGTCTCGACCGGCATCGGGACGTCGTGCTGTGGAAGCTCCAGGGCCTGGACGACGAACAGGTCAGACGGGTGATGACCCCGTCCGGCACCAATCTGCTCGGGCTGGTGAAACACCTCGCGTCCGTCGAGTACGGCTGGTTCTGCTCGGCCTTCGGCCGCGAGGTCGAGCCGCTGTGGTTCGACCCCTTCTCCGACGAGGACATGAGCGCGGGCCAGGACGAGACGACGGAGCGGATCGTCGAGTTCTACGGCCGCGCCCGCACCGCCGCCGACCGGACCGTCACCGAGCTGACGCTCGACGACGTGGGCACGACGGGGAACGGCCGGACGGTCTCGTTGCGCTGGGTGCTGGTCCACATGATCGAGGAGACGGCACGGCACGCGGGTCACATGGACATCGTGCGGGAGCTGATCGACGGGGGAACGGGGGATCACCGGCCTGACTGACCGGCCGGGACAGTCGGTCTCCTGCGTCATGACCGACCGGGCGGGTCCTGGGCGAGCAGCGGGCGCACCTGCTCGGCCGCGAAGCGGACGAACCCCTCGGGGTCCGGCTCGTCGGCGGTGGGCTGGAGGACCACCGTGTCGGCGCCGGCGTCCGCGAGCCGCTGGACGGCCTTGGCGACGGTGTCCGCGTCGCCCGCGACGCCGTGTTCCGGGACGGGGTCCTCGCCGTCGGCCTCGATCTCGGCGCGCAGCCGGGCGGCGGCGTCCGCCCCGGTGGCGGTGCGCAGATAGACGACCACCCGGTGGTGTCCGGCCGTCCGTCCGGCCGCCCGCCGTCCCTCCTCGATGAGCCGGAGTGCCTGCCGTACCCCGTCGACGGTGGTCGAGGCGGTGAGGACGGTGCCGTCGGCGGCCTCACCGGCGAGGCGGAGTGTACGGGGCCCGGTGGCACCGGTGAGGACCTCGGGCGCCTCGGCGGGCGGCCAGTCGAGGGCGACGCCGTCGAGCTTCACGTACCGCCCGTCGGTGGTCACGCGCTCGCCGCGCAACAGGGCGCGCAGCGCGTCGAGGTGCTCCCGCAGCAACGTCAGGGGCGACTCGGCCCGCGCCCCGACCTGTCCCATCCACTCCTGGACACCGTGGCCGACCGCGAGGACGGCTCGCCCGGGGAACAGCCGGTGCAGGGTGGCGGCCTCCATCGCGGTTACGGCGACATTGCGCAGCGGGACGGGCAGCAGTCCCACTCCCACCCGCAGGCGCTCGGTCCAGGCGAGTGCGGCCGCGGCGGCGGAGATGCCCCCTTCGAGGAAACAGTCCTCCCACAGCCACAGTTCCTCGAGACCCGCTTCCTCCGCCTCGCGAGCCAGGGCGCGCAGCCGCTCGGGGGAAAGTTGGGGCCGGAAGACAACACCGAGTGACGTCATGCGGCCTTCCTACCCAGGCCACCGGGGCATGAACAACCGCTTTACGTGTCATGAGAGCCGGAGGCACCGGCGGTGCCGGCGCCGGTGTCGGCGGAGGTATCAGCGGCGTGGTCGAGCGCGTAGCGCAGGAGCACGACGCCGTTGGCGAACTCCCGCGTCTCGATGAGGCGGAGCCCGGTCGGGGCCTCTGACTCCGGGAAGAGCCGCTTTCCGCGCCCGATCAGCACGGGGTGGACGTACAGCCTGAACTGGTCCACGAGGTCGTGCCGCAGGAACTCCGCGGCGAGATCGGCTCCCCCGAGACCGATGTCTCCGCCCGGCTGCGCCTTGAGCGCCCGGATCTCCTCGGGCACGACCTCCGGTACGACCGTGGTGTGCCAGTCGGCGTGCTTGAGCGTCCGGGAGAACACCACTTTGGGCATGTTCCGCCAGATCGCGGCGAACTCGGCCATCTCCGGGCCGATCCCCGGGTCCTTGTCGGCCGTCGGCCAGTACGCGGCCATCAGCTCGTGCGTCACCCGCCCGCTCAGCAGGGCGCCGAACTGCCTGATCTCCTCGTTGAAGTGCTGGAGCATCTCGGAGTTGACCCGGTGCCAGTCGATCTCGCGGTTCGGGCCCTCGAAGAATCCGTCGAGCGACACCGACATCATCAACACGATTTTCCTCATGGCGGACTCCATCGACCTCGTGCGCGACCCGTTCGTCGGAGGAATGCTGCCAGGAGGCCGGGCACCGGAGAAGGTGACGCGCGCGTCAGGCGTTGTTCCCGCCGGCCGGGCCCCTCGGGAAGGTCACCTCCACGCGGCGGTTCTTGCGGCGGCCCTGTTCCGAGGTGTTGTCGGCGATCGGGTAGTCCTCGCTGTAGCCCCGCACCTCGAAGGTGATGTCCGCCTCCGCGGAGCCGAGCGCGGCGGCCAGCCGGTCGTGCACCTGTTCCGCGCGGTTCTTGGAGAGGGTCAGACCGTGCGCGTACGAGCCGAGGTTGTCGGTGAATCCGAAGACCCGGACGGTCGTCGCGTGCTGCGCCTTGATCTCGTCCGCGATCGCCTGGATACGGGACTGGGAGTCCGCGTTCAGCTTCGAGCTGTCCTTGGGGAAGAGGACCTCCGCCTGGAGCGCGAACGTCACATCCGAGTTGGTGTCCTCCCGGCGCTCCTCACCTCCGAGGTCCTCCACGACCGACTTGATGTCCAGCACCTTGGCGGGCGCCAGCGTCGCCCCGTCGGCGAGCTTGAGCCCCGGGCTGGTGGCGTCGACTTCGGGGGGCGAAGGAGTGGTGACGCTGCCGGGCGGGGCGCTGGGGTCGCCGTCGTCCGCGTACGCGGGACCCGGAAGGCCGAGGGTGATCAGCACGGCGAGGGCCGTGAACGTCGTCGCGGCGCCGCGGGGCGGGAGGGCCATGGCTCAGCCCTCGGAGATCTCGATGGAGGCGGGGGGCATGGAGCCGACCTGGAAGTCGACGGCGGTGGTGTCGGCGGGGGGTGCGGGGAACTGGGCGAACCATTGGGCGGTCGCACCCTGGCGGACGCCGCCGGTGAACTGCGTGCACAGACAGCGGCCCGAGGTGTCCCGGAGGATGAGGTACTTCTTCTTGCCCTTCTGGTCGATCAAGTTGGCGCCGGCGATGGATCCACCGTTTCTCGCCAGCTCCTTCTCGTCACCGCGCCAATCGGCCGCGACCCAGAGCGAGTCCGTGTTGTTGGTGACCGTTCCTTCAACCGTCACGAACCCGCCGCCATCGCGCTTGGCAGAGGTGACATCGAGCACCAAGCCGTTCTGGCCCTTGACCTCAGCGAGCACCGCATCGGCCTCGGGTGACTGAGATTCCTCCTTGCCGCCGCCACTGCTGCTCTTGACGGGCGTCGACGGTGACGAGGCCCCCTTGTCGGACGTCCCATCGCCTCCCCCGCCGCAGCCGACCACCGTGAGGAGCAGCCCAGCCGTGATGGCCACCGAGCTCAGCGCCGTACGGCCCTTCCTGGTGTGCCGAAAGTCCATCGGTACGGCTTCCTCTCACTCGGCCAGGTGCACGGAGAACAGCACCGACGCGTCCGGCAGGTCGTCCGGGTTGAAGTCTCCGGGGTCGATGTTCACGGTCTCCCCGCCACAGTCGAGTTCGACGGGCTTCTTCGGATCCGCGGCCGGATCGAAATCGCAGCGCGGCTGAATCACGGCGACGGCATGGGCCTTCGCGTGTTTGCCCTCGGTGCCCGGGATGATGGAGCGGCCGACGGTGTAGTTCGTGAGGATGTCGGCCTGGTACCCGGGGTAGCCGTTCCTCGTGACGAACTGAACACCTTGAAGGCTGGAGTTGTTCGCAGCGGCCAGTTGCTGGGCTGCGGCGCCCACTCCGGCCCCGACGGCCTCCTGATCGCCGTTCAGCCAGCCCAGCCAGTTGTCGTCCTTGCCGACAGCGGCGGCCAGACGGTCCATCAACTCGTCCCGAGCATTCTGTGCCGCTGCCAACGCCGAAGCGTCCGCCGCGGATTGAGCTCCATTCCGGGCGGACGCTGCTTGGGCGAAGGCGAAGAAGGCGAACGCGGCGAAGAGCAGAATCCCCGTCAGCCAGATGTAGATGGGGAGGGTCTGCCCCCTGTCATCGCGCGAACGCGCGTGGGTCAGCCTCCGCCGATGACGTTGTTGACCGCGTTCATGATCGCTCCCGAGATCGCGCCGTCCAGCCCCAGGCCATCGATCATGGTGAAGATCCCCGCGATGATGATCATCAGGCCCGCGTACTCCACGAACCCCGCTCCCGCGTCCCGGTTCGTGCCCCGCGTCCGGGAGATCACCGTTCGTGTCCACATGGTGAACCTGTTCATCAGGACTGCCCTCCCACCCGACGCCACTAACGACCCGAGCACCGTACGTGAGAAGTCGCCTACTCCGGGTGGGCCCAGGGGCCCAACTTCTCGGCTGTGGAGTCATCGGCTCCACCCCTCGCGGGTGGTGCCCAGCCAGTGGGCGATCGCTTCGCTGCGCGAAGAACTGTGCAGCTTCGCGAAGATGCGATTGATGTGATTCTTGACGGTCTTCTCAGCGATGAAGCAGGTGGCGGCGATCTGGCGGTTGTTCATGCCGGCCGCGATGAGGTCCATCACCTCCACCTCCCTTGAACTCAGGCCGAAGTCGGGCCGATGGACGGCATGACGGTGAAGTCCCGCCGCTGGTACGGGCCGAACCTCCGAAGACTGTGCCACAGTTGATTGCAGATGCGAAGAGAAAGAGGGCGGTTGGTGCGAAAGTCCGATTGAATCCGGGACAGTCGGAGGTCGATGGCGAACGTCCCGAACGGCGGCGATCAGTTCGGCCGCCGTGAACTCGCCATGGACGAGATAGCCGGAGGCTCCTCTGCGCAGGGCTTCCGCCACGACCTCGGGTTCACGGCTGTACGTCAGCATCATCACCGGGGCGATCCGGCACAGTTCGGGCAGCGCGGTGAGGCCGTCCGTGCCCGGCATGCGCACGTCGAGCAGGACCACGTCCGGGATCAGGCGGGCGGCGTACGCCAGTGCCTCCGCGCCGTCCCGGGCCGCCGCGACGACGGCGATGTCGGGGTGCGCGTCCAGCAGCGCGGTCAGGCCGGCCCGTACGACCGGGTTGTCGTCGGCAACGAGGACACGCAGGGGCGGGCCGGAAAGTGCCTGGTCAGGCATGTGCGGCCTCCTCTTGGAGAGTGGGGGGAGAGGGAAGGGCGGCCGACGGGAGCGGGAAGGTCAGCCGGACCTCGGTGCCCCCTTGCGGGGATCGGTCCAGGGCGATGAGGCCACCGACGCAGGCGGCCCGTTCGGTCATGCCGAGCAGGCCGAAATGGCCGGATCTCGTCCAGGCGGCGAGCATGGCGGGGGTCATGGCCGTCGGCAGGCCCACGCCGTCGTCACCTACGCGCAGCGAGAACCCGTGTGCCGACACGTCGAGTTCGACCGTCACCGCGCTGGCGCCCGCGTGCCGGTGGGCGTTCTCCAGGGCCTCGGACACGATCGCGAGGACGTGGTGGGCCGCACTGCAGGGCAGGACCGGGTCCGTGCCCCGGTGTCGTACGGCGGTGGGAAGGCCGGTTCGAGCCTCGAAGTCCGTTGCCATGGAACCGAGTTCCGGCAGGAGGTCGCTGTCCGGGGCGGTCAGATCAGTGTGGCGCCGCAGGTCCGACAGGAGCGTGCGGGACTCCGCGGCGGCGCGGCGCGCCGCGTCGGCGACGACCGTCGCCTGGCGTTTGAGCGCCCGCGGGTCCGCGCCGTCCGCCGACGCGGCCAGGGCCTCCGCCGCGAGTGCGAGGCCGTGCAGCGTCTTGGCCACCGAGTCGTGCATCTCGCGTGCCAGGCGGGCCCGTTCGGACTCCACCGCCTCCGCGACGGCGAGTCTGCTGGTCGCCTCGGACAGGGCCTGGCTCGCCGTGCCGAAGCGGAACATCAGATTGCGCAGGGTCACGCCGATGATGCCGGCGCCGACGCAGAAGCCCGCGATGAGGAGGGTGTTGGCGCCCGCGCCCGGCCGGTGCTCCCAGGCCCTGAACACCGTGAGCAGGACGACGAGTTGGAAGCCGGTGAAGACGCCCGCGCCGCGCCAGCCGTAGAGCAGGCCCGAGAGGAGCGGGGTGCAGACCGTGGCGTAGGCGAGGGGGGAGGCCGGGGACGCGGTCAGGAGCAGGACCGCGCCGAAGGTGAGGTCGAGGCCCATCAGGGTCGGGTGGGCCAGGAGCCGGGGGCCGAAGCGGTCCCAGTCCCGGAGCATGGCGTAGGAGCCCATGACGCCGAGGACGGCCGCGGCCAGGACGGCGTAGCGGGCGAGGCCGTCCGTGGCGTTCGACATCGCGAAGGGGGCGCCGACCGCGATGGCCGCGAGGCGGACGGCGAAGGCCTGACGGCACAGGGCCTGGAGGGCGTTGAGCTGGAGGCGGATGCCGCCGGGGGCTGGGGCGTCGTCCGCGAGGTAGCCGGTGCCCCGTTCGCGGCTTCGCGTGAACAGGGAGCACCGCCGTCGGGCCTCTCGGCCCGTGTGCGCACAACCGCTCAGGAAGGCGTTCATCAGCGCCCCAGGATCGAGCCGAAGTTCGTCCCCGAGCCCAGGAACATGCCCGTCGCGATGAGGATCATCGTGGCCGGGAGCATGAAGACGAGGGTGACCATCGTGGCCTTGGGGATGGTCTTGGCGGCGCGGCGGCGGGCGTTCTGGGCGTCGGTGCGGCGCATGTCCGTGGCGAGCTGGATGAGGGTCTCGGCGATCGGGGAGCCGAGTTCCTCGCCCTGCTGGAGGGCCGAGACGAACTGGGCCACCTGCTCGGAGGAGTTGCGCCTGCGGAGCTCGTCGAAGGCCTGGCGGCGGCTGACGCCCATGTCCATCTGGCGCAGGGTGATGCGCAGTTCGTCGGCCCAGGGCCCCTCGTACTTCTCCGCGACGCGGTCCAGGGCCTGGCGGAAGCCGAGGCCCGCCGAGACGACGACCGCGAGGACGTCGAGGAAGTCGGGCAGGGTGCGGTCGATGACCTCCTTGCGTTCGCGGACGGCCTGCCAGATGAGGGCGTCCGCGGCGACCAGGCCGAAGGCGAGGGTGAGCACGGCGAAGAGGAGCTGACCGTTGGAGAGGAAGACCAGGCCGAGGACGACGCCGAAGACGCCGTAGACCGCGCGGCGGGCCGCGTAGCGGTTCAGCGTCATGCCGCCGGGGTTGCCCGCCATGTCGATGCGGCGGCGTTTGGCGTCCACGCGCCGGGGACCCATCAGGCGCAGGACGGTCGGCGCGAAGCGCATGCCGAGGCGGTCGACGGCCGAGTCCGCGGCGGAGACACGGGTGCCGCCGACCTCCAGGGCGAGCTGGAGATCGCTGGGGAGTTTGACGTCGGCGCGGATCATCCGGACGCCCAGGAGGACGCCCGCGACGGCCGCACCCATCAGGACGGCGAGCAGCAGCGGCAGCAACGTGACCCCTCCCTCACACTTCGATCTTGCCGAGCCGGCGGATGACGAAGAAGCCCACGGTGTAGAGGCCGAGGGCCAGCAGCACCAGGCCCTGGCCCAGCGGGGAGCCGGTGACGCGGGCGAGGGCTCCCTCGTTCGAGGAGTTGATCAGGACCAGCGAGCCGATGCCGAGGAAGGGGACCGTGAAGGCGGTCGCGTTGACCTCGGAGAGCATCGTGCGGACCTCGCGGCGGGTCTCCTTCCTGTCCTCCAGGGTCTGGGTGAGGTTGCGCAGGGAGCTGACGACGGAGCCGCCCGCCTTGTTGGCGAGGACGAGGGTCGTGACGAGGACGATCAGCTCACGGGAGGGCAGGCGCTCGGAGAGCTCGCCGAGGGCGTCGTCGATGGTACGGCCCAACATCAACTGGTCCGCCACATGCGCGAGTTCCTCGCCCGCCGGGGCCTCCAGCTCTTCCGCCGCCATGGCGAGCGCCGTCCGCAGGGCGAGGCCCGCCGCCGTCGCGTTGGCCAGCAGGCGTGCCACGTCGGGGAGTTGGTTGATGAACGCCTCGATGCGCTTCTGGCGCTGCCAGTTGAGGAAGATGGCCGCGCTCCACACGCCGAGGACGGCGGCGATCGGGCCGAAGAACGGGGCGAGCGTGGCGGCCGCGATCAGCCACAGGGCGACGACCACGGTGGCGACGTAGGTGAAGAACTCCCCCGCCGTGACGTCGAGTCCGGTGGCCGTCAGGCGCAGGTGGATCGTGCGGCCGAGGCGGGTGCGGCGCAGCCGGCGGTCGATGCCCGCGAAGCGGCGGACACGGCGGCCCGCCATGTGCGACGGGCCGCCACCGGAGAGGCGGTCGACCAGATCCCGTCGCTGGGCGCGGCCCGAGGCGTAGGAGTGCACGCCCGCGACGGCGAGTGTGCCGCCGAGGAGCGTCCCGCCGAGGGCGAGGAGCGCGGGGTCGTTCACGGCTGCCTCCCTTCGGGGGCGGGGGACCCAGAGGTGGGGAACCCAGAGGTGGGGAACCCGGGGGCGGGCGGCCCGGAGGCGGGGGACCCGGGGACGGACGACCCGGAGGTGGGGGACCCGGAGGTGGGGGACCCGGAGGTGGGGGACCCGGGGACGGACGACCCGGAAGTGGACGGCCCGGAGGCGGACAACCCGGAAGTGCGGAACCCGGAGGTGGGGGATGTCATCCGATCGCCTGCCTGGTGTTGAGTACGTCGATGGCCTCGGCGACGCCGAAGGCGGGCGGCAGCGGCTCGTTGGCGACGTACAGCTTCTCCGCGACCGAGCGCGGGAGCGGGAGGTGCTCGAAGTGGCCCCGGACGACGCGGTCGGGGCCGACCGGGCGGGGCACGAACCGGGTGACGGGGGTGACGCGGAACTGCTCGCGGCCGTGCGAGACGAGCAGCGCGACCTCCGTGACCTTGCGGGAGCCGTCGGCGTGCCGGGACAGCTGGACGACGACCTCGACGGCGGAGTTGATCTGGTCCTTGAGCGCCTCGAAGGGGATCTGGACCTCGGACATCGAACCGAGGGTCTGGAGGCGCATGAGGGCGTCCTCGGCGGAGTTCGCGTGGACGGTGGCGAGCGAGCCGTCGTGGCCGGTCGACATGGCCTGGAGCATGTCGAGGGTCTCGCCGCCTCGGACCTCGCCGACGATGATGCGGTCGGGGCGCATGCGCAGCGAGTTGCGGACCAGGTCGCGAATGGTGATCTGGCCCTTGCCCTCCACGTTCGGGGGGCGCGATTCGAGGCGGATGACGTGCTCCTGCTGGAGCTGGAGTTCGGCGGAGTCCTCGATGGTGATGATGCGCTCGTGGGACGGGATCAGGCCGGAGAGCGCGTTCAGCAGGGTGGTCTTCCCGCTGCCGGTGCCGCCGCTGACGATGACGTTGAAGCGGGCCCGGACGAAGGCGGCGAGCAGCATGAGCGTCTGCTCGTCGAGGGAGCCGAGACCGATCAGCTCCGGGAGCGTGTACGCGCGGGGGAAGCGGCGGATGGTGAGGGTGGGGCCGGTCAGGGCGAGCGGCGGAATGATGACGTTGACCCGCTCGCCGGTGGGCAGGCGGGCGTCGACCATCGGGTTGGACTCGTCGACGCGGCGGTTGACCGTCGAGACGATGCGTTCGATGGTCTGCATGAGCTGCTCGTTGGAGGCGAAGCGCAGCGGCAGCTGTTCGACGCGGCCGGCTCGCTCCACGAAGATCGAGTCCGGGCCGTTGACCATGATCTCGGTGATGGACGCGTCCGCGAGGAGGGGTTCGAGGACGCCGAGCCCGAGGGCCTCGTCGACGACCCGGCGGATCAGCTGGGAGCGTTCGGCGGTGGAGAGGACCGGGCCCTCGCGGCTGATGATGTGGCCGAGGACGCGTTCGAGCCGGACCCGGCGTTCGGCCGCCGCCAGGCTGGACATCTCGGCGAGGTCGATCTCTTCGAGGAGTTTGGCCCGGTAGACGGCGACGAGGTGTCCGTCCTCACGGGCGGGCCCCCCCTCGTCGGGGGCCGCGATACGGGAACGCAGGCTCATGGTGTCGGCTCCTCCCGGTCAGTCGTCGGTGGGCATGGTGGCGCGGCGGGTCAGGTCGTAGCCGGGGAAGAGGGGGATGACGCCGGGGACGTGGACCGTGACCGTCGCGGTGGTGAGGTCGGGGCCCTTTGCGGGCGGCGGGACCCGCGGATTGAGCCATCCGCTCACGGCGGCCTGTCCCGCCGCCCCGCCGTCGCCGCCCTGCGAGGCGACCCGCGCGGCGGCCCGCGCCCCGGAACCGGCCTGGTTGGCGCCGTACCCGATGAGACCGAGCTGGATGACCGCCATCCCGATGAGCAGCAGGATGGGCAGGAACCCGACGAACTCCAGGATGGAGACACCCCGGTCCCCCCGGAGCCGCCGCGCGCCACGGAACCCGCCCGCCGGGCGGCGCCCGGTCACGGCACGGCGCCCGGACGTGGCACGGCCCTCGGTCACGGCCCGGACCCCGGTCGCGGCACGGCCCTCGGGCGCCGCGCGGCGCCCGGTCATGGGCTGGGTCCGGGGCACGACCCGGCCCTCGGCCACGGCTCGAGGCCCGGTCAGGGCGCGGCCCTCGGTCGCCGCCCGGCCCTCGCCCGTGGCGCGGCGCCCGGTCACGGCGCGGAAACCTGTGGCGGCACGCGGCCCGGTCACGGCCCGGACCCCGGTAGTGGCGTGAAGACCGGCCGTGGGGGCCGACCGGTGCGCGCGGCTGAGGGCGTGCGAGGCGCGTATGCCGTGCCGGAGGTACGTCCTCATCCGTCGTCCCCCTCCAGCGCCGCGCCCGCGGTGCCCCGTACGTGGAAGCCCGCGTCGAAGCCCGGGAAGAACAGCGGGACGTCGACCTCGACGGTGGCCCGCATGACGGGGCCCGCGACGCCGCAGTCGATGCCCGCGTCCTTCCAGGAGCCCGGCAGATGCCTGCTCCCGGCCGCCGTGCACGCGCCCGGGACGTCGCCGTGCACCGCGTACGCGGCGGTGGCGGCCCGTGCCGCCTCGTCCGCCGCGTTCCCGGCCAGCGAGTACGAGTAGCCGTACAGCACGCACTGCCACAGGATCGTCATGACGACGAGCAGCAGCGGGAACATCCCGGCGAATTCGAGGGTGACCGCTCCCCGGTCGCCGCCCCGCCGGCGGAGCGAGAGCGCGCCCCGGTCCGACGCGGACGCCTTGCGCCGCCTGCCGCCGCCCCCGCCTTCCTGGGGGACCACGAGACCCAGCTCCGCGGCGAGTGTCCACAGCGCCTGTTTGACGGTCGAGCGGGCGTCCAGGTCCTGCAGCCGCCCCGCGTCGACGACCGACTGGAGTTCCTTGAAGGCGGCGGGCACCGCGGAGCGGGCGACCTTGGTGCCGGTGACGCGTTCGACGAGGGACGGCTGGATCTCCGTACCGCGGGCGAAGCGGTTCACGACCGTCGTGGTCTCCTCCGCCTTGCGGATCTGCAGGCGGTCCCACATACGGACCATGCGTTTGGCGGCCCGTACGGCGATGACGTCGGGGGTGACGAGGAGCAGGGCCTGGTCGGCCATCTCGACGGCCGCCGCGGTGGCCGAGTTCATCTGGGAGCCGCAGTCGACGACCACCACGTCGTGACGGGAGCGCAGCGCGCCGATGACCTGGCGGGCCACGCGATCGGTGACCTCCTCGCCCCGTTCGCCCTCGGCGGGCGCCAGGAGCAGGGCGATGCCGCTGTCGTGGGTGTAGACGGCGTCCTGGAGGATGCGGGGGTTGATGTCGGTGATGGCCGCCAGGTCGGCCACCGACCGGCGGAACTGCACATCGAGGTACGAGGCCACGTCCCCGGACTGGAGGTCCAGGTCGAGCAGCGCCACGTTGTGGCCGGACGCCCGTGCGGCGAGGGCGAGTTGGACCGCCGTGACGGTCGCGCCGACGCCGCCCTTCGCACCGGTCACCGTGATGACGGTGCCACCGGGGCCCGCGTACAGCTCGGGCGCGCCGCTGTGCAGGTGGCGGCGCATGCCCGCGGACCAGGCGGCGGCGGCCTGGACGCGTTCGGCGAGGGCGTCGTAGCCGAGGGGCAGGCCGATGATGCCGCGGGCGCCGGAGTCCATGGCGGCGGTGAGGACGCTGTTGCCGGTGTCGGCGGTGATGAGGACGACGCCGACCGCGGGGAAGCGCATCACGAGGTCGCGGATGAGGTCCAACGCCGGTACGGGACCTATGCGTTCATGGACCAGGACCACTTCGGGGAGCTCGTCGAGGGACTCGGCGGCGAGGCGCGCGAGGGTGTCGAGGAGGGCCGTCGAGTCGGGTACGGGCGGGGCGGGTTCGGTGTCGGCGAGCTGGCTCAGCAGGGTGGTGAGCGCGCGGGCCGAGTCGATGTCGCCGACGGCGGGAAGGATACGGATGGTCATCGGCGCAGCCCCTCACTCGCGTACCGCACGCCGGTCCCCCGGACCGACGCCCTGCGAACCTGCCGCCACGCCCGGGACCACCGGCCCGGCAACCCCCCGACCTGCCGCGCACCGGGGCCCCGGTCCGGCATTCCGCGGACTCGCCGCACACCGGACCCTGAGCCCAGCACCCCACGAACCTCCCGCCGCACCCCGCACCACCGGTCCGGCACCCCGGGGTGCCGGGGTGCGGCCTGTGGCCGGTACCGTCCGGCGCGCGTCCGGTGCGGTGACGTCGCCGGCCGTCGGTCCGGACCCGTGCGCGTCGGCCTCGTACGCGACCCTCTGCACCGCCCCGTGGGCATGGACCTCATGCGCGGCCTCCTACTTGTCCTCGTCGAGGGTGTACGTACGGTCGCCGGGCGCCACGCTCGTGTCGGAGCCGCCGGCGACCAGGGCGAGCCGGACGTGTTCGGCGAACGATTCGGCGTACGCGACACGTTGGGCGTCGGCGGTGCCGAGCGCGAAGGTGATGGGGACGGCCTGGGTGGCGCTGTTGCGCCGGTCGGAGCTGGACTGGGCGGGGTCGAGGGCGGTGAGTTTGCCGACGTCGATGACGCGGGCGTTCTCGACGATCACCTTGGACTGGTCCCTGCCCTTGTCGTTCTGGGCCTTGAAGGTGGCGTAGATGTTGACACGCGAGCCGGGGTCGATCTTGCCCGCGACACCGGTCGACGCGTCGATCATGATGGCGATCTCCTGCTGCCCCGCGGCCAGTCGAGGCTTGTCGACGATCATGTCGGCCTGCAGCAGGGAGCCCTTCTCCAGCTTGGTGACGGCGATCTTGCCGCGGATGCGGGAGAGGTCGGTGACGGCGGTGGACGACAGCCACCGCTCGGGCATCGAGATCCTCTCGAACTGGTCGGCCGACAGCTCCTTGTAGGGCGGTATGTCGCTCTTCAGGCGGTACGCCGTGACCTCCGGGCCGACCTTGGAGTTCACGTCGCGGATCACCGAGAGGACTCCGGCGAAGGCGCCGAGGGCGCACAGGACCGAGAGGACCAGCAGGATGACGCCGCGGCGCTGGCGCGAGTTCACTGAATCTCACCTCGTGGGGCGGTACCGGGGAGTTGACCGGGCTGTCGTTCCTGCCGGGGATCCGGGGGGTGACCTCCGGGATGATGCAGCATGTTCCGGACAACCTCGATCTACGGGGACGGCGGGGCCGAGCGGTCGTGCCTGGTGCTGTTCAGATGTGCCCGAGGGGGCCTATGTGGCACCTCGGGGCAGAGCGCGTACCGAAGAGGCTGCCCGGACGGCGGCGGCCGGAAGCTCTTGTGCGGACGGCGGCGGCAGGGGCGCGGCGCAGAACCCGCAGCGGTCACCGATGAGTTCGAGGCCGCACCAGCGGCACTCGTCCCGCCGGACGGACGAGACGAGCTGGTAGAGGACGGAGACGTCGTACAGTCCGGCGGCGAATTCGACGAGCCGTGACGTCCCCCACCAGCGGACCGATTCCTCGGGCAGCGGGACGGTGGCGACGCCCTGGACCTGCCAGGCGGGCGCCAGGGTCGAGGTGACCCAGTCGGAGGGCGGCTGGCCCGCGGCCCAGAGCAGCCGGGTGCCGAACTCCGGTCCGGGCAGTTCCTCCTGGCCGACTCTGACCAGCTCGGGCCGCGGATTGGCGAGTACGGCGAACTGGGCGCCCGGCACCCATGACTTGGCGTGCGACTTCAGCGAGACCGGGACCCGGTCGAGCTTGGCGACCGAGCCGAGCAGGGCACCGGCGTAGATGTAGTGGGCGAGCAGCCGGGCGGCGCAGGCGAGCACGCCGGGGCTGAAGTCGCAGACGGAGAGCTGGCGCAACTGCTGGGCCAGCAGGGCGATTCCGAGCGGCGGCAGGTCGATGCCGAGCAGCGCGATCCGGTCGCTCTCCAGGACGGAGCGGACGGTGTGCAGCCGCTGGGTGACGGCGCTCTCGGTGGAGGACGGATAGAGGGAGATGACGTACCCGTGCTGTTCGATGAGCGTGTGCATCCCGGTGAGGGAGTTCTCCAGGGTGCCGAGCGGCTGGACGACCGCCGGCGGGGTCTGCCGGTCGTGCGGCGGGAGCACCAGATCGGGACTGGTGACGGCTATCGCGGTCGGCACGCTGCACACACCCCGTTCGCTGCGGCGGGGTGGTCAACCACCGCCTCAGATCGCCCCTTTTATCGCCATGGAGCGTCACGGACGACCACATACGGCCGCAGATCGTCACTGTGACGTCCTCTTGCATCAGCACCATATCCACGGCATGGCCCGCTCAACACCGAATCTCCGAGATCATCTCACCGAAGGTGCGGGCGTGATCAACGGAGAGTAAGCCGGGTCGGCCAACTGGAAGTGCCAGTAAGGGCGTTGAGGGCTCCCCGGGACTTGACAACCGGATTGGTCTGGACCAACTTGTATCCACCGGCGGTGGCCACCGTTCCGTTCCCCCTCCCCCACCTCTCCCTGGAGGACCCAGTGGACCGCGTCATCCGTATGCCCGGGCGGAGATGGGCGGGAGCCCTCGCCGCCGCCGTCACCGCGTCCGTTCTCTCGCTCACCGGTCTGGCCGGCCAGGCCCAGGCCGCCGACATCAACAACGTCAAGAACGGCGGCTTCGAGTCCGGCCTGACCAACTGGACCTGTTCGGCGGGCAGCGGCACGACCGTCTCCTCGCCGGTGCACGGCGGCTCGGCCGCGCTGAAGGCCACGCCCGCCGGGCAGGACTACGCCCAGTGCTCCCAGTCCGTCGCCGTGAAGCCCAATTCGACGTACACACTGAGTGCCTGGGTGCAAGGGTCCTACACCTACCTCGGGGTGACCGGCACGGGGACGACGGACGTGTCGACCTGGACGCCCAACACCACCTGGACGCAGCTGACGACCACCTTCACCACCGGCGCCTCGACGACGTCGGTGGCTGTCTGGACGCACGGCTGGTACGGGCAACCCGCCTACTTCGCGGACGACTTCTCGGTGTTCGGCCCCGACGGCGGTGGTGGCGGCGACCCGGCCCCGACGGTCCCGGCGACCCCGGCGGGTCTCGCCGTGTCGGGCACGACCTCATCGTCCGTCTCACTGGCCTGGAACACGGTGTCGGGCGCGACCGGCTACAACGTCTACCAGGGCGGCTCCAAGGTCCAGTCGGTGACCGGGACCTCCGCGACCGTCACGGGGCTCGCCGCGTCCACGGCGTACTCCTTCCAGGTCTCGGCGACCAACGCGGCCGGTGAGTCGGCGAAGTCGTCGGCCGTCACCGGGACGACGGCCGCGTCCGGCGGTGGCGGGGGCGGCGGGACCGTGCCCGCGCACGCCGTGACGGGCTACTGGCAGAACTTCAACAACGGCGCGACCGTCCAGAAGATCTCCGCGGTGCAGTCGCAGTACGACATCATCGCCGTCGCCTTCGCCGACGCCACCAGCACGCCGGGCGCGGTGAGCTTCACCCTCGACTCGGCCGGGCTCGGCGGCTACACGGTCGACCAGTTCAAGGCCGACATCAAGGCCAAGCAGGCCGCCGGCAAGAAGGTCATCATCTCCATCGGCGGCCAGAACGGCACCATCTCGGTGAGCGACTCGGCGTCGGCCGCGAACTTCGCCAACTCCGTCTACTCCCTGATGCAGACGTACGGCTTCGACGGCGTCGACATCGACCTGGAGAACGGTCTCAACGCGACCTACATGTCGCAGGCGCTGCGCTCCCTGTCCGCGAAGGCGGGCTCGTCGCTGGTCATCACGATGGCCCCGCAGACGATCGACATGCAGTCCACGTCGAACTCCTACTTCCAGACCGCCCTGAACATCAAGGACATCCTCACCGTCGTCAACATGCAGTACTACAACAGCGGTTCGATGCTCGGCTGCGACGGCAAGGTCTACTCGCAGGGCTCGGTCGACTTCCTGACGGCGCTCGCCTGCATCCAGCTGGAGGGCGGTCTCGCCCCGTCCCAGGTGGGCCTCGGCCTCCCCGCCTCCACCAGCGGCGCGGGCAGCGGCTATGTCTCCCCGACCATCGTGAACAACGCCCTCGACTGCCTGACCAAGCTCACCAACTGCGGTTCGTTCAAGCCCTCCAAGGCCTACCCGGGCCTGCGCGGCGCGATGACCTGGTCGACCAACTGGGACGCCTCGGCGGGCAACGCCTGGTCGAACGCGGTGGGCCCGCACGTGCACGCGCTGTAGTTCCGGACCGCCGCGTCACCCTTTCCCCGGCGGTACTCCATCCGGCCCCGTTCGCCGCAGTCGCGGCGAACGGGGCCGGCGCCGTTCCGCGCGGCCGGTTCCCGCCGACGGCCCTTTGTCGTCCCTTGACCTGCTCATGCCATAACCCCCACCATGAGCGCCACACCCGCACCAGGCACGTCGCCTTGAGCCACCCCCCAGCTCCACTCCCCTACATTCCGGAGATCCCGGAATTTTCCGGAGAAACAAGGAGACTTCATGCGATTTCGCCCACGTGGCAGCGGCAGCGCCGACGGCAAGGGCAGAGGCGGCCGGCGCGGCGCCGCCCTCGCCGTCCTCGCGGCCCTCGCCCTCGCGGCTCCCCTGACCGCCACCGCCACCGACGCCACGGCGAGCGGGGCCAGGGCCCTCGCGCCTTCGTCCGACGACATCAGGCAGTACGAGATCCACACGAGCTCGACGTCCGCGTCCCGAACACAGATCCAGCGGTCGGGCGTCACCGTGGACGAGGCCGACGAGGAGACCGTCGTCGTCTCGGGCCGCGCGGACCAGATCGCCACCTTGCGCCGACAGGGCTACGACGTCTCGCTGTTGGGCTCCGCGCCCAACCGTGCCGCCTCCGCGGGCGACGTACGCCTCTTCGACTTCCCGACGGCGGACTCGAAGTACCACAACTACGCGGAGATGAACGCGGAGATCGACCAGCGGCTCGCTGCCTACCCGGGCATCATGAGCAAGAAGGTGATCGGCAAGTCGTACCAGGGCCGGGACATCGTCGCCATCAAGGTCAGCGACAACGTCGCGACCGACGAGAGCGAGCCCGAGGTCCTGCTCACCTTCCACCAGCACGCCCGTGAGCACCTCACGGTGGAGATGGCGCTGTATCTGCTGCGCGAACTCGGGGCCGGCTACGGCAGCGACTCCCGTGTCACCAGCATGGTGAACAACCGCGAGATCTGGATCGTCCCGGACCTCAACCCGGACGGCGGCGAGTACGACATCGCGAGCGGCTCCTACCGCTCGTGGCGCAAGAACCGCCAGCCCAACTCCGGTTCCTCGTACGTCGGTACGGACCTGAACCGCAACTGGAACTACAAGTTCGGCTGCTGCGGCGGCTCTTCGGGCTCCACGTCCTCCGAGACCTACCGCGGCGCGTCGGCCGAGTCCGCGCCCGAGGTGAAGGTGGTCGCCGACTTCGTACGCGGCCGGATCGTCGGCGGCAAGCAGCAGATCAAGGCCGGCATCGACTTCCACACCTACAGCGAACTGGTGCTGTGGCCGTTCGGGTACACCACATCCGACACCGCGACGGGGATGACGGCGGACGACGCGAACGCCTTCAAGACCGTCGGCCAGAAGATGGCCGCGAGCAACGGCTACACGGCCGAGCAGTCCAGTGATCTGTACATCACGGACGGCTCGATCGACGACTATCTCTGGGGCACCCAGAAGATCTTCGACTTCACCTTCGAGATGTACCCGACGTCCAGCTCCGGTGGCGGCTTCTATCCGCCCGACGAGGTCATCGAGCGGGAGACCTCCCGCAACCGGGACGCGGTGCTCCAACTCCTGGAGAACGCCGACTGCATGTACCGGTCCATCGGCAAGGCGGCCCAGTACTGCGCCTAGGCGCAGCACCGGCCCGTCCGGCCGGGTGACCGGGGATCCGCGTGCCCTTCCTGACCGGGCGCGCGGATCCCCGTACCGCTTACGGCTTTTCGACCTTGCTCTCGACCGCGTTCTCGGTCTCGGCCTCGGCCTCCGTCTCGGCCTGGTCGGCCTTCTCGGACGCCTCGGACGTGCTCGGCGCGTCGGCGTCCTCGGACGTGTCGGTCACCTCGGACTCGTCCGCCGCCTCGGACGGGGCGACGGACGTCACGTCGTCGGCGTCCGCGGTGGACTCGTCGGCCTCGACGGCCCCGGTGTCGTCACCGTCCTCGAAGTAGGCGTCGAGGACGGCGTCGAGCTGCTCCTCCCACTCCTTGAAGCGTGCTCGGGCGTTCGCCTCGATCTCCAGGGGATACCAGCGGCGCTCCGGCGTGTGCACCGTGATGGTGAACCGCTTGCCGAAGCGCGGGGACTCCGTCTCCACGGCGCCGATCTCGTCCCAGCGGAACTCCGCCTCCTGGTCGTCCAGGCGCAGCCGGACTCCGCTGTGGTCGGCCGTGATCGAGGCACGCCGGTCGGAGGCCTCGAAGACGGGACCGTCGGTGGCGGACTCCGGGTCGGTCCCGGACTCCGCTTCCGTCCCGGAGTCGGTCTCATCCTCGGAGCCGGTCTCCTCTTCGGACACGGACTCCTTCGGGGTCTCGGCGGCGGGCGCCTCGTCGGACGCCGCGTCGTCGGAGACCGTCTCGTCGGAGACGGTCCCCTCGGCGGCGGCCTCCTCGGTCTCCGCGACCTCGTCCTTCGGCTCCGCCGGCACGGGTGACGTAAGCCCGGGGATGTACGCCGGGTTCACCGCGGCGGCATCCAGGGGCTGGCTCTTCGAACCTATGCGCTGCTCCACAGCGGGAAGTATGGTCGAAGATCCTGTGTCGGACACAGCCAGCCCCCACTTAGCTATGCCTCTGTTACACGAAGAGACTCTTCACGACCGTACGAAGAGACTCATCACGACCGTGCGATCAAGCCGGCCGCGGTCGTAGGGAGCCCCCCGACCGCGGCCGTACGAGGACGCCGGGCTCGGCTAGACGAAGAGGCTGACCACGGCGGCCACGGCGAACCCCGTGACGGACAGCACCGACTCCAGGACGGTCCAGGTCCTGAGGGTGTCGCGCTCGCTGATGCCGAAGTACTTGGCCACCATCCAGAAGCCGCCGTCGTTGACGTGCGAGGCGAAGATCGAACCCGCCGAGATCGCCATGATGACCAGGGCGACGAAGGCCTGCGAGTGGTGCCCTTCGGTGAGCAGGGGCGCGACGATGCCGGCCGTGGTGACGATCGCGACCGTCGCCGAACCCTGGGCGACCCGCAGGACCAGGGAGATCAGATAGGCCAGGACGATCACCGGGAGGCCGACGTCGTTGAAGGTGTCCGACAGGGCCTGGGCGACCCCGCTGGCCTTCAGCACGGCGCCGAAGATTCCGCCCGCGCCGACCACGAGCAGGATGTTGCCGACCGGCTTGAGGGACGAGGTCGACACCGTCTCAAGGGACTTGCGGGACCAGCCGCGCCGGATGCCGAGCAGGTAGTAGGCGAGGAGCAGCGCGATCGTGAGGGCGACGAACGGGCTGCCGAAGAACTCGATGACCGAACGCAGGGTGGAAGGGTCGAGGGCGATCGAGGAGAAGGTGGCCGCGAGGATCAGCACCAGCGGCGTACCGATGATGCCGAGGACCGTGCCGAGCGGCACCGGCTTCTCGTCCGGCTCCGCCCCGTCCTGCGGGCTTTCGGTCCCACCCGGCAAGGAGGCGCCCGCACCCCGCTGTTCGGCTACGACGGCCCGCTTGGCCTCGGCCGCCGCCTCGACCATGTCCTGCGGTACGGGGACGAAGATCCGCTTGCCGATCCAGGCGGCGTAGACCCAGGCGGCCAGCACGGCGGGGATGCCGCAGACGATGCCCATGAGGATGACCCAGCCGAGCTGGACGTGCAGCAGTCCCGCGGCGGCGACCGGGCCGGGGTGCGGCGGCAGGAAGGCGTGGGTCATCGACAGGCCGGCGAGCAGCGGCAGACAGTAGAGCAGGATCGACTTGCCGGAGCGTTTGGCGGCGGCGTAGACGAGCGGCGCGAGGACGAAGATGCCGACGTCGAAGAAGACCGGGATGCCGAAGATCAGGCCGGTCAGACCCATGGCGAGCGGGGCCCGCTTCTCCCCGAAGAGGTTGAGCAGCCGCGACGCCAATACCTCGGCGCCACCGCTGACTTCGAGGATCGCCCCGAGCATCGTGCCGAGGCCGATGATGATCGCGACATGGCCGAGGATGCCGCCCATGCCGGTCTCGACGACCGACACCGCGGTGGACCGCTGGACCGTGCCGAACAGCTCCGTGACCGAGAGTCCGGCGGAGAGGCCGACGGCTATGGAGACGGCGAGCAGGGCGACGAACGGCTGGAGCCTGACCTTGATGATCAGGAAGAGCAGGAGTGCGATACCGAGGGCGGCGACCGTGAGCAGTCCGGCCGTGCCGTCGAGAAGGAGCAGGAGACCACCGGTGTGAGGTGGTGTCTCCGGGGCCGGGGCTGTCGCTGCGAGCGGATACGACGACATGTCGGGGGGCCTCGTTTTCGTGGGTCCATGGAGCTTTCGGGCAGGGCGGATCGCGGTGCGGCACCCCGGGGTCTGCGGGTGCCGCACCGTGACGTCGTACGCGGTGCGGGAGTTGCGCGGGCGTGGGCCCGGAGGGACGTCGTGCGGGCGTGGGCCCGCACGGGCGACGTCAGCCGAGAACGGCGAGCACGTCGATCTCGACGAGGAGTCCGGCCGGCAGGCCGACGTAGACCGTCGTGCGGGCGGCGGGGGGCGCGGTGAGGCCCTGCTCCTCGAAGTACTGGTTGTAGATCTGGTTCATCTCGGCGAAGTGGCCGACGTCCGTGAGGTAGACGCGGATCATCATCGCGTCGTCCCAGCCGGAGCCGCCCTCTTCGAGGATGGCCTTGACGTTGGCGAGCGTCTGCAGGGTCTGCTCGCGCAGGGTCGGGCCGGCGGGCGTCGGCTTCCTGCCCTCCTCAGCGGGCAGGAAGCCGACCTGGCCGGCGACCTGGAGGATGTTCCCCTTCCGCACACCGTGCGAGAACTTGGCGGGCGGGGTGGTGTGGGTCGCGGGGGTGAGGGCGATCTTGTCCGTCATGCGGTGATCATTCCTTTGGTTCTTCCTTCGTGGGGGCTCTGCCGGAGTAGTCGCGGCTGATGGCGTCCGCCGTACGGCGCACCAGCGGGAGCAGGGTGAGGAGTTCCTCGGCGGTCACGACGACGTTGGGCGCGGAGACCGACATGGCGGCGGCGACGCGTCCGTCGGCGCCGCGGACGGGGGCGGCGACGCAGTTGATGGATTCCTCGTGGCCGCCGAGGTCGGTGGCCCAGCCCTGTTCGCGTACCGTCGCCAGCTCCTTCAGGAAGGCGGGGGCGTTGGGGGTCGAACGGGCCGTGTACATGGGGTAGTCGAGCTTGTCGGCGACGGCGCGGCGGTCGGCCTCGGGCAGGTCGGCGAGGAGCAGCTTGGCCACCGCCGCGACGGTGATGGCGACGGGCTTTCCGATCCGCGAGTACATGCGCACCGGGTAGCGGCTCTCCACCTTGTCGATGTAGAGCACCTCGTTCTCCTCGTAAACGGCGAGGTGGACGGTGTGCCCGCAGCTCTCGTTGAGGCGGACGAGGTGGGGGTGGGCGATCTCGCGGACGTCGAGGTTCTCGACGGCCTCCTGGGCGAGGGCGAAGAGCCGGGCGCCGAGGCGGTAGCGCTGGTCGGACTGGCGGTACACCAGGCCGTGTTCGTGCAGGGTGCGCAGCAGGCGGAGCGCCGTGGACTTGTGGACGCCGAGGCGGTCGGCGACCTGTCCGAGGTCGGCGGGGCCCTCGGCGAGCAGCGGCAGAATGCTCAGCGCTCGGTCGACGGTCTGGCTCATGGCGTGCGTACCTCCTCCGCGGCCCGTGCGTCGGCTGCGGTCCAGCCGGGGCCGAGACGAAGTGTCTCCCAGGCGCGGTCGTCGAGAGCGGCCAGCCGGTCGGCGTGCCCTCGGGCGGGCGGCTCGGCGAGGTCGCCGGGCGCGGTGAGGGCGGCGGCGGCCATCAGGTGGCCGTGGCGCAGCCGGTCGCGGACGGGAAGGCCGCGCAGGGTGGCGGAGAGGAACCCGGCGGCGAAGGCGTCACCGGCGCCGACGGCCGCGACGACGTCGACGCGCAGGGCGCGGACGAAGGTGGCGGTGCCGGCCGCGCCCTCGTCCCCCTTGGTGTCGCCCTCGGTCCGCTGGGTATCGCCCCCAGCCCCACCAGCGGCGTCCTCCGCCCTCTCGGTATCACCACCAGCCCCACCAGCGGCGCTCTCTGTCCTCTCGGGGGTGTCCTCTGTCCCGCCGGTGGCGCTCTCCGCCCCCGCGACGGCGTCCGTGCCGCCGCCGGCGTTCCTGTCGAACACGACGGCGCCGTCCTTGCCGTACTTGACGACCAGGACGTCCGGTTCGGGCAGCGCGGCGCGGATCGCGTGCGCACCGCTCAGCCCCCAGGCCTCGCGGGCCTCGTCCTCCCCGACGAAGACGATGTCGGCGCCGCGCGCGAGGTCGAGCAGGACACGCGGTCCCTCGGGATCGCGCCACAGCCCCGGGCGGTGGTTGACGTCGAAGGAGACGAGGGGGCGGCCCGGCCGCGGGGCGGTCAGTTCGCGCATCAGGGCCAGACAGCCGTCGGACAGCGCGGCGGTGATTCCGGACAGGTGCAGCACGCGGCCGGACCGGGCGGCGGCGAGGTCCACGTTGTGCGCCGTCATCGCGGAGGCGGCGGATCCGGCCCGGTAGTAGGCGACTTCGTGGGCGTCGGTCGCCCGGTCCCCCGCGGTGCGGAAGTAGACGCCGGTCGGGCGGTCGGGGTCCCGGCGTACGGCGGAGGTGTCGACGCCGTACGCGGTGATCGCCTCGACCAGGTGATCGCCGAACCCGTCGGCACCGACCCTGCCGACCCAGCGCGCGGAGTGACCGGCGCGGGCGAGCACGCACGCCACGTTCGACTCCGCGCCGCCGATGCCCCGCTCGAACGACGGCACGTCGGCGAGGCGTCCGGCCCGGGTGGGCAGAAAGGTGACCATGGACTCGCCGAGCGCCACCACGTCGACGATGCCGACGCCAGTACCGATGCCAGTGCCGGTGTCGACATCGATGTCGGCGTCGGCGTCGGGGGACGCGGCACCTGCGGGTCCGTTGCTGGTCACGGTGGTCGGGGCTCCTCGCTCTGGCGGCCGACGGCGGCGAACGGCACCGTTGACCCTGCGTTGGCTGGGATGTTAGACAGCAGTAAGCGACATACGCAATGAGCGTTGCACATGATGCAACGCAACCGGTCCATCAAGGAGGCTCCATGAGCGCCGACACCGCCGCCGCACCGCTGGCCGCTCTCGCGGCGGAGCGCGTCGACCACCGTTTCAAGGGCCTTCCTCCGGACGCGGACGGCCTGAGCGTCGGCGAGTTGGCCGCCCAGCGCCGCAACCTCTTCACGGACGGCTTCACCACCCCCGTCCTCGCCCTCTCCGCCGAGCGCCTGACGCACAACCTCGAACTCATGGAGACCTACGCCACCCGGCACGGCCTCGCCTTCGCCCCGCACGGCAAGACGTCCATGGCGCCTCAGCTGTTCTGGCGGCAGATCGAGCACGGCGCCTGGGGCATCACCCTCGCGGTCCCCCACCAGGTGCGGGTGGCCCGGGAGTTCGGCGTCGACAGGATCTTCCTCGCGAACGAACTGGTCGACCCGGCGGCGCTGCGCTGGATCGCCGCCGAACTGGCCGAGGACCCGGGGTTCCGGTTCGTCTGTTACGTCGACTCCGTGCGCGGTGTGGAGCTGATGGACGCGGCGCTGCGCGGGAGCACCCGCCCGGTGGACGTCGTCGTCGAACTCGCCGCCGGTGAGGACGCCCGTACCGGCGTGCGCACGGAAGCGGAGTGCGAGGCCGTGGCGGACGCGGTGGCCGCGACGGCGACGCTGCGGCTGGCCGGTGTCGCGGGGTACGAGGGCGAGGTCCCGGACGCGAACCCCGAGCGGGTGCACGCCTGGCTGCGGCGGCTGACGGCGCTCGCCGCGGCCTTCGACGACGCCGGACGGTTCAAGGGCCTGGACACGATCGTCGTCAGCGCGGGAGGCAGCGCCTGGTTCGACGCGGTCGCCGACGTCTTCGCAGAGATCCCCGAACTCTCGCTCCCCGTCCTGAAGTTGCTGCGTTCGGGCGCGTACGTCTCGCACGACGACGGCCACTACCGGAAGCTGACCCCGTTCGTCCGCGTCCCGCAGGAGGGCGCCCTGCACCCGGCGTTCCGCCTCTGGTCGCAGGTCGTCTCCCGGCCCTCCCCCGAGCAGGCCTTCACCAACGCGGGCAAGCGGGACGCGGCCCACGACCTCGATCTGCCCTTCGCCCAGGTGGTCCGCCGGGACGGCGAGGAGCGCCCCGCGGCCGGCATCGAGGTCAGCGGGCTCTCCGACCAGCACGCGTGGCTGCGTACGGCTCCCGGGGCGGACCTGGAGGTCGGCGACTGGCTCGGCATGGGGCTGTCCCATCCGTGCACGTCCTTCGACAAGTGGCAGCTGATCCCGCTGGTCGAGGCGGACGGCACGGTCGTCGACTACATCCGCACGTTCTTCTAGAGCCGGGAGACACCCCATGGATCACGCCGATCTCGTCCTCCAGGACGTGGACGTCGCCGACGGGAGTGGCGCCCCCACCTACCGCGCCGACGTCGCCGTCAAGGGCGGCCGGATCGTCGCGATCGTCAAGGAGGCCGCGGCGGCCGGCTGCCAACGGCCGCGCGGCACACGGGAGCTGGACGCCGAGGGTCTCGTCCTCGCCCCCGGCTTCATCGACATGCACGCGCACAGCGACCTCGCGCTGCTGCGGGACCCGGACCACAGCGCGAAGGCCGCCCAGGGCGTGACCCTCGAAGTCATCGGCCAGGACGGCCTGTCGTACGCCCCGGTCGACGACCGTACGCTCGCCGAGGTCCGCCGGACGATCACCGGCTGGAACGGCCACGGCGACGACATCGACTTCACCTGGCGCTCCGTGGGCGAGTACCTGGACCGTCTCGACCACGGCTTCGACGGCGAGGGCATCGCGGTGAACGCCGCCTACCTCGTCCCGCAGGGCACCGTCCGCATGCTCGCCGTCGGCTGGGAGGACCGCGAGGCGACCCCCCAGGAGCTGGACCGGATGCGGCAGTTGGTGGCGGACGGACTGCGGGAGGGGGCGGTCGGCATGTCCTCAGGGCTGACGTACACCCCGGGGATGTACGCGAAGGACGCCGAACTCACCGCCCTGTGCCGGGTGGTGGCGGAGCACGGCGGCTACTACTGCCCGCACCACCGCTCCTACGGGGCGGGCGCCCTGGAGGCGTACGAGGAGATGGTGACCCTCACGCGGGAGGCGGGCTGCCCGCTCCATCTCGCCCACGCCACCATGAACTTCGGCGTGAACGAGGGCAGGGCGCCGGAGCTCCTCGCGCTGCTGGACAAGGCGCTGGCCGAGGGCGCGGACATCACCCTGGACACCTATCCGTACACCCCGGGGTGCACCACCCTCGTGGCGATGCTGCCGAGCTGGGCGGGCGAGGGCGGGCCCGAGGCGGTTCTCGCCCGGCTGCGGGACGACGCGACCGCCGAACGCGTCCGGCACCACATGGAGGTCGTGGGCGCCGACGGCTGCCACGGCGTCCCCATCGACTGGGACACGATCGAGATCTCGGGGGTGAGCGACCCGGACCTCGGCTCGTACGTCGGCCGCACCGTCCAGGAGTCCGCCGACCTGCGTGGCGAGGCCCCCTGGACCACCGCCCGGCGGCTGCTGGTGGAGGACCGGCTCGGCCCGACGATCCTGCAGCACGTCGGCCACGAGGAGAACGTCCGGGCGATCATGCGGCACCCCGTGCACACCGGCGGCTCCGACGGCATCCTGCGCGGCGACAAACCGCACCCGCGCGCCTACGGCACCTTTCCGCACTATCTCGGCCGGTACGTACGGGAGTTGGGCGTCCTCTCCCTGGAGGAGTGCGTCGCCCATCTCACCGGCCGCCCGGCCGCCCGGCTGCGGCTGCCCGACCGCGGTCTCGTCCGCGAGGGGTACCGCGCCGACCTGGTCCTCTTCGACCCGGCGACGGTCGCGGCGGGCTCGACCTTCGCGGCGCCGCGCACCCTGCCGACCGGTATCCCGCACGTCCTGATCGACGGCCGTTTCGTCGTCGAGGACGGGCGCCGGACGGACGTCCTGGCGGGACGGGCGGTCCGCCGCACGGCGTGACCGCCCGCCCTCCCGCGGCCCTACGGCTTGGGCAGGACGCACCCGCTCGCGCTCAGGTTCAGCTGGTTGCCGGTCGTGAAGCAGGCCGGGATCTGGTAGGTCTCCTCGGCGTAGTTGATGCCTTCACGGACCGTGACGTTGCCGCTCGCGTCGACCTCGCACGGGTTGTTCACCGTGCAGGTCTCACCGTCCTCGTTGCCGGTGTTGTTGACGGCGACGACCTTGCCGGTGGACTGGTCGATGACTGGCGAGCCCGAGGTGCCGCCGATCGTGTTGCAGGCGGAGGTGTAGCGGACCGAGTCCTTCCAGGTCCAGCTGCCCTCCTTGAGGCGGTACACGAACCCGTCGATGCTGCAGTTGTAGAGACGCTTCCAGTAGCCGGAGGCCACGGTGATGGCGGTGCCGGCGGTCGGGTGCGTGTCCTGCACGGTCAGCGCGGTGATGCCGTACGAGCTCTTGATGGTCGCGTACGTGCTGGTGAGCTGGTAGATCGTGATGTCCGTGTCGGTCATCGTCGAGTACGCGACCTTGCTCGCGCGCAGGGTCGCGACCTTGGTGCCCGCCGAGTTCAGCAGACCGAAGGTCCGGCTGGACGACTGGCCGACGATCACCTCGCCCGGGTCCGGGAAGCCGGTCTCCAGGCAGTGGCCGTTGGAGAGCACGAGCGCCGGGGCGGTGTCCGCCGAGTTGGGGAAGCGGATGACGGAGCCGGAGCAGTTGCTGAGCGCGACGGTCCCTGCGAGGCCGACGGCCTGGATCGTGGGCGCCGCCGCCTTGGTGGTGCCCGCCGCGGTGCCCGTCGTGACGGCGGAGGCCGACACGCGCGCGGGAGCCGAGTGGGGAGCGGGTACCGCGACCGCGGGTGCCGCGCCCGCCCCGGCCATCACCAGGGCGAACAGAGCGGCGACGAGAGGCTTTCTCATGTGGGGGTCCCCTCTTGCGACGTGGGCGACCGAAGGTCATCCGGTCACCTTCTGTTGACCGGAGGTCTTCCGGTCATCTGTTTGTCATGTGCATTGTGAGGGGGGAGGGAAAGGCGGACAAGGAGACGTTTTCGGCCTAAGAGGCGGAAACCTCGTAGGCCTCCTCGGCGTATCGGAAGAGCAGGGCGCCGCTCGTGGCGACCTTCGCGTCGAGGGCCGCGGCGCGGGCTTCGCGGTTCGGGGTGGTGCGGCTGGTGAAGAAGACGGCGGGTCCGCGATACCGCCCGCTCTCGCGCCAGCGGCCCAGATCGGTGAGCCCCGCCTCCCGGTCCAGTCCGCGCTGTACGTCGGAGACGAGCAGGTCGATCAGGGTGGCGTCGAGGACGTGCTCGGCACGGTCCCGGTCCGTGGCCACCCAGACGCGGGCACCCTGCGCCTCCAGCAGTTCGACGAACTGGGTGTTGCGCTCGGGATGGTCGTCGATCCAGAGGATCTGCATCCCGGCGTGCGGCGGCCGGACGCTGCCCGGCTGCACGGCCGAACCGGGTTCCGGGGCCCCGTCCACGGGATCCGCCGCGAGCCGGGGCGCGCCCCGCTGCAGCTGCCCCACCATGTCCTCCACCTCGGTCAGCGCCATCAGCTCCTCGATGAGCCGGACGAAGTTCGGGTCGAGCGCCAGCTCCGGGAATCCGGTGGGCAGATGCTCCTCCAGCCGGGCGAGCAGCGTGCCCCAGTCCTCGGGCCGGTCCGGCTCCGGCGCGACCAGGTCGTACGCGAGCAGACAGCTCACCGCGACCGGCCAGGTCCCCTCCGCGGGCTGCGCGAACGGCTGGCTCAGCACCCGCCGGGCCGTGCGGTAGCGGAGGAACTCCCGGGCCGCGTGCACGTCGGCGCCGTCGCGGGCGAGCAGCACCCGGTAGAACTCGGGGTACAGCTGCTGGAGCAGCAGGACCCGGATCACCGCCTCCGAGCTGAACGACTCCCAGACGGGGTTGAGCGCGCACTCCAGGCCGAAGCCGTTGATGAGCCGCTTGATCCGGCGCGGGTTGCGGGCCGAGCGCAGGGCGATCAGCTCGGCGAGGTGGTCGCCGAGCAGATCCTGGATGCCGGAGCGCTCCGCGCACCGGTCGACGTACGCACGGACCTCGGCGGCCGCCGGGACCGGCACCCGGTAACTCGTCTGGAAGATCTTCTCCATGAACGCCGACCCGGCCGGCGACAGATCCCGCAGCAGCCCGCTCGGTCCCAGCGCGGAGCGGTCGCACCCGATGACGAAGGCGAGCCCCGGCACGTCCAGGTACACCTTCACCGCCTCGCACACCGCGAGCACGGTCTCCTCGGAGCAGCGGTCGAGGTCGTCGACGAAGACGACGAGCAGCCGCCGGGTGTCGTACGGTGTGGACTCGGCCCAATCCGTGGTGAGTTGGCACAGTGTGTCCCGCATGGCGTTACGGGACCGGGCGTCGACGGAGAGGTCCCGCCAGAGCCGGTCGACGACGGCGGCGATCCCGAGCGGCCCGGCGACCAGCGTCAGCGCCGCCCGGACCGCACCGATGAGCGCCCGCTGCTCCGACACCCGGTGCAGCGCCCGCCGCAGCGCCCGCCGGTCGAACCGCATCAGGACGGACTTGATCAGGCCTTCGAGGGCGTCGGCCCCCGTCGAGGTCCAGGCGTTGTACCAGACGGTGTGGACGCCCTCGCGGGCCTGCAACTCGGCGTCCACGAGCCGCATCAGGCTGCTCTTGCCCATACCCCACCCGGCGTCCACCGCGAGGGTGAGCGGGGTGGCGGCGCGCGAGTCGTGGAGCAGTTTGGCGAGTTCGCGGGCGGCCCGCCCGGTGCCCAGCAGATCGTCGCCCGGCCCGGCCACCGGCTCGTCGTTCAGCAGCGAGAATTCCATGCCCTGTCTCCCCCTTGCGGCAGGGCCAACCTACTGGGAACGACCGCTAGTTGGACCAGCCGCCGCCGTGCCCGTGCCCATGGCCGTGCCCACCGGTGCCGGCCGTCGCGGAGGCGGCCGGAGTGGTCGGGGTGGGGGCCGCGGAGGTCGTGGGCGCTGTCGAGGCGGAGGGCGCGGGGGCCGTGGAAGCACTCGGCGCCGTGGAGGCGCCCGCGGTCGTGGTCGCGCCCGGGGAGGCGGCGCCCGCGCTGCCCGAGGGTGCGGCCGAGACGTCGGCCGGCGCCGACGTGGTGTCCGGCTGGGCGGGTCCGGTGGCGAGGTGCACGGGCCCGGCCGTCCGCACCGGCGTGCCGCCCGGCTCCCCGGCCGCCCCGGAGTCGAACATCCCCGCGACGGCGATACCGAGGACGACGACGCCCGCCGCGCCCCCGGCCACGACCAGCCGCCGGTTCAGCCGGGCACGCCTGCGGTGCAGCCGCCGCTCCTGCCGCCCGGCCGAGCCGCCGGGCACGACGTCCAGGACGGTCGTGTCGCCGCCGTCCGTGTACGCCTTCTGCCAGCCGTGGGCCTCGGCCGGATCGGCGTACGTCTCGTAGGCCAAAGGCGTCTCACCGTCGCTCTGTGGGACGTACACCTTCGGCCGGGCTTCGGGATCTCCGGACTGCCAGGACATGATCGCGCATTGTAGGGACCACCAGCGCTTTCGGCCCAGCCGGTGGACGAAGAAGCTCGAACCGCCACGTCTCACGTGGTGGAAAACACGCCCCGACGCGCGTTACGCGGCCGTAAGCTCACGGACATGCAGGTGATCCAGTCCACGAAGCTCGCCAACGTCTGCTACGAGATCCGGGGCCCGGTTCTTGAGGAGGCGATGCGGCTCGAAGCGGCCGGTCACCGCATCCTCAAGCTCAACACGGGCAACCCGGCCGCCTTCGGGTTCGAGTGTCCGCCCGAGATCCTCGAGGACATCCTCCGCAACGTCTCCTCGGCGCACGGCTACGGCGACGCCAAGGGCCTGCTCGCCGCCCGCCGCGCGGTCGTCATGCACAACCAGACCCTCGGCATCGAGACGGACGTCGACCACGTCTTCATCGGCAACGGCGTCTCCGAGCTCATCGTGATGGCGATGCAGGGGCTGCTGGACGACGGCGACGAGGTGCTCGTACCGGCCCCGGACTACCCCCTGTGGACCGCGGCCGTCTCCCTGTCCGGCGGCACCGCCGTGCACTACCGCTGCGACGAGCAGTCCGACTGGATGCCGGACCTCGCCGACGTGGAGCGGAAGATCACGGACCGCACCAAGGCGATCGTCATCATCAACCCGAACAACCCGACCGGCGCGGTCTACGACGACGCGATGCTGCAAGGGCTCACGGACATCGCCCGGCGGCACAACCTGCTGGTCTGCTCCGACGAGATCTACGACAAGATCCTCTACGACGGCGCCACGCACACCGCCACCGCCAAGATCGCCCCGGATCTGCTCACCCTCACCTTCAACGGCATGTCGAAGGCGTACCGGGTGGCGGGCTACCGCGTCGGATGGATGTCGGTCTCGGGACCGCGCGCGCACGCCTCCTCCTACATCGAGGGACTGACGATCCTCGCGAACATGCGACTGTGCGCGAACATGCCGGGACAGCACGGAGTGGTGGCGGCGCTCAGCGGACGCCAGACGATCAACGACCTGGTCCTGCCGGGCGGGCGCCTGAAGGAGCAGCGGGACGTCGCGCACGAGCTGCTGACGCAGATCCCGGGTGTGACCTGCGTGAAGCCGAAGGGGGCGCTGTACCTCTTCCCGCGCCTCGACCCGAAGGTCTTCAAGATCAAGGACGACCGGCAGATGGTGCTCGACCTGCTGCGCCGCGAGAAGATCATGGTCGTCCAGGGGACGGGCTTCAACTGGCCCGAGGCGGACCACTTCCGGGTGGTCACCCTGCCGACGGTCGCGGACCTGACGGACGCGGTGACCCGGATCGGCACGTTCCTGGACGGCTACGGCCAGCCGTGACACCCGCGGGGACGCCCGGCGCACTCACCCTGTGTACGCGCCATGTCCCATTACGCGAACCGGCTCAACTTTAGACGAAATCCAAGCTAGGATGGCTTCCTGTCAGGCACAGGAGGCCATCCCATGTACGAACCGATCCGCACGAAGTCGGTCCACACGATGGCCGGCGCCCCCTCCCCCGACTTTCCCCACCGGTCGCGCGAGGAGGAGCTGGACATCCAGCTCGCCGGTCACCTCGCGGCCCTGCTCGCCGTCACGGACGAGATCCGCGCGCTCGCGCCGTCCGCCGACCTGGACACCGGAGCCGAGCGGCTCACCGAACAGGTGACCCGGCTGCGGGGCGGCTCCGCCCCGGTCCGCGCCCCGGGCGCCGACGCGTCCCACGTGTCCCCTCTCGCGACACTCCACCGGCGTGCCCACGCCCTGGCGGGCCGCGCCCTGGTCGTGGCGGCCTCCCGCGCCGACACGGCCGCGGCGATCCTCTCCGCCGAGCGCATGGACGCGCACGCGGTCGAAACCCGCGAGCTGGCCACCCACTGAGCCCCGGGCTCCCCGAGCCCGAGGCCCCCGCACGGCCCCGGTCCGCGCGCTCCCGAGCGACGCGCGGACCGGGTGCCACACACACCACCTCTGCCCCGCGGACGCCTCCGCACACAGCTGCGCACTCCCGTGTAGCGGCGCTCCCCCCTCCGGTTGCGTACCGGGACCCGGTAGTCACCCCGCGTTCACCCCCCGAGACGGGGAACGTTGGATTCCGAGGTGCACGCTCCAGACGTGAGACGCATCGCGGGAATCGTCCTGGCGGTCCTGTTGATCGGCGGAGTGGCAGCAGCCGTCGTCGCGGGCCGCACTGGTCAGGACAAGGGCACGGCAACGAAGACCGTGCAAGGTGTGATCGGTTCGGAGAAGGCGGAGTTCTTCGCCGATCCCGACGTGGTGAAGGCCCTCGCCGCCAAGGGCTACACCGTGAAGACGGAGACCTCCGGGTCCTGGGCCATGGACGGCCTCGACCTCAAGGGATACGACTTCGCCTTCCCCTCCAGCCAGGCCCCGGCCGACGAACTCGCGGACAAGTACCACGTCCGCCAGCCGCTGCCCCGGCCCTTCTATTCGCCCCTGGTCGTGGTGGCCCACCGCAGCGCGGCACAGGTTCTGGCCGCCAATGGACTCGCCACCCTCGACAAGAACACCGGCACGCTGAAGATGGCCGCCTACCTGGACGCGGCCCGGCACGCGCGGACCTGGCAGCAGCTCAAGGGCGCCAAGGCGCACGGTGAACTGACCGGCACGCTGTACATCGCCAGCACCGACCCGGAGACCTCCAACTCCGGCGCCCTCTACCTCGCCGCCGCGTCCTATGTCGCCGACGGCGGGCGCGTCGCCGCCGACAACGCCGCCGTCGGCCGCACCGCGCCCCTGATGCACCAACTCATCAGCGTCCAGGGCGCCCAGCAGTCCAGCACCGACGCCGAGTTCGGGGACTTCATCAGCGGCGCCGGCAATCCGCTGGTCCTCGTCTACGAGTCACAGGTCGCCGCGCTGCTCGCCGAGGGCCAGGACACCGGCGACCTCACGGTCCTCTACCCGGACACCACCGCCAACAGCGACCACACGGTCGTACCGCTCACGCCCGAGGGCCGCGCACTGGGTGAACTCCTCAGCACCGACCCGACGTTGCGCAGGCTCGCCGTCCGGCACGGGTTCCGGCCGCAGGGCGCGACCGCCGAGTTCACGGCGGCGACCGCCGACCGTGCCACGTATCTCAATCAGAAGCTGACCGGCGTCCGGCAGGCGCCCGTGCCCGCCTACAAGGTGCTGCACGAGATGGCGCGCCGGGCCGGGAACTAGGGCCTGCCGTTTGGATCATGCGGCGGGACGCGGGGCAGGGCACGCGCATCTGCGGCGTTGTCGTCGGTCCACGACGTCCCCCAGCCTACGGCCGGGAGGTGCCCCCACCGCGTCGCCTCCCTCCTCCGCCTTGCAGCTGCACGCACCCTGCCCCGCTCGACCCAACCGACAAGGCACCGCACCTCAACGCCACCTGATCCAAACGACAGACCCTAGGGGGAAGCGCACATGACCACCGAAGACACGTTCACCCTCACGCCGCCCGAGGCCGTCGCCCCCGTGCCCCGCGAGAAGGCCGGCGGACTCGTCCCGGTCGACCCGGGAGTGCGGGACGAGATGGCGCGCCGGGCCGCGGAGTACATCGACGGGCTCGCCGTCCTGGATGCCCGCTCGCCCGAATTCGCGGGCAAGGTCGGGGAGATCGCGGGTCTGGGGTCGAGCGAGATGCGCGGCGCCGCCGCCCAGTCCAACCGCATGCTGGAGCGGACGATCCGCAGTCTGCCCTCCAAAGGCGAGGACGCCCCGTCGCACGTCGCGGGTTCGCTCGTCGAACTCCGGCGTGTGGTCGAGGACCTGGACCCGCGCGACCTGTCCGCGAGCAAGGGCCGCAAATTCCTGTCCAAGCTGCCCGGCGGCAACAAGCTGCGCGACCACGTCGCCAAGTACGCCTCCGCACAGGGCACGTTGAACAGAATCGTCGGCTCACTGCGCGGCGGCCAGGACGAACTGCGCCGGGACAACGCGGCCTTGCAGACCGAACGCGTCCGGCTCTGGGAGACGATGGGCAAGCTCCAGGAATACGTCGTGCTGACCCAGGCCCTGGACAGCGCCGTCGAGGACCACATCGCGGGCGTCGACTCCGCCGACCCGGCCCAGGCCGACACACTCCGCTCCGACGTCCTCTTCCCGGTCCGGCAGAAGCACCAGGACCTGCTCACCCAGCTCGCGGTGTGCGCCCAGGGCTATCTGGCGATGGACGTGGTCCGGCGCAACAACGAGGAACTCATCAAGGGCGTCGACCGCGCGGCCACCACCACGGTCTCCGCGCTGCGCATCTCCGTGATGCTCGCCTCCGCTCTCGACAACCAGCGCAAGGTGGTCGAGCAGGTCAACGCCCTGCGCGGCACCACGGAGGACCTCATCCGCGGCAACGCCGAGATGCTCGCCACCCAGAGCGGTGAGATCCAGCGCATCGCCGCCGACCCGGCCGTCGGCGCCGAGACCCTGCGCACCGCCTTCCAGGAGATCTACCGCACCCTCGACGCGATCGACACGTACAAGGTCCGGGCGACCGAGACGATGGCCGCGACGGTGGAGTCCCTCACCTCCGAACTCCAGCACGCAGGAACCTACTTGGAGCGCAGCCGCACGCAGGGCGCCCTGGAGGGCGGGCGCGGATGAGGGCCGTCCGACAGGCGGCCTGCGCCGCCGTGGCCCTGCTCGCCGTCACGGCCTGCACGGCCCGGGGCGAGCGGAAGTCCGGTGACGACGCGGCGCCGCGGCCCGTCACCCTGCGCGTCCTCGCCTCCAGCGAACTCAGCGACATGAAGCCGGTGCTGGACCGGATCGAGCGGGACACCGGCATCACGGTCGAACCCACCTACACGGGCACCCTCACCGCGGTCGACCTGATCGCGCGGGGCACCGCGGACGGCAGGTACGACGCCCTGTGGCTCTCCTCCAACGCCTCTCTGCGTCTGCGCCCGGAGGCCGCGAAGAAGGTCGTCTCGGAGACGCCGGTCATGTCGAGCCCGGTGGCCATCGGCGTCAAACCGGCCACGCTGAACGCCCTCGGCTGGAAACCGGACGGCGTCACCTGGCCGCAGGTGGAGAAGGCCGTGGCGGACGGCAAGCTGACGTACGGCATGACCGATCCGGCGCGTTCCAACTCCGGTTTCTCCACGCTGATCTCGGTCGCCTCCGGACTGTCCGGCGCCCAGTCGGCGCTCACGGACGCCGACGTGGACAAGGCCACGCCCCGACTGCGGGAGTTCTTCAAGGGGCAGAAGCTGACGTCGGGTTCGTCGGGCTGGCTGGCCACCGCCTACCGGCGCCGCGGCACCGTGGACGCCCTGTTCAACTACGAGTCCGTCCTCAAGGGCGTGAAGGGCCTGACGGTCATCCGCCCGCGCGACGGCGTGGTGACCGCCGACTATCCGCTCTCCTCGCTCGCCGCGTCCTCCAAGGACACCCGCGAGACCGTACGGCGTCTCGCCGAGGCCCTGCGCGCCCCGGCCACCCAGAAGCGGATCACCGAGCAGACACATCGCCGCCCGGTCGTCGCCTCCGTCTCCCCGGCGGCCGGACTCGACACCGGACGACGGCGTGAACTCCCCTTCCCGGGAAGCCGGTCCGTCGCCGACCGGCTCCTCGACTCCTACGAGAACAAGCTGCGCCGACCGTCCAGGACGGTGTACGTCCTCGACACCTCGGGCTCGATGGACGGCGACCGCCTCGACCGGCTGAAGAAGTCGCTCGTCGATCTGACCGGCGATTTCCGCGACCGCGAGGAAGTGACGCTGATGCCGTTCGGCTCACAGGTCAAGAGCGTCCGCACGCACGTGGTCCGCCCCGAGAACCCGAAGGCCGGGCTCGACGCCATCCGCGAGGACACCCGCGCGCTGACCGCCGACGGCGACACCGCGATCTACACCTCGCTGGAGAAGGCCTACGAGCATCTGGGCACCGACGGCGACACGTTCACCTCGATCGTGCTGATGACGGACGGCGAGAACACCAAGGGCGCGAGCCCCTCCGACTTCGACGCCTTCTACGGCCGCCTGCCCGGCGGACAGCGGGAGATCCCGGTCTTCCCCATCCTGTTCGGCGACTCCGACCGCGGCGAACTCCAGCACATCGCCGACCTGACCGGCGGCCGTCTCTTCGACGCCCGGAAGGGCTCGCTGAACGGCGCCTTCGAGGAGATCCGTGGCTACCAATAGGCTCGTCGGCTTCCTCGAGTCCCGCAAGAACCTCACCGGCAGCGCGTGCGGGATCGCCGGACTCGCGCTGACCTTCGCCGGCGTCGCGGGCCCGTACTGGCCGGTCGTCGTCGCGGGTCTGTACGGCGCGGGCGCGCTGATCGCCCCACCGGAGCGCCCCGCCCTTCCCGACTTCCCGGACCCGTCCGCCCAACTCGCCGAACTGCGGGGCGACTTCGACAAACTGCGGGAGTACCTGGACGGTGTCGAGCTGCCCCCGGCGGCCGCCGGCCGGCTCACCGAGCTGACCGAGGTCCTCAGCGCCCTGCTCGACCCCGGCTGGGTCGCCGAGGTCCTCGCCCAGGACCCGGAAGGCGTGCACACCCTGTCGCGTGCCGTACGACAGGACATCCCCGAGGCGGTCGACACCTTCGTCCGCACCCGGTGGTGGACCCGGCTGGCCCCCGGCACCGAACCGCCGGAGCGTCACCTGGAACGCCAACTCGGCCTGCTGCACGAGGAGTCGGACCGGCTCGCGACGGCACTGCGAGAGACGGAGGCACGGCGCCAGGAGTCGCACACGCGCTACCTGGAGGACCGCGGCCGCTCGCAGTGACCCGGGCCGCGCGCGGTCCGGGCCCCTCCCCCTCCGGAGCCCCAGGCCGCGGCCCCTCGAACTTCCGGCCCCCTCGGACTTCGCAGCCCCTCGCGCTTCCGGGCGCCTCGCACTTCCAGCCCCGCGGACTCCGCGACCCCTCGCACTTCCGGGCGCCCCGCACTCCACAGCCCTCGCTGCGACCAGCGCCGCGCGGGGTCCGGAGCCGTCGGCCCTCCGGGCCGCTCATGCTCCGGGCCGCTCGCCGCGACCGCGGCTCACGCGTTCGCCGCGATCACCACCAGGATCACGACCACCAGGATCAGCAGCGCCACCTTCAGCGCGGTGGGCCACGGCTCACCCGGCACCGGCGGCTGGGACGGCGCGCCCGGCACCGGCACCGCCGCCGGTCCGTTGAACACGTCGTGCCCGGTGAGCGCCGCCCGGGCGCACCAGGGGCACGCGGTCAGATGCGAGCCGAACGCGTGCAGCGGGCGGCCCGGGCAGACCCGTACCAGCGCGCGTTCCTTGTCCAGGGCGCGCAGCCATGCCTCCGCCGGGGGCCGGGTGGCGGGATCGTGCACACCGGGGCCGAAGGCTGAGCGGGCCAGCGCGAGGAGCTCGGGCGGGAGCACCGAGGGGTCGATGGTGCCGCGCGGGATGACGACCCGCTCGGGGCGCACGACGTAGGAACAGCTCGCGGCGATGTTGTCCTTGACGGTCGACTCCGAGGCACTGTCGTGCGGGACACCGCCGAAGGGGTGATTGCCCGCGGTCAGCAGCTGGTAGACGAGGACGGCGAGGGCGAATTCGTCGGTGGCCCGGGTGGCGGGACCCCCGGCCTGCCGCTCGGGGGACGAGTAGTCGGTGGTGTGCATCAGGCAGGGGAAGAGTTCCCCGGTCACCCGGTCGTTGAAGGCGATGGAGTCGCAGTCGAGGAAGGTGACGAAGCCGTTGGCGTCGACGACGACGTTGCTGCTGGAGAAGTCGCCGATGACGAGATTGTCGTAGTGCATGCGGGCGGTCATGAAGGCGAGGTTCCAGGCGACGCCGAGCAGAAAGCGCCAGTCGGCCCGGTCGGCGAAGAGCTTGAGGCGCTGGGCGCGGGTGAACAGGCCGATCAGCTGCACGTGCTGGGGCTCGCCGAAGCGGCGCATGGCGTAGCCGAGGAACTCGCCCTGCGAGCCGCGGGCGAGGGCGGTCGGCCAGGCCAGCTCGGGCGGCTGGGAGGCGTCGGTGGGCCGGGTCACGAGCGGGGACATGGTCAGCATCCGCATCAGCCGCCGCTCCTGTTCGGGGCCCGGCGGCTCGCGGTACAGCTTGACCACGATGCCGTCGTCGCCGACGACCGGGAAGACGGCCGCCTGACCGCCGCCCTTGAGGGGCAGTTCGGCGAGGGTGACCGGCTTGCCGTCCAGGAACACGGTGAGGCCGCTCATGGCCGCGCCTTGAGCACGGCCCGCAGCAGGGTCTTGTCGTCGGCGTTGAGGGCGGTGAGCCGGTCCGACCGGAGCAGGGTCCCGAGGCCCTCGTGGGCGCTCGCGGTCACCGGACCGGGAACGTCGAGGGAGCGGAAGACCGCCTCGGCGAACGACGTGTTCGGGGACAGCGCGCCGCCGCCGGAGCGGTTGAGCGCGGCCTGCGCCAGTCCGTCGGTGGACAGCAGCACCCCGTCGACGCCGTCGTCGGACACGCAGTCGGTGTGCACCCAGCGGGCCGCGTCCGGCGAGGTGAGGAAGACCGTCTCGTTGCTGTACTCGCTGGCCGCCGCGGGCTGCGGCAGCAGATGGAACTGCCGCTCGCCGTCCTCCGTACCGGCCCGCAGGACGACGAAGCCGTCACCCACGGACAGATGACCGAGCCAGCCCCGCGCGAGCACGACCACGGTGAGCGTGGTCGCGAAGTCCGCCGCGTCGGCGCCCGTGCGGTCCAGGAACACCTTGCAGACGTCGTGGAAGGCGTCCTCCAGCAGCTCGTGCACGGCCTGGCCGGGACGGCGGTCCGCCGCGGTGGCGGCCCGGCGCGCGAAGTGCTCGGTGGCCAGCTCCACCGCGAGCCGCGAACCCTCCTCGGAGCGTGGTCTGCTGCCCGCGCCGTCCGCGACCGCGAGGACCGCCACGGACGCCGACTCCGTGTAGGCGCAGGCGTCCTGGCAGGGCAGCCCCTGCCGGCGGTGCCGGTATCCCTCGACGCTCATTCCATGGATCCGCCACGGCGTCTCCCGCTCGTCGGCTCCGGTCATCAGTCAGGAATCCCATCCGGTCGTCGGTCACGATTCCCAGGCCGGGCGCTGCGTCTTGAACTGGCTGAAGATCTTCTCGAAGACCTCGTCACCCGCGCCCTTCTGTTCGGCGTTGGCACTGGCGGACATCATCTGGAGCAGCTCGCGGAACGGGAATCCCTGCAACCGGGCGTTGAACTTCGGGGCGAACGACTGGAGCACCTGCTCGCCCCGGTCCGTGATGCCTCCGACGCCGATCGCGTACAGCCGGAAGCGGCGGGCCCGCTGTTCGTCGGCGAGCACCGGGACCAACCGGTGCCAGGAGTCGGTGAGATGGCCCGTGGCGTCGGTCGGCAGCCCGTCGGTGACCAGACAGATCTGCGGCCGGTAGTACTGGAGTCCGGAGGCGCGCAGCTCGGCCTTACGGGCGGCGACGATGTGCATCGACAGTTCGAGGGCTTCGGTCATCAGGGTGACGCCGGCGGCGGCGAGCTGCGGCGGCCGGAACATGTGCGCCGGCACGAAGGGGCTCACCGGGGCGCGGGGGGCCAGGAGTTGGGGCCCGCGCCAGGCCGCGACGCCGTTGCCGCCGAAGGTGACCACGGCGACCTCGACGCTGTAGCTGAGGCTGACGTCGTCGTGCAGTTCCCGGGTCCACTCCGCGAGCGCGTTGTTGAGCGTCTGGATGGGCTGACCCGCCATGGAGCTGGAGATGTCGAGACAGAGCACGAGCGGCAGCCGCTGCGCGTTGTTCTCGAACTCGATGTCGGCGTACTCCGCCGGCAGCGTGGGCGGGTAGTCGCTGTGCATGGGGATCTCTCCTGGTCTCAGGGCCGGCCGGCTTTGGCGTGCCGTCCAACCGTCGGCGGGAAGGCGTAGAGGAGGTCGGAGTCCCGCTCCCTCGCCTCGGTGACATCGACGAGTCCGCCGGGTGCGGGTGGTGGGCGGCCCGGCTCGGCCCACACCGCCCGGTACAGCACGTGATCGATCTCGACATAGCCCTGCGGGTGCAGTTCGGTGCGGACGACGGCGGGCCGGGCGGGGCCGGGTACGTTGCCGACCGCCCGTCCGCGATGGGGAGGCGACGGCGTGGCCCGGAGGCGGGTGGTGGCCTCGTCGGGCACGTGGGTACGGGGACGGGTCCGCGGGCGGGGCGCCATGGCGGCCGGAACGGCGCCGACGCCCGGCGCGGCGAGCGATCGCCGGGACAGGGTGCCGACGGCGACGCCGCGGGCGGAACGGCGGATCAGGAAGAGGAGCAGGCCGAGGAGGAGGACGAGCACAACGCAGAGGACGGCGAGCACCTGGGTGGCGGTGTCCCAGCCGGAACCGGCGCCCGTGTCGGTACCGGCGTCGGAGGTGGGGCCGGGGTTGCCGGAGCCGCCGGAGTCACCGACGTTTCCGGCCCCCTGCCCCTGGCTCCGCCCGTGGCCCTGGCCCTGGCCCTGCCCCTGCCCCTGCCCCTGGCTCGCCTGGCCGGAGTCGGTCTCGGTGGGGTTCGAGGTGGCGGACGGCGCGCCCAGGGTGCCGTCGACGCCGTACGTGTGCTGGGAGAGGTCGACGGCCAGGCCCAGTTCGACGAGGTCGCCGCCGCTCAGCGAGTGGCCCGGACGGAGCCGTGCGCACGGGTCGCTCGCCTTGTCGGGGTCGCAGGCCTCGCGGGCGGCCAGCTCGTCCAGGGCCTGCTGCGACAGCGCGTCGATCGTGGCGTCCTTCGCGACGAGCCTCGCCTTCGGGTCCGCCAGTACGAGAAGTGCCGTTCCGCCCTGTCCGGTGTGGGCGCGCCCCGGGACCTCGACCACGAGTCTGGCCCGCTGCCCCAACAGGGCCTTCTCGAAACCCTTGTGGCTCTCGGCGCTGCCGTCGAACGGCAGCGGCCGGTCGAGGGTGACGTGAACCGTTCCCTCGCCGATCGAGTGGGACCAGCACCGGAGGTGTTCCCCGAAGGTCGCGCCGCACGACTCGGCTGCCGCCGGCACCGCCGGAGCAAGCGCGACCAGGAGTCCGGAAAGCATGATGAAGGAAAGCCGACGCCGCATGGAGACCCCCCGTGGCCCTAAGAAAACACCCCCGTGGCCCTGAAAGGCACTCGCCCATAGTGGCGGAAAACGGCGGGCGTCCGAAAGGGTTTGAGGAACGCAGCGGGCATCACTTCTACAACTCGAACACCTGATGGCATCGGGTGAACATTTGTCTCGCCCGTTCCACCCAATCGCTGGCCAAAGCATCGAAATCTGTTTGTGTGACGCGACAGGTCAGGGGAAGGTCGCACACGCCCGCGAGACAGGGACGCGGTCCCCGCACGTCCCAGACGGACAGCATGGGACGCAGCTGCTCGGTATTCCACGCGTTCGACGCGGCCGCGGCGACGGCCAGTTGGTCCTGGCGCAGAAAATGCCCGTCGGTCGCGAAAGCGACCAGCAGTCTCTTGGTCGTCATGAATCGCACGGTGACCATCCGGCCTGTTTCCTCGAGGTCGAATCGCATGGAGACGGAGACGGTGTCGGTCGCCGTGTGGAAATTCCGTCTGGCCACCCAGTTCTGCACCAACTGCCGCCAGTGCGCGCCGATTTCGAGGATCTCCTGGCCACGGCCGGAAAAGGAGTCAGGCGTCGCCACGGCCCACCGCCCCGGCGACCATCGCGTCGGTCAGCCCGGCGTCGAGCAGCGCCTGAGCGTGCGACAGCAGACAGGAGGGTACGGACACGCTGGTGCTCTCCTTGCGGCGCTTCATCAGATCCTGGGTGCGCACCTTGATGCTGTGGGCCACCGTCGGCGGCGGCCAGGCGGCCTGCCGGGGCTCCTCTTCCTCCAGCAACCCGGCGAGAAGTTCGGCCAGTCGGGGCCGGTCCTCGGGCCGCTTCGCCAGACAGCGCGCGACCAGTTCCCGCATCGGCCCCGCTATGCCGTCCAGTTCGGGTTCGGCGAGGACGACCCGGTAGCGCACCGCCTCTCCGCTGCCGTGCGGCGGCCGTCCGGTGAGCGCGTACACCAGGACCCCGCCGAGGGAGAAGACATCGCTCGGCGGGCCCACCGTGGCCCCCTTGATCTGTTCGGGCGACATGAAGGGCGGGGTGCCGACGACGACACCGACCTGGGTGAGGCCCGGGGCACCGTCCACCCGGGAGATCCCGAAGTCGATGACGCGCGGTCCGTCGGAGGCGAGGAGCACGTTCGCCGGTTTGAGGTCCCGGTGCACCACACGTGCGGCGTGGATGGCCTGGAGCGCCTCGACCAGGCCGGCGCCGAGCCGTCGCACCTGCGGCTCGGGCAGGGGACCGTCGCTGTGCACCGCCTCGGCGAGCGAGGGGCCGGGCACGTACAGCGTGGCCAGCCAGGGCAGTTCGGCCTCGGTGTCGGCGTCGACGACGGCCGCGGTGTAGGCGCCGCTGACCACGCGTGCCGCCGCGACCTCGCGTGCGAAGCGCTCCCGGAACTCGCCTTCCGCCGCGAGTTCGGGCCGCACGACCTTCACCGCGACCTCGCGCCCGGCGGGTGAGCGGCCGAGATACACCCATCCCATGCCACCGGAACCGAGCCGGCCCACGATGCGGTAAGGACCGATCTTCATGGGGTCACTGACAGGCGTACGCACCCCGCCCACCTCATTTCGGGGTCCACTGCTGGATGTCAGGAGTGTCCCTCGAAATCCGCGCTTTTTCAGCCGTTCCGGCACGGGCGGGGCGGAGCGGACGAAAAAGCCGGGGCCTCGCACATACGTGCGAGGCCCCGGCGGGGTGCTGTCACCGCGGCCGACCTCCGCAACGGTCGCAGGTCAGGGCAACTCGGGTCGGCCGCGGAGCCACAGGGGGCGTCAGCCCAGGCGCTGCACCAGGGCGCGGTACTCGTCCCACAGCTCCGTCGGCGTGTGCTCGCCGAAGGTGTTGAGGTGCTCGGGGACCAGGGCGGCCTCCTCGCGCCAGACCTCCTTGTCGACCGTGAGCAGGAAGTCGAGGTCGGCGTCGGCCAGTTCGAGACCGTCGGTGTCGAGGGACTCCCGGGTCGGCAGGACGCCGATCGGGGTCTCGACGCCCTCGGCCTTGCCGTCGAGGCGCTCGACGATCCACTTCAGGACGCGGCTGTTCTCGCCGAAGCCGGGCCACACGAACTTGCCCGCGTCATTCTTGCGGAACCAGTTCACGTAGTAGATCTTCGGGAGCTTCGCCTGGTCCTTGTCCTTGGCGACGTCGACCCAGTGGCCCATGTAGTCGCCCATGTTGTAGCCGCAGAACGGCAGCATGGCGAAGGGGTCGCGACGCAGCTCGCCGACCTTGCCCTCGGCGGCGGCGGTCTTCTCGGAGGCGACGTTCGCGCCGAGGAAGACACCGTGGTTCCAGTCGAAGGACTCCGTCACCAGCGGTACGGCCGTGGCGCGGCGGCCGCCGAAGAGGATCGCCGAGATCGGCACGCCCTTGGGGTCCTCCCACTCGGGCGCGATGATCGGGCACTGCGAGGCGGGCGTCGTGAAGCGGGCGTTGGGGTGTGCGGCGGGCGTGGCGGACTCCGGCGTCCAGCTGTTGCCCTTCCAGTCGGTCAGGTGTGCCGGAGTCTCCTCCGTCATGCCCTCCCACCAGATGTCGTTGTCGTCGGTGAGCGCGACGTTGGTGAAGACGGAGTTGCCCCACAGCGTCTTCATCGCGTTGGCGTTGGTGTGCTCACCGGTACCGGGCGCGACACCGAAGAAGCCGGCCTCGGGGTTGATCGCGTACAGCTGGCCGTCCTCGCCGAACCGCATCCAGGCGATGTCGTCACCGATGGTCTCGACCGTCCAGCCCGAGATCGTGGGCTCCAGCATGGCGAGGTTCGTCTTGCCGCAGGCGCTCGGGAAGGCGGCGGCGACGTACTTGGACTCGCCGGTGGGCGGGGTCAGCTTCAGGATGAGCATGTGCTCGGCGAGCCAGCCCTCGTCGCGCGCCATCACGGAGGCTATGCGCAGGGCGTAGCACTTCTTGCCGAGGAGCGCGTTGCCGCCGTAGCCGGAGCCGTACGACCAGATCTCGCGGGTCTCGGGGAAGTGCGAGATGTACTTCGTGGAGTTGCACGGCCACGGCACATCGGCCTCGCCCTCGGCCAGCGGCGCTCCGAGCGTGTGCACCGCACGCACGAAGAACCCGTCGGTGCCGAGTTCGTCCAGGACCGGCTGCCCCATGCGGGTCATGGTGCGCATGGAAACGGCGACGTAGGCGGAGTCGGTGATCTCGACGCCGATCGCGGAGAGGTCCGAGCCGAGCGGGCCCATGCAGAACGGGACGACGTACATCGTCCGGCCCCTCATCGAGCCGCGGAAGACACCCTGCTCACCCGAGAAGATGTCCCGCATCTCGGCGGGGGCCTTCCAGTGGTTGGTCGGGCCCGCGTCCTCTTCCTTCTCGGAGCAGATGAACGTCCGGTCCTCGACCCGCGCGACATCGGTCGGGTCGGAAGCGGCGTAGTACGAGTTGGGGCGCTTGATCGGGTCGAGCTTCTTGAAGGTGCCCTTGCGGACGAGCTCCTCGCTCAGTCGCTCGTACTCGGCCTCGGATCCGTCACACCAGACCACACTGTCCGGCTCGGTCAGTTCGGCGATCTCGTTGACCCACGAGATCAGTTCCTTGTGATTGGTCGGGACGGGAGCCGCGATGTCGCGCGCCACGATTGCTCCTAAATGAGGGGTTTTGTTGTTGTGCCCCGTGGGGGCTGCGACCCGGATGCTTCACGGTGATTGAACCCCTGGCGCTCATCCGGTGCCGACCGCACTCATTTGATGATCCGACCGAGTCGCGCATATGTCCAGAGGGCCTCACACCTGAGCGGAGTGAGCATCGCCACTCTCCGGAGGGTTTCCCCCCGCTTGCTCCGGGTTCACCGCGAGTACCCCGGTACGCCCGGCCGATCGCGTGAGATCATGGCCACTATTGCGGTTCGCTTACGCGGGACTGACGCGTAACCTACGGTTCCGTAGGTACGATTCGGCCCATGACTGCGTCCGCCCCCGACGCGCCCACGGACTCGCCGGCCGCCGGCCACGTCTCCGTCGCGCACTCCTTGTCGGAAGAGATCAAGCCCAAGCTTCGCGGCTGGCTGCACCTCGGCATGTTCCCCGCCGCCCTCGTCTCCGGACTGGTCCTCACCGCCCTGGCGGACTCGACCCGCGGGCGCGTCGCCTGCGGAGTCTTCGCCCTGACGGCCTGCCTCCTGTTCGGGGTGAGCGCCCTCTACCACCGCGGCGACTGGAGTCCGCGGATGGACGGCATCCTGCGCAGACTCGACCACGCGAACATCTTCCTGATCATCGCGGGCACCTACACCCCGCTGACGATGCTGCTGCTGCCGGAGGCCAAGGGACAGTGGCTCCTGTGGAGCATCTGGGCCGCCGCGGCGGCGGGCATCATCTTCCGGGTGTTCTGGGTGGGCGCACCGCGCTGGCTCTACACGCCCTGCTACATCGCGATGGGCTGGGCGGCCGTCTTCTTCCTGCCCGACTTCATGCGCACGGGCGGCATCGCCGTCCTCGTCCTGGTGATCGTCGGCGGTCTGCTCTACAGCGCGGGCGGGGTGATCTACGGAATCAAGCGGCCCAACCCGTCACCGCGCTGGTTCGGATTCCACGAGGTCTTCCACTCCCTGACCCTCGCCGCGTTCATCGTGCACTACGTCGGCATCTCGCTGGTGGCCTACCAGCACGGCTGACACCTCCCCCAACTCCCCCTTCCTCAGTGGCCGCGGCTTCCAAGCCGCGGCCACTGCGCGTTTCCGGCGCGATGACACCCCTCCCTGCCAACCGCGCCGACTCCGTCAACCGCGCCAACCCACCGACTCCGCCAACTAAAGTCTCACTAAATTGGCAGTAAATGCCTTTTGATAGTCAATTTTATTTCATCGTGACTCTCACGCATGACGGCATCGCTCGGCGCGACGCCCGCTGCCGGTGGGTCGGGGCCCCGGTCGCGAGCATGCTCGTGCTCGGCTTCGACTTCTTCGACATGACGATCCTCAACTTGACATCCTCCCCGGCTTAAAGGCCGGGGATTCCCGCCTGCACACGGCCGGTCGGCCGGGCACGTCGGGTGGGTTCCTGTTTCTTCCGCACCGGGGTGCGGGTTGCGCGCTGTGCCGGCACGCGTGCCGGTCTTACCTGCGCTCCACGGGCGTTTCGGGTCTCCGCCTGTCCGGCGGCGACCTTGTGTCCTTCGGTGCGGATGTTGCGGGCGGCGTTCACATCGCGGTCGTGGAGGGTGCCGCAGCCGGTGCAGGTCCATTCCCGGACCGCAAGAGGCTTGGGCCCGTCCTTGAAGCCGCAGGCGGAACAGAGCTGCGAGGACGGGAAGAACCGGTCCACGCGGGTGAAGACGCGCCCGTACCGGGCGGCCTTGTACTCCAGCATGCCGACGAACGCCGACCAGCCGGCATCGTGCACGCTTTTGGCGAGCCGTGTGCGGACGAGACCTTTCACGCACAGATCCTCGACGTGTACCGCTTGGTTCTCGCGGATCAACGTCGTGGACAGCTTGTGGTGAAAGTCCCGCCGGGCATCGGCCACCCGGGCGTGAGCCCGCGCCACCTTCACGACGGCCTTCTTGCGGTTCGCCGACCCCTTGGCCTTGCGGGCGAGGTCCTGCTGCGCTTTACGGAGCTTCTTCTCCGCACGGCGGAAGAACTTCGGGGCGGTGACCTTGCGGCCGTCGGTCTCCACGACGAACGAGGCGAAGTACCGGCCGGACGCATCCTTGATGACGGTCACCGAGGATGGGTCGGACGGGAGTTCGCGGGACCAGCGGACCCGGACCTCGCCGACCTTCGGCAGGCGCAGCTTGCAGCCCGGTGTGACGGCCCAGCGGTCCGAGCGGGTGTACCGAGCGGTCTGCCTGTTGTCCCGGCGCGAGCGGAACCGCGGCTCGCCGATCCTGGCACCCTTGCGCTTGCCGGACAGGGAATCGAAGAAGTTGCGGTACGCGGTGTCCAGATCACGCAGGGCCTGCTGCATCACCCCGACTGGGGCGTCCGCCAGCCAGGCCCGCTCGGGGGTCTGTTTGGCCTGTGTGATGAGCCGTTTGGCCAGATCCCCGGACTTCGGGAACGGCAGGCCTTCGGCATGAGCGGCACGGCGCACGGCGAGCGCATCGTTGAACACAACTCGCGCGCACCCGAACGTCCGGGCCAGCGCCTGCCGCTGGCCCGGCGTGGGGTACATCCGCACGTTGTACCGGAGCTGCATGGCGTCAAGATAGCACCACTATAGGACCAATGCCATGATGGGACCATGACGAAACACGTGAACCTACGACTCCCCGACGACGTGCACGAAATGGCTGTAGCCGCAGCCGCAGCCGACGACCGCTCCCTGAACTCCTGGCTGATCGCTGTCGTACGACGAGCGGCAGAGAGGGGCGAACGCCGATCCGCCCAGGAGGCGTAACGGCTTTCCCTGCCCTGCTCCGCAGGACCCCGCATTCACCCTCGGCCAGAAGGTCAGGGCCCTTACGGTTTGCCGGTGGCACTGCTCGTCGTAAGCGAACGCCGCGTACATCCATGGCATGGACCTGGTCCTGCTGGTCAGCGGGATCGCCGCGCTGGTCACCGCGCTGCTGGCGGCGGCGCTGCTGCCGGGCCATGGACAGCCCATCCCCGTACTGAAGGAGGACACCGACATGGCCCCGGCCCCCGCCGATGCCGGACAATGAGGACCATGGCCGCCACCGCACAGAGTTCCCCTCCCGCCGCGGAGCCCCAGCCAGGGCTCCGCGAGCGGAAGAAGATCAAGACCCGCATCGCGATCCGCGAGGCGACGTACCGGCTGATCGCGGAGCAGGGATACGACGCGACGACGATCGAGCAGATCGCGGAGGCGGCCGAGGTCTCCCCGTCCACGGTGTTCCGCTACTTCCCGACCAAGGAGGACATCGTCCTCACGGACGAGTACGACCCGCTGCTGGAAAAGGAACTGCGCGAGCGTCCCGCGGACGAGCCGTGGTTCGAGTCCCTGCGCCATGTGATCAGGAAGGCCATCGGTGTCAGCAGCTCCGAGGACCCCGAGATCACCCGGCTCCGGACACGGCTGCTGGTCGAGGTCCCCGCGGTGCGTTCCCGGATGATGGAGAGCATGTCCGTCACCGGGCGGCTGCTGAGCCGGGCCATCGGCGAGCGCTCCGGCCGGGACCCGGACAGCCTGGAGGTCCGGGTCTTCGCGATGTCCCTGATCGGCGGTCTCATGGAGACCTCCCTGTACTGGGCCGAGACCGGCCAGGGGGACGACCTCGCCGATCTCGTCGAGCGCACCGTGAAGGTCCTGGAGCACGGTCTGCCGCCGCGAAACCCGGAGGACCGGGGCGCCCCCGCATGACATCCTGACCGCGTGAACGGACCGGAGATCCACATCGAATTCGCCCCCGAACTGGGGCTGTTCGTCCCGCACGCCCGCCGCGCCGAGGTCACCCCCGTCGGCACCGACGGCTCCTCCACCCTCGGTCATGTCGTCGAGTCGCTCGGCGTCCCGCTGACGGAGGTCGGCGCCCTGGTCGTGGACGGGCGCGAGGTGCCCTTCTCGCACATCCCGGCGGCCGGCGAGTCCGTGCGGGTCCGCGCGGTCGAACGCCCGCAGCGGGTCCCCGGCGCCCCGTTGCGCTTCCTCCTCGACGTGCACCTCGGCACCCTCGCCCGCCGCATGCGGCTGCTCGGCGTCGACACGGCGTACGAGTCCACCGACATCGGCGACCCGGCTCTCGCCGCCCGTTCGGCTTCCGAGCGGCGGGTGCTGCTCAGCCGCGACCGCGGACTGCTGCGGCGCCGCGAACTGTGGGCCGGCGGCTTCGTCTACAGCACCCAGCCCGATGACCAACTCCGCGACGTCCTGGGCCGGTTCGCTCCCGAGCTGAAACCCTGGACGCGCTGCACCGCGTGCAACGGCCTGCTCCGCACGGCCACCAAGGAGCAGGTCGCGGACCAGCTGGAGAGCGGCACCGAGCGGTCGTACGACGTCTTCGCGCAGTGCTCGGAGTGCGGGCGCGCCTACTGGAAGGGCGCGCACCACGACCGGCTGGAGACCGTCGTGGAGCGCGCCCTCGCGGAGTTCGGGAGCTGACGGGCCGGCGCCGGACCACGTCCGGCGCCCGACCGGATCCTTCACCTGACCGAATCCGTCTTCAGGTCCCGCCCTCTAACGTCTGATCAGATCCTTTGCCCCGCAGGCCAGTCCGTCCGTGCTGGGGTCGAGCCCGAGGGGATCGTCCTTGCCGTTGATCCTGAGGCGCCCGTAGTCGTTCTTCTTCAGCCAGGCGCAGCGGGAGGCCGTCGTCTTCCTCACACCGTCCGGGAAGACCGTCGGCACACAGACGTTGATCGTGCCGTAGTGGCGGTCGCAGCCGGAGACGGTGGTGGACACCTTCTGCGAGGTCCGCTTCTTGCCCGCCCCGGTGACGGTGCCCGCCAGGGAGTCGGCGAAGGAGTGGACATGCGCCGAGGCGGTGTCCGTGGCGAGCGCGGACGGGCCCTGGAGATGCACCCACTTGGCCACCGAGGGAACGCCGTTGGCGTCGACCGCGAAGAGCATGTACCAGCCGGGCGGCGCCATGTCGGGGTTGCTCGTCACGTTCAGGTCGACGTTGTCGCCGTCCACGCTCAGCGGCAGGTCCACGAACCGCTGGTTGGGATCGGAGGAGTGCGTCACCGCGGCGGGCCGGATCAACTCCGCCTTCACGATGGGCCGGTCGACCGTGATGCGCTGGGTGTCCCCGTACACCCACTCGTTGTCGATCACCGAGGTGATCGTCGGGCGGGTGCCCTTGAGGAGGTACGGCGGGGTGTAGATGGACACGTTGTGGTTCCAGGTGCCGTTGCCCGGGTTGTCACCGGTGGCCATCACGCGGCCGTCGGGCAGCAGGAACGCGGAGGAGTGGTAGCCGCGCGCCTCCGGGTCGGCGGCCACCGGGTCGAAGGTCGAGGTCGCCGGGTCGAAGAGCGACGCCTCGAAGACCGGATCGGCGCGGTTGTGCAGTCCGCCGCCCGTCTCCAGGACCTTCCCGTCGGGCAGCAGCACCGCCGAGACGTACATCTTGCCCTGGCTGCCGGTCTGGGCGACCTTGCCGTTGCCGAGGTCCACCGTGCCCTGCGGGATCTGCGGGCCGACGGTGTACGCGGGGTTGGCGGCTTTCAGGTCGATGATGTCGGTGAGCCGGCCCGCGTCCGGGTTCGAGTCGATGTTGCCGCCGCCGATGGTCAGGACCTTCTGGTCCTGCGCGGGAGGCAGCAGCACGCTCGCGGACTGGTCGCGCTGGTCCTTGTTCTGGAGTCCGGGGACCGCGGTCGTGGTGTTGGCGTCGTAGTCGTAGATCGCCGAGCCGGTGCCCGGGGTGCCGTTGCCGAAGACATGGCTGCCCGAGTAGAAGAGCCGGCCGTCCTGCATCAGGATCATCGACGGGTACAGACCCCAGAACGACCACGTCTGGTTGACCTGCCACAGCGGCAGCCACTGCTGCTGTGCGTTCGAGAAGCGCTCGGCGGTCACCGAACCCGACGAGTCCTCGCGCAGACCGCCGAACGAGATGATGTCGCCGTTGCCCAGCTCGGTGGCGGACGGATACCAGTGGCCGTCGTTCAGGTCGTTCGTCCTGCTGTACGTCTCGGTGACCGGGTCGAAGATGTACGAGTCCTTGAACCCTTCGTACCCGTGCCCGCCCGCCACCGGGAACGCCTTGTTGCCGCTCATCACCAGCACCCGCCCGTCGGCGAGCTGGACGTGCCCGGCGCAGAACATGTCCTTGGGCGTGGGGATCACCTTGTACGAGCCGGTCGCCGGGTCGTACACCGCCGACGTGAACGTGCCCGCGTCGAAGTTCTCCTCGCTGTTCCCGGAGCCCGCGATCAAGAGCACCTTGCCGTTGTTCAGCACGACGGAGTGCATGGAACGGACCGGGTTCTGCGTGGGCAGGACCGTCCACTTCCCGTTCGCGCACTCGTCGGCCGTGCCCGTGCAGGTGGCCGGCGGAATGGGATCGGAGACCTGTTCCATCGTGTAGTCGTCGGTGGTCGCCGAACCCGTGCCGTACACGGAGACGCCCCAGGTGATGCGGTCGGTGCCCGCCGGGACGGCCGGGGTGCGCACCGTCGCCTGCGTCCAGGCCGCCGCCATGTCCAGGGTCTTGAGGTCGGTCCAGTACTGCCAGCCCGCCGTGGTGTCGTGCCGGAAGAGCGTGATCGCCGCGTCGGGCGTCGTCGTCCTGTAGTAGAGCCCGAGGTCGTACTGCTTGCCCGCGGTGACCACCGGCGCGCACGCGGTGGACTCGGTGATCAGCGCCTTGCGGTCGCCGTCGACCCGGCGGGTCAGCGTGACCTTCATGGCCTTGGAGCCGGAGTGGGCGTCGGTCACGGTCGCGAAACCGAAGTCGTTGTCGCCCCAGCCGGACTTCTCCCAGCAGGACGGCATGCCGTCCGTACCGGCGGTCTCGAAGCCCGGGTTGGTGACGAGGTTGACGGCCGACGCGGGCTGCGGTGACACGAGCAGCAGCCCGGCGGCGAGGCCCGTCACGGCCAGCAGGGCGGTTCTCCGTCGTGGTCTCACCCGGAATTTCACGCGGCACTCCTCGCTGTACGGCTCCCACGCCGGCTCTCGCTGCTGCGGCGCGGGAGATAGACCAGCGCTTCGGTCCCGGCGAAGCGCAGAACGAAGGTCGTCACCAGGGCCAGCGCCGTGGCGGACAGGGCACCCATGCCGAACTGGTGGACGAAGAACGCGATCAGCGGGATGCGCAGCACCAGATCGGCGTTGGCGAGCAGCGCGAACCGGCCCGTCCGGTCCCACCGGCTGCGGTGCCTGCGGCGCTCGCGGAACAGCAGATGCTCGATGAGCAGGAAGTTCCAGGCCACGCCGAGCTGGTTGGCGAGGATCTCCGCCGGTACGTAGTGCAGTCCGGCGGCGGTGAGCGCGTACAGGCCGAGCAGGTTCGGCACGAAGCCGGTGGCGCCGATCAGCCCGAAGACCACCATGCGGGCCACCGGCGAGGCTGTGCGCAGCCCGACGAGGTGGCGCAGGAACCGGAAACCCTCCTGCGCGCTCGACTTGGACTCGCCGGCGAAGCGGTCCTGGAAGACGAAGGGCACCTCGGTGACCTGTCGGGGGCGGCTGCGCACGGCCAGTTCGAGCAGGATCTTGTAGCCGAGCGGCTGCAGGACCTCGGCGGTGACCGCGCTGCGGCGGATCGCGAAGAACCCGCTCATCGGGTCGCTGATGCCCCGCAGCTTGCGCGGGAACAGCGTCTTGGTCAGCCAGGTCGCGCCGCGCGACACCGCGATCCGGTAGCCGCCCGCGAGCCCTTCCCGGCTGCCGCCCTTGATGTACCGGCTGGCGACCACGAGGCCCGCGTTCGCACGCTCCCCCGAAGCGACCAACTCCGGTATCAGGGACGGCGGATGCTGGCAGTCCCCGTCCATCACGACGATCCACTGGGAGCTCGCCGCCTTCAGCCCCTCGACGACCGCGCCGCCGAGCCCGCCCTCGGGCACCTCGCGGTGCAGCACGGTCACCGGGAACGGGCAGTCCCGGGCGGCCTCGGAGATCACCTCGGGGGTGTCGTCCGTGGAGTCGTCCACGAAGACGACCTCGCAGGGCAGCCGGGCCGGTACGGACTCGGTTATCTGGTGCAGCAACTCCCTTATGTTCGCCGACTCGTTGAAGGTCGGTACGACGATGGTCACGGCGCCGGGCTCCGGGACCTCGGCGCCGCGTACCGCCGGGTCGCCCAGCTCACCGGGGACAGTGCTCTCGAAGCTGCTCATCGACTGCCTCCGGAACGGGCCGTGTTGGTGGTGGTGGTGTTCTTGGTGGCGCTGCGGTCGTTGGAGTCGCCGATCCGCCGGATCTCGATGCGGTCCTCGCCCCTGCCGAAGGTGGCGACCGGGGTGGAGTGCTCGATCGCGGCCTTCACGTTGGGCAGGTCGACCGCGTCGCGCCGTACGGTCGGCGACGCGACCACGTAGTCGAGGTCCTTCCAGCCGCGCGGCAGCGTCTTGGTGACCGCGGGGTCGAGGTCGGCCTTGTAGAACCAGATGGCGCCGAGGCCCGGCCGGTAGCCGTCGTGCACGAGGTCGAGCCAGAGCGCGTCGTCGACCAGGACCCGGGTGTCCCGCGGGTCCTTCACCTCGGTCCTCAGCCAGGAAGAGGCCGCCCGGTAGGGGGCGTTGGCGTCGGCGGTCACGGCCGTGCGGTCACCGTCGTACCAATGGGGCACGACATAGGCGCCGGCGGCCACCAGCAGCACCGCCGCGAGCCCGCGCCGCCCCCACGTCACATACGTCCGCTCCTCCTCGGTCCGCCGTCTGCGCAGCACGGCGTGGGCGACGCTCGCGGTGCCTCCGGCGAGGACGAGGGCGAGGAAGGGAAGGGCCTGGATGACGTACATCGCGGGCAGGTAGCCGTTCGGGCGCATGGCCACCAGGGCGAGGATCGCCACGGTGAGCGCGGGTCCGGCCAGGGCGCGCGCGGTCACCGACCAGCGGAAGGTGACCAGGAGCAGCAGGGCGCCCGCGAGTCCGCCGAGCGGCAGGACCCGGTCGTAGTACAGCCAGGAGTGGAGCACCCCGTACGAGCCGGTGCCTGCCCCCAGGATGAACCCGGAGCCGGGGCGGCTCATCTGGTAGGTGATGCCCTCCCAGAGCGAGACATGTCCGCCGCCCGGGAACAACTCGCCCTTGAGCAGGGCGAAGAGCGGGTACGCGGCGCCGATCAGCACGCACGCGGTGACGGCGCCGGTGAGCGCGAACTTGCGGGTGTCGCGATGGCTGTGCCGCCACATCGTGACGAACAGCGCGGGCAGGATGACGAGCATCGTCTCCTTGGTCAGCACGGCGGCGGCGGCCGCGAGGCCCGCGCCGAAGTGGTGCCACAGATGACGGCTCGGCGACGCGGCCAGGCAGAACGCGAGCAGCGTCCACATCACCGCGATGTTGTCGAGGAAGATCTCCCGCTGGAGCACGACCGAGAGCGGGGAGAGCCCGAAGAGGACCATCGCGAGACCGGCCGCCCACCGCGGCAGCGACAGCCGGCGCGCGAGGACGTACAGCAGAACGGCGCTCACCGCGCTGACCACGAGCATCGCGAAGCGCATCGAGCCGACGGTCATCAGCGAGGGGCTGATGTGCGCGGGTATCCAGGTCAGCAGGGCTATCTGGATCCAGCCGAGCGGCGGATGGTCGTACCAGTACGTGTAGTGGGCCAGGCCCTTGCCCTGCTGGACGGCCCAGGCCTGGGCGAGGTAGGTGCCCTCGTCGTCGCTGAGGGTCGGGTAGGCGGCGATGTTCCAGCCCTGCACGACGAGGATCGCCGCGAGCAGCACCGCGCACAGGATCAGATCGGAGCGCGAGCCGCGAAAACGCGAGTCGGGAAGGGGTGTCGGGACGGTTTTGGGCGCACGAGGCCGCTGCGCGGGGACCGTGGGTGTGGTCGCCGCGGGAAGGGTGGAGGTCACGCAGGAACGTCCTCTCGGATCACTTCGGTGAGATGCGCGCCGACATGACTGGTCAACTCCCAGTCGTTGCGGCCCCGTTGCTCGCGCCAGACGGCGCGCACGGCGGCACCCGCGAGCAGCACCTGGTAGAAGGGACCGCCGACGACGAGCTTCAGGTAGTGCACGGGGCGGACCCGGAGCCCGTACTGCTTGCCGAAGTCGTGCAGTCCGACGAGCTCGAACACGAAGGTGACCAGAGCGGTCACGGCCGGCAGGAACGTGATGAAGGCGATCCCGACGGGCACGTCCAGGAAGAGCGCGACCGCGACGTTGAGCGGGATGATCACCCCGGAGATCGCCTGGAGATACGGCGTCATCAGCGTGTAGCGGGCGAGCAACCGCTGCCCGAAGCCCGGCAGTTGCTTCCAGTCGCGCTTGCGGTAGACCTGCAGGAAGCCCTGGTTCCACCGGGTGCGCTGCTTGAGCAGCGACATCAGGGAGCCGGGTGTCTCCTCCTTGGTCACCATGTCGGAGTCGTACGCGACGACGACCTTCTTGCCGACGCTGGACAGCCGTACGCCGAGGTCGCAGTCCTCCGCGAGGCAGTCGGGGTCCCAGCCGTCGGCCTCCCGCAGGACCTTCGTCCGTACGAAGACGGTGTTGCCGCCGAGCGGGATGAACCCTTTCTGCGCGTGCAGATGAAGGCGCGAGCGGAACCAGAAGAAGTACTCCAGGCAGTTGCGCAGGCTGTACCAGCTGGAGTTGAAGTTGATGAGCTGCACCCCGCCCTGGACGACGTCCGCGTCCGTCGTGCGGAACGCGTGGTCGACATGGGCGAGCAGCTCCGGATGGACCTGGTCCTCGGCGTCGAAGACCCCGACCACATCGCCGCGGCAGTGCGGCAGGGCCGTGTTCATGGCCTTCGGCTTGTTCTTCTTCTCGTGGTGGTCGACGACGACCCGGACACGCGGATCGCGTGCCTCGGCACTCCGGGCCACCTCGGTGGTCTCCGGGTCGTCGTGCCCCACGATGACGATGATCTCGAAGTCGGTGTGGCTGGATTCCAGCAGTCGCTGGATGGTGTGGTCGAGCACGGCCTGCTCGTGCCGTGCGGGCAGCAGCAGCGAGAAGGACAGGCTCTCACCCCCGTCCGGACTGCTGAAGCGGGTGGAAGCGAGCACTTCGGGCGTACGCCACGCGTGCATCTGCCACCACAGGGTGAAGGCCGCCATCCAGAAGAGCGCCAGAGAAACGGCAGCGATGAAGACAGACGTGAGCAACAGATCCCCCCAGATCCCCAAAAACCCCCAGTCGCGACAGTGCGTTACACCTGTCGCGACACCGTGGAGAGACTATGGGCGGTCTGTGAAGGGCAAAGAATCCTCTGGTGAAGAGCGTGTTTCATCACGCTCGGTCGGCTTGCTGAACAATCGGCGCTCTAGGGGTGTTTGAACCGGTTGGTAGTCACGTCTTTCGGCCGTTCAGAGCCGTGCGAAGCCGGTCGGGATCGGTCGTCGGGGCGTCGCAGGCGAAGTTACGGCAGACGTACGCGGCAGGCTTGCCGTCCACCAGGGGGCGGCCGGAAAGCAGCGGCAGCTCGTCACTCTCCGGAGCTCCCACCGCCAGGACGACACCCGGCGCGGTTCCCAGAAGTGCCGTACGCCGCAAGGCCGTTGTGGCCGGATCGCTCCCCTCCCCCACGACCGCGACCTCCCGGGGACCGTCGAGCAGCGCCTCGGCCACCGCGAGCCCCCACCCGATGAAACGGGGCGCCCGCGGCCCGAGCGCCTTCACCACGCCGAGCGCCCGCTCGGCGGCGGTGCGATGGGGCTCCGCGCCGGTCTGGGCGGCATACGACAGCAGCGCTCCGGCCGCCGCGCTCCACCCCGAGGGCGTGGCGTTGTCGGTCGGGTCCTGCGGACGGCGGATCAACCGCTCGGCATCGGCCGCCGTGTCGTACAGCGCACCCGACTCGTCGTCCGTGAACTGCGCGAGGACGTGGTCGAGCAGGAACCCGGCGAACTCCAGCCAGACCCCTTCCCCGGTCACGGACGTCAGCGCGAGGAAGCCCTCGGCGACATCCGCGTAGTCCTCCAGCACCCCCGCGTGGGCGCCGACTCGGCCGTCCTTGCTGGTGCGGGCAAGGCGCGCCCGGTCATCCATGTGCAGCCGTACGAGGAGGTCGGCGGCGCCGATCGCGGCCTCCACCAGATCGGGTCGGTCGAAGTAGGCTCCGGTCTCCGCGAGGGCGGCCACCGCGAGCCCGTTCCAGGCGGCGACCACCTTGTCGTCCCGCCCGGGGGCGGGCCGCCCGGCCCGTGCCGCCAGCAGCCGCTCCCGCACGGAGGCGACCTTCTCGGCATCGAAGACGCCCTCCTGCTGCGGGAGTTGCAGTACGGACGCACCCTCCTCGAAGGTGCCCTCCTCGGTGACCCCGAAGTGCTGGGCGGCGAGTTCGGCGTCCGCGTCCCCGAGCACCTCACGCAGCTGCGCGGGCGTCCATACGTAATACGCGCCCTCGACATGCCTGCCGGTGCCGTCTTCGCTGTCCGCGTCGAGCGCGGAGGCGAACCCGCCCTCGTCGGTGCGGAGTTCGCGCACCAGGAAGTCCGCGGTCTCCAGAGCCACCCGCCGGGCGAGCTCGGACCCGGTGGACCGCCAGAGATGGGCGTAGACCCGGCAGAGCAGGGCGTTGTCGTAGAGCATTTTTTCGAAGTGCGGGATCACCCACTCGCGGTCGACGGAGTACCGGGCGAAGCCGCCGCCGAGCTGGTCGTAGAGGCCGCCGCGCGCCATCCGCTCGCAGGTGTCGACGGCCATCTGGAGAGCGCCCTCGGAGCCGGTCCGCGCGTGGTGACGCAGCAGGAACTCGATCACCATGGACGGCGGGAACTTGGGCGCCCCGCCGAACCCGCCGCGCGCGGCGTCGTAGTCCCGGGTGAGTCCGAGCAGTGCGGCGGCCAGCTCCTCCTCGCCCGGCACCTGGCTGTCCCCGAAGGACATCTCCCGCTCGGCGAGATCCCGCGTGATCTTCCCCGCGACCTCGGACACCTCGTCGCGCCGGTCGGTCCAGGCAGCGGCCACGCCCTCCAGCACCTGCCGGAACGACGCCATGCCGTGCCGTGGCTCGGGCGGGAAGTAGGTGCCGAAGTAGAAGGGCTCGGCATCCGGCGTGAGGAACACCGTCATCGGCCAGCCGCCCTGCCCGGTCGCCGCCTGCACCGCCTCCATGTAGACGGCGTCGACGTCCGGCCGCTCCTCCCGGTCGACCTTGATGCTGACGAAGTGGTCGTTCAGATACGCGGCTGTGGCGTCGTCCTCGAAGGATTCGTGCGCCATGACATGGCACCAGTGACAGCTGCTGTACCCGACGCTCAGCAGAACGGGTCGGTTGCTTCTGCGGGCCTCGTCGAAGGCCTCGGCCGACCACGGCCACCAGTCGACGGGGTTGTCGGCGTGCTGGAGCAGATACGGGGACGTCTCATGGGCCAGTCGGTTCACCCTGCCACTCTCCCACGGCGTCCGGGACGGCGTAGAAGCGCAGGTGCACCGGGCGTGCCCCTGCGGGGGCATCTTCACGAGGGTGGCCGTACCGGTCGAGGAGGGCCCGGGATCCGCGCACGAACGCGCAGCCGGGCGCCCTCTCCTCCAAGCCCTGCTCCGGGCGGTGGCGGAGGCGGCGCCCGCCCGCGCGTGTGTCTTCCCCGCCCTCTCCGGGGGTGTGCCTCACGCGAGGGACAGGGCGGGTCCCGTACCCCTGAAGGAGCGGACACCACGCCGGTCGGACGATGTGATCCACGGGATTGATCGACGGCCCTCTCGCGCTCGCGTCCTCCCCGAAGGACACTCATAGGCCAGGGAGTTGCTGCCGGAGGGGGACGTGACATGCGGGACAGCCATCGGGCGGAGGCCGAGCGGCTGTTGGTCCGGGCCGTCGAGGAGGAGGTACGCCGCTACGGAGGGCGCGTGGACGGGGGTGCGCTGCTGTCGCGGACGCGGGCCGCGCTCGACGCGATGGCGGAGACGGCCGCCGAGGAGTACACGGCGTACGCACGGGCGCTGGACGAGTCTCAGGCGGGACGGCAGACCTTCGGGCAGCGGTTCGCGCGCGAGGGATCCGGAACTCCCCTGCTGGTGGCCGCTGTTGGTGCACTCGCGGCCGTCGTCGCCGACCTGGCCCTCGGCGCCGGCGCGGGGACGGCCGTCGGCACCGGAGCGACGGTGGCCGTGGCGGGCGCGGCGGCGACCGTCCTCAAGGTGACGGCCTCGCACGTGCCGGCCGCGAGCCGCCGGGCCGGAGCCCTGGCGCAGCCCGGCGGCCCCGAGCAACTGCGCCTCCAGTGGCTGACGGCCCTGGAAGTGCGGGGCGTCCGCCCGTTCCTCGACCAGCAGCGGGTGCTCACCGCCTCCACCGGCGCCAAGAAGGGTGCGCCCCAGCTGCGGCGCACCGACAAGAGCGCGGCGGCCCGCAGGCGCAGTGTGCTCGAGCAGTCCTTCGGCCAACTTCCGGAGCAGGAAGGTCCGTTCACCGGGCGCCGGACCGAGCTGTCGCGGGTCGCGCAGTGGGTGCACGCGGCTCGGGCGAGCACCGAGACGAGGCCGACGGTCGTGGTGCTGCACGGCGCGCCCGGCTCCGGCCGCAGCACGCTCGCGGTCCGGGCGGCGCACGCCCTCAAGGACCAGTTCCGCGGCGCGTGCGTGGTCGACCTGCGGGGCGACAGCCCGGACGACCCGCCGCTCACCACCCGCGACGCGCTGCTCCACCTGCTGAACCGGCTCGGCGCCCCGCGCGAACAGCTCCTCTTCCGTGAGCGCTCCTCGCAGGACCAGCAGGTCAGACGTCTGAGCGAGCTGTATCACCAGCATCTGACGGGCCTGCCCGTGACGATCGTGCTGGACGACGCGAGCGACGCCGAGCAGGTGCGCACCCTGGTCCCCGAGCGCTCGGAGAGCCTGGTCCTGGTCACCGCGCGGGGTCCCCTCGACCTGCCCGCCGACCTCCCCGCCTGGGTGCACCAGCTCCCCGTCGAGGCGCTGGACGCGGCGGGCTCCGAGGAGTTGCTGACCGCGGCGGCGCAGGACGCGTCCGGTCCGTACGACGCCGAATCAACCGACCGGATACGGGAGTTGTGCGGCGGGCTGCCGCTGGCCCTGCGCGTCGCCGGCTCCTCGCTCGGCCCGCGCACCCCGCGCGGACTCGCCACCGACCTCGCGGCCTACGGCCCCGTGGAACCCGTCGAGCGGGTGCTGTGGCTGCGCTACACGGACCAGTCGGACATGACGCGCCGGCTGCTGCGCCGGCTGGCCCTGGCCGGTCGTGCCTCGCTGGGCGCGGCAGCGGCGGCGTCCCTCCTCGCGACGGACGAACCCGAGGCCGTCCGCCATCTGACCGCCCTCTCCCGGGCGGGCCTGATCGACCACGTGCGCGGCAGCCGCTATCGCCTGCACGACCTCGTGCGGACGTTCGCCGCGGCCCGTCTCCTCGACGAGGAGGAACCGTCGGAGCGCACGGCGGCGCAGGAGCGCCTGATCGTGAACTACGCGGAACTCGCCGACTCGGTGATCCGATTGGTGGACGGCAAGACGTCTACGCGCGCCGACCAGTTCGGGCCGCACGGCTTCACCTCCCTGGATGCCGCGCTCCGCTGGCTGGACGACGAGTCGAGCTTCATCACGGCGGCGCTGCGGCACGCGGAGGGGGTGGACCAGGCGGCGGTGCTGAACCTGCTCGGCGCCCTGTGCGACTACTGCCTGCTGCGCGGTGACCTCTACCGGCTGGGCGAGATCAGCGAGCTGACCCAGGCGGTCGACCAGGGCCTCCTCGTCCGCTCGGTGCAGTGGCGCACCGGTATCGCGGCCCGCCAGCTGGGCGAGCTGGACAAGGCGCGGACGACCCTGGCGGCGGTGGTGGACCTCTATTTCGAGGCCCACCACGACGCGGGGGCGGCCAGGGCGCTGTGTTCCCTCGGCATCACGCTGCACCACCAGGGCAACCTCATCGAGGCGACGGCCAGGCTCCAGGAGGCCATGGACCTCCAGGCCGCACCCGAGCTGGCGGCCGACCGCGCCTGGACGATGCACGCGCTGGCGGCGGTGGAACGCGACAGATCCCGGCTCGTCCAGGCCCTCGGCCTCCTCACCGAGGCCCTGGTCCTGCACCGCGAGAGCGGCTCGGTGCACGGCGAGGCCTGGGCCCACTTCCAGCTCGGCCAGCTGGGACTGCGCATGGGCGACGTGCCGCGCGCCGAGCGTGAACTGCGCGAGGCGCTCGACCTGTACGGCCGTACGCGCGACGCCCGCGGCGAGGCCTGGGCGCTCACGCAGCTGGCCCGCGCCCGGCTCGTCGAGGGCGACCCGTCCTCCGCGGTCGACGGGCTGCGCCAGGCGGCCTCCCGGCACCGTGAGAACGAGGACGCGCGTGGTGAGGCCTGGACTGTCTACTACCTGGGCCAGGCTTTGGAGGAGACCGGCAACCTGGACCAGGCCGTGCGCGAGCTGGAGCGTTCCCGGACGATGTTCTCCCGTATGCGGGACGTCTACGGCCTGGCCTGCGCGCGCCACCACTCGGCCCGCGTGACCCGCGACCAGCGTGCCGCGCAGACGGGCTCGCTGCGGAACTCGGGCTTCGCCCGTCAGCTCCTCGTCGACGCCCGCGCGGACTTCCAGCGCATCGGGGTGGCGCACGGCGAGGCGTGGACCTGCCTGGAGCTCGCCGTCGTCGACGCCGGCAACGCCCGTACCCAGCAGGCGCTGTCCTTGTGCGAGGAGGCCCTCGGCCTGTTCGCCTCGTACGGCGACCGTCGCGGGGAGGACTGGGCCCGCTTCCTGCGCTGCACCCTGCTCCCGTACGCGGCCCCGGGCGGCCACGAGGTGGGCGCCGCGGTGGCCCAGGAGGAACTGTCACAGCTCGCGCGCGCCGGCCACTCCACCCGCGACGGCCGCCTCGACGACTTCATCGAGGCGTACCAGCTGCTGCTGGAGCGGGGAGTGGACCTGGACGCCGGCTGGCAGGCCTGGCGCCTGGGCATGGTGCCGGGACGCCACGCACGCGACGTGATGGGCGTGAGCGTGATGACGTGAGAAGGGGCCGAGCTCCCGCAGGGCCCGGCACCCCGCAGGGGCTGGAGCTCCCGCGGGACCCGGCACCGTCCGCGACCGACTTCTTGCCGGTGCCGGTGTTCTGCACCCCGCAGGGGCTGGAGCTCCCGCGGGGGCCAGACCCCCGCGGGCGCGCGCTCAACCCTTGGCGGGGCTGGGCTTCCCGCCGGGGACGGACCGGTCCGCGCCGCCCGAGCCCTCCGGCCCGTTCTCGGGGTCCTGCTCGAAGGTGACCTTGCCCATGTGGCGGTTCATGGACTTCATCAGGCCCCAGACGGCCAGGGCCATCACCGCGAAGACGATGAAGCCGAGGACGCCGGGGGTGACCTTGTTCTCGTCGACCTCCTTGGCGAGGGGGACGAGGTGCGTCAGTGCCAGGCTTGCGCTCATGTCAGGCATTGTCGCGGATGCCCGCAAAGAGGTCGTCCTCGGGGAGGGATGTATCGACGAGGGACTTGGCGAGCTCGTACTCCTCGGTCGGCCAGACCTCCCGCTGGATGTCCATGGGGACCTTGAACCAGCCGCCGTCGGGGTCGATCTGCGTGGCGTGCGCGATCAGCGCCTTGTCGCGGATCTCGAAGAAGTCCGCGCACGGAACATGCGTGGTCAGCGTGCGCTCGGCACGCTGGAACTCGCTCCAGCGCTTCAGCCAGTCCCCGTACGGCGACTCCATTCCGCGGTCCAGGAGCGCGTGGTGCAGCGCCTCGGTGCGCGGGCGGTTGAAGCCCTGGTTGTAGTAGAGCTTCTGCGGCTGGAACGCCGGTCCGAACTCGGACTCCGGGTACTTCTCGGTGTCCGAGGCACCCTCGAACGCCACCATCGAGATCTGGTGGGTCATGATGTGGTCGGGGTGCGGGTAGCCACCGTTCTCGTCGTACGTGGTGATCACCTGCGGGCGGAACGAGCGGATCTGCTTGACGAGCTCGCCGGCCGCCTTGTCGATGTCCTCCAGGGCGAAGCAGCCCTCGGGGAGCGGGGGCAGCGGGTCGCCCTCGGGCAGGCCCGAGTCGACGAAGCCGAGCCACTCCTGCTTGACGCCGAGGATCTCGCGGGCCTCGTCCATCTCCTTCTTGCGTACCTCGTGGATGTGCTCCTCGATGTACTTGTCGCCCTGAAGCTTGGGATTGAGGATGGAGCCGCGCTCCCCGCCCGTGCAGGTCACGACCAGCACGTCCACCCCCTCGGACACGTACTTCGCCATGGTGGCCGCGCCCTTGCTCGACTCGTCGTCGGGGTGGGCGTGAACGGCCATCAGTCGCAGCTGGTCAGTCAAGACTCAATCCTCGGTCGGTCGGCTGTCGCCTGAGTACGTCGGCTGTCGGCGCCCGGCGTGAATCAGCGCTTCGGGCGGCTTCTATAGTGACGGAATCGGGGGGCGAATAATTCCGGGGTCCCCATCACGGACCCCAGCCGAGAGGACGATCATGAGCACGGCGAGCGCGCAGCTGCCCGAGGGCCGGTACGGCCGCTCCGCGGACGAGCGCGCCGACCGGAAGCTCAAGATCGTCGGCAGCGTTCTGGGTGTCGCCCTGATCGGCCTGATCGGCTGGTTCGGCTACGACTACATCGCCGGGACCAGGATCAGCGCCCAGGTGATCACCTTCAAGGCGGTCTCGGACAGCGCGGTCGAGGTGCACCTGGAGGTGCACAAGGACTCGGGTACGAACGGCTACTGCACGTTGCGTTCCCAGAGCGCCGACGGCATCGAGGTGGGCCGCGCCGACTTCCGCTTCGACCAGGGCGCCTCCCGCCTCGACAAGGTGGTTACCCTGCGTACGACGGCCCGGGGCTCCACGGCAGAACTCCTCGGCTGCCACACGGGCTGAACGGCATCGCCGCCCCTGGCCCGACGGCATCGACACCGGCCGGCATCACTCTCGGCAACAGGTAGCTGACCTGCGTCGATGTAATTCTGATGTCTTATGTCCTCGCCTCCGAGCCGCTGAATTGTTAGGCTCGTGGTTTCGCCCACCCGTGAGAGAACATGCTTCAGGGTAGGGCGATGCTTTGTATTCCCAGTACCTACGAGGAGCACCTGTGACCCAGACCAGTGAGAACGTCACCTGGCTGACCCAGGAGGCGTACGACCAGCTCAGGGCCGAGCTGGAGTACCTGTCTGGTCCTGCGCGCACGGAGATCGCCGCCAAGATCGCGGCCGCGCGCGAGGAGGGCGACCTGCGCGAGAACGGCGGGTACCACGCGGCCAAGGAAGAGCAGGGCAAGCAGGAGCTCCGAGTGCGCCAGCTGACTCAGCTCCTGGAGAAGGCCAAGGTCGGCGAGGCTCCCGCGGCGGACGGCGCGGTCGCACCGGGCATGGTCGTGACCATCGCCTTCGACGGCGACGAGGACGACACCCTGGACTTCCTGCTCGGCTCACGCGAATACGCGAGCTCCGCCATCGAGACGTACTCCCCGCAGTCCCCGCTGGGCTCCGGTGTGAACGGCAAGAAGGTCGGCGAGGACGCCCAGTACGAGCTGCCGAACGGCAAGCTCGCCTCGGTGAAGATCCTCAAGGCCGTGCCGTACCAGGGCTGAGCCCAGGACCGGCGAAGACGATGCCCCCGGCCGCCGGCCGGGGGCATCGTCGTATCCGCGTCGACGCCCGGGTCTACGTCTGCGTCCGCGTCGACGCCCGGGGCGATGTGCGCGTCACGCCGTCGCCGAGCGGTACTTGCGGACCGCGAGCGTCCGGAAGATCAGGACGATCAGGACGGAGTAGATCACCGAGGCCCAGATCGAGTGCCGCATGGGCCAGGCCTCGGATTCCGACACCCCGGGGTTGGCGAACAGCACACGGCAGGCCTGCACGGTGGCGCTGAACGGGTTCCAGTCCGCGACATGCCGCAGCCAGGGCGTCATGTTGGCGGTGTCCACGAACGCGTTCGAGATGAACGTGACCGGGAAGAGCCAGATCAGCCCGCCGGAGGTGGCCGCCTCGGGCGTCCGCACGGACAGGCCGATGAGCGCGCCGATCCAGGTGAACGCGTACCCCAGCAGAAGCAGCAGCCCGAAGGCGCCGAGGACACGGAGCGCGTCGGTGCTGCCGGTCGTGCCGACCCGCCAGCCGACCATCAGGGCGACGATCGCGAGGACGAGCAGGGTCAGCGCGGTCTGCACGAGGTCGGCCAGGGTGCGGCCGGTCAGCACCGCTCCGCGCGCCATGGGCAGGGACCGGAAGCGGTCGATGAGGCCCTTGTGCATGTCGTCGGCGATGCCCGCGCCGGCGCCCGCGGTGGCGAAGGTGACCGTCTGCGCGAAGATGCCCGCCATCAGGAAGTTGGTGTACGCCTCGGCGCTGGTGCTGCCGCCGATCTTCATGGACCCGCCGAAGACATAGGTGAACAGCACCACGAACATGATCGGCTGGATCAGTCCGAAGATCACCATCTCGGGAATGCGTGACATCCTGATCAGGTTCCGCTTGGCGATGACCAGGGAATCCCGGATGGACTGGGTGATCGGGTTCGAGGGCACCGCGACCTGTACGGCGTCGCTGACGGCGCTCACTTGGTCGCCTCCTTCTTGCTCTTGCCGGTCCGGGCTTCCTTGCCCTTGCCGGCCAGGGCGCCCGCCGGCCCTCCGTTCTCCTCGGCCTTCTCCTCGGCCACATGGCCGGTGAGGGAGAGGAAGACGTCGTCGAGGGTGGGGCGGCGCAGGCCGATGTCGTCGATCTCGATGCCGCGGGTGTCCAGCTCGCGGATCACCTCCGCGAGGAGCTTCGCGCCGCCGGTGACGGGCACGGTGAGCTTGCGGGTGTGCTCCTCGACCGTGGTCTCGCCCTTGCCGAAGCCGCGCAGCACCTCGGAGGCGGTCTCCATGTGTTCGCGCTCGTGCACGACGACCTCGACGCGCTCGCCACCGGTCTGCGCCTTGAGCTCGTCGGCGGTGCCGCGGGCGATGACGCGGCCGTGGTCGACCACGCAGATGTCGTGCGCGAGGTGGTCGGCCTCTTCGAGGTACTGGGTCGTCAGCAGCAGCGTCGTACCGCCGGAGACCAGCTGCTTGATGACGTCCCACAGCTGCTGGCGGTTGCGCGGGTCGAGGCCGGTCGTCGGCTCGTCCATGAACATCACCGGGGGCGACACGACCAGGGCCGCCGCCAGGTCGAGACGGCGGCGCATACCGCCCGAGTACGTCTTGGCGGTGCGGTCGGCGGCGTCGGCGAGGTTGAACTGCTCCAGGAGCTCGGCCGCGCGGACCTTCGCCGCCTTCGCCTTCATCTGGTACAGCTGACCGACCATCTGGAGGTTCTCGCGGCCGGTCAGGTACTCGTCGACCGCCGCGAACTGTCCGGAGAGGCCGACCCTGCGCCGTACCGCGTCGGGGTCCTTGACCACGTCGATGCCCGCGACAACGGCCTTGCCGCTGTCGGGGCGCAGCAGGGTCGTCAGACAGCGGACCGCGGTCGTCTTGCCCGCGCCGTTCGGCCCGAGCAGACCGAGCACGGTGCCTTCCGGGACATCGAGGTCGACGCCGTCCAGAGCCCTTACGTCACCGAAGGTCTTCACCAGGCCTTCGGCGTATATGGCGCCTGGCATGAGTGGTCTCCACGTCGTTGGGGATTTTTCGGATGTGCGCGTACTGGGGACTTGTGCAGGACGAGAAAGTCATCGGCCCGGCCCCGTCGGCGCCGATCCGCAGACCCACCATAACGCGATGTATCGCGTCGCTCAATGGATTTTCCCCGAGGGGAAGGACCGGGCTCCGCGGGAGGCTCCGACCTCAGTCGATGACCGTGTAACCCGCCTCGCGCAGCGCCAGATTCACCTCGGCGCAGTGGTCGTGCCCCTTCGTCTCCAGGTGCAGCTCGACCTCCACCTCCGTGAGCCCGAGCCGCGGATCGGTCCGTACGTGGCTCACGTCCAGGACGTTAGCGTCCGCCACTGACAACACCCCGAGGAGCGTGGCCAGGGCGCCGGGCCGGTCCGTGAGCCGCAGCGTGACCGCCAGATAGCGGCCGCCCGCCGCCATGCCGTGCCGCAGGATGCGCTGCATCAGCAGCGGATCCACGTTCCCGCCCGACAGCAGTGCCACCACCGGACCCTCGAAGGACCCGGGCGCGCGCAGCAGTGCCGCCACGGAGCTCGCGCCGGCCGGTTCGACGACCAGTTTGGCGCGCTCCAGGCACAGCAGCAGCGCGCTGGACAGGTTGTTCTCGGAGACCGTACGGACCTCGTCCACCAGCTCCTCGACGAGGCGGAACGGCACGTCGCCGGGCCGGCCGACCTTGATGCCGTCGGCCATCGTGGCCGGGTTCTCGATGGACACCGGCCGTCCGGCCGCCAGTGAGGGCGGGTACGCCGCCGCGCCCTCCGCCTGCACCCCGATGATCCGTACGTCCGGGCGCAGCGACTTCACCGCGAGGGCCACGCCCGCCGCCAGCCCGCCGCCGCCGATCCCCAGGACGATCGTGCGCACCTCGGGGCACTGCTCCAGGATCTCCAGGCCGACCGTGCCCTGGCCCGCGATGATGTCGGGGTGGTCGAAGGGGTGGATGAACACGGCCCCCGTCCTGCGGGCGTACTCCTGCGCGGCGGCCAGGGTCTCGTCGACCACCTGCCCGTGCAGCCTCACCTCGGCGCCGTAGTCACGGGTGGCCGCGACCTTCGGCAGTGGGGCGCCGGTCGGCATGAACACGGTGGACCGCACGCCGAGCAGTGAGGACGCGAGCGCGACGCCCTGCGCGTGGTTGCCGGCGCTCGCGGCGACGACACCCGCGGCGCGCTCCTCCGGAAGCAGGCCCGCGATCCGCACGTACGCGCCGCGCAGCTTGAACGATCCCGTCCGCTGGAGGTTCTCGCACTTGAACTGCACCGGTGCGCCCACCAGCTGGGACAGGTACCTGCTGCCCTCCATCGCGGTCACCCTCGCCACACCCGTGAGCATCTTCTGCGCGCCGCGTACGTCGTCGAGAGTCACGCTGGGAAAGGAGTCAGCCGTGCTGTAGCTCATGACCACCAGTCTCGCAGTTCACGCGGGCGCACTCCCGTGGTGACCACGCTCCGAGACTGTGTTTGCGCAGCCCCGGTACGGCTCGCGCCCCGGCCGCGTAACCTGTCCCCCAACCCAGCTCCCCACGCATGAATTGAGCCCCCGGCCATGCCCACAACACCAGAAATGTCGATGGACATGACGACCGTCGGTGACACCGGTCTTCTCGAAGCCCTGCAGCACGAGGTCGCGGTCTTCGCGCGCCGTGCGGAACAGACCCGGCTCGGCGGGGTGGGGCAGGTGCGCAACTCCATGGACCGGGCCGCCTACCTGCTGCTCAACCGTCTCGACAAGGAAGGGCCGATGGGCGTCAAGGCGCTCGCGGCGAGCATGGGGATCGACTCCTCGACGGTCACCCGGCAGGTCGCCCCGCTGGTCGACACCGGGCTCGTCAAGCGCACCTCGCACCCCGAGGACGGACGCGCCGTGGTGCTCCAGCTGTCCCCGCGCGGCCAGTCCAGGCTCGACGAAGTGCGCACTTCCCGGCGTCAGTTGATGGCCGAGCTGACACACGAATGGGCGCCGGAGGAGCGCGAGGTGTTCTGCGCGCTCCTCACACGCTTCAACAGCGCGCTCTCCGCCCGCCAGGCGGCCCAGGGAATGCCGGCGCCGGAGTCCGAGCCGACCTCCTGAACTGCGCGGGGACGGTGCGCCGTGCCCGGTGTCCCCGGGCCTTCGCGCTCCTGCCCGCGCGCGTGCATGTGCGCCGAACCCTTGACCGGAAGGCGGCACCTGGCCTCATATGAGACCGGGTCCTCGTCGTACACGGTGCGACGGGTCGCACGCGGCCGCGGGCCCTTCCTCAGGGTCGCCCTCAGGGGGGAGGCATGGTGCGAGAACGGCGTGCCTCCCAAGGTGTCCGCCGGACCCGGGAGTTCGAGGCGTTCATGGCGGGCGCGGCAGGGCGGCTGCTGCACACCGCCACGCTGCTCACCGCGGAACCCCGGGACGCCAACCCGCGCGCGCGGCGGCTGCTGACGCTGGCCCTCGCCCATACGTACGCCTCCTGGGACCGGCTGCACGGCGAGGACCCCTACGACAGCGCCCGCCGGGAACTGGCGGCACGCTTCCAGCACGCCGCCTGGCACCGGTACGGGAGCTTCGGGCGGCAGCGCCCCTCCCCGGACAACGTCCTGGCCCGGCTGAGGCCCCAGGAACGGCTGGTGCTCGTCCTCAGGCTGTACGAGGGGGTCGCCGAGGAACAGGCGGCGGCCCTGCTAGGACTCCCCACAGAACGTGTACGGGCGATCTGCGCCCGCGCCATGGCGACGCTGCTGCACCCGCCCCGTGGCCCGGCGCCGACCAGGGTGGAGGTGGCGCCGTCATGAATCTGCCGGAGCGCGAGGCTGCCGTACGACGGATGCTGGAGCAGGTGCCGCAGCCCCCGGTGCCGTCCGACCTGTACGGCGAGGTCGTACGCCGCGGAGGGCGCATGCAGCGCCGCAGGACGGTGGCCCGGCGACTTCTGTGGCTGGCGCTGTTCATCGCGGCCGTCGCCTTCGTCGTCTGGGCGACGACGGCCCGTCCGTGGGTGGAGCCGCCGTCGGAGACGACCCCACCGCTGACTGGCTGGTGACCGGCGTCCCCCACCGACGGGCCGGTGACCGCCGGTGGTGGACGGAGGTTTCCGCTCGACCGCGGGCCCGCTGAAACCGTGTCCCCCGGAGGGGACGGCCACTCCCGCTCGCCCCGGGAAGTGCGGCCCTGCCCTCCGGCCGGACGACGGTTCTCTCCTAGCCCAGGGCCTGCTGAAGGTCCTCGAGCAGGTCGTCGATGTTCTCGATGCCCACGGAGATGCGGACGAGGTCGGCGGGGACCTCCAGCGCCGAACCGGCCACCGAGGCGTGCGTCATGCGTCCCGGGTGCTCGATCAGGGACTCCACACCGCCGAGCGACTCACCGAGTGTGAACACCTTGGCGCGGTTGCAGACCTCGACGGCCGCCTCCTCGCCGCCCTCGACCTGGAAGGAGACCATGCCGCCGAACGCCCTCATCTGCTTGGCTGCGATCTCGTGACCGGGGTGCTCCGGAAGACCCGGGTACAGAACGCGCGTCACGCGCGCGTGCCGGGTGAGCATCTCGGCGACCCGGCCCGCGTTCTCGCTGTGCCGGTCCATGCGCACGGAGAGCGTCTTGGTGCCGCGCAGCACCAGCCAGGAGTCGAAGGGCCCGGCGACCGCGCCCATCGCGTTCTGGTGGTACGCGAGCTCCTCGCCGAGTTCCTGGTCACCGGTGATCAGGGCGCCGCCCACGACGTCCGAGTGGCCGCCCATGTACTTGGTCAGGGAGTGCACGACGACGTCCGCGCCGAGCGCGAGCGGCTGCTGGAGGTAGGGGGTCGCGAAGGTGTTGTCGACGACGAGCCGGGCGCCCGCCTCGCGCGCGATCTGCGCGATCACGGCGATGTCCGTGATGCCGAGGAGAGGGTTGGAGGGCGTCTCGACCCAGATCGCCTTGGTCTTCGAGGTGAGGGCGGCTCGTACCGACTCGGGGTCGCTGGTGTCGGCCACCGACCACTCCACGCCCCACCGCGAGACGACCTTGGCGAAGAGCCGGAAGGTGCCGCCGTACGCGTCGTTGGGGATCACCACGTGGTCACCGGGGCTCAGCAGCGTACGCAACAGGCAGTCCTCGGCCGCCAGTCCCGACGCGAACGCGAGGCCGCGGCGACCGCCCTCCAGGGCGGCGAGGTTCTCCTCCAGGGCGGTCCTGGTGGGGTTGGCGCTGCGGCTGTACTCGTAGCCGCCGCGCAGGCCGCCGACGCCGTCCTGCTTATAGGTCGAGACCTGGTAGATCGGTGGGACGACCGCGCCGGTGAGGGGATCGGCGGTGTTGCCCGCGTGGATCGCGAGTGTCTCGAAATGCTGACTGATGTGCCTGTCGCTCATGAGTCCCGAGCGTAGTGCTACCCCGGGGTTCATGAGACGTCGTACGCCCCTCGCGGGGACTGCCGGAACCCGGGACGGGACCGGGGACGCAACCCGGGCGGGACCCGGGCGGGACCGGGGACGGACTCCGGGACGGGACCGGGTTGGCCAATTGTCGGACCCGTCTGGTTCGCTTGAGCCATGGAGATTCTGTGGGTCCTGATGGCGCTGGCCATGTTCAGCCTGGTGCTGCTGCCTGTGCTGCGGCGCAGACGCATCGGTGTACAGCTGGTCTCGCCCGGCGACCCGGACGCCGCGGACCCGGCGAACTACGGGTTCCTGCGCCAGGAGGAGCTGGACATCCGCATGCCGGGCCCGGACGCGGATCTGCTGAACGTCCTGGACGTGGTGCAGCGGACCCAGGACTACCGCGCGGCCTCGCAGCTGCTGGCCGGCACGGACATCGAGGGCGAGACCCGCTGGCAGCGGGTGCAGGCCTTCGCGGGCGCCGCGTCGCTGGAGCTTCAGCAGCGCCCCGGCGGGGTCAGCGAGACACCCGGCGGGCAGTGGCTGCGGGTGTGGCGCGCCGAGGCCCCCAAGGACGCGGGCGGCGCGGCGGTGCACGCCGAGTTCCTGGTGCAGCAGGCATGGCGGACGTCGACGCCGGGGACCGACGACTTCCGGATCATCATGGAGGAGGCGCGTTCCGCGTGCGGCGACGCGGCGCTGCTGTCCCCCGGTGACCCGATCCCGTACGTCATCGAGCTGTCGGTGGCCCGTGGACTCGCCTACTCCCAGCCGGAGTTCGAGAAGCTCTGGCTGAAGATCCTGGACCGCGCGCCCTCCCACATGGGCGCGCATCTGGCGGCCCTGCACTACTGGTGCGAGAAGTGGCACGGCTCGCGGGAGACGGCGTACTCGTTCGCGGAGGCCGCGGCGGCCCGCGCACCGCGGGGCTCCCTCCTCGCCGCGATACCGCTCTTCGCGGTCTTCGAGCACCTCCCCGAGGTGAACCTGGTCCGCAGCTTCTACCAGAGCGAGGTCGTGACCAAGGCCGTCCACGGCGCGCTGTACGCGGTCCACGCGGCCCGCCCCGACGACCCGATGCTCGCCCACGTCCGCCACCTGCTGGTCCTCTTCCTCGTCCGCGGCGAGCGCTGGTCCGAGGCCATGGACCAGCTGGTGCACGTCGACGGCCACGTCGGCGCCCTGCCCTGGACCCTGACCCACGACCCGGCCGCGGACTACGCGATATACCGCGCCCTGGCGGTAGCGGGATACGAGGCGAACGGCGGCAGCCCGGCGACACTGTCGCACTGACGGCGTCGCTGTCGCACTGACGGCGTCGCTGTCGCACTGACGGCGTCGCTGTCGCGCTCACGGCGTCGCTCGATGCGAGGGCGACTCGGCGCCGCGGGTCCGTAGCCAGAAAATCGGTTGCCCGGCCCCGCCCCTGCGGGCTAAATACCATGCATGGCCGACATTCAGGGCTCGTACGACGACCTCTTCACCGCCGTGCCCAACGCGCTGTCCGCGTTGTTGGACGAGGGGGACGCCGGTGCCTCGGTGGCCGTCTTCGTGGACGGCGAACCGGTGGTGGACGTGTGGGGCGGGTTCGTCGACGCGGCCCGCACGATCCCGTGGCGGCGGGACACGATCACCAACGTCTGGTCCGTCACCAAGACGATGACGGCGCTGTGCGCGCTGATCCTGGCCGACCGTGGCGAGCTCGACCTGGACGCGCCGGTCGGCCATTACTGGCCGGAGTTCGCGAGGGCGGGCAAGGAGAAGGTGCTCGTGCGGCACCTGCTCTCGCACACCGCGGGCCTGCCCGACTGGGACGGGCCGGTCGAGGACCTCTACGACTGGCCGTCCGCCACGGCACGTCTGGAGGCACAGACTCCGCAATGGGAGCCGGGAAGCGCGGCCGGGTACCACTCGCTCACCCAGGGGTTCCTCGTGGGCGAGGTCGTACGCCGGATCACCGGCCGCAGCCTGGGCGAATTCTTCGCGGAGGAGGTGGCCGGACCACTGGGTGCCGACTTCCACATCGGGCTGCCCGCCGAGCACGACCACCGGGTGGCACTCACGATCCCGCCGTCCTCCCAGGACGAGGACTACGCCGCGAGCGCGCCCGGCGGCAAGGCGCATCCCACCGCCGCCACCCGTGTACGGGTCCGCGACGGCAACAGCCTGGCCTGGCGTCGTGCGGAGATCCCCGCGGCTAGCGGCTTCGGCAACGCGCGCTCGGTCGGCCTCGTGCAGTCGGTGACGGCCTGCGGAGGAGCGGTGCGCGGGACTCGGCTGCTGTCGCAGTCGGGCTGCGACCTCGCACGGCAGGAACAGTTCAGCGGCGAGGACCGCGCCCTCGGCATGCCCATCCGCTGGGGCCTGGGCTACGGGCTGTTCGACAACACCTACGGGTGGGGCGGCTGGGGTGGTTCCTTGGTCGTGATCGATCCCGAGAACCGTATGACGGTGGCCTACGTGACGCATCAGATGCGAGAGCCCGCGGACGACAACCGGGGCCTTGAGATGGTGATGGCCGCCTACGACGGGCTCCAGGGTCCGCGGACCTGATCCGACGGGTGAGCGTCGGCACGGGCCCCGGGACAGGAGCGCGCCTCACGGGCGTGGAAGAAGCGGAAGCCTGACCCCCTCCCACCGGAACTCTCGGCGCCCCCGAGGAACGGTGAAACAACGAGCCGATCGGCCGTCGGTTTTCCACAGCCACGACCGGGCAGCTCGTGGACGCCGGCCGAAAATGAATCACCCCTCCGCCCCGGCCGGCCCCACGCCGTACGTCATGGAAGAACCGCAACGCGGGATCCGCGCGTCCCACACGGCATCCACGATCACCGTCTACCAGGCGTACTCCCCGGAAATCGGCGGGCCCGCCGTCCGCGAGGGCAGTTTCCCCGCCACGTGGAAGCGGGACCGGATGACATGGACCACCGAGCCGCATTCACGGCCCCTTCTCCGTCCCTGAAGTAGGGCCGATCGCGCCTTTGTGGGCCTGGCCGGCGACTGCGCTGCCACCCGATGAACACCGCCGACCTCATGCGACCGATTGATAAAGTCGGTCAATGACCAGTCGCAGCCGCGACCGCGTCGCAGACGTCCGCAGCGTCGTGGTCGCGCACATGATCGACTACCAGATCGAGTCCGTTGTGCCGCTTGGCGAGGGCCTGGACAACCTGGCGTACGAGGTCAACGGTGAGCTGATCGTGCGCTTCAGCAAGGAGCGCGACCTGGCACGGCGGACCGCCCTGGTGGGCCACGAGGCCCGCGTGCTTACTGCCGTCGCCGCTATCTCGCCGCTGCCCGTGCCCGAACCGGCGTTCACGGTCGCGGAGCAGGGATGTCTGGCTTACCGCAAGCTCCCCGGTGCGCCATTGTTGGATATGCCGCGGCACCAGCGATCGGCCCACGGCACGTCGATCGCCGCAACGCTCGGCAAGTTGCTCAGTGCGCTGCATGCTGTTCCGATCGATCGGCTGGCCGATCTGGTGGACGCTGACCACCAGCCGCCGGCCGAGTGGCGGCATGAGGCCGCGGAGACATATGTGACGGTGGCCGGGCAGGTACCGGAGGCGCACCGCCGGCCCGTCGAGGCGTTCTTGGATGCTGCACCACCGCACGATGGATGGACCCCGACGTTCTCCCACAACGATCTGGGGATCGAGCACGTTCTCATCGACCCCGTCACATGGACGGTGACCGGCATCATCGACTGGAGCGATGCAGCCGTCGTCGACCCGGCCTACGACTTCGGGCTGCTCTACCGCGATCTCGGCCCTGCCGCTACCCGTGCCGCCATCCGCAACTATCGAACCGACGCCAACGACCTCGCGGCTCTCGGCGAGCGCGCCGTGTTCTATGCCAGGTGCAGTGTCTTCGAGGACCTCGCACACGGCATCGAGACGGAACAAGGCAAGTACGTCGACAAGAGCCTTGCCGCGATGGAATGGCTGTTTCCGCAGTAGCCGCCTCATCCCGACCGAGCGGCTAGGGACATCGCTATGGACATCAACCCCCGTGCGGGTACCAGAGCCCATCGTGCCGCAGCCAGATCAACCCCTTCCACGGCCGAAGCCGGCGGGCCCCCCGGACAGAGGCCCGCTCGCAGCGCATCCCTTTGCCCTGTGTGAGGGTGGGGCGCATGGGCAACTCGCGGGCGTATCCCGTCTTCCGTACCACCGACGTCGTCGAGGCGTGGACTCAGGCACTGCGTCTGAACGCTCTGCTGGAGGAGCGCGACGACGAGGTGATCCTGATGGCCGACCTGCTGACCGTCGAGGACGCACGGCGGATGGCGGCGGTGCTGCCCGAGGCCGAGTTCGACTACGCCGATCCCCGGGTGGACCCGGTGACACGTGACTTTCTGGAGTTCGGCATGGACATCTCCGCCGCAGAGGACTCCGTGCTGGAGCCGGAACTGCCTCTGGCCGTCCTGCATTACGTTCAACCGGGCACCGTGGAGGACCGGTTCGTGCGAGCCGTGGGGAAGGGAATGGCCTCGATCGGCTGGCGCGGCAGGTGGCCGGACGACACAGAGACGGATTCGTACGGCGTTGCCAAGTACGACGGCGTGGAGGTTCTCTTCAACTGCGACGACGTCAGCTGGTTGCAGCCGGCCGACCACCACACCGTCTTCGTTCACGTCGACAAGTGGGGGGATCTTCCGCGGGCAGAGAAACTCGCCGCGCACCTCGGCAGCACCGTGCTGGGAGGCGCCCAGCTCGGTTGGTGAGGGGCGCCGCTCTGCCAGTCCGGTCGACTTCTTGAACAGTCCGTGGAAAGGGCTGTGAGCGCGGCTTGACATGGATCATGCAGCACCGCCGCCTGGCGCGAGACTACGAAGCCCTGCCACAGAGATCGCGGACAGTGATCCGCTGGGCGACGGCCGGCAAAATGTCCCGTGAGCTGACCGGGTCCAGGAACCGCTCAATCATTGTGCGGGTAGCTCGGGACAGGGGCGGTGCCTGCCCATCGGCAGGTACCGCCCGATGAAATCCCGTTCATTGCCCTTCAGTTGCACCCGCGTCATGCAGGATGCGCTACCGGATCCGCTCCATGGCACGGAACGGTCCGCCGGATCGATCACGACTCGATACCCGCCCTGGATGGGCGGGCAGGGGCGGCGCATCCCCCTTGCGAGCTACAGGGATTGTCCATGTGGGGGTGACTCGCGGACGTCGGCGCGTCCCTAGCGTGGTTGTCAGGTCGCCACCGGTGCGACCACCACCACAGGGGGAGGCCACGATGGACACGACGTCCACCGCACCGCACGACACAGGCTCCGGCCCGAACGAAGAGGGCGACGGCTGGGGCGGCCGTTTCGGCCGGATCGTTCGATCTCCGCTCGGCTGGATGCTGACGGGCATGGTCGGTGTCGGTCTCGTCTCGGGCCTGACCGCGACGGGCCCCGGTCCGGTGCCGGCGCTGGGAGCGGCTGCCGCGGTGGCCGTGTACTGGGCGGTCATGCGCTTCGTCGCACGACGTTCCACGCCGGAGATCGCCCGGCACGGGGCCGGCCGGGAGGTATTGCTCGGCGGCGGGATCGGTCTGGGCTTCATCCTCGTGTCCGCACTCCTGATCACGGCTTTCGGGGGCTACTCGTTCTCCTGGGCGGGCAACGGCTTCGTGTCGGTCGTGTGGTCCGCGGTCATGGTGCAGATCGGCGCCGCGGTCACCGAGGAACTGCTGTTCCGCGGCCTCGCCCTGCAGGCTCTGGAGCAGTTGTGGGGCAGCCGGGCCGCCATCGCGATCACCGGGCTGTTCTTCGGCGTCGCCCACCTGGGGGCTCCGGGAGCCAGTGGGCGGAGCGTGGTGGCGATCGCTCTCGAGGCGGGTGTCATGCTCGGTGCCGCGTTCCTGTGGCGGCGTAGCATCTGGTTCGTCGTGGGACTGCACTTCGCCTGGAACACTGTCGAGCAGCTGCTCGGCGTCCCGGTCTCCGGACACACCCCCGAGGCTCTGTACACCGTCGACGTCCATGGTTCCACCCTGTTGACCGGCGACGGCTTCGGCCTGGAGACGTCGATCGTGCCCATCGCCCTCGGCGTACTGATCACCGTCCCGATGGCCGTCCTCGCCCACCGGAACGGCCGACTGCTGCCCCGGCGGCGGGCCCGGCACTGAGACAGGCCGACTGGAGGAAACGGAAGTGATGTCCCGTCAGGCGCTCTGGAGTCCCCCGCTGTTCCGGGCATTACGTGACTGGTGGAGCGAGCGGGATGCCTCCGTCAAGGACGGCGTCCTTGCTCTGGTGCTCACCCTGCTGGCCTTCGTGCCGACCCTGTCGAACATCGGAGGGCAGATCGGCGATCTGCCCGAGCGGCCGGCGAACGCGCTGGGCATCGGGCTGACCCTGGCTCAGACCCTGCCGCTGGCGGCGCGCCGCCGGTGGCCCGCAGCCTGTCTGGCCGTCGTCGCAGGCGCGTTCGCCGTGCACCAGTCGCTGGGCTTCGCGACGACGTTCGGGAGTGTGGGGCTGTATCTCGCCCTGTACTCCGCCGGGGCCCATCAGGTCGGCCTCCGCCGCGCTGTGAGGGTCGCGGCGAGTGCGGCCTACGCCGTACTGGCCGTCGTCCTGCACCGCCTCGGCTCACCACAGGAAATCCCGGACTATCTCGCGTTCTATCTGACTCTGGCCGCGATCTGGCTGGTGGGGAGTGCCGTACGCATGCGGCGAGGGGAAGAGGTGGAGCGGCGGCGGCTGGCCGCCGAGGTGGCCACGGCCGCCGAGCGGGCACGGATCGCCCGCGAACTGCACGACGTGGTCACCCACCACGTGACGGCCATGGTGGTCCAGTCCGACGCGGCGCAGTTCCTGCTCACGTCCGCGCCGGAACGGGCCGGGGAGGGACTGGCGGCCGTCAGCGACACCGGCCGCCGGGCTCTGACCGAGCTGCGGTACCTGCTCGGTGTGCTGGAGGCGACCGGTGAGTCCGCGGTCGCCGACCCGGCGCGTGCGGACCGGGCCCCGACTCTGGGACGGGTGGTCGACCTGGTCGAACAGGCCCGCAGGTCGGGTCAGTTGGTCGAGTTCAGCGAGCAGGGCGAGCGGCGGGCGCAGTCCGTGGACGTGGAGCTGGCCGCCTACCGCGTGGTGCAGGAGGCGCTCACCAACGCGATGAAGCACGCGTCCGGGCAGCCGGCACACGTCCTGGTCCGGCACCGCGAGGAGCACGTCGAGATCAAGGTGACGACCGATGCACCCGCCGCCTCCCCGGCGACCGTACCGGTCCCGCGGAAGCCTGGCCCAGCGGGCGGACGAGGCCTGGCCGGGCTGCGTGCACGGGTGCGGATGCTCGATGGTGAACTGGAGGCCGGACCCCGGCCCGAGGGCGGGTTCGAGGTCCGCGCAACGATTCCGTCCAAGCCCGTTCAGGAGTGACCCCGTGAGCGATGCGCCGCAGCCCATCCGTGTACTCGTCTGCGACGACCAGGCACTGGTGCGGACCGGCTACGTCACCATCTTCTCCGCGCAGCCCGACATCGAGGTCGTCGGGGAGGCCGAGAACGGGCACGCGGCAGTGGAAGCCGCACGGCGGCTGCGGCCCGACGTGGTGGTGATGGACATCCGGATGCCTCTGCTCGACGGTATCCAGGCGACCCGGCAACTGGCCGGTCCCGATGCCCAGTTCCCGCCGAAGGTGCTGGTCGTCACCACGTTCAACGTCGATGCCTACGTCTACGACGCGCTGCGGGCCGGAGCCAGCGGCTTCCTCCTCAAGGACGCGCCTCCTGCGGAGCTGGTGAACGGGATCCGTACGGTCGCCCGGGGCGAGGCCCTGCTGGCGCCCGCCGTCACCCGCCACCTCATAGGTCACTTCGCCGAACACCTGCGGCCGGCCGAGACCTCCCGGCAGGCCAGGGAAGACCTCGTACGCGCGCTGACCCCCCGCGAGCTCGACGTGCTCCGGCAGATCGCCGAGGGGCTGTCGAACGCGGAGATTGCCACCGCGCTGTTCATCACCCCCGAGACGGTCAAGACCTACGTTTCGCGGATCCTGGCCAAACTCGGTCTGCGCGACCGGGTCCAGGCGGTCGTCCTCGCCTACCGGGTCGGGCTGATCCCAGCGGCCGACTGACGGGGGGCCGACCCTGCTGCGCCCGGCCCGGGACATGCCTCAGATGCCCTCTGACAGTGCCCGGCCGGACAGATTCGGACATTGCGGGTCAGCAGCGGAGGCGGGCTCTGTCCCCGTGGATACGCAGGATGCAGCCTCTGAAGCACGTCAGCGGCGCATCCCCGTCCGAAGGATGCAGGGTCAGTCCCAGAGCCATCAGCAGGCGTATGGCCTCCGCGTTCAGACGTCCGTCGGGGTCGGGTCCTTGTACAGCCGCCCATGCCTCGAACAGTGGCCTGACGGTCTCCCAGCCCGGTCCGGGCACGAAATGGCACAAGAACATCGGCTGGTCGACCTCATACTCGCGAAGCTCACCGACCCGAACGTCTCCACGCATGAGCCACCATGCCCTCACGCTGCCTCCCCCGCTCTTCTCCTCTTCTCCGCGGAAGCACGCTACTGCCGTTCGTTCACACCCGGGCTATGCGAACAAGCCGCTCCGCACAGGCGCAGGACGGTTGGACCGTCCCCGCAAAGGTCTGTGAACGCTGCTTGACATGGATCACCGAGCCGTGTTCGCAGACTTTTTGTCCTGGTGGTGTGCCGGAAAGGGTGCCGCGATGCGGTTGGACTCGCGGCACGACCCCGTTGGACACCCTGTCGGGGGCGTCTGAACTCGGGTTCTGGATCACTTTTGGTGCAGGGCTGACGGACGGTCACCGCCACGGGATTTCCGGCACGCGGGTCAGCGAGTGAGAAGGATGCGCTTGCGCAGGAGGTCCACGCCGGCCCGGCCGGACATCTGCCGCTTCAGCATCTTGATCCGGTTCACCTGCCCCTCCACCGCGCCCGAACTGAACGGCAGTGTCAACCCCGCCGTCACCGCCCCGAGATCAGACCTGATCCCCACCACAAACAACTGCAACTCGGGCAGGTCGGTTGCGTGGGCCGCGGTGAGCCACTCGGTGAGGTGGTGCCCAGCGCGGTCGCGCATCATCTCGCCGAAGGAGCGGACGTGTTCGGCGGTGGTGCTGAGCTGGGGACACCGGGCGAGGATGTTCTTGATCTTGACGGTTTCCTAGGAGGTCAGGCTGTCGGGATGCTTGGTGATCCAGCCGGTCACGTCCCGTACTGAGGGCTGCTTGGACGCGCGGCCTGCCGGGTCCAGTCCGGATCGAAGCGGGCGCAGGTACTCGCGGACGATCGTGTACTGCCTGGGAATCCCGCGGACCTGATCTCCTCGAACAGTGTCCGGGCGTTGGTGCAGCCCTCCTGCCAGCGCTGATGCAGGTAGGACTTGAAGGGGTCCAGGATACTGGGGAGGTTCTGCCTGAAGTTCCCCCCGGGTCCGCGACGTCGTCGGACTGTATCTGGACCCGCCCGAGCGGGCCATCGTCCTCTGCGTGGATGAGGAGTCGCAGATCCAGACGCTGGATCGGTCGGCACCTGTGCTGCCGAAGATGCCGGGCATGCCCGAGCGCCGCACCCACGACTACGGTCAGCCCGACGCCAGCTGCTCCGCTATCTCCTTGATCCAACCGGTGGTCTTCGCCGGGTCATCGAGGGTGTCCGCCCACGTTTCCGGTTCCAGCTTGTGGTTGGTGGGGCCTGATTTGAGAGCGATGAGGAGGGCCCTTGCGGATTCCCTCATCTCGGCCGTTGTGCTGCCGCTGCCTGGGATGTCGGGACCCGCCGCCAAGGCGTAGATCTCACGCGCCATGGCCTGGCGTTCGCCCTTCGACACCTTCTGCCAGAACTTCAGGGCATGCTTCAGCGATTCATTGCGGGATGCGGCCTCCGCCGGGGTCTCGCCCTCCGGCGCCCAGTGCTCGGGGTGGCGGACCTCTTCGTAGCGCTTCGTGGCGGCGCGGAGCGCCTTGTACAGGGTGACGCCGAGGACGAGGCCGGCCCCGGCCCCGGCGAGGCCCCATCCGACCGGGTTGCTCGCCAGCCCGGCTGTTCCCGCCGCGACCGCCGTCACGACGCCGGCCGCGGCCTTGGTGGATTCGCCCACCGCGCCACCGACCGTCTCCTTGCCGATCTTGGTGAGCTGCTTCTTCTTCGCGTACTTCTGCACCGTGCTCAGCTTTTCCACGTCTCTCTCTGCGCGCTGGAGGCTCTCGGCGGCGTCACGGGCTTCGCCCATCGCCTCCCAGGCGGCGTCGATGGCCTCGGAAACGAGCTCCAGCCGTCCCTCGCCCTCGTGGTCCCAGTAGGCATCCAGCGCGACGTACGCCTCCGCCGCGGCCCAGTCGGCCTGCTCCCGTGATTCGTTCAGCCGGGCCAGTGACCCCGCGTGGACGAGATGGGGATCTCCGAGCTCCTTCACCTTCTTGTACTTGCGGGCCGCTCCCCCGACTCGGAAGGCTGCCCGCATTGCCTTGATCGCGCCGACGGAAGCGCTGGCGATACCGCTCGCCTCGGACGCCACCGCGGCGTCCGCCGCCTTCTGGAGCTTGGTCACCTCCTTGGCGATTCCGGCGCTGTAGCTTGCCGAACCGGCGGCTCCGATGACCGTGTCGGTCCCCTTGGTCTTGGCCTTCTTCTTCGCCGTGTGGTGGCCGGCCCCGGTCTCGTGCTTCTTGGCGTCCTGCATGTTCTTGTACGCGTCCATGCCATTGACCACGGTGCCGGCAACCTCCGTGAGGAGGTTCCCCGACGCGGCGGAGGTCCCCGAGGCGGCGGCGGAGTGTTTGAGACCCTCGTTGGCCGTGGCGGCGGCCTGCTGGGTGAAGCCCGCGTTGGTGGGGGTCTGGACACCCTTGATGAAGGTGTCGATGGGCTCGAGATTCTTCTTGAACCTGTCCAGGAGCCCGGCGATCTGGTCGCGATAGTTCTTCTTCGCTCCGGTGGACGCGCCGCCGACCTCCGGCGCCTTCCCCTTGTCCGCGCCCCTGGCACGCTGCACCGCCGCGGTCGTGGCCCGGTTGCCGGCGCTGGACTGCATCTGGAGGAAGGCGTGCTCCACCGAGTTTCCGGACAGACTCCCTTCCCGACGCTGCCGGGCCGACGTCAGGACGGCTGCAGACTGCCGTGTCGGGGCGCGGTGGACCGGGGTGCTCATGGACATTACCTCTCCTGCTGCCGGAACCGGGCGAGGTGAAGATAGCCAGGCGCGGCCAATAGACGGGGTGCAGTGGGGAAACTCTTCGGGGATGCTGTGAAGCACGTTGTGGGAGAACCGGTCTCGCGGGAGTGACGGCGTCGGGTGTTGTACCTGTTCAGTCAGCGGAATGCGTCGAAGCGCGTGTCGAGCTCGCCGGACCAGTGTTTTCGGCTCTGGAGCATTTCGCGGACGTCGAGTTGAAGCAGGCGCAACCGTCGTACACATGGGACAACAGGGCCTCAGGGAACCGCTCGGAATGGGATCGCACCCCCGAGCTACCAGGAGGCCCTGCCCTCATGCGCGTACCGCCGGAAGATCACCCGCCCAGGAACCCTGTTCGACCCGCATGTTCCAAGATCGGTTGAGATACGGCTTCTGATGCCAGCCCCCTTCGTCGCAGAGGTGAAAGTGTCCCGCCGGAAAAGTCTGTGAACGCGGCTTGACATGGATCGTCAAGCCGCGTTCACAGCCTCTTCCCTGCTGCGGGCAGCCACCGGCCGAGGCTGCTCTACTCCACGTCGATGCCGTCTCGTGGCAGACATGCGCAGGGCCGTGTGTCCGGGCCCGCGGCCGCTGTTCGGATCACCCGAGGCGCCCCTTCAGGTGATTGCCGGACGCCTCATGAGCCAGGCAGCCGTCGCAGGGGTACGACGTCTCAGCAGAGAACGAACCCAGAACGCCGTGAGGAGCTTGGCGATGTACGCAGCAGTCCGGCGGTACGAAGGGGTGACCGATTCGGCCGAGGCGGCACGTCTCGTGAACGAGGGGTTCGTGGCGCTCATGCGCCAGGTCTCCGGCTTCGTGGCCTACTACTGGATCGATGCCGGGGACGGAGTGATGGTCTCGACCAGCATCTTCCAGGACCAGGCTGGTGCCGAAGAATCGATCTTGAGGGCTGCGGACTTCGTGCGGGACAACCTTGCGTCACTGCTCCCCAACCCTCCCCAGGTCATGGCCGGCGAGGTGGTGGCTTCCGCATGACAGCGTTGATCCCGCGAGGTGCGTCGGCCGCAAAGAGGACTGTGAACACGGCTTGACATGGATCATCAAGCAGCGTTCACAGACCTGTGCCGCCATGTGACCCGTGGATGATGCCGGCGGTTGTGCCCGGATTGCCGGTCATGGACGCAGGTGAGCCAGGAATTCTGCACTGGCGGGGTATTCCTGCTCCTGGGGGAGCAGTCGGGTAGCTGAGTCCAGTTCGCCGTCCCTGACGAGTGCGTGGATCTCCTGGGCGAGCGGAGTCACGTCGCTGATGGACACGATCCACTCGTCCGCGTAACGCGACGATGCCTCACCCGAGAGCCCCAGTTGCAGCGAGCGGTGTGGCAGGGGACGCAGGTGCAGATCGCGTTCGGGATCCCACTGGACACGGGCCGGTGCGCGCTTGAGGTCACGCTGCCAGGTGCCGCGATCGGGATGCAGTCCGCGAACGTAACTCGACAGGCAGGCACGGCGCAGCGCCCAGTCGAAGCCGTCGCGAGTGATCTCGACGGCGAGGACGGTCTCCTGACCCTCCTTCGTGCCCCAGCCGGAGCGGTACATCATCCACATGAAACTGGGTTTGATCCACGTCATGCGGCCAGGCTTCCACGCGGCCGGAAAACGGCCGTCTCGGATGGCGGGCAGTCCGATCTCAGGGGAGTACGCCTGGTAGACGGTGATCGTGGACGCCGTGTGGAGCGCGCGGATCCTGCGGATCGGTTCTTCCATGGCGTACAGCGTGGGCTCGGTCAGCTCAGGTGACCACCTATTTTCGACCCGCTGCTCGATCCGACGGAGCACGCAGGCCGCAGACGGTTGCCCGTGCGAGCCAAATCGCGTCCGGCACATGGAGCAACATCTCAGCAATGCCGTACTCGATGGACTGACGCGTCGAGCGCAGTCGTTCGTCAAGTGTCTCCCTCAGTGCTGAACTCACATTCCGCGTTCTGGGCCGTACGCCTCGCGAGTGTGCTGGCCTGGTCCTGCGGGCGGGAACTCCAGCCGCACAGGGCCGGGGTAGAAGGTTGCGCTGTCCCAGCCCGTCATCTCCTCGCCGATCAGGTAGCGGTACAGCCAGTCGATGAAGGTCCGGGGTCTCCGTCTGGGCAGACCGTGGTCGTTGCGACGAACAGCGACCTGACTGGGCAGACACGCAAGCCCTCTCACGTCTGCAGCGGTGGTGCCGCTACCTGGCCACCCCGCAACAGGTTGGGGATCCACTCCCGCCTGGCAAGTAAAACCCAATCAAAGAACCGTACAGAAGGCGTTACTTAGTCGCTGTGCTTCCTTGGGCATTTCCATGCGCCCGGAGGTGGGGAGTTCCAATTGGCAGTAGGTTTTCACGTCGGCCCGCAGGCCCGAAGGCATATCAACGACATCGCTCAGATAGAAGAGCTCGCTCCGCGCGTCTTCAATCTCTGGATCGTCCGGCCAAGCGGTCGCGGCTACAAGGGCAATACTCTGCAGCGACTTTCCCAAGTTGAACCATCGGAACTCTTCGGTCGATGTTCTCTTGCCAACCAGGCCGATGACCCTCGCTAGCACCTCCGCGTACGCAACCAGGACGCCCCGGCCGGTCCCGCGGCTTTCGTTCTGCTCCAGTTGATTCCTAATGTCACGCAACGGTTCGATCTCACCCTCACTGAGACCGATTGCCCGCAGCGAGTCAAGGAACTCGCGGAAGGGTTCAGACTTGGCTAGTTGCAGTGCCGTCGCATCTCCAACGCTGCAGCCGGCCTTGAAAAGGCACAGCAGTCGATTTCGAATCATTGCGGTCGGGGGGCGGACAGGATTGACGAAGAGCAGGCGCTTCAAGGTAGTGAAGGTGCGATGGTCAGACGACTGGGCCTTAAGAATGCTGGAGTGGTCGCCGGGCAGGGCGGCAACTTCAGGGAAGACCGCTTGCGCGGACTCGGGGCGTACAACCCCGTCTTCAGTGCCGGCGTAGACCGAGAACGGGATCGGGCACGTTCTGTCAGTCACGGTGCGCGCGGTCACGACGTCGCGCATGATGGTACGAAGGGTCCCAGTGACTCGATCGTTCAGTGGTCGCAGTTCCTTTTCCTGCGGGTGCCTCGAGCCAAATGCCCTTTTACGGAGAGACAGAAATAGCTCTGAGCCGTTGTTCGGACAGGCCAGCATCACCACGCGTTGAATCCGCGCCAACTCTTGGCCGCGGCCGTCGTGGAGCATCCGCGCCAGATAACGCTGGACCACCAGGCCACCCTGGCTGTGCGTCACCAGCACCAATTGCTCATATTTTCCCGCCTCGGTTGCCAAGTACTCCCGCAGACTGTCAGCAATCGTGTCGATGGACGGAAACACCCGCAGCGGACTAAGCCGCTGCACTCCCGTCTCATACCCGAAGGTCAAAACATCAACAAACCCGAGCTCCGGATCCTGCTTCACCAGCCGCTGAAGCGGACCCCATACCTCGGGTCCCGAAAACAGACCGTGCACCATCACGACACCCAGCCGGACGTCCCCCGCCACAACGAATCCCCTTACCCCTTGGCGCTTCCGCTACGGGGGACGATAGAGGAAAATCGCTCACCGAGATGGCGATTCAATCAAAAGGTAATAAATAGAACATACGATCGCCAACGTGGACGTGGCGGCGTAACCATCCCGTTCCACCAGGACCGTGATGCGGTGGACCAATGCGTTCCTCCTTCGACCTGCACACGGGGTCGCGGAGCTTGACCGCGTTGACGCCGGTCCCCGGGTTGGTCTCCATGCTGGCCACTCTGTGGGGTGGGGCATGTCACCGGAGATTTCGAGTTGTGGCAGGAAAGCCTTCGACAGTGTGACGGGAAAGGTCTGTGAGCACGGCTTGACATGAGTCTTCAAGCCGCGTTCACAGACTTATCGCGGTCTCGTGTCCCTGTCTGGTGCCGAGGCAACCGGGCTGAGCCGCGATGTCAGCCGTCGAAGTGGGTCCACTCGACCGCGGCGTCGGCCAGTGGGGCGAGAGCACGACGGTGGGTGGCGCCGGCCCAGGCGCTGAAGCTGTCGTCACCCTCATCCGTGATGTGCAGGACAAGCCCCGGGGCGACATGGAAGCGCGTAGGAGCCCCCGGCCAGAAGGGCCGCAGGGGCACAGGGTGAAGTCCCTCGGTGAGCTGGTCCACCTGCTGTGCGGTAAGCCGGTCAGACAGCGCCATGTAGTCAGCGCCCATCGCAGCCTCGAAGAGAGAGAACTGGATGAGGAAGCCGCTGAGCGGTTCCTGCTCGGCGATCGGTGGTTCGTCGCACTCACAGAACCAGACCGTCGGATCGGTTTCGGGTCCGTCGAGCGTCCACAGCAGCGACCAGAAGAACCCTCCCTGATTCTCCTCGCCGAACACGAGCATCTCCCCGTGGGGATCGGTCCCGCACCTGGAGGCGGGAAGGATCCGGTTCTGCACTCCCAGGGAGCGAGGGCGGTGCTGCGCCAGTCGGTAAAAGCGCCGCAGCGCGTCCGGCAAGCCGAAGGCATGCGCCCGTACTGATGGTGGCTCAGGAGACTCGGACGCCGCGGGATACCAGCCGGTGATGAACTGTTCGAGCGCGGCCGCTCGGTTGCCGTTCACGTGTCCGAGCCACTCCAAGCTCGGGAGATCCAGCCGAGGAAGCGGCGGGCGGACGCGGTCGAGGTCGGACTTGCTCAGAGGAGTATCGAGCCGAAGGGTGCAGCGGGTGAGAATGCGCTCGACGTGGCCCGGAGGTACCGTCGTTTCGGCCTGAGCCACGATTCCGGTGCCGAGATAGACGAGGCCCTCCGGGACTCGGGCCATCAGGTGAAGAGGCAACTTCGTGTCGTCCGCCGCCCACGCCCAAGGTGCAAGTCTCTCCTTGACCGGCGTCGGTGCGGGACCGATGAGACGGACCTCCTCGGCGTTCCACACACTGCTCCTGTCGAGTGCGTCCCCCGCTACGACGATGATCACTGTCCCGGTGTCTCCGATGACGACGGTGGCACTGCCGAAGGTGAAGCTCTCTGCGACCGTCGTGTCATCGGAGAGCGCGTGCGCCTGCACGTCGTTCACGAGGGACATCAGAGACATCGCGGGAGAGTGATCAGCCATGTGCACATCTTCCTCGACGACCGGATATCGGCTTCCGACAACGCGGTTGTCACGTACCACCAGTCCCGCCAGAGGTCTATGAACACGCCTTGACATGAGTCATCAAACAGCGTTCACAGACCCCTGCGCGGTCGACCGGGGAAAGGGGGCCCGCGCGGCTCTCAGAGGCCGGCTGGGTGGCTGGAGAGCCAGTCTGTGTGTCGGTCACGCACACGGTCACGTTCTGTCGGCGTGGCAAGGATGACGTCTGCGCCGCCGTCGTAGGGGTGGTGGATACGTCGCAGTTCCCTGTCGGCGATGAAGACTTCGACGAGCGCCTCGTCCGCGACGGCTCGCAACAGCCCGTCGAGGCAGCCGCGGTTCCACCGGCGCCGGTCGGCGTACAGCCGTGTGTGGGTGTGGAACTCCGGGTCGGGGTCGTCCTGTTCCGACTCGGTCCACCAGCGGATGCCGTCGGGGTGCAGTATCTGTCGTGGTGTCGGGTAGCCCTCGGGCCCGGTCGGTGTGTCCGACCAGTCCATGGTCACCACGAACACGTCCGTGTCCGCGAACAACTCGTCGAGGATCGTGTTGTACCGGTCCAGCACGATCGCGTACTCGTCCTCGGACTCCGGGTAGCGCTTCGAGCCGGGGAGGCTGTGGAAACGTACCCAGCGATTCGCGTACCTGGTGCGGAACGTGTGAGCGACGGGAGGGCCCGACGGATGCCGTTCCCTCCACAAAGCCGCCAGGAGCTCAGGGTCGATGGCGAAACTCACCCCTTGGTTGGAGCCACACCGATCGGACAGGAGACGCCGGTTCCGCCGTGGCCGTTGATGTTGCGGTCAAGATACTGCTGGTGGTAGCCGTCCGCCGGGTAGAACGTACCGCCCGCCGAGCAAGGCAGGCGCCCACCCCGATGACGGTGGATGCAAGCTGCGCCTGCGCGGTGGACCGGGGTCATCTTCGGGAGCCGCCTGCTGGGGCGTGGATCATGGCCCCGTGATGAAGTGGACGAAGGAGACGCCTCCGGCCGGGCAGTCCGAGCATGAGCCGGACCTCTCGGCCTACCAGCGGGCGATGCGGAACCGGCTTCTCGCGGCCTCTTTGGTGCCCGCGCCCGAACCCTGGCGGCCCGTCTTCGCGTACGAGTACGGCGTCCCTGTCGGCGGACTGCTCGGAATCGGCTTCGCCACGGACCCCGATACCGGCCACGATCTGGTGATGGTCGTCTCGCACGACGGGCACGGTCTCTTCGACGCCGTCACCGGCGAGAAGATCGCCAGGGACCGCGACCCCGCTCCCGAGGACAGCACCCCCGACGCGGTTGCCGACCTGTCCTGCCCCGGGCTGGGGCCGATCACCGGAAGCCGCGTACGCATCGCCGGGCTCTTCGGCGGCGGGCTGCACACCACCACCGAAGACGGCTGGACCCTGGAAGTCGTCACCCCGGCCTGGCCGAACGATCGGGTCCTGCTGTCCCGCGACGGCGGGCTCCCCCACAAGGGTCCGCACGGAGTGGAGTGGTGGCACATCTTCCACTCGAACTACTCCACATTCCGCGCAGCCGGCTTCTCCCCCTCAGGCCGAACGATCGCCGTAGCGACGAGCAGCGACCTCTCCCTGTGGACCCGCAGTACGGACGACCGTCACGCCGACGGCTGAGACATGACCGAGTTCGGATGGAAGAGCGAAAGGAGGCGGAGTTGAGCGTCACAGGTGTGTGGATCGTCGGCGCGGTGCCTGACCAGGAGGTACGGAATTTGCAGAGCGCTTCGGTTCAGAACTCGTCGCCGACACCGGTCCGCCGTGACGAGCCTCGGGAGCTGGCCTGGTGGCGAAACAAGGCACAGGCGTCCATGTTCACTCCGTCGACGAGCTCCCCCGGCGATTGCAGCGCCGACAAGGACGCCCTCCGGCTGAGCGCGTTCTTCAACGCCTGCCACGACGACTCCGACCACGCGGAGAAGCTGCGTGACACGGTCATGGATCAGTTTCCCCCCGATATCGGGGAGGGCTTGTTCGTGGCCACGGCGCGCAAAGCCGACCCGTTCTCCGCCCTGGCTTACGCACATGGGTCCCGATGCGACGCTGCGGCTGCCGGGCCGGTTCGGGGACTTCCTTCTCGATGCCGAGCAAGTCCGCGCTCAACTGCCTGCGGTCGAGGAGACCCTCGTCCTGACCGGAACCCCACGTCGTGACGCGATCGGGCGAATCCACGCGTGGATGACCGGCTTGGGTGACGACCCCGCCCACGACGCGGACGAACTTGTTGACGGCCCGCTCCGCGTTCTCCGCCACGCCGCCCGTACGGGCCATGGGGCAGCCGGCCAAGTCCGCTGGTACTGACGTGGCCGAACACCGCACGTACCCCGACACGGTGTGCCCCCGGAATTGGACAGACACCACGAAGCCCTGTGCACAGGCTCCGCTGCCTCGCGAGAAAGGTCTGCGAACACGGCTTGACATGGATCGTCAAGCCGCGCTGACAGACCTTTAGGCAGGTAGCGCGCACAGTCACCGCGTGGCACACGATGACATTCCCGGGCCCCGTCCTACGGCTCCGGCGGTACGGTCGGCGCAGGAAGGTCCAGAACGCGGGCGAGGGCGGCTGTGACGGCAGAGCAGTGGGCCGGCAGCTGCCTGGAGGCCCAACCGGCTGCCAGCGCGAGAAAGTCGACCAGGTCGCGCTCGGCACCGGCAAGCAGGTGACGGAGCTCGGTGACGGACAGCTCGATCACCGGGCTGCCGCTCCGCTCGGCATTCACGGTGAGCCGGACGACGCTGCCGAAGCGCTCCGCAATCGGTGACACGGGGTCGTGGCCGAACCCGAGCAGGCCGCCGTCGTCGACGAACCGCTGCCAGTCACGCCAGTCCTCCAGCCCATCGCAGCAACCGGGCAGGAAGGTGACGCCCGTGGAGTCGTCGGTGACCCGCAGACCGCCGGCCGCAAAGAGGATGTCGAACGTCAGTAGTCCGTGAAGGAACGAGTCGAGTGCGGCGACCGGCCGAGGCGGACGATCGCCGTCAGGGTCGACGTCATTGCAGCCGGCAATGCGCATCACCGCTGTCCCGACCTCAGCGGGTGACAGCTCGCCACTGAGCGGCAGGAAGCCGAACGACTCGATCTCGGCGACAGGCCAGAGGTCGAAGCCGTCAGTGGTGGTCATCTCCAGGACGGGCTGCATCATGATCACCTGGCGCAGTGTTCCGCATCCTCCGCCCGCCTCGCCTCCCGGTTACGCCGAGCACCCTCGTACGCACTCGAGTCACCGGTCCTCACCATGCTGACGCCGAGCCCCGGAATGATCTCCATGTCGCCCATCCCGCTGGAGGGCGACGGCGAGGACTCATGGCCTGGGAGCAGTAAGCACCCTCTCGAACGCTTGCCAGGGAAGGGCTGGGAACGCGCCTTGACTTGAGCCATCATGCCGCGCTCACAGACCGCATCAGTGGTGCTGGAGTCGTCCGTGTCCAAGCGCTGAGGTCTGGTTCGCTTCCAGACCGTAGGTGATCTGCGGGGGTACTATCCGCGAGCGCCTTTGGCCCGTTCGGGCTGGTTGAACCATGTGGCTGGGGGATTTTTCGATGTCGTTTCGGCTGCGCGCAGTCCGTGCGTTCACGTTGTTGGTCGGCTTCCATCTGATGGGAGTCGTTCTGCTGTCGGCCCTCGCGGTGCTTGACTGGCTGCTGATGACACGGCTGTTCACCGCGCAGGCGGCCTGGTTCGAAGGCATGGTTCTGACCGTCACCGTCCTGTTGGCGGCGGCGATTCTGCGGGGTCTCTTCGCCTTTCTACGGGCCGGGCGTCTGGGCCCGGTGCCACACGGGGTGGCGGTCACGCCACAGGAACAGCCCGAGCTGTGGAGACAGATACGAGCCGCCGCCGAAGTGACGGGGCAACGGCCGCCAAATGAGGTTTACCTGGTCGCCGAGGTCAACGCGGGGGTCGCCGAACAAAGCCGCCTGCTGGGCCTGCTGTCCGGACGACGCCGCATGCTCCTGGGCCTGCCGCTGCTCGGCGGGCTGACCGTCCCGCAACTGCGCGCCGTCCTCGCCCACGAGTTCGGGCACTACGGCAACCTCGATACCCGGCTCGGCGCTGTCACGATGCGAGGTCGGAAAGCGCTGCTGCACACGGTGGAGGTCTTCCAGGAGGGCAGCACTCGGTTCCACCACGCGATCGGTGCCCTGTACGTCGGCTACGCCCGGATGTTCCTGCGGACCTCGCAGTCCGTGGCCCGCCACCAGGAGCTTGCCGCGGACCGGACGGCCGCCCGGCATGCGGGCCGTGACGCGACGGCCGCTGCACTACGCGTCCTTCCGGTGCTCGCCGCCGCATACACCCACTACCTGGAGACGTACGCCGCGATGGGTAGGTCGCTGGGAGCGCTACCGCCTGAGGGCGAGGTGCACGGCGGATTCCGTCGACTGCTCGCCGCCCGAACCGGGGAGCGGCTCGCTCTGCTCTCTTCCGGGCAGCGTCCGCCTCGGCCGCACCAGTACGACTCACACCCGCCGATAGCCGAACGGATCGCCCTGATCGAGAAGCTGCCCACCGATGGCCGGCCCGATAAGGCGACCGACGAGCCGGCCGCGCTGACTCTGCTGCACGACCTGGACCGGGTGTTCGTCGCATTGGAGGCGCGCACGCTGTCGCAGGAGGCGGCGCGGCTACGGCGCATGAGTTGGGACGACCTCGTCATGGCCCGCGCGGTCGCCGATGCCGAGGACTGGTCCCGGCCACTGCGGGTCGCCGTGGCCAGGGCGCTTCGCTCATCGGCGCAGGGCGCAGGCAGGACGGCGACCGTACATCGAACTGCCACGACCGAAGCAGTGGCCGACAACGAGTTGCCCGCCCTGGAAGAGATACTCGACGCGTTCGACCGCGGCCTGCTGTGGATGGCGGTCGCCGACCGCATGCCCAAACCGCATCAGGCGACGCGACTGTCCGGGCCGTCCGCCCGCAACTTCATTCGGCCCAAGGTCTTCGACGGGCTCGCGGGCATGGTCCACCTGCGCCTCGTCGAGTCCGGATACGCGAAACCGGACATCGCCTGGTCGGGGCAGCCTGGACTCATACTGCCCGAGTCCTGGGAGAAGGGCATGGACGACGCCATCGACGCCGCCGTCGCCGACACGCCCGACACCGCCCCGCTGCGCGCCCTGCTCGCGAGCTCCCGCTGCGTTCCCGCATAGTCGCCGTTCGGCTTGGCGGCCGGTCACGATCGCTGGTCGACGGAACGATCCAAGTCCGCTTCAGCTCGACGAATGGTTTGTGAACGCTGCTTGACATGGATCGTCAAGCCGCGTTGTCAGACTTCAACGGGACCCGTGCTTGCGGCCCGGTTTCCCCGACGGCCGGCTGCGACCCGTGGGGCACACGGCAGCACGGACCTGCCCGGCCCCCGTCGTCGTTGGGGTGGTGCCGCGGCCGAGTCGTCCTGGCTGGTTCGGGCAAGCGGAAGGGGCTGGCTGTGAACACGCGCCATGGCGACTCCCGCCGAAGCGCCTTCGCCGGCCTCCGTGACGAAGCGGTCCCGAGCCGTGGCCACCCCCTTCCCTGCAGGCGTTTGCCCGCACACGCCGAGCGCCGCCATGTCACTCCTGTCGAACCGCCGAGCCGAGAGGAACGGGAGAGTCGCGGACGGAGACCGGGAGGAGGAGCATCGGAGTCACGGAGACAAAGTGGTGGTTATGGGGACGCCCTCGATGCATTTCAGTGAGAGTCCGGAGGATCCGTTCGCCCTGGGGCATGCCGCTTCGGCCGTGCTCGACGATCACGGCACAGTGGTCGGCTGGAGCGCACGTGCGCAGGAGCTGCTGGGCTACCGCGCCAAGGAAGTGATCGGACGGGCGTGGCGGGACCTCCTGGTCGACGCCCGTGACCTGCCTGTCGCGCGGTCCGTCGTCGTGGACGCCATGAGGACAGGGGGCTGGTTCGGAGTCCTGCCCGTCCGGCACCACGACGGACGGCGTGTGGAGATGGGTTTCCGGGCCCGCGCGATCACCCGCGACGGAGATCGTCAAGAGTGGTTCCTGGTCGGTTCCCCTGCCACGGAAGTCGTTGCCTGGCAACGGGACCGCGCGCTGCTGGACGGCCTGTACCACCGGTCCCCGATCGGTCTGGCCATCCACGGCCCGGACAGGAAGGTGATCCGGGTCAACCGTGCGATCGAAAAGGCCAGCGGCATCACGGCCGAGGCGCCGGTGGGCCGTAGTTCCGGTGAGTTCCTGGTCGACGAGGACGCGGGTCCGGCCGAGGAGCGGGTACGCCACGTCCTGGAGACCGGCGAGCCGTTGATCTTCACGGAGCAGTCGGCGCGCACACGCCATGCTCCGGGGCAGGAACGGATGGTGTCCGTCTCCGCGTTCCGGATGGAGGACTCCTCGGGCCGGGTTCTCGGCGTGGCGGAGACGGTCGAGGACGTGACCCAGCGCCACCGAGCGCGCCGCAGGCTCACTCTGCTGAACGAGGCGAGCGCCCGGATCGGAACCTCACTGGACGTGACGCAGACGGCCCGGGAACTGGCCGAGGTGGCCGTCTCCGGCTTGGCCGACTACTGCTCGGTGGACCTCCTGAAACCGGTGGCACTGGGTGACGAACTGCCCGTGGACATGGCAGGTGTGCTCCTGAGAGTGGCCCTTTCGCCCCCCGAACCACGGGTCCCGCTCCAGGAGGGCGATGTGGTCCCGCTCCTTCCGGAGTCCCCGCAGGCGCGGTGCCTGGCCGAGCGTCGCCCGATTCTCGAACGGCTGCTGTCCCTCCGCCCCGAGTGGTACGGCATGGACCGGCGGCGGATCGAGGTCGCGCTGGCTCTCGGCGCTCATTCTCTGATCGCGGTGCCCCTGATGGCACGCGGCCTGGTACTGGGTGTGGTGAGCCTGTGGCGCGTGCGCCATTCGGAGCCTTTCGAGGACGACGATGCCGCAGTGGCCCACGAGTTTTCCTCGCGTGCGGCCGTCTGTATCGACAACGCGCGCCGCTTCACCCAGCAGCAGAGCGCCGCTCTGACTCTGCAGCGCAGTCTGCTGCCGGGCACGGTGTCCGACCTTCCGGCCGTCGAGGTGGCCTGCCGGTACCTGCCGGCGAGTGGTGAGGCGGGCATCGGTGGTGACTGGTTCGACGTGATCCCGTTGTCGGGGGCCCGAGTCGCCCTCGTCGTGGGAGACGTGGTCGGCCACGGAATCCACGCCGCGGCCTCGATGGGGCGCCTGCGCGCCGCCGTGCGCACCCTGGCCAGCCTCGACCTGGAACCGGACGAGGTGGTGGCCCGGCTGGACGATCTGGTCAGTCTGCTGGCCGCCGAGGGGGAGACGAACGCCGAGGGCAACCAGTCGGCGATCGAGCAGGTGCTCGGGGCCACGTGCGTCTACGCGGTCTACGATCCGGTCTCCCGGCAATGCTCCCTGGCACGCGCCGGCCACCCGGCACCCTTGGTGTCCACACCGGACGGCCAGGTGACCGTGCTCGACCTGCCCGCGGGTCCACCGCTCGGCCTGGGCGGACTGCCGTTCGAGATGTACCACCTGGACCTCCCTGAGGGCAGCCTGCTCACGCTCTACACGGACGGCCTCCTGGTGGCGCGCGACGGTGACATCGATGCCGCGCTGGAGAACCTGGAGGGATGTCTCGCCCACAGTGCCGACGCTCTGGAGCGCACGTGCGACGGCGTGGTCGAAGCGCTGCTGCCCACGGACCGCCGCCCCACCGACGACGTCGCGCTGCTCATGGCCCGTACCCGGGTACTGCCGCCGGAGAACTTCGCCACCTGGCACCTGCCTCTGGAGGCGACCGCTGCCGGCCGCGCCAGGGAGCTGGCCACGGCGAAGCTGGCCGAATGGGGGCTGTCGGACATGGCCTTCACCACCGAGCTGGTCGCCAGCGAGCTCGTCACCAACGCCTACCGGTACGCGGACGGCCCCGTCACCCTGCGCCTCATCCGTACACACTGTCTGATCTGTGAGGTGTCCGACGCCAGCCACACGTCCCCTCACCTCCGAAGGGCCCTCAGCACGGACGAGGGCGGACGCGGGCTCTTCCTGGTCGCGCAGCTCACGGAGCGGTGGGGCACCCGCTACACCCACGACGGCAAGACGGTCTGGACGGAGCAGCCTCTGCCGCCCTCCTGACCACCCGCGGCCTCCACGACTTCCACGTCTTCCACGACCACGGCCCACCGCGACAGCCGACTCGCCGTCCGGCGGGACCGCAGTGACGGCCCCGCCGTAGTTCGCGGGCACCTCAACTCGCCCCCGGGGTAGAGAACAGGCGGAGTCGCAGTCCGCAGCGACTTCTCACCGGTCGGGCAGATGTCTGCGAACGTATCCATATGTGGTCGGGCGGCGTAGTCGACGTGTGCCGTCAACGGCGTCGGCCAGCGGGGCGAGAGCGCTGCGGTGAGTGGCGCCGGCCCAAATGCTGAAGCTGTCGTCACCTTCGTCCGAGACGTGCAGGGACAAGCCCTGGGGCGACGTAGAAACGCGTGGGGGCTCACAGCCAGAAGGGGCGCAGCGGCACGGGGTGAAGTCCTTCGGTGAACCGGTCCGCCTGCTGTGCGGTATGCCGGCCAGACAGCGCCGCATAGTCGGCGCCCATCGCAGCCTGACCACCACACCGATGGTGTCCGTCGAAGCGGAACAAGCTCAGAACAAGCTCACCTCGGAGCCCTGCCGGCGCACGCATATGGTCCCGGTCCCGGTCCCGGGCCTGAAGCCCGGGACCGGGACCATCTATCGGCCGGTGACTCAGCGTCGGCCGGGACTTCAGAAGGCGCTGTTGTTGCAGCCCGCGGTGGAGCCGATGGTGGTGACCTGGGCACCGGGGTTGCCCTCGCCGCCCAGCAGGTTGCCGCCCAGGCCGTTGAGCAGGCCCACCTGGCCGAGGACGTCCAGGTTCAGGTCGTGCGACTTGCAGGAGGAGTGCTGCTTGATGTCGAACCCGTCGCCGTGGCCACCGGCGTGGGCCGTGCCGCCCACGAGTCCGATGCTGCCGATCGCGGCGATCAGTACGGCAACGTTGCGAAGCTTGCGCATGTCATCTCCGATGGAGTGAGTGGGTGCGATCTACGGAAGATCGACTTTTACAATTCCGGGAGATTAGTTCGGAATATGCCGAAACGTGCACTGACGCGCCGGGTCTCATGATCGCGCAGCAGAAGCACCCGAAAGCCGTAGCGCATGCGAACGGACCCGTCCGTGGCCACCGGGCCGGCAGGCGGTGGCGGCCGGTGCTCACGATCCGCACGGCAACAGAGAACAGCCGCAGGCCGCAAGGGCCTTCGGGCCGGAAGCGGGGAGCACGTCGACGAGACGGGAGACCGTCGGATCGGAAGCCACCGGGCCGGACACGCCCGGCTCGGCCCGCAGCACGCCGATGCCGGCCAGGCAGTCACCGCCGAGCGCTACGGCCAGGGCCGCGTCCAGCAGGATCTTGCCCGGATGGTGCACCGCCCGCTGCTTGCGCCACGGCGTGGGTCCCGCCGATATCGCGGGTCCGGACCGGACCTGCGGACCGCCTCGACCAGCAGCACCGACCCGGCCTGCGAGGCCCCCGCGGCCGCCGCCCTCGCCGCGGACACGCGGGTACGCCCCACTACGCCTCTTCACCTGGAAAGCGCTTCTTCCCTTGCATCTGACAGGACCCTCGACAAGTCCAGCCAGGGACATCCTGGAAATGGAAAGGTCTGTGAGTAAGGCTCGACACGGATCAAGCCCAGCTTTCTGTGGATGATGTATCGCTGTGGCTGGGGCACGAAGGAGGGCCAGGGGACCGTTCTGGCCGTCGAGATCCGTCGCGAGGGCTTCGAGTGGGCTGCGGAACGCATGCCTGTCGCACTACGTGCGCGGGCTGCGGCCACCGCTCAGAACGCCTCGGCCATCCCCGCCACTCCGCCTATGAACGCGCTGAGCAGCATCACGGCGCCCAGTACGCCGAGCAGTACCAGCAGCGCGCGGGGTCTGCCACGCGCGCCCGCCCTGGCGCGTACGAGCAGGGTCCCCAGAACCAGCACCATCAGGCCGAGCAGGGAGAGCGCCAGCCACCCGAACGACGCGCCGACACCTTTCTGCTCGTATCCGTCGGAGGCTGTCCGCTGCAACGCGACCGTGCTGCCGGCGGACAGGCTGGTGTCGATCGTGGCATCGGGGTCCACCACAGTCCCGTCGACGGAACGGAAGACGCCGTGGCAGTGCGGATACCGGTGGCCCCCGGCAGAGCTCCAGGAGCAGGCCTCGACCCGGAGGTACCCGGACGTGCCCGCCACACCCGTGGCGTAGGCGAGATGAGTCACCGCGAGCCACATCACGATGGTGCCCGCGGCGAACAACCCGGCGATCAGAAGCAGCGGACGACCTGCCCGCGTTCCTTCCCGAAGCCGATCCCAACCGTTCATCCGTCCCCCCAAACGATCCCGACGGGACGCTAGCCCGAATCCCGCACGACTTCGCTCGCGTCACGGCAAAGGGCGCTCGCGAAGAACGGACAGGGGCCCGCCGTATCACCCACACCAGCGACTCCGATTGAGTGGAATTGACGGAACGCGGATCGGACCCGGACCTTTGCCGGGGGTGTGGATGGTGATGTTGCCGTCCGTTCCCCTGAACCTGAAGAGGCGCCCCGACATGCGACGTACCTCCTACCGCCTACCGCTCGCCGCGGCACTGCTCGTGGCGTCCGTGCTGGCCCCGATGGCAGCGACGCCCGCCGCGGCCGATCACCGGGCGGGCGTCCGCACAACAGGCTTCCGAGCAGCGGACGTCGACGGGTACGGCAAGGACGACGCCCCGGAGCACGGCCTCAGCCCCCAGCTGAGCGCCCGGCTGGACAAGGCCATCGAGGACGTCCGTACGCAGGCCCACATCCCCGGTGTCGTCGTCGGACTGTGGATGCCGGGCAAGGGGAACTACGTCCGCGCGACCGGCGTCGCCGACACCGCCACCCGCAAGCCGATGTCCGTCGACTCCTACGTCCGGATCGGCAGCGAGACCAAGACCTTCACGGTCACCGCGCTGCTCAAGCTCGTCGACGACGGCCGGGTCCGGCTGGACGACCCGATCTCCCGCTACATCCCCGGCGTACCGAACGGCCGCCACATCACGCTGCGTCAGCTCGCCGAGATGCGCAGCGGCCTGTTCCCGTACACCTCCGACGCGGACTTCGAACACGACCTGCTGAGCAACCCGCAGCGCACCTTCACCCCGCGGGAACTGCTCGCGTACGGCTACAAGCACCCGAACACCTTCGCGCCCGGCACACAGTTCCAGTACTGCAACTCCAACCTCATCCTGCTCGGCCTGGTCGTCGAGAAGGTCAGCGGTCACAAGCTCCGCGACTTCATCGACCAGCGGGTGCTCCGCCCGGCTCATCTGCGTCACACGCTGTTCCCGAAGGGGAACGAGTTCCCCAAGCCGCACCCGCAGGGCTACACCGACCAGACGCTGAGCGGCGACATCGCGAACGCCGCCGACTGGAACCCCAGTTGGGCCTGGGCGGCCGGGGCGATGATCTCGAACCTGCAGGACCTGCGCCGCTGGGCCAAGGTCGTCGCCACCGGCAGCCTGCTCAGCCCCGAGACCCAGGCGGAGCGCCTCGAAACACTGCCGACCGGCTTCCCGGGAACGACCTACGGCCTCGGCATCTTCGACGCCAACGGCTGGATCGGGCACAACGGCTCCCTGCCGGGATACGAGACCGTGACCGTCTACCTGCCCTCTAAGAAGGCCACACTGGTCATCATGCTCAACACCGATGTCTCCTATCAGGGCCAGGAGCCGTCCACGCTGTTCGCCAAGGCCGTCACACAGATCGTCACCCCGAACAACGTCTACGACGGCGCGGTCGTCTCGCAGTGAGGCTCCGGAGGCTGTGAAGGATGGTCCCCCTGCGACAGGCAGGGGAACCTCGGGCGGTCGACGGGCATGCGGACCGCCGGAAGTCCTACTCCACCGCGATGCCGAAGTCCCGTACGAGTTCTTCCAGCCCGCCCGTGTAGCCCTTGCCGCCGAGGACGAACTTCCAGTCCCCGTTGGCCCTTCTGCGGAAGGAGCCGAGCACCAGGGCGGTTTCGCCCGGCCGGCCGTCGGAGACGTCGAGCCGGTCCAGTTCGGCCAGGTTCGGATCGAGCAGCCGGATGCCGGCGTCCGTGAAACCGGAGAGGTCGGCGTCCGGGTTGACCTCGGGATCGATGGCGGCCACGAGGACGAACCGGTCGGCCTCCGCCGGCAGCCCGTCGAAGGAGACGCGGATCGCGGCCTTGTCGGGCGGCGCCGCGGGCAGTGCGCGCACCGAACCGTCCGGTGTCCGCGGGTTGTTGTAGAAGACGAAGTGATCGTCGCTGAGGACACGTCCACCCCGGCAGACGAGTGCGCAGACGTCCAGGGCGACGCGGCCGGTCCACGACATGCCCAGGATGTTGTGGTCGTCGGACGGCCGGGTCCGCGGATCCGAAGATGTCGACGGAGCGGGCTGTGCCTGCCGTGTCGACGGCCGTGACGACGGCTGTGACTGCGGCCGTGACGGTTGCGTCGGCGATGCCGCGGGCGGACGGCCGCCGTCGCCCAGCCTTCCCCGCAGTCCATGGCGATGCAGCAGGTCCACGAGTTCAGGTCCCGGGATGAGCTCCAGCGGCTTGCCGTTGGCGAAGGTGTACGAGCCGGGGCCGAACCCTGACGTCGTCACGAGCACACCCTTGTTGGCGCCCGCGTCCTGCACCGTCCCGTACAGATCGCGTACGGCGGTGGGCGGCACGGTGTTCCGGTAGCGCTTCACCTGCACGACGATCTTGCCGCCCCGGATCGGTGCCGGGTCCAGCGCGTCGACGTCCACGCCGCCGTCGTTCGAGCGCTGGGTCGTCACCGCCTGCATCCCCATGGCCCGGAAGAGGTCCGCCACGAGTTCCTCGAACGCGATCGGATCCATGGCGTACAGATCGGGTTCCTCGTCGCTGCCGTGGGCGACGACGCGGTTGCCGACATCCTGCGGCCGTCGGCCCGTCCGTACGGCAGTGAGCTGGTCCGGCCGGGCCGAGAGCTGCCCGCGCAGTCCGTCGGCCAGACAGCTGCCCGCGTCCACCTGCGCCAGGTGCAGTTCGAGGAACGAGGAGCGGGAGGCCATGACCGTCGTGAGGAAGATGTGGCCCGGTCGGCCCGTCGTGGGGTCGTGTCCGTCCACGAAGCCGTTCAGGACCACCGATTCGAGTGCACCCTGTTCATCGGCTCCGAAGAGCTCGTGCAGCACGAGCAGCACGCACTGGGCGAGAACCTCCCGGTACAGGCTCCGCCGCTGGGTCACCGGGCGAGGGGTTTCCTTGTCCTGATCGGCCCCGGACAGGTACCGGACGGACTTCGTCTCGGGGACGACGTGGTACGGGGGCAGCTCCCAGTCGAGCACCAGCTGCCCGGCCGCCGGGTCATAGGCGGCGGCGATCTGCCGCGGAAAGCCCTCCGGCCACGCCGACGAGGAGTAGAGAGCGGCGGAGAAGTACTCGATCACGGAGTCGGGATCCCTGCGGCGGACCCCTTCGGACACGTCGACGACACCGGCGTTGTGGCGGCGTACGTCCGCCAGCTGGGCATCGGCCCACTGCTGGTACTCCCGCTGGTACGAGGCCAGTTGCCGCTGCCGGTGCGCCTCGGCGGCCTGGGCCGCGTGCCAGTCCCGCTCGAACCGCGCCTGCGCCTCGGCCTGCGCCTGTGCCCGGCGGTTCGCGGTCCAGCCGCTCTGCGCCTGGTACTGGCCGATGTCCGGCATGACCACCGGCTGCGCCAGCGGCCCCGGGGCGAAGGGCTGGATCTGTTCGGGGCGCAGGAGTGAGGCGGCCCGGAAGGCCGGGGCACGGCAGCCCGCGGTGAGAAGGCCCTGCAGTGAGGCGACCTGCGCGTCCAGTTCTTCGGTACGGCGCTGGGCCTCCGCCTGCCGGTACTCGCGGTACTCCTGGGCGGCTCGCCGCTGGTGGGCCCGGGCCTGCTGTTCTTCCTGCCTCCGCCTTCTGGCGTCGAGCTCCAGCTGGCGCTGCTGCTGCCGTTGGACCTCGGCCCAGACGCCGACGAAACCAGTAGAGCGACGACTCATGTGCTGCGGGCCCTCCCCCGATGTCGGCAGCCCAGAGGCCCCCTTGGCTGCCCCCACAACCATGTGTAAAAGGGTGACTCTATCCAGTAATCGCCGTCCCGCACATCCATCCTGCGAGGGCTGCCCTCCCGGGGTATCAGCGCAGGTCACCTCACATCGGAAGCACGAAGGCGCCGTTCCGGTCGTACGACCGGAACGGCGCCCGGAGGCCATGAGTATCAGGCAGGCCCCATCGACTGGATCGTGGCCGTGTCGATCACGAAGCGGTAGCGGACGTCGCTCGCCAGCACCCGCTCGTACGCCTCGTTGATCCCGGACGCCTCGATCAGCTCGATCTCGGCGCCGAAGCCGTGCACGGCGCAGAAGTCCAGCATCTCCTGGGTCTCCTGGATGCCGCCGATGCCGGAGCCCGCGAGGGTCTTCCGGCCACCGATCACCGAGAAGAGGTTCAGCCGGACCGGCTCCTCGGGTGCGCCCACGTTCACGAAGGCGCCGTCCGTCCGCAGCAGGGCGAGGTAGGCGTCCAGGTCCAGCGGGGCGGAGACGGTGGAGAGGATCAGGTCGAACGTGCCGCGCAGTTCCTTGAAGGTCTCCGGGTCGCTGGTGGCGTAGTAGTGGTCGGCGCCGAGCTTCAGCCCGTCGTCCTTCTTGCGCAGCGACTGGGAGAGGACCGTGACCTCCGCGCCGAGCGCGTGGGCGATCTTGACGCCCATGTGGCCGAGACCGCCCATGCCGAGGACGGCGACCTTCTTGCCGGGGCCCGCGTTCCAGTGCTTGAGCGGGGAGTACGTGGTGATGCCGGCGCAGAGCAGCGGCGCGGCCACGTCGAGGGAGATGCCGTCGGGGATGCGCAGGGTGTAGTTCTCGTCGACGACGATCTTCTCGGAGTAGCCGCCGTAGGTGGGCTCGCCGTCCTTGCCGACGGAGTTGTACGTGCCCACGCCGCCGCCGGTGCAGTACTGCTCCAGACCGGCCTTGCAGTTGTCGCACTCGCGGCAGGAGTCGACCAGACAGCCGACGCCCACACGGTCGCCGACCTTGAACCTGGTGACGCCGGAGCCGACCTCGGAGACTATGCCGGCGATCTCGTGGCCCGGCACCATCGGGAAGATGGCCTCTCCCCAGCCCTCACGGGCCTGGTGGATGTCGGAGTGGCAGATGCCGGCGAACTTGATGTCGATCAGAACGTCGTGCTCTCCGACCTCGCGACGCTCGATGGTGGTGCGCTCCAGCGGAGCCTTGGCGGCGGGAGCGGCGTACGCAACGACAGTGGTCATGCCGGGGTTCTCCTCGGGAGGGGGGTGGACCGTGCCCGGCTGTCTTTCGTCGGGCACGGCAACCAACCTGCCCGATCCCCCAGGATTCACCCAGGTCACGGCTCTGCGTATGTCCGCTGGTCCTACCACTGGCGGGGTCAGGCTCCGCAGCGTACGACCGTGAATACTGGACGGATGGATGAACAGCCCTCTGTGGGGCCCGTCGGCGAGGCGGCCCACCCGCTCGACCGGCGCGCCGAGCTCAGCGAGTTCCTGCGCAGCCGCCGCGCCCGGCTGAAACCGGAGGACGTCGGGATGCCCGACTTCGGGCGGCACCGCCGGGTGCCCGGACTGCGCCGCGAGGAGCTGGCCCAGCTGGCCGGAGTGTCCGTCGCCTACTACACGCGCCTTGAGCAGGGCAACGGGCGCAATGTGTCGGCGGAGGTGCTGGACTCCATCGCGCGGGCACTGCGGCTGACGGATGCCGAGCACAACCACCTCACGCACCTCGCGAAGCCCAAGCAGCACAAGAAGAAGCAGGCGGCCCGGCCGCAGCAGGTGCGCGGCGCCCTGCGTCAGCTGCTCGACACGCTCGACGGCGTCCCGGCGTACATCACCGGGCGGCGCTCCGACGTGCTCGTGTGGAACCGGATGGCCGCGGCCGTCTTCGGGGACTGGTCGGAGCTGCCGCCGCAGGAGCGGAACTGGGCGCGGATGGTCTTCCTCAGGCCCAAGTACCGTGACCTGTTCGTGGAGTGGGAGCAGAAGGCGATCGACATCGTCTGCCTGCTGCGCATGGACGCGGGCTGCCATCCGGACGATCCGCGGCTGGCCGCGCTGGTCGGGGAGCTGTCCGTGAAGAGCGAGGACTTCCGGCGGCTGTGGGCGACGCACGACGTGAAGGAGAAGAGCCACGGGGTGAAGCTGCTCCGGCATCCGCTGGTGGGCGACCTCGCGTTGCAGTTCGAGTCGTTCCGGCTGGTCGGCGACACCGAGCTGGCGCTGGTGACGTATCACGCGGAGCCGGGGTCGAGCTCGGCGGAGGCGCTGCGGCTGCTGGCGTCGTGGGGAACGGACGCGACCCGCGCGGGCACGTCCTCACCCTCGTAGCCGTCCCCCGTAACCGCCCCCCGGCAGCCCTCGCCCCGCCACCGCACCCACGCTGGGCCGTCTCCCGACCCCGCACCGGCAGGACGACGGGACGGAACGCATACCACGGCCCCGGCGACGGGCACGAACCGCGAACCACCGCTCACGGCTCACGGCTCACGGCTCACGGCTGGTACGGCGGTGCGGCCCCCCAGGTCCACTTCGGTACCGGCTGCTCCGCCGGCGGTTTCGCGTCCGGGCCGGAGAAGTGGACGGCCAGCCGCGTACCCCACTCGGTGTACGCGAGGAAGGCGGAGCGGAACTCGGCGTCGGTGGGGAGTCCCGCGTCGTCGGCGGCGTCCTGGAGGAGGTTGACCCAGCGGCGGCGCTGGACCTCCGTGATGCCCTTGCCCAGGTGTTTGGCGACCATGTGGCCGTGACCGCCCTGGGTTTCGGAGTACGCCGGCGGTCCGCCGAAGACCTCGCCGAGCCAGAGGGCGACATGCGCGGCGTGTTCGGGCGCGAGGTCCGCGAACAGGGGTGCGAGGAGGTCGTCCTTGAGGACCTTGTCGTAGAACGCCTCGGTGAGTCGGGTGAAGGCCTCGGCCCCGCCCGCCCAGGCGTAGAGGGTGGGCACCGAGGCGCCCCGGCCCCGCACCGATGTCGGCTTGTAGTGGCGCATCTCCTCGATGCTGCCGATGTAGGGGCGGATCTCGGCGAGGAAGTCGGGGAAGAGCTCGGAGGTGCGGAAGCCCTCGACGTGGTCCTCCGTCGAGGTCCAGGTGATCCTCAGGACGAAGTGCTCGAAGTCCTCCTCACAGCGCGCGAGTTCGTAGTCGACGCACTGCGGGGCCGCGGCGAGCTGGACGGCGGCCCGGGTGTAGGCGGCCAGGAACTCGGCCGACTGCTGCTCGGGAATCCGGTAGCGGATGTATTCGACTGTCGAAACGGTCATGTCCCCACACAAACACGAACGGCCACCGGAAGCCCTGTTTCCGGTGGCCCGTTCGCTGCGGGCTCACTTCCCCCGCGGTGTACCGGGGACCGAGGTCGTCGGCCCGTCCCCGCTAGGCTCCCGCGTTCTCCTTGACGGTGATCTTTCCCTTGCGGATCGTCGCGACGCGCGGGGCCTTCTTCGCGATCGAGGAGTCGTGCGTGACCATGATGAAGGTGAGCCCGTGCTCCTTCCACATGGCTTCGAGTACGTCCATGATTTCGTCGCGCATGGATTCGTCGAGGTTTCCGGTGGGCTCGTCGGCGAGCAGCACCTTGGGCTGCTTGACCAGGGCGCGGGCGATCGCCACACGCTGCTGCTGACCGCCCGACAGTTCGGCGGGCAGGTGGCCGAGCCGCTCGGCGAGCCCCACGGACTCCAGTGCCGCGGCGGCCCGTTCGCGCCGCTCCTTCGCCTTCACGCGCAGCGGTACGAGCGCGGTCTCGACGTTCTCCTGGGCGGTGAGCGTGGGGATCAGGTTGAAGCTCTGGAAGACGAAGCCGATGTTCTCGCTGCGTACCTTGGTGAGTTTCGCCTCGGACAGCTTCGCCATGTCCGTGCCGTCGAGTTCGACACTGCCCTCGGTGGGACGGTCGAGCCCTCCGAGCATCTGGAGCAGGGTGGACTTGCCGCCGCCGGTGGGGCCCTGGATGACGAGCCGGTCACCGTCTCCGATGGTCAGGTCGACCCCGGCGAGCGCGTCGATCGTTTCCTTGCCCCGCTTGTAGCGCTTGGTGACGCCTCTGAGTTCGTACATGGTGCAACTCCTGGGATACGTAAGTACGTAAGGGGCGGGGCTTATTCGACGCGGCGCAGGGCATCCGCGGGACGCAGCCTGGAGGCGCGCCAGCCGCCGAAGGCACCGGCGATCAGACCGCCGGCGACGGCCAGTGCGACCGCGACGGCGATGGTGTCGACACTGACGGGCGCGGTGAGTACGACGTCGAGGGCCTTGGAGGCGGTCTGCCGCCCCGGGCCGCCGAAGCCGCCGCCGAAGCCGCCGGGGCCGCCACCCTGGCCACCGCCCGTGCTCCCCAGCTGTGCCTGGAGGTTGGGGCTGATCTCGGTGACGACATAGGCGCCCGCGAGGCCGAGGGCGATACCGAGGGCGCCGCCGACCAGGCCGTTGACGATGGCCTCGCCGACCACCTGACGGGTCACCCGGCTCGACTTCCAGCCGAGCGCCTTGAGGGTGCCGAACTCGCGCACCCGGCGGGAGACAGCGGAGGAGGTGAGCAGACCGGCGACCAGGAACGCGGCCACGAGCACCGCGATCGACAGCCACTTGCCCACGTTCGAGGCGAGGTTGGAGGCGGTGGACAGGGAGCCGGAGACGGTCTTCGCGAGGTCCGCAGAGGTGGTGACCGTCGTGCCCGAGATGTTCTTCTGGATGGTGCTCTTGACGCCGGAGATCTGCTGCGAGTCCGATGCCTTGACGTAGATCGTGGTGACCTTGTTCTTGGAGCCGCTGAGCGTCTGCGCCTGCTGGAGCGGGATGTAGAGGTTGGCCGCCGCGTCACCGCTGTCGGGTGTCGCGAGTCCGACGATCTTGTACTTGACGCTCTTGATGGTGACGGTGCCACCGAGCTTGAGCTTCTTCTCCTTGGCGTACGACGTGTCCGCGACGACGACCTTGGCGTTCGTCTCGGAGGTCTTGAACGTACGGCCACTGGTGATCTTCGACGAAGTCAGCGGGCCCAGGGCGGGCTTGGTGACGTCGGTGCCGAAGACCGAGTAGTTGTTGACGTCGAAGTCGGCGCCGCCGCCCTTGACGGTGCCCTGCGGCGAAGGCTGCGCGCCGCCCCGACCGCGCTGCCCGCTACCGCTGTTGGGGTTCTGCTGGAACTGACCGCGGGTGAACTGGCCGTTGATCCGGACGACTCGGAGGCTCAGTCCGCCGACGGCGTCCGCGACGCCCTTCTGCGAGTCGACCTTGGCGACGGTCGAGGAGGCCAGGGTCTGGAAACCCTGGACCATGACGCGGTCGCTGCTCTGCTCCTTGTCGGAACCGCTGTCGTTCGCGTCGAAGTTGAAGCGCGGGCCCTGGCTGGTACTGGTGGCCGGCGCGGCGGCCTTGGTGACCGTCATGTCGGTCCCCAGCCCGTACAGCGACTGGAGGACCTTGCCCTGGGCCTTCTCCATGCCCGAGGACACGGAACTGACCACGATGACCAGGGCTATGCCCAGGGCGAGCCCGGAGGCGACGACGAGGGCCGCCTTTCTGCGGCGGCGCAGTTCGCGCCTCAGGTAGGTGAAGAACATGGCCGCAAGCTAGGTACGGCGCGTGATGAAGGCATAAGGCCGAAATAAGAGAATGATGAGAAGGCTGTGGCCGGGCCCAGAAATCTTTGAGAAACGCCGATGCGGCGGCGGCCCGTGGGGGCCGCCGCCGCATCGGCGTCGGGTGCTGCCTCGAAATCAGACGGCCGAACCGGCCTTCCAGGCCGCCCAGTCCAGGTTCCAGCCGTTGAGGCCGTTGTCCGGGGCGATGGCCTTGTCGCCGGTGTTCTTGACGACCACGACGTCACCGATCAGCGAGTTGTTGAAGAACCACGCGGCGGGCGTGTTGGGGTCGCCCGCGCCCTTGGTGTCGGACAGACCGACACAGCCGTGGCTGGTGTTGACGGAGCCGAAGACGGACTTCGCGCCCCAGTAGTTGCCGTGGATGAAGGTGCCCGAGTTCGACAGGCGCATGGCGTGCGGCACGTCCTTGATGTCGTACTCGCCCTTGCCGTCGTTCTTCTTGAAGCCGACCGTCGAGCCGTCCATCCGGGTCTCCTTGAACTTCTCGGAGATCACCATCTGGCCCTGGTACGTCGTGTGGTCCGGGGCACCCGCGGAGATCGGGATGGTCTTGACGACCTTGCCGTCCTGGGTGACCTTCATCGTCTTGGTCTGGGCGTCGACGATGGACACCTGGTTGCGGCCGATCTTAAAGGTGACCGTCTTCTGCTGCACGCCGTAGACACCGCTCGCGCCCTGGACACCATCGAGGTTCAGCTTGAGGGTGACGGTGGAGCCGCCGGTCCAGTAGTTCTCGGGCCGGAAGTCCAGGCGGTTGGCGTTGAACCAGTGCCCGACGACCTCCTGGCCGCTGCTGGAGGAGACGGTGATCCCCTTCTGCACGGCGGCCTTGTCGGTGATCGCCTTGTTGAAGTTGATCGAGACCGGCATGCCGACGCCGACGGTGGAACCGTCCTCCGGCGTGAAGTTGCCGATGAAGCTGTTGGCCGGGGAGACCGTGGTGAACGACGCGTTCTCGTTGGCCGTGCGGCCCGCGGAGTCGGCGGCCACAGCGGCGATCTTGTACGTGGTGGCGCGGTCCAGCCGGTTGAGGGGCTTCCAGCTCTTCTTGTCCGCCGATATCTGACCGGCCACGGCGGTGCCGGTGGCGGTCTTCATCGTGACGGACGTGAGCGAGCCCTTGCTGACCGTGACCGCCGTGCCGTTGTTGATCGAGGCGTTGTCGGAGCCGTCCTTGGGCGTGATCGTGATCAGAGCCTCGGAGGTCTTCTTGGCTGCCGCCTCGTCGACCTTGGCCTGCGACGTGGGGTCGCCGCCGTCCGTTGCGCCGGCCTTGTTTCCGCCTCCGCTGCACGCAGAGAGCACCAGCACCCCGCCGAGCAGTGCGGACGCGGTCATCAGACGCTTGCGCCGCTTACTGTCCGTCATCACACGCTTCTCCATCGTTGCCTAATCCCGAAAGGATCACGGGAGAGCCCCCGTAAGTACACTCAACGCCGCAACCGGTTCGCCCCGTTCCACTTCCCGCGGAAGTGTGTCCCACGCCACGTTTCGCCGTGCGCGGACACGCGGACAGACGTACTGAAGTGGTGCGGAGGTGGCCGGTGCGTCATCGGAGACGAGGAAACCCCGGACGGCGGTTGCCGACCGGGGTCACACTTTCCCCGAACCGCGTCAGCCGCGCACGTCTTCCTCGTCGTCCTCGTCAGCATCATCCTCGTCGATGTCCCAATCCGGCGAATCGGGATCGTAGTCAACGGGCTCACTGCTCCAGGACGCCTGGGCGAGTTCGATCCCGGGCACCTCGCTGACCAGGTCGAACGGGTCGACGAGATAGGCCAGAGCCTCGGCCGTGTCTTCCGTCACTGCGCCCTCGGCGTGCGACCGTTCATCGGCCGGCATGTCCGCGTCGTCGCCGATCCGGCGCAGCGCGGCCTTGGTGACGGCGTCGGCGTCGTCGATCTCCAGCACGAGTTCGACGCGAAGCCGGACAAACTGTGATGTCTCAGGGGTACTCATGGGAGGGAGCGTACGGCCCGTGGGATGCGCGACTTTCCCCCGACCCGCGCCTTTCATTAGCATCGCCCCACACGGCCAATTCGCAAGCGCCACAAGGGGATCGATATTTCGTGTCCGCCGCACGTCGATCGTTGCTGACCGCTACCGCAGCAGGGACCCTCCTGGGTGCCCTGTGGTTCGTCCCGTCCGCCAACGCGACCCAGGACGTACCCACTCCGAGCGCGACGGCGCCGACGTCCGCACCGACCGTCACGGCCACGACGCGGATCTCCACGGAGTCGGACTCCGGGCCGCACGCGCTGTCCGGCGGTGACGGGACCCGGCTCGCCGACACCGGCGCCGTGGACACGACGCCCTATCTCGTCGGCGGCACGCTCTTCCTCTGCCTGGGCGCCGGATTCGTGACGTATTCCGTGCGCCGTGAGCGCATGATTGCCTACTGAGCGCATCGACCGCGCTCCGGACGACCCACAGGGAAGCCATGCGAAAGCTGAGCGAGCTGACCGACGTCGAGGAACCGGCCTGGCCACTGCTGTCCAAGGCGCTCGCCGCCAGCGGGGTGTCCATGGAAATACCTCCGGTGGACCCCGGACTGGGCCGCGCGAGCCTGCACCAACTGCAGATCACCGCGCGGTCCTGGCTGGGCGGGATGGTGCTCAACTGCGGTGGTGTGGTGCTGGACAGCGGCTGGCTGCGGATCTACGGCAGTCCGGCCGAGGACCTGTCGGCCGGACTGCCGGGCGGCTCGACGGACCTTCCCTCGCTGGCCGAGGTCAACGAGTTCCCCGAGCGGTTCGACCCGGACTGGCGCCCGCGGGACGGCGGACTGGTCGTCGGCCACGACGTACTGGGTGGGGTGTTCGTCCTCAACGGCGCCGACCCTGAGTCCGTGGGGCGTCCCGGGCATCCCGGTGAGGTCGTGTACTTCGCGCCGGACTCACTGAAGTGGGAGGCGCTCGAAGTGGGGCACGGGGCATGGCTCCAGTGGCTCCTCCGCGAGGGAACGGACCAGTTCTACGACACCCTGCGGTGGCCCGGCTGGCGCGCGGAGTCCGGTGCCCTGACGGGCACCCAGGGGCTGTCGGTGATGCCGTTCCTGTGGTCGGCGCAGGCACGTCGGGACCTCATGTCGACGAGCCGTCGCGCGGTGCCGCTGGCCGAACTCCTCAGCCTGCACCGGGACTTCGCCATCAAGCTGGACGGCGTGGACCCGGGTTTCCTCGGCGACGTCTGAACCCCCGCGGCACGGCGCCCGACCCCGTCCACATGAGGGAGCGTCCGCGCACCGCGACGGACGGTTCCGCCGCAGCGACCGGCAGTTCAACTGCGGTGACCTACGGTTCCGGTGACGCGACCGGGCACCGCCCGCCCGCACACACCGCTCGGGTACGAGCCCGCGGTCCGCGAACGGGGAGCGGCGAACGGTGAGCGGGTGGGCGGGTACGGGGAACCTCGCGGGAGAGCCGCGCACCGTCGCCGCGCGTGCCCGACCCGCCGCGGGCAAAGCCCGCACATGCCGCGGCCCCGCGCCCCGAAGGGGGCGCGGGGCCGCGGCGAAAGCCGAACGGATCCGATCCGGTCAGGCGGCCCTGCGGCCGCCACCGCTCTGGCCGCCGCTCTGGCCACCACGCTGCGGAGCGCGCCCGCGACCGCCGGAGCGACCGGCACCCGCGCCGCCACCGGCCTCCGTACGACGGCCCGCGCCACCGCCGGCCTCCGTACGACGGCCCGCGCCACCGCCGGATTCCGTACGACGCCCGGCGCTGCCGCCCGCTTCCGTACGACGGCCCGCGGCCGCTGCGCCAGTGTCGGCGCGGCGCCCGGTGGCCGCGCCACCCGTGGCGCCACCCGTGCCCGGACGTCCACCGCGCTGCTGGCGGCCCTGGCCGTCCGACCCGGCGCCCGTGCGCCCGGCGGTGCCGCTGCCGGCGACCGACGGCCGCCTGGCCCCGCCCCCGGTGGCGCGTCGCGCCTTGGGACGCTGCTTCGGCTGTTCGGCCTGCTGCGGAACCTCTATGACGATCGGGACACCAGAGGGCTCGCGGGCGCCGGTGAGGCGGGCGAGTTCCTCGTCGCTGGACTTGACGCGGGCGGTGCGCGGCGTGATGCCGGCGTCCGCCATCAGCCGGGTCATCTCACGCTTCTGCTCGGGGAGCACCAGGGTGACGACGCTGCCGGACTCTCCGGCGCGGGCCGTGCGGCCGCCGCGGTGGAGGTAGTCCTTGTGGTCGGTCGGCGGGTCGACGTTGACCACGAGGTCGAGGTCGTCGATGTGGATGCCGCGGGCCGCCACGTTGGTGGCGACGAGCGCGGTGACCTGACCGTTCTTGAACTGGTCGAGGGTGCGGTTGCGCTGCGGCTGGCTGCGCCCGCCGTGCAGCGCGGAGGCCCGGACACCGCTGGCGAGCAGCCGCTTGGTGAAGCGGTCGGCGCCGCGCTTGGTGTCGACGAAGAGGATCACCCGGCCGTCGCGGGCGGCGATCCGCATCGCGACCGCCTTCTTGTCGGTCTCGTCGGCGACGTGCAGCACGTGGTGCTCCATGGTCGTCACCGCGCCCGCGGACGGGTCCACGGAGTGGACCACGGGGTCGGTGAGGAACATCTTGACGAGCCGGTCGATGTTCTTGTCGAGCGTGGCCGAGAAGAGCAGCCGCTGGCCGCCCGGCTCGACCTGCTTGAGCAGCGCGGTGACCTGCGGCATGAAGCCCATGTCGGCCATCTGGTCGGCCTCGTCCAGCACGGTGATCGCGACCTGGCCGAGGGCGCAGTCGCCCCGCTCGATGAGGTCCTTCAGTCGCCCGGGAGTGGCCACGAGCACCTCGACACCGCGGCGCAGCGTGCCGGCCTGCCGGCCGATCGACATCCCGCCGACGGCCGTGGTCACGCGCAGGTTGACGGCGGTGGCGTACGGCGTGATCGCGTCGTCGACCTGCTGGGCGAGTTCGCGCGTGGGGACGAGGACGAGCGCGAGCGGGTTCCTCGGCTCGGCACGGCGGCCGGCGGTGCGGGCGAGGAGAGCGAGCCCGAAGGCGAGCGTCTTGCCGGAGCCGGTGCGTCCCCGGCCGAGCACATCGCGCCCGGCGAGGGAGTTGGGCAGCGTGGCGCCCTGGATCGGGAAGGGATCGGTGACACCCTGGGCCGCGAGGGTCTTCGTCAGGGCGGCCGGCATGTCCAGCGCGTCGAAGGACTCGACGGCGGGCAGCGCCGGTGTGACGGTCTCGGGCAGGGAGAACTCCTGCGGCGGCGCGACCTTGCGGGGGGCGCCACCGCGGCCCGCGCCGCGGCCTGCGCTCTTCGCTGAGCCGCCGGTCTGTGCGGCGCGTGCGTTTTCCGGCCGCTTACGGACGGGACGTTCGGATCGAGTCATGCTGGATCTGGATTTCCTTCCTGGGCCCCACGGACTGCACACACAGCGCTCACCGACTGCATGAGCTGTCACAGCGCTGAGCCGGGACCCGCACCCGAAGGGGCGGGACCCGGCTCTGGAAAAGCGCGCCTCGAACTAGGCGGGGAGGATGTTCTCCGCCTGCAGGCCCTTCTGGCCCTGCGTGACCTCGAAGGAGACCTTCTGGCCCTCGACGAGCTCACGGAAGCCGGAGCTGGCGATGTTCGAGTAGTGGGCGAAGACGTCGGGGCCGCCGCCGTCCTGCTCGATGAAGCCGAAGCCCTTTTCCGAGTTGAACCACTTCACGGTGCCAGTAGCCATGTTGTTCTCCTGAACAGGTAGTGGGCCCCCATCCGGAGATGCACCGGGTAATGCCGGAGATGCCGGTAAAACAAAACGCGCCTGCGGAGGATTCCGATCAGGCGCACAAAGTAAATGGGTACCAAAAACGTATCAATGAGACAGTAGCACACGCTGAGGCGAGGGTGCGAGGCGAGGTACGTGGGCCGGGACACACCCGGCCCACGTACGACGGAACGCCATCGACGCAGGTCCTGGGACCGGTCCTAGGCCAGCGGACCGGTGACCGGCTCCACCGCGGCCACCACGCCACCGGCGCGTACGAACGCGTCCGCCGCCGCCAGGTCGGGGGCGAGGAAGCGGTCCGGGCCGGGACCCTGGACGCCGGCCGCACGGACAGCGTCGATGACCGCCCGCGACGCCGGGGCCGGGGTCAGGCCCTCGCGCAGTTCGATCGCGCGCGTGGCGGCGTACAGCTCGATCGCCACGATGCGGGTCAGGTTGTCCACCGAGGTGCGCAGCTTGCGCGCGGCCGACCAGCCCATGGAGACGTGGTCCTCCTGCATGGCGGAGGAGGGGATGGAGTCCGCGGACGCCGGTACAGCGAGCCGCTTCATCTCACTGACCAGCGCGGCCTGCGTGTACTGGGCGATCATCAGGCCCGAGTCGACGCCGGCGTCGTCCGCGAGGAACGGCGGCAGGCCGTGCGAACGGTTCTTGTCGAGCAGCCGGTCGGTGCGACGCTCGGCGATGGAGCCGAGGTCGGCCGCCGCGATGGCGAGGAAGTCCAGGACATAGGCGACCGGGGCGCCGTGGAAGTTGCCGTTCGACTCGACACGGCCGTCGGGCAGCACGACCGGGTTGTCGACGGCGGAGGCCAGCTCGCGCTCGGCGACGGTACGGGCGTGCGCGAGGGTGTCGCGACCGGCTCCGGCGACCTGCGGGGCGCAGCGCACGGAGTAGGCGTCCTGGACACGCGGGGCGCCGTCCTGGTGGTGGCCGGTGAGTTCCGAACCCTTCAGCACGGCCAGCATGTTGGCGGCGCTGGCACCCTGGCCGGGGTGCGGGCGGATGGCGTGCAGCTCGGGGGCGAGGACCTTGTCCGTGCCGAGCAGCGCCTCGAGGGAGAGCGCGGCGCTGACGTCGGCCGACTTGTACAGCATCTCCAGGTCGGCGAGGGCCATGACCAGCATGCCGAGCATGCCGTCGGTGCCGTTGAGGAGGGCGAGGCCCTCCTTCTCGCGCAGCTCGACGGGGGCGATCCCGGCCTCGGCGAGCAGCTCGCCCGCGGGCCGCACGACTCCGTCGAGGCCCTCTGCGTCCCCCTCGCCCATCAGGGTCAGGGCGCAGTGGGACAGCGGTGCCAGGTCGCCGGAGCAGCCGAGCGAGCCGTACTCGTGGACGACCGGGGCGATGCCGGCGTTCAGGATGTCCGCCATGGTCTGCGCGACCTCGGGCCGCACACCGGTGTGCCCGGAGCAGACGGTCTTGAGCCGCAGGAACATCAGCGCGCGGACGACCTCGCGCTCGACGCGCGGGCCCATGCCGGCGGCGTGCGAGCGGACGATGTTGCGCTGCAGCTGGGCGCGCAGCTCCGGGCTGATGTGCCGGCTCGCCAGGGCGCCGAAGCCGGTGGAGACGCCGTAGACGGGCTCCGGCTTCGCGGCCAGCGCGTCCACGATCTCGCGGGCCGCGGCGAGGGCCGCCACCGCCTCACCGGAGAGCTCGATCCGGGCGCCGTCGCGCGCCACGGCGAGAACGTCGGACGCGGTCACTCCGGACGTCCCCACCACCACAGTGTGCATATCCATATTCAGGAGCGTACGCAGTGAATTCGATGATGTCACTAGCGGGCGGCCGGTTGACCCCTTACCCCGGGGTACGTCACAGCGGACGCCCGCGCCCCTCACGGACGGGGTCCCGGCCACCGGCGAGCCCGCTCATGGCGTCACGACGTACAAGGCTCGTCGCTGACGCCATCACGCATGCGGCCGGTCGCATCGCCATCACGCATGCGGCCGGTCGTGCCGCCCGCGGAACCTGCGGCGTTCGCCCGCCGTGGGCGACGGCGCGTCCGCGAGGCGTACGACGGGATCGTCGGGACCCTCGCGCCCGGCGACCACGGGCTTCGCGGCCCGGACTGCCTTCGCGCGGTACTGGGCCGCGTCCGCCAGCCGGAACAGCCGGCGCGCCGACCGTACGGGGCCGATCGGGTCCTCGGTCGAGGCGACCCCGCACGCCACCCCCTCCCCCAGCTCCAACTCGGCTGCCCGGCGGCAGAGTTCGTCGGCGATACGGACCACGTCGTCCGCCGGCTGGCCCACCGCCAGCAGACAGAACTCGTCGCCGCCCAGTCGCGCGGCGAGGGTGCCCGGGAGCATCGCTCCGCACAGCGAGAGCACCGACCCGAACCGTTCGAGGAGCCGGTCGCCGACGGCGTGCCCCCGGGTGTCGTTGACGCGCTTGAGCCCGTTGAGGTCACAGACGACGAGGCTGACGACTGCCCCGTCCTCCTTGTGCCGCTCGATGGCCTCGTCGAGACGTACGTCCACGGCGCGGCGGTTGGCGAGTCCGGTCAGGGCGTCGGTGTAGGCGAGGCGCCGGGCCTCTTCCAGACGCTCGGTCTGGGCGATCCCCGCGGCGACGACGGAGGCGAGGACGGTCGCGAAGTCGGCGTCCGCCCGGCCGAAGACGGGGGCGCCGGCCGGACGGGCCACGTAGAGCTCGCCCCAGGCCCGTCCGTGCAGCAGGATCGGCGCGACGACACAGCAGCCGCGCCCGCGTCTGCGCAGCGCGGCGACACGCTGATGGCAGTACCCGGCGGGGCCGGCCGCCGGGCCGTCGGCGGTCTCCACCCAGGCGTTGGGCCCGCCGCCACCCGCCCACCGCTCGTGCAGGAACTCGGTGATCTCCGGGAACTGGTGCACCGGGTAGGCCTCCCCGTCAGGGAACTCGTCCTCGTCCGGGGCGAGGTCGCCGACGTTGGCGAGCACTCGCAGCCGGCCGAGTTCACGCTCCCACACGGAGAGCGCGGCAAAGCTCCCGGCCAGCGCGTGACTTGCGCCGAGCGCCGCGGCCCGCCACGACTCCCGCGGGGTGTGCGCCGCCGCCATCCCCTGCGCCAGCGTCACCACGGCCCTGAGCCGATTGTCCTCACCCATCACCCCAGGCTAGGGATATTTGCCCATATTTGAGACGTTACTAGGGCGAACAGGGGTCCGGACCGAGAGGACCGAACGAGGGAGCGGACCGTGGACCGTGCTGGGGACCGAACCGGGGAGCGGCGGATCAGGGAGGGGCTACTGCCCCGGCCACTGCGGCTTGCGCTTCTCGTTGAACGCGGCGACCCCTTCCGCCCGGTCCCCGGAGAAGGCGACGGACCGCCAGGCCGCGTCCTCGACCTCCAGACCGGCGCGCAGGTCGAGTCCGTGACCGAGACGCAGGGCACGCTTGGCCGCGCGCAGTCCGACCGGAGAGTTCGCGGCGATACGGGCCGCCAGGGCAAGGGCTTCCACCCTGTCCTGCCCCGCCTCCACCAGCTCGTCCACCAGCCCCGACTCCCGCGCCTCGGCCGCCTCCAGACGCCGCGCCGAGAAGATGAGCTCGGCCGCGCGCGCGGCACCGACGCGGCGCGGCAGCAGCTGCGTACCGCCGCCTCCGGGGATCACGCCGACGGACACCTCGGGCAGTCCGACGACCGCCGTACGGTCGGCCACGATCAGGTCGCAGGACAGCGCCAGCTCGAACCCGCCGCCCAGCGCGAAGCCGTGCACGGCGGCGACGGTCGGCATCGGGAGCTCCAGGACACCGGTGTACGCGGCTCGCGCGACCGGCCGCTGACGCACCAGCTCGGCATCGGTGAAGGAGTTGCGCTCCTTCAGGTCGGCGCCGACGCAGAAGGCACGCTCATGGGTGGAGGTGAGCACGACCACGCGTACGTCCCGGTCGGCGGCGAGGGCGTCGCAGGCACCGGCGATCGAACGCGCCATGTCCGTGGACACGGCGTTCATGGCCTTGGGCCGATCGAGGACGAGCTCGGCGACATGGCCGTGCCGCCGTACGGCGACGAACTCGCCGAACCTCCGCTCGCCGGGCTCCGTCCCGTGCCCGGCTCCCTGCTCCGCGCCTCGCTCCGCCCCTTGCTCCGCCATGACACCCTCCCGGTTAACGCGGGTTAACAATCGACGCTCCGATCATCGCAGCCGAGGCCGTCCGGCGAAACCCGCCCCCTCGCGCCGCGCCTTCTCGTACTTCCTCGTTCGAGTGACATCCCGCCCAACTCCGTTTGCCTGCCCCTATACCGCGCATAACCTGCGCACCGCCACAGCGCATTCGGGACACCGGCACACCGGGGAGGGACGACCATGACGAACCGCGAAACACCGCAGGCCACCAGCACCCGGCCGGGCCCGCGGTCCACACTCACGCGACCGCCGGCCCCGAGGCCGTCCGAGGCCACCGTGCCCGACGCCTCGCCGGGCTGCCCGCCACCGACCGGCACGGCGGCACCGTCGAGTTCGGCGGCGACTCTCTCCATGACAGTGGGCCCCCAGCGGTCCGGCTCCACGACGGCCGGATCCTCAGCGGCCGACGCCACGGCGACCGAAGCCTCACCGGCGGACACCCGCTGGATCCGCGTCACGCCGCTCAGCAGGGCGATGTCCGCCCCCGAGCCGCCCAGTACCACCGCATTCGGCGCCCTGAACTCGCCCACCGTGCGAACGACCACGGTGCGGACGGGCACCGCCCAGGCCGCCGCCACGGAGAACGACGTGCCGGCAGCGGGGGCCACGACGGCCGAGGCCGCGAAGACGGGCCGCGCCGACGCGGCGGTCACGGCAACCCGCGCCATGACGGCGAGCAGCGCGGAGGTCACGGCAACCCGCCCCGCACCGGCGGCCGGCACCGGGAAGGCCCGGGCGACGGACGTCGGCGTCGCTGAGCCCAGTGACCTGGGCACACGGGCTGCGAAGACAGGAGCCACGAAGCCCGGTTCCGGAGCGACCGACTCCAGAGCGACCGATTCCGGAGCGACCGGCTCCGGGGAGGCCGGGGCCATGCCGGTCAGGGCCTCAAAAGTCTGGGCCACCGTACCCAGGGGGCTGACGGCGGGCGCCACGGCAGGCGCTCAGGTGCCGGAGGCCGGAGCCGCGACAGGCGCACGAGCTCCAGAGCAAGGGGCCGAGACGGCAGCGGGCACGGAGGCACGAGAGTCCGCTGCGACGACGATGCACGCACGCGGGACCGGGGCGAGGACAGGAGCCCAGAGGCCGGAGGCCGGGGGTACGGCAGGCACTCAGAGGCCCGAGGCCGGAGCGGCGGCAGGCGCCCCGAGGTCTGAGGCCGGAGCCGCGGCGGGCGTCCACGGTGGGGCGGGAGCCGGGGCCGCGACAGGCGCCCAGAAGGCGAAGGCCGGAGCCGCGACAAACACTCAGAGGCCGGAAGCCGGAGTCGCGACAGGCGCCCCGAGGGTGACGGTCGGAGTCGCGACAGGCGCCCCGAGGTCTGAGGCCGGAGCCGCGGCGGGCGCTCGCGGTGGGGCGGGAGCCGGGGCCGCCACAGGCGCCCAGAGGGCGGAAGTCGGGGGCGACGGCGCTGGTCGGGGGCGAGGGATCGTTCCGGCGCCGCGGTCGGCCGGCGTCCGTGGGCCCGCGCTCGCACCCGGCGACACCGACCCCGCACCCGTCCGGCTCCGTGCCGGCCGGGGCCGGCACCGGCGACCCCGGCCGCGCCGGGTGCTCTTCGCCGTAGGGGGACTCGCGCTCGCCGCGGGAGTGCTGAGCCTCGCGCGGATGACACCGGAGTCGGTGACCGGGGCCGGAGGGAACGCGGAGGCGGAGCCGGTCGCGACGGCCACGGACACCGACGCGGCGGGCGACGCCGCCCCCACCGTCGAGGCCATGCCCTCGCCCTCGCACCCCGGGGCCGCACCGGCGAGCGCCGCGATGGGCGGGACGAGCCCGGCGCCCACCTCGGAAGCGAGCCGGCTCCCGGCGTCGATCCCGACGACCCCCGTCGTGATCCCGGCGGCCCGCGGCGGGGCCCCTGTCACCACCGCACCGGGCAGCACGGGCATCCCGACAGCCCCCATGACCACACCACCGCCACCGCGATCGACGCCGACGGCCTCCCCCACCACCGCGGCCCCGCGGCACACGACGCCGCCGTCCCCGACCACCCCCGCACCGGCGCCGCCGCACCAGCCGCCGAACGTCTGCGTACCGATCGTAGGAATCTGCGTGAACGGGTTGCTGTCACCGGGCCACGGCGAATGACCCGGCCAGGCGGGCACCGGGTCGGGGCGCGTACCGACCCCGACCCCACCGACCGGGCCCGGAACCGGCGCGGGCAGGCATAACCCGGGGCGGCTCGGCTCGGCGCCGCTCGGCTGACGGGAAGTGCTACGTCTCGTCGGCCCGGCGCGCCAGCAGCCACGGTTCGATGACGCCGAGTCCACGCACGGGCCGCTGCCACATCGGCTGGAGCGCGAAGCGGTACGAGGGGGGTTCCTCGCCCTCCTTCTCCGCCGTGGCCGCGGCCTCGGCGGCCTCCGCCTCGGAGGCGGGAGCGTCACCCGTGCGAGTCAGCTCCTCCGCGAAGGCACCGTCGACGAGGACGGCGTCGCGCGGCGCTATCGACGTGAGGCGGCTCGCCAGGTTCACGGTCGTACCGAACACGTCGCCCATCCGGGTGGTCACCGTGCCGAAGGCGATGCCGACGCGCAGCTCCGGCATCGTCTCGTCGTTCGCCATCGTCTCGATCAGACGGAGCGAGATCTCGGCGGCGACACCGGCGTCGTCCGCGGAGTAGAGCACCTCGTCACCCAGCGTCTTGATGAGCCGGCCCCCGTGGGCCGCCACCAGGTCCGCCGCGGTGGTCTCGAAGGCCTCGACGAGTTCGCCGAGCTCCTCCTCCTCCATGCGGCGGGTCAGCCGGGTGAAGCCGACCAGGTCGGCGAAGCCGACGGCGAGACGGCGGTCGACCATCTCCTCGTCGTCCGCCGCCTGCACGACCCGGCCTGTGGCGGCGGCGAGCTGTCGGCGCCAGACGTAGACGAGGAACTCCTCCAGCTCGGGCAGGAGCAGTTCGATCAGGGGGTACGTGACCTCGGTGCGCGTCATCCCCGGTTCCGGGGGCTCGGTCAGACCCTCCAGAAAGGAATCGATCTGCCATTCGGCCAGACGGGCGGTGGTCTGCCCGGTGGACCGGGCGACCTGGACGGCCATGGCCTCGCTCAGCAGGCCCGCCTCGACGAGACCGGCGAGGCGGCGCAGCGCCAGTACGTCGGCCTCGGTCAGCGCCTTGGCCTGGCCGATGTCGGCGAAGCCCATCGCCCTCCAGAAGCGGGAGGCCAGCTCCATGGAGACGCCCGCGCTGCGGGCCGCCTGGAACGGGGTGTAGCGCCGCTCGGCGCCGAGGATGAGCCCCTCCAGGCGCAGCGCGAGCGGGTCCTCCCCGGAGTCCGGCTCGGCCTGGGGGTCCACCCGGCCGTTCGCCTCGTGCCGCGCGTCGGGCCGGACGTCCGGCCGTGCGTCGGCCCGGTCGCCCCTGCGGTCGTCCCTGCGGATGTCGCTCCCCACGTCGAACTGGTCGTCCCTGCGGATGCCGGTTCCCGCGTCCGAGCGGTCTTCCGGGCGGTGGTCCAAGCGGTCCTCCGGGCGGGTGCCGGTCCCGGCGTCGGGACGGGCGTCCTGCCGGGCGTCGCCGTCCGCGGCGGCCCGTGCGGGTGTCGCGTCCGTGACCGGCCCGGCGGTACGGCCCGGCTCGCCGTCGGGGGCGGGGTGGGCACCCGTGCCGGAGCCGGTGTCGTCGACGGTCACTCCTGCTGCCCTTCCGATCTGCCGTGGTCAGGTATCGACCGCGCTCAACTCTACGGCAGGTGTGCGCTGGCTCACTCCCGATGGCGGGACCGAGGTCGGAGACGGTGCCGAGGGCTCGCACCGCCCACCGCCCGATGCCGTCGCACGGCCCCGAGCCGTCCCTTTCCACGCTCCCGACCCAACCCGTCACACCGCTCGCGGGGCCATCTCCTCACACCGCTCGCAGACCCATCCCCTCACACCGCTCGCAGATGCACCACGTCCCCGGCCCCCACCGGTTCCTGCACGCCGTCCTCCGTCGCGATGACGAGCCGCCCGTCCCCGTCGACGGCCACCGCCTCCCCTACGATCGACCGGCCTCCGGGCAGCTCGGCCCGCACCGTGCGCCCGAGCGTCGCGCACCCGGCCGCGTACGCGGCCTGGAGGCCGGAGGCGGCGGGATCGCCCGCCGCGTCGCGCCAGCGCCCGTACCACTGCTCGATGGAACGCAGCACGGCCCGCAGCACGGTGTCACGGTCCGTGGTCGTCGCGCCCGCCAGCGCCAGTGATCCGGCGCCCGGCACGGGCAGCTCGTCGGCGCGCAGCGACACGTTGATGCCGATGCCGACCACGACGGCGTCGGTGCCCGCGCGCTCGGCGAGGATGCCGCCGGCCTTGCGCTCCTCGCCGTCCACGGTGACCAGCAGGTCGTTGGGCCACTTGAGTGCCGTGTCGACCCCGGCGGTGCGCGAGAGCGCCGTCGCGACGGCGACCCCGGTGAGCAGCGGCAGCCAGCCCCAGCGTGTGACGGGAACCCCGGCGGGCTTCAGGACGACGGAGAAGAAGAGGCCCGAGCGGGCCGGTGCCGTCCACTGGCGGTCCAAGCGGCCGCGCCCGGCGTTCTGTTCCTCGGCGACGAGGACGGCGCCCTCGTCCGCCCCTTGTTCGCTGGTGACCATGCCGACCAGGTCGGTGTTGGTCGACCCGGTGCGCTCCACCACCTCCACGTCGCACCAGAGGCCGCCGTGGCCGCCGTCGCGGACCAGTGCCCTGCGCAGGGCGGCCCCGTTGAGCGGCGGACGGTCCAGGTCGGACCACCGATTGTCGTTCGCGTCTGCTGCATCTCGCGGCGTCATGCAACCCACCCTAGGTGTGGTAAACGCCGCACTGCCGATCGGTAGGCACGCCACTACTCTACGGATGAGTAGCAAGCCCCCCTTCTGAGCACCTGATTTCCCACGTCCCCTTAGAGCAGGCAGGGAGCCGCACCCCGATGTCCGAGCCGGAAGAGCTGCAACACCC
>NZ_JAODTZ010000001.1 GCF_025399795.1 Streptomyces rhizosphaerihabitans | reverse complement strand
ACGGGGATTTTCTGCGTTCAGGGTATGTCCAGAGGCCTTTCCCGGACCCCCTGTTCCAGACCCTGTATGCCCCGGCCCCCCATTCCGTGCCACGTAGCCGGTATGCCCCGGACCCCATATCCCGTATGCCCGTATGCCCGTATGCCCGTATGCCATAGGGCCGAGGCCGGCGTGTGGTGGTGTGGCTGGGCGTTGTTGTGGATGGCGGGCGGGGGACGAGAAAGGGGGCGGTCTCCTCGTGGAGACCGCCCCCTTTCTCGTGGTGCGCTTACTTAAGGTTCTCGTGGTGCGGTTACTTCAGGCGGGACGAGGCGACGATCGAGACGATGTGCGCGGGCACGAGCAGCCACACGATCGCCGTCACTGCGACTGTCACGATCCGCGTGGCCGTCAGGTCGCCGAGCGCCAGGTCGACGACCGCGGCGACGAGCAACAGGATGGTGCACTCGATGCCGTTGACCAGGCGGTGGAGACCCACGGCCGAGGCCAGCCGGCGGATCTGGGCGAGACCACTGGAACGCGGGACGACGGACTGGTCGGTCGCCTTCTCCATGCCACTGTCGGAGCGGGCCACGTGGACGAGGTCGGAGGACGACTTCAGGAGCAGGACGCCGATGGCCGCGGCCAGACCGGCCACCAGATAGGGGTCGAGGCCGAGTTGGGAGGCGCGGATGCCCATACCGACCATCACGGCGGCGTCGGCGAGGTAGGCGCCGAGCCGGTCCAGATAGACGCCGAGCGGGCTGAACTGGCGTCGCCAGCGGGCCACTTCGCCGTCGACACAGTCGAGCAGCAGATACAGCTGCATGAAGAGGACGGAGAGCACGGCGCCGCCGAGACCCGGCAGGATCAGGGCGACTCCGGAGAGCATCCCCGCGAAGACCATGATCACGGTGATCTGGTTCGGGGAGATACGGGCGTCGACGAGGTGGCGGGTCACGCGCAGGGAGAGAGACCTCATGTAGAGGCGGCCGGCCCAGTGCTCCGCCCTGCTGTCCAGCTTGCCCGCAGGGTGAATGACGTTGCGGAGTTCCTCTAGTTGGACTTTGGGCATGCGGCGTTCTCCCTGGCGAGCTGGCACTGGATCGGTCGGCTGGAAATGTCGTACAGGGAAGAGCATGACGGGGGTTCGGGCGGAGGCGATCGGCAGGGTGGAATTCAGGTGATCGTTGTCGTACGCGCGTACTACGGTGACCGCCATGACCCCCACGACCCACGTGTTCCGTTCCATACGTCCCGACGAGTGGCGGCAGGTGAAGGAGCTCAGACTCGACGCCCTGAGGGACCCCGTCGCGCACCTCGCGTTCCTGGAGACCTACGAGGACGCGGCCGCCGAGCCGGATGCCTTCTGGCAGGACCGGACGGCCGGGGCCGCCGCCGGCGTCGTCGAGCGGCAGCAGCTCGTGGCCGTGGGCGAGGACGGGGTGTGGGCCGGGTCCGTGACCGTGCTGGTCGAGGAGGCCGGGGTGCGGGATTGGCTCGGGAACATGGTCGAGCGGACCCAAGGGCATCTGGTCGGGGTCTTCGTGCGGCCCGAGTACCGAGGGAGCGAGGCCGGGGTGACCCGGGCGCTCTTCGACGCCGCTCTCGCGTGGTCCTGGGAGATCGGGCTCGAGCGTGTGCGGCTCTTCGTCCACGAGAGGAACGGCCGCGCCGAGGCGTTCTACCGGAAGGCGGGTTTCCTGCCCACCGGAGAGACGGTGCCGATGCCGGGGGACACCGGGGAGTTGGAGCTGGAGTTCGTGATCACTCGGGGGTAGGGCGGTCGGCAGGCGCCAGGTCGACATCGGCATAGGTGCCGGACCCACATCTGCAGCAGACCGAATGTTGCGTCAGACCGGCCTCCGCGTCAGACCCACAGCGGCAGCAGACGGTAGGCCGCGTCAGTTCATCAGCGGCAGCGGACCATCTGCAGCGGACCATCTGCGGCGGCGGACCGAATGCCGCGTCGGGCGGCCGGTCGCCGCGTCAGACCGGAAGCTCGTACTGCGGCCAGCGCGACCGGAGTTGTTCGCGGGAGCGGAGGAGGGCCAGGGTCGGCAGGCCGCGGGCCGGGCCCGTGGTCAGGAGATCCGGGAGCTGGGGGAGCGGGGCCACGGCCGCGATGTCGTCGAGGACGAGCGTGAGTGGTGGGTCGAGCCGACCGGAGGATGACCGTTCGGCCATGCGCCGGCCACGCTCGACCACGCTTGAGGCGAGGGCCGTCAGGAGCGGCATGGCGCCGGGGTTCGCCCTGGGGTCCTCGATGGGTTCACCGACCAGATAAAGCGTGCCCCCTTCATTGACGAAGGAATCCAAGGAGAGGCTGTCATTTCGGTTCGGAGCGCAGGATTCGCGGATGTTGACCGTGCCGAACGACGAAAGAGCACGTGCTGTCAGTTCCTGTGCGATGTCCCGGCGTTCGGGGTGAGAGATGAGCGCGGCCTCCAGCTCGCCTGCGGCGCCGGACGCGGCCTTGGGGTTCGTCCGCAGGGCCCGTACGGCGTCCTGCACCTGTGAGCCCTGGGCCCAGCGGTGGACATGGCGGAAGGTCTTGCCCTCCACCGCGGCGGCGTGCAGATAGCTGCGCATGAGCGTTTCCGCGACATCGGCCATCGCCTGGTCCGCCTTGGCGCTGGGGCGTATCGGGGCGAGGAGAGCGGTCGCCCTGGCCGCCGCCGTCTCCTTGTCCTCGCAGCCCCCTACGGGGGACCAGTGGAGCCGGGCCGGGGTGTCGCAGAGGTGGGCCGGGTCGTAGAGGAGGACGGGACCCAGCTTGGCGCGGGCGTCCTTCGTCTCCGACCAGGTGCGGGGGTCGGAGGTGATGACGAGGGCCGGACCCTCCGCGTCGCGTACCGCCTGGGCCGCGGTGGGGTGGCGGGTTTCCATGGGGGCGAGGACGACCGCGCGGGTGGATGTCCATGTGGGTTTCGGCAGGGGCGCCGTGGCGGCCCGGGAGGGCGTGGCTTCGAAGGAGACGGTGTCCCGGGCGCCCGCGTGGTCGCGGGCCTGTGAGCCCGCATGCCCGCGTACCGGTTCGTGCGCCTGTTCGCCCGTACGTTCGCGGGTCCGGGCGCCCGCTCGCTCGTCCTCGGCCGCTCTGCGGGCCGTCTCCAGGGGCTGCGCGGGCAGCGGTTGCGCCGGCAGCGGCTGCTGTTCCGTCCTGGCCGTCGGCACCACCGGATCGGGGACGTCCGTTGAAGCGGCGCTCGCCGCGGTCTTCGAGCGTCTTCGCGCCCGTCCCGCCCGCCACCGTGCCACCGCCCCCATCACGAACACCGCGAGTACCAGCAGCACCATCAACTGGCCGATGAACAGGCCCCAGAAGAGGCCGTAGCCGGACAGTTGGGCGGCGGGGGTGTCGGGCCAGGCGCCGGGGATGTCGTGCGGCGCGCCGATCAGGTGCCGCATGGCCAGCGGTGTACGGGTGAAGGTGATCGCGTCAGGCCAGGCGCCGCGGGAGAACCATCCCGCGAGGCCTGTCGCCGACCACACCATCAGGGTCATGCCGAGGAGGAAGCCCAGCACCCCGATCAGCAGGCCGTCCGGGATGCCGCCCGCCCCCTCGGGCCGGGGGGCGTGGCGGTCGTCGTGCCGGTCGGGGTACTGGCTCATCTCACGCGACCGTGGACTCGGTGGAGTCGTCGAGATCGCTGAGATGTTGTTCCATGAAGGCCGCTGCCCGTTCCTCGGCCTCCAGCTCGGCGGCGCGCATCGCGTCGTCGGAGAGGAGGAGGTCGGCGGACGACTCCGTCATCGCCCGGTCGGTGAAGACCAGCGGGCGTTCCGTTTCGGTGATGAGGTGCTTGACCACCTGGACGTTGCCGTTGACGTCCCAGACCGCGATGCCCGGGGTCAGCGTCGGGATGATCTCGACCGCCCAGCGGGGCAGGCCGAGTACCCGGCCGGTCGACCGTGCCTCGTCCGCCTTCTGCGCGTAGATGGTCCTCGTCGACGCCATCTTCAGGATCGCGGCGGCCTCCTTGGCCGCCGCTCCGTCGACCACGTCCGACAGATGGTGGACCACCGCCACGAAGGACAGCCCGAGGCGCCGCCCGAACTTCAGCAGCCGTTGGAACAGCTGGGCCACGAAGGGGCTGTTGATGATGTGCCACGCCTCCTCCACCAGGAAGATGCGCTTCTTGCGGTCGGGCCGGATCCAGGTGTGCTCCAGCCACACACCCACGATCGCCATGAGGATCGGCATGGCGATGGAGTTCCGGTCGATGTGCGACAGGTCGAAGACGGTGAGGGGGGCGTCCAGGTCGATGCCGACCGTCGTCGGGCCGTCGAACATGCCCCGCAGGTCACCGTCGACCAGCCGGTCCAGGACCAGTGCCACGTCCAGGCCCCAGGCCCGTACGTCGTCTATGGCGACGTTCATCGCCTCGGCCGACTCCGGTTCGGGGTGGCGCAGTTGCTCCACGATGTCGGTGAGCACGGGCTGGCGCTCCACGATCGTCTCGTTGACGTAGGCGTGCGCGACCTTCAGCGCGAAGCCGGACCGCTCGTCGAGGCCGTGTCCCATCGCGACCTCGATGATGGTGCGCAGCAGTGCCAGCTGGCCCGTCGTCGTGATCGCGGGGTCGAGCGGGTTGAGCCGGATTCCCATGTCCAGGGCGGCCGTCGGGTCGAGCCGGATGGGAGTGATTCCCAGCTCCTGCGCGATGAGGTTCCATTCACCGGCACCGTCCTCGCCTTGGGCGTCGAGGACGACGACCTGGCGGTCGCGGAAACGCAACTGCCGTAGGACGTACGTCTTCTCCAGGGCCGACTTGCCGTTGCCGGACTCTCCGAGGACCAGCCAGTGCGGGGCCGGGAGCTGCTGCCCGTAGAGCTGGAAGGGGTCGTAGATGTACCCCTTGCCGGAGTACACCTCGCGGCCGATGATGACGCCCGAGTCGCCGAGGCCCGGTGCGGCGGTGGGCAGGTAGACCGCCTGCGCCTGGCCCGTGGACGTGCGCACGGGCAGGCGGGTCGTCTCGACCTTGCCGAAGAGGAAGGACGTGAAGGCGTCCGTCGCGGCGGACAGCGGATCCCGCATCAGTGCATCAGCCCCTACCTGCGGATTCCGGTGGCGAACGGCAGTGTGTTGACGAAGGCCCGGTGGTGCTCGCGATCGCACCACTCCAGCTTCAGGTACGACTTTCCGGCCGAGGCGCGGATGGTGCGCTTGTCGCGCGCGAGGGCCTCGGGGTTGCGGGAGGACACGGTGATGTAGCCGACGAGGTTGACGCCGGCGGCGCCGCTCGCGAGGTCCTCGCCGCGCTGGTCGAGGCGGTTGTGCGAGGCGATGTCGCGGGGGTCGACGGTCCGGTTCATCTTGGCGGCGCGGCTGGCCTCGGCCTCGTCGTTCGTCTTCTCGGTCAGCATGCGTTCGATGGCGACCTCGGTGGGTTCGAGGTCCATGGTCACGGCGACCGTGCGGATGACGTCGGGGGTGTGGACGAGGAGGGGGGCGAGGAAGTTGACGCCCACCGGGGTCATCGGCCACTCCTTCACCCAGGCCGTGGCATGGCACCAGGGCGCGCGGGTGGAGGACTCGCGGGTCTTCGCCTGGAGGTACGTGGGCTCCATGGCGTCCAGCTCGGCCGGCCAGGCGTTGCGCTTGGTCATTGCCTGGATGTGGTCGATCGGGTGGTCGGGGTCGTACATCGAGTGCACGAGGGAGGCGAGGCGCCCCTGGCCGAGAGGCTGCCGTACGCGGATGTCGGCTTCCTGGAGCCGGGAGCAGATGTCGGTCAGCTCGCGTGCCATGACGACGGCGAGCCCGGCGTCCCGGTCGACCTTGCGCCCGCCCTGCGGTCGCGCCGCCCGCGCCATGGCCTGCGCCTCGGCGGCCAGCTCGCGCGAGTAGTGCATGCAGGCGACGAGATAGGCCCGGTGCTGCTCACTGCTCGTGGACACCATCGACTGGAGCTGGTCGTACGACTGCTGGAGCCAGCCGGGAGCCCGCTCGTCCCCGCGTACGGAGACGTCCTTGGCGTGGGCGTCCGGGTCGGCGGGGAGGGTACGGGCGAGCATCTGGAGGCGGGTGACGAAGCCGTCGCCGTTCGCCACGTGCTTGAGCAGTGTGCCGAAACGGTCGACGAGGGCCTCCTGGTCCTCGCTGTCGCGCAGACCGACGCCCGGCCCCTCGATCTCGATCGCGGCCGTCACCGTCCGCCGGTCGGCGTGCAGCAGCACGGCGATCTCGTCGGGCCCGAACGGGGCGGCGAGCCAGGAGATCCGCCCGATGCCGGGCGGCGGTCCGATCTCGACCTCCTTGCCCTCGAGCCGGGTGCCGGCCTCCATCACCTGACTGCGGTACGCCGTTCCCTGGCGCAGGTTCCGCTTGTAGCTGCGGTTGATCTCGAACCACTTGTAGAACGTGCGGCGCTTGTACGGGATGTAGACCGCGGCGAGCGCGAGCAGCGGGAAGCCCATCAGCAGCACGATCCGCAGGGACAGGACCGGGACGAGCAGACCGCACATCATGCCCAGGAACGCGCCCCCGATGATGAGCGCGATCTCGCCGGACTCACGGTTCCGGCCGACGATCGCGTTCGGCCGGGCGCGGCCGATCAGATATGTACGGCGGGGCGTGACCGGATGGGACAGGTGGGCCTCGGTCGTCAACGCCCTTCACCTCCCGTGCGGTTGGTACTGCTGTTGCGGGTGTTGCTCGCGTGCGGGGTGTTGACCGGGCTGGTACGCGGCGGCGGTGCGGCGGAGGGGACAGATCCGCCGCCTCCGTTCGGCGTACGCGTGCTGTGCGCGGCCACACCGCCGGACGCGGGGTTGGCGGGGCGGGGCTGGCTGTTGCCGCCTCCCCCTCCGCCACCGTTGTTGTCGGCGCGCGTGCTGTGCGTCTTGATGCCCTGGGCGACCAGGGTGGCCGGCGAGCTGATGACGGCGGCGGCCTTGCCTTCGGCGCCCTGCATGATGCGGTTGTTGCGGGAGCCGGCGATCTCGTCGCCGAAGCCCGGCACGAAGCGGTAGATCATCGCGCTGGCGAAGATGGCGAGCAGGATGATGGCGAGCCCGGAGACGACGGCGGAGAACGCGTCGGGTCCGTTGTCGGAGCTGAGCGCACCGGCGAGGCCGAGCACGATCACAATGACCGGTTTCACCAGGATGACCGCGATCATGATGCCCGCCCAGCGGCGGACATGGCCCCACAGGTTCTTGTCGACGAGGCCCGCGTAGACGACGGTGCCGAGGAGGGCGCCGACGTAGAGCAGGGCGGCCCGGATGACCAGCTCCAGCCAGAGGATTCCGGCGGCGAGGATCGAGACCATCGAGACGACGATCAGCATGATGGGGCCGCCGCCGATGTTGTCGCCCTTGTTCAGCGCGCCGGAGAAGGTGCCGAAGAACGCGTCCGTCTGGTTGCCGGTCGTCTTGGCGAGCACCTCCGTCACGCCGTCCGTCGCCGACACGACCGTGTAGAGGATCAGCGGGGTGAAGGCCGAGGCCAGCACGGTCAGCCAGAGGAACCCGATCGCCTCGGAGATGGCCGTGCTGAGGGGGACACCCCGCACCGCCCGCTTCGTCACGGCCAGCAGCCACAGCAGCAGCGTCAGGATGGAGGACGCCGCGAAGACGACGGCGTACTGCTGGAGGAATTTGGCGTTCGTGAAGTCGACGTTGGCGGTCTCGTTCACGGCGGCGGAGAGTTTGTCGACGGTCCAGGAGGCGGCGTCGGCACAGCCCTTCGCCAGGGAGGAGAGGGGGTCCAGGGTCGAGTCGACCCCGGAGTCCCCACCGAGTCCGGACTTGCCGGATCCCTTGGTGCCGCTCTCGCAGTAGTTTCTGGCGGGCCCGTGGATAAGACTGCAGCGGTTGCTGCCCGACGAGGGAGAGGGCGACGGCGTGGGCGCGGCGACCGCTCTCGTGGCCAGCAGCACCGCCGCGGCCTGTACGGCCCCGACTGCTGCGGTCAGTTTGAGTACGCGGCGGTTAGCGGGCATACGTGAACCCTCCGTACTCCTCGACAGCCTTCGCGATGTCGTCGGCGCTGGAGGCCCGGTCATCGCCCGGAACGGGCGCGGGGCCGTCCTTCTGGGAGTGCGAGACGATCTTCCAGTCCCCACCGGTCCACTCCAACTTCATGGTGATGGTGAACCAGCTGCTGGTGACCGGGTTGGTGGAGTTCTCGCCGGCGAGGCCGAGCAGACCGCCGCACCAGACCTCCACGGTCGCCGTGTTGTTCGAGGACTCGGTCGCCTTGGTCCCGATGGGACTCGTGCGCGAGACGAACGTGTAGCCCTGAGGAGCTGAGCCGTCCTCGTTCAGACCCACGTTCTTGTTGAACTGCGGCGTGTACGCCTCGTCCAGCGTCGCCTCGAAGTCGGTCACCTTGGAAGGGGTGATCACGGTCGCGAGGATCTGGTCCCGCCTGGCCTTGTCGAACATGTCGGCCGAACCCAAAGCCACCGCGTAGTTCGCCGCCGCGCTCTGCGCGCCCTGGGGGTTGTGGGCGAAGCCGGTTGGGATGCCTGCGGCCTTCGAGGCCACCGGGTTCGCTCCGGAGGCCGCCGTGGGGGACGTCTTCGCCTTGTCGCCGCTGCCGGCGTCCGGGGAGGCCGAGTTGTCGCCGCGGTTCGCGAAGGCGATCGCGGCGATGAGGAGGACGACCACGCCGACGACCGTGATCAGGCTCCGTGAGGAGGATCCGCGTCCGCGCCGCGCGCCGCCGTAGACGTCGCCCGGGCGGTCGGGCAGGCGGGTGCGGGTCTGGCCGGAGCCGCCGTACCCCCCGTCCTCGCCGCGCGGGCCGTCGCCGTACCCGGGTTCGTCACCGAGACTCATGCCGCGTACGCCCCCTCAACCTCTCGCTGAACCAAGTAGTACGACGGTAGCCGTGCTGGTTCCCGCGCGGGCGCGGTGTGGTGACTCGACATCAGGGAAACGCAACCTCAGCCGGTGGGCACGACGGACGGGTGGATCGATGGAGAGGGATTCCGGGAGCGCCCGGCCGGGGCCTGATGGTGCGCCGCGTGCGGCGCGGCCCGGCCGGGCTACACGGCCATGCCGTACACGATGGTGAAGAGCGTGCCGAGGGAACCGATGATGAACACTCCCGTGAGCCCGGCGATGATGAGGCCCTTGCCCTGTTCGGCGCTGAAGGTGTCGCGGAGGGCGGTCGCGCCGATGCGCTGTTTGGCCGCGCCCCAGATCGCGATGCCGAGGCAGAGCAGGATGGCGACCGCCATCACCACCTCGACCATCACCTTCGCTTCGTTGCCCAGGCTGCCGAAGGGACCCCAGTCCGGGGCGATTCCACCGATGATTGTGTTGATGTCGCCCTTGTCGGCTGCGAAAAGCATGTAAGTCACCGCCCCTAGTGGGTAGTTCTGCACCCCCTGCCACTGCGCGCAGAGGTCGGGCCCATTCTCGCCGACAATGACGCCGTCGTATGTCGACTTGACGTCATTGGTTGGCGGGATTCGTACGAATTCCTTGTCACCGGCGTACGCGGGACCCTCTCGGGAGGCGTGCGGCGGTATACGAAGAGTCGTATCGTCACTCTGTGTATCACGGCCGGTAACGCCGGGCAATGAAGCGGAAGCGGAACCTGGCGTGTGGTTCCGTCGTTGTGCCCTTTTACGGCTCGCTCCGCGGTTCGAGCGAGGGTGAATTCGAACGGACGCGGCCCCGCCGGACCGCTTCTGACGGTCCGTCGAGCCGGTGTTCCCCGGGTCGCCGCGTCTGTGCGGGGTGGACGCCGTGCGCCGAGCCGACGGTCCAAAGGGTATCCGGCACGAGGAACGGGCCGCGGCTGGTTGCCGCGGCCCGTTCGCCGGGTGCCGCCGGGGAACCCCACGTCTCCCGCGGCGGCCGCCCGCACTCCGGAGGTCAGCCGGTGAAGGCGGTGACACCCTCCGGGGTGCCCCAGCCGGTCGGGCCGTCGTAGCCCGTGGCCGCGGTGCAGAGGTAGCTGGTGGTGCAGGTGCCGTTGTTGCCCGAGGTCACGTCGTTGAGCGCCGAGGTGCCGGCCGCCGTGTACGGGAACTTCGCCGGGTAGGAGCCGGTGGAGGGGGTGCCGGCGAGGGCGTAGACGCCCGCGATGATGGGCGACGAGACGCTGGTGCCGCCGAACGTGTACCAGCCCGCCGTGATGCCGTACGAGTCGTACACCGCGACGCCGGTGGCCGGGTCGGCGACCGCCGAGACGTCGGAGATGGTGCGCTTGGAGCAGCCCGTGTCGGTCTGCCAGGCCGGCTTGGGGTCGTACGCGGAGCAGCCGGAGCCGGTGGCCTCGGTGCTGCTGGTCTTCCAGACCGACTCGGTCCAGCCGCGTGTGGTGGAGGCCGCCTTGGTCAGCGCGGTGCCGCCGACGGAGGTGACGTACTGCGAGGCGGCCGGGTACTCGGCGCCGTAGCCCGAGTCGCCCGCGCTGACGGTGATGGCGACGCCGGGGTGGTTGAAGTACGCGGTGTCGTACGAGGTGTCGGAGGACGACTCGGAACCGCCGTAGCTGTTCGAGACGTACTTCGCTCCCAGGGCGACCGCCTCGTTCACCGCGGTGCCGAGGTTGGCCATGGTGGCGGACTTGGCCTCGACGAGGAGGATGTTGCACTTCGGGCAGATGGCGCTCGCCATGTCGAGGTCGAGGGAGATCTCCTCGGCCCAGCCGGTGTCGTTCGACGGCAGCGAAGTGGTCGAGCCGGTCTGGCTGACCTTCTTGAAGCAGCCGTTGGCGGTGGTGCACGCCGGAAGGCCGTAGTACGAGCGGTAGGTCGCGAGGTCGGCCTCGGCGTTGGGGTCGTTGTAGGCGTCGACGATGGCGATGGTCTCACCGGTGCCGTTGGCGGCGGCCGCGGAGGTCAGACCGTACGCGGCCTGGAGGTCCGTCGGCCCGAAGCCGGACGGCGTGGAGGCGTCGGCGGCCTCGGGGGTGACGCCCTCGGCGTAGCCGTTCTCCGCCATGTACTCGGTGACGCCGCCGGTGACCCGCACGGCGTTGCAGGCGGCGACGTCGGCCTTGGTGGGCGTCGCGCACGCCCTGGTCCAGCTGACGTGGGGGGTGACCTTGGGGGTGCCGTCGCGGGCGTCCGCGGTCCCGGCGGCGCCGAGGCCCGCGAGGACGAGGGCGGCGACGCCGAGGACGGCCGCGCCGGTTCGGCGCCAACGGCTGCGCGCGGGGCCGGCGGAAGGTCTCTGGGGGAGTGTGGTGCGCAACGTACAGCCTCCTGGAAGTGATTGACAGGGGCAGTGCGGGTGCGCCGCCGGTGTGTCCCCGGCGGTGGGCCGAGGGGCCCGCAGACGACCATCTCTTGTTGAGTACGCGACAACAAGAGACTTATGGAAGCCTTACTTCCGCCTTACTGAACGCGGCAGGCGCGTGACCTCCCCATGGCTCCCGGATGGCGGGAGGCTGGCGGGCGCTTGACCCAACTCACAGCCGATTCAGGGGAATTGCACTGGTGGTGGTGCCGTGGTCATCAGCCGGTCATCCGTGTCGGCGGTGGCCGTGATGGCGGTGATGGCGGCGATGGCTACGATATCAGCGGTCGCTTATATAAGCGGTTATTGATACGCTCGGCGCGTGCACGTATTCGACGTACTCGGTGACCCCGTGCGCCGCAGGATTCTGGAGCTGCTCGCCGACGGTGAGCTGAGCTCCGGCGCGGTCTGCGAGGTCATCAGGGAAGAGTTCGGGATATCGCAGCCCGCTGTCTCCCAGCATCTGAAGGTGCTGCGGGAGAACGGTTTCGCGACCGTACGGCCGGAGGGGGCCCGGCGGCTGTACGCGGTGAACTCGGAACCGCTGCGGGACATCGACGTGTGGCTGGACCGGTTCCGTCGTTTCTGGACGCCGCATCTGGACGCCCTGGGGACCGAGCTGGCGCGGGGAAAGCGGGAGCGTCGCCTGAGGGAGTCCGGCGACGCCGAGGGAAGACCTCCGGAGGAGCAACCGTGATCGACGTGACCTATCAGATCAACGCCGTGCGCCGCACCGTCGGCACGCGCGAGTTCAAGGCGGGCGAAGCCCGCGTGGTGACCCTGAGCCAGACCTACGACGCGACGGTCGAGGACGTCTGGGACGCCTGCACCAGCGCCGAGCGCATCCCCCGCTGGTTCCTGCCCGTCTCCGGTGACCTCCGCCTCGGCGGGACCTATCAGCTGGAAGGCAACGCGGGCGGCACGGTCGAGCGGTGCGAGCCGCCGGAGAGCTTCGCCGCGACCTGGGAGTACGGCGGCGAGGTCAGCTGGATCGAGGTGCGCGTGACCCCGGAGGGGGACCGCACCCGGTTCGAGCTCGAACACATCGCCCACGTCGACGACGAACGCTGGGCGCAGTTCGGGCCCGGCGCGGTCGGCGTCGGCTGGGACCTCGGCCTGATGGGCCTGGCCGGCCACCTCGGGTCCCCGGGCGGCACCCTGGACCCGAAGGAGAGCATGGCCTGGCTGGCCTCCGACGAGGGCCGCAGCTTCATCACGCTGAGCAGTGAGAGCTGGTACGAGGCGAATGTCGCCGCCGGTGAGCCGGAGGACGGCGCCCGGGGCGCGGCGGACCGGACCACGGCGGCGTACACGGGCGCGGAACCGCCCGAGTGAGGCCGCCCGCGCTCACGTCATGAGCGGCCCTCGGCGGGAGCGGGGGGCTGCTCGTCCTCAAGACCCTCGACGAAGTGGTCGAACTCGCCCGCCTGGACGCCGAGGACGAACGCGTCCCACTTCCTGCGGGTGGTGGTGACGACGTTCTCCGGGTCGCCGGTCTCCCGGATGTAGACCAAGTCGTCTTCACCGAAGGCGAGTTCGATCCAGGGGCCCGGCCCCGTCGCGTCGTCCGGCGCGGCCCGCACCCAGTCGAGATCCGAGGGGATGTCAGTCACGGTCCTGTTCCTTCTCGAGGGTGCGGAGGAGCGAGCGGAAGGCCGCGGGGGCGGCGGTGAGTATCGCTCCGCGGGGGGCACCGGATTCTGTCAGGCGGACCGCACCGGGCTCTCCGGCCATGTGGACGCAGGAGTTGTCTTCGGGGCAGTACGACGACTTCTGCCACGTGAGCGTGGGCATCACGGACTCCTTCACAGGTCCTTGAGGATGTTGTGGACGAAGGTCTGCGACCGCTCGGGGGTGAGGGCGGCCGCCTCCATGCGGTCGAGCAGCACGCGGTACTTGTCCAGCCGGGCCTCGTGACCGGAGACTTCCACGGCCACCGTATCCCCGCCCTGGTCGTACACCCTCCAACTCCCGCACGATCCACGTGCCCCGGGCATCGCCCGCGTCAGCGTCCGGGCCGTTCTCGCCGCGCACCAGCTCTCCGAACTCACGCCCACGGCGGAGCTGTTGGCGTCCGAACTCCTCACCGACGCCCATCTGCACGCACCCGGTCCCTGCGCCCTCCGTGTCCTGTCGGCGGAACCCGGACGGCTGCGGGTCGCCGGGCGGGACTCGGATCCGACCGTCCCGCCCGGATTCCGGGAGGACGCCCCCGCGGGTCTGCCCCCGCAGGAAGCCGAGCGCGGACGGGGGCTGCACCTCGTACGGGCCTGCGCCGACGCGTGGGGGGTGTCCGTTCTGCGCGAGCCGGGGGCGTCGCGGGGCGGGAAGCTGCTCCGGGCGGAGTGCCGTGCTGCCGGGCGGGCGCGGGGCCGACCCGGAGCGTGGTGACCCGCGGGGCGGGAGTGGCCGGGCGGGGTTGGCCTGCACAGGTGATACTCGGACTGGTCCGAGGTTTTTCTCACCCGCTTGCGGCAAGGTGAGGGGCGATGAAGAGCATCCGCATCACCCGTCTCCCAGACACCCGGCGGCCCGCACTGCTCGGTGCGGCCCTCGTGCTGCTGGCGGTGACGTCCTCGTCCGTCGCGGCGGCCGACGACGGTCCCGGGCCGTTCGGTGTCACGGTGCGGGCTGCCGAGAACGGCCGGAACGCCCGCGTGGGCGCCCTGTTCCACGGGAGCGCCGCGAGCGGCGGCAGAGGCGGGCACTTCTGCACCGCTTCTGTCGTGCACAGCGCGGGGCGGGACCTCGTCCTCACCGCCGCCCACTGCCTCGACGGCGAAACGGAACTCTCCTTCGCACCCGGCTACCGGGACGGCAGAGCGCCGTACGGGTTCTGGGACGTCCAGGGCGTCTTCCTCCCGGAGGGATGGACGAACGACCAGGACGAGGACAGCGACGTCGCCTTCGCCGTCCTCGGCACCCGCGACGGCAAGGAGGTCGAGGACGCCGTCGGAGGCGGGAACGCCTTCGCCGCGCACCGCGCCACCGGGGCCACCGCCGTCACCGTCACCGGATACCCCGGCACCGTCGACACCCCCATCACCTGCACCGACAAGCCCACCTCGCTGAGCCGTACGCAGCAGCGCGTCGAGTGCCCCGCCTTCGCCGGCGGAACCAGCGGCAGTCCCTGGGTGAACGGGGACGGAGCGGTCGTCGGCGTCATCGGTGGCCACGAGCAGGGCGGGGACACCGACGACGTCTCGTACAGCGCCGTGTTCGGGACCGAGGCCGACGAGCTCTACCAGGAGGCCGGCCGAGCCGGTTAGTGCCTGTCCGGCCGAACATGTTCTCCGCCGTTGTGCGCGACAGCCCTCTCGCGCGAAGCCCGCCTCTACACTGACGTCGGCGGACTCCTGTGCGGTGAGGGGCGGTTGACGGTGCGTAAGACGTGGATCGCGGTGACCGCTGTCGCCGGCGCGGGGACCGGCTTCGTGATGCTGCTCGTCGTCGGCGTCTACGTGGTCGCCGGGAACCTCGCCAACGGGATCGGCGGCGGTTCGGTCGGACTCGCCAAGGGTGCCGTACCCGCCGCGTACCAGCCCCTCGTACAGAAGTGGGGCAATCTCTGCGGCGCGATCAATCCCGCGCTGCTCGCCGCCCAGTTGTATCAGGAGAGCGGATTCAATCCGAACGCGAAGAGTCCGGCGGCAGCGGAAGGGATAGCGCAATTCATTCCGGGGACGTGGGCCACGCACGGAGTCGACGGCGACGGGGACGGCGTCCGTGACGTGTGGAACCCGAATGACGCGATTCCGTCGGCCGCCTCGTACGACTGCGAGCTGGCCTCCTATGTGAAGAACGCTCCGGGAAACGTCACCGACAACATGCTCGCCGCCTACAACGCGGGCGCGTACGCGGTCATCAAGTACGGGGGCGTGCCGCCGTACGCGGAGACCCGGAACTACGTGAAGACGATCACCACCCTGGCGAAGAGCTTCGCCGCGCCGGTGACCCGCATGGACCCCTCGAAGCAGGCCGCGGCGGCCATCACGTACGCACAGAAGAAGCTCGGCACGCCCTATCTGTGGGGCGGCAACGGCACCGCTGACCAGGGCGGACGATTCGACTGCTCGGGCCTGACCAAAGCCTCGTACGACAGTGTCGGGGTGACCCTGCCACGGGTCGCCAACGACCAGTACAACGCGGGGCCGCACCCCGGGCGGGAGGAACTCCTGCCCGGAGACCTGGTCTTCTTCTCGGACGACCTCACCAACTCCCGGGCCATCCGGCACGTGGGCATCTATGTGGGCGGCGGATACATGATCGACGCCCCCCGGCCGGGTGCCGTCATCCGCTTCGACCCCGTCGACACGCCCGACTACTTCGGGGCCACCCGGGTGACCGCGGATGGCGCGAAAGCGTTGCCCACTTCGGTATGAAACCACCCTCTGATCTGCGGCGATGCATCTCTCTTCGATAACGTATGCGTGATCATTCCGTGGAGGGTGGAACGTAATGGAGGGGACCGTGCGTTCCTTTTGACGTAGAGAACTGATCTACAACCACGGGGGTGGATCGAGCGGCGCGCGAATGGGCGCGGCCGCGGGAAAGACGACGAAGGGGCCGCAGCGCCATGGCTGGACTCGCCGAATCCGGTTCGAACCCCGACGTCGACCTGCTCTACGACATCAATGGCCTGGCCAAGCACGCGCCGCACTGGTTCGACCGGATCATGGAGTTCGTCGGCGAGTGGGGTCTGCTGCTCGCGATGGTCCTGCTGGTCCTGTGGTGCTGGTCGACCGTGCGGCGGCGGGGCGGAGCCGACGCGGCGTCTTCCGTGGCCGGACTCGTCTGGGCGCCGCTCGCGGCCGGTGTCGCGCTCCTCGTGAACGTTCCGATAAGGGGCTTCGTGGAACGGCCGCGCCCCTTCGTCGACCACCCGGGTATCGACGTCCTCGTCGGCGGCAAGACCGACTTCTCCTTCGTCAGCGACCACGCGACGATCACCATGGCGATGGGCGTCGGACTCTTCGTCGCCAACCGGAGGTTCGGACTCGCCGGGATAGGGCTCGCGCTGCTCGAAGGGTTCTGCCGGGTCTACATGGGCGTGCACTACCCGACGGACGTCATCGGCGGGTTCGCCCTCGGCACGGCCGTCGTCCTGCTGCTGTCGCCGCTCGCCATGGCCCTGTTGACCCCGGTCATGAAGGCCGTGGAGACGGCTCCGCGCGCGGGCCGGCTGATCCGCGCGCGGTCCGCCGCACCCGCCGGGCAGGAGAACCTGATCCCGGGGGCGCGCGCCGAGCACACGGAGGAACGGGACCTCGCCGCGTAGCTCCGCACCCCCGGCGCCCCGCCCGCGTGCGGTCAGGGCGCCTTTTGGGCCGCGGGGCCCGCGGCTACAGCGCCTGCGGGAACGAGAAGAAGCGGTTCGGGTCGTACTGGTGCTTCAGGGCCGTGAGGCGGGTGGCCGCGTCGCCGTAGTAGGCCTTGCGCCAGTCGGTCAGCGTCGAGTCCGTGTAGTTCTGGTAGGCCGCGCCCGAGGCGTGCCGGGCCATCGCGTTGTGGGCGCCGGTCAGCCAGGACTGGGCGGTGGTGCCGGAGGTGCCCGCCCGCCAGGAGACGATGTACTGCGCGAGCATGCGCGAGCGGCGGTGCACGAACGCCGTGGACGTGGGCGCGACACGGTTGACGGCGCCGCCGAGCGCGGTGAGCGCGATGCTGCCCGCGCCGCCGCGGACCGCGGAGATCTGGTTCAGGAGCGTCTGGACGCCGGCCGCCGAGATCGAGCGGTCGAAGAAGTCCGAGCGGGCCGCGTACGTCTCGCGGCCGAGGGCGCCCTGCGGGCTGCGGCCCGGCGTCGAACCCGGCAGGTGGCACTGGGCGTCGGCGGAGAACGACGAGCAGCCCGCGTACACCTCCATCGACTCCTCGTACGAGCGCCTCTTGAGGGAGACGCTGCGCGCGGGGGAGCCGATCCGCTCCGCCAGTCGGTCCACGGCGTTCTGGAGCTCGCCGTAGGTGCCGAGGGAGAAGGCGGCTATGGAGACGGTGGGCGTGCCGCCGGCCGCGTCGGCCAGATGGCAGGACGACCAGATCTCGTCCGGCTGGCTCGGGCCCCACTCCTGCCAGGCCTTCACCACGGCGGCGGCCTTGGTCCACGGCCAGGTCATGTACGCCGAGACACCCTGCGGTGCCGGGTGGGTTTTGAAGCGGAGCTCGGTGACGACGCCGAAGTTGCCGTTGCCGGCGCCGCGCAGGGCCCAGAAGAGGTCCTTGTTCTCGGTCGCGTTCGCGGTGAGCTGCTTGCCGTCGGCGGTGATCAGCGTCGCCTGGGTGAGGCTGTCGCAGGTCAGTCCGTACGCCCGTGACACGACGCCGTGGCCGCCGCCCAGGGTCAGGCCGGAGACGCCCACGGTGGGGCAGGAACCCGCGGGGATGGTCACGCCCTTCGCCGCCAAGGCGCGGTAGACGTCGATCAGCTTGGAACCGGCGCCGATGACCGCTTCATTGGCCGAGGCGCGGATCTTGTTCAGCTTGGAGACGTCGATGACCAGGCGGCCGTCACCGGAGGACCAACCCGCGTAGGAGTGGCCGCCGTTGCGGATCGACACCTTCACGCCGTGGGCGCGGGCGTAGTCCATGGTCGTGCGGATGTCGTCGGCGTGCGCGACATAGGCGACGGCGGCGGGCTTCAGGTTGTCGAAGCGCGTGTTGTACAGCTGGTGGGCGCCCGGCCAGCTGTGGTCGCCGGGGCGGATCAGGGCGCCGTCCAGCTGGTGGGACAGCGCCAGCCAGTTGGCGGCCGCACGACTGCTCGCGGTCGCCGTGCGTATGCCGGTGGTCTCCGTCGCGGTGCTCGCGGCGCCCGTGCTCCTGGCCGTGCCGGCGGCCTTGCCGTCGCCGCTGTCACTGCCGTTGCAGGCGGACGTCGCCGCCGCCGCGAGGACGGCGGTGGCTCCGCCGATGAACGAACGCCGTTGCATGTGCGCCTCCCGTGGGTTCCGTGGAACGAGACGAGCTCCCGGGCCCAGGGGTTCCGCGTACCTATGTTGCAGAACCGCTACTGAACATTTGGCCAGTGCCTCACCCTTCGGGGGGAGTGAAGGGCATTCTGTCAGCGGTGGCCCGGAGAGCCGCAGCGGCCTGGCCAAAATCGCCTTGCCGGGCAACAGAGTTGTCCGGCCTACCGCCGGGCGGGCGGGAAGTCAGGCCTGCGGAGGCCGTGCAAGACCGACTCTCACTGGTCGGCGGAGGCCCGTGAAACAGGAACCCGTGGTGGTACTGCGGAGCAGTACGGACCGGAATCACCTGCCCTCGGGTAGGTGAGGGCGTCAAAGCGTTCCGCATCCCAGCCGTCCGCTCCGGTGCGGACGGGGTGGGACAGCCCTTGGGCGGCGTGAAGGCGCGGGAGGCGGGCGCGCCGCGCCGCGGGGCTAGACGGTCACTGCCAGGGTGTGGGTGGTCGCGTCCGTGCGGGCCTGGCTTCTGGCGCGGCGGGCCGGGCCTCGCCAGCCGCAGGTGCAGCGGGCCAGGCAGAAGGGGCCTTGCTCGACCGTGGTCGTCCGGTGGCCGGGGAGAGGGTCCGTCTCGTCCAGGTGCTCCACACCCGCAACGTTACCCAAGCCAAGTGAACGGAAGCCTGTCGCGTGACGGGCGCCCCTACCCGTCGTTAACCGGATCGACGGGAAGGCCCGGGACGGACCGGCTGGGGGTCGGTGGACGATGGTGGCGCAGCAGCAGGGACGGGCGGTGGTCGTGGCCGCGTTCGTCGCGGCGGGGCTCGTGGTCTGTGGCACCGGATGCTCGGGCGGCGGGGCGGCCGCGGACGACGTCCGCGCCGGGTCCGGCACCGTCGAGACGCTGCGTCGGGCCGTGGCCGTGCTGGAGCGCGCCGGCAGCTCGAAGGCCAGTACGTCGATGGAGATGGCCACCGGCGGGACCCGGGTCACCATCCGCGGGCAGGGCGTGTACGACTTCAGCAAGCAGACGGGGCGGCTGAAGGTGCTGCTGCCGCAGGACCCCGCGGGGGCTGCCGAGCACCGGCCGATCACCGAACTCCTCGCCCCGGGCGCCCTGTTCATGAAGAACAGGGGCGCCGGAGTGCCCGCCGACAAATGGGTTCGCGTGGCGACGGCCGGTCTCACGGACGGGAACCTGGTCACGGGCGGCGCCACCGACCCGTACGCCGCGGCCGAACTGCTGCGCGGCGCGCGGGCGGTGACCTACGTGGGGAAGACCGAACTCGCCGGGATCCCGGTACGGCACTATCGCGGGACCGCCGACCTCGACATCGCCGCGCGGGACGCCTCGGAGGGGCAGCGGCCGGCACTGAGGGCGGCAGCGAAAGGGTTCGCGACCGCCGAGGTGCCCTTCGACGCCTACCTCGACGACCAGGGGCGACTGCGCAAGGTCCGGCACCGGTTCAGCTTCGTCAACGGTCAGCGGAAGGGCACCGTCGCCGTCGCCTCGACGATCCTGCTGTACGACTTCGGCAGTCCCGCCGCCGTACGGCTGCCGGATTCCTCGGACATCTACACCGGGAAGATCGCGGAGTAGTGGGTTACGGGGAAATGGGCAAGAGCATCCGGAGCCGTAGCTTCACAGGAGGGCCGGAAATGGCCCTTCCGTGCCATGCGCGGTGCGTAGGCCGCTCCCTACTCTAGGAAGTCGGTGACGGCAGGAAGAGGTGACGCGCGTGGCTCCGGTCGGCGGTGCGGCAGTTCAGGACCACGTGGCCCTCGCCGAGATCGAGCTGTGCGGCGAGCTGATCATCGCGGCCTCGGCGGCCCACGAGGACCGGCTCAGCCTGGAGAGCATCGACGCGGTGCTGAGAGTGGCCGAAGAACGTGCCCCTGACCAGCGGGGTGCGGAGGACTAGTTCCTGGGGAAGGCCGTGGAGGACCAGCCCCTCCGGGAGGCCGTGGAGGATCAGTCCCTCCGGGAGGACCTGTCTCGCGGTCCTCGTGACTCGCTCTCGGCCCTGCGCCTCTCAGGTGCGGAGCAGGCGGCCGATCGCCTTCGTCGCTTCCTCGACCTTCGCGTCGATCTCGTCGCCGCCCTTGAGGGCCGCGTCCGCGACGCAGTGGCGCAGGTGCTCCTCCAGGAGCTGCAGGGCGAAGGACTGGAGGGCCTTCGTGGAGGCGGACACCTGGGTGAGTATGTCGATGCAGTAGACGTCCTCGTCGACCATCCGCTGGAGGCCGCGGATCTGCCCCTCGATGCGGCGCAGCCGCTTCAGGTGCTCGTCCTTCTGCTGGTGGTAGCCGTGGATGCCGCGGTCGTGGTCGGTCACGATCTCCTGCGCGTCGCCGGAGGGCGCCGTCGCGCCGGCCTCGGTGGTCGTCATCGCGTCCTCCTGCTGGATCCGATCGGCGATCCTGTCTGAAACGCCACTTACATATACCCCTGGTGGGTATATGGTATCGAACTTTGCTGGGTATAGGGCCCTTGCCCGGCGGCGGTACCGGACCCCGTGCTGATCACTGTGCCCGATGGGCGACACTGGGGGACGGCCCATTAGCCGTGGCCGGATGATGCGCCTAGCATCAGCGAAACCGAAACCGAAGCATCCCGAGGACCCCAACGTGCGCTTTCGTCTGACCCCCAGGGAGACGAGCTTCTACGACATGTTCTCCGCATCCGCGGACAACATCGTCACGGGCTCGAAACTCCTGATGGAACTGCTCGGGGCGGACGCTTCCGCTCGGGCCGAGATCGCAGAGCGTATGAGGGCCGCGGAACACGCTGGTGACGATGCGACACACGCGATCTTCCACCAGCTGAATTCCTCCTTCATCACGCCCTTCGACCGCGAGGACATCTACAACCTCGCCTCCTCCCTCGACGACATCATGGACTTCATGGAGGAGGCCGTCGACCTGGTCGTCCTCTACAACGTCGAGGAGCTGCCCAAGGGCGTCGAGCAGCAGATCGAGGTGCTGTCGCGGGCCGCGGAGCTGACCGCCGAGGCCATGCCCAACCTGCGGACCATGGACAACCTCACGGAGTACTGGATCGAGGTCAACCGTCTGGAGAACCAGGCCGACCAGATCCACCGCAAGCTGTTGGCCCACCTCTTCAGTGGCAAGTACGACGCCATCGAGGTGCTGAAGCTCAAGCAGATCGTGGATGTGCTGGAGGAAGCGGCCGACGCGTTCGAGCACGTGGCGAACACGGTGGAGACCATCGCCGTCAAGGAGTCCTGACCCGTTCATGGACACCTTTGCTTTGATCGTGACCATTGGGGTCGCGCTCGGTTTCACGTACACGAACGGTTTCCACGACTCGGCGAACGCCATCGCCACCTCCGTGTCCACGCGGGCCCTGACGCCGCGGGCCGCGCTCGCCATGGCCGCGGTGATGAACCTCGCCGGCGCCTTCCTCGGCAGCGGGGTCGCCAAGACCGTCAGTGAGGGGCTGATCCAGACGCCCGAGGGCTCGAAGGGGATGGGCATCCTCTTCGCGGCGCTCGTCGGCGCGATCACCTGGAACCTGATCACCTGGTACTTCGGTCTGCCGTCCTCGTCCTCGCACGCCCTGTTCGGTGGCATGGTCGGCGCGGCGCTGGCCGGCGGCACGACGGTCTACTGGAGCGGCCTGCTCGACAAGGTCATCATCCCGATGTTCCTCTCGCCGATCGTCGGCCTGCTCGTCGGCTATCTCGTGATGACCGCGATCATGTGGATGTTCCGGCGGTCCAACCCGCACAAGACCAAGCGCGGATTCCGTATCGCGCAGACGGTGTCCGCGGCCGGCATGGCGCTCGGGCACGGTCTCCAGGACGCCCAGAAGACGATGGGTGTCGTGGTGATGGCGCTGGTCATCGCAGGCGTCCAGGGTCCGAACGACGCGATCCCGGTCTGGGTGAAGATCACCTGTGCGGCGATGCTGTCGCTGGGGACGTACGCGGGCGGCTGGCGCATCATGCGGACCCTCGGACGGAAGATCATCGAGCTCGATCCGCCGCAGGGCTTCGCCGCGGAGACGACCGGTGCGTCGATCATGTTCACCACGGCCTACATCTTCAAGGCGCCGATCTCCACGACCCATGTCATCACCTCGGCGATCATGGGCGTCGGCGCGACGAAGCGGGTGAACGCGGTGCGGTGGGGCGTGGCCAAGAACATCGTTCTGGGCTGGTTCATCACCATGCCGGCGGCGGCGATCGTGGCGGCGTGCAGCTTCTGGGTCGTGAACCTGGCGTTCCTGTAGGAGCGTGATCGCTTCCGCGGCACCTGGTTTGTCGGGCCGGTCCTCCGAGAGGGCCGGCCCTTGGCGTTTCCCTCCGCGGGGCGGCGGGCGCCGGCTGTATCCGTCCTTCGCGGGCAGGGCCGCCGGCCTTCAGTGGGCAGGGCAGACCCCTTGGGGGAGCTCGGGGCCGGCTCGGGGCCCGAGGGTTTTCGCCCCCTCCGCCCCTTCCCTCCCCGATCCCGGGGCTGCGCCCCCAGACCCCCCTTCGGCCTGAACGGCCTCGCCCTCAAGCGCCGGACGGGCCGGCTGGTGCCGGGTGCGTGAGATCACGGGGGTGGGACGGGCAGCGAGTGGGGCAGCCCCTGGGCGGATGGCTTCGGGGGGCTGCCCCGACTTCCGGGGGCGGGGAAAACCGAACGGGCCTGGTGCTGGAAGTCAGGGGTGGGGGAAACGAACGGGCCCGCCCCCGGGAGCCAGGGGCGGGCCCTTCTCGTCCTCGCGGTGGCACCGCCATGCAGCACCGCGAGGGGTTTCGGGAGGCGGTCCGGTCAGCCGAAGCGGCCGGAGATGTAGTCCTCCGTGGCCTGGACGGACGGGTTGGAGAAGATGCGCTCCGTGTCGTCTATCTCGATGAGGCGGCCGGGCTGGCCGACCGCGGAGAGGTTGAAGAACGCGGTGCGGTCGGAGACGCGGGCGGCCTGCTGCATGTTGTGCGTCACGATGACGATCGTGAAGCGCTCCTTCAGCTCACCGATCAGGTCCTCGATGGCGAGGGTGGAGATCGGGTCCAGGGCCGAGCAGGGCTCGTCCATGAGGAGGACCTGCGGCTCCACCGCGATCGCCCGCGCGATGCACAGACGCTGCTGCTGACCGCCGGACAGGCCGGACCCGGGCTTGTTCAGCCGGTCCTTGACCTCGTTCCAGAGGTTCGCGCCCTTGAGGGACCGCTCGACGACGTCGCTGAGCTCGGACTTCTTGTAGGAGCCGTTCAGCTTCAGGCCCGCCGCCACGTTGTCGAAGATCGACATCGTGGGGAACGGGTTGGGGCGCTGGAAGACCATGCCGATGGTGCGGCGCACGGCGACGGGGTCGATCCCGTTCCCGTACAGGTCCTCGTCGTCAAGGAGCACCTTGCCCTCCACACGCCCACCGGGGGTGACCTCGTGCATGCGGTTCAGGGTGCGCAGGAAGGTCGACTTGCCGCAGCCGGAGGGGCCGATGAAGGCCGTCACGGAGCGGGGCTCGACCGTCATGGAGATGTCTTCGATCGCCTTGTGGGCGCTGTAGTAGGCGGTGAGACCGCTTACGTCGATTCGCTTGGCCATGTCAGTCACTGCTTCTTTCGCAAAGGATCGGGTCGCTGATCGGCCGCGTCAGCGGCCCGTCTTGGGTGCCTTCCAGCGCGCGATGGCGCGGGCTCCCATGTTGAGAATCATGACGAAGAGGATGAGCACCAGTGCCGCTGCCCAGGCCCGGTCGGTGGCCACGTCGGTTCCCGCGGAGTACTGCCGGTAGATGTACAGCGGGAGCGAGGCCTGCGGGCCGTCGAACGGGTTGTTGTTGATGAAGTTCGTACCCCACACCAACAGCAGCACAGGAGCGGTCTCGCCGGCGATGCGCGCGACCGCGAGCATCACACCCGTGGTGATGCCGCCGATGGACGTCGGCAGGACCACCTTGATGATGGTGCGCCACTTCGGGATGCCGAGCGCGAGGGAGGCCTCGCGCAGCTCGTTCGGGACGAGCTTGAGCATCTCCTCGGTGGAGCGGACCACCACGGGCATCATCAGGATCGCCAGGGCCATCGCGCCGGCGAAGCCGGAGTAGCCCATACCCAGGATCAGGATCCAGAAGCTGAGAACGAACAGGCCGGCGACGATCGACGGGATGCCCGTCATGACGTCGACGAAGAAGGTGACCGCGCCGGCGAGCTTGCCGCGTCCGTACTCGACGAGGTAGATCGCGGTGAGCACGCCGATCGGCACGGCGATCAGGGTCGCGATGCCCACCTGCTCCAGGGTGCCGAGGAGCGCGTGGTAGATACCGCCACCGGGCTCGTTGTCGGCGACGACACCCATGGAGTGGGTCAGGAAGTACATGTCGAAGGCCTTCGCGCCACGCTTGACGGTCTCCCAGATCAGGGAGGCCAGCGGGATGACGGCGACGATGAAGCAGCCCCACACCAGGTTGGTGGCGACGCGGTCCTTGGCCTGGCGGCGGCCCTCGACGCGCGCGGCGATGACGTACGTACCGAGGACGAAGAGGATCGCGGCGATCAGGCCCCACTGGACCTTGCTGTCCAGGCCGGCGCCCAGGCCGATGCCCACGGCCACAGCCACGGCTCCCGCGGCGATGGCCCAGGGGGCCCACTTGGGGAGGTTGCCGCCGCGCAGCGAGCTGGCGTGCTTTCGGGTGACGGGTGCGTTGCTCATGCGTTGGCCCCCGAGTACTCCTTGCGGCGGTTGATGATGTAGCGCGCCGCACCGTTGACCAGCAGCGTGATGATGAACAGGACGAGACCCGAGGCGATCAGGGCGTCCTGGCCGAACACGGTGGCCTCGTTGAACTTGCTCGCGATGTTCTGCGCGAACGTGCCGCCGCCCGGGTCGAGCAGACTGGCCTGGATGTCGAAGCTCGGGGAGAGCACGGTGGCGACGGCCATCGTCTCGCCGAGCGCGCGGCCGAGACCGAGCATCGAGGCGGAGATCACGCCGGAGCGGCCGAAGGGCAGCACCGACATGCGGATGACCTCCCAGCGCGTGGCGCCGAGGGCCAGTGCGGCTTCCTGGTGCATCTGCGGCGCCTGGCGGAAGACCTCACGGCTCACGTTGGTGATGATCGGAAGGATCATGACCGCGAGCAGGATGCCGACGGTGAGCATCGAGCGGGGCGCTCCGCCCTGCCACGTGAAGATGCCGGTCCAGCCGAAGTAGTGGTCGAGCCAGCCGAACAGGCCGTTCAGGTGCGGTACGAGGACGATGGCGCCCCAGAGGCCGTACACGATGGACGGGACGGCGGCGAGCAGGTCGATCACGTACGCGATGGGTCCGCCGAGCCTGCGCGGCGCGTAGTGCGTGATGAACAGTGCGATTCCGACCGCGACCGGGACCGCGAGGGCCATGGCGATGACCGCGGATACCACCGTGCCGAAGGCCAGGACCGCGATACCGAAGACCGGCGGCAGGACGTTGGTGTTCCACTCGAAGGTGGTGAGGAAGTTGCCCTCGTTCTTGCTGAGCGCGAGGGAGGCGCGGTAGGTGAGGAAGACCGCGATGGCGGCCATGATCACCAGGAGGAGGATGCCGGAACCGCGGGACAGCGCGAGGAACACGCGGTCGCCGGGGCGGGTGGCGCCGCGGGTGGCGCGCTTTTGCGAGGCACCCGAAGATCGTGGGGCGGGGGGAGGGGCTTCAGTGCTCTGTGTCGATATGTCCATCATGAGTCTCCGGTCTGCGGAGCCGGATCGAGTGGCGGCTCCAGGCGGCGGTGCACCGGACGGTGCGGCCCGCCTCGGCGAGGCGGGCCGCACACTCGGATCAGCCCAGGTTCGAGATGGTGGAACGAACCTTGGTGATGATCTCGGCGGGGATCGGGGCGTACTGGGCGGCGGTCAGCTGGTTCTGGCCGTCCTCGCTCGCGATGTAGGTCAGGAAGGACTTGGTGGCGGCCAGGGTGTCGGCCTTGTTGCCCTTCTCGCAGAGGATCTCGTAGGTGACCAGCGTGAGCGGGTAGGCGCCCTCGGCGGTCGGCTTGTAGTTGAGCTTCAGGGCCAGGTCGTTGCCGGTGCCGACGACCTTGGCGGTGGAGATCGCCTTGGTGGCGTTCTCGACGGTGGCCTTGACCGGGGTGGCGGCGTCCGTCTTGAGGTCGACGGCCTTGATGCCGTCAGCGGCGTAGGAGAGCTCGAAGTACGAGATCGCGCCGGGGGTCTGCTTCACCTGCTGGGCGAGGCCGGCCGAGCCCTGGGCGGACTGGCCGCCCTGCGCCTGCCACGCCTTGCCGCCGGAGTACTTCCAGTCCGCCGGGGCGGTGGCAATGAGGTACTTGGTGAAGTTGTCCGTGGTGCCGGACTCGTCCGAGCGGTGGAACGCCTGGATCTTGGTGCTGGGGAGCGTCGCGGAGGGGTTCAGCTTCTTGATGGCCGCGTCGTCCCACGTCTTGATCTTGCCGTCGAAGATCTTGGCGATCGTCGAGGCGTCCAGGACCAGGTTGTCGACACCGGGGACGTTGAAGCCGACCGCGATGGGGCCACCGACCATGGGCAGGTCGATCGCGGCGTTGCCGCCACAGGCCTTCTTGGCGGCCGCGGCGTCTTCGGGCTTGAGGGCGGAGTCCGAACCGGCGAAAGCGGTCTGACCCTGGGTGAACGCCGTGACGCCGGCGCCCGAACCCGTCGGGTTGTAGTTGATCTGAACGTCCTTGCAGGCGGCCGTGTAGGCCTTCACCCAGGCGTCGATCGCGTTCTTCTGCGCGGAGGAGCCGGAGGCCTGCAGCTGTCCCTTGGCGTTGTCGCACTTGATGGAGCCGGTGTTGCTGGCCGAGGCCGAGCTGCCGCCACCGTTGGACTTGGTGCCGGTGTCGTCAGAGCCGCACGCCGTGAGGGCCAGGGCGCCGGAGACGGCGAGAGCACCGAGGGTGAGGGCACGCCGGTTCATGCGCTGAAGCTTCACTTCGGGAGTTCCTTCCAGGAGCCGCCGTCTGAGTGGCGGCGTGCGATGTCTGCGTAATGCGGTCCGTAGCGATGGGAAGGGTTCGCCCTGGGGCGTCCTTCGCACCGTGTAAGGCCGAAATTAGGCAGATCAGGTGAAGGCGCCGAAGGCCGTAAGTGAACGGAGGGTGAACCCCTGACGGCGGTGCGGTGAGGTCACGGAACGCTCACGTCGAGGACACGGCCGTGTCCCGGCCGAGGGGGCCAAAAGGGAAACTCCAGGTAATCGGACGGTGCGTAGGTGTTGCGCGGTACCCATGTTCCCGTCATACCTCATTCGCCTCGATTTCCTCATGAGCACCAGCGAAGGTCGCGCTCGTTACGGTGAGTGCCCGGCGCGGGGCTCCCGGCCCTCTCCGGGCGGCGGGCACCCGCTCCACCAGGTCGTCCCGTACGGGCGAGGCGCCGCTCCGGATGCCGGGGCGGCGCCCTCCTCCTCAGGGGAACACGTCAGGCGAGCCGCAGCGCGTCCAGCAGCGCGTCCACCAGATCGCGGTCGCGGGGCTGGGTGAGGCGGTGGCGGGCGGCGGTGGGGGAGAGCCACAGGACGCGGTCGACCTCGTCGTTCGGGGCGAAGCGGCCGTCGGCCGCCTCGGCCGCCCAGTAGCGGACCTCTTTGACGCGGTCGGCGACGAGATAGCGGAGCGTGGGGAGGACGGCGCCGGGGACGGCGTCGTAACCCGTCTCCTCCTCCACCTCGCGCAGCGCGCCGGTCAGGAATCCCTCGCCGCGCTTCAGCTTGCCCTTCGGGTGCGACCAGTCGTCGTACTTGGGCCGGTGGACGAGGCAGATCTCCAGTGCGGAGTCGACCGGGGAGCGGCGCCACAGGACGCAGCCCGCCGCTTGGATGGTGTCGTCGGCCATGGGGCCTCCCTCAAGGGGTGCGTACGGCTTCCTTCTGCCAGGCCTGCTGGAAGGCGAACCGCGCCGCCTCCACCTCGTGCCGCTGGTCGGCGTGCAGCACACCGAGCGCGTACGCCGTGGCCGGGGCGATGCGCGGGGTGCGTGCCGCCGACGCCGCGGCGGACGCCGCCTCCGCCGCGTCCCGGTGCCGGTTGAGCGCCTTGCCCGCGCCGAGCAGGCGTACGTCGACGGGGCACTCCCCCTGGTGCAGCGCCTCACTGGCGTAGCGGTGCAGCCGCAGCAGCAGCCGGACCTGGTGCCATGGCGCGTCCTGCGGCTGGGGAGCGGTGTCGGCGGAGAGGCCGTGCACGAGGGCCTCCGCGTTGTAGGGGAGGCCCGCCACGACCAGCGGCAGCGCGGTGACGGCGTCGGTCAGCCGGTCCTGGGCGGCGGCGGCCAGCGGGCGCAGGTCGGTCGTGTTCGCGGCCGGGGCCAGCGGGACCTCGCTGGCGAGGACGGCGACGCTGTCGGCGACCGCGTGGAAGCGGGAGGAACCGAGCGCCTGGAGGGCCGCCGAGTGGGCGCGGGTCCGGGCGAGCGTCAGCTGGCGGTCGAGGAGGGCCCCCGCCTTCGCGGCGCCGACCGTCAGATTGCCCGTCCTGGGGGCCGCGGCCGGTGCCCGTCCGGCCTGGGCGGGCACCACGGCCGTGCCCGACAGCCGGTTCAGCGCGCCGAGCAGTCGCTCCAGGCGTGCGGCATAGGCGTGCTCGCGCGCCAAGGTGCCCGACAGCCAGGCCAGTTCGGGGCGCATCCCCTCCGACCAGTCCGCGTCGAGCAGCGGCCGGAAGGTGTGCAGGCTGCCGCTGATGCGGCGGGCGGAGCGGCGCAGGGAACGCGCCGCGTCGCCGGACTCCCCGGCACCGCTCGCCGCGGCACCGGTCTCCCGGTGCTGGCGCAGCGAGCGGAGGAACTCCGTGGCCTGGGCCCGCAGATAGCCCGCGAGGGCGTCACCGATCGGGGCACCTCCCTCGTCGAGGGGGGCCGGGGCCCTGGGGGCCGTCCCGGCCACGGAGCTGGTGGGGGGATCAAGGTGCTGCTGTGCCACGCCGGCGCCTCCGGGCGTCTATGAGCATCTCCTGGACGTTCCGCAGGGGCTGGCCCTCCGCGTCGGTCGCGTGGCGGATCCACTCGCCGTCGGGGCCGAGGTGCCAGGAGGCCGTGGTGTCGGACATGCCGGTCTCCAGCAGCCGGTTCAGGGCTGCCCGGTGAGCCGGGTCGGTGACCCTGACCAGGGCCTCGATCCGTCGGTCGAGGTTGCGGTGCATCATGTCGGCGCTGCCGATCCACACCTCGGGTTCGCCGCCGTTGCCGAAGGTGAAGACCCGGGAGTGTTCCAGGAAGCGGCCGAGGACGGAGCGGACCCGTATGTTGTCGGACAGGCCCGTGACGCCGGGGCGGACGGCGCAGATTCCGCGCACCCATATGTCGACCGGCACGCCGGCCTGGGACGCGCGGTACAGCGAGTCGATGAGCGCCTCGTCCACCATCGAGTTGACCTTGATGCGGACGAAGGCCGGACGCCCGGCGTTGTGGTGCTGGACTTCCTTGTTGATCCGCGCGATCAGGCCGTCGCGCAGGGACTTGGGTGCGACGAGCAGACGGCGGTAGGTCTCGCGGCGCGAGTAGCCCGAGAGCCGGTTGAAGAGGTCGGAGAGGTCCGCGCCGACCTGCGGGTCGGCGGTGAGCAGTCCGAGGTCCTCGTACAGCCGGGCGGTCTTCGGGTGGTAGTTGCCGGTGCCGACGTGGGAGTAGCGGCGCAGGGTGTCGCCCTCCTGCCGGACCACGAGCGACAGCTTGCAGTGGGTCTTCAGCCCGACGAGGCCGTACACCACGTGGCAGCCGGACTCCTCCAGCTTGCGGGCCCACTTGATGTTCGCCTGCTCGTCGAAGCGGGCCTTGATCTCGACCAGGACGAGGACCTGCTTGCCGGACTCGGCCGCGTCTATCAGCGCGTCGACGATCGGCGAGTCGCCGGAGGTCCGGTAGAGCGTCTGCTTGATGGCGAGCACGTCCGGGTCGGCCGCGGCCTGTTCCAGGAAGGCCTGCACCGAGGTGGAGAACGAGTCGTACGGGTGGTGCAGCAGGACGTCGCGCTCGCGCAGGGCGGCGAAGATGTCGGGCGGGGACGCCGACTCGACCTCCGCGAGATCGCGGTGGGTGCCCGCGATGAACTTGGCGTACTTCAGCTCGGGCCGGTCCAGCGCGCCGATGCCGAAGAGGCCGGTGAGGTCCAGGGGGCCCGGCAGCGGGTACACCTCGGCCTCGGAGATCTTCAGTTCGCGTACGAGGAGATCGAGGACGTAGCGGTCGATGGACTCCTCGACCTCCAGGCGCACCGGCGGCCCGAAGCGGCGCCGCATGAGCTCCTTCTCCAGAGCCTGGAGCAGGTTCTCGGCGTCGTCCTCCTCGACCTCCAGGTCCTCGTTCCGGGTGAGCCGGAAGGTGTGGTGCTCCAACACCTCCATGCCAGGGAAGAGCTCCTCCAGATGAGCCGCGATCACATCCTCGATGGGGACGTAGCGGTTCGGGGAGGCCTCCAGGAAGCGGGAGAGCAGCGGCGGGACCTTGACACGCGCGAAGTGGCGGTGGCCGCTGACCGGGTTCCGTACGACCACGGCGAGGTTCAGGGACAGGCCGGAGATGTACGGGAAGGGGTGCGCGGGGTCGACCGCCAGCGGGGTCAGGACCGGGAAGATCTGGTGCCGGAAGAGAGTGAACAGGCGGGCCTGTTCCTTCTCGGTCAGCTCGCTCCAGCGGACCAGGTGGATGCCCTCCTCCGCGAGCGCGGGGGCGACGTCCTCCTGGTAGCAGGCGGCGTGCCGGGCCATGAGTTCCCGGGAGCGGGCCCAGATCATCTCCAGGACCTCGCGGGGCTGCAGGCCCGACGCGGACTTGGTGGCGACCCCGGTGGCGATGCGGCGCTTCAGGCCGGCCACCCGGACCATGAAGAACTCGTCCAGGTTGCTGGCGAAGATCGCCAGGAAGTTCGCGCGCTCCAGAAGGGGCGTGTTCGGGTCCTCCGCGAGTTCCAGAACGCGCTCGTTGAACGCCAGCCAGCTGCGCTCACGGTCCAGGAACCGGCCTTGCGGCAGCGTGATCCCGTCCTGCACCGTGTCCTCGTACTCGTCGAGGTCGGCGTCGAGGTCTGGCTCCAGGTCGGAGACGTTGGCCGCGACGGTGTGCGGACGATGCGCGGCGATGGAGCCGACGGAGGGCTGCGGGTGCTGCACGGGTGCCTGGGCGCTTCGCTGGTTCATGGACCCATTCTTCCGTGCCGAGGGCGAGACCGGCGCGTCGGAGAGGGCGGGCACCAGAGCGCCGATGCGGAAATTCCCGTTCCGCATGGCTGGCGTACGCTCACTCCCCGTAGACGGTGAGGACTCGTTCTCCGGCGGGGGAGAAGGCTCGGGCACGGCAGGCTGCATTCCCTGAGCGTCGCAAGGTCACCTGAATCGATGGTTACGGCGACATGACGTGCGGGCTATCTGGGGGAGGCTCCCGGACGTCTGCACGTCCGGGAGCCGTGTACACACCCGCCCTCGGGAGGTGCCTGCCCGCTGGGGATACCGCGGGTTACGGAGTGCGGCGGCGCAGCAGGGCGAAGGCGGCGGCGGTCGCGAGCCCCGCGACGGCCAGCAGCAGGCCGCTCTCCACCAGCTGGAGGGGCCAGAAGTGCGACTCGGGCTGATAGGTGGCCCAGAGGCCGGACCGGCCGTCGGCACTCGGCTCCGCACCGTGTGCGAGTGCCAGGGCGCCGCTCGGGAGATGGCGGGCCGCCTGCCCGGTGACCGTCACGGCGGGCCACAGGCTCATCCGGAACTGGTCCAGCACGCTGTGCAGGACGAATGCCGCGGCGACGGCGGCTCCGGCGGCGGGCAGGGCCCTGCGCAGGGCCAGGCCCGCGAGCGCGCCGAGGGCGAGACCGGCGAGGGCGTACGCGACGGCGACCGGGCCGGTGGAGATGAAGACGTTGGTGTTGAACCAGCCGCCGATCAGGCTCCCGTCCTCGTCGCGGCGTGCCCAGACGCCGAGCAGGACCGCCAGGGTGGTGCCCGCGGCGAGCAGGACCGCCGGTACGGCGAGCTTGGCGGCCAGCCAGCGCACCGGGGTGACGGACTGGGTCCAGGCCAGCTGCGCGGTGCCGCTCTCCAGTTCGCGGCCGATCAGGGCGGCAGCAGCCCAGGCCGCGACCGGGTACAGCAGGTACGTGACGCCGATGGCGGCCAGGTCGAGGCCATGCGTGTGGATCTCGTCCACGGTGGCCGCCTGGAGGCGCGCGCAGTCCGCCGCAACGGCGCCCGGCGAGCCGCAGTTGCCGACGGCCGCGCGGGCGTCGGGGCCGATGACGTGCATCCAGGTCAGGACCGCCGCGGCGGTGAGCAGGGCGGCACCCCAGGCGTACAGGGCCGTGCGGTGCAGCCGCAGCACGCTCCAGGTCAGACCGGACGCGCGGTGCGGGGTGGTCGGGGCGCTCATGAGGTGGACGTCCTCCTCAGGACGCCGAAGGCGACGGCGACGAGGATCGCGGCGGCGGCCAGCAGGACGCCGGTCTCCAGGAGCTGGCGGGGCCAGTAGTCGGGGGAGGGGAGGTACTCGCGGGTGAAGCCGACGACATCGTGCCGGGCGAGACACGCGCGGCTCTCGTAGCAGCCCGGGTCGGGGATCCGCGCGCCCGTGGAGGTGATTGCCCGGCTTCGGACGGACAGCTCGGGCTGTTGGTAACTGCCCTGGAAAGGCCAGGAGTTGGCGCGGAACGCGATGACCGCGCTCTGCGCGATACCGGCGACGGCGAGGGCGGGCAGGGTGCGGCGCAGCACGAGACCGGCGAGAACACCGACCGCCAGACCGAGGAGTGGTGCCGCGACGGTGGCCGGGCCGACGGAGAAGTACAGCGCGCGCGGTCCGATACCGGCCAGCAGGAGGTTGCTGTGGGCGGACCACAGCATCCGGTACAGCGCGACCAGCAGACCTGTGCCCACGGTGATGAACAGCGCGGGCACCGCCAGTTTGGCGGCGAGCCAGCGGGCCGGGGTGACGGACTGGGTCCAGGCCAGCCGGGCGGTGCCGTTCTCCAGCTCACGGGCGATCAGCGAGCCGCCGGCGAAGACGGCGACGGCGAACGAGGCGATGTTCAGCAGGGAGGCCGGGTCGTAGAAGAGGTCGTTGTAGGCGCCGGAAAAGGGGGAGCCGATGGTACCGGCGGTCCAGGCGTCCTCCTGCACGCCCGCGTAGCCGAAGGTGTCGAGCAGATGCTGCGTGTGGGCTGCTCCGGGGCCGTACAGCCACAGCAGCAGACCGGCGGCGAGCACCACGAAACCGGTCCAGATCCACAGGGCGGTGCGGTGCAGCCGCAGGACCGTCCAGACCAGGCCGCGGGGGCCGGGCAGGGCGCGGCGCAGGGGGGACGTCAGGGTGCTGGCGCTCATCGGGTCACCGTCTCGGGGGTCGCGGTCGTGCCGGGCGCGAGCAGCGCCGGGGCGGAGGGGGAGCGCAGATGGGCGAGGACCAGTTCCTCCAGGGACGGCCGCTCGGCCTGCCAACGGTCGTCCACCGGACCGTCGTTGCGTATCAGGGCGGTGAGACCGCGGCCGGCGGCGCGGGACTCGACGACCAGGTGCGGGGCGAGGTCGGCGGGGGTGCCGCGGCCGGTCACCAGGGTGTGCGCGAGGAGCAGGTCGTCCAGGCCGCCGCCGAGCCGGATGCGTCCGCCGCCCAGGAGCAGCAGATGGTCGCAGGCGTCGGCGAGTTCGGCGACGATGTGCGAGGACATCAGCACCGTGGTCCCGCGTTCGGCGGCGTCCGCCATCAGCGTGCCCAGTAGTTCGTGGCGGGCCAGTGGGTCCAGGTCGGCCATCGGCTCGTCCAGCAGCATCAGGTCGGGCCGCTTGCCCAGCGCCAGGGCGAGTGCCACGCGGGTCCGCTGGCCGCCGGACAGCCCCCTGACCCGGGTCCCGGGGTCGAGCGAGCCCTGCTCCACGATCGCGGCAGCGTACGCGGCGTCCCAGCGGGCCGGGTTGAGTTCGGCGCCCAGACGCAGTGTCTCGGCGATCGTGAGCTGGGGGTGCAAGGGCTTGTTCTGGGAGAGGTAGGCGATGCGCTCGCGTGCCTCGGCCGGGCTGGTGCCGAGCACGGTGAGTGTGCCGGCCGTGGGCCGCAGCAGTCCGGCCACCGTCGCCAGCAGCGTCGACTTGCCCGCGCCGTTGGGGCCGACGAGGGCGCTGACCCGGCCGGCCGTGAGGCGGAAGGAGCAGTCGTCCAGAGCCGCGGTGGAGCGTCGGCCGTAGCGCACGGTGAGACCGTGCGCCTCGACGGCGACGGTGGATCGGGTGGTGCTGGTGGAACTCACTGGTCCCCCTTCGGGAAGTGTGCGTCCAGTACGGAGCCGAACAGAGCGGCCACGTCCTCGCGGTCGAGGCCCGCCGTACGGGCGTTTCGCACCCAGACGTCGAGCTCTTCGCGCAGGGGCGAGTCCGCCGGGGCGGCGCCGAGCGTTCTGCGGACGAACGTGCCGAGACCGCGCCTGGCCTCGACCAGGCCCTCGCGCTCCAGCTCGCGGTAGGCCTTCAGGACGGTGTTCGGATTGATGGCGGTGGCTTCCACGACCTCGCGGGCCGTGGGGAGCTTGTCGCCCGGTTCGAGGAGGCCGAGGCGCAGTGCCTGCTTCGTCTGCTGGACGATCTGGACGTAGGTGGCGACGCCGCTGCGCCGGTCGATGCGGTACGCGACCACTCGGACAACCACCCTTTCACTAATTGAGTAGTGAAAGGGTGGTGCAAGAGAGGGGTCGTCGTCAAGTTCGGGACGTGCGGGCGGTGTTGAGCGAGCGGTGGATCCGGCCGGGATCAGGCCGCCCGCCAGGCACGCAAGGGTGTTCGGAAATTCTTTGGCCGATGTGTGAACCGATCGGCGGGGCTCGTCCGATGAGGGGATGTGAGGGAAACGAGAAGCGACGGAGAGCTGCTGCGGGCCATCGCAGCGGACGGGGACCGTCGCGCCTTCGAAGAGCTGTACCGGCGGTACGCGCCATGGCTGACCGCGCGGCTGCGCGGCCGGTGCGCCGACGCCGGGATCGTCGACGACGTAGTCCAGGAGACCTTCCTCGCGGTCTGGCGCGGCACCGCCCGCTACCGCGAGGAGGGCGACCCGGCCGGCTGGCTCTGGCGCATCGGCTCGCGGCGCCTCGTCGACACGATGCGCGGCGACGGCGCGCGCGGCCGGCTCCGGCACGCGCTGGCCCGGCTCAGACACCGCGACGAGGCCTCGGCGGAGGAGCGCGTGCTGGCAGGCGTCGAACACGGCGACCTGGCGGGCGCGCTGACCAGACTCTCGCCCGAACTCCGGGCGGTTCTCCAGGCCACGGTGATCGACGGGCTCAGCACCAGGGAAGCGGCCGTCCTGCTCGGTATTCCGCCGGGCACGGTCAAGACGCGGGCACTTCGTGCGCGCAAGCAGTTGCGGGAGGCGTTGGCATGAGCGACGACCGTCGCACAAGCGATGGCAACGACATGAGCGGTGGCAGCCGTACGACCTGGCATGTTCCGCAGGAGGACCTTCTGGCCTATACGCAGGGCGAGTTGACACCGCCCCGCTTGTGGTCCGCCGACACCCACCTCGCCGCGTGCGCGAGGTGCCGGGAGACGCTGGCCGCGCTCAGTGACCCGGTCGCACTCGACGCCGGGTGGGAGCGGCTCGACGCCGAGCTCGACGCCCCGCGGCCGGGCCCGGTCGAGTGGCTGCTCGTCCGGCTGGGCGTCGCCGACCACACGGCACGGCTGCTGACCGCCGCCCCCGCCCTGCGCCGCTCCTGGCTGGGCGCGATCGTCGCCCTCCTGGTCATGACCGTGGCCGCGGCCAACGCGGTGCGGGCCGGGGCCATGCCCACCCTCTTCCTGGCCCTCGCGCCGTTGCTCCCGCTCGCCGGGGTCGCCGTGTCCTACGGTCCGGCGCTCGACCCGACGTACGAGATGGCGGTCGTCTCCCCCCTGCACGGCTTCCGGCTCCTGATGATCCGCACCGTCGCGGTACTCACCGTGGGCCTGGGGGTCAACGGCCTCGCGACCCTCGCCCTGCCTTCCTACGGACTGCGTGCCCTGGCCTGGCTGCTGCCCGCCCTCGCCCTCACCGCGACCGGACTCGCGCTCACCTCCCGGCTCGGTCCCGTCCTCGCTCCCTCCCTGGTCGGCGGCGGCTGGATCGCCCTGCTGACCGTGGCACGGGCGACCACGGAGTCCGACGCCACGCTCGCCCCGTTCACGGCGGCCGGGCAGGGCGTCTCCGGGGCCGTCGCGGTACTGGCCGCCGGACTCCTCTATCTCGCGCGGGACCGGTTCGACGTGTCACACCTCCCGCTCACCGACTTCACCGACAGGAATGCCGCATGATCCCCACCGTCTCCGCCTCAGGCCTGACCCTCCGCTTCGGCGGGACGCGCGCGCTCGACGACGTCTCCGTCCGCCTGGCAGAGGGAGTCACCGGACTCCTCGGGCCCAACGGCGCAGGAAAGACCACCCTGTTGCGGGTGCTCGCCACCGCCGTGCCCGCCGACCGGGGCTCCTTCACGGTCCTCGGGCACGACCCGGGCACCACCGCCGGACGCCTGGACGTGCGGCGCGCGCTGGGCTACCTGCCGCAGACCCCCGGGTTCCACCAGGACTTCTCGGCCTTCGAGTTCGTCGACTACGTGGCGATCCTCAAGGAGCTGACGGACCGCACCGCCCGCCATCGCGAGGTGCGCCGGGTGCTGGAGGCCGTCGACCTGTCCGACGTGCGCGGCAAGCGCATCAAGCGGCTGTCGGGCGGTATGCGCCAGCGGGTCGCGCTGGCCGCCGCACTCGTCGGCGACCCCGGCTTCCTCGTCCTCGACGAGCCTACCGTCGGCCTCGACCCCGAACAGCGCATGCGCTTCCGGGAGCTGATCGCCCAAGCGGGAGAAGGACGCACCGTCCTGCTCTCCACTCACCAGACCGAGGACGTCGCGATGCTCTGCCATCGGGTGATCGTCATGGCCGGCGGCCGTATCCGCTTCGAGGGCACCCCGGCCGAGCTGACCGATCGAGCGGCGGGCCGGGTGTGGAGCAGCACGGAGCGCGATCCGGCCGCCCGAGCCGGATGGCGTACGGGCACGGGCGCCTTCCGCAATGTCGGCGACCCGCCCGAGGGCGCCGACCTTCTCGAACCAACACTGGAGGACGGCTACTTGCTCACTCTCGACGGTGAGACCGCGGAGGTGGCGGCATGAGCGCCATCACGGGCACGATCCCGCAGGCGGCTCCCACGGGGGTGGAGCCGCCTGCCCGGGGCACGGAATCCCGGGCCGCCGCGATCCTGGCCCTCGCCCGCTTCGAAGCACGCGAACTGCTGCTCCAGATCCCGGTCCTGGTCTTCCTCGCGGTGTACGTCGGATACGCGGGCTGGAGGTTGTTCATCGGGGGCGACGGCATGGACGACTTCCCGGTCCTCCAGGACGCCGACAGGGCCACCCAGCCGACCCCCATGCTGCTGGCCGTCGCCGTGTTCATCTGCGTCAACCGCGCCGTGCTGCGGTCCCGCAGGCAGTCCACCGACCAGCACTTCGACATCCTGCCCATGGAGCACTGGCGGCGTACGGTGGCGCACGCGCTGTCCGTCCTGCCCCTCGGCGCGATCACGGCGCTCGTCGTCGGCTTCCAGTACACCTGGGCGGCACTGAAGCCGGGCGCCGTCGGTCACGGCTCACCCGCCGAACTGGTCGTGGGCCCGCTGATGGTCCTGCTGGCCGGTGTCCTCGGCGTCCTGCTCGCCCGGGTGATACCAGTCGGGTTCGTCGCCCCGCCCTTCGTGATCGGCGCGTTCGTCCTCACCACCCTGGTCTCCGCGGCCACCCAGGGAAAGCACTGGGTGAGCTGGCTCGGACCGGTCGTCGTGGAAGAGGGCGCCGACCCCTTCCCCTCCGAACTGCTGGGCCGCCCGGCCGCCTGGCACGCGCTCTATCTGATGGGCCTCGCGGTCCTGCTGCTCTGCCTTGCCGTGCTGATCAGCGGGGGCCGGACCTGGCTGGTCAAGTCGGTGGCCGCGGTCGCCCTCGCCGCGACGGCCGTCGGCGTGGCCGGACAGTCCCCCGGCGAGCCAGCCTCGCTGATCGCGGCCCGCACCAAGGCGTCCGTGACCCCGGAGAAGGTGCAGACCTGCGTCCAGCACGGACGGTCCACGTACTGCGCCTTCCCGGAGTGGACGGGCCGCATCGCCGACTGGGCCGACGCCGTCGACCGCGTCCAGTCCCGCGCGGGCGGTTCGGCCGGGGGCGAGCGGCTGACCGTGCGCCAGCGGATCGACGCCCGCTACGGCCTTCAGAGCGATGCCGCCATCGCCCCCTCCACCACGCCGGGCACCGTGACGGTCGGCACGCGCTGGGGCGGCAACCGCCTTCCCGAGTTCGCCGTCGGCGTCGCCTCGGTCCTGGTCACGGGCAACGAGGACGCCGCAGGCAAGAGGTGCGACGCCCGCGTGGTGACCACGATGTGGCTGGCACTGAGCACCCAGCCGGACCCGATCAAGTCCCTCCGCGACGTCCGGCTCGACGACAGCATCGAGGGCTCCGCCATCGCGCTGGCCCCCACGAACCCCGTCTCCATGTCCGCTCAACAGACCACCGTGGTGCGCGAGTTGCTTCAGAAGCCGCACTACAGCGTCGCCGCCAAGGTGAAGGCCCACTGGACGGAGCTGACGTCCGCGAAGACGTCCACGGCACGGGTGGCCGAGCTGCTCGGCGTGCCGGCCGACGGCAAGGCGACGGCGGCGGACTCGGGGAGTGGCTCATGCGAGGAGTAGCGAAGACGCTGGGAGAGACTTCTGCGAGCCCGTCCGCGGAAGCCGACGGGCCCCCTCCCACGCACATCGTGGCCCGCGCCCTGCTCCGCCCTGTCTGGCGCAGTCTGCCGCGATGGGCCCTGATGACAGGCGTCGTCCTCGGACTGCTGCCGGCCGCCGCCTCTCGGACGGTCTCCGGTCCACCGGACCCATGGCTGTATCTGAACCTGTTGCGGGCCTCCGCCCTCGCCTTCGCCCTGGGGCTGGCGTTCCTGCTAGACGATCCGGCCCGGCACACCACGGCCACGGTGCCGGTCAGGCGCCCGGTGCGGACCGGGCTGCGGCTGGCGCTCGTCGTGCCGTCCATGGCGGCGTGCTGGACGGCCGCGCTGTTCCTCGAACCCGCCAAGGGTCGGCCCCCGGTGGGCGCGATCACCCTGGAGGCAGCCGCCGTCATGGTGGTCGCGCTGGCCTCCGCGCTCGTCGCCGTGCGGCACTCGGACGCCGGCGAGCCGGGGATCGCGATATCCGCCGGAATCCTGGGCGCGTTCTTCGGCGCCGCGCTGCTGCTCCCCGAACGCTGGGAGCTCTTCGTCGGACCGTCCGACCCGCACTGGGACGACGCGCACCGGCGATGGGCGGGTGTCCTGGTCGTGGCCGCGCTGGTGGGAGCCCTCTCCCTGGCCGAACCCCTGCGGCGGCGCAGGACAACCCTCCTGGCCCAGCGCTGACTTCAGCCCCTGGAATGGCGCTGGCGCACCGGGCGGTCAGGACTCCGTTCGGTACATCAGGTCCGTCTCGTGGGTGACGAAGCCGAGACGCTCGTAGACCGTGACCGCCGCCTTGTTGTCGGCGTCGACGTAGAGCATCGCGGTGGGCAGGGCCTGCGCGGCGAGGTGGCGCAGTCCGATCGTGGTCAGCGCCTTGCCGAGACCGCCGCCCTGGGCGCCGGGGCGCACACCGAGGACGTACACCTCGCCCAGCCCCTCCTCGGCGTGGACCTTGGTCCAGTGGAAGCCGACGAGTTCGTCGCCGCGGAAGGCGAGGAAGAAGCCGGCCGGGTCGAACCACGGCTCGGCGGTCCGGTCGTCCAGGTCGCGCTGGGTGAGGGAGCCCTGCTCGGGGTGGTGGGCGAAGGCGGCGGCGTTCACGGCGAGCCAGGCGGCGTCGTCCTGGCCCGGTACGAAGGTCCGGACGGTCACTCCTTCCGGGAGCTTCGGCTCGGGCAGGTCGAGGTTCTCCAACGGGCGGCGCATCTGGCGCAGTTCGCGGAAGAGGGTGAGGCCGAGGACCTGTGCGAGATGCCGGGCGGCGGAGTGCCCGCCGTGCGCCCACACCCGCAGCCGTTTCCCGGACTCATTGAGCATGGCCGAGCCGAGCGCCCGTCCGTGCCCGTGCCCCCGGTGCGCGGGGTGGACGACCAGCTCGGCGGCCGGAGCCTCGACCGGGTCGGTGTCCTCCAGCTGTGCGTAGCCGATCAGTTCGTCGCCGAGGGTCAGCAGCAGATGCCGGACGCCCTCGCGGTTCCCGCCCTTCAGCTGAAGCCGCCCCTGCTCGGACACCGCCTGCTGACCATCGGCCCGAGCGGCCTCCGAGAGCAGCCGGAGCACGTCCTCGGCCTGATCCTCGGAGAGCACGGAGTAGGTCTCGATGGAGCGGGAGAGGGCGAAGGGTGCCACGTCGTCGCTGGTCATGGATACGAGGGTACGGCTCGGTGGTGGGGGACAAGGAGTTGAGCGACGTGGACATGGATCGTGGCGGAGGCCAGGACGGGATGCCCGAGGGGGTGGTGGTGACATGGATGTCAGTTCCCGGTGAGGTGATGGCAATCAGTCCGTAACCATGAACCCCCTTTTGCGCTACGCGCGTTGATTCTAAAGTGCGTGCAAAGCAGCGGCTGTCACTCAGCTCGCGCACGGTTTGCACAGTACGTAGGACCGGAGGGGCCCGCACGGCTCGCATCACGTGCCGGGCCCGGCAGTCAGCACAGCACGCACCACCCGCGGTTCCCGCAAGGCGCACGCCGGCGGCGGGGTCCCGGCAGCTTGGACAGAACGCACCGCCCGCTCGGCACACGTACGGCACACCGCTTTCGCATCTCACCGTTCTCCAGGGGGAACCATGCCGCCCACGATCCGGTACAGACGCACTCATCGCCTCCTCGCGGCCGCCGCCGGTCTCGCCACCGTCGGTGCGCTGGCCGCGGCGATGCCCGCGAGCGCGCACCAGGACAAGGCGACACCGCTGCACCACCACGGCAGCGGCCGCTACCAGGACGTCCAGCTGCTGTCCTTCAACGACCTGCACGGCAATCTGGAGCCGCCGACCGGTTCCTCGGGCCGGGTCACGGAGCTGGAGGCGGACGGCACCACGAAGACCATCGACGCGGGTGGTGTCGAATACCTGGCCACGCATCTGCGCAACGCCCGCAAGGGCAACAAGTACTCGATCACGGCGGCCGCCGGTGACATGGTCGGCGCCTCCCCGCTGATCTCCGGCCTCTTCCACGACGAGCCGACGATCGAGGCGCTCAACGGCCTCGACCTCGATGTCACTTCGGTCGGCAACCACGAGTTCGACGAGGGTGCCAAGGAGCTGGCCCGGCTCCAGAAGGGCGGCTGCCACCCGACCGACGGCTGCAACGGCGGCAAGAAGTTCACCGGCGCCGACTTCCCCTACCTCGCGGCGAACGTCACCGACGAGAAGACCGGGAAGCCGATCCTCAAGCCCTACTGGGTGTGGAAGAAGAACGGCGTCAAGATCGGCTTCATCGGCGTCACGCTGGAGGGCACGCCGAACATCGTCTCCGCCGAGGGCGTCAAGGGCCTGAAGTTCGGCGACGAGGTCGAGACGATCAACAAGTACGCCAAGGAGCTCCAGCGCCAGGGAGTGAAGTCGATCGTCGCGCTGATCCACGAAGGAGGGGCGCCCGCGTCGACGGCGTACAACTACGACTGCGACAGCCCCGGCGCCGGTGACGGCATCTCCGGGCCGATCGTCGACATCGCCAAGAACGTCACGCCGGCCGTGGACGCGCTGGTCACCGGCCACACCCACCAGGCGTACGCGTGTACCATCCCGGACCCGGCGGGCAAGCCCCGCATGGTCACCTCGGCCTCCTCCTTCGGCCGGCTCTACACGGACACGACGCTGACGTACGACCGTTGGACCGGCGACATCGCCCGTACGGCGGTGAAGTCCGCGAACCACGTGGTCACGCGTGATGTCGCGAAGGCCGCCGACATGACGGCGCTGATCACCAGGTGGAAGGCGCTCTCCGCGCCGGTCGCCTCGCGCTCCATCGGCTACATCGCGGGCGACATCGGCAACGCCGGCACCGAGTCCCCGGCCGGCGACCTGATCGCCGACGCACAGCTCGCGTACGCCAAGTCGGTCGACCAGGAAGCCGACCTCGCGGTGATGAACCCGGGCGGCATCCGCGCCGGACTCACCTACGCGGCGACCAGCGGTGAGGGCGACGGGGTGGTGACCTACGGCGAGGCGTACACGGTCCAGCCGTTCGCCAACACCGTCAACCTGGTCGACCTCACCGGCGCCCAGGTGATCACCGCGCTTCAGCAGCAGGTCAGCGGCGCCAACGAGGCCGCTCCGAAGATCCTCCAGATCTCCAAGGGCCTCACCTACACGCTCGACCTGACCAAGACCGGCGCGGCGCGTGTCGTCGCCGATTCGGTCAGGCTCAACGGCACGGCGATCGACCCGGCGGCCACCTACCGTGTCGCGATGAACTCCTTCCTCGCGGGCGGCGGCGACGGCTTCGCGGAACTCGGCAAGGGAACGAACGTCCGTGTCGGCGGCGACGACCTGGCGGCCCTGGGCGCCTACCTGACGGCCAACTCCTCGGCCGCGACGCCGTACCCGGTCCCGGCGGCGGACCGGATCACGATCGTGAAGTAGCCGGAACCGTCGACCGGTCCGGCGCTCGTCCGCCGGGCCGGAGCGGCCCGGTCGGAACGCCGATGACGAGCGAGCCCTCACCCGCTGCCGGGTGGGGGCTCGCTCGCGCCGGAGAGCGGGTCAGGGCATGTCGGGCGGGGCCGTCGGAGCCCCCGGAAGCCGTACGGCCGCGATCGTGCCGCCGCCCTTTGCGGGGTGCAGCGACACCTCGCCGCCGGCCTGCTGGACCGTGCGGGCCACGATGGACAGGCCGAGGCCCGAGCCCGGCAGGGCCCGCGCGTCAGGGGAACGCCAGAAGCGGTCGAAGACGTGCGGGAGTTCGTCGGTGGGGATGCCGGGGCCGTGGTCGCGCACGGTCAGTTCGCCGTCCTTCAGCCGGACGTCGACCGTGCCGCCTTCGGGGCTGAACTTCACCGCGTTGTCGAGGATGTTCACGATCGCCCGCTCCAGCGCGGAGGGCTCCGCCCGGACGAACCAGGGTTCCAGATCGGCCGTGATCGTCAGCTCCGGTCCGCGCAGCCGGGCCCTGCGCAGGGCCGCTTCCACGGTGTCCTGGAGTGCCACGACCTCCACCCGGTCGGCCGGGTGTCCCGCGTCCGACCGCGACAGCGTCTGCAGGTCGCCGATCAACGCCGCCAGCTCGGTCATCTGCGCCGTCACCGAGGCGAGCAGCGCCTTGCGGTCCGCCGGGGGGATCGGACGGCCGATCTCCTCGCTGCGGGTGAGGAGCTCGATGTTCGTACGCAGGGAGGTGAGCGGCGTCCGCAGCTCGTGCCCGGCGTCGGCGATGAGCTGCTGCTGCAGCTCGCGGGAGCTCGCGAGGGAGGCGGTCATCGAGTTGAAGGAACGGGAGAGCCGGGCGATCTCGTCGTCGCTCTCCTCGTCCACGGGGATGCGGATGGTGAGGTCCTCGGTACGGGCGACGTGCTCCACGGCTTCGGTGAGCTCGTCGACCGGGCGAAGCCCGGCGCGGGCGACCCAGAGGCCCACGGCTCCGGCGCCGACCACTCCGATGCCGGAGACGAGAAGCAGGACCAGGGCCAGGTCGTTCAGCGTGGACTGGGTGCTCTTCAGCGAGGCGGCGATCATGAGGCCCACGTTGGGGCCGGGCTGTCCATCGGTGGTGGTGGTCAGCGGCCGAAGCATCACACGCACCGCGTTGCCGTCTTCGTCGGTGCCGTCACGGAAGTAGGACTTGTTGAGTTCGCCGTTCTTGATAGCCGTCCTGTCGGACAGGGTCACCTTGACCTTGCCGATGGAGTTGTCGACGACGCAGGCGGTTCCGTTCTCCTTGACCACCTGGACGTAGTTGTTCCGGAAGGGGGGAACAGTGTTGTCCGGGGTCGCGGAGCAGTAGTTGAGGGCGTTGACGATCGCGCCCGGCGGGGCTCTCATGCCCCTCTGCAGATCGTTGTCGACCTGCTCGTACAGCTTCCCCTGCACGATGAACCAGCAGGTGACCGAGACCGTTGCCACGCCGAACGCCACGGCCGCGGCGACCAGGAGGGACAGCCGGGCCCGGATGGGCAGCGACCTGAATCTGCGCATCACTCCGCGCCACCGGACCGCAGTACGTACCCCACGCCCCGCACCGTGTGGACCAGGCGCGGCTCGCCGCCCGCTTCCGTCTTGCGGCGCAGGTACATGACGTAGACGTCGAGGGAGTTCGACGAAGGCTCGAAGTCGAAGCCCCAGACGGCCTTCAGGATCTGCTCGCGGGTGAGGACCTGGCGCGGGTGGGCCAGGAACATCTCCAGCAGGGTGAACTCGGTGCGGGTGAGCTCCACCGGGCGCCCCGCCCGGGTGACCTCGCGCGTCGACAGGTCCATGCGCAGGTCGCCGAAGGTGAGCGCGTCGTCCTCGACGTCGGCGCCCGCCGACGCCGCGTACGAGCTGCGGCGCAGCAACGCCCGGATCCGGGCGAAGAGTTCGTCGAGCTCGAAGGGCTTGACGAGGTAGTCGTCCGCCCCGGCGTCCAGCCCCGTGACACGGTCACCGACCGTGTCACGGGCCGTCAGCATGAGGATCGGCGTGGTCGTGCCCGCGCCGCGCATCCGGCGTGCCGCGGTGAGGCCGTCCATGCGGGGCATCTGGATGTCGAGGACGACCAGGTCGGGCTGGTAGGCCGTCGCCTTCTCCAGGGCGTCCGCGCCGTCGACCGCGACCTCGGTGTCGTACCCCTCGAAGGCGAGGCTGCGCTTGAGTGCGTCGCGCACGGCCGGCTCGTCGTCGACGATCAGGATGCGCTGGGTGTCACGGTCGCCTTCGGCGGAGCTCATGGGCGTCGGGTTCCTCGGGTGGGTTGGGTCGTGATCGGGTGCTTTCAGCCTCGCACGTTCCTGGCTGTCCCGGAATGGATCAGCTTCGTACGGTACGGCGGTGGCCGGAGGTCCGGTGCGGTGCGGGCCGCGAGACGGCGGGGGCCAGTTCCGGGGCGCGCTGGGCGGGCGGGTGCAGCTCGCGGGCGACCGCCAGGGCGAGGCCGAGTTCGGCCGGGTCGTCGGCGGCTGCGGTGTGCGGGACGCGCTTGATCGTCATGGCGACCTCCGGGTCAGCTGTCGGAGCCGCCGGCCCGCAGTGCGGCCAGGTCGGACTTGACGGTGTTGATCGGGATGGCGAAGCCGAGGCCGACGCTGCCCGCGCTCGACGAGGACGAGGAGGAGTCCGAAGCGGCCGAGTACATCGCGGAGTTGATGCCGACGATGTTGCCGTTCATGTCGATGAGGGCGCCGCCGGAGTTGCCCGGGTTGAGCGAGGCGTCGGTCTGCAGGGCCTTGTACGTCGTGGTGGAGGAGCCGGTGTCGCCGTTGAACTGGCGGCCGCCGAACTCGAACGGCCACTGGCCGCTGCCGCCGCCCTGCTGTTGCTGCTGGCCCTGGCTCTCGTCGGTGGAGACGGTCACGTCACGGTCGAGGGCGGAGACGATGCCGCTGGTGACGGTGCCGGTCAGACCCTCGGGGGAGCCGATCGCGACGACCTGGTCACCGACCTGGACGCCGGCGGAGTCGCCGAGCGTGGCCGGCTTCAGACCGGACGGCGCGTTCTCCAGCTTGATCAGCGCGAGGTCCTTCTTGCTGTCGGTGCCAACGACCTTCGCGGCGTACGACTTGCCGTCGTTCAGCTGGACCTTGATCTCGGAGGCTCCCGAGACGACGTGGTTGTTGGTGACGATCTCGCCGCCGGTCGTGATGATCACGCCCGAGCCGGTGGACGAGCCCGCGTTCGAGGTCGCGCCGATCTCGACGATGCTCGGGCTGACCGCTTTGGCGACGCCGGAGACCGTGCCTCGCTGGCTGGTGGGCACCACGTTGGTGCTGGTGCTGCTGGAGGCGACGGTGTCGTTGCCGGTCAGCTCCTGGAAGGCGTACGCGGTGCCGCCGCCGATCGCCGCGGCGACGATGGCCACGGCGGCGAGCAGGGCGAACGGACCCTTGGCGCGCCGCCTGGTGGTGGGGGTCGCGGGGGGTTCCGGATGGCCGGGGGCCGCGGTGGCGAACACCGCGGTGGAGCCGACGGGGTCGGGCTCGGGGTAACCGGCGTACGGGCCGGCGCCGTGGCCGCCGTTCCCGCCGCCACCGTGACCGGAGCCCGGCCACACGGTGGTGCCCGGCTCGACGTGGACCGGCGCGGCCGGGTCGTACGCCGGCGGTGGAGGCCACTCGGGGTTCGCGGGGGAGGAGGGATGCGACTGCTGCTCGGGGTACGCGGACCCGTGGTCGTCGCCCTGGGGGTACTCGCCGCTGCGGCGGAAGCTGTCGGTCATGAAAAAAGACTGTCCCTCGATCATGAGAGCTCCCTGAGTGGTCCCTGAGAAGCCCGACAGAACCTCGTATGCCCGATATAAAGACGCCTCCTGCGAGCCCCCTGCGAGCTCTCTGTGCGTTCCCGGTGCGTCCCCGGTGTGCCCGAAGACACGGTGAACTCCGCGGTTCGACCAGGGCAGCCTGCTGTTCCGGTTCCTGTCCGGCCTATGTCTGCAAACAGAGATCCCCGCGTCCCGTCGAGGGGCGCGGGGATCTCCGCTGTCCTTATGCCGTGCGTGTTGCCCGTAAGCGCTGTGCGCCGGCGCTGTGCGTGAGGTGCGGTGCGTGGTGGCGGGTCGCCGAGGACTACTCGCAGCCGCAGGAGTGGCGTACCACCAGGCGCGAGGGGAACAGCTTCAGTCGCTCGCGGCGGGACCCGGGCACCCGCAGCCCGTCGTCCAGTACGAGGTCCACGGCCGCGCGGGCCATCGCCGAGCGGTCCGATGCGATCGTTGTCAGAGGAGGGTCGGTCAGGGCCGCTTCCTTGACGTCGTCGAACCCGGCGACCGCCAGCTGGCCCGGCACGTCGATGCGCAGCTCGCGCGCGGCACGCAGGACACCGATGGCCTGGTCGTCCGTGGAGCAGAAGATCGCCGGCGGCCGGTGCGGCCCGGCGAGCAGCTCCAGGCCGACCTGGTAGGCGTCGTACCGGTTGTAGGGGGCCTCGAAGACGCGGCCCTCGGTCGGCTTGCCGGCCTCCTGCATGGCGCGCCGCCAGCCTTCGACGTGGTCGGAGACGGGGTCGCCGACGGCGGGCGTCTCGGCCGTACCGCCGAGACAGGCCACGTACTCGTACCCGTGCTCGAGAAGGTGCCGGGTGGCGAGCTGCGCGCCCCCTATGTCGTCGGTGACGACGGCGACGTCGTCGATCGCCTCGGGGCGCTCGTGGAGGAGCACCACCCGGGCGTCCCACGCGTCGATCTCGGCGGCCGCGTGGTCGTTCAGCGCGTGGCTGACGAGGATCAGTCCGGAGACCCGCATGCCGAGGAAGGCGCGCAGATAGTGGACCTCGCGCTCGGCGATGTAGTCGGAGTTGCCGACCAGGACCATTTTTCCGCGCTCGGCGGCGGCCTGTTCGACCGCGTGCGCCATCTCCCCGAAGAAGGGCTGGCGCGCGTCCGGCACGATCAGTCCTATGAGCTCCGTCTTCCGCGAGGCCATGGCCTGGGCGACCCGGTCGGGCCGGTACCCCAGCTCCTTGATCGCGGCGAGAACGCGCTCGCGCGTGGCCGGGGCGACCGGCCGGGGTCCGTTGTTGATGACATAGCTGACGACGGCGGTGGACGTACCCGCCAGTCGCGCTACATCATCCCTAGTCACCTTGGCCACGCGCGGAGTCTACGCGGATTGACCTACCTCTGGGCAGGGCGTACGGCGGCTTCCTGTGGCTCCCCGGCGGCCTCCGCCGGAGCGGCGCTGTCCAGGTGCGCCGTCTCGTCCGCATCCTCCGGCTTTGGCTGGGCCGCTTTGGCCTTCGCCCCGTCCGCGGCGCGGTCCACCTTCTCGGGGGTAACGAATCGATAACCGACGTTCCGGACGGTTCCGATCAGCGACTCGTGCTCGGGTCCGAGCTTCGCGCGCAGTCGCCGTACGTGGACGTCGACCGTCCGCGTACCGCCGAAGTAGTCGTAGCCCCACACCTCCTGGAGCAGCTGGGCGCGGGTGAAGACTCGGCCCGGGTGCTGCGCGAGGTACTTCAGGAGCTCGAACTCCTTGAAGGTGAGGTCGAGGACCCGGCCCTTGAGCTTGGCGCTGTACGTCGCCTCGTCCACGGAGAGGTCGCCGTTGCGGATCTCCATCGGGGAGTCGTCGTTGACGATCTGCTGACGGCCCATCGCGAGCCGCAGGCGTGCCTCGACCTCGGCCGGACCGGCCGTGTCGAGGAGAACGTCGTCGATGCCCCAGTCGGCGGTGACGGCTGCGAGGCCGCCCTCCGTCACGACGAGGATGAGCGGACAGCCGGGTCCCGTGGAGCGCAGCAGCTGGCACAGGCTGCGGACCTGCGGGAGATCACGTCGTCCGTCGATCAGGATGACGTCGGCACCTGGGGTGTCGACGAGAGCTGGGCCTTCCGCCGGAGCCACGCGCACGTTGTGCAGCAGCAGGCCGAGAGCGGGAAGCACCTCCGTCGACGGCTGAAGGGCGTTCGTGAGGAGCAACAGAGAACTCATCGGGCCTCACCCACCTGGGTCGTCCTGCCTTCGTGCACGGTTCGCTCGCCCATAACGTCTGGTTCCTCCTCGGTCCCTGCGAGGACGTTTGCGGCACTGCTCTGTACGTGCGGCTCCCGCGCCCCTGGGATCCGCTGTGCGTCCGGGGCCCGTACACCTGCGGTTTCCCGCTTCGTATACAACGCTTCCGAAAGCACAAAAGGACCCGGGGGCTACTCTGCCCGAGTCCTCATGCCCAGCAGAATAGCCCACATGAGCTCAGGTCCGGCAGGTCAAGTGACGCGATCTTTCAAGAGTCCACGCCTTGAGACAACGTCACACATCCCTTTGCGGAGGTTTCTGTGCACGGTCGACGGGGTGACGATCGATGCGGCCTACGACCCCGGAACGGAGTCGTCCGGTGACCTTGCGTTCATCGTCGCACACGGATTCACGGGTGATCTGGACCGTCCGCATGTCCGTCGCGCGGTCGGCGTCCTCGCCCGCAGCGGAGCGGTGGTCACCTTCTCCTTCCGTGGTCACGGCGGATCGGGCGGCCGTTCGACGGTCGGCGACCGCGAGGTCCACGATCTGGCGGCCGCGGTGGCCTGGGCGCGTGAACTCGGGCACACCCGGATCGTGACGGTCGGTTTCTCGATGGGCGGCTCGGTGGTGCTGCGGCACGCGGCGTTGTACGGGGAGAAGGGCCCGGGGCCCGGTGGTGAGCCGGTGCCCGGCCGGGAGCACGAGGGGCGCACAGGGGCGCGTACGGACGCGGTGGTTTCGGTGAGCGCACCGGCCCGTTGGTACTACCGGGGTACGGCCCCTATGCGGCGGGTGCACTGGCTGGTAACCCGCCCGGAGGGCCGGATCGTGGGCCGGTTCGGCCTGCGGACCCGGATCCACCATCGCGACTGGGACCCGGTGCCGGCGTCCCCGGTCGAGTGCGTTCCGCACATCGCGCCGACACCGCTCCTCATCGTCCACGGCGACCGGGACGGCTATTTTCCCCTCGACCACCCGCGCATGCTGGCCGAGGCCTCCGGCGGCCACGCCGAACTGTGGCTGGAGCACGGCATGGGGCACGCCGAGAACGCCGCCGCCGACGACCTGCTCACCCGTATCGGGGACTGGGCCGTCACCCACGCGGGCTAGCCTGACGGGGTTCACGCAAACAGACGCGCGGACACCACACACCAGATCGCTGATTGAGGAACGAGATGGCAAAGGGCACGGTGCGTTACTGGGCCGCCGCCAAGGCCGCGGCAGGCGTCGACGATGAGCCGTACGACGCGGGCACGCTCGCCGAGGCACTCGACGCGGCCCGCGAACGACACCCCGGCGAACTCGTCCGCGTCCTGCGGCGATGCTCGTTCCTGATCGACGGTGATCCCGTGGGGACCCGCGGGCATGAGACGGTACGGCTGGCCGAGGGCGGCACGGTCGAGGTGCTCCCGCCGTTCGCAGGAGGGTGAGCGAGACGATGAGCAACCAGCCGTACGAGGGTCGCCGCGAGGGGTACGACCCGTATCAGCAACCGCAGCAGCCCCAGCCGCAGGAGCCCCAGCAGCAGCCGGACTGGCCGCAGCACACCCAGCAGTGGGAGGGGCGGACCTGGGAGACGCAGGCGCAGACGCCGGTCCCCGCGGCCGACGCCTCGTATCCGCCTCCGCAGGGGTACCAGACCTATGGCGAGCCCCAGGGGTACGGCGGTGCGGTGGGGGCGCCCCTGCCGCCCGAGGCTCCGGCGCAGCCGTGGACTCCGGCGCACGCGCCGGCCGCAGGCGAGGCGCCCGGCGCCGTCGGTCCGGCCGACCCGTCCCGCCCCGGCGGGACGCTTCCCGAGAGCGCGGGCGGGGCCGACTCCGCGTACGGGCCCGCGACCGTCATCGGCCAGAGCCGGATCACCGACGCCCAGCGCGCCCGCGCCGAGGGACGGTCGCCGATCATCGAGCCGGGGATGCAGCCGGCCGCGCTGACGGCGCTGCTCGCGCTGCTGCTCTCCGGGGCGGCGGTGATCGGGGAGTACGCGCTCGTCGTCCCCCTCGTCCTGCTCCAGGCCGTCACGGCGGCGGGCTGGTTCCGGCTGAACGGGATGTGGCCCGCCCGGCAGGGCATCGCGCTGGCGTTCCTGGGCGCGGTGACCGCCGACGTGGCACTGCTCGCGGCCGGCCGGGAGAACGCGCCCGCCGCGATCCTCGGCACCCTCGGCGTGTGGGTCCTGCTGACCCTTGTGCTGCAGCTGCGCAGCCACGCCGACCCGGACACCCGGATGTACGGCCTGATGGCGACCGTCGTCTCCGCGGCTCTGTCGATCATCGCGGCCGGTTATCCGGCGGCCGCGCCGGACGCCGTGACGGTGGGCGCCGCCGCGGTCGCCGTGGCGATCCTGGCCCGTGCGCTGCCGCTGCCCACGGCGGCCTCCGTGGTCGTCGCGCTGCTGGCCGCCGCGGGCGCCGGTATCGCGGTCGGCGGGATGACGGACCTGGGTACGCAGGGCGCCTTCCTGGGCCTCGGCGCGGGTGCCTGCGCTCTGATCGGTCACCGGGTGGCGAGCTACGACTACCCCTCCCGGTTCGTCCACTTCACCGCGGGCGTGGCGCTGCCGCTGGCCGCAGCCGCCCCGGCGGTCTACCTGCTGGGCCGCGCGCTGGGCTGACCGCCGATCCCGTCGGCCGGATCCGGTCGTAGGGACGCGCCGAATCGTCACAGGTGATCGACAACTACCTTCAAGGGCCCCCGATTTGGGGGCCCTTCGGGGTTAGGCTCGCGCTCGGCGGCCACTCGGCCGTTCAGACGGGGCCGTCCCAGGTGGGGGAACATCGAGCATGCGCGCACTGCGAATAACCCTGATTCTCTTCGTCATTCTCGGCGGTCTGTTCGTGCTCGCCGACCGGGTTGCGGTCGGGTTCGCGGAGGACGAGGCGGCCGGCCGGATCAAGAGCACCGAGGGCCTCGCGACCACCCCCGACGTGTCCATCGGGGGCTTTCCGTTCCTCACCCAGGTCGTCGGCGGCGAGCTCGACGACGTGAAGATCGGCATCAAGAACTACGAGGCGTCGACGGGCGGCACGGGCTCCTCCGCCGGCACCATCCGCATCGACGACCTCAGCGCCGAGATGCGCGGCGTCGCCTTCAACGGTGGCTACAGCTCCGCCACGGCCGGCAGCGCCACCGGCAGCGCGTCGATCTCGTACGCCGAACTGCTCAAGGCCGCCAAGTCCGAGCCCGCGCGGGTCGCACCCGGCTTCACCGCCGAGGTCGTCAGCCTCTCCGACGGCGGCAACGGCAAGATCAAGGTCACGGTCTCGGTGACCGGCCCCGTCAAGGTGCCCCCGGTCTCGGTGCTCAGCTCCGTCACCGTCTCCGGCGACACCGTGAAGGTGCACGCCGACTCGCTGCCCAAGCTGGGCGTCCAGCTCGCAGAGGGCCGGATCCGCTCGATCACCGACTTCCAGCAGAAGATCGAGCAGCTGCCGGGCGGCATCAAGCTCGACAACGTCCAGGCGGCTCCGGGCGGTGTCGAGATCACGGTGAAGGGTTCGAACGTCAGGCTGGTCGGGTAAGAGGCAGTCCGCCGGACCGGGCTCGTAGAAGTCCTGCCGGACCGGGCTCGTAGAAGTCCTGCCAGGCCGGGTTCGTAGAAGTCCTGCCGGGTCAGGTCCATAGAGAGTCCTGCCAGGCCGGCCCCTGGAAGTCCTGCCGGACCGGTCCGGGCCCGTCCGGGGGAAAGATCCTGCGGCAACGGTCCGGTGGGAAGCCCCTGCCGGAGGGGTGGCTGTCCGAAAGGCGAGACGGCCCTGTCCGCACCGCAGATACGCCGTCGAAGTGATGACCGATACGGCCCCCCGGAATCCGTGCGGGCCGGGCTTCGACGGCCTTCGCGTATCACAGTGCGGACGATCGCGTCTCAGTATCCGACACGCCGGTGACATGCCCGCCTGTCCGTCCCTACGATCGGACCCATGAAGCGACAGGCGGACCTCACGAAGCGGCGGGCAGTAGACCTGTGCCGCGTCGCCGCCATGCTCTGTCGCACCTTCTGAGCGGAAGCGTTCCCGCCTTCCGCGAGCCGGGCCCCTGGACCTCTCTTGTCCGGGCCACCATTGCGCCGCGCAGCCCTCACCGGCATGCAGCACCGCGCAGCCTCTCCAACGCACCACCCCGCCGCAACTGCCCCGGAGGAGAACGAGCATGAGCCGCAGCGACGTCCTGGTAGACGCCGATTGGGTCCAGGACCACCTGGACGACCCGAACGTGGCCGTCGTCGAGGTCGACGAGGACACGTCGGCGTACGAGAAGAACCACATCAAGAACGCCATCCGGATCGACTGGACCAAGGACCTCCAGGACCCGGTCCGCCGTGACTTCATCGACCAGGAGGGCTTCGAGAAGCTCCTCTCGTCGAAGGGCATCGGCAACGACACGCTGGTCGTCCTCTACGGCGGCAACAACAACTGGTTCGCGTCCTACGCCTACTGGTACTTCAAGCTCTACGGCCACGAGAACGTGAAGCTGCTCGACGGCGGCCGCAAGAAGTGGGAGCTCGACTCCCGCGACCTGGTCGACGGCTCGCAGATCCCCGGGCGCGCCGCCACCGCCTACAAGGCCAAGGCCCAGAACACCTCGATCCGCGCCTTCCGTGACGACGTCGTCGCCGCGATCGGTTCGCAGAACCTGGTCGACGTCCGGTCGCCCGACGAGTTCAGCGGCAAGCTGCTCGCCCCGGCGCACCTGCCGCAGGAGCAGTCGCAGCGTCCGGGCCACGTCCCGAGCGCCCGCAACATCCCGTGGTCGAAGAACGCCAACGACGACGGCACCTTCAAGTCGGACGACGAGCTCAAGGAGCTCTACGCCGCCGAGCAGGTCGACCTCGCCAAGGACACGATCGCCTACTGCCGCATCGGTGAGCGTTCCGCGCTCACCTGGTTCGTCCTGCACGAGCTCCTCGGTGTGCAGAACGTCAAGAACTACGACGGCTCCTGGACCGAGTACGGCTCCCTCGTCGGCGTGCCGATCGAGCTCGGCGCCAACAAGTAACCCTCAAGGCCTGAAGGACGGAATCGAAATATGTGTGGAGCGAAGGCCGGCGGCCCCGACGCCTCGACGATCAAGCCCGGTGAGACCACGATCCAGGGTCAGGTGACCCGCGACGGCGAGCCGGTGACGGGCTACGTCCGTCTCCTGGACTCGACCGGCGAGTTCACGGCGGAGGTCCCCACCTCCGCGACGGGTCAGTTCCGCTTCTACGCGGCCGAGGGCACCTGGACCGTCCGCGCGCTGGTCCCCGGTGGCACCGCCGACCGCACGGTCGTCGCCCAGACGGGCGGCCTCTCCGAGGTCGCGATCGCCGTCTGAACGGCGGACCGCCGTCCCTGACGGCAGTCGACTGAACGGCCGAAGGGCCGCACCCCCGGGGGTTGGACGCTTACCGGATCGGGGTGCGGCCCTTCGGCTTGCCCTCTTCGCCCGCCGCTGCCCCACCCCCTGCCGGGGCCGCCGACACTGAGCCGGACGGGTTGTCCGGGCCTACGCTGGTGGTATGTACGCGCGCAGGCGTCATCTGTACTTCGCCATGATGGGGACGTGCATCGTGCTGTTCGTCCTCGCCTGGGCAGTCGTACGGCTGTGGTCGGTTCCCGTGGCCGTCGGGATGTGTGTGGTGGCCATGCTGATTCCGCCGGTGGCCGCGATGGTGGCCAACCGGCGGGGGCCCGAGGACCGATGGTGGGACGACCCGTCCGGGGACCCGAAGTCCGACGAGTGGTGGGACGAGCTGGACGGCAAGAAACGGCGGCAGCAGTAGCGGGATACGGCAGCGGCGGTCGAGCGGCAGCGGCCGAGCGGCGGCAGAGGTGGGAGCGGAAGAGCGTCCATGTCGCGTACGAGGTTGTCCACCGTGGTGCTCGACGCGCCCGACGCCCATGAACTGGCCTCCTTCTACCGGAGGCTGCTCGGATACGAGGTGCGCGCCGAGGAGCCCGACTGGGTGCTCATCGGCCCGCCGTTCGGCGGGATCGCGCTCGCCTTCGAGACCGAGCCGCTCTACACACCGCCGGTATGGCCCGCGGGCCCCGGTGACCAGCGGATGATGCTCCATCTCGACATCGAGGTCGACGACCTGGCCGAGGAGACCGCCCACGCCGTCGAGCAGGGCGCCCGGCTCGCCGGCCATCAGCCGCAGGAGGACGTACGGGTGCTGTTCGACCCGGCGGGCCACCCCTTCTGCCTCTGGGTGGACACGCGCGGGCGGCGCAGACGCGGTCAGTAGAGGCGCGCGGACCCCGCCGGCGCCCCCGTCAGCGGACCAGCGGTCAGTAGACCAGCGCCTGCGTCCCGTCCGCCATCGCCTCCTGCACGAACACCTGCGCACCCGCGATCCGTACGCCCTCCAGGACGTCCTTCTCCGTGATGTCGCGCCGGGCCGCGCACTGGGTGCACAGGGTGATGCGCCCGGCCGCCAGGATCGAGTCGATGAGATCGGGCAGCGGCGCCGCGTGCGGCAGCTCGAACTCGGCGGCGCGGCCCGGCAGCGCGAACCACGCGGACTCGCCGGTCAGCCAGAGGGAGACCTCCACGCCACTGGCCACGGCCACCGCCGCGACGGTGAACGCCTGTGAGCAGCGCTCCGGGGCATCGGCCCCCGCCGTCACCTTGATCACGAGCTTGTTCGCCATGGCCGCCATGGTATTCCGAATCGTGATCAACGTTCGTGCAACCCCATGTGCGGGCCGTGGGTCTCCTGTGCGCGCGGATACGGAATCCACGCTTCACGTTCGTGGGGGGACGTCTTGGTAGTACCCGAAGGATCCGAAACACCGGAAAGACCAGGCGTGCCCGAGGTTGCGCCGATCGCTGAGTCCGGTACGGCGCCTCGCGATGCCGTACAACCCGCGGAGCCCGTGCCGGTCGAGGAATCCCCGGCATCGGCGTCGAGCCAGGCGTCGGCAGCGGCGGAGCCGGAGCAATCCGCGGCGTCCGCCGAGCAGTTGGCTCCTGTGATGTCCGAGTCCGCTGAGGCGGAATCCTCCGTCGAGTCGGATGACGCTCCGCCAGTTCCGCGGGCCCGTCGGCGCGGTCGTACGACTCTGCTCATCGCCACGGCCGCCGTGCTCGGCCTCGTCGCCGGGACCTGCACCGGCTTCCTGGTCCAGGCCGACCGTGAGCCCACCAAGCTGCCCCCGCTGTCGCAGCCGGTGGTGGCCCAGGCCAAGGGCGAAGGCCCCGAGCCGCTGTCCGCCGCCCAGGACCACCGGGTAAAGACGGACGGCGACCTGCGCAAGCTGCTGCTTCCTCGGCCGAAGGGCACGAAGGTGCCCGACTGGGCACCGGAGCAGGACGGCTGGCTGGACCTGGCCGGCTACGCACACTCGCTGGACCACTCGGACCGCGAGTTCGAGGATCTGATCAAGGCGGAGTTCCGCCGGGGCGCCGGGGTCAGCTGGACGGTGGGCAGTACCTACAGCACCGAGATCCGGCTGGTGCAGTACCGCCAGGAGGAGAACCTCAGCGCCGCGGTTCAGGCGAGCGACTGGAACGTGGAGGGCGCAAGCGACTCGTCGTTCCCGGGTGCGAGCGACGGCATGGTCTACCTCTTCAAGCCGGAAAGGAAGGCCGGCTACCTGCCGCTCTACAAGGCTCAGGCGACGGCCTCGCGCGGTGACATCGCCATGGAGATCTGGATCTTCGACTCCAAGCCGATCCCGAAGTCGAAGATCATGGACCTGGCCAAGCGGCAGTTGGAGCGGCTGTGAACGAGCAATCCCCGAACCCGGAGAACGCGGAAGCCGTGAAGCCCGGGGAGCCCGTTTCGGCGTCGGCCGCGTCGGAGCCGACGGTTCCCGCGGCCGCGGAACCTGAGACGGCGGGACCTGAGACGGCGGAACCTGAGACGCCGGAACCGACCCTGCCGGAGTCCGTCGTACCGCAGGCGGTCGCCGCCGAACCCGCTTCTGGCAAGAAGCCCGTCCGGCGGGGCCGTATCGCCGCCATCGCCGGTTCCGTGCTGCTCGTCGGTGCCGTCGTCGCGGGCAGCGCCTACACCGTGGTGACCGTCCAGGACGCCGACCGGGACGCGGGCGCGCCGGCCTGGAAGTTCCCGAAGGCCACGAGCGGCGAGGCCAAGAAGACGAAGGCGGCGTCCTCGCTCGCCGCCATGCTCGTGCCGTACGACGACAGCCTGAGCCAGGGTCCGGACATCGCCCGGTTCGGCTCCGACGCCGCGCTCAGCGGGGGCGAGGCCACCGCCCTGCGCAAGGAGGCGGTCCGCGGCCTGCCCCGCTCCCAGCGGCGGCAGATAGAGAAGGGGATCGACAAGCAGCGCACCAAGGGCATGGCCATGCGCAGCTACCTCTACAGCGGCTCAACCGGCGACGGCGTCTTCACCGTCAGCATCCAGCTGGCGCAGATCGAGGACAAGCGGGCCGTGCGGAACATGTCGACGTTCCAGAACGGGCTGTTCGACGCCCTCAAGATCTTCCGCTCCGGACCGAAGATCGAGGGCCACAAGAACGCCAAGTGCTTCCTGTCGCCCAAGAAGAAGGAGGAGAAGCTCGACATGATGATCTGCTCCGCCTATCAGGGTGACGTGCTGGTCAGCGCCATCGCGTACGCGGCCAAGCCGATGAACACCAAGGGGGTCGCGAACCTGCTCCGTGAGCAGCTCGACCGTATCCAGGAGCCGGGAGAGGCGGTATGACCGAGCAGACGACACCGGCCGAGGACACGACACCGGCCGAGGACACGACATCGGCCGAGGACACGACACAGGTCGAGCAGGGTGCGCCCGCCGAGCGGGACGAACCGCGCGCCGCCGAGCCGCAGGCCCCCGTACCGCAGCCGGAGCAGCCGGCCGTTGTGGCGGAAGCCGGGACGGACATCGGGACGGACATCGGGACGGAAGCCGGGACGGAGACCGGGGCCGAGGCCGCGGTGCCGCCGTCGCCGGTCGTGCCGCCCATGGCCGACGAGCCCGAGGTGCCGCTGGTCAAGGTCAAGAAGGACCGTCGGGTGCTGCGCGCCGTCCTGCGCTGGACCGCCGCCACCGTGGTCTTCGCGGCGGTCGGCTCGTCCGTCGCGTACGGCATCACCGGGATGGAGCGCACCGACGTACCCGGTCTGGCGACGAAGGCCGACGGGCGCTGGGACTACCCGGCCATCGTCAAGCCACCGCTGCCGTCCGGCAGCCCGGGGCCGTTCGCCGAGTCCAACAAGGCCGGAGTCCACTCCGCCGACCTGCGCAAGCTCCTGCTCCCCGCCCCGAAGGGCGCCAAGGCGGACCCGGCGCTGCGCGGCGAGGACGGCTGGCTGGCGAAGAAGTCCTTCGTGGCGAAGTACGCGGAGAAGACGGACCGGGACACCGTCGGCCAGCTGCTGACCGATTACGCCCTGCGGCACATCGCCGCACGCGGCTGGACCACCGCCGACGGCACGCACACGCAGATCTATCTGCTCCAGTTCGACACCGCCGCCGTCGCGGAGGACCTGGTCACCAACAAGGTGGCGTACTACGACTCCCCGCAGTACGCCTGGCGCGGGGCCGAACTGACCGAGCGGGACGAGGCGTTCCCGGAGCGTTCGGCGGTCGACCAGATCACCCGGTACGCGTACACGGAGAGCAAGCCGTACGGTGCCGAACAGGTCCGTGAGGCATACCTGTCGGCCGGTGACACCATCGCCCTCGTCGTGCAGTCCCGCAAGGGCTCCGCGCCGGCGGTTCCCTTCCAGCAGACGGTCGTTCTGCAGAGCCAGCTCCTCGGCTGAGGGCCGCGGCCCGCCAGGGCCTACCTGAAAGAGAGCGTCGGGCCCCAGCCGCGTAAGCTGGGGCCCGGCTTTTGTGTACCTCCCCAGTCCCGGCTGCGTCCGGGCGGGGACCCGTTCCGCTCACCGAGGAGCACCCCGTGGAGATCTTCTTCGAAACCCTGCTGGCCTTGGTCTGCGTCGGCGTGCTCGCCTTCGCCGGACTGACCGTGAAGAAGCTGTACCAGGGCCAGCGCTGACCCCCATCAAGGAACTGCTCAGCTCATGATCGAGATCCCGTCGGACCTCCACAAGGACCTGGTCCCCCTTGTCTTCCTGCTCGGCAACTGGGCCGGAGTCGGTGTGTACGACTTCCCCGGCTCCGAGAAGTGCAACTTCGGGCAGGAGGTCAGCTTCACGCACGACGGGCGGGACTTCCTGGAGTACCGCTCGCACAGCTGGGTGCTCGACGCGGACGGCGAGAAGCTCCGGCCGCTGGAGTCGGAGGCCGGTTTCTGGCGCGTCGACGCCGACCGCAAGGTCGAGGTCGTGATGACCCGCGACGACGGCGTCGTCGAGATCTGGTACGGCGAGCTGGCCGACAAGAAGCCGCAGATCGACCTGGTCACCGACGCCGTGGCCCGTACGGCCGCGTCCGGTCCCTACAGCGGTGGCAAGCGCCTCTACGGCTATGTGAACAGCGACCTCATGTGGGTCGGCGAGAAGCAGACCCCCGAGGTCGAGCTGCGCCCCTACATGTCCGGGCACCTGAAGAAGGTCGTCACCCCGGAGGACGTCGAGCGCTGGGCCAAGGACCTGCCCGACGACATGCCGGACGACGGGATCGCCTTCTTCAAGTAGACCGCCGTGCTGTTCGCGGGCTGCCGCGCGGTTCGTGAGCCGCCGTGCCCGTTCGTGAGGCCGTGCCGTTCGTGAGCCGCCGTGCAGTTCATCAGGTCGGCTCGGAGGGGAATGGTCCTAGACTTCCAGTGTGGTGAGCATCGACTGGAAGAGCGACCTCAGGCAGCGCGGCTACCGGCTGACGCCGCAGCGCCAGCTTGTCCTCGAAGCAGTGGACACCCTGGAGCACGCGACCCCCGACGACATCCTCGTGGAAGTGAGGAAGACGGCGTCGGGGGTCAACATTTCCACCGTCTACCGGACCCTGGAGCTCCTGGAGGAGCTCGGGCTGGTCAGCCATGCCCATCTGGGGCACGGCGCACCGACGTACCACCTGGCCGACCGGCACCATCACATCCACCTCGTCTGCCGCGACTGCACGAACGTCATCGAGGCCGATGTCTCCGTCGCCGCCGAGTTCACCGCGAAGCTCCGGGACACCTTCGGCTTCGAGACGGACATGAAGCACTTCGCCATCTTCGGACGCTGCAAGGACTGCCAGGCCCGGCAGAAGTGATCTCGGAATGACCCTGGATGAACACCGATGGTCATCCAGCTGGTCGTCCAGGTAGTCGTCCGGGGTCACCTGCGGCGATCATGTTGTCGTCGGCGCAGAAATAAAATCGGCGACCGCGCGGTCGTAGTGTGTATGTCCATGAAGAGCTCCCTCCTGTCCCTGCCCGGTGCCGTTCCCGCCGAGGGCGTGGACGAAGGCGTCGCCGCCCACTACGGCGACCTGTTCCGTGAGCAGCGCGCCCTTGCCGACGGCATCGGCTTCGTGGACCTCTCGCACCGCGGAGTCGTCACCGTCACCGGCGACGACCGGCTGACCTGGCTGCACCTGCTGCTCACCCAGCACGTCACCGACCTGCCGGCAGGCCGCGCCACCGAGGCGCTGATCCTCTCCGCGAACGGCCACATCGAGCACGCGCTGTACCTCGTGGACGACGGCACGACGGTGTGGATGCACACTGAACCCGACACCCAGGACGCGCTGATCGCCTACCTGGAGTCGATGAAGTTCTTCTACCGTGTCGAAGTCGCCGACCGCACCGCCGACTTCGCGGTCGTCGAGCTCCCGGCCGGTTCGATCGCCGAGGTCCCCGAGGGAGTCGTCGTCCGCGAGACGCCGTACGGCCGTGATCTCTTCCTCCCGCGCGCGGACCTGGAGTCGTACGCCGAGAAGGCGGGCCCCGCGGCCGGACTGCTCGCCCACGAGGCCCTGCGCGTCGAGCAGCACCGGCCCCGCCTCGGTTTCGAGACCGACCACCGCACCATCCCGCACGAGCTGGGCTGGATCGGTACCGCGGTGCACCTCCAGAAGGGCTGCTACCGAGGCCAGGAGACGGTCGCCCGCGTGCAGAACCTGGGCAAGCCCCCGCGCCGCCTGGTCTTCCTCCACCTCGACGGCAGCGAGGTCCTTCTGCCTCCGCACGGCACCGAGCTGCGCCTCGCGGACGAGGCCCCCGACGGCCGCAAGATCGGCTTCATCACCACATCCGTACGCCACTACGAACTGGGCCCGATCGCCCTGGCACTCGTGAAGCGCAACGTGCCGCTGGACGCCCCGTTGATGGCGGACACGACGGCTGCGGCGCAGGAGGTCGTGGTCGAGCCGTAGGGCTCAGGTCTGCCGGAGGGCTCGCGTTCTCCAGGAGGGCTCACACTTCGGGAGTGCTCGCACCTTCAGGAGGGCTCACATCTCCAGGAGGACGGTGAACGGGCCGTCGTTCGTCAGGGAGACGCGCATCCGGGCGCCGAAACGGCCCGTGGCCACCGTGGCGCCCAGAGCGCGGAGTTGGGCGACGACCTCGTCGACGAGCGGCTCGGCCACATCGCCAGGGGCGGCGGCGTTCCAGGTGGGGCGGCGGCCCTTGCGGGCGTCGCCGTACAGCGTGAACTGGCTGATGACGAGCAGGGGCGCGTCGATGTCGGAGCAGGACCGCTCGTCGGCCAGCATCCGAACGGACCAGAGTTTGCGCGCGAGTTGGGCCGCCTTCTCCTTGGTGTCCTCATGGGTGACCCCGACGAGGACGCACAGTCCCTCGCCGCTGATCTCGCCGACCGTCTCGCCGTCCACGACGACGCTCGCGCCGTCCACCCTCTGCACCACCGCACGCATGCGGACCATGATGCCGTGTCACGGCGCCGCCGCGCGCTGAGGGCCCTTCGCGTGATTTCCAGGGTAACCAACCCGCCATCTGGGGCTGATCGGGTCACTCGGTCACATAGCGACCATCGGGGGTGGCACCATGCGGGGTGTTGCGGTGCACCCGTTGGGTGGACCGCTGTTCGAGGGGACGGTAGAGGCACATGAGCACATCGAGGACCGGGCAGCAGCCCGGCGCCGTGTCATTGACCCGCACGAGCGCACGGGCGGAAGGGTTGACGGCCCGGCCGCCGGTGCAGCGCACCGACAGCGGTCCGTCGGCGGCCGATCCGGCCCGGCCCGGCGTCGCCGTGCTCCGGCTGCCCGAACTGCGGACGCTGCGCCGGGACGCCCAGCGGGACGAGGCCGACCTCAGCTATGTCCGGCGGCTGCTCCAGGGGCGTATCGACATCCTGCGCGCGGAGCTCGCGCGCCGCGGGGAGCGCCGGCTGCCCGGCGCGGCCTCCGGGCACCGGTCGAACGTGGACCGGGGGAGGCCGTCCGTCGTCGAGCGGCTCTCGGAGATCCTGACGGACGCGCCGGCCCGGTACCGCTCCTCGGCCCGTCACGTGACGGTGGGCACGCCGCACGGCGAGCAGTACCGGGCGCTGGCCGCCGACATGCTCGCCGAGGTGGAGCTGTCGGACCTGGACGCCCGGACGGACGAAGAGCTGGTCGCGGGGCTCGGCCGCCTCGTCCGCTATGAGCAGCAGGTCTCCCGGCAGCGCCAGCAGCTTCAGCGCACGGCCGACGATTGCAGCGCCGAGATCGCCCGCAGGTACCGTGAAGGCGAAGCACAAGTAGACGACCTGCTCATGTGACGTGGCGGCCCCGGCGATCCCGGGGCCGAGGGGTGCGCCGGAATCCAGGGGCGCGTTTCCGCTCCGCGCAGGCGGGGGCGCGGTCCGGGACACGACCCGGCCGATGCCTTCCGAGCGGGTCCCCGTTCCGGAAGGCCACCGCCGATGTCCGTAGCTCCCAGCACGCCCGAAGGCTCGCCCGTACCCGACGCCACACCGGATATACCGGGTGCAACCGGTATATCCAGCACCTCCGGCAACCCCGACAGCCCCGGCACCTCCGGTACTCACGCCGCGTCCAGTACCTCCGGCAGTCCCGCCGCCTCCGGTACTCCCGCGGCCTCCGGTACTCCCGGCGCCTCCGGTACCTCCGGCAGTCCCGCCACCCCCGGTACTCCCGCCACCCCCGGTATCTCCGGCAACCCGGCCACCTTCAGTACCCCCAGCGCAGCCGGTGCGTCCGGCACGACTCGTACGTCCGGCGTCGCTCCTGTTCCCGGTGCACCCGGCGTGCACCCGGTCCTCGCCGAGGTCGTGCGTTCCGGCTTCACCGAGGGGCACCACCGCGGCAGCCTGGTGCTGCTGGCCGCGGACGGGACGGTCGAGCTGGCGCTCGGCGAGGTGACGGCGCCGGTCTTCCCCCGCTCGTCGAACAAGCCCATGCAGGCCGCGGGGGTCCTGCGCGCGGGCCTGGACCTGGCCGGGGAGCGCCTCGCCCTCGCCGCCGCGAGCCACTCCGGCGAGATCTTCCACCGCGATCTGGTCCAGAAGATGCTCGTCGAGCACGGACTGACCGCGGGGCAGCTCCAGTGCCCGGCGGACCTGCCGCTGGACCCCGTCGAGGCCGAGACCTACCTCGCCTCCGGTGCCGTTCGCGACCGGATCACCATGAACTGCTCCGGCAAGCACACGGCGATGCTCGCGGTGTGCGCACAGCGCGGCTGGCCCACCGAGTCGTACCTCGATCCCGGGCACCCCCTTCAGCAGCTGATCCACTCCGTGGTCGAGGAGAACGCCGGGGAGACCGTCGCCGCGGTCGGCACGGACGGCTGTGGGGCGCCCCTGATGGCCATCACCCTCACGGGTCTCGCCCGTGCCTTCCGCTCCTTCGTTCTCGCGACCCCCGGTTCCGCCGAGCGCCGCGTCGCCGACGCCATGCGCACCCACCCCGAGTACGTCGCCGGCACCCGGCGCCCCGACACCTGGCTGATGCGCGAGATCCCGGGCGCCCTCTCCAAGATGGGCGCCGAAGCCGTTCAGGCGGTCGCGCTGCCCGACGGCCGCGCCCTCGCCTTCAAGATCGACGACGGCGGGGGCCGGGCGCTGGGCCCCGTCCTGGCCCGCGCGCTGGGCCTGCTGGGCGTGGACGCGCCGGCGGTCACGCGGATCGGTGCCGCACCCCTGCTGGGCGGTGGCCGCGAGGTGGGGGAGATCCGCGCGGCTTTCTGAGAAGAGGACGTGACGGGCCGGGGACACGCCCTGCCGACGGCGCGGTGCGCCTTGCCGGGACACAGGGGACTACGCACCCTGTGTCCTGCCAGGGCACAGGGAACTACGCACCCACCCCGACCCCGGCCCGCACAAGCCGCACCCGCCCGAACGAACCGTCCCGGACGGGCCTGCACCCGTCCCGGACGGTCCTGTACCCGTCCTGAACCGTGCCCCGCACCCGTCCGGGACGGTCCCGCACCCGCCCCGCCCGGGCCTGCACCCGCCCTGAAGGGGACCGCGCCCGCCCCGCAGTCGGCTCGCCCGGGCCTGCACCCGTCCCACAGCCCCGCAGTGGGCCTCCGTCGGATTGCACCGCGCCGCACCGGCCGGCACCGCGCCGCACCGGCCGCACCGCCCGCCCCGGGTGCTCCCGGGTGCCGAGCGTTCCGGGTGGTGCCCCGGGTGCCGAGGATTCCGGGTGGTGTCCCGGGTGAGGAGGGGGCGGGGACGGCCGGGGGAGAGCGCGCGGAAATCCGGGCGACACTCCGTCGAGGTCCGCCTAGCGTGGCCACATGACCCCGCACGACACCATCGATGCCATCGGCTCCATCGACGTACGACCGATCACCGCCTCGGACATCCCGGACTGGCTGCGCGCGCTGAACACGGGGTTCCTGCGGCCGCCGGCCGTCTCGGAGCAGGAGGCCGAGGCGCGGGCGCCGGTGCTCATCCCGCCGAGGACACTGGGCGCGTTCGACGGCTCCCGCTGTGTCGCGACGTTCAGGTCGTTCCCGCAGGAGCTCACCGCGGTCGGCGGCGCCGTCGTCCCCGCGGACGCCATCTCCAACGTGACCGTCTCGCCCACGCACCGCCGCCGGGGCCTCCTCACCAGCATGATGAAGGCCGACCTGGCGGAGGCGAGGAAGCGGGGCGATGTCGTCGCGACGCTCATCGCCGCCGAGTACCCGATCTACGGCCGCTACGGCTTCGGCCCCGTCACCACCACCGCCGAGTGGACCGTCGACGTACCGCGCACCGGCCTGGATCCTCGCTGGGCGGGCCCGGCCGACGGCGGCCGCATCGACCTCGTGGACGCCGAGGACGTCCGCAAGGCGGGCCCCGAACTGCACGAACGGTTCCGGCGCGGCCGGCCCGGCGCGGTGAGCCGCGACGAACGCTGGTGGCAGGTGGACACCGGCCTGCTGCACCTCGGCGACGACCCCTGGAAGGAACCGTTCTACGCCGCGTACCGCTCGGCGTCCGGCGAGATCGAGGGACTGGTCTCCTACACGTCGGACGACAACTGGGGCGACGCCAACCAGCCCCAGAACACGGCGGAGGTGAACTGGCTGCTCGCGGTGACACCGGCGGCCGAGCGTGCCCTGTGGCAGTACCTCTGCTCGATCGACTGGATCACCCGGGTCAAGACCGGCCGGCGCGCCCCCGACGACCTGCTGCCGCACTTCCTGCCGGACCCGCGCGCCGCCCGGATCACCACGCAGTCGGACTGGCTCTGGGTGCGGATCCTGGATGTCGTACGGGCTCTGGAGGCGCGGACGTACGGGACTGCCGGGACGCTCGTGCTGGACGTGACGGACGAGAGCGGGCCGGACGGCGGCCGATATCGGCTCCAGGCCGCGTCGGACGGTACGGCGACCTGCGCACCGACCACCGAGGATGCCCACCTGTCCCTCTCCATCGCCGACTTGGCGACGCTGTGGCTCGGGGACGAGTCCGCGGTGCGACTGGTGGCGCTGGGCCGGGTCCGGGAACGGCAAGAGGGCGCTGCCTCCGTGGCCGACGCCCTGCTGCGGACGTCCAGGCGACCGTGGTGCCCGGACATCTTCTGAACTGCTGCTGCCAGTTGGTGAGGTTCTCCTTCCACACGTGTGCCGATGCCGACTGCTGATCCGTAGCGATTCAGTTGTGGTTGTGGTGGTGCGGGTTGGTGCGGTGGTGCGGACTGACCGAGCTCCCGGCTCCCCTCCGGAGGGGAGCACGGTCAGCCGGACTGGCGGACGGTGGCGTCCGGTCAGCCGGACTGGGCGAGCAGCATCACGAGGATCACGGCCCCGATGCCGCTGACGGTGGTGTTCCGGGCCTTGAGCCCGACGGTGAGCGCGACGAAGGCGAGGATGCCCATCGGCCCGTACTCCCACTGGATGAGATTCTCGAATCCGATGGCCAGGGCGGCGACGGCGAGGGCGACGAGCGGCATGACGGTCCCTCCTTGGGGACGGGGAGGCGGACCCCCGCTGAGGACCGTCCGCCCCGACCACCCGGCGTCCAGGCGGAACTTCGGCGGCCAACCCTCCAGAAGTTTGACCATGTTGAGCAAGTTGGCGACCAACTCACTCTTGGTTATCTCCATGTTGGGACGACTCATAACCACCCATCGGGCAACTGCCGCAAGATGGCGGGAAGTTGTAGTGTTCTGGTTGTGGAGCCGGAGCAGGCCGTCGTCAACGGACGGAACAGGTCACCACGGCCGCCAAAGTCGCACCGAGAGGTGGCCGACGAGCTGCGCAGCCGGATCAGGTCCGGTCAGCTGCGGGCCGGCCAGCGCATGCCGACCCAGGCCAGACTGGCCGACGAGTTCGGCGTCGAACGCGGCACGGTGCGCCAGGCGCTGCGCATCCTTCAGTCGGAGCACCTGCTCGTCAACGTGTCCAAGGGGAGCCCGGCGACGGTCGCGGACCATCCCGAGCGGGCTCTGACCGGGCCGCAGGACAAGCCGCAGTCCACCGTGGTGGCGCTCGCCCCGCGGATCAGGGCGGCCTTCGAGGTCCCGCACGTGGAGATCGACGCGCTGTGTCTGACCGCCGTGTCGCTCACCCTCGCCATGGGCGAGCCGTTGCGCGAGATTCACGCGGGACGCATAAAACCGGCCAAGGTCGACGTCCGGGTGCTGCTTCCCAGCCGGGACATCGACCTCGCGTTCCCCGCGCCGGTCGATGACATGACGGACGACCGTCCGCGGCGCCGCTGGCTGGCCCAGCGCAACGCCCAGGTGCAGGTGCTGCGGCACAACCTGATGGCGCTGCGCGCCACGCACGCCATCGACGTGCGGGTCTCCTTCCGCGCGCTGCCCTTCACCCCGCCCGTGAAGCTGTACCTGCTCAACGAGGCCGAAGCGCTCTTCGCGTACTACACGCTCGCGCGGCGGGGCGAGGAGATCGACCACGAACACCTGGAGATGTACGACGCCGAAGGCACGCAGTCGATGCTGTTCCCCTTCGGTCAGGGGGCGGGACTGCGGGACACCACGTTCGTGGAACAGACCCACCTCTGGTTCAACGCGCTGTGGGAGACGATCAGTTCGGAACTGCTGATCACGAACTGACGGCCGGCCCCGCCATCAGCAGGGCCAGGACGACGGCCCCGATGGTGCTGCACGTGGGGTTCTTCGCCTTGATCCCGATGGTGAGCAGCAGCAGTCCGACGATGCCCGTCGGCCCGTACCGCCACTGGACGAGTTGCTCGAAGCCGACGACGAAGACGGCGGAGAGGAGGGCGATGGCGGGCATGGTGGTTCCTCCTGTTTCTCTTCGGTGACCTGCTCGGGGTGCTCGGTGCCACGGATGGGCGAGGGGGAGACGAAACTTCCGCCATCTTGGCCAAGTTGGCAACCAACTCTGGTTAGGTTGTCCCCACTTGGCAAGTATCGATAAACAACTTTCGAGTAACTCCCCAAAGATGGGGGAGAGTTGTACCGTTTGGTCGTGACTCGGGAGAACGTTGTGGTGAGTGGCAGCAGCAGAAGGCTTTCGTCCCAGGAGATCGCCGATGTCCTGCGGGAGCGCATCCGCGCCGGTGAGCTGAAGGCCGGCGACCGTCTGCCCACCCAGGCGGAACTGGCCGACGAGTTCGGCGTCGAGCGCGGCACCGTCCGGCTGGCCCTGCGCGAGCTCCAGGAAGGCGGCCTGCTCAGCAACGTCAGCAAGGGCAGTCCGCCGCGGATCGCGGAAGTCACTCCCACCCGGAACGGACCCCAGCCGACCATGGTGGGCCTCCCCCCGCGTATCACCGAGGCGTTCTCCGTCCCCCATGTGCGGATCGACGCGGCCTGCCTCACCGCGGAGACGCTGACGCTGGCGCTCGGCGAGCCGGTCCGCCAGATCCACGACGGCAGGATCCGCCCGGAGCGCATCGACGTGCGGATCCTGCTGCCCAGCCGGGAGATCAACCTGGCGTTCCCCATCTCCGTCGCGGGCCGTGGCGACGACGACCCGGTCCACAAACGCTGGCTGCAGCAGCGCAACGCCCAGGGGCATGTCCTGCGCCACAACCTCCAGTCCCTGCGCTCCTCCCACGGCATCGACGTCCACGTGACCTTCCGGGCACTCCCGTTCACGCCACCGGTGAAGCTCTACCTGCTCAACCAGTCGGAGGCGCTGCTGGCGTACTACATGATCGCCAGGCGTGAGGAGGCGACCGCGGACGACGGAGTCCTGGACATGTTCGACACCCTCGGCTCCGCGTCTCTGCTCTTCTCCTTCGAGAAGCGGGCGGGCGGCCGGGACGCCGCGTTCGTGGACGAATCCCAGAAGTGGTTCAACGCCCTCTGGGAAACCATCACCACGGACCTCAGACTCTCGTAGTGACTTCCGATACGACGCAGACTGATGCGGTGGCGACACAGACGGAGAACCTGCGGGACACGATCGCTGGCGCGCGCTTCGTGCTCTTCGACTTCGACGGGCCGGTCTGCCGACTGTACGCGGGGCACGCTGCCGAGAAGGTGGCCAGGGATCTGGTCGCGTGGCTCGAACAGCAGGGGATGCGCAGGCTGTTGACCCCGGAGGAACGTGAGCACGCCGATCCGTTGGAAGTCCTGCACGCGGTCAACCGGCGGGGTCCGCGCAGCGACCTGGCGGCCGAGCTGGAGGAACGATTCACCCAGCAGGAGCTCAAGGCGGTGGCCAAGGCCTGGCCCACCGAGTACGCCGACGCGGTGATACGGACCTGGAGGGCCGTCGGCGCCCGGCTGGCGATCGTCACCAACAACTCGCCTCGCACGGCTTCCCATTACCTGGAGGGCCGCGGTCTGGCCGAATGCTTCGCGCCCCACGTCTACGGCCGTACCCAGAACCTCGCCCACCTCAAGCCGGATCCGGACTGCCTCAACCGGGCCCTGAACGCACTCGGCGCGGATCCGTCGAAGGCGCTCATGATCGGTGACGCCCCCTCGGATCTGCACGCCGCCCGGCGCGCCGGGGTTCCGTTCCTCGGCTACGCGCGTCACCCCGACAAGGAGAAACTGCTCCGGGATGCCGGAGCCGAGCACGTGGTGGCGTCACTGAAGACGGTGCTGCAAGCCCTGCAGGGTCAGCTCTGATGATGCGAGATGACCAGCAGAGCCAGAGCACGGGGCCGATGCGGCTGCACGGCGGGTTGGGTTTGTCGTGATCCGCTTGCTGTCACGGAGGATCGGGAGAGAGGGAAACTTCCTCCGCATTGGCCGAGTTGGCTGCCAACCCTGACTATCTTTTCCCTGGTTGGTGAATAACTTTCGAGTAACTCCTCGTAAACAGGGGAGAGTTGTACCGTTTGGTTGTGACTCGGGAGAACGTTGTGGTGAGTGGCAGCAGCAGAAGGCTTTCGTCCCAGGAGATCGCCGATGTCCTGCGGGAGCGCATCCGCGCCGGTGAGCTGAAGGCCGGCGACCGTCTGCCCACCCAGGCGGAACTGGCCGACGAGTTCGGCGTCGAGCGCGGCACGGTCCGGCTGGCCCTGCGCGAGCTCCAGGAAGGCGGCCTGCTCAGCAACGTCAGCAAGGGCAGTCCGCCGCGGATCGCGGAAGTCACTCCCACCCGGAACGGACCCCAGCCGACCATGGTGGGCCTGTCCCCGCGTATCACCGAGGCGTTCTCCGTCCCCCATGTGCGGATCGACGTGGTCTGTCTCACCGCGGAGACGCTGACGCTGGCGCTCGACGGGCCGGTCCGTCAGATCCACGACGGCAGGATCCGTCCGGAGCGCATCGACGTGCGGATCCTGCTGCCCAGCCGGGAGATCAACCTGGCGTTCCCCGTCTCCGTCGACGACCAGGGCGACGACGCGGTCCACAAACGCTGGCTGATGCAGCGCAACGCCCAGGGGTATGTGCTGCGCCACAACCTCCAGTCCCTGCGCTCCTCCCACGGCATCGATGTCCATGTGACCTTCCGGGCCCTGCCCTTCACCCCGCCGGTGAAGCTGTACCTGCTCAACGGGTCGGCGGCGCTGCTGGCGTACTACACGATCACCAGGCGGGAAGAGGAGATCTCGGACGGCGAGAAGCTGGACATGTACGACGCCCTCGGCTCCGCGTCTCTGCTCTTCTCCTTCGAGAAGCGGGCGGGCGGCCGGGACGCCGCGTTCGTGGACGAGTCCCAGAAGTGGTTCGACGCCCTCTGGGAAACCATCACCACGGACCTCAAGCTGTCCTAGCGGCGCCCGGGGGTACCGTGCCCGCCGCACACGGTGGCTCGTGCGGTCGAACGAGGGTGGTCGCACTCGGTGGAGGGTGTCCTGCGGATCCCGCCGGACACCCATGACCTCACGTATGAGATCCCTGCATCATCAGCAGGCACAGCAGTCCGATGGCAACCAATATGCAGGTTGAGTTGCGCACCTTCAGGCCAATTGCCAGCAGGCAGACGGCCACTGCGCCGAGTGGCCCGAAGTCCTTGTCCATCAGATAGTTCGCCCAGAGGGCCAGCAAGTTCAACAGGATCTCGACCGCGACCATGCCCCCACCCCGTCTTGTGTCGTACCGGCGTCAACCGCTCAATCGTCGACCGTTGGCGACTTGATCCGTCCAATTGGACTGGTTGACTTAGATTGGCTTTTCCCTGCCTGGCTGATCGACTAACAAGTAGCCCAATCGGTGGGCTTATTTGGCTAGAAGTGGTGTGTTGACCGTGGGATGGCGGTAGGTTCGGCATGTGGTCAACTCGCGTGGTGCAGGGGACGAAGACAGCGGACGCAGGGCGTTTCTGAGAGTCGAGAACGCCCTGCACAACTTGCTGACCAACGGGACCTACCGGCCGGGCGACATACTCCCCACGCAGCGGGAGCTGGCCGCCGAGTACGGCGTCTCCCGTGACACCGTGCAGAAGGTCCTCGCGCGGATGAGGGAGGACGGCTTCATAAGTTCCCGTCAGGGCAGCGGCAGCACGGTGCTGCGGGTGCCGGGTGGTGCGGCGTCGATTCCGCGCCAGGACCAACGGGGACGGGTGACCCTTGACACGGCGATCCGCAGGGCCTTCGAGGAGCCTCAGGTCTCGCTAGACGCCTACAACCTCACTTCGGAGACGCTGGGCGGCCACATCCGCGTACAGGTCGAGCGGATCGTCGCGGGGGAGATCGCCCCACGCGAGGTGAGGATGCGGATCCTGCTCCCGTCGACGGACAAGCCGCTCGCCTATCCCCGGGCCGTGGACCCCGCCGACGTCAGGGTCTGGGAGCGCTTCCGGGGAATCGCCCAGCAGCGCGAGGAGGCGTTGCGGGACATGGTGGTTCAGCTCCGGTCCAAAGTGGAGGAGCTGAAGCTGTCCGTCGATGTCCGTCTGGACATCCGCAGGACGGCGGCCACCCCCCAGTTCAAGCTGTACGTGTTCAACGACTCCGAGATGTTGCACGGCTTCTACGAACTGGTCCCGAAGTCCATCGATGTCGGTGACGGCGTGATGGTTCCGGCGCTGGACGTCCTCGGGCTGGGGCTGTCCCTCCATCACTACCGGCGGGAGGAGGGCGAGTCGCGGGATTCCAGCTTCTTCGCCAGTGCCAAGGGCTGGTTCGACTCGAACTGGGACATGCTCGGCGATGATGAGTGAGGGGTCGGGTGTCCAGATGGTGACATGTCGGCACCCGGGTCCGGGGAAGCGCTAACCTGCCCCGCCATGGCGCATCAACTGCCTCGCAGGGCACATCGGGTAGCGGTCCACGTCCTCGCACGGCTCCGGCTCCGCAAACTCGCCGGGGACGCGGTCGTGGGTCACCACAACAGCAATCACATCCTGCCCCTGGGGCAGCCTCTGGCCGTCCTGCTCGGGGTGGGTTCGGGCAAGATCCTCGCCAAGTTCCGTACCCCGAAGGTGACGATCGAGGTCGTTCCCAGGCTGTGGACGAGGGAATCGGACGTGTTGCGTGCCGTGCGGACTCAGCTCCCGGAAGCGCCGCGCTGCCTGCGCGACTTCGGGAGCTGGTCCTTGTACGAATACGTTCCCGGGCGGGTGCTGTCCGACGCGATTCCGCGGGGCACCATCGGCCGGGACAGGCTGGAGGCACTGGCCGGTTTCTTCGCGGCTCTGGCCGGTGTCCCCGTGCGCGAGCTCCCGGTGCTGCCCGTCCACTGGCCCGTCGACGGTGACAGCACGGGTTTCCTGAACTGGCTGATCGATTTCACCGAGAACCGGGTGCACCAGTGCAACCGGCCGCGCTTCGGGGCGTTGTTCGACGAGGTGGGCATTCCGCGTGACGTCATGGAGCGGTTCCGGCGCACGGTCCCCGTGCTGACCCGGCGGCCGTTCGCGCTGCTCCACACCGACGTTCACAGGGCCAACGTGGTGCTGTCACGTGTCTCGGGCGGTGACGGGAACCTCGTCGTCATCGACTGGGAGCTGGCCCTGTTCGGCGACCCGTTGCACGACCTGGCGACCCATCTCGTGCGGATGGACTACGACAAGGCGGAACGGGAGTCGATGATCGAGCTGTGGGCCGACGCGATGCGCCGGGCCGGGCACGGGGACGCGACGGCCGGCCTGGACGGCGAACTGGGCCGGTACGTCGCTTTCGAACACGTCCAGTCGGTGTTCGCCGACGTCATGCGGGCCGCCGTGGGCCTGCTGGAGAAGAAGCCGGAAGCCCACGACTTCAGGACGACCGCCGAAGAGGTCTGCGAGGCCGTGAGAAAGGCGCGGGAGGCGCTGGGTCTGGACGACGAGGCCCTGAACGAGGTGGTGACCGAAGGTGCGCTACGGCGTTGGTACGAGTCGGAAGGCCACTCCGTCGCGACCGGCGTGCGGACGGCAAAAGGGCATTCTGGTCCGAAACATTCGCGGGAGCGGATTCTCGCGGGTAGGAATCCTGGGAGCCGCGCGGGCGGCGGATCAGTGGGAGCAGCATGGTTGTTGAGAGGAGCGGCATGGTTGTTGTTGACGGTGGCAGTGAAGCGAGTGATGCGCGGGAGCTTCTCTGGTGCGATGAGGGCGGTCCGGCAACGCGTTGCGTTCTGTTCGACTTCGACGGTCCGGTCTGCCGGCTGTTTCCCGAGGGTTCGTCGATGCGCGTGGCCGACACAGTCCGTGGCCTGGTGACGAACCTGGGTCTCGCCGACGCGCTGACCGAGGAGGAACGCGCCGACAAGGATCCTCACGTGGTCCTGCGTGCTGTCCACCGTGTCCTGTGGGAGTCGGACCCGAAGGACCTGGGCGTGGAGGCGCCGGACCCCGCGGCTCTGGTCGGTGAACTGGACAAGTGCGTGACGCGGGGTGAGTGGGAAGCGGCGCTGACCGCGTGGCCCACACCGGACGCGGACGCGCTGATCGCGCGGCTGGCCGGAAGGAGGCTGCGGCTGGCTGTGGTCACCAACAACGCCCCGCGCGCGGCGGACCGCTATCTCCGGAACCACCATCTGCGCGGATTCTTCGAGGCCGTCCACGGCCGCAGTGCCGACCCCGATCTGATGAAGCCGCATCCCGACGTTCTGCACCGGGCGCTGGCGGGCATGGGCCTGCAGCCGGAGGACGCGGTGATGATCGGGGACACGCCGACGGACTTCGTGGCCGCGGAACGGGCGGGAGTCCGGTTCATCGGCTACGGCCGCAACCCCGAGAAGCGGGCCCGGCTGAGGGACGCGGGCGCCAAGATCGTGATCGGGTCGTACGCTCCGTTGCTCGAAGAGGCGCGAGGCGGCGGTGCCGATGGCCCGGCCGGTCGTGTCACGGGTGAGGCGAAGGGCGTCGCCACGTCGAGGTGAAGGGGCGCCGGCACGTCCGCTGACCCGTGGCGTCGAGACCGCTCGCCGGATATGGCTGCGAGAGCAGGCCGTTACCCTGCCGGACCCGGTAGGGTGGGTATTGGCCAAGGAGTCCGAATTGTGCGATGCCGGCGCCATGGTCGTGCTCGGCTCGTATGCTCGCCTCCTTGATGAGAGGGGGAGGACGCGATACCTGAATCAGCCAGCCTCGCCGTCCGGCGCGCTGTAGAAGTCTCTGGGGACGCGTCCGTAGTGGAAGGGCCTTTTCATGGCTACCACCACGAGACGTATGTCGTTCCGCTGCCGGGCTGGACGGGAGAAGCCGAACCGGTCCGCTGGAAATGCCGGGAGCCGCGTCCTGGGCTGCTGTGGTTCGACCGGCGCTGTTTCTCTTCCGAAGAGGAGCTGCTCCGCGCGTTGCAGGGGCGCATCGAGTACATCCCCGAACTGATCCAGGCGGGCTCCGTCGGTCTTCAGCGGTTCATCGAGGGCGAGACGCTGGGGACCCTGTACGGATCCGGCGGCGGGATCCCCTCGTCCCTCCTCGGTCAAATCGTTTCCCTCTTCGGGCAGTTGGCCCGTGTAAGGCCCGATTCCCTCACCGCGGAACGGACCTGCAAATCCGTGGACCGGGCGGCCGAGGGCGACACTGACGGCTTTTTGGAGCGGCTGATCCTGTTCACGGAAGAGGTGGTGTACCAGCGGAATATGCCCGACTTCAAAGGCCTGTTCTACGATCTCGGACTGGAAGGCGCCTCCTTCGGAAAGCTCCGTGAGCATGTGTCGGGACTGACCGGTCGCCCTTTCTGTCTGCTGCACGCCGATCTCCACCGTGAGAATTTCGTGGTCGACGGAGAGGAACGGCTCTGGACGATCGACTGGGAACTGGCGACGTTCGGAGACCCGCTCTACGACCTGGCCACCCACCTCTACCTGATGCGGTACCCGTGGGACCAGGAAGACCGGATGATCGAGCAGTGGCGGCCGTCGAGAGCGTCGTCCCCGGTGGTTCGGCCGGCTGGGAGGAGGACCTTCCCAAGCTCCTCGCCTTCAAGAGGGCCCAGTCCGTCTTCACCGACGTCATCCGGACGGCTCTGTTGCTGGTCGAGGAGCCGACGGTCGACGGGGGTCTCTTCGTGCACGCGGGCGGCAAGATCCAGAAGGTGCTGAGCGCCGCGACGGAACCGCTGGAGATCGAGGTGCCGACCGTGGAGGACGTCACCGCCTCGCTCGAAAAGTGGTACTACATGCGCTATGCCCCGATCGGCAGCAAGCGCCGGCCGTGACGCGCGCCGAGCGACGGCGGTGCGACAAGGCGGGACAGGCGGGCGCGGCGGGAGGGGTCGGGGGCGGCGGGCACGTGATTCCGTGCCGGGGCGGGGTCCCGGGCTGTGCGTAGGCTCGTGACCATGAGTGGCACCGGACTGCGTGAACGCAAGAAGCAACGGATGTACCAGGCCGTCTCCGACACCGCCATCGGTCTCTTCCTGGAGAAGGGGTTCGACGCCGTGTCCGTCGCCGAGGTCGCGGCCGCCGCCGAGATCTCCAAGCCGACGCTCTTCCGGTACTTCCCGGCCAAGGAGGACCTCGTCCTGCACCGGTTCGCGGACCACGAGACGGAGGCCGCGCGGGTCGTCGAGGAGGGCCGGGCGGCCGGGCGGTCCGCGATCGACGCGCTCCGCGAGCACTTCCTGGACGGGCTGCGCCGCGAGGACCCCGTCACCGGGCTCAACGAACATCCCGGCATCCTCGCCTTCCACGGGCTGCTCTACGGGACGCCGTCACTGGTGGCGCGGATGTACGGGTACCTGGAGCGGTCCGAGGCCGCGCTCGCCGAGGCCCTCTCCGAGCCGCTGGGCGCCGGGCTCGACGCGCGGCTCGCCGCGGGGCAGATCACGGCCGTGCGCCGCATCCTCGCCGAGGAGAACCTGCGGCGGATCGCTGAGGGGGAGCGGGTGAAGGACGTCCGTTCGGACGCCGTGGCGGCGGCCGAGCGGGCCTTCGCGCAGCTCGCGGCGGGGTTCCCCGGGCTCACCTGAACAAGAGCGTTACCAAGTAAAGAATGTTACTCGGTTACGTTATTCCGGTACTCTGGATGGAATGACGCCACCCGACCCCGTCCGACGGCATGCCCCGGACCTGCCGCTCGCCCGCTCCCTCTCCCGCGAACGCGCCTTTCACGACACCTGCCGCGCCGCCCTCGCCGCGATGGTCGACGGTGCCGAGGAACAGGTCGTCACCGGTGAGGACGTCTCCGCTTCCGGGGCCGACGCCGAGGTGCTCGGTTACCAGCTGCGCAGCCAGGCGAAGGAACTGCGCGAGCTGCCCCAAGGTCCCTTGTTCTTCGGGCGGTTGGACTTCCAGGGCTCGGGCACGGAGGCCGCCGACCATGCCGGGCAGAGCTATCACATCGGGCGGCTGCGGATCAGGGAACACCCCGCAGCCCCACCCCTCGTCGTCGACTGGCGCGCCCCCGTCTCGCGCGCCTTCTACCAGGCGAGCGCCCGTGACCCCCAGGGTGTCGCCGTCCGCCGCCGCTTCGGGTGGGCCCCCGGCAGCCGCGGCGACTCCACAGACCTCACGGGACTGGAGGACGAACACATCGGGGCGGAGCGCGTCGCGGCGGAGCCACCGGAGAACCGGACAGTCGGGAGCCGGGCTGCTGGGAGCGGGAGCGGGACCGTTGCGAACGGCTCCGTCGGGAGCGCGGCCGGTCACGGCAGTTCGATTCTCGCCGGGGAGATCGAGCGCCCCCGCGTCGGCCCCATGAGGGACATCGCCGCCACCATCCAGCCCGAGCAGGACGATCTCGTACGAGGTGATCTGGCGGCCTCGGTCTGTGTGCAGGGCGCCCCGGGCACCGGCAAGACGGCCGTCGGTCTGCACCGGGCCGCCTACCTCCTCTACACGCATCCGCAGCGCATCCGCCGCGGCGGCCTGCTGATCCTCGGCCCCAACCGCACGTTCCTGTCGTACATCGCGGAGGTCCTGCCCGCCCTCGGGGAGACCGGCGTACGCCAGTCGACGATCGGGGAGGAGATCGCCGGTCACCCGGTGACAGGAGAGGACGACGAACGGGCCGCCGTCGTCAAGCACGACGCCCGGATGGCCGAGGTGCTGCGCCGGGCGCTGTACGGGAACGTCGGCCTGCCGGCCGATGCCCTCGCCGTGCCGGACGGCACGTACCGCTGGCGCGTCCCCGTCGCCGTACTGCGCCGCGTCGTGGACGACGTACGCGCCGAGGAACCGCCGTACGCCGTCGGGCGGGAGCGGGTGCGGACGAGGGTCGTGCGGTATGTGCGGGAGCGGGCCGAGTGGCGGGCCGGGCCGCAGACGAACGCCTGGGCGCAGCGGATCTCGCGGGCCCGGCCGGTCGGCGAGTACGTCGACGCGGTGTGGCCCCGGGTGCGCCCCGCGGAGCTGCTCACTCGACTCCTCACCGACGCCGAGGCGTTGGAGCGGGCGGCGGACGGGATCCTCGACGCCGACGAGCAGAAGGCGGTCCTGTGGGCGAAGCCGCCGCGTTCGTGGAAGTCGGCGCGGTGGTCGGCCGCCGATCACGTCCTCCTCGACGAGATCGCCGGGCTCATCGAACACCCCGAGGGATACGGCCACTTGGTGATCGACGAGGCACAGGATCTGTCGCCGATGGAATGCCGGGCCATCGCGCGGCGGGCCTCCTTCGGATCGCTGACCGTGCTCGGGGACCTCGCGCAGGGCACGACTCCCTGGGCGGCACGGGAATGGGACGAACTCCTCGTCCATCTCGGCAAGCCGGACGCCGCAGTCGTCCCGCTGACGATCGGATTCCGGGTTCCCGAGGTCATCGTCGAACTCGCCAACCGGGTGCTGGACCGCCTCGGTGTGGGCGTACCTCCGGCTCGATCCCTGCGCAGGGACGGCGAGTTGAGGATCCGGCCGACCTCCGACCCGTCGGCCGAGACCGTCGCGGCCGTGCGGGAGGCGCTCGCGCACGAGGGGTCCATCGGAGTCATCGCCGCCGACGCGGACGTCGCCGGGGTACGGGAGGCGCTCGGCGCCGCGGGGATCAGCGCCGCCGGAGTCGATGAACTGGGCGCCCGGATCGCGGTGCTGCCCGCGAGTCTTGCCAAAGGACTGGAGTACGACCATGTCGTGGCCGTGGAACCGGCCGCGATAGCGGAGGCCGAGGCGCGCGGGCTACACCGGCTCTACGTGGTGCTGACCCGGGCGGTGTCGCGCCTGGACGTGATCCACGCGCGCCCCCTGCCCTGGTGACCGCCGCCCGGGTGACCTCTGCCTTGAGCCTCTGCCCTTGTGTCTCTGCTCCGGCGTTCCTGCCCAGGTGGCCCCTGTCTTGGTGGCCCCTGCTTTCGTGACGGCTGCCCATGCGACGGCTGCCCATGTGACCCTTGCGCTCGTGATCCCTGCGCTCGTGATCCCGCCGGTTCACCAGGGCAGGGGCCGGCCGTCGCGGAAGAAGCCGCCGGTGGGGCCGTCGTCCTCGAGGGTGGCCGCCCAGACGACGCTCGCGGCGCCCTCCTGGACGGGCCGGCCGCCGGGCCCGCCCATGTCGGTGGCGACCCAGCCCGGACAGACCGCGTTCACCAGAATCCCGTCGGACCGCAGTTCGGCGGCGAACATCCTGGTCAGGGCGTTGAGAGCGGCCTTCGACGCCGAGTACGCCGGGGTCCCGCCGCCCATGCCCGCCAGAGACGCGGCCTCGCTGGAGACATTCACGACCCGCGGGTGCCGGCTCAGGCGCAGCAGCGGGAGCAACGCCTGGGTCAGCCGCCAGGGCCCGTACAGATTGGTCTCGGCCGCCTCACGTACGACATCCAGGTCGGCGGTCGTGGCGCGCTGCCAGGTGTCGTACGTGATCGCCGCGTTGTTGATCAGTACGTCGAGGGCGTCGATGTTCCGGGCCGCCGCGGCGATGTCCGCCTCCGAGGTGACGTCGAGGCGCAGCGGGCGGACACCGGACAGTCCGATGGCCTCTGCCGCGCCGGCGGCGGCCTCGGCGGACCGGGCCGTCAGATAGACGGTGTGGCCGTCGGAGGCCAGCCGGCGAACGGTCTCACGGCCGATACCGCGGTTGGCACCGGTGACGAGCGCGATCACGGGGTCGCTCCGGCAGAGTCCAGGAGTGGGATCAACTGCTCTTCCTCATACGTCGGACGGGCCTTGAGGCCGCTCGTGAGGCGGTCCACCTCGGAGCGTACGCGGCAGCCGGGATCCGCCTCCCTTTCCCACGCCTGCGCCCCGGAGTGCCGTCCGCATGTCACACATGCCCCGGTCTGGTTCGTCCATGAGGTGAGAGCCGGTCGTGGCCTCAGGCGGCATCCCGCGGGATCCGGTGGATCCGGCGGGACCGGGCGAATCGGGAAGGTGATGGTCATGCGGGTGTTCGTGGCAGGCGGGACCGGGGTCCTGGGGCAGCGGCTGGTGCCGCAGCTCGTGGCCCGTGGTCACCAGGTGACGGCGACGACGACGAGCGCGGCCAAACTGGGACTGTTGCGGCGGCTCGGCGCCGACGGCGTCGTGATGGACGGGCTGGACGCGGGGTCGGTCGGCGAGGCGGTGGCGGGCGCCCGGCCGGACACGATCGTCCACCAGATGACCGCGATCTCCATGGCGCACGCGGGCAAGCCCGACATCAAGCACCCGGACCGCTGGTTCGCCACCACCAACCGGCTGCGCACCGAGGGGACGGACCATCTGCTGGCTGCGGCGGAGGCGACCGGCGTCCCCCATTTCGTCGCTCAGGGCTACGCCAGTTGGAACGGCATCCGCGAGGGCGGCTGGGTGAAGACGGAGGAGGACCCGCTGGACCTGATGGAGGGGACGGCGGCGCACGCGGGCATGCTGGCGATGCGCCATGTCGAGGAGGTGACCCTCAAGGCCGGCGGAGCGGTCCTGCGTTACGGCGCGTTCTACGGCCCCGGCGCCACCGACGACCAGGTCGAGTTGGTGCGCAAGCGGCAGTTCCCACTGGTCGGGCGGGCCACCGGCCACAGCTCGTGGATCCATCTCGACGACGCGGCGAGTGCCACCGTCCTGGCCGTGGAGCAGAAGGCGACGGGCGTGTTCAACATCGTCGACGACGATCCGGCCCCGGCCTCCGAGTGGCTGCCCCACCTGGCCTCGTGTGCGGGGGCGAAACGGCCGGTGCGGATTCCCGTGTGGCTGGCACGACTGGTGGCCGGGGACCAGGCGGTGGTGATGATGACCGAGGGGCGCGGTTTCTCCAACGCCAAGGCCAAACGGGACCTCGGCTGGTTGCCGCGCCATCCGTCGTGGCGCCGGGGTTTCGCGGAAACGCTGGCCTGACCCGGGCCGCACTCCACCGCGGATACTCCACCGCGCACGTCACATGGCGAAGGCAAGGAGCTTCGCCGCTCCTTGCCTCTCTCGACGTGTAGCGCACAGGGGGGCTCGCGGCAAGACCCGGTGGGTGCCACAGAATTGTCGACCTGCCGCCCGGCGTGCTCAGCATGAGCATCGCCGTCATCACCATGTACGTCATCGCCCCCGTGTGCGCCCCGATCGCGCTCCGCCTCCACGGCGGGCAGGCCTGAGGGGCGACAGCAGGCAGGGGGAGGGGCGATCCGTGTCCTGTCCCAGCTAAGTGTGGGCGGGGCCAGGTCCTGACCTGCGGTGCCTACGGTTGTTCGGGACGAGTCGACGGCTGGCGTCCCACTCAACCGTAGGCAGTTGCTCTCCGGCATCAGGTGGTTTCGTTGCCCAGTGGGTAGCCGATCTCAGCAATGTCCTTTGCCAGGGCGCCCATCGCGGCCTCAGGGTTCAAAGCGGCAACCACCTCGCTCGTCAGGGGATGCAGTGCAAACACGTGCTGAATGGCTGCGAGGGGGAGCGGGATTTCGTAGTAGTCCTCGGCGAAGTGCTGGAACGCTTCCGCAGACCGGTCGGCCAGCAACCGGAACAAGTGCTCGGAGCCATCCGGATCGCTGGCACCGTCGTCAGGAAACTCGATCGTCCCCGTATTCCAAGCTTCATCGCCCACCTCCCGCCATGCGCAGGCGGTCACGACGGGCATTCCGTCCTCGTCGGCGAACGCGGGCTCTTCGACGCAGGAGCGGAAGGGTTCCGGGACGTCGTCCAGCACGCCCGGCCACGGCCCGTCGTTGGCATAGGGACTCATGTGTGACTCGTGTGCGAAGCCACGGATGTAGGCACCGACGGCCGAGAAGACGATAGAAAACTCGTCGCCCGATCCGTCGCGCATCGAGGCCACCTCTTCCCCGGCGGACCAGTGCGCGTCGAAGGAGTAGTGCCGATCGGCCCATTCCGGGCCGAGTATCGCTTCCAGCATCGCCATCGAGCGGCAGTGATCGCGAAGCGCGGAAATCTCGGGCAGTTGCCGAGCAACATCGTGAATGGTCACGTCTGCATCCAACATCAGGGGTCTGACAGCCATGGAGGCGCGGAGTATCGGGCGACTCGGCGCACGAAGGTGCCGATACGTCGGTCAGGACCCGTTGTGGGAGAGCACGGACCGCCAGCCATCGAGCGGGAGTCGATCAAGCATCCGTATTCCCTATTACGGACAGCCGCTTTCACAAGGAGGTTTGGCTGCAAGCGGGTGTCCCAGCCCGCGAGGCGGGCAAGGTCAGGACTGCGCGGTCCGAAACGCGAGATACCGGCTGAAGGCTTCGTGGCTGTCGGGGGTGAAGCGCCACTCCAGCAGGGCCGACCGCAGCTCCGGCTCGGTCAGCCGGCCATGCCAGGCGACCTCATCGGGATCGGGGACCACGGCATCCGGCACCACGGCTTCGTGCACGCCGAGCCAGTGAGGGCTCAAACCGCTGCGGTTGATGAACGTGAACAGCAAGCGCGGCAGCACACGGATGCCCAACTCTTCGGCCAGCTCCCGCGCGGCGGCCTGTTCATAGGATTCGCCGACATCCACGGCGCCACCGACCATGACCTCGTAGAGCCCGGGGAAGCGCGACAACTGCTCCGACCGCTGGTGGACGAGGATCCGGCCACGCTCATCACGACACACCGTCACGGCGACCCGGTGCAGCCAACCCTCCCGGATGGCCTGCCGGCGGCTGACCACCACCCCCAGCACACGATCTTGATCGTCGACACGCTCCACCAGTTCGTCCACGACGCACACCCTGGCAGAGCTCACTGACAACGCCGCTTCTCTGCGACCCGTGGAGGGCGTCCCGAGAGCACCTGCACCAGGAGGCCGGACGCGGATGACGACGGTTGTCGTGCAAATACGACACCTATCGTGCTCAGGCTCATGTCGTACTACAAGTGGCGTGGCACACTTTTGCAAGCAGGTGCTTGCAATAGTTAGCGAGGATGCGGCAAGCTGGAGCCATGGCATCGCTCAACGTCGGCAATCTTGGTGAGTATCTGCGGGAACAGCGGCGCACCGCGCAGCTGTCGCTGCGGCAGCTCGCCGACGCCGCCGGGGTGTCCAATCCGTATCTGAGCCAGATCGAGCGCGGGCTGCGCAAGCCGAGCGCGGAGGTGCTCCAGCAGGTCGCCAAGGCGCTGCGGATCTCCGCCGAGACGCTGTATGTGCGGGCCGGCATTCTCGACGCCGAGCGGGACCGGGACGAGGTGGAGACGCGTGCAGTCATCCTCGCCGATCCCACGCTGAACGAGCGGCAGAAGCAGGTGCTGCTCCAGATCTACGAGTCCTTCCGCAAGGAGAACGGATTCGAGATCGCGCCGGCGGACGAGACCGCTCGCGGCGTCGAGGTGCCCGGCACCGGCGAAGGCCGCGGCGCCGACGTACCCGAGGCTCAGGACATACCGGACGCCCAGCCTTCACCGGACACCGCCGTCCGCGGCCCCCGTACGGCCGACGGCAGCGATGCCGATCCGCAGCAGACCGCGAGTTGACCGCATGCGGATCACCAAAACCCTCAGCTGAAAGCGATTACGGGAGGACCATCGTCATGGCCATCACCGACGACATCCGCAAGGCCGCCACGGACCCGACCCCGCTCTACTTCCTCGCCGGCACCGCCGACCTGGCCGTTCAGCAGGCGAAGAAGGTCCCCGGCATCGTGGAGCAGATCCGCGCCGAGGCCCCGGCGCGCATCGACACCGTGAAGAACATCGACCCGAACGCCGTGCAGGAGAAGGCCACCGCCCGCGCCAAGGTGGCGCAGGAGAACCTGCAGGCCAAGGTGACGGAGATCCTCAGCACCCTCGACACCGACCTGAAGAAGCTCGGTGAGTCCGCCCAGGACTTCGCCCTGCGCGGTGTCGGCGTCGCCGCCGAGTACGCCGTCAAGGCCCGGGAGACGTACGAGAAGGTCGCCGAGCACGGTGAGCAGACCGTGCGGACCTGGCGCGGCGAGGCCGCCGAGGAGATCGAGGACCTCGCCATCGCCGTCGAGCCGAACGCCGAGCCGGTCGAGGTCAAGGAAGAGGAGAAGCCGGCGGCCGTCGCCGACGACGCTCCCTCCAAGAAGAGCCCGGCGAAGAAGGTCCCGGTGCGCAAGCCGGTCGCCAAGAAGACGACTCCGCCCGCGAAGTAGGCGAGCGGGGGCAACACGACTCCGCCTTACGCGGACGGGCCGGGCACTCTCTGAGTTCCCGGCCCGTTCTCCGGGTACGGTGGCCGTAGAGACGACTCGAACGGGCGGTGGGCATTGTGCTGATGACGGCATTCGGCGGTCTGATGTGGCTGATCTTCACAGCCATGCTCGTGCTCGCCGTGGTGGCGCTGGTGATGGCCGCGATCGCCCGCGAGGACGCCTACCGAGCCGCCGACAAGCAGAACAAGATGTTCTGGCTGATCATCCTCGGCATCACCGTGGCCGTGAACCTGCTGGTGCCGATGCTCTTCCTGCAGATCGCGGGCCTGATCGCCACGATCGTCTTCTTCGTCGACGTCCGCCCCGCGCTGCGCCAGGTATCCGGCGGCGGCCGAGGCCGCCGCGGCGGAAGCAGCAGCGACGGTCCTTACGGCCCCTACAACGGCGGCCGGTAGAACACACCGCCCGAGACACGGCGGCCGGTGGACCGCAGTTTCCAGGCCCAGCGGCCCAGCGGCCTGGCGGTACGCGGCAGCCGGTGGGGCATGGGCATCCCTCCGGTGACGGACGCGGCGACCGGCGGGAGCGCACCTCCCGAGGCGCACATCCCGGGACACACTGCTTGAGGCGTACTGCCCGAGGCGTACTGCCCGAGGCGTACTGCCCGAGGCGTACTGCCCGAGGCGTACCGCCCGAGAAGCGGCGGCCGGTTGGTCGCACTCCGCGATCCGGCGGCATGTGGCAGCCAGCAGCCAGTGGTCGGCAGCCAGGTGTCAGCAGTCAGCGGTCGGCGGGAGATACCCCGCGGCGCGGCGTCGGACCCTACGGCGTCCTGTCCAGGAGCAGTACCGCCACGTCGTCCGCCAGCTCCCCGCCGTTGAGTTCGCGCGCCTCGTTCACCGCCGCGCGCAGCAGCTCCTCGCCCTGGAGTCCCTGGGCGAGCTGGCGGCGGACCATCTCCACCATGCCGTCCAGGCCCAGGCGTTCGTTGCCTACGCCGGTGTGGCCCTCGATCAGACCGTCGGTGTAGAGCATCAGGCTCCACGCGGCACCCAGTTCCACCTGCATGCGCGGCCAGCGGGCGTTCGGGAGCAGGCCGAGCGCGGGACCGTTGTTCTCGTACGGCAGCAGTTCGGCGGGCCGGCCCGGGCGGGCGATCAGGGGCGACGGGTGACCGGCGAGGCAGAGCCCGGCGCGGCGGCCGTCCGGCGCGATGTCCACGGTGCACAGCGTCGCGAAGATCTCGTCGTTCTCGCGCTCGTGCTCCAGGACCTGCTGCAGCGTGGACAGGAGTTCGTCGCCGCACAGGCCCGCGAACGTCAGCGCGCGCCAGGCGATGCGCAGTTCCACACCGAGCGCCGCCTCGTCGGGCCCGTGCCCGCACACGTCGCCGATCATCGCGTGCACCGTGCCGTCGGCCGTGCGCACGGTGTCGTAGAAGTCGCCGCCGAGCAGCGCGCGGGAGCGGCCCGGACGGTAGCGCGCGGCGAAGCGCAGCTGGGAGCCCTCCAGCAGCGGGGTCGGCAGCAGACCGCGTTCCAGACGGGCGTTCTCCTGGGCCCGCAGCTTGGACTCGGTGAGCCGTCGCTCGGCCTTGTCGGAACGTTTCCTCTCGACCGCGTAGCGGATCGCCCGGCTCAGCAGCCGGCTGTCCAGCTCGTCGCGGAAGAGGTAGTCCTGGGCGCCGACGCGCACCGCCTCGGTGCCGCGCTCGGCGTCGCCGGACGCGGTGAGCGCGAGGACGGCGTGGCCGGGCGCGAGCCGCAGTACGTGCTTGAGCGTCGCCAGCTCGTCGGCGCTGTCCGCCGCCCGGCCCGGCGCGGGCAGCGCGAGGTCGAGCAGGATGCAGTGGACGTCGTCGGTGAGCAGCCGCTCGGCCTCGGTGAGGTTGCGGGCGGTACGGATCCGGATCGGCTTTCCGGCCGCGTCGAGCATTTCGGGCACGCCGAGCGAACCCGCCGGGTCGTCTTCGATGACCAGGAGGGTCAGCTGGGTGGTGCCGGCGATCGGGGTCGTGGTGCGGGCTTCCGGTGCTGTCCCGGCAGGGCCGCCGGTTGTGTCTCCGGATGGGCCGCCGGGTGAGAACACGGCTTGAGCCTGACCACTCTCCACGGCCGGGATCGCTCTCTGCCGCGGTACGGGTACGGGCATCGTCTGGGTTCCTTCCCTCCCCCCGAGGGCGTGGTGGGCGAAGGACCTCGACCCACCGACGGGGACCATAGCGCCCGCCGGTGCCGCAACGGAATGGCGGACGGCGCGGCACCCGGCAAAGGGCCACCGTCATATGCCGCATCCCGTAACGCATTTGGACAGGACGCGGTTTCGCCAGGGATGACGAAGGTCACGTCCTTGCGGTTGCGGGGGCGGGGCAACCGTGCGGTGCGTCACGTGCGGTGCGTCACTCGTGCCCCCGTCGCGCTTGACGCCTCATGTGGTCCGCGGTGCCGGGCGCCTTGTGCGGCGCTTTCTGCGGCGGCCTACGCGTCCGGCCGTACGACGCCCAGAATCTGCATCGAGCCCGCCCCTGTGATCGTCACCGTGCGTCCGGGGCGCGGGGCGTGCACGACCGCGCCGTCCCCTATGTACATCCCGACATGGCTGGCGTCGTCGAAGTAGATGATCAGGTCGCCGGGGCGCATGTCCTTGATGTCGACGTGCTCGAGCTGCTTCCACTGCTCCTGCGAGGTGCGGGGGATGGGGTGACCGGCGGCGGCCCAGGCCTGCGAGGTGAGCCCCGAGCAGTCGAACGTCTTCGGACCTTCGGCGCCCCATTCGTACGGCTTGCCGATCTGGTCGGTCGCGTACTTCACGGCCTTCTTGCCCTGCTCGGACGCCTCGCTGCTGATGTCCGCGAGAACACCGGAGCTCAGCCAGGTCGACTGCGCCTGGTACGCGGCCTCCTCCTCCAGCTTCGCCAGCCGCTCCTTCTCCTTCTTCTCCAGCCGGGACTCCAGCTTCTCGGCTTCGGAGATCCGCTGCTTGATCTTCTTCTTGGCCTCGGCCCTGGTCTCGCGGTCGGCCTCCAGCTTCCGCCACTGCGCGGAGGCGTCCTCGGCGTACTGCTGCAAGTCCTGCTGGGTGCGCGCCATCTCGTCCAGCAGCCCCTTGGTGGCGTGCTCGCCCTGCCGCACCCGTCCGGCGCCGTCGAGGAATTCCTGCGGGTCGTCGCTCAGCCACAGCCGCGCCTCGGGCGGCAGCCCGCCGCCCCGGTACTGCGCACGGGCTGCGGCGCCCGCGCGGTCCTTCAACTCGTCGAGCTTCGCCTGGCCCTTGACGATCTCCTGCGCCAGGCCGACGATCTCGGCGGACTGCTTCGCGGCCTTCTCCTCGGCGGCGTTGTACGCGTCCGTGGCGACCGCCGCGTCGTGGTACAGCTTGTCGAGTTTCTTGCGGACCGCTTCAAGGTCCTTGCTGCTCACGGGAGTCTGGGTCGCCGTGGGGGTTCTCGTCGGCGCCGGTTTCGGTGCCGGGCTCGCGTAGGCCGTCCCTGGTGATGCCAGTACCACGCAGGCACATGCGCAGGCCAGGGCCATGGCCGCCGTGGTCAGGCTCCGCTTGCCGGATCCCATTACTCCGCCCCCAAACTGATTTACCGTCAGTAACATACGGAATGCCCGGGGGATCGTGCCATGTCGGCGCGCAATGCGACAGAGCCGGGCAGGAAACTCCCTTCCCCTCGCATGCGAGGGGGCAGGAACTCCCTTCCCCAGGGCCCGCTTCGGCATGACGATCTCATCCCCCGGCGTGTGTGACGTGTGACTCACCGAGATCGTTCCCCGCAGATCACGCACTGGTCGCCTCCCGGCCGCCTGGGCCGATCGGTTCGGCGCGCCCGGGCCCGATCGGTTCGGCGTACCAGGGCCCGATCGGTTCGGCGCGCCCGGGTCTGACCGGTTCGGTGCGCCCGGGTCGTTCGGCTCGTGTGCTTCCGGGGGCCCCGGTCCACCCCCAGGCCGGCCCCGGTCCACCCCCGGGCCGGTCCGGGTCCGTCCCCGTCCACCACCGTGCCGGCCGCTGTCGTGGCCTGTCGGATGCGCGGCGCCCGTCAGGTGCGGGGCGCCAACGCCTCCCAGCGCACCGTCACTTCGCCCTGGCGCCAGCGGGTGATCCCGTCGGTGACCGGCCAGTCGGCCGTCAGGTCGCGGACCGTGCGTACCCAGCGCTGCCTCGCGCCGTACGCGGCGTACGGCGCGGCGGCCGCCCAGGCGCGGTCGAAGTCACGGAGGAAGGTGTGCACGGGCTCGCCCGGCACATTGCGGTGGATGAGCGCCTTCGGCAGCCGCTCGGCCAGGTCGGACGGGCGGTCGAGCGAGCCGAGCCGGGTGGCGAACGTGACCGTGCGTGGGCCTTCCGGGCCGAGGGCGACCCAGACGTGCCGACGGCCGATCTCGTCGCAGGTGCCCTCGACGAGCAGTCCGCCCCGGGAGTAGTGGTCCACCGGTGCGAGCCGCGCGCGGAGCCGCCGCCAGACCTCGGCGACCTGCTCCTCGTCGTACTGGCGCAGCACGTTCGCCGCCCGGATGAGGTGCGGTCGGCCCGGCACGGGGACCTCGAAGCCACCGTGCCGGAAGGCGAGGCCCTCGCGTTCGTACGGGCGGGCGGCGGCGACCCGGGCCGGTTCGATCTCGATGCCGAAGACGTGCGTGCGGGGTGCGGTGGTGCGCAGGCGGCTCAGCAGTTCGACCGCGGTCCAGGGCGCGGCGCCATAGCCGAGGTCGACGGCCACCGGGTCCGGCGTCCTGCGGAGTTCGGCGCCGTGCACCGCCGTGATCCAGCGGTCCATGCGGCGCAGGCGGTTGGGATTCGTCGTCCCGCGCGTCACCGTACCCACGATGGGGGTGCCCCCGCTCGAGCGAAGCCGAGAGTGGGGGAGGGACGCTGCGCGGGTTGTCATGCGTACGAGAGTAGGCGGCCCCGGCGGAGGCCGGGTGACCCTGTGGACAACCCGCGGCCGGCCCCGGTCCGCTGTGGAAAACCCCGGTGGATCCCCTGCGGAAACCCGCGTGGATCCCCTGCGGAAACCCGCGTGGATCCCCGGCGGATCCCCGGCGGGCAGGGAGGCAGACGCACGCCTGGATCGAACGGTTGAGCGACCGGCGGTAATGATTCGGCAAAGAGGAAATGGAGCGGAGACCTCCGGCGTTCCACCTCCTGGAGGGCGTGACACGTCCTCCGACCGGCATGCCCGCAGCGAGGAGGAACGCTACGTGAGCCAGTACGTCAGCAGGCTCGGGCGTCGCTCTCCGGCGGCACCCTCACGGCTCAGGCTGCACCGTAGGCCCCGTCGCGTCGCGATGCTCTCCGTGCACACCTCGCCCCTGCACCAGCCCGGCACGGGCGACGCGGGCGGGATGAACGTATACATCGTCGAACTCGCCCAGCGGCTCGCCGCGATCAACATCGAGGTCGAGATCTTCACGCGGGCCACCACCGCGGCACTGCCGCCGAGCGTCGAGCTGGCTCCCGGTGTCCTCGTCCGGCACGTCGACGCGGGCCCCTACGAAGGCCTCGCCAAGGAAGACCTTCCCGCCCAGCTGTGCGCGTTCACCCATGGCGTCATGCAGGCCTGGGCCGGTCACCGCCCCGGTTACTACGACCTCGTGCACTCGCACTACTGGCTCTCCGGCCACGTCGGCTGGCTGGCCGCCGAGCGCTGGGGCGCACCCCTGGTGCACGCGATGCACACCATGGCCAAGGTCAAGAACGCGGCGCTGGCCGAGGGCGACACTCCCGAGCCCGCCGCCCGGGTCATCGGCGAGACCCAGATCGTGCGCGCCGCCGACCGTCTCATCGCGAACACCGCGGAAGAGGCCGACGAGCTCGTACGCCACTACGGGGCGCAGGCCGACAAGGTCGCCGTCGTCCATCCGGGCGTCAACCTCGACCGCTTCCGGCCCGCCGACGGCCGCGCCGCCGCCCGCGCCCGGCTCGGCCTCCCGCAGGACGCCCTGATCCCTCTCTTCGCGGGCCGTATACAGCCCCTGAAGGCCCCCGACGTGCTGCTGCGCGCGGTCGCCGTGCTCCTCGACGAGCGGCCGGAGCTGCGCGCCAGGATCGTCGTCCCCGTGGTGGGCGGTCCGAGCGGCAGCGGGCTCGCCAAGCCCGAAGGTCTCCAGAAGCTGGCCGCGCGGCTGGGCATCGCCGATGTCGTGCGGTTCCGGCCGCCCGTCGGGCAGGACCAGCTCGCGGACTGGTTCCGGGCGGCTTCGGTGCTGGTCATGCCTTCGTACAACGAGTCGTTCGGGCTGGTCGCCATCGAGGCGCAGGCGGCCGGTACGCCGGTGCTCGCGGCGGAGGTCGGCGGCCTGCCGGTGGCCGTGCGCCACCAGGAGACCGGCTTCCTCGTCCCCGGCCATCATCCCGCCGACTACGCGCGCGTGCTGCGCGAATTCGCCGACGACGAGACGCTCGTGGCCCGCATGGGTGCCGCCGCGGCGCGGCACGCGGAGCGCTTCGGCTGGGACACCGCGGCGGCGGCGACGGCGGACGTGTACACGGCAGCGACGCAGGACCACCGACGCCGGGTACGGGCGCACCACGCCTGACGGCCGCCCCGTGCCCGGCGATCGCCCCACGTCCGACCCATGCGCCACGCGTGACGCGGGTGTGCACCACGTCCGTCCGGCGTGTCACGCCGGACGGACGCCCCCGCGCCTGGCTCGTGCGGTCGCCTGACGGCCGCCCCTCCGCCCGCCCCGTGCGGTCGCCCGTCTCCGGTGTGCCACGCCCGCCCCGTGCGGTCGCCTGTCGCCGGTGCGCCGTGCCTGTCGGGCTCGTCCCACCCTTGACGGCCGCCCCCGTCCGACCGGCGCGTCACCCCCGACACGGGTCACGTACGCTCGCCTCATGGCTGACGCAGCGTCGATCATCGAGCGGGTCCTCACCGAGGCGGAGCTGGAGTGGGAGAGCCCCGGGGCGGGCTCGTACGTCGTGAAACTGCCCGGCACCCGCAAGCTCTCGACGACGCTCTCGTTGATCGTCGGCAAGCACTCGCTGTCGCTGAACGCGTTCGTGATCCGCCACCCCGACGAGAACCACGAAGCGGTCCATCGCTGGCTCCTGGAGCGCAATCTCAAGCTCTACGGGGTCGCCTACGCGGTCGACTCCCTCGGCGACGTCTACCTGGTCGGCAAACTGCCGCTGACGGCCGTCACCCCGGAGGAGGTGGACCGTGTCCTCGGGTCCGTCCTCGAAGCGGCCGACGGCTCCTTCAACACGCTCCTGGAGCTCGGTTTCGCCTCCGCGATCCGCAAGGAGTACGCCTGGCGGGTGTCCCGCGGCGAGTCGACGCGCAATCTGGACGCGTTCACACATCTGACCAAGCGCCCCGCCAACTGACCTTGCCGCCCAGCAATTAGGTATTGCAATTAGCTATTGCGCGACCCCTTCCGCGCCGGGGGTCCTCGTGGCATGCTCGCCGCCGACGCAGATCTGAACAACGTTCACATCCATGAAAAATCGCATGAAGGCCGCATGAGGGCCGCACGAGAGCCACATGGAAGGGCGGACGGGCATGACCGACAGGAACGGGTACCCGGGGATCACCAGACGGGCCCTGCTGGGCAGCGCCACGGCCGTGGCGGCCGGCGCCGTGACGGGCACGGTGGCCACGACGGCGGCCGCATCGCCCGGGCCCACGGCGGCGCCGTCACTCGTGCGGGGGGCGGCCGTCGCGGCATCCGGCGGCACACCGGGCACGCTCGCCCGGCAGGGTGAAGTCCCGGCACTCTGGCGGGAGTTCACCCGCTCCCCGTTCACCCACCCGCAGATCCCGTACGTCGGCCGGTCCGGCTCGCACCGTGGGGCGGCGCGCTTCCCCCGCCGCCCCGTCGTGGCCGACATCCGTGACCACGGCGCCGTCGCCGACGACGGAACGACGGACTGCGCTCCCGCGATCAACCGTGCCATCGCCGCTGCCGGAAGGGCCGGCGGTGGCACGGTCACCATCCCTCCCGGGACGTTCCGCATCGACGACCTGATCCACATCGGTCACTCGAACGTGGTCCTCCGGGGCGCCGGCAGCGGCCGTACGACGCTGTACGCGACCAAGAACCTCACCGAGCTCATCGGTGTCTACGGCTCCCGCTACGGCGGCGACAAGTCGTCCTGGTCCTGGGCCGGCGGCCTCATCTGGCTCGCCCCCACGGCCCGTTGGGACTCCCTCGTCGCCGCCATCAGGGCGAAGGCGTGGCCCTTCGAGGGCTGGACCGGCAACGGACGCGACGCCTGGCGGACCCTCACGACCGTCGAGCCCGCACGCCAGGGATCCTGGACGGTGACCGTCGCGGACGCGTCGGGACTGCGCCCCGGCACGCTCGTCCTCCTCCGCCTCGCCGACGACGCGGACCACACCCTCCTGGAGCACATGTCGGGCGGCGGACCAGGCCCGGAGGCGTACTACTGGGACGACAAGACGAAACTGACCTCGTACGTCCCCTACGAGTGGCCCGTACGCGTCGCGCGCGTGCGCGGCCGCAGGGTGACCCTCGAACGCCCCCTCCCGCTCGACGTACGCCCGGAGTGGGATCCGCGGCTGACCACGCACGTCGAGGAGTTGACAGGCTCGGGGGTGGAGGGGCTGACCCTGGAGGCGGTGGAGACACCGCAGTCCCCGCACCTCCTGGACAAGGGCTACAACGGTGTCGTCCTCCAGTGCGCCTACGACTGCTGGGTGGACGACGTCACGGTCCGCCACGTCGACAACGGATTCGGTCTCGTCGCCGCCTCCGCGTGCACCCTGCGCCGTACGACCGTCGCGGGACGCGGTTCGCACCACCCGTACTTCTGCCGTGAGGGCTCGCACGACAACCTGATCGAGGACTTCACCGTCGAGGAGCGCACCGTCCCCGCGCCGGCCGGAACCCAGCTGCACGGCATCAACGTCGAAGGCCTGTCCTCGTACAACGTCTGGTCGCGCGGCGACATGCGGATGGGCACCTTCGACTCCCACCGAGGACTGCCCTTCGCGAACGTCCGCACCGACATCACCGTCGACAACGACGGCCGGCACGGCGGCGACGCCTCCGCCGGACCCCTGTTCGGCGCGCGCTTCACCCACTGGAACGTCCGGGTCACCAACGGCCGGGCCGGCTTGATGAAGATCGACGGCCTCGCCCCCTACAGCGCCACCGTCGGCGTCAACGAGGTCACCGAGTTCGACCAGACCGACGTACCCGACTTCACCGGGGACCTGCATTCCCGACTGGAGCTGTACGGGACGACGGACGTCGTACGGCCGCGCAATCTGTACGAGGCCCAGCGCGACCTCTAGACCCCGCCCGGGACCGCCGAGCGGTCCGCGCCCGGTTCACACCCGTGGGTACCGTCCCGGGGTCACGATCGTGCGTACCGTCCCGGGGTCACCCCCACCAACCGCCGGAAATGGCGGGTGAGATGGGACTGGTCGTAGAAGCCGGTCGCGGTGGCCACCTCGCCCGGTGGCCGTCCGCCGAGGAGCAGGTGGCGGGCGCGGTCCACCCGGCGGGACATCAGGTACTGGTGCGGGGCGATGCCGAACGCGCCGCTGAACGCCCGGACCAGGTGCGCGGGGTGGGCGTGCACGAGCAGTGCGGCCTCGTCGAGGGTGATCCCCTCGACGAGCCGTTCGTCGAGGAGCTCGCGCAGCCGGTGGGCGAGTGGCCGGTCGGCGGGCGAGGGCTCCGCGGCGGACCGGGGGCGCAACAGCCCGCGCAGCCGGTCCGCGATCAGCGTCAGCCTGCTGTCGGCCTCCAGCTCGTCCCCGGGGTCCGCGAGCGCCGTGTGCAACTGACCGACCCGGCGCCGCAGTACGGGATCCGCCAGGTCGGGGCCGTCCACCGCCGGCCCGATGAGATCGTCGGCAAGGCGCGAGCTGTCGAGGTAGAGGACCCGCTTGCGGAAGCCGTGCTCGGTGGCGGGAGCGCCGTTGTGCGGGATGTGCGGCGGCAGCAGCGACACCGTGTCGTGCGGAGTGCCGTGCTCATGCCGGTCGAGGTCGTAGCGGACGGCGCCGTCGTCGACGATCAGCAGGGTCCAGGCCTCGTGCACGTGCATCGGGTACGCGTACTCGGTGTAGTGCGCGTGGAAGACCTCGACGATGCCCGGGACGCTCGGGCGCCACGCGGATATTTCGCGCTGAGGGGCCATGCAAAGAACGTACAAGACGACGGCGGGCGCCGGTCGGCATTCTCGGTGCATGAGCAGCGTGAACAGCATGAACGTCTCCGACGACGCACCCGTCCGCTTCGACACGAAGATCGCCGTCGTGCTGCGCGACGACCTGGAGCCCTGGCAGCGGCTCAACGTGACCGCCTTCCTCGTCAGCGGCCTGGGCGCGGCCGTCCCCGAGGTGATCGGTGAGCCCTACGAGGACGCCGACGCGGTCGTCTACCTGCCGATGTTCCGCCAGCCCGTCATGGTCTTCGAGGCGTCCAAGGAGACGCTGACCGCCGCCCACGGCCGCGCGCTCTCCCGCGCGCTGCCGCGGGCGCTCTTCACGTCCGACCTGTTCGCCACGGGCAACGACCGGGACAACCGCGCGGCCGTACGGGCCGTACGGACCGGTGACCTGGACCTGGTGGGTCTCGCGGTCCATGGGCCGCGGAACGCGGTGGACAAGGTGGTGAAGGGGGCACGGATGCATCCGTGAGGCCGGGGGCTCACGAGGGGGTCCGCGGACACCCCGGCCCGGGACTCGGGTCTCAGGCCGGTGCGGACTCCGTGCGGGGTGCCGGGGCGGCCTCCACCGCGGGGCCGCAGCCCACGGCGGCGGGGCCGACCTCGACGACCGCCTCGTCCGCGAGGGACGTCTGAAGGGGAGCCCGTACCGACTCCCGTACGGGCTCCCGTACCGACTCCTCCGCCGGGAGCCGTCGCATGAGCAGCCCGTACCCGAGCCCCGCCGCCGTGCCGACCACCGCGCACAGCCCCCAGAGCCAGGCCGCGCCGAAGCGGTCGATGACGACGCCGGACATCACCGGGGCGATGAGCGCGGCGAGGGCCCACGAGAGGGTGTACATGCCCTGGTAGCGGCCGCGGCCGTGGACGGGGGAGAGGCGGACGACGAGACCGGTCTGCGTCGGGGCGTTGACGATCTCGGCGAGGGTCCACACGCAGACGGTGAGCGTGAAGACCCCGACCGACCCGGCGAAGGCGGTGAGCCCGAACCCGTACCCGGCGAGCAGCGACGAGATCACGAGCAGCCGTTTGGGGTCCCGGTGCTCGATGAAACGGGTGACCGGGATCTGGAGCGCGACGATCATGACGCCGTTGACGGCGATCGCCGTGCCGTAGTCGGCCGGGGTGAAACCGGCCCTGCCCATGGCCACCGGCAGTCCGACGGAGCCCTGCTGGAAGACGAGGGCGACGAGGAACGACAGGCCGACGACGCTCATGAACCGTCCGTCGCGCAGTACGGTCCCGAGCCCGACCGCGGGTTCCGTCTCCTTGGCGACCTGCACGGGCCTGGACTCCGGGAGCTTCGCGAAGACGACGAGCGCGCAGACGAGGGTCATGCCGGCCTCGATGAGGAAGCCCGCGAGGTAGCTGAACTCGGCGATGAAGCCGGCGCCCATCGAGGAGACGGCGAAACCGAGGTTGATGGCCCAGTAGTTGAGGGAGAAGGCGCGGACGCGGTCCTCGGGCCGGACGATGTCGGCCATCATCGCCTGCACGGCGGGCCGGGAGGCGTTGCTGGCCATGCCGACCAGGAAGGCGACGGAGGCGATGGCCACCGGGTGGTGCATGAAGCCGAGCAGCGCGACCGAGCCGGCCGTCGACACCTGCGCGACGAGCAGGGTGGGCCGCCGGCCGAACCGGTCGGTCATCACTCCGGCGGCGAGCGAGGAGACCACGCCGCCGAGGCCGTGCAGGGACGCGACCAGACCGGCGTACGAGGCGGAGTAGCCGCGGTCGAGGGTCAGATACAGCGCCATGAAGGTGGCGACGAAGGCCCCGAGCCGGTTGATGAGTGTGCTGGTCCACAGCCACCAGAACTCGCGGGGGAGCCCTGAGACGGTCTCGCGGACGGCACGTCTCATGACGGCGGCTGGCATGGATCCCCCACGGATGTAAGCGGCTCGGGCGGTGAGCACAACTTACGAGCGGGCTGCGCCGCAGGGCCACTCAATTAACAGATGCCGTCAACTGAAGGACGCCGAAGAGGGGCCGGAACGGCCAGGCGGGGCTTCCCGTGTCCGACTGATGGCCTAGGGCGCGAGTGGTCGCGGGGTTCGATTACGCTCGGAGCCATGGCCGACGCACCGTACAAACTGATCCTCCTCCGCCACGGCGAGAGCGAATGGAACGCGAAGAACCTGTTCACCGGTTGGGTGGACGTCAACCTCAACGAGAAGGGCGAGAAGGAGGCAGTCCGCGGCGGTGAGCTGCTCAAGGACGCCGGCCTGCTGCCCGACGTGGTCCACACCTCGCTCCAGAAGCGCGCGATCCGCACCGCGCAGCTGGCCCTGGAGTCCGCGGACCGCCTCTGGATCCCGGTCCACCGCAGCTGGCGCCTGAACGAGCGTCACTACGGAGCCCTCCAGGGCAAGGACAAGGCCCAGACGCTCGCCGAGTTCGGCGAGGAGCAGTTCATGCTCTGGCGCCGCTCGTACGACACCCCGCCGCCGGCGCTCGACCGCGACTCCGAGTACTCCCAGTTCGACGACCCGCGCTACGCGGCGCTGCCGCCGGAGCTGCGCCCGCAGACGGAGTGCCTCAAGGACGTCGTCGTCCGCATGCTCCCGTACTGGTTCGACGGCATCGTCCCGGACCTCCTGACCGGTCGTACGGTCCTGGTCGCGGCCCACGGCAACTCGCTCCGCGCTCTGGTCAAGCACCTCGACGGCATCTCCGACGCCGACATCGCGGGCCTGAACATCCCCACCGGCATCCCCCTCTCCTACGAGCTGGACGCCGACTTCAAGCCCCTCAACCCGGGCGGCACCTACCTCGACCCGGACGCTGCCGCGGCGGCGATCGAGGCGGTCAAGAACCAGGGCAAGAAGAAGTAGTTTTCGCGATCACGCCCCCGAACTGCGTTTATGGAGCGGATCGGGGGTGTTTTCACGTCCGGGGCCCACTCTGGGTCCTTCGCTTGCGGAGCGGTGACCGTGTTGGGGTCGAGCTCTGCGTCGGCGACGGCGGCGAGCGCCCGGCTGATCGGGACGGGGCGATGTGGCAACGCGTCCACCGACTCGGGTATCGCGGCCCGAGCAGAGGACCCCGGACCGGCCAGGAGGCCGGCGAGATGGACCGGCTCGTTGACGGTCGCGAGCCCGCCCGCCAACAGCGACCGGCGCTCGCGCGGTGTCGCGACGTCGGCTGTCGCAGCGGCCATCCGGGCTTGGTTGCTCAATCCGCAAGCCAGTTGCCGTGGAAGCCGTACGGCACGCGGGCCGGCAGGTGAATGGTTGCGACCGGGCCGGCGGCGAGGTCGCCCGCGTCCAGGATGACCAGGTCGCTGCGGTCGGCGCCGGCGTCGTAGACGTACGTCATGAGCCAGCCAGGGCCGCCCGCCGCGTCGCCGGCCGGGGCGAAGGCGGCCTCGCCGGGCGTGCGGCGGGGCCCGAAGTCGTGCGCCGTCGCCGCGCCACTGCCCAGCTCGTATCGGACCAGTGAGCTGCCGCAGGTCACGTGCCCGTATGCGGCGTCCAGCCCGGTCAGCCGGTCGTCGACCCGGGGGAACTCGCCGGGACGGTCGTCGCACTGCTCCTCGTGGACCGTCCCGGTGGCCGGGTCGATCGTCCACTTCCAGAGCACGGCCTCCTGCCTGCGGTCGATGACGTCGCCGGTGCGCCGCCACAGCTCCGGGTAGCGCATGACGTGCAGCACGATGGTGCCGTCCAGCGCGTCGTAGGCGTTGAGCGGGTGGAAGACGTAGCACGGGTCGATGCCGAACCAGCGCACCTCGCCGTACGGGTCGTTGCGGCGCAGCACCCCCAGCCGGGCGCCGTAGGCGTCGTCCCAGTGGTAGGGCATGGTCCCGGCCATGGCCAGGTCCAGGTCGAAGACGACGGGCAGGTCCATGAAGACGACGTGCTCCGCGGTGAGGTTGAAGTCGTGCATCATCGTCGGCCCGGGCACCTCGACCGGCCTGGTGATCATCAGCTCGCCCGAGGCATCCGCCCGGTGGTAGGTGAGATACGGGGCCTCCAGTGTCCCGTAGCCGAAGAAGTGCAGCTCCCCGGTGACCGGGCACACCTTCGGGTGCGCGGTCATCGCGGTGCTCAGCTTTCCGCCGAAGTCGTATGCGCCGACCGTGTCCAGGTCGCGGGCGAGTTCGTAGGGCAGGGCCGTCTCGACCAGGGCGAGGGTCCGGCCCGCGTGCCGGATGACGTGGGTGTTGGCAGGGCCCACGGTGAGGTCGCGGTGGCCCTGGTCGTCGTAGGCCCGGGCCCCGTCGGTGAAACTACGGGTGCGTACCCAGCGGTTGCGGTACGAGACGGCCCGGCCGCCCTCCAGCCGGACGCCGTGGATCATGCCGTCGCCGAAGAACCAGTGTCCGGAGGCGGCGTCGGCCGGATTCGGCCCGTTGCGGAGGTACCAGCCGGCCAGCTCGGCCGGGATCCGTCCCGTCACCGGCAGGTCGTACGCGGTGAGTTCTTCGCCGACCGGGGCGTAGTTGCCCGCCAGGTGGGGCCGTCCCTGTTGCGCGGAGGTCATCGGGCACCGGCCTTGGCCTGGACGTGGGCGACGTAGCGGACGGTGAAGATCATCGGGAGGGCGAAGCCGGCGACCTGGACGAGCGTGGCGGGGGTCGAGTGGGCGTTTCCGGCGTGCGCCACAAAGGCGAGCACGACAGCGGTCAGGGCGAAGGCCGCGGTCCAGACGGCGGTGATGATGACGTTGGTCCGGATGAACGGCTTGAGCTCCCAGACCTCGCGCGGGGTGGTGCGCTTGGCGATGCCCAACGTGAACGGCTTGCCGATGGCCAGCGAGACCCCGGCGATGACCGCCAGCGTGCCCGCCGACAGCGCCGCTGAGTAGTCGTGCACGCCCGAGTCGGGGTTGGCGAAGGCGATGCCGGCCAGCACGGCGAAGAAGACCGCGGAGCCGATCTCGATGATCAGCGCGTCCGGTCCGACGCCGGACCGTAACTGCTGGCCGATCACGGCCACCGCGACCACCAGGGCGGCCAGCGCCGCCCACTGCCAGTTACCCGAGGGCAGCACGGCGAAGACGATCCACGGGAGGAAGGTGCGCAGGTAGGACATGAGATCTCCGCTTGCTTCAGCATTTCTGTTCTGGCATGTCGAAAGTAGAAGGTCCAGTAATGACATGTCAAGAGTGGAATGTAGACTGGACGGCATGAGTCTTCGACACGCGCTGCTCGGGCTCCTCTCCGAGCGCCCCGCCAGCGGCTACGACCTGCTGAAACTGTTCGAGACGTCGCTGGCCACCGCTTGGCCGGCGACCCAGAGTCAGATCTACACCGAGCTGACCAAGCTGGCGGGCACAGGGCTGATCACGGTGGCAGCCGAGGGGCCGCGAGGCCGCAAGGAGTACGCCCTCACCGACGAGGGACTGGCCGAACTGCGGCACTGGCTGATCGAGACCAAGCCGCAGCGGAACACCCGCAGCGACATTCTCCTGCGGGTGTTCTTTCTCGGGGTGCTGACGCCCGAGCAGGCACACGGCTACCTCGCCGAGCTCATCGAGCTGTCCGATCAGGGGTACCAGAGTCTGCGTCGGCTGGAGGAGTCCGTCGACTGGGATGACGGCGGTCTTTCGGTCTACGGCCGGATCGCCCTGGAGTACGGCCTGCGGTTCAACGCCATGCGCCGCGAGTGGGCCGAGTGGGCGGCCGGCCAGATCACCTGACGGCCGGCGGACCGACGGGAGCGCTGCGGGGACCGGACTTCCCCGTGGAACCGCCCCCGGCGACGGCGTCGAGCGCACTGGTCATGGACCGCCGACTGAGCTTGTAGTCCACTTCGGCGGGAGTGAGTTCCTGGAGACCGCGCGTGAGTTCACGGGCTTCGTAGAGGTGGACGCGAGCGATGGAGCCCAGGGTGATCGCGTACGGGCCGGGTGATCGCCATCGTTCAGCGATCGCTCCCGCTTCTTCGCCGAGTTCACGGCGTGCGCAGCCGAGACCTTGCGGAGTGACCGTCGCACCCACATACGCTCCGGGGCCCCGTCCCTCCGTGCCCACAGCGTGCCCTTCAGAGCGGACGACCACGGTCAACAGCGGTGTGATCCGACCCTCAGGCACCCCGGGGAGACGGTGTCTGCGCAGGTCGGAATTCGCGTCACCGTACAAGCGTCGCTGCTTCCCGAGCTCATGGCGCTGAGAGGCCGAGTCACCTCGACGCCCTGCCATCCAGGCTCCTGCCGATGGCCAGGTCCGAGCGTGCGCATACGGCGCGGCTCAGGGGCGTTTTCATGCCGTGGAACCTCTCTGGAACCCCAGGTTGTGTGCGCCTGCGGTCGGAGAGCCTGCCGGAGGGCCCTCCGGGCCCGGTTGTTCGGCTGCTGCTCGAAGCCGTGAACGTCCGGCGCGGGCACCGGCCTTGGGGAACGTTGGTGCACGAGTCGTTTCCGCATCCCGGGACGGCATCCCAGGCACTCCCTGTTTCCGCAGCTCAACAGGGGTGGGACGGTTCCACCGTTGCAGGTGCGGCGGCAGCTGTTGCCGGAGATCACCGGCGTCCTCGAAGCTCTGGTTGTCGCACCGGCCGAGGCGGAACGACCGCCCCGGAGCCAAGACACCTGGCCGACTCCCGCCTGATCGGGCAGTCGGGCCGTCCTGTCCTCGAATCGGACGCGGACCAGGCGGCGACAAGTCGGCAGGCGCCTTCGGCACGGGAGCCGGAACCGGCCGAGAGCAACCACACACGAACCAGAGAAGGAAGACGCACATGAACAGGAAGTCCCCCGCACACCGTCGCCCCGGCCGCCGCGCGGCCGTCGTCGCCGGCCTCGTCCTGGCTGTCGGACTCGGTGTGTCGACGCAGGTGTCGGCACAGGCGTCCGTCCATGCCCCCGCAAAGGTGTCCACCGCCGCAGCGAAGTCGGTGAGCGGCACGAAGGGCCAAGCGGTGACCCGGGTCGGCGACTTCTACGGCGCGTACATCGACGCGAAGGGCGACTACGAGGACCCGGACGGCACGCTGGCCACGGCGCTCCGTACGCACTACCTGACGCCCGACTTCGCCAAGCGGCTGGCGGCCTGGGAGGAGAAGAACGGGACGGACGGCGTCCTGCGTGCCCAGAACGTCCCGGCGCAGTGGACGGTGACCGACAACGGCGCCGTGGGTATGGGCCATGAGGTGATCGTCACCCTGACCTTCGGCAGCGGGGAGACGACGCAGAAGACCAAGCTCTTCGTGCTGCTGGAGCGGTACAACCACGTCGTCGACATCACCACCACGACCAACCGCTGACGGCGGAGCCGCGCCGCCCGGTCTGTCCCGGCCGGGACAGAGCACGGGGGCAGGAAGTCGCCGGATGCCCTCCGGGGGCGGGGGCGGGTGTCCGTCCGGCGCCCGCCCTCTCGGAGGGCAGGCCCGGGACGCGACGGGGACGGCGGTGAGTCGGCATCCCCGATCAGGCACGTCGGCGTCTCGCCAGGTCGGCCACCAGGGGCGGCCGGAGCCATGAGTCAGTCGGTCAGGTGCAGGGCGGTTCGTGCGTCCGGGCCGTGCCAGCCGGCTGCGGTCCGCCATACGACGTGCACGCCGAAGGCCTCTCGAATCGCGTGGGGAGCCCAGTCCTCCGTGGGCGGCCCGGACAGGACCAGGTACCGGGTGTCCGCGGAGCGGGTCTCCACCCGGTCGAGTTCCATGAGGCGGACGGCTCCCGCCCGCAGGTGCGTGTAGCCGCAACGGCCGGCGCCGAGCACCTCGTAGCGGAAGAAGCCGTCCGGGCCCTCCAGGATCGCGTCGGAGGCGCGGGTGTCCGCAGGGCGCAGCCCCGCTCGCAGGAGCGCGGCCCGCAGTTCGAAGCGCACGGCCTCGTGGGTGTTGCAGTCCCGGTCGGTCTGCGCCTCGACGTCCAGTTGCCGCGCGAGTGCCTCGCTCCAAGCCGCCCGTCCCTCGGACGGGGCGTGGTCGGTTTCCAGGAGAGGGGCAGTGTTCATGGGGTCGGTGTCCTTCTGCTCGTGTGTCGTGCGCGGCTCGGTCGGTGGAGCCGTGATCGCCTCGGGTCGTGCGGTGGCGGCTTCGGGCGCTGTGGCGGGCCCGGGCGCCCTGTTGGGCGCGGATACGGTGCTGGGCTCGGGTCCGAGCTCGGGTCCGAGTTCCGGTACGGGCTCCGGATTCGGCTTCTGATTCGGCCCCGCCCCCAGCCCCGGCCCCGGTTCCGGTTTCGACTCCGGGTCGGTGTCGATTCGATGGCGGAGTTCGTCCTGAGCCCGGTCGAGAGCGTCGGTCCAGTGACGGAACGCCGGATCGTCCGTCAGAGCGGCTCGCAGGCCGGGAGCGTCCGAGGCGACCGCTTGGCGCGTGCGCTGGGCGAGGTCCGCCAGATCATTCAGGCGGTCGCGGTCGGCGGAACCCAACAGGCGCCATACGCTCAGCCAGTCCACCCGATCGCGGCGCAGGCAACGGCTGGCCATGCCCCTCAGTTCGGAGAGGAGAGCCGTCGTCTCCGGTGTGGTCGCGCCGTCGCCGTCGGCTATGTCCCGCAGGACGCCGAGCGCGGCCTCGTAACGGGGCGCCATCCGGGCCGAGATGGGTCTGCGGCCGAAGTCGCCGGCCGAGACCAGGCTCAGGCGGCCTTCGTTCCGGGTCACCCAGCCGTCCAGCCGGGAGCCCGTGGTCGGAGTGGGTTCGCCGTGGCGGGGGACGAGGAGAACGGTTCGCTCCGTGGCAGGTGCGAGGACCTTCACCTTCCAGTGCGATCCGGGGCCGGGGCCGAGCACCCGCACCTCGACGGCTGCGCCGACCGGCAGTTCATCGGCCGGAGCACCATCGTGGGTGGAGTCGTCGAGGGTGGAGCCGTCGGGAGCGGAACCACCGGCGCCCGGCGTTCTCCTCGACGGTGATGCCGTGGGCATCAAGTGCGAGAGGGCGGAGGAGACTTCGCCGTCCGCGTCGTCGACCGTGGTGCCGAGTTCGAGTGGCAGCGGTGTCGTGTGGAGGACCGTCAGTGTCTGGGTGCTACGGGTCAGGGCGACGTACAGCTGGCGCAGTCCCGCGGGGCCCCGGTCGGCGATGGTCGCCGGCTCCAGGACCAGCACATGGTCGAACTCCATGCCCTTGGCCTGGGCGGCGGGGAGCACGGACACGGTCCGGAGCATCTCCTCGGTCACGCCGTCCACGAGGTCGACGCGGCGGCGGACCTCCTCCAGCCAGTCGGAGTCGTCGGGAACGATGACCGCGATCGACCTCGGGGACCGCCCGTCATCGGTGCCCACGAGTCGTGCCGTACGGGCCGCCGCGTCGTCCAGCAGTTCCCAGGGAGTTGTGGATACGAGCCGAACCGCCTCGTCGCCGGCCCGTCGCACGGCCGTCGGGTAGGGCAGAGAGGGCGCGACGGCCCGGGCCAGCGGCGCCACGAACTCCATGATCTCCGCGGGCACGCGGTAACTGGTGTTCAGCTCGGCCACGCGCCAGTCGCCTTGGGCTGACAGAATTCCGCCCAACTGGCCCCAGCCGGTGTAGGAATGCGGTCCGGTGGCCTGGGCCAGATCGCCGAGCACGGTCATCGAGCCGGTCGGGCACCGTCTGCGCAGGGACCTCGCCTGCATCGGGGTGAGGTCCTGTGCCTCGTCGACCACGATGTGCCGGTACCTCTGCGGGCTCTCCCCCGCGATGAGGGAACGCAGCTCCTCAAGGCATACCAAGTCGTCGATGGTCCAGGGCTCTTCGGCGGCGCTCTCGGCCTTCGGCCGCTGAAGAAGCGCCTGTTCACCGGCGTCGAGGATCCCGGAGGCGCATTCACCAAGCCTGGTGGGCGAGTTGAGCAGACCGCGCAGTGCCTCCTCGGGGCTCAGCGCGGGCCAGACCCGGTCGACGAGGGTCGTGACCTGCCGGTTGCGCTCCAGATCGCGGCGTACGGTCGCGTCCCTGCTGCGGCGCGGGGCGATCCGGACGAGTTCACCCAGCAGCCGGTCCACCAGCAGGGTGCGGAACCGGTCCCTGCGCGCCCGGTAGCCTTCGGGTCCCTCCCGGGCTTCCTGGAGGAGGCCGAGCACCTCCGAGCGCGGCAGACGCAGGGAAGTGCTGCCCACGACAACGACGAAGGCCGCTTCGTCCTGGGCGTGGGAGGGGGCGGAGACGACGGTGTCGACGGCTTCGGGCCGGCACTCGCTCTCCACTCGCCTGCGCAGTACGGCCGCCATCCGTTCGTCGGACTTCACCAGCCGCGCCGCGGTGGAGTCCGCGCCCTGGATCTCCCCTTCCCAGAGGCGGGCCAGTTGTACGGCGGTGACGTTGCGGGTGCCGAGGGTCGGCAGTACGCGCCCCACGTACTCCAGGAAGTTCTGGTGCGGTCCGACGACCAGGATGTCCTGTGCGCGGAAGTGGTCGTTGTTGACGAGCCAGGTCACTCGGTGCAGACCGACCGCCGACTTTCCGGTGCCGGGTCCGCCCTGAATGACGAGGATGTCCGCGGGCGAACCGGTGACCAGTGCCATCTGGTCACGTCTGATCGTCTCCACGATGTCGCGCATCCGGCCACTGCGGGACCGGCGCAACTCACGCAGGAGGAACTCGTCGACCGGTTGCGGCTTTTGACGCCGTCGGCCGACGGCATGTCGCGGAGACGGGACGGTACGCGGCCGTCCGACGTCGTTCCCGGTGGGCGGGGCGGTGGTGCTTTCCGGCTTCTCCTGGGCTTCCTCAGGCTCATGAGTCCCAGGGGCTTCAAGCGTTCCAGGTGCTTCAGAGGCTTCGAGCGGAGCGGGTTCGTCCTCGAAAGCCGGTGATGAGGCGGCCTCTTGACCGGGTTCCAGCGAGCCGGTGCGCGGTTCCGCTGCCGGGGTGATCTCGTCCAGGAAGTCCTCGACCGTACGCTCGGCGCAGCGTAACCGGCGCCGCAGGAGTACTTCGCCCGGCGTCTCAGGGCGGGCGTTGTGCCAGCTCACGGCGATCGGGTTCGTCCAGGAGACGACCACTTGATCGCGGGTCTCGGTGTCGAAGACATGGCGTCGTCCGACGTAGAACGTCTCCGGCTCGGCGTCGCCCGGTTCCTGGACGTCTACGCGGCTGATGACCAGGGCCTCGCCCCCGAGACCGCCGTACTCCTCCGCCGTGCTCTCGGCCTTCCTGCGGACCGCTACGCCGTCCTTGCCGCTCGCGGAAGCCGTGGCCGTCGACGGCGACGTCATCTCCGCGAGCCGGGCCTCGTAGCAGTCGTAGGCGCGGTCGACGGCCTTCTGCTCGATGGCGATGACCGCGTCCCGTGGTGTGGTGCTCACGTGTGTCCCCTCCTGGCAACGCCCCTCGCGCTGCCGCGGGCCAGGGCCCGCCTCCCCTGCCCCAGAGGTAGCAGAGTTCGCCGGTCAGACCACGGTCAATCGGACAACAGCCCCATAATCGAGCAGAGTTCGACCTGTCGCGAGCACATCCGGTCCTTCGGAATCCCCTGCGGTGCTCGGGTTCAACCAGCCGGAGCGAGGCGACGCGGCCTGAGGGCGGACGGATCTCTGATGAAGTCGCCGGCCTGAGAGTTCTCCGCAAGGGCGCGCTTGTCGCCGAGCCAGCGGCCGTGTCCGGCAGGCCTGAAACCGTGCGTACACTGCGCGCAATTGTCTGTGACCTGTCGGGGGGCTTCGACGGGTCTTCCGCGAGGGATCTCATGCGCAAGTCGACTCCCGGCGCCGTGTTCGCCGGCGCCGCGGCCTTAACCGGTCTCCTCGCGGCCGACTAAGGGCTGTCCCGTAATCCCCGGTGGATCGGCGCGCGGCGTCAGATGCGGTGCATCGCAAGGCGGAGGGTCGTCCTCATATTGGGCGTATTCGGGCGATCCGACAACGCGGCGAGGTGCCGTAGCTGTCGTCGTGCGCCCGCCGGGGATTACGGGACAGCCCTTAGGCAGCGCCCTCACCGTCACCGGCAAGCTCACCCGTCCCTCGGGGCCACCACCACGAGCTCGTCGGGGACGCCGACGTCTGAAGTCGCCGCGACATCGGACAGGTGCCGGCGCCACGAGCTCCGCTCCATCACGACGACTCCCGGCGTCAAGGACGCCGGGGACTTCGTCGACGTCCGGTACGCCCCTATCGCTACCGCACCATTCATTCTGCTGACTGTTTCTGGAGAGAAATGCGCATACGTACTGCAGCGGCCGCCACCGTCGGCACGTTCGCCCTGCTGTCGTTCCTGACACCCGCGGCGCACGCGGACACGAGGAAGGGCGACACCGTCTTCACCTCGGTGGCCTTCAGCAAGACCACCGTCAACGTCGGCGTCAGCACGACACAGACGCTGACGGTCACGGCCACCGCCAAGGACGGGTCCGGGATCAAGGAAATCTACGGCGCCAAGCTGGTGAGCCCCGACAACCGGGTCATCTTCGCCGGCTCCGCCAGCTGCACGAGGCCCTCGTCGACGACCAGGAAGTGCGTCTACAAGTACAGCCTGAACCCACGCGGCACCAACTATGACCTCAAGAGCAGCTCTGCCGGCACCTGGCACTTCACCGCGGAAGCCGCCGCTGTGGATCAGGACTTCTTCACCCTCAATACCAGTGCTCCGGTCAAGATCAGGCGATACGCCCAGTTGGCGACCACACAGGCCTCGCCCGAGCCCGTCGTCAAAGGCCGCACCCTCACCGTCACCGGGACGCTGACCCGGGCGAACTGGGACACCAACGTGTACGCGGGGTACGGCGGCCAGCGGGTGGCGCTCCGGTTCAAGAAGTCCGGCTCCTCGACGTACACCACGGTCAAGACCGTGACCACCGACAGCAGCGGCAAGCTCAGGACGACGGTCACCGCGAACTCGGCCGGCACCTGGCGCTGGACGTTCGGCGGCACCGGCACCACCAGCGGCGCGACCGCCCTGGGCGACAGCGTCGCCCTCGGCTAGATGCGGGTCCGGGACGCGCCCCGGACCCGCACCCGTCAAGGGCGAAGGGCCCCGTCACGGCGACGGGGCCCTTCTGGACGTGCGTATGCGATCAGCCGCACTGGCAGGGATTGCCGGACTGGCAGCCGCAGCCGCAGCCGGAGCCGCAGCCGCAAGCGCCGAACAAAGGGAGACTTTTGATCTCGGCGGGCTGTTGGGTGTCGCGGTCCTGGGTCGGGTCGGGCGTGCTGGGGGATTCGGCCATGGGTCCCTCCTTCAGGCACGGAGGCGTCCGACGCACACCGCGCCGCACAGCCCCTGTCGCCCATCTCATGCCCAGTAGGGCGGGCGCATCAACGGCGCACTGAGGCGTCTCACGCGCCCGCGGCGTGAATCCCACGCGGGGCGGGCCAGGATCAGGGCGCGCCCGCCGCTCCCGCGGGGGAAAGCGCTGGGCCCAGCCGTCCCCGACCGGGAACGGCTGGGCCCGCAGGCTCCGTGTGTCCGGAGAGAGCTGCGCCCGCCGGGGAGAGGTGGGCCGGCCGTAACCCCTGGCCCGTCTGGGAGAGCCGGTCCCGTCAGGAAGCCTCGGCCCGTCCCGGGAAGGCATGCTCGTAGCCCTGGTCCGTCTGGGAGACCGGGTCCGCCGGGAGGCCTTGGCCCCGCCCGGAGGAGTCAGGCTGCTCGTGGCCCTGGTCCCGCCCGGGCGGAGCCGGGCCTGTCAGGAGGCCCAGGCTTCGCCCGGGGGAGTCAAGCTCGTAGCCCCGGTCCGTCCGGCGAGAGTCGGGCTCGTAGCACTGGTCCGGTCGGAGAGGGCTATGCGCCCTCCACCCCCGTGGCCGGCTGGATGTCCGGCTGGAGTTCGTCGGCGTGTTCGCCGGTGACCAGGTAGACCACGCGCTTGGCGACCGAGACGGCGTGGTCGGCGAAGCGCTCGTAGTAGCGGCCGAGGAGGGTGACGTCGACGGCGGTCTCGATGCCGTGCTGCCACTTGTCGTCCAGCAGGTGCTGGAAGAGCGTGCGGTGCAGGAGGTCCATCTCGTCGTCGTCCTGCTCCAGCTGCATCGCCAGGTCGACGTCCTTGGTGATGATGACCTCGGCGGCCTTGGCCATCAGGCGCTGGGCGAGCTGGCCCATCTCCAGGATCGTGGCGTGCAGGTCGTGCGGGATGGCGCGGTCGGGGAAGCGCAGCCGGGCCAGCTTGGCCACGTGCTGGGCCAGGTCGCCGGAGCGCTCCAGGTCGGCCGACATCCGCAGCGAGGTGACGACGATACGGAGATCCGTCGCCACCGGCTGCTGGCGCGCCAGCAGGGCTATCGCGCGGGCCTCCAGCTCGTGCTGAAGATCGTCGACCTTCTGGTCGGCGGCGATCACGCTCTCGGCCAGCTTCAGATCGGAGTCGAGGATGGCCGTCGTGGCGCGCCCGATCGCCGACCCGACGAGCCGGGCCATCTCGACCAGGCCGTCGCCGATCGAGTCAAGTTCCTCGTGATACGCGTCACGCATGTGGTAGTCCCTCTCGTACGTCAGCTTTGGGGGTCCGGGGTCCGGGACCGCGCTGTTCCGGTCGCCGCTCGGCCACCGGAGGGACCCGAGAACCCCACGCTCCCACGTTCGGACCCGTACGCGTCCGTTTCCGGCACCTCAAGTGAATCAACACTGGCTCCTGGGTGAACTCTGGGCGACGAGTGTTCGAGCTCGCACTCGGATGGCTGTGGCCAGGAGCGACGGCATGCCTAACCTGGGTGCATGGACGTGAACGCGGCGGTCGCCGCAGCGGCAGCGATCGCCGGAGTACTTACCGGTGTCATCGCCATGCTGGCGTTCCGCTGGAGCGAGCGCGACCAGAAACGCCCGACACGCACTTCTCTGCACACGGACGCGGTGCTTCCGCCCGGTGTCGACACCGTGCTGTCGGTGCTCAGGTCCTCGGCGGTCGTACTCGACGAAGCGGACGCCGTGGTCAAGGCCAGTTCGGCGGCGTACGCCCTCGGGCTGGTGCGCGGCGGCAAACTGGCCGTCGAACCGATGCTCCACATGGCGCGTGACACCCGTCGTGACGGGGAGATACGTCAGGTGGAGCTGGACCTGCCGAGAAGGGGCACGGGGAGGGGTGAGGCCCTCGCCGTTTCGGCGCGCGTGGCTCCCCTCGGATCGCGACTCGTCCTCCTTCTCGTGGAGGACCTGACGGAGGCACGCCGTATCGAAGCCGTACGGCGGGACTTCGTCGCGAACGTGAGCCATGAGCTCAAGACTCCCGTCGGAGCGCTCTCCCTGCTCTCCGAGGCCGTCATGGACGCCTCGGACGACCCGGAGGCCGTCGAGCGCTTCGCCGGGCGCATGCAGATAGAGGCCACCCGGCTCACCAACCTCGTCCAGGAGCTCATCGACCTGTCGAGGGTGCAGAACGACGATCCCCTGGAGGACGCGGAGCCGGTCCGTGTCGACGAACTGGTCGCCGAGGCGATCGACCGCTGCCGCCACCAGGCCGGCACGAAGCAGATCACCATGGCCGCGGGCGGCACCGCCGACCTGAGCCTGTGGGGGAACCGGGGCCAGCTCGCCGCAGCCCTCGGCAACCTCGTCGAGAACGCCGTCAACTACTCGCCCGCCCGCACCCGCGTCGGGATAGCCGCCCGCCGGGTGACGGCACCCGGCGGGGAACACATCGAGATCGCCGTGACCGACCAGGGCATCGGCATCTCGGACAAGGACAAGGAGCGCGTCTTCGAGCGCTTCTACCGTGTCGATCCGGCCCGCTCCCGCGCCACCGGCGGTACAGGCCTCGGGCTGGCGATCGTCAAGCACGTGGCCGCCTCGCACGGCGGGGAGGTCACGGTGTGGAGCTCCGAGGGTCAGGGCTCCACGTTCACCCTGCGGCTGCCGGAGGCGACCGCGGCCCGCGAGCGCGTGACCGATCACCACCACCACATGCCCGGACTCGACGAAGAGGACGAGAACGGGCAGCCCGACGGGACGACCACCGTCACATCCCCGTATGAACCGCTTCCTGCCCCGGAGGTCCTTCCGTGACCCGTGTGCTCGTCGTCGAGGACGAGGAGTCCTTCTCCGACGCCCTGTCGTACATGCTCCGCAAGGAGGGCTTCGAGGTCGCCATCGCGACCACCGGGCCCGACGGACTCGACGAGTTCGAGCGCAACGGCGCCGACCTCGTTCTCCTCGACCTGATGCTGCCGGGGCTGCCCGGCACCGAGGTCTGCCGCCAGCTGCGTGGCCGCTCCAACGTTCCGGTGATCATGGTCACCGCCAAGGACAGCGAGATCGACAAGGTGGTCGGGCTCGAAATAGGAGCCGACGACTATGTCACCAAGCCCTTCTCCTCCCGGGAGCTGGTCGCCCGTATCCGGGCCGTCCTGCGCCGCCGCGGGGAGCCGGAGGAGGTGGCTCCGGCCGCCCTCGAGGCCGGTCCTGTCCGGATGGACGTCGACCGACACGTGGTCACCGTCTCCGGCGGCAAGGTCGACCTCCCGCTGAAGGAGTTCGACCTCCTGGAGATGCTGCTGCGCAACGCGGGCCGCGTGCTGACCCGGATGCAGCTCATCGACCGGGTCTGGGGCGCCGACTACGTCGGTGACACCAAGACCCTCGACGTCCACGTCAAGCGCCTGCGCGCGAAGATCGAGCCGGACCCGGGCGCGCCCCGGTACCTGGTGACGGTGCGCGGTCTCGGCTACAAGTTCGAGCCGTAAACCGGCCCCACCTCCACGCCCGTGCGGGAGTACGGCGTAGAGCACGACGCGGGAGTACGACGAAGGGCGGGACCCCTGGAGAGGGGTCCCGCCCTTCGTCGTACGGACTGCTGTGGCGCGTACGGGCCCGCCTATGGACCACGTACAGGCCGCGTACCGGCCCGGTTACGGGCCGTGGGCGAGCCTGCCCGCGGCCGGCGGGCGTCACCTCACTGGGAGGCGGACGCCGATGCGGTGGCCGTGGTGGTGCCCGACGCGCTCGACGACGCGGTGTTGCCCGGCTGGCCCGACGCGGACGCGGCCGGGGAGCCCGTGGCCGAACCGGACGGCGGGGCGGCCGGGGAGGCAGGGGCGGCGGAAGCGGTGGGCGCCGCCGGGATGTCGCTCGGACCCCACTTGGAGAAGTAGCTCTCGGCCGGGACGACAAAGGCGCTCAGGCTCACGGCACCGGTCTCGCTGAAGGCGAAGGTGACCTTCTGGACGCTGCCGTTCAGGACGGTCCGGGAGGGGCTGGACAGCGCCGCGGAGGCGTTGCCCTTGCCGCCGATGACGATCGAGCCGCCGGCCGGGACGGTCAGCTTGCCCTTGCCGCCGACGGGCGTGATCTGGGCGGTGCCCTCGCCTTCGACGCTGATGGAGTCCAGGGTCTGCGCGCTGGTGCCGTTGTTGAACAGCGTCGCGGAGATCACCGCCGGACCGGTGGCCTTCACGTCGGGCTGGGTGATGACGAGCGCGTTCTGGACCTTGATGTCGCCCACGGAGGTGGCCGCGTTGTCCGGCTTGACCTCCAACGTCTGGGCGTTGCTGCCGGCACCGCACGCGGCGAGTGAGGCGATCGAGAACGCGATGACGGCGGCGGCGAGAGTGCCGCGTCGAAGGCTGCTGCTCACGGCGGCGGCAACTCCTTGAACGTGGGCGAAGCAGGGCGACCTCTGTCTAAAGCCGCCCTAAGGGTCTGTCAGCGGCCTTAGGTTACCGATCCGTTCCCGCGCGACCGCACCCGACCCTCCCCAAGCCGCCGACTTTGCCTGCCCGAGGGGAAAACGGGGGCTCGCTCCGGGTGGGGCGCCCTCCGGGTGGAGCGGGTTCCGGGCAGGGCGGGCTCCCGGTAGGGCGGCGCCGGGGCGGAGGGGTCCGCGGGGCATGCGCCCACGGGCTCCGTTGCGCCGGGTGTGCGCCCCACTGTTCACACTCCGCTCCTGCGGCGCGTCGGCTACTTTGATCGCGCGCTCGTCCGCCATTCACATAAGTTCGCCGACTTAGGCTTGCGCATTTCGTGGAATGAATGCCCTGTTCTCCGGGAAATGGATCACGGGGGTCATCGAGGGTCGATGAGCAGGTGATCATCGAGCGCCTTGATCAATTCCGGATTCGTCTCGTACTCGGCTCCGCCCATCGAACGGAGTAGCGGAAGTCGCGCTCTTGGAGCCGGACAAAACAGGATGTTCAGACCCTGGTGGCAGGTCCCGGGTGTCTGTAACGTACGCGTTTCACTCCGCATGGACAGCCGCTCCGACCTGCGAATACCCTCTTCCGCTCGCCCCTCGCAGCACGTTCCTGTTGCGGTTGTCAAGCCCCGAGATATGCCCTGACCTGCGAAAACGCCATTCAGAAGACGCCGTTTCCGTGTTACTCTGGATAGCCACGGAAGGGGTACCTGTCACATGACGTTCAAGGTTGGCGACACCGTGGTCTATCCCCATCACGGGGCCGCGCTGATCGAGGCCATCGAAACTCGCCAGATCAAAGGCGTGGACAAGACCTACTTGGTGCTGAAGGTCGCCCAGGGTGACCTGACGGTACGTGTGCCAGCGGACAATGCGGAGTTCGTCGGCGTACGTGATGTGGTCGGTCAGGACGGGCTGGACCGGGTCTTCGAGGTGCTGCGCGCGCCGTACGCCGAGGAGCCCACGAACTGGTCGCGTCGCTACAAGGCAAATCTGGAGAAGCTCGCCTCCGGCGATGTCATCAAGGTCGCGGAAGTCGTGCGTGACCTGTGGCGTCGTGAGCGCGAGCGCGGACTCTCCGCAGGTGAGAAGCGCATGCTCGCCAAGGCGCGCCAGATTCTGGTGAGCGAGCTCGCCCTCGCGGAGAACACCAACGAGGACAAGGCCGAGGCCCTGCTCGACGAGGTTCTCGCGTCCTGACGCCGGCTCAGTCGCCGAGACGCCGGTCGTCTTGACGTACGCCCAAGCCTGCGCAGCAGCGCAATGAAATGCCGCGGTGCCCGATGACGCAATTGCTGTCGCCGGGCGCTGCGGCATGTTCGTACCCGCGCCCATTCGGTAAAACCGGACGTTCACCCGGCATCGGCTTTCCCGCGGTATACCGGCGTATCCGATACTTGGAGTGCCGACCCGGGCCCTCGACTCGACCGGATGTCACGGAAGGGTCCGGTCAAGGCGTCGCGCCCGGCGCTCCCCCAGCTCTCCGAGCAGGGGGTACCCCCAGGCCATACCCATCCCGGTCGAGCACACAAACCTGACAGGAACCGATGTCTGACGTTTCGCTCCCTTCGCCGCCGGAAGCCCGCACCGCTGCCGTGATTCCGGCCGCCGGACGAGGTGTGCGCCTCGGTCCGGGCGCCCCCAAGGCGCTCCGCGCGCTGAACGGCACGCCCATGCTCATCCACGCGGTCCGCGCGATGGCCGCGTCCCGCGCCGTGTCCCTGGTCGTCGTCGTCGCCCCGCCGGACGGCACGGCCGAGGTGAAGACGCTGCTCGACGCGCACGCGCTGCCCGACCGCACCGACTTCCTGGTCGTCCCTGGCGGTGACAGCCGCCAGGAGTCCGTGAAGTACGGGCTCGACGCGCTGCCGCCCGGCATCGACATCGTCCTCGTTCACGACGCGGCCCGGCCGCTCGTCCCCGTCGACACCGTGGACGCCGTCATCGAGGCCGTACGGGACGGCGCTCCCGCCGTCGTACCGGCGCTGCCGCTCGCCGACACCGTCAAGGAGGTCGAGCCCGCGGCCGTCGCCGGGGAGCCCGAGCCGGTCGTGGCCACCCCCGAGCGGGCGCGGCTGCGTGCCGTGCAGACGCCCCAGGGCTTCGACCGCGAGACGCTCGTGCGGGCCCACGAGACCGTCACCGACAACGTGACCGACGACGCGAGCATGGTCGAGCAGTTGGGCGTGCGGGTCGTGGTCGTGCCCGGCCACGAGGAGGCGTTCAAGGTGACGCGCCCGCTGGACCTGGTGCTGGCGGAGGCGGTCCTCGCACGGCGGAGGCTGAACGATGGGTTCTGAGACGCCGGAGCGGACGGCCGGACAGGATGCCGCGGCCCGGAGCGGTCCGGCTCCCGTACTCCCGCTCGTCGGGATCGGCACCGACATCCACGCCTTCGAGGAAGGGCGGGAACTGTGGTGTGCCGGCCTGAAATGGGAGGGGGAGGGGCCCGGACTCGCCGGGCACTCCGACGCGGACGTCGTCGCGCACGCCGCGTGCAACGCGCTCTTCTCGGCGGCGGGCCTCGGTGATCTCGGGGCCCACTTCGGCACCGGGCGCCCGGAGTGGTCCGGGGCGTCGGGGGTCGTGCTGCTGACGGAGGCGGCGCGGATCGTCCGCGAGGCAGGCTTCGTCGTCGGCAACGTCGCGGTCCAGGTCGTCGGGCCCCGCCCGAAGATCGGCAAGCGGCGGGACGAGGCCCAGAAGATCCTTTCGGACGCGGTGGGGGCACCGGTGTCGGTGTCGGGCGCCACGACGGACGGGCTCGGATTCCCGGGCCGGGACGAGGGACTGATGGCGGTCGCCACGGCACTGGTCGTCCGGGCGGGCTGAGATCCGCCGCGAGGCAGGTCCGAGACCGGGGCGGACTCCCGGGTCCGCCCCTCGGACCCTCCGGATCGTAGGGACCCCTGGACGACCCTCCGGACCCTCCGGACCCTCCGGACCCTCCGGACCCTCCGGACCCTCCGGAGCCATCGGGTCCCCGTCGTCCCCGCTCCCTGAATTCCCCGATGTTCCCCGGCCCGCCCGGTGTTCACCCGAAAGGCTTGTCCTCTTGGGCCGGACGGGGCGGGCGGGGTGAACCGGACGGGCGGTCCCCCGTATGTCACGAATACGTGGCCTTGCGAGGGAAGGGTCGCGGGGCACTACCCGGGGCCCACTACCCTGGAGTGGTGACCATTCGCCTGTACGACACCAGCGCCCGGCAGATCCGTGATTTCACCCCGCTCATGCCGGGTTGCGTCTCGATCTACCTCTGTGGCGCGACCGTGCAGGCCGCACCGCACATCGGGCACATCCGCTCGGGCCTCAACTTCGACATCATGCGCCGCTGGTTCGAGTACCGCGGCTATGACGTGACGTTCATCAGGAACGTCACGGACATCGACGACAAGATCATCGCCAAGTCGGCCGAACAGGGCCGCCCCTGGTGGTCCATCGGCTACGACAACGAGCGCGCCTTCAACGACGGTTACGACGCGCTCGGCTGCCTGCCGCCCACGTACGAACCGCGTGCCACCGGCCACATCCCCGAGATGATCGAGATGATGCGCGGGCTCATCGAGCGCGGCCACGCGTACGCCTCCGACGGGAACGTCTACTTCGACGTGCGGTCGTACGACGGCTATCTCCAGCTCTCCAACCAGGAGCTCGACAACCTGCTCCAGCCGTCGGGCGAGGGGGAGATCGGCAAGCGCGACCCGCGTGACTTCGCCATGTGGAAGGCCGTGAAGCCGGGCGAGCCGAGCTGGGAGACGCCCTGGGGCCGGGGCCGTCCCGGCTGGCACCTGGAGTGCTCGGCCATGGCCCACAAGTACCTGGGCAGCGCCTTCGACATCCACGGCGGCGGGATCGACCTGATCTTCCCGCACCACGAGAACGAGATCGCGCAGGCCAAGGCCTTCGGCGACGAGTTCGCGAAGTACTGGGTGCACAACGCCTGGGTCACCATGAGCGGCGAGAAGATGTCGAAGTCCCTCGGGAACTCGGTGCTCGTCTCCGAGATGGTCAAGGCGTGGCGCCCCATCGTGCTGCGCTACTACCTCGGCACCCCGCACTACCGCTCGATGATCGAGTACAGCGAAGAGGCCCTGCGCGAGGCCGAGTCGGCGTTCGCGCGTATCGAGGGCTTCGTGCAGCGGGTGGTCGAGAAGGCGGGGGGCGTCGTCGAGCCGTCCGCCGAGGTGCCGCCCGCGTTCGCCGAGGCGATGGACGACGACTTGGGCGTCCCGCAGGCGCTCGCCATCGTGCACACGACGGTCCGCCAGGGGAACTCCGCCCTCGCCGCCGACGACAAGGAAGCCGCCGTCGCCCGCCTCGCCGAGGTACGGGCCATGCTCGGCGTCCTCGGACTCGACCCGCTGGACTCGCAGTGGGCCGACGAGAGCGACCGCGGCGATGACCTCCACGGCGTCGTCGACACCCTCGTCCGGATGGTTCTCGACCAGCGCGAGGCCGCCCGTACCCGCAAGGACTGGGCCACCGCGGACGCCATCCGCGACCAGCTCAACCAGTCCGGCCTGGTCATCGAGGACGGTCCGCAGGGGCCGCGCTGGACGCTCGGACCGCGCTGAGCACCCGCTCCGGCGGCCCCGGCCGACCCCCGTCGGCCTTGATCGATTGTGCCGCCCGGACCTCCGGGCGGCACACTTCATATACGTACACACGCACGTCTCACACAGACAGGTAGGTCATGGCTGCTAACAACCGCCGCATGTCCGGCAAGAAGGGCGCGCAGGTCGGCAGTGGCGGCCAGCGGCGCCGGGGCCTGGAAGGCAAGGGTCCGACCCCGCCCGCCGAGATGCGCAAGGGTCACAAGAAGAACCGCATCGCGGGCGCCAAGGCGAAGCAGATCGTCCGCCGCCCCGCCCACCCCAAGGGCCGCGGCGGCAAGGGCACGTCCGAGATGGTGGTCGGGCGCAACTCCGTCGTCGAGGCGCTGCGCGAGGGCGTCCCGGCCACGATGCTCTACGTGCAGCAGTTCATCGACAACGACGAGCGGGTCCGCGAGGCGCTCCAGCTCGTCGCCGAGCGCGGCGGCATCCACCTGATGGAGGCCCCGCGCCCCGAGCTGGACCGCATGACCAACGGGCTCAACCACCAGGGTCTCGTCCTTCAGGTCCCGCCGTACGAGTACGCGCACCCCGAGGACCTCGCCGCCGCCGCGTACGACGAGGGCCAGGACCCGCTGATCGTCGCCCTCGACGGTGTGACCGACCCCCGCAACCTCGGTGCGGTCGTCCGTTCCGCCTCCGCCTTCGGCGGCCACGGCGTGGTCGTGCCCGAGCGCCGTGCGGCCGGCATGACCGCCGGTGCCTGGAAGACGTCGGCCGGTGCCGCCGCCCGTACGCCCGTCGCGCGCGCCGCCAACCTGACGCGCGCCCTGGAGTCGTACAAGAAGGCCGGTCTCGTGGTCGTCGGACTCGCCGCGGACGGCGAGGTCGAGGTCGGTGACCTGGAGGCGCTGGGCGGCCCCGTCGTCATCGTCGTCGGCAGTGAGGGCAAGGGTCTGTCCCGACTGGTCGGCGAGACCTGCGACTTCCGGGTGCGGATTCCGATGCCCGGTGGCGCGGAGTCGCTGAACGCCGGTGTCGCGGCGGGAGTTGTGCTGTACGAGGCGGCACGCCGACGCGCCTGAACAAACGTCCAGGCGGTCACCCTCGTGGGACAATCGGGATGTTCTGAACGATCTTGACGCGGTCCGGACAGTTCGGCGTGGTCAAAGCAGTGTCCTAACCACACGTCACTCGGTTAGATGAGTGTGGACACCAGAACACCCCGCACACCCACGGGGGACCGCTCGTCGGGATTCGACGACGTTCCCGCGCTGAGCATGGTGAAGGTGCCGAGCGATCCGGCGCAGGTCATCGTCAATCATGCGAGCTTCCGCGTCCAGCTGGCGGGCGCCTCGCGAGGCCAGTCCCCGCGCTTCGCACGGCACTTGGGCTCTCCCGGCGACGCCGCGCGGAACCCCGGTGTCGCGCCGGGCCGGGCGGGCAGAGCCGCTCCGGCCGACGGGGCCCGCCGCCGTGCGCCCGTCGTCTGGAGCGGGAAGTCCGCACCGGACGACACCGGCGCCCACCGCCTGCTCCAGGCCGTACGAAGCGCGGGCCTGACCCACGGCTCCAACGGGCCGAAGGCCGACGCCGGTTCGACCCAGGTCATCCCGCGCATCGGCGAACAGCCCGGCTACGCAGGCGATCTGACCGTCGACACGGTCGAGACGCCCCTGGTCGGCAGCCCGCGCACTCCCGTCGGCGAAGAGCAGCGGCTGCTGCCGCGGATGCGCAGCGTGGGCAGCGCCTACGACGAACGGGCCTACGGCGAACAGGCCTACGCGGACGCCGACTTCGGGGACGACGGCTACGAGGGCGACGGCTACGACGAGACGGCGGGCGACGCCCCCGTCAGGCGGCGCAGCTCCGACCCGGTCCGGCACGCCTATCACCCGGGCCGCCGGATGAACCTCGGCGTCGTGCTGCTCCCGCTGCGTGTCTTCCTCGGATTCATCTCCGTCTACGCCGGCATGGGCAAGCTCTGCGACCCCGTCTACTTCGACGGCGGCAAGCGCGGCTCCATGACGAAGTGGCTCAACACCCTGCACCCGTGGGAAGTCGCGGAGCCGCTGCGGCAGTTCGCGCTCCAGCATCCCGTCGGCTCCGGGCTCGTCATCGCCTTCTTCCAGGTGATCGTCGGCGTCCTGACCGTCCTCGGGTTGTGGCAGCGGGTGGCCGCGATCGTCGGCGCGATGCTGTCGGCGGCGCTCATCGTCACGGTCAGCTGGAAGACCGTGCCCGCGTACGACGCGCCCGACATCATCTACCTCGCAGCCTGGTCCCCGCTGATCATCGCGGGCGCCCCGGTCTACTCCGCCGACGGGCGGCTGGCCAGTGAGGCCTGGCGGACGCTCGGGCCGCGCGCCGACATCTGGGACCTGCGCGCACGGGTGCTGCGCCGCGGCGCGCTCCTCACGGCCATCGTCGTCGGACTGACCCTGCTCATCGGTTCGCTCCTCGGCGGCGCCGTCCGAGACTCCGGCCGGATCGTCGTCCCCGGACCCGGCGAGGCCCCGCGCAACGAACTGCCCGGCTCCCCGCTCCCCGAGACGCCCGGCAAGCGGCACCAGAAGGCCACCCCGTCGGCCTCCGTGGCGCCCAGCCGGAGCAGCTCCGCGCCCCCGTCGCATGCGGCCGGTACGCCGGGCGCGACCCAGGAGACCGGCCGGGCCGGCGGCGGGCAGCCCAGCCAGACCCAGGGCAGCGGCCAGGCCCCGCCCCAGCAGTCCTCGCCGGTCGACCAGGCCCCGAGCACCAGCGCGGGCCCCACCGGCAGCGGTGGTACCTCGACCGGCGGCAGCAGCGGGGGCAGCGGCGGCACCGGCGGTACGGGCTCCGCGAACGGCACCTCCACCGGCGGCGGGAGTTCGTCCACCGGCCAGCCGGGTCTGGTGGGCGGCCTGCTGGGCTGACGCCCTCGCCCCACCGCAACGACGACAGGGCCCCGCACGCAAGCGTGCGGGGCCCTGTCGTCGCCTTGCGCGTGAGCAGCTCGGAGGCGGTGGCGGAAGCCGCCGTGGGGGTGTGGGCGCAGCTCTGTCCGCCGTGCTGTGGCGTTGTGTGCGCAGCCCTGTCCGTGGCTCGCGTGCGCAGCCTTGTCCGTCGCGCCGTCGCTTTGCGTACGTGGTCACGTCGCCGCGCCCGGACGGCTCTCGTAGGGCCGGGAGGGCGTCTCTAACGACCCAGGGCCGCGAGCTCCTTCGCCGCCTCCGTGAGGTCCTTGGCGGTGTCGATGGCGCGCCAGTAGGCACCCTGCGGGATCGGGAAGCCGGACAGCCGGCGTTCGCGGGCCAGGCGGGGGAAGGTGGTGCGCTCGTGGTCGCCGCGCTCGGGGAGCATGTCGGTGAACTCGGGGGAGAAGACGTAGACGCCCGCGTTGATCTCGAACGTGGAGGGCGGGGCCTCGATGAAGTCCGTGATGTGACCGAAGCCGTCCGTCTTGACGGCACCCCACGGGATGCGGGGGCGGGCCAGCGCGAGGGTCGCGACCGCGTCGCGCTCGGCGTGGAAGTCCGCCATGTCGCGCAGCGAGAAACGGGTCCAGATGTCACCGTTCGTCGCGTACCAGGGCAGGTCGGGGTGCGGGAGGTGTGCCGCGGCGTACTTGAGGCCGCCGCCGCGGCCGAGGGGCTCCGTCTCGACGACGGTCGTGACGTTGAGCGGAAGGTCGGCCGAGTCCAGCCACTTCTGCAGGACGTCGGCGAGGTGACCGCAGGAGACGACGACGTCGGTCACGCCCTCCTCGGCGAGCCAGGTCAGCTGGTGGCCGATGATCGGTGTCCCGGTGCCGGGGATCTCGACCATCGGCTTGGGCCGGTCGTCGGTGTAGGGACGCAGCCGGGAACCCTGGCCGCCGGCCAGGACAACGGCTTGAACGGGGCGCGACGCGGCGTTCGGATCGGTCATGCCCGAACTGTACGTGGCGCCCCGCACGCGGCTTCCTGCGGCAACCGTTCCTTAATCAGCTGTTACCGGGCTGCCCGGAATCGGCTGATTCGCGGCGCTGTGGACCGGGTGGCACGTGGTGCCGCGGGCGGCGGCCGTGAAGGGTTGTGCCCCTCGGAGGGAGCTTCGGTCTCCGAGGGGAGCCGCGCCGGGGACGGGGCGGTGACCTCAGAAATGGGTGGCCGCGACCCCCGAGGCGAACGCTGTGTCGCAGACGGGCCGGGCGAAGGACTGGGCGCGCGTCGGCCCGTACGCACGGACCGCGGCGCGGCCCAGGGCGCGGGCGATGGAGGCGCAGTGCTTCGCGAGCGTCGGACGGCCGTTCACCGCCTCCTGGAGGTGGGTGAGAGCCACGCCCGGGTTCTTCTCCTGGAGTTCCAGGAGCAGCTTGTCGCGCAGGACGTCCTGCGGGGCACGGGAGACGGCTCGTGCCGAGACGTCTTCGGAGGACGCGGTGAGCACCGAGCTCGAGGAATTCCCCGACCAGTTGACTCGGGTGACCGCGAGAGTCCCGGAGAGCACCAGGACGACAGGCAGAACGAGGGCGAGGGTGCGGCCGATCCGGCGGGCGGGGCCACGGCCACGCCGGGTCCGTTGGTTAGTGGTGGAGTGCTTCACGCGAGTGAGGGTAGCGCGGGGTGATGATTTGGCGACATTTAGTCACCGGTTCGAGGGATGGGGAAGTGGTGTTTTCTGGGTACTGGGTTGACGCACGCATATCGAAATGCCCGGTCTGCCGGGGTATTTGTCGACAGCGAAGAGGGCCCCGCAGCCTGCTGCGGGGCCCTCTTCGTCGACTTCGGTGAATTCAACCCTTACGGGGTGTGCGCTTTCGCCGGGCTGACGCGGACGTCAGTCGGACAGACGCTCGCCCGTCGAGGTGGAGAACACGTGGATCTCGCCCGGACGCGGCACGACGTGGAGCGTGGCGCCCTTGTCCGGGACCGAGCGGCCGCTGACGCGGACGACGAGGTCCGTGGACTTGTCGTCGACCTTGGCGGAGCCGTAGACGTAGCCGTCGGCGCCGAGCTCCTCGACGACGTTCACCGAGACGGCCAGGCCGGCCGGGGCGTCCTCGGTGTCCTTCGACAGCGACTTGGCGGCCTCGCCGTTGTGCTCGACGACGTCGAAGTGCTCGGGGCGCACACCGACGGTGACCGTGCGGTCGCCCTTGTCGGCGGCGGCCTTCAGGGCCTCGCGGTTGACCGGGACGACGCTGTTGCCGAACTTCACGCCGCCGTCGGTGATCGGGACCTCGACCAGGTTCATGGCCGGGGAGCCGATGAAGCCGGCGACGAAGAGGTTGGCCGGGCGGTCGTACATGTTGCGCGGCGAGTCGACCTGCTGGAGCAGACCGTCCTTCAGCACGGCCACACGGTCGCCCATGGTCATGGCCTCGACCTGGTCGTGGGTGACGTACACCGTGGTGATGCCGAGGCGGCGCTGGAGCGAGGCGATCTGCGTACGGGTGGAGACGCGGAGCTTGGCGTCGAGGTTCGACAGCGGCTCGTCCATGAGGAAGACCTGGGGCTCACGCACGATGGCGCGGCCCATGGCGACACGCTGGCGCTGACCGCCGGAGAGGGCCTTCGGCTTGCGGCCGAGGTACTCGGTGAGGTCGAGAATCTTCGCCGCGTCCTCGACCTTCTGGCGGATGTCGGCCTTGTTGACGCCGGCGATCTTGAGCGCGAAGCCCATGTTGTCGGCGACGGTCATGTGCGGGTACAGCGCGTAGTTCTGGAACACCATCGCGATGTCCCGGTCCTTGGGCGGCAGGTGTGTGACGTCGCGGTCACCGATGCGGATGGTGCCGGCGTTCACGTCCTCGAGCCCCGCGAGCATGCGGAGCGAGGTGGACTTGCCGCAGCCGGAGGGACCGACGAGGACGAGGAACTCGCCGTCCTCGATGTCGATCTCCAGGGCATCGACGGCGGGCTTCTCGGAACCTGGGTAGATCCGGGTCGCCTTGTCGAACGAGACAGTGGCCATGGTGATGGGCCCCCTTCACCGGCAGGAACGTGCCGGACGATCCGTTGTAAAGGTGGTGATCCACTATGGAAACGCCCATAGTGGTGTAGTCCACATGAGTGAACCGGGTCAGGACGCTACCTGGCGTTCATGTGTTCTGTCAGTACCCGGGCACCGGTGAAGTTCGCGGAAACTCTCGACAGGGCCCCGCTGTGACGTGGGTACACTGCACGTGCACGCACGCCCCGCGCGCGGTCGGGCCTCCTTAGCTCAGATGGCCAGAGCAACGCACTTGTAATGCGTAGGTCGTCGGTTCGAATCCGACAGGGGGCTCAAGAAAACCCCAGGTCAGTCAGGCTCTGACCTGGGGTTTTTGCTTTTCCTTGGCTCACCTGTGGTCCAAACCACTGCTCCGTGAGGCGTGTACGAGGGCTGAATGGGGCCCAGATGGGGCCCGCCCGGGGTCGAGGTGGGGCCCGACGGTCTGTCAGGCCACGCGCCTGCGCTGCCTCCTCGCCCGCAGCGCCTTCTTCACGGCCTGTTTCTCCACCTGCTCGGGCAGCGCCGTCTGGTAGGCGTCGGCGGTCGTCTCCGCCGGGGCGTGTCCGAGCGTCGCCTTCGCCTCCTCCTCCGCCTTCCGGTAGGCGGTGATGAGGTCTAGGGACGCCGAGGCAGTCGCGGCGTGCATCTCGGGCAGCACTGTCTGGTAGGTGTCGGTCGTCATCCGCATGGATGAGTGCCCGAGCATCGCCTGCACGGCCTTCGGGGCGACGCCGGCCGCGAGTGCCAGGCTCGCGGCCTCGTGGCGGCCGTCGTGGAGGCGTATCGGCGGCAGTCCGGACAGTTCCACGAGCCGGTCCCAGCGGTCGGTGAAGAACTGCGGGTGGTACGCGACGCCGTCCTCCTTGGTGAAGACTCGGTTCCCGAACTTGGCGGGCGCGCCGGCCTCGGCCCACTTCCGGCGCTCGGCGGTCTGCTTCTTACGCCACGCCTGCAGCAGCATCGCCGAGTCCCGGTTGAGCTTGATGTCGCGGACGCTGTCGGCCTTCGGGTCGTCCTCGTGGACTTCGTATGAGATCGACACCAGTTGCTCGCTGATGTGGATGACCTCTTCGGCCAGGTCCACCTCGTGCCAGGCGAGCGCGGCCAGTTCGCCACGGCGCAGGCCGTGGAAGAGGACCAGGTGCCAGGCGGGGAAGTGGCGGTCGTCGACGATGAAGTCCAGGAACTGGGCGGTCTGCTGCAGCGTCCACACCATGACCGGGGACGGCTTGTCCCCGGTGCGCTGCCAGCGGGCGACGCGCGGGGCGGTCCAGGCGAGCGCGCGAGGCTTGGTCACCTTGGGGAGGGTCAGGAGCGCCGCGTAGTTCTTGGCGATCAGTTCCTCCTTCACCGCGTCGCTGAGCGCCGAGGACAGGGTGGCCTTGATGCTGACCATGGTCGCCGGGCCGGTGGTCCGCTGCAGGTCCTTGCGGCCGGCCAGGTAGTCGGCGCGGGTCGTCGTCCACAACTCCCGCAGGCGGGCCCGCTCCGCCTTCTCTGCTTTCGTGCCGGTGGGGGCCGCACGCCAGGCTCCGGACCTTGCCTCGGCGCGGGCTTTGAGTTCGTCGACCTTGACTCGGTGCTCCAGCCGGCGCTCGTTGTCGGAGACGATCCAGTCGAACAGGCCCTGGGCGTGACGGGCGCGAAGGTCGCGCATCTTCAGCGTCCCGAGGTGCGGCACCAGGTACAGCTCGATGTCTCGTTTGTACTCGTGGGCGGTGGTCCGCTTCAGCTCGGTCTTCTTCTTCTTGAGCCAGCGGGCCAGGAACTCGGCGACCGTCTCGTCCGATAGGACGTTCACCCCGGCCTTGGAGGCCCGCCATACTTCGGTGGCGGTGGCCGCGGCCTCGGCCTGGGTGGCGAAGCCGCCCTCGCGGGCTCGCTTGCGTTTGCCGTCTCCGCCGCGCTCCAGTTCGATCTGGTAGTACCACGAGCCGTGGACGCGCTCCTTGAGCCGGGTGCAGGCGCGCTCCAGATAGCCGATCTTCTGCTGGCCGTTGTCGTCCAGGACCGGTTTGCCGTCCTCGCCCACTAACGGCCCCTTACAGGCGCACCTTTTGAACGTCTTGTCTTCGAACATTTCCCCACCCCCGGGTTATCACTGTGGGCGCACATTCTTCCCTAGCGTTGCTTGGATGCGCTCCCTGATACTGAGGCCTCGCGTGTATGGTGTGGCACATGTTGGCGCGGGGGAGATCGCGACAACGAGATGACGACGAGCACTCCGGTCACCGATCAGCGCGGAATGAGCCTGGATGAGGTTCTGGCACTGCCCGCGACGGTCAACGTGGTGACCGCAGCACGCGCACTGGGCATCGGACACAACAAGGCGTACGACCTGATCAAGGCTGGTCAGTTCCCTGTGCGGACGCTGACGATGGGGAGCACGATCCGTATACCGACGGCTGCCCTGTGGGAGGCGCTCGGGATCGCTTCTCTGCGTCAGGGACCTGGGCGGGCGGCTGGATGAGTGGGGAACGGTGGCATGCCGCGTTTTTACGGCTTCGACAACCAGGCTCTGACGCGGGTTCGCGCGGAGGAGCGGCAAGTTGTACGTGAGGCCGTCGGCCGTATCCGGGCCGGACAGTCACAGGCTGAGGTTGCGGCCTGGATGACGGCCGAGGGCCATCGGGGCACCATGGGTGGCGAGTGGACTTCCATGACGCTCGGCCGCCTGCTGGACAATCCGGCGATCGCCGGACTGGAGCGGGACCCCGAGACCAATGAGCTACGCGAGACGGGCCGGGAGGCGCTGATTACACCGGATGAGTTCCGGTGGCTGCAGCAGCGTCCCGGCCGGCCGGGCAGCGTGCGAAGTGATCAGGATCGTGCACCTGACTATGAGTACCTGCTGGCGGGCGGGCTGGTTGAGTGCGAACTGTGCGGGCAGCGCATGGCGGGCGCCCGTACCGGCGCTGGGACGCCGTCCTACCGCTGCCAGACCAACTTCGAGGGTCGCGGCGGCTGCGGCAAGGTCCGCATCAACGCGTCGCTGCTCGAAGATTTTGTGGCCGAGCATGTTCTGGGTGAGCTGCTCCGCCCGGGCGCCATCGTCGCGCTGGAGGCGGCCCGCGCGAGTATGAGCGTTGACGCCGACCAGGTGTGCACGCGGATCGCCGAACTGGAGAAGTCGCGGACTGAGCTTGCTGAGCCTTATGCCAAGGGCGAGTTGGCGCGAAGCACGTTTGTTGCCACAGACCGGGCCATCGGGCAGAGCTTGAAGGAGAACCGGGCGCGGCTGCGGTTCCTGGAGCAGGTGGTGGAGGTGCCACTGGGCGGCGTCGAGGACCTGGCGCGCTGGTGGAAACACGCACCGCACCGCTCGAAACGGGCCTTGGTGGTGCTGCTGGTGGGCAAGATCCAGGTTCGAGCCGCGCGGGCGCGCGGGGTGCGCGATGTGGCCCACCGGGTCACGCTGACCTGGCGCACCCCTGGCGCTGCATAGCCAGAGTGCGCCCGGTGCGTCAGTCCTGCAGGTTGTGGTCGGGCGAAGTCGCCCACCAGTAGATGACCTCGTTGAGGGTTCGCGCGCCGAGCTTCTTACGGAGCTGTCCCAGTTGCTCGTTGATCCAGGCGGGGCCGATCCCGAGGTTCTTCGCGGCTTGCGACTGTGTGCGTCCCAGACACAGCTCTCGCAGGATCGCCCGCTGGGTGGCTGAGGTGGCAGAGTCTTTGTCATCACCGTGGCTGGAGCCGAACCACGAGTCGGCACGCTCCCAGAACAGGTCGAATATCGCGACGGCATACGCGACCACCAGGGGGTCGGAAATCATGACCGCATCGTGAGGGGGCGTCTCGGGGACGGTGTGTACGGGTATGAAGGCCACGCGGCGGTCAAAGATGATGGCGCGAGGGAAGCGGCCGTTGAAGGTGCGGATCTCCCCGCCGGCGGTGGTCATGGCATTCGCCCACTCTCCGACCGTGGCGACGCGGCGCACCGAGCTGTGGTACAGCGTCCGCATGGACAGTCCCTGCTGCAGAGCACCGCGGTCACGTTCGTAGGAGAACGCCAGGTCCTTGGGAGTGCGGTTGCCGGGCTGCGCGGAGATGATCTCGGTGCGGGCGTTGGTGTGCTCGCGGGAGATGTGCTCATTGACTAACTGGCGGCCGCGCAGGCGCTGGACCGACTCGTGCGGCGGCCTCGTCGACATGTATTGGTCGTGCACGGTTGTCAGGAATTCCGGCAGCGCACCCGTGAAGGCGCTCAGCTGCTCCACGAGGGAGTTGAGTTGCCGAATCATCTCCCCGGTCGGATATCGGGGGTCAATGGCGGTGTAGGTGTTGTTGCCGTGGGGGCTGGCGACAACGAGTCCAGTGGTTAGAAGTTCAGCGAGTCCGGGGGTCTCGGCTGGGACGCAATTTCCCTCCAGTATCTGCTGGTAGACGTGGGTGGTCTGATCGGACAGATCCGGCAGGTCGGGTACTTGTGGCACCTAACATCCCCTGAATTGTGGGTCTCGTGAAAGTACGGTAACGCTTCGGGTTGATCTTCACCCGGTTCCATTACAAGGTGTTGGGTAACGGGGCATGCAAGTTATCGGTAGGGGCTGGTTGTTGCCGCCACTCCGCGCCTGTCTGTCGCCATCATGCGTAGATATCAGGGGAACTTGTGTTTATTAATCGTGCTGTCCGGATTGCTTCGGCTGTCGTGCTCGCCGCTTTGGCCGCCTTCGTCGGGATAGGCCCACGGCATATGACATCAGGCAGAGTCGAGGCCGGGGACACCACTTGGGTGGTTCCCGCCGACGACGCCGGCGGTGCGAGCAGTGGGGTCGAGCGAGTCGACGACACCACCTGGTAGTCCGCCGGGGGTGCCCGGAGGTAGGCCGGGCGCCCGGGGCTACCTGTGGATGGCCGAACGTGACCGTGCTCGACGGCGGGGCGCCCGCCAGGGGGAGGGATAGGCCGGTGGCGATTGATCCGGCGCGCATTCGAAGTCGCATGTTGGAGGCCGAGTTGTCCAGGCGCCCTGTTCTAGGTGCCGAGGAGGCGGAGGCGGCCTTGCGTGCGCTGGCCGTGGTGGTCGATGAGGATCTACGAGACGTCGTGAATGAGGGGGGTTCGCAGCCGGATGGCGCCGCGGCGACGCTAGGGCGGGCTTGCTGAACGACCTCACATGTACATAGGGGCGGGCATCTCTCGGTGCCCGCCCCTATGTATGCCCTGACCTGCGAAAATTGCCCCAGAAAATCTGGCCTTAGACCGGCATTGCGTCTAGAATAAGAGGACGGGGGGAGGGAACAGCCCCCCGACCACGGCCTCTTGGAGCGAGCCATGACGATCGCGACCCTCCCCATTGACCAGATCCACCGCAACGAGCGACAGCCGCGCGAGTTCTTCGAACCGGGCGCCCTGCAGGAACTCGCCGACTCCATCAAGCGGTTCGGTCTCATGCAGCCCATCGAGGTTCGCCCCATGCAGCCCGCCGAGGCCTCAGCGGACGGTGAAGTCCACGCCTACGAGATCGTCGCGGGCGAGCGCCGTTGGCGCGCCCACCAGCTCGCCGAGCTGACCGAGATCAAGTGCATCGTCACCAAAGACGACCTGAGCGTCCTGGAGCGTTTCAAGCGGGCGGTCGCCGAGAACGTCAACCGTGCCGACATGACGCCGATGGAGGAGGCCAAGGCGTTTCGCCGGATCCTCGATGAGCAGGACGGCGCCGAACCCAAGGACGTCGCCAAGGAGTTCGGCAAGTCCCCGCAGTATGTGATGCTCCGCCTGGCGCTGCTGAACTTGACCGAGGAGGTGCAGCAGCACGTCAACTCCGGCGTGATCGGCACCCAGGCCGCCGTGCAGATCGCGGCGCTGACGCCCGGCAACCAGGCCGCGGTCATGAAGAAGTGGGCCAAGGGCGCCTTCGCCGGCGACAACGAGCTGGTGCACTTCGCGTACGCGCTCAAGCAGCAGCAGGGCCAGGTCGTCGCCATGATCGTGGAGGAGATGACCACCGAGGAGCGCGAGGAGCGGCAGCGCGACCGCACCAAGACCCGCTCGAGCATTGACCGGATCGAGCAGGTGCTGGGCCTGCTGGACGAGTTGGCCAAGGCGGACCCGATGAAGCTGGCCCTGGCCCTGGAGGGCGAGGTGGGCAAGCGCCTGGACCAGATGGACCGTGTTGCTGACGCGGTCGCCAAGGCGCGGTTCAACATGCGGCAGGCCAAGGCGCATGCTGAGGCCCGTGAGATCGCCCGCCTGAACCCCGCCGCCGAACACGAAAGCCTCGTCGCCCAGGCCAGGCCGCAGGCCCCGGCCGAGCCCGCCATCGAGCCCGCCATCGAGCCCGCCATCGAGCCCGCCATCGAGCCCGTCACCGAGACCCCGGCCGAGGCCGTCACCGAGCCCGTCGTGCCGCAGGCCCCCGCCGAGCCCGAGGCCGAGCTCGTCGCGCCCAAGCCGAAGGCCCCGGCCAGGCGCAAGGTCCCGGCCAAGCGCGCCGCCACCGCTGCTGTCTGACGTGAACCGGCCCGCCCCGCCCCGGGGCGGGCCGGGCCTTGTCCCAACCACCGAAGGGAAACCCTGTGAGCGACACCCACGGCCGCCCCCACTGGCAGCGCATGGCGCCCCAAGACTTCGGCGTCCTCCCCAAGACCAACCAGGACGCGCTGTTCCTCGTTGAGGAACCCGACGTCTGCGGCACAGACACGTTGGACGGCTACGGTTTCGGCGCCGTCCTGTGGGCGGAACAATCCGCCACCCCCTCAGCCGGCGCGGACGTCCTTGCCGAGTACCCGCGGCGCGTAGTTGAACCCGGCGGAACCGTCCATGCGGCCCGGTATGCCGAGGATCGAAACCACTTCACCACGAAGTGCGCCGAGTACCCGGCTCCAGTAGCTGACCAGCTGGAGCATGGCGGCGACCGCAAAGTCACCTGCCGAAACTGTCTCTCATAGATGTGCCACAACACTCCATCGTGGTACGTTCTGCTCGCTGAACGGGAACGGCTGCAGCCGCGGAACCGGCCTGTCAGCACTGCCGTGGCATGCGGCATCCCCCAACGGTGTCTGGCGGGTGGCAACCCCCCCGCGCCCTACCCGTCAGGCACTGGCGCCGCCCACGCGGCGCCACACGGGGACGCCGCCCCACGCGCCCGCGAATGGACCCGCCCGCGCCACCAGGCAGGGCGGGTCCCCGCGTACCCAGGAGAAGCCTCGTGACCGCGACCTACCGCTCCGACCATGCCGCCGACCCAGAACTGTTCGAACAGCTCATGAGGGAACGCTATGGGCCGCTGGGAAAGGTCATGGCCGAACGCAATCAACCCGGCCCCCCTGACCCTGCCCGGAGACCCCAGGTGGCGCCCGCATACCAGTCCAGCCCCGACCCCGACGCGGCCGAGCACTACGCCAAGCTCAAAGACGCCGTCGCCGAGGGCAACAGCCGGTCTCCCGCCGACCTGCCCGCACCAGAGCGCACCCCGCCAGTCCCCGGCTGGATCTGGTGCAATTCCTGCTCAGGCTGGTGCACACCGCAGGGCATCTGCGGCTGCAACGACCGTTAGGCGAGGGGCATTGCGCTACTTCCACGGTGGTGTCCCCGGGCTCAACCCCGGGGACCTCATCACCCCCAGCCCCCCGCACGTCATCGACGGCTGCAAGGTCTGCGAGGCCCGCGCCCAGGGTCTGACCGCCATGGTCGGCGGCAAAGCCGTCGATCCGGCGACCGGACGCCCTGACCGGGTCTACATCACCAGCGACCGCGACTATGCGCGCTTCTACGCCTCCCGCTACTGGTACGGCGACCTCTACACCGTTGAACCGGTCGGTGAGTTGGAGACATCCACAGAGGACAGCTTCCCCACCTGGTGCGTGCCCGAGGCCCGCGTCGTGTCCGTCTACACGCGGGCCGTGCAGCTCACGCGCGGCCAACGCCGCTCACTGCTGCGACGCTGGACCGAAGCAGACAAAGCGCGCGACCGGTGAGCCGGGCCCGCCCCAACGGGGACCGGCCCGTCGTGGAGCAGATGCGGTACCTCATCGGCCACACCGAACGTCGGCCCCTCAGCCCGGCCGAGGCAGCACGGCTCCGCGCCGGCGTAGAGCACCTGATCTCCAGCCAGGCCGGGCAGGCCGCCCAGATCACCCGGCTCACCCGCCTGCTCGCAGCCGGTTCCCGCCCCGCCCTCGACGTGTACTGCCCCACCTGCCAGGCCCCCGCCCACGCCCCGTGTGTCAATCGCTTCGGGCAGCCCACCTCCGCCCCGCACAGCTTGCGCCTCGCCTCCGCAGCTCTTCCCGCAGACGACAGGAACACCCCATGAGCGACTCCCCCCTCGATGAACGGCGAGCCGACATGGATGCCAGGGGCAGGCCCGTCCAGCCCCGCGAGGTCCTCGGCTTGGCAGAGTCGATGATGCGGCGCCTGGCCGAGGAGCACGAAGCGGCCCTCGGCAGCGTTCTGCGGGAGCGTAACCACCTGGCCGCGTGGCTCGCAGCCTTCCACCCCAGCGTGCTGGCGGCCGCGCCCGACGCCGGCGTCGGCTGGCGTCGGCTGTTCCTGCGCGCCGGGGGCTGGCAGTTCACCTGGCCCATCCCGCCCGCAGACCTCTCTCTGTTCGATCACGTCAGACGGGTTCCCGTCGGTGACGCTCGTGCCCGCTTCGACGGGCACACCACCGACCAGAAGTACCTGCGCATCCGCACCCACACGGCAGTGCTGGGCCTGTCCGACGACACCAGCACCTGATGCGGCCAACGCCGGCCACCGACGCCGAGAACAGGCGCAGTTGGAGCTGCCGAGCGCGTGATCCTCTAATGTGGGCGGGCGTAGGGCGCGGGGGCACGCTCCTACACGAAGGGCTCCTGCTGTGAGTGCTGCGCCCGCCCGCATCCCCGAGTCGCTACTGCCTCTGGCGGTGCCGATCGGCGACCTGACCGGCTACTACCGCAACCCGCGTACCGGCGACGTCGACGCCATCGCTGAATCGCTGCGCGTCAACGGCCAGTACAAGGCCATCGTCGTCAACCGCGGCACCCACACCGGCCGCCCGAACGAGATCCTGGCCGGTAACCACACCTGGGCCGCTGCCAAGCAGCTCGGCTGGGAACAGATCGCCGCGACGTGGGTCGACGTCTCAGACGAGGACGCGGCCCGCATCGTCGTCGTCGACAACCGCACCTCCGACCTTGCCGGGTACGACAGCGAGCTGCTGGCCGACATCCTGGAGGACCTGCCAGACCTGGACGGCACCGGCTATGACCAGACCGCCCTGGACAAGCTCCTCGACAGCCGGGCCCTGCCCGACACGATCGACCTGCCCTCCGACGGGCAAGGCACCGGGGCCATGGCCAAGCTGGAGTACCTGCAGTGGGGATACCTGCAGTGGTCCACCACCCGCGTGCAGATCACCGCAGCCGAGGTGGAGACCCTGAATGCCATCTACGAGCGGTACCTCTCCGAGTCCCGCACGGACCTCGGCTTCGGCTGGCACCTGCTGCAGGAGGCCCACGCCGAGACCGCCGAGGTGCCCGGCAGTAGCGAGGACACCCCCGGCGCCGGCCAGGCCGAGCTCGCCGACGAGGAGGAGGGCGAATGAGAAGCGAGCCCGGTATCAGCACCCCCAACAGCAGCGGCCCCACCACCACCTTCTACGAGGCGTACCCGCTGAAAGACCTGCGCCCCGCCGAGTACAACCCGCGGCATCTGTCAGAGGAGGCTTTCGAGCGGCTGCAGGCGTCCATCGCCCGTCACGGCGTCGTCAAGCCGGTCATTCTCAACGCCAACGGAACCTTGGTCGCAGGCCACCAGAGAACCAAGGCCATGACCGCGCTGGGGATGACGCACACTCCGGCAGTGATGCTCGGCCAGGTCGTGCGCCTGACCGACGAGATCCAGTTCAACCTCCTGCACAACCGCGTCGAGACCGAGGCGAGCGTCGTGTACGCACAGCCCGGCCCCATCGGCCAGTGGTCGTGGATCCCGTGGCGGAGCATTGATGTGGCCGTCTCCCGCAACAAGCCGTTCCAGCAGGCCATTTCCCACATGACCGGCGGCCACGGCGCGTGGGGCAGCGTCGTCATCGACGACCAGGGCCAGATCGCGCTGAACGCCGAGTACGCGGTGGTCGCCGCCGCGAACCACTTCGACGTCCTCGCCTGGACCTGCCCGTCCCTGGACGCGGCACAGCTGGTCGCTGACCTCACAGGCGAGTACGGCGTGTACGACTGGTCCGGTCTGGAGGAGCAGGCGCCCGTCTACAACCAGCACATCGTGCAGCCCAAGCGGCTGCGCCAGTACACCTCGCTGCGCAAGAAGGGGAAGCTGGCCTACAAGTCGGAGGTGTGGGAGAAGCTGGCTCTGCCCCGGTTGCGCGAGCGCCCCGAGACGCGAGTGGTGGACTTCGGCGCCGGGCACGGCGACTACGCCAAGAAGCTGCGCCCCGAGGGCTACAACATCGACGACTACGAGCCGTACCGCACGACCCCCGGCAAGTACGCCGTGGACGTCAAAGGCGTCGTCTCGATGATCCGCACGATCGAGAAGCGGCTGGCCGAGCACGGCCTGTACGAGATGGTGGTCCTCGACTCCGTCATCAACGCCACCACGTCGCTGGACTACCAGCACTGGGTGCTGACGGCCGTCAACGCGCTGTGCGCCGGGGACGGCACGGTGTGCATCGGCACTCGCAACCTGCTGGTGGAGCAGGCGTTCGAGGCCAAACAGCACAGCACCAGCGCCAACGACTCCACTCGACTGTCGTTCCTGGACTCCGAGAACGTCGACATGCGGTTCATGCAGGGCAAGTGGATGCGGATCCGCTACCACACCCCCGAGTCACTGACCGAGCTGCTGGGGGCGTACTTCGGACAGGTGACGGTCGCCGGCCGCTCCAACGCCACGCTCAGGGCCGTGTGCAAATCCCCCCTGCCGCTTTCCGACCTCGATTACGAGAAAGCCCTCGACGAGGAATTCAATATGCCTTACCCCAACGACTTCCGGCATGGGCGCCATAAGCGACTCGTGGAAATTTTGATAAAATTGGTTAAAGAAAGGAATGTTGCCGGGCCTTAATCTGGGCCCTAATTAGAAGGGGAAATGCGCGCATGTCACAGCCGCCCGCAAAGGTCGGTATCGGCGCCGCCGAACCGTACCTGATCATGTGGCTGGCCGGGGTTCGCAACGTGAACCTCGACCGCCACTGTCTGGAAACGTTCGGCTGGTCTGACCGTCACCCCCTCAATCCGAGGGCGCCCCGCCAAGACGTCACCCTGTCGGCGGAAAACCCGCCGCTGGCCTGGTACCTGTGTGCCTTGCCTCACCCCTGGGACTGGTCGCACAACGCTCATCTGGCCTTCGAGTACGCCGAAGGCCACCGGTGGGAAGGCCCCGCCATGGTGAGGGGCCTGCAGGTGACCCTCGAAAACGCTCGTCCCATCACCGGATGGGGCGAGCACTCGATACCCGCCACCGCCACCCGCCGGACCCAATGGAAGTACCGCACCTGCCGCAACTGGCAGTTCGCGTGGTGGCTGCGAACCAACCGGAACGCACCCGACACACCGCCCCCCAACTGGCAACCGCCCACCGATCCTGACGCTCCCGAGCAACTCACCTTCCTGTAGGACAGGCGGCCCGGCGGCCAGGGCAGGTCGCCGGGCCGTGGTGCGATCATGTTCTCGGCGTGGGGGCGCGCAGCAGCGAGAGGAATCCTGCCGGTGGGACGCCCCGACAAGGCCGCGCGCGCCGCCATCGCACGGCGGCGAGCCGACGCCATCGACCTGCACCTGGCCGGCGTGGACTGGCTCACCGTAGGCCGCAAACTCGCCGCCGACCCCGCCGTCAACTCCGACCGCATCGCCTACCCGCAGGGCTACGGCATCGAGCGGTACACCAAGGGCCAGGACCCCCCAGACGACAAGCAGCTCATCCATGCCGCGTGCAAGGACGTGCGCCTGGCCCTGCACGAGCGCAGCACCGACCTGGAGGCGAAGGTCGAGGAGCTGCGAGCGGTCGACAACCTGCGCTTGGACCGCCTGTTCTTCGTCGCTTACCGGCAGGCCGTCAAGGACGGCAACCTCAATGCCATCGACCGCGCGCTGCGCATCCTCGAACGTCGCGCCCGCCTCAACCGCCTCGACAAGGAAGCCCCCTCCAAGGTCCTCACCCCGGAGACGGCAGACGGCGAGCTGACCACCGTCGCGCTCGACGAACTCGAAGCCCTCATCGGTATCAGCGAGGAGGCCGCCCATGGCTCCGACGAGTAGCAGAGAACGCGAAGCCCAGCTGCTGGCCGTCTACCGCACCAAGCCGCCCGCAGTACGCCGCGCCATGGCCACGAAGGCATCCCCCGAACTGCGCACCCAACTGGCCCGCATCGAACGCCACATAGCCATGGACGCCTCCCCGGGCGCGATGGCTGCGGTCCTCACCGAACGCCGCGAGATGCAGGCCCGCCACCTCCATCTGATCGACCAGGCGTGGATCGACATGGCCGAGGGCCGTGCCGACCGCGTGATGATCACGATGCCGCCCCGTCACGGCAAGTCCCGCCGGGCCTCCCGCTGGGCACCCCTGTGGTACCTGCGCCAGCACCCCGACCGGCGCATCATGATCGCCTCCTACTCCGGTGACCTCGCCGAGGAACACTCCCGCTGGATTCGCGACGCCATCGAAACGTGGGGCGACGAACTCGGCATCCACCTCAACCCTTCCAGCCGCGCGGCGATGCGCTTCGACATCGCTGGCCACCAGGGCGGCCTCGTCGCAGCGGGCATCGGCGGCAGCCTCACCGGCAAGGGCGCCACCATCGCCCTCGTCGACGACCCCGTGCAGGACATGGCCTCCGCCGACTCGCCCAGCATGCGCCGCAAGACGTGGGAGTGGTGGCAGTCAGTCCTGCAGACCCGTCTCGAACCCGACGGGGCGATCTGCGTCATCCAGACCCGGTGGAACGAAGACGACCTCGCCGGGCGCATCCTCGCCGACGCGCAGGCCAACGAGTGGAAGATCATCGACCTGCCCGCCCTCGCCGACAGCGACACCGACCCACTCGGCCGCAGGCCCGGCGAGCCGCTGTGGCCCGAACGCTTCGACGCCGAACACCACGCCACCACCCGCCGCCGCGTGGGCGAACGCGTGTGGGCCGCGCTCTACCAGCAAAAGCCCCGCCCGCCGGAGGGCGGCGTGTGGCAGCGGGCCTGGATCACCAACCACCGCCTCACCACTGTCGAGTTCGGCGGGCTGGACATGGCCCGCGTCATCGTCGCCGTCGACCCCGCCGGCGGCGAGTCGGCCATCGGCGACGAGACGGGCATCATCGGCGCCGCCCGCGGCTACGACGGCCACCTGTACGTGCTCGAAGATCGCTCCGGCAGCATGGGCGCCAACGACTGGGGCCGCGCAGCCTGCCATCTCGCCCTCGCCCTCAAGGCCGACGCGATCGTCGTCGAGTCCAACTACGGCGGAGACATGGCCAGACAAGTTCTCTCTCAGGCGTGGGAGCAGCTACGCCGAGAAGGCACCACCAGCGGCGCTCTCATGCCCCGCGTCCTCGAAGTCACGGCCAAGGTCGGCAAACGCCTGCGCGCCGAACCCATCGCCCAGCTGTACGAGCAGGGCCTCATCCACCACGTCGGCGCCCACGTCGCCCTGGAGGACCAGATGGTCACCTGGGTCGTCGGCATGGACTCCCCCGACCGGATGGACGCCGCCGTGCACGGACTGACCGAACTCGCCGACCCCGACCAGCTCGCTGCCGTCGCCGGGCACATCCACGACGACCGCCTCGGCGGACGCCGATAACCCCCCGGAAACGGCCCCATAAAGGCCAACGGCCCTAGAAGGCACGGCTGTTACCCTCTTGGCCCATGTCGACCAGGGGAAAGTCGCCACCGCAACACTCGTATGCGGGGCCGTCGTTGCCAGCGCAATCCTGCTGTGGCCTGCCTCGAACAAGGCACCTGCAGAACCCACCTCGGAGCAGATCAAGGCCTCCGCGCAGGCCCGGCTGGACTCCTCGCTGAAGGCGGGGCGCGACGAGCGGGCGAACATCCTAGCTGTGGGCAAGACGCCAGACGAGGTGCAGTGCCAGGCCGCGTGGGAAAACCTCCTCGACGTGGAACAGCACGAGCTACGGCGAACGATGTGGATGATCGGCTGCGTCAACGCCTCTCACTAGGCTGCGGCCGCACTTCACGAGATGTGCGACAGGCCCTCTGGCGCCTCGCCGGGGCCGCTGTTTGCGCAGCTGCCTGTGCCGAGCGTGTTGGCGATGCTGTATGCGGTCTTCATAGTGGCGTTGAGGTCATCGATTGCCTTGTTCGTTGTGGCGATCGCCGTGGTGATGTAAGCCTCAGCTGTTGTGATGGCGGCGCTGGCTCCGGGAAGCGTGGGTAGCCCGTCAGCAGTGAGGGCCGCTTGGGCGTCCTTCAGGTCGGTGATGTTGGAGCGGAGGTCCTTGATGCTCTGCTGCTCTTGGTCAACGTCGTAGCTGGCTGTGCTCGTGACGTCGTAGCCGACAACGGCTTCCGCGTCGTAGCCGACTACGGCCTCCACGTTGTAGCAGTCGTCCCCGTTGCCGCCCTTGGCGTCTTTACGCAACTGGGCCAGGTCTTTGAGGGCCGTTGTGAGGTCGCCACGGACCGACTTGGCATTGGTGAAGGCCCGGTTGGAGCTCTGCAGGCCGGCGAGCGCCTTCTTGGCGGTGCTCTGGTCCGCTGCTCGCGCGGTGGCCTGGGCGCTGGCCTGTGCCGCCTGCTGATCCAGTTGCTGTGCGCTCCGCTCGACCAGGGAGTCTTCCACCCATCCGTCTTGCAGCAGTTCACTGCACACGCTCTGTCCGAATATCTGGGCGTTGCTATCCCGGACCACCACCACGAGGCCGTTTTTCTGCGTGGCGCACACCACGGGCAGTGCTCCCTTGACGGAGACCGTCTGCGTCGTCCAGAAGTCGCCGCCCTGAGACAGCGATGCCGCGAGGCTGCGGCACTCACCGGCTGGATTGGAACTCCCACCGCCACTGATCTCGGCGCGGGCAGCGTGCCCGTACAGATAGATCGTGCAAGAGGCCAGGTCCGTAGCCGCGGTACCGGGCGCGTGTGACGTCGGCGAAGAGAGCGGACCGGCGCCCGGCGCGGCAGCAGGTGCGGGTGCCGATCCGCAGGCCGAGAGGAGCGTGGCACAGCTGGCCACGGCCACGGCGACGACGCCTGTTCTCATCGAGCGATCTCCTCGCGAGGTCCCTGTGAAGAAAGTGTGTTGGGGCTGTACTCTCCCACCGTTTCCGGGCGCTGCGGTACCAGCAACCGCAATGGCGCACGCGTATTCTGGGTGGCGCGGGCGCGGGGCCTTGCACGCCTGGAGGGGCAGCCGTGAGGCACCCGCGCGAACTGTTGATCGACGCCTGGTCGTGGCTCAACTACAAGCAGGTCATGTCCGATCCGAACCGGACGGGGAACCACGCGTTTCCCGAGCTGAACAACTCGTGGGTGCCCGCTGCGGACCTGCGCCGGCTGGCCGCCTACAAGTTCCTTGCCGCCTACGACTCCAACCAGGCTGGCCAGCTCGCCGCCGTCACCGGCGATCACCACGGCGTGGAGCGCCGCGAGTTGGGCGACCCGTCCAAGCTGATCGACACCACCCTCGGCTACCTGCTGGGCGCGAAGCAGACCATCGTGGTGCCCGGCGCGGAACACGCCGAGCAGGGCGAGCCGACTCCGCAAGACCGGGCTGCCGCCGACCTGCAGGAGAAGCTGCGTACCTGGGCAGACAAGGAGCTGCTGCCGCTGCGTATCCAGCAGGCAGAGCGGGGCACAGTGCGCTGCGGCGACGGCGTGTACACGCTGGCGTGGGAACCGGCCAAGCAGCGGGCGCTGCTGCGGACCTACGACCCTGGGTTCTACTTCCCGGAGTGGTCCGAGGGAGAGCAGGACGCCCAGGAGTACCCGCAGCGGGTGCACTTCGCGTGGGAGTTGGCCGCCGACCCGGTGCGCGGCCTGAAAGCGCGGGTGCGGCGCATCACCTATGAGCTCGGCCCGATCGGTCCCGCCACCGCGCCCGGACGCACCGACGACGGGCGAGCGGTGCGTGAGCAGGTGGCCAGCGCCGACGGCGACCCGGTGCTAACCGTCGGAGACACCCTCGACCCGCTCACCGGCACCGTGACCCGCATCTACCCGTGGGCGCCGGGCAAGCCGTCGTCGACGACGTGCTACCTCACCGACGCCGAATGGCTGCTGGAGGACTTGGGCGGCGCCCACGACGTGTTCTCTCTGCCCTCGGACAAGGCCGCGTACCGGGTGCGCTCCGACGGCCAGGTCCTTAACCGGCTCGACCTGATGCACGACTTCATTCCGGTGGTGCACCTCCCGAACACGATCCCCGACGTCGGCGAGCACTGGGGCAAGTCGACGCTGGCGACGGTGCTACAGCTGCTGGACGAGCTGGCCGCGACTGACACCGACAGCGCCTCCGCCTCCGCCACCACTGGTACCCCGATCGTCGCGCTCGCCGGGGCGCGGTTGCCTATCGACCGTTCCACCGGGCAGCCTCTGCCGGTGCGGGTGGAGGCAGGGACTGTGTGGCAGCTGTCCGACTCCGGACGCATGGATACCCTCGACACCTCGGCGCAGCTCGCCGAACTGCGTCAGCGCATCGACCACCTGCTGGACCGGCTCGCCTCGAACACCCGCCTGACCACGGCCGGGCTCGGCACCCTCGACGTGGCCAAGGTGCCGTCGGGGTACGCGCTGCAGCTGGCATTGGGCCCGCTCGACTCCCTCGTCAGCGCGATGCGCCTGGCCCGCAACCACAAGTACCAACTGCTGCTGCGCATGGTGCAGCGCCTGCACCAGGCCGGCCAGGTGTGGCCCGCCGGTGAGTCGCTGCCCGCACGCCTGGTGTGGGGTGCGCACACCCCCACCGACCGCACCACCGTCCTCAACGACGTCACCGCAGGCTACGAGGGGGGAGTGTTCTCCCTGGAGACTGGCGTGCGGATGCTGCAGGAAGCGGGGTACCCGATCGAGGACGTCGCCGAGGAGATCGAACGCATCCAGCAGCGGGCCTTCGACCAGGCCGCCCGCCTCGCTGATGCGACCGGCGACAACGGGGCTGTACGCAAATATTTGGGCCTGCCTGAGGCCGATTCGATACCCACAGTGCCGCTCGTTGCGCCAGCAGAACCCGCGCAGAGTGTGCCGCTGTTCACCCCGCCCGCGACGTGACCACCCACGTCAGCCTCGCGTACGTTGCGAGGGTGACGCTGGCCGCCGTGGAGGCCGCTGTGCGTCGGCGACATCCTTATAGTCGGGCCGGGCGAGATACACGACACCAGCAACGAGGGTCACGAGGCCGAGGGGCCTTGGCCCACACCGCGCCACTGGCTTGGGCTGATCCCGAACTGGTCTCGAAACCAGCGTGAGAAGGCGCCTGGTGAGGTAAAGCCCAGGAGCTGCGCAACTTCCGTGAGGGGACGTCGGTCGTTTGCCACGAATCGCTGGGCCAAGTCGTGGCGGGTGGCATTGCGAAGTGATGAGAACGTCTCACCGGATTGGGCAAGCCGCCGTTGCACCGTGCGGCGATCGATGCCCATGCTGCGTGCTACCTCGTTCGCCGTGCACCGGCCAGTGGGCAGCAGGACTTCGATAATCTTGCGTACCCGCTCCGTGTCTGAGGGGTCAGACGTGTGAGCCAGAGACTCGACGTACTGCTGGGCATATCTGCGGAGGATCGGGTCAGCTTCCGTGTTGGTTGCCTCAAGCGTTCTGGCGGCCAGCACGATGCCGTTGAAGCCCGTCCTGAAGGCCAAGTCTGTTCCCAGCACACGGTGGTGAGTTTCCAGATTCGCGGGAGCTGCATGGGTGAAGCAGACCTGGCGTCGCAGCCGGTGGCCGAGGAATTCGGACAGGACCTGGTGATACGCACCGACCACGAGCTCCACAGCTTGGCGGATCCGCCGGGCTCCGGGGAGTTCCAGGGCGATGTGGAGTGTCGCGATGGTGTCGGCCTCGTGCAAGCTGGCACGTAGGGCCTCGTTATACATCCGCTCGTACCTGATCAGAACTTGGAGCACGCCGCGGATGTTGGGCTCTTCGCGGACGAGGAGACTAACCGGGCCCAGGTTCGATAGTCGGCGCAGCTCGGCGAGCCGCAGGCCGAAATCCTCGCGTCCGCAGGCGTCTGCGGACAGTTCGAGGACGTGTGCCACTGCCAAGGCCGGAATCCAACGATCCTGGTCGGCGAGGACATGCGCGTTCAATCCCGCGTGACGCAGCAGCGCATGGGGATCTAGCCCCAGGGTGTGGCACAGCTCCGGGAATCCGGTCAGTGCGGCGCTGCGGATGAGAGGTTCCATGGGACACGCTCCGAAGTGCTGTTCCCGCCAGCTAAGCCCCCGGACACCCGAGGCCAGACGCGCACCGCCAGATAGATGCCGGGATCACTCGACAGGCTCAGCCGATAGCAGAGGTTCAGGTCCGGCATCCACGCTTGACCTCAGGGGACACTGGCCCACCACTTCGGGACAGATGAAACTTCCTTAGGAGAGCTAGACCACTCCTGACCTGCGAAGATGCTTCGAAGGCTTCGACGTCTTCACGAAATCACCAATGAACGTTCATGTAATTTCCCTTTGCGATCACCGCTCGGGGGAGTGCATGACAACCGACCGCGCGCCTCGCGCCAACTGGCCAGCGCCGCGTCACCGCACGTCCCGAAGGGCTTACCCCTCTCAGTAAAGGCACCTTGTTACGACATCGCCGTCCTGGCGCCTGAGCGAAACGAAGAGACCAGCCTGCTCCCGTTTCCGGTCGCCGAACATGCCGGCGGACCGGCTATTGACGTACCTGAAAACACTATTCCGCATAAGACTGAAGGGGTATTGAAGATTTCCGGCTCGGAAAGTACGGAAGGCTTCTCGAACTTTCCGTACTCATCAACGGGTGGCTTGCGTAACATTTTAAAGAGTTACGTGCAGACATTCATGCCGGATAGCTTCTCCCTGCGTCAACTGGGCAAGAAAAGGAAATGCAATGAGCAACGAAGACGTGAATGGTCGCCGGAATCTCGCGAATGCCATAGGTGGTGAGGTGGCTGCTGGGTACCGGATCGAGTCTCAGACGGACTCTCAGGCCGTATTGGTCAAAGGTAGCGGCACTAACCACGTTCTCCACCTGATCCTGTCGCTTATTACATGCGGCTTCTGGGCTATTGTCTGGGCTGTCATGTACTTCGTAGCAAAGCCCAAGCGGCTGATTCTCACTCTTGACGAGTTCGGAAACGTGCTCCGACAGGATGTGAACTAGGACTGCAGCTATGAAGGTGCGGCGGGCAGGCTTCTTTCAGTCGGGAGTCTGCCTGCTTGTCATCTCATTTAGCGTTAGATACTGATGCCCGCGCGACGGTCTTACGACTCACTCCGTTTGTGAGCCTGCAATAATCCGACACCTGCGGGTATGCAGACATTGCTAATGAACGGTGCCTCAGGAGTGCCGATCGATGGGCTTATTGGCCGCGTCACCAGAAAGATGCGACTCCCCTATGCGGTGCCGCCTCTTTGATTATTATTGGGCAGTGCAAATGAAATCAGGGGTGGGCATGTCTAGGGTTGCGCGCATAGTGGCGACAGCAGGAGTCCTGGTGACGGTGGGCTGTGGCGGCACAGTCGACTCCACAGGAGCAGAAACCGTCCCCTCGACGAGCGCCAACGCGCATACCACGGAGGACGCGCGCACTACGAAGGAACTGAGCGCGCCCCCCAGCGCCGCAGCAGGCACCCTCCGACTGGCGGCGTCCCTCAAATTCATGAAGCCTTACGCTTTTGAGCACGACTCAAAGATTGACTCCACGTACGCGCTCGAAAGCGGCAGCATGACGGTGCTCAGTTACGAGAGCGACGTCACCTCGGACGATGGCGCCCCAGAAGCCGTGCACGACTACCTCAAGGGTCGCTACTCGTGGTCGGCGCTCAAGGTCAAGATCTGCTACGACGGTGGAACAGTGGATGCTGGTGAAGAGGACTCCACCAGCATTTCAGTATGGCCTTGGGTACTGGAACTCTCTGACGAGACTCTTGTCAGCCCGCTCGAAGACGACCTACCTGGCTTCCCGCACCCTCTTTACCCAACGGATGATGAGGATCTCCCAGCGGGGGCGTGCCGCACCGGAAACATCATTTTCGCTGTGCCGCACGGCAAGGAGGTCAGTCGGGCGCTGTACATTCGTCAAGGAATGCTCCCTGTGGCGTGGACATCCACTGACACAGTCAGAAAGTAGCCAATTCAACGCCTGGACCCGTCGTCGAGAGGCCGGCGGAGCTTCAATGGCTCAGCCAAGCCAGTGGGCCGCGGTTGACAAGCTGCGAAGTCCGGGACCCTCTCGATGTGAACTATGGGCGGGACGGTTGCTGAGATCTGCTGGGCTGATCGGTCAGTCACTGTGAGTCCGTGACGGGCGACTGGGATCGTGCCGGTTGCTGTACTTCACTGCTGTACAGCCGCAGTTTTCGGGGCCGCAGATCATGGGGTGCGCCGACGTGACGGGCTCGCTCGGCAACCGAGCACATCCTAATCAGCCCTGAAGATCGTTGCGGGATGGCTTAGCGGTTCGTGCTGTTGGGCTCTCCGAGGGCGGCGCGTACCCAGTCATGGGTGCTTCCGGGATCGAGTGCGGCGAGGAGATCTGTGAGCGAGCCGTCCCAGCTTCGTCTTGCACGGTCCGCGGTGGCCGCGACGACCATTTGCCGCGTGTCTCGGTCCTTGCAACGGACCAGCGTGATTGCCGCGTCTTGGCCCGCCTCGGCGAGGATCTCGTGTGCTTGGTGTGCATCAGCCCGCAGGTGTCCTTGACGCACGTGCGCGGCGTGGGCCTCGTCCTTGGCCCCTTTGAACATCGACCGGAGTCCCATGAGTCCGACGGTCCATGCGAGTGAGACAGACATCAGGGTGTAGGTAAGGTCGTTGGCTGTCATCACGCGGGACTGTGTCAGCTTCAGCGACCCGTCGGTGTTGCCTCTGATGACGACAGCAGTCGTTCCGCCCTTTCGGGCCTTCCTGCGGAAATCCCGGCCGAGCGATGCCAGCATGCGTTCGGCGTCACGGTGTCCATCGAAGCTGGCGATGACCACCGCTTCCTGCCCGGATTCCGCGACCGGGTCGGGGTCGGAGGTCATGTGCGTATCCTCCGCGGATGAGTGACCGAATCAAGACCTGACTACCGGGCATGTCCATGCCTGCTTAGGGGCGGGCGCCTACCGCTCCATATCAACACGTATCGGTCGGTGGTGCAGCGGTAGGGTGCACCAATATTAACGAACGGTTTTTCGCATTTCGACCGTGATTCGAGCGCAGGTGCAGGTGAAAAGCAGCCTTGGACGTGCGCCCGTCGGTTCGTCGCGTCAGTCGCGGACCCGGTGGAGGCGTTCAGAGATCGCCGCCTTGTAAGGGCGGTCGTGATCGGGAGCGTGGACAAGCAGGTCACTTCCGCTGTGACGCCAGCCCAGCTCATCGGCGCATCTCGACTGCGGCGAGCCGCGGCTGACCGCACAATGCGGCACGACTGCGGCATGCGCTGGCACCCCCTGGGGGAGTTCCTGAAGCCTCGTCCAGTTTTTGTCTGCCTAGCCTGCCGCGTCACCAGAGGGCGTCCCCGCGGCTGGCGGTAGCTCTGCACTGATTTCCATCGCTTGCCCGAAGGTCTTGCAGAACTCGGTGAAGCCGCATTCAGCGCGTGGGACTGGCGCGAACTGCGATTCTGCTCGGACCCAGTCAACGTGCAGCGCCCTTCAACGGGGGGCACTCTGGAAGGGACCCGACCGAACGGGGACGCCCGGCCGCAGAGCCGATCTGCCCGCGACGCAGGCGACGCATGGAAGGTGGCCATGGCACGGGATGGCGCACTGCTCGTCATCGACGCAGCGGGGTTCATCGTCGGGTGGAGCCAGGAGGCCAGGTCCGTGTTCGAGCGTGACACGGGCCTTGCCGTAGGCGTTCCCGTCGTGGAGCTGTTGTCCGCGGCATGGGCTCGGGTCGATGCCGGGTCGGACGACCGTTCGAACACGCCGGCGGCGGTCCCCGGGCTCGTGGTGAGGCCCGTGGCGTTGCGCGATGGCCGCTCGGGCTGGGGCGTCTACCTGCTCCCCCCGGAGGACGAGGGCGAGACCTCGCGGGATCAGGCACTGCTTAAGGCGCTGTTCACCCAGTCGCCCATCGGGATACAGGTACTGGATCCCGATCTGCGCATTCTGCGGGTGAACACAACGGCTGCCACTGGGATGAGCACATTCGAGCCCGCAGACCTGCTCGGCCGCCACCTTTTCGACGTGATCCAGCCGTCCGACCTCGAAGAGGTTGTGGCGATGATGCACGACGTGCTCGCCACCGGCCGACCCGCGCTGGACAGGCTCGTACGCGGTCGCCCGCCCAACGACCCGGCTCACGAGCATGTGTACTCCGCGTCCGTGTTCCGGCTGCAGGACGCCGACGGCCGGGTGCTGGGCGTATCCACGGCGGCGGTGGACGTCACCGTCCGCGAGCGGGCCCTCGCCCGGGCCCGCGTCCTCAACGAGGTGCGGGAACGGATGGGGCAAACGCTCGAACTGGACACCACCTGCGGCGAACTCGTCGACGTCCTCGTGCCCGCCTTCGCCGACGCCGCAGAGGTAGACCTGTTCGATCCCGTACTCCGAGGGGAAGACCCGCCGTCGGCGCCCGTCGAACCCGACATACCCCTGCGGCGGATGTCCTTCGCCTCGACGGACCGTCAAGGGGACTCACTGGGCATCGGCACGGGCCCGTTCAGATTTCCTGCAGCGTGGCTCCAGGCCCTGACCGACGCACAACCCCACCTGATCACGTACCAGTCGGACGAAACCACCGACCACCGACCACCGGAATCTCGCGCTCCACGCCCGTCGGGCCCGCACTCTGCCATCGTCACCCCGATGACGCTGAGGAACGGCGTACTGGGAATACTGAGCCTCTACCGTTGTCCTGACCGCGACCCGTTCGTGGACGAGGACCTCGACCTCGCGCTGGACGTCGCCGCGCGAACCTCGCTGCACATCGACAACGCGCGCCGCTACGCCCGAGAACACACCATCGCTCTCACGCTCCAGCGCCGCCTCCTGGCCCAGCTCCCGGTGCCGCAGGCAGCCGTGGAGAGCGCACATTTCCACCACTCCGCCGATGCCGGCGGCGGCTGGTTCGACGTCTTTCCGCTGTCCGGCGCGCGCATCGCCCTCACCGTCGGCCGTGTCTCCGGCACCGGCATCCACGCCGCCATGGCGATGGGTCAGCTGCGCACCGCCATCCACACGCTGGCATCACTCGACCTGGAACCTGACGAACTGCTGGCCCGCCTCAACGGGACCGTGACCCGACTTGCCGCCGAACGCGTCGGCCTGCCGACCAGCGACCCGCTGCGGAGCCAGGCATTGACCGCCGACTGCCTCTACGGGATCTACGATCCTCTGACCCTGAGCTGCACGATCGCCCTCGCCGGTGGTCCGCAACCGGTACTCGCCTACCCCGACGGGACCGTGGAGACGGCCGACGTTCCCCTCGCTCCCCCACTGGGTGGCGGCGAAGGCACGTTCGCCAGTACCCGTCTGGGCCTCCCCGAGGGGGGCATCATCGCTCTCTACACCAACACGCTTCTTCCGACGAGCGAGGTAGGAAAGAAGGCTGCCCGGGACCGTCTGCGGCAGACCCTCTCCCCAAGCACACGCCCCCTCATCGACCTGCGCGACGAGGTCGTGCGCACCGTCCCAGCCTCCTCCCTCGGCGCCGACGCGGTGCTGCTCCTCGTGCGGACCCAGACACTCCGACCCAGCCTCGTGGCTACTTGGGACCTGCCGGTAGATCCCTCGGCCGTCGCAACCGCCCGAGCCCGCACGCGGCGTCAGCTGACCGAATGGAACCTCGACGAACTCTTGCTCACCACGGAGCTCATCGTCAGTGAACTGGCCACCAACGCCGTCCGCTACGGCACCCCGCCCATCATCCTCCGCCTGATCAACGGCGGCCGTACGCTCACTTTCGAGGTCAGCGACTCCAGCCCCGTCTCACCACACCTTCGCCATGCCCAGACCAGCGACGAGGGTGGCCGCGGCCTTTTCATCTGCGCCGAGCTCGCACAGAACTGGGGCGTCCGCTTCAGCGACAGCGGCAAAACCATCTGGACCGAACAAGAATGCCCCACCGGGCATAGCTGATCATTTCAGAATGAGGATCGCAGTCGTTTCAAGCAGATGATGTGCAGGCGAGTTGGAGGAGGGCAGACGTGAGGTCGGCCACCACCCACCCCCGCTCCCATCCCGTCTGCCGTCGACCCACACACCGTGGAGCGGGCGTGGTTCAGGGCGTCAAGGTGGAGCGCGCCACTATACGAACGACGGGCACGACGCCTTCTGATCCATAGCTCAAACAAGATCAGACATTAAAGGTCATACGGGTTGTCTCAAGAGCACTGATGGGCCATGTCGGCCGTGATCGGTCGCCGTCGTTGCTGTACTTCCGTGCTGTACTGCCACGAACCCAGAGCTCGCACAGAGCGGTCTCGCGTCGCACTACTCAAGATCACGATAGAGCAACGCCACTTCCATGGAAGCTCCACAATCGTCACACTCTCCATACTTTCCATGGGTGATTGGGTATCGAGGAGTCAAGTGGCAATCCGCAAGAGCGTGGAGGAAACCCTGGTCGTCGCTGGAGAGCGTGACGACTGGCTCACCCGCTGCGCCAAGGGCCTCATAACCGCTGGCTTCAAGAACGTGCAGACGAGCACCGTCCTGGGTCAAGTGACTGGCAAATACAGGAAATTCCCGACTCATGGTGAGCTTACGGTCACCGTGGTGCCGAGTGCGCACTCAGGTCACAGTCAGCTGACACTCCGCTCGACTGCGGCAGTCGACAACATCTATGCCTTGTTTGCCAGCCCGAACAAGAAGATCCTCGCGACCGCGAAGGCCAACTTCGAATGAGCACGGCACCGTTTGCACAGTCCCCGACCAAGCTCTGCTCCGCTTGTGGAACCGTCACGCAGACGGTCAAGAGCTTTTGCCCGGAGTGCGGCACCACCTACGGTGAGCCAGGTGGAGGTAGGTTGGCGAGCTTCGTCTGGGGCGCCTTTGCTTGCGCGGCGGTATCTCTGCTTTTCTTCCCCATCGTTCTTGGGCCTCTCGCGATCGTGCTGTCAGCCCTCGCGATGAAGCGGAAGGAGTCGCACGCCACCCTGGCTATGAGCCTCTCAGTTGCAGGCATGGTGCTCGGCTTCATCCTCGGTGCGATGGCCGCCAGCGGTTGAGGCCCACGCGGTCGGTGGAGTCTCAATGGGTTGGTCAAGCGGCACAGAGTCTTGGAAACCGTCGTGGCGCGAGTCACCGTGGGTTCAAATCCCACACCCACCGCCAGCAGAAACGGACCCTGACCAGGTAAATCGGTCAGGGTCCGTTCTCATGCCCGGTATCCGCCGGCGCTCGTAACTCCCCACTGTTTCCCGACCGAACGGGCACGGGAGGGGCACGTCGACTGGCGATCTCTAGGCGTAGGCGGTCAGCAGCGCAGCAAGTAGCCCAGCCGCCGCAGCAGTGAAGACCCGTGGCTTCCTCCAGCCCGGTCCCGAAGCCTGGCGGTTCAGTTCCCACATGATCACCAGACCGGTCCCAAGGCCCCGCGCGCTCCGCAGCAGGAAAACGGTGGTGTGCACGGGAGCCTCCAGGGGGCATGCCGCGCGTAGCGTTAGGCCGGCGAGGGAGGGGAGTTGTGGCGCCGCGGGGCCTGCTGCGTGTCCGTTGCCGTGTCTAGGGCTGTGGCTACACTGATCGACGGCGCGGGGGCGCTGCTGCTGGAGGACTGGATCCCGCATGGACAGGCTGCTGCCCGACCCCCGTACGCCCGTCGGCTACCGGCGTGACGGCCGCCCCATCTACCCGATCGCGGGCGCGGACCCCACTGACCCGTCCAACCAGCTGCTGCCGCCCGCTCCGAGCACCGATCCGGCCGCGCCGCCGACGGCCGGGCCGCCGGTCGACCAGGACGCGCTGAACCGGCTCCTGGCCCGCGAGAAGCAGCAAGGCGAACGCACCGCGATCCGCAGGCTTGTCGAGCAGTTGGGGTTTGCCAAGACCGATGATCTGACCGCGTTCGTGCAGCAGCAGCGCGACGCGCAAGCTGCGCAGCTCTCCGAGATTGAGCGCCGTGAGCAGGCCGCCGCTGAAGCCTCCGCCGCAGCTGCCGCACGCGAGGCACAGGCCGTTGTCCGCGAACGCGCCGCGGTACGCCGCTCCGCCCTGGTGGCGTTCGGTGCGACCGGCGACGACCTGAAGGACGCCGAACGGCTCCTGGTCGTCGAGGACGACGCCAGCGAGGACACCATCGCCGAAGCTGCTGAAGCCCTGAAGGCGCGCAGGCCCGAGCTGTTCGCCACCACCACCCCGGCGGCGCCTGCCGCACCTGGAGGCTCCCCTGCGGGCGGCCCGCCGCCGCGCGGTGGCACTATGCCCAAGCCTGGCCAGCACGGGGCCGACATGGCCCGCCAGCGCGGCTTCGCGACGGGCAGCTGACTTCCCACCGGCGAGTTAAGGCCGGACCTGCGGGGACCACGCCCCCTTCCTCTCGTGGACGACGCCACCAGCCGGTGAGCGGACGATGACCCGTTCGTCGCGTCCACGGGAGGACCCATGACCGTTCAGCCGGTCACTTTCACCCAGAACCTGACAGCCGACCGTTCCTGGCTTGCCAGCCTCCACGGCACCGGCGAAGTCGACTCGATGACCCTCGACATGTCCACGTTCGTGTCCGGCACCCACTACGTGCCATCCACAGACACGACCATCCCCTACAGCCGGTTCCTGTCCGGCGTCCCCGTCGGCAAGATCACCGCTTCTGGCCTGTACGGGCTCTACAACACGGGCGCCACCGACGGCCGCCAGATCCTCGCCGGGTTCGTCTTCGCCGAGGTGCTGTTCGCGCCGGCGCAGACGAAGGTCCCGGCGGCGCTGCTGTGGCACGGCTCGGTGAAGACCGCGAAGCTGCCGATCGCTGTCGCCGCCGTGGCTCCGTCCGCCACCTGCCAGATCCGATTCGTGTAAGGGAGCCCTGTCGATGACAGTTCAGGACCTCATCAGAGACATCAACACGGCGGACCTGACCACGTTCGCCCGCTACATCCCGACCCCCGCCGACTTCCTGCTCACGCAGACCGTGTTCGCGAAGGTGTCCATCCAGGACGTCATGTGGCGGATCAAGAACACTGGCCGCTACGTCAACGCCGCGAAGTACCGGTCGTTCGACGCCAGCGTGCCGTTCGCGGACCGGCAGGCGTGGCAGACATCCACCCAGGGCATGCTGCCTGCCCTGGGCCAGAAACTCATGGTCGGCGAGGTCGAGCTGCTGCTGCAGGAGGCATCCCGTGGCCAGGACGCGTCCCGCCTGGAGCAGCTGCTGTACGACGATGTGGAGCGGCACGTCGAGGCCGTCAACTCACGTCTGGAGCTGGCCGCCGGCGATGTCCTCACCGACGGCAAGTTCAGCCTGTCGGCGGAGAACGGGCTCACCCTCGACGTCGACTTCGCTGTCCCGGCCGCGAACATGCCGACGGCGCCGAAGCTCTGGTCCGACCCGACCGCGGATGCGATCGCGGACGAGCTGGGCTGGATCTCCTACCTCGACGGCATCAGCGCGCCCCAGCCCGAGATGGTCATCACCTCGCGGCGCGTCTTCTCCTACCTGGCGGGCAACAACGCTTACAGGGCCGCCTACTACGGGAGCGTGAACCCGTCGACGACGCCGACCGCGTCGCTGACGCCGCAGCAGATCAACGTGGTCCGTGACAACTACGGGCTGCCGCCGATCACCCTCTACCGGGCGCAGGTCCGCGTGGACGGCGTCTCCACGAAGTGCCTGCCCGACGACCGGTGGGTGATGCTTCCGCCGGACCGGTCGAAGTGGGGGCAGACCCTGTACGGCACCACGGCTGAGTCGCTGGTGCTGTCGCGGGGCTCCAACCCGCAGATCACTCGCGAGGACGCGCCCGGTCTGATCGTCACCCGTGGCGGCAAGGACGACCCGGTGCAGATCTGGACCAAGGGCGCCGCGGTAGCGATGCCAGTGCTGTACTCGCCGGACTGCCACATCACTGCGAAGGTGCTGTGACATGGCGCGTCGACTGGCAGCAGCGGTGCACGTACGGCACCCGAAGACGAACGAGTGGCTGATCCTGCAGCCCGGTGACGAGCCGGACGAGGACCTGGCCGAGGCCATCACCAACCCAGGGGCGTGGGAGCCGGACGAAGAGGACGGCGGGGACGGTGACACGCCCGCCAGCAACCCCGATCCCGACTCCGGCCCCAACCCACATCCCGAGCCCAACCCCGACCCGGAGCCCGAGCCGGAGGCGGAGCAAGCGAAGCCAGCCCGAGCCCGGACCCGCAAGCAAGCCGGCGAGTAACCCAGCCAGGCCCGGTCCGGCACCCCACAGCACACGGGGGGCGCCGGGCCGCGCCGCACACCCGGAAGGGACACCCCCCGTGGACCCCGCAGTCCTCGCCTGGCTCTTGGCGCAGCTCGGCCCGGCCACCAACACCGCCGACCTGCAGACCCGCTACGCACGGCTCGGCACGGCCCGCGCCGTTGCCCTGGAAGTGCTGTCGGAGCGGCGGGCGAAGCTGTTGGCAGACCCCCTCCAGCTGACCGTCAACGGTGTCGTCACGATGGACCAGAGCAACAACCTCACCGGCCTGGAGCGGCAGATCGCCTTCGTCGAGGCCGCGGCCGCGCCGGATGAGGCAGCGGGCGGGGACGCTCTCGTCATCGCCCCGTTGCAGCGCGCCCATCACTGGCGGCGGTAGTGGCGTACGAGTTCCCGCCGCTGACGCCCGGCGACGCGGCCACGGTAGCGGCGCGGGTCGCCGCAGTGCTGGACGATGCCTGGCAGCGCCTGGCCGCCCAGCAGACCGCAGTGCTGGCAGCGATCGGTGACGGTGACCGCTCCTGGATGGTCGCCGACCGGCTCGCCCAGTTCCAGGCCGCGATCGTCGACTTCCGGCAGCGCGTGGACGCGGAGGCCCGAGCATTCGTCGCCCGGCAGCTGCCGCACCTGTATGAGCAGGGCGCGCAGCATGCCGCCGAATCGCTTGGCGGACGGTTCACATGGACGCTGATCCACACCGATGCCTTGCAGTCGCTGGCCGCCGACTCCTACGCCGACGTCCTACGCCGCTCCCAGGAGGAGCAGCGGATGGCGGGTGCGTTCTACCGCGCCGTACGGGACGCCGCGCGGCGAGAGGTGCCGCTGCTCGCGGCGGGGAACACCACGGCGATGCAGGCCGCGAAGGCGCTCGCCGATCGACTCGCCACCGAGCACCAACTCCAGTACGTCATCTACCGCAACGGTGCCCGATACCCGGTGCAGGCGTGGGCGGAGTCAGCGACGCTCACCAAGAGCGCGGTGGCTTACAACGCCGGCACCCTGAACCGAGCCCGTGAGGCGGGCGTGCAGTGGATGGAGGTGTTCGACGGTGCCGGGTGCGGCTGGACCAGCCACAAGGATCCCGACAAGGCCACCGGCACTCTGCGCACAGTGGAGGAGGCGGCGGCCTGGCCGATCTCTCACCCTCGCTGCCTGCGGGCATTCGGGCCGCGCCCCGACATCACCACCCAACTCTGATCAGTCTTGGCGACGGCCCGTCGGCAATCAGGAACAAGGAGTGCGAGCAGCGCGTTTCGAGAACTCGAAGACTGCTAGGTACCGTCGGATACATCGACCTGGGAGGGTAGTTGCATGGCCAGCGAAATCGTGATTGCGCAGACGACCATCGACGACGAGGAGAAGGCGAAGAACCTCGCTCGTGGCGCGGTCGAGAATCGGTTGGCCGCCTGTGCCCACATCGACCCCGCGTTCACCGCGGTGTACCGATGGAAGAATGCCATCGAGACCGCCCAAGAGTGGCGGATCTCGTACAAGACGACCACGGCGCGGCTTCCGGAGCTTCAAGCTTGGGTGTCCAAGGAGCACAGCTACGAGGTTCCTGAGTGGATCACGCTGCTGGTGACTGGAGGGTCCGAGGCGTACCTGGCGTGGGTTGCCGAAGAGTCCGCGCCAGAGACTGCTGGGTGACGCATCAAGCAGCGAACAGTTGAAGGTGGTGGGTGAGTTCGCGCTCCGTGGTCGGAAGCTGAGAGGCAATGGCTGCGGCGCGCGCTCTTCCCATGGTGTTGGGACGGGCCTCAACAGCCGCAGCGAACTGGCGTGACACATAAACGCCTTGGTCGAGGTCTCCGCCGCGCAACAGCGCCGAAGCCAGGTCGCCCAGTACTACAACCCCCGATTCCGGTAGGTCCCTGCCCAGCCGATCCACCGCATGGTCTGCGGTCTCGGCCAGTTCATGTCTCCCGAGTTGCCCGTATACCGACAGCGCCAGGGAGTCCATTCGGTAGGGCGTCACGAAACGCACCCATGCCTGCTCGGCGGTGTGATCGGCGAAGTCGTAAGCGAAGCGAGCGCGCTCCAGGGCCCGGAGGGCATTCGTGTCATCGCCGACACTCGCAGCTTCTTCCGCGAGCCTGCCGTAGACCCAGGCAGAGGCGGCGGCGTTGCCGGGTCCGCGTACATCCTTCGCGGCTTGTGCCAACAGTTCAGCAGCCCTTCCCGGGGTTGCTGCTCCGTAGCTGGCGTAAGCCAAGGCCAGGGCGCGCAATGGCGGGTGCCCGGCGGCTTCTGCGCATTCCATGGTGACCTTGTAGTAGGCGTGAGCCCGCCGATGGTCCCCCAAGTCCCACGCAACCCATCCCGCCAAAGCGGCCGTCTCTCCGCCGGCGATCGTCATGGTCCGTTCGTATTCACCCGCCCTTGGTAGCGCGGCAGTGATCGCATCGAGGTGGCCCTCGACCTCACCCTGCAGTTCGAGCGCGGTTTGGTGCCCCTCGCTCACGTGAAGAGCACTCGCGCGATCAACGAGGGTGGCGGCCGCGGCGGAGTCGACCCTCATCCCCTTCTTGAGGGCATGGGTGAGGCGTTCCCACGGCTCGGCAGCGGCTGCTGCGCCGACGACGGCACCTTCGAGCAGCGTCCGGCGTTTCACGTCGTCCTGGTCCTCCCCTGCGCGGCGGGCGCTCTTCCTGCGCCAGGCGCGGGCGGCAGCCGCCTCCCGCTGCAGATGTTCAGGGGATAAGCCGCAGGCCACCGCGATGTGCGCAACCGTGTGGTTCGTTGGGATGTTCTTGGCCTGCTCGTAGCGATTGATCTCACGTCGGGTCATCGTGTCCCGACCCGAGACCGTGTTGATCGCGGCTGCCTGCTCTTCCTGTGTTCGCCCGGCCTTCTTGCGAAGCTGAAGAAGCAGCTCGGCGAAGGCGAACTCGTCTGTTGCCATGAGTGTGACCTCGTCTTTGAGTGGATGCCAATCATGGCTTCAACTCCCCCGTCTGTTTCCCCCTTGACAGACTTTTTCCCCCTCTGAATTCCCCTGGCAGCGGCCTCGGACTCGCGAAACGGTGTGTCCATGACCACGACAGGTAACGCCCTCGTCTCAGAGGGTCCTGCCCTCAGGGGTGCGTGATGATGACGGCAGCGGTACAGCCGCCTCTCGCGACCTCCGTCCGCGAGGAGGATTCGATGACCACCTGTGTCGCGATCGCGCGACGCAGCGGCAGTGAGAGCTTGTGTCGCGAGGACGCCAGTCGGGTCGGCACAATGCGGCGATTGGCCAGGGCGCGCTTGAAGTACTGCGGCCTTCAGAGGATGTCGGACGACGTGGCGGTCATCGTCTCAGAGCTGTTCACCAACGCGCTCCTGCACAGTGGCGGAACACAGATCACCTTTGCGATGACTGTCCGAGACGGCTCTCTCCGCATCTCCGTTCGTGACGGGATGCCGGGGAGCGCGGAGATCCACTCCGTCGACGGCGACGCCGAAACGGGACGCGGCCTCTCCCTTGTCGCATCTCTCGTGGATGCGCGCCACGGAACGTGGGGTGTCAGTGATGCCGGCGCCACCACCTGGTGCTCCATCCCCTGTTGAGAAGGAACGATGACTTCGTCCGACGAGCCACTCTTCAGGCTCTTCCCGAAACCGCACTCTGTGCTGGGCAGCCACCGGCAAGGCGCCGTTGGCATCCCAGGTCTCATACGTGACGAGCCGACGTGGACGCGTCACGCACAAATCCGAGCTAACCGTCACGTGGTCGCGAACGCGCGCAGTTACACCCGCATGTACCTCACGCTGGCGAACACCTGCGTGGATATCGAAGATGCGGCACGTATCGGGGGCGTGCTGATGGCCAATGCGGTGGCACACTCGCGTGTCCCCGAGTACGCCCAGATCTCCATGCAGTGGATGCTCCTGCCTACGGGTGAACTCGTCATTCAAGTGCAGGACTTCCGTCGCGACTTTCCTGACTTCAGCGACGTCGTGACGTGGAAGCCGGTCGAGGGCGAGAAGCCACGGGGCCTGTGGATCGCGCGTGAACTCGGCGCCGAGCTCGCCTTCGCCCCAACAGAGGCCGGAAAGATCGTTCAGGCGCTGATCAAGCCCCTGAACGCGACTGGTTTCAACTTCCCTGTTGTACGCCAGACCCCCTGATCGGCCGTCGGGCAACAGTCAGTCACCCTGGCTCCCCCAGGACCGGAAAGCAACTGTCGCCCGGCGGCTCCTTCCCCACTTCGAGGACTCCGTCCCATGGCCCCGTTATGTATGCCAAGCCGGGCATCTCTCCTGCCTGAAGCCCCCCATCTGATGCAGGGGCACACCGATGTCCAGTGACATGTCTCTGATCGTCCAGCCTGCGGGTCGCGACTACGGGCTGCGCACCGCCCTGGAGGACCTGCAGCTCGGCCGGTGGCGCTCGATGCGGGACCTGCTCTGGGCCACGGGCGCCGACCGGGCCCTGCGTACTTCCCGCAGCCAGATCCTGGCCGTCGGCGCCGCGAACAGCGACGCGGTCACAGCCTGGTGGAAGGAAGAGCCGGACAACTCGGATGCACTGATGATGTGGGCCCGGGTGCAGACGCAGCGCGCCCTCAACGCAAGCCGCGCCGAGGTGACGGCGAGGGTCTTGCTGCAGAGCATCGGCGACGCCCGCCGGGCATGCCGAAACGCCGCTCAGACTCTGCCGAACGACCCCGTGCCGTGGGTGTGCCGTCTGGCTCTGGCTCAACTGGACGTCGACCGCAGATACATGCATCGCCCCGAGCACTGGGGCGACTCGCCGGATGCCCTGCTGCCGCCGGGACCGTGGCCGCTGCTGTGGGAGGTCGTCCACCGCGATCCCGACAATCGCGAGGGCTACCACCGCATGCTCCAGTGCTTCCAGGCCCGCGGGCAGGGTGCTTTGGACTTCGCGCGGTGGACGGCGCTGAAGTCGCACGAGGGTTCCGCTCTGCTGGTCCTGCCGTTGTACGCGTTCGTCGAGTCCTACCGGCAGCAGCTTGGCCAGGGTGGGATGGTCCGGCCGCTCGGGTTCTGGACCAGTGACCAGGTCCGCTACTACGCGGACCGCGCGCTGGAGGGCTGGTTCGAGCACGCCGTCCCCGACACTGATGCCGTCCCCGAGTCCTGCTCCGCACTCGACCTCAACTACCTGGCCTACGTGCTGACCGCCAGCGGGAAGCCAGGGGCTGGCCCCGTGTTCAACGCGATCGGCCCCTACGCCACCTCGGCGCCGTGGGCCCAGCTGAGCGAGGGGCGGCGCTGGTGGGAGCACGAGTTCACCAACGCCCGCGACTACGCCCTGAAACAGGCCTACCGCAGATGAACAGCCGGGCACCCCCGCCACACGGTGACCGCTTCGGCGCCGCCCCGAACCTTCCCCCAACGATCACGAGGATTCCTTCGATGTCCCCGAGAACAGCGTCCCACCGCCACCGCGTGCTCGACGACGATGCAGTCCTGGCCCAGCACGGCTACCCGCAAGAACTCGCCCGCAGAATGAGCACGTTCGGCAACTTCGCCATTTCCTTCTCTGTCATCTGCGTGCTGGCCGGATGCATGAGCCTGTTCGGCTTCGGCCTGGGAGCCGGCGGCCCCGCGGTCATGCTGTGGAGCTGGGTCGCGGTCGGCGCGATGGTGCTGCTCTTAGGTCTGTCCCTGGCCGACGTCACCTCCGCCTATCCCACCTCCGGCGGCCTGTACTTCATGGCCGACCGGCTGGGCGGGCCCCTCGCGGGCTGGTTCACGGGCTGGCTCAACCTGATGGGCCTGCTCGGAGCGATAGCCGGGATCGACTACGGAGCCGCCACGTTCACCGCGGCGTTCGCCAGCCTGCAATGGGGCGTGGAGCCGACCGACAGCACCAAGATGATCATCTTCGCGGTGATCCTGCTGCTCCACGGCGGCCTGAACGCGCTCGGGGTCCGCGTGGTCAACGTGCTCAACTCCATCTCGGTGTGGTGGCAGATGGGCGGCGTCACGCTGATCGTCGGCGCGTTGTTCCTGGCCCCGGCCGCGCATCAGTCGCCCGAGTGGGTCTTCACCCACTTCAACAACGACACCGGGATCTCCAGCCCGCTACTGGTGTGCCTCGTCGGCTCCCTGCTGGCCGGGTACACCTTCTGCGGCTACGACGCCTCCTCGCACCTGTCCGAGGAGACCCGGCAGGCGCAGTACGCCGCGCCCCGGGGCATCATCCGCTCCATCTACGTCTCCTGGATCGCCGGATTCGTCCTGCTGGCCGGACTCCTGTTCTCCATCCAGGACTACAAGGGAACCCAGAACAGCGCGACCGGGGTGCCGCCCGCGCAGATCTTCATCGACGTCCTCGGCATTCCGGGAGCCAAACTCCTGCTGCTCGTCGTCATCGTCGCGATGCTCTTCTGCGGCAACGCGGAGGTCGCCGCGACCGCCCGCATGGTCTACGCGTTCTCCCGCGACGGGGCACTGCCGTTCTCCGCGACCTGGCGGCAGGTCAGCAGCCGGACGCAGACCCCGGTCAACGGTGTGTGGCTGGCCGTCGGCGTGGCATTCCTCCTGGCCCTTCCGGCCCTGTACTCGCCCGCCGCATACGGCGCGGTCACCGCGATCAACGCGGTCGGGATGACGCCCGCCTACGCCGTCCCCGTCTTCCTCGCGCTGCGCGCCGGAAACCGCTACCAGCCCGGCCCGTGGACCCTGGGCAGGTGGCGACGGCCGATCGGCTGGATCGCCGTGACGTACGCGGCGTTCATCACCGTCGTCTTCTGCCTTCCCCAGACCTCGCCGCTCACCGTTCAGTCGATGAACTACGCCGGAATCACGCTGCTGGTCGTCCTGGGCCTGGCCTGGCTGATGTGGCTCACCCGTGGCCGTCATAACTACCGCCTCCCCGCCTCCCGAAGCACCGGCCAGCAGACCGTCCTGTCTCAGGACGTGGTGTGATGCCCGACCCGACCGTCCAGCACCCTGTCCCGCAGACCGCACGCTCCGGGATCCTCTCTCCCGCCGACCTCCGGGACGCTGTGAGCCGCGAGGACATCACCACGGTGCTGCTCGCCGTCCCGGACATGATGGGCAGACTGAAGGGCAAGCGCCTGAGGGCGGCCCGATTCCTGGAGACGATGGAATCCCAGGAGATGTGCGCGTACGTCCTGGCCACCGACGTCGACATGAACCCCCTGACGGGCTTCGAACTGACCGACTGGGAAGACGGATACGGCGACATCCGGGTCCTGCCCAACATGGACACCATCCGGCGCCTGCCCTACCCCGGCACCGTCCTCATCCACGCCGACGCCGCCCACGCCGACGGCACGTTCGTCGACGTCGCGCCCCGCCGCATGCTGCGCACCCAGCTCGCCCGCATCGCGAAGCTGGGAATGAACGTACGGGTGGGCCTTGAGAGCGAGTTCGTGCTCTACCGGGGCGGCCAGCGGCGCGCGCAGGCGGCGGGCTACCGGGGGCTGACGCCCGTAGGGCTGCACAACGGGGACTACTCCCTGGACCACCCGCCGGAGCTGATGCAGTTCTTCCTCGACCTCGAAGACGCGCTGAGCACCGCCGGTACCCCGGTCGAGGCCGTCAAGACGGAGGGTGCCCGAGGCCAGATCGAGGTCACGTTCCCGTACGGGGAAGCCCTGCGGGCCTGCGACGCGTACACCGCCTACAAGCACATCGTGAAGCACCTCGCCGAGCAGCACCGCATGACACCCACCTTCATGGCAGTCCCCGAGACCGGCGTGGGCAGCGGACTGCATATCCATCTGTCCCTCTGGTTCGACGACCGCAACGCCTTCGCCTGCCAGTCCGGCCAGGACCTGCCGGAGACGATGAAGCAGGCCATCGCCGGACTCGTCACCGCAATGCCGCACCTGGGCCCGCTGTACGCGCCCACGGTCAACTCCTACAACCGCTACCTTCCGCATTCCTTCGCCCCCACCCGATTCTCCTGGGGCCACGACAACCGCGGATGCGCCGTCCGCGTCACCGGCCACGGTGAGGGCACCCACCTGGAGATCCGTCTTCCGCCGGCCAACGCCAACCCGTATCTCGCGCTCTCGGCCTCGCTGGCGGCCATCCACCACGGGCTCACCAACCATCTCAAGCCCCCGCCACCGTCCGAGGGCGAGCCCTACGAGGATTCCGATGCGCTTCCCGTGCCGGGCACCCTCGCCGAAGCCCTGGCGGACTTTGACGCGAGCTCGCTCGCGCAGGAAGCGTTCGGTGGCGCCGTGGTGCGGCACTACGCACACGCCGCAAGAGCAGAGGTCTACGCACACCGCGGACAGGTCGGTGACGTTGAACTGGAGCGGGGGTTCCTGCGTGACTGATGTCCGCTCGCCCATCGCCCCGGTCCAGAGCGAGCCCGTCAGTCTCAGGGGCTCCAGCCGCATGGACCGTATCGAGGCGGCCGTGCTGGCCCTGCTGTTCGATCTGACGCAGCAAGCCGCCCGCTTTGGCGCGGGCACGAGCCCGTGGGCGCAGCTCGCTGCTTACGACGTCGACGACTTCGCCCCCTTCGCGGCTGGAGGATCGGCAGGCCCCGGCTTTCGGTTTTGAGTGCTTTTCGGCCGAACTCCGAAGGCACCCTTCCTTCGGCGCGTGACCACAACCCAGAGACGGTGCGCTGGCTAGCGTCCTCGCTTGCCAGCAGCCCGGCCTGGCTAGAGCAAGCACCCTCCCCACAGAAACAGGTAATCGGATGACTGCTATTGAGGGCTCGACTGTTCGTGATCCCGGCGTGCTGCGCGCGGCCATGGTCCGCGCGCTCTGTGACCAGGACGCGATTCTGTCCGAGTCTGTCGCCGCTGCTTTTGCCGCGGTGCCCCGGCACCGGTTCGCGCCGGACGCGCCCCTGGAACTCGCGTACGACCTGCACAGCACCGTGCCGGTCAAGAAGGACGAGCACGGCCTGGACACCAGCGTCATGTCCGCCGCCCACCTCCAGGCGGTGATGCTGGAGCAGGCCGACATCGAGCCGGGCATGAAGGTCCTGGAGATCGGCTCGAACGGCTACAACGCCGCGCTCATCCAGGAACTCGTGGGCAGCGACGGGACGGTCACCACGGTCGACATCGACCGTGACGTCGTCGACCGCGCCCGTCTGTGCCTGGACGATGCCGGGTACGGCCAGGTGAAGACGGTGCTCGCCGACGGCGAGGCCGGTGTTCCCGATGAGGCGCCGTACGACCGGATCATCGTTACCGCGGCCGCGTGGGACATCCCTCCGTCGTGGATCAGTGAGCTTGCTGAGAAGGGCAGGCTCGTCGTCCCGCTGACCGTGCGCGGTACGACCCGTTCGATCGCCTTCGACCGTGACGGCGATGGCCTGGTCAGCCGCTCCTACCGGATGGCGCGTTTCGTGCCCATGCAGGGCGAGGGAGCTGCCAAGGAGCGCAAGGCGCTGCTGCGCGATGGCGTCGCCTTGCAGACGGACGACGCGCGGGTGCACCTGAACGCAGAGGCGTTGAATCACGCCCTGGACACTCCCCGGCTGGAGTCCTGGTCGGGGGCGGCCTATGACCTGCCTGACGAGCTGGAGCTGTATCTCACGCTCCGTCTGCCGAGCCCGGCCCGCTTGCACGCGTCCAAGGCCGTCGTCGAGAGCGGGCTCGTGGAAGCAGCAGCCGTGCTCGGTGTGCCGGCGCTGGTCAGCGAGGACAGCATCGCGTACCGCACCCGCCGCGAGAACGGGGAAACCGGCGGCTTCGAGAGCGGTGTGGTCGCTCACGGTCCGCAGGCCGAAGTTCTCGCGGACCAGTACCTGGCCCTGCTGCGGCGATGGGCCCAGGACTACCGCCGCCGGGGAGCGGCGACGATCCGGTACGTGCCGGGTCCTGCCCCGTCCCCTCTGCCCCAGGACACCGTGCTGAAGCGGCACGGCACCGTCGCGGCGTCCTGGCACTAAGACTCCGGGGCCCGCTCCCGGGCCCCGGCCTTGCACCATCACTCACTGCCAAGGAGGCATGTATGACCGTTCAGATGGACCGTCCGATTCTTCAGCCGGTCGCCGGACAGGAGACGTCCGGACCGGACGACTTCGAGCTGGACATCACGATCGTCGAAGGCGGCCCCGCCGCGGACCACCTCATCCGTCTGACGAACGACGGCTGCAACTCGACGTGCGCGACTGCGTGCACGAGCTGCCCGTAGCAGCACCAGACCGCGTTTATCGCGGTGCCCGGCCGCGCCTGATCCATGGGCGCGGCCGGGCACCGCGCAGGCCACAGGAGGGTGTGTGTATCGCTACGTTGATGCAGCAGTGATCCGAGCGGCTGCGTTGAGCTCCGACCGTCCGGTGGCTTGGCCGGATTTGACCGGCCCGTCCGCGAACGCCGCGTCGTGGCGGGCCTGGCTGCAACAGGCGTGGCAGGCAGCCGACTTCGCGACCGCCGTCAAAGCCGCGAGCCCGGACCTCGCCAGTCGGGTGGACCGGGTCTGTGCCGGTCAGCCGCTGCCGGACACCGCAGTACGCCGTACGGTGCTCTCCGTGCTGCGCTACCTGCTGAGGGCCCGCACGCGCGCCACCCCGTTCGGTCTGTTCGCTGGGGTCGCGGCCGCACGAATAGGCGCTGCCCCCGCGCTGCGCATGGGCACCGGGCACCGGGCATTCGCCAGACCCGACGCTGCATGGACCACGGCACTCATCGATCGGTTCGAGGAAAACCGCGGACTGCAGCCCTGCTTGATGCTGCTCGCGTCCAGCCTCGTCGCCGAGCGCGACGGCTACATGGTGATCGAGCACCGCCCTCGTGGCACGCGCGACGGCGCTTCGGAGCACGTGCAGATACGTGTGACAGGGCCGGTCCGCGAAGCCCTGGACGGCGCGCGGACTCCGATCCTGTGGAGCGACCTCGCAGCAAAACTCTCCGCCGGCTTCCCGACCGCTCCGATCAGTGCGATTGAGAAGCTGCTCGCAGGTCTGGTCAGGCAACGACTCCTGATCACCAGCCTTCGCCAGGCGATGACGGTCGCCGACCCGCTTGCCCCGCTCCTCAAGCACACGCGGTATCTCGCGCCCGCTGAGACGGCGGAGTTACGCGAGGCGCCCCAACCCTCGTTCGATCTGCGGGTGGACTGGGACCTGGTCGTCCCGGAGAGCGTGGCCCAGGAGGCGGCAGCGGCAGCCAAGGCACTCACGCGTCTCGCGCCCAGGTCTGCGTTGGCCGGATGGCCCGAGTGGCACAGCCGGTTCCTTGAGCGGTACGGGCCAACGGCGGTCGTCCCCGTTGTGGACGCCGTTGACGCGCTCGGGTACCCATCCAGCTACCTCGGGTCCACCACCACGTCGCCGCCCTCCCCGCTGCCCGACCGGGACAGCCGACTCATCAAGCTCGCCCACCGAGCCGGTATGCAGCGCCGCATTGAAGTCGAGCTCGACGATGCCGCGCTGGAGGAGCTGGCCACCACAGATCCTGGCCACTGTGTCCAGCCGAGCACCGAGATGACCGTCCGCATCGATGCCGCGAGCCTTGCGGCCCTGCAGCAGGGCGAGTTCACCTTGCACGTCGTCGGCGTGGCCCGCTCGGCCGGAGCGACCACCGGCCGCTTCCTGACCATTCTGGAGGACGAGGTCCGCCGCCGTATGGCCAACGTGTACGCCGGGCTGCCGGCGGTGCACCAAGGCGCCCTCCTCGCGCAGATCAGCTCGACCCCACTGTCCGCACCCGCTGAGAATGTCGCGCGTGCCCCGCAGGTGACCGAGCTGTTGATCTCGCTCGGCGACTACCAGGGCTCGGACACCAGCCTCATTCCCCTGACGGATCTGGCCGTGACCGCCGACGCCGAACGGCTGCACCTCGTCTCGCTCTCCCGCCGGCGGCCGGTGCACACGCTGCTGCTGAACGCCGTAGACCTGGGGTATCACACCCATCCGCTGGCCCGGTTTCTGGCCGAGGCACCCGTCGCGCTGGCCATCCCGTGCACCGGATTCATGTGGGGTACCGCCGCCTCCAGCCTGCCGTTCCTGCCCGCGCTGCGCTACGGACGCACGCTCCTGTCCCCGGCCCGCTGGCTCCTCACCAGCGACGACATCCCCGGTGCCTCGACACCGTGGCCACAATGGGACGAGGCCCTGACCCAATGGCGGCGCGACGTGCATTTGCCCGAGCGGGTATACCTGAGCGAGGCCGATCAGTGCATGGCCTTGGACCTGGCGGAGCCCTCACACCGGGCCCTGCTGCGCACCCACCTGGACCGCGACGGCAAGGTGACGCTGCACCCCGCACCGCAATCGCAGGACCTGGGCTGGACCAGCGGACGCGCCCACGAAGTCGTCATCCCCTTGGCTGCCGCAGACCAGGCCATCGCTCCAGTCCGGGCGTCGGGCCACGTCGTCAGCCGCGAGCACGGCCACCTGCCAGGCTGCAGCAACCGCATCTACCTCCAGCTCCACGGACACCGAGACCGGCAGAACCCGCTCCTGACCCGGCATCTGCCGACCCTGCTGGAGGAACTGGGCGACCCCCAATGGTGGTTCGTCCGCTACCAAGACCCCGGCGACCACCTCCGCCTCCGTCTGTCCTGCGCGCCCGGCACGCTCGGTTCCGCCGTCGAGCAGATCGGCGAGTGGACCCGGCATCTCCGGCGCAGCGGCCTGATCACGCATGCCAGCGTGGAGACCTACCACCCAGAGACCGCGCGGTTCGGCGGCCCCGCTGCGATCGACGCGGTCGAGCAGTACTTCGCCGCAGACTCCGAGGCCGCCGTAGCCCAACTCGCCGCCCAGGCCGGGAAGAACGCACCGGATGCCCGCGCGATGACCGCCGCGAGCATGGTGGACATCGTGACTGGCCTGCTCGGCGACGCCACCGCGGCGATGCACTGGCTCATCGAGCACACCCGCACCGGCCAGGCCGCTCCGCCCCGCGCCGTCTACCGCCAGTCCGTCGACTTGGTGAACGCCGACCTGGTGAACGCCGACCCTGCGGGCCTGGACGTGCGCGTCACCACGGCCTGGTCCGTACGCCGCGTGGCACTGGCCGCCTACCGCCGCGCGCTCAAGGACGCGACCACACAGCCCCACGACGTGCTGCCGGACCTGCTGCACCTCCATCACGTCCGGATGTGCGGGCCGGGGCTACCCCAAGAACGTGCGCACCTGCACCTGGCCAGGGCCGCCGCCCTGAGCTGGACGGCACGAGCAAGGAGGTCACGGTGACCACGACAGCCCCCGCCCCAGCTGCCCTGTCGACCGCCGACCAACTGGCCGACGCGCTGGCCACACCGCGCACGGTGTGGCCCGGTGGCCGGCCGGATGGCGGTCGCTCGTGGCCGCAGTCTCTCGCCGGAGGAGCCTCGGGCATTGCCCTGCTGCACATAGAGCGCGCCCGTACCGGCCGCGGCGACTGGGACACCGCGCACACCTGGCTGGCCACGGCCGTACACGGCGAAGTGAGCGCAGCGGCCAACGCGAACCTGTACTTCGGCGCTCCAGCCCTCGCGTACATCACACACCGCGCGGCGAGCGCGTCGAGCCGCTACCGGCGTGTCCTGGAACGCTTGGACAAGGCGACCCTCACCGTCACCCGGGCCCGCCTGGCCGAGGCCCACCTGCGCATCGACCGCGCCGAGCGGCCTCCCATGCAAGAGTTCGACTTGATCCAGGGCCTGTCCGGGCTGGGCGCCTATCACCTGAGCCGTGATCCCGACCGCGAGATCACCCGTGACGTCCTGTCCTACCTGGCGCGCCTGACAGAGCTCATGCCCGATCGGGCCGGGCTGCCGCCGTGGTGGATGAACGTCGCACCCACCGGCGCACCTCACGCCGACTATCCCCATGGCCACGGGAACTTCGGGCTCGCCCACGGCATCGGATCCGCCCTGTCCGTGCTGTCCCTGGCTCTGCTGCGCGACCTGGCCGTGCCTGGCATGGTCGACGCGATTGAACGGATCTGTGCCTGGACCGACCGATGGCGCCAAGGCGACGTGAGCGCCCCCTGGTGGCCGGGCCTGATCTCGCTACAGCAGGCGGCCGACGGGCACGTCCATCCCGACCTCCGCCCCCGGCCCTCCTGGTGTTACGGAGTCAGTGGCACCGCCCGCGCCCAGCAGCTGGCTGGACTCGCCCTCCGCGACCCGGCACGGGTACGGGCAGCCGAGAACGCCATCCTCGCGACCCTGCGCGACCCGCTCCAACTGGGCAAGCTCCCCGAGATCGGGCTGTGCCACGGCATGGCTGGACTGCTGCACGCCGCATGGCGGATGGCCACCGAGACGGGCAACGCCGAAATCGCCGCGGAGCTTCCGCGCCTGACCAGCCGCCTGATCGCCGCGCTCCACCAAGACAACTACGACCCGGAACTCCTCGATGGAGCAGCCGGAGCCGCCCTCGCCCTGCACACCCTCAGCACGGGCGGCGCGCCCGCACCGCACTGGGACACCTTCCTCGCCCTGGCGTGAACATCACGGAGACCGCCTCATGAACTCGCCCACCTGGTGCCAGACCAATGTCGTGTTCCCGGACTGGGAACGCGCCGAGTCAGTCGCTCTGGCTCAACTCGCCCCCCTTCTGCGCACCGCAGAGGACGAAGGCGCGCTCACCGCCTGGTTCCTGGTCCGCAAACGCCCGTGCTGGCGCGTGCGCTACCTGCCTGCCGCCGGCGCGCACGACCGCATCGGCCAGGGTCTGGACGCGCTGATCGCCGACGGGTACATCAAAGGGTGGACGGAGATCATCTACGAACCCGAGGTGCACGCCTTCGGCGGCGTCGAAGCCATGGCATCCGCGCACCGCCTTTTCCACCGTGACAGTCGCAGCCTGATTGATCACCTCCCAGGCAACGCCGGCAAACACCGGCGCGAGACGTCCCTCATGCTGTGCAGCCTCCTGATGCGGTCCGCCGGACTGGACTGGTACGAGCAGGGCGACGTCTGGGCACGCGTCGGCGCCCATCGTCCGCTACCCCCCGGCACCGAGCGGGACAGCCGAGATCGACTCCCCGCCGCCGTGCATCGACTGATCTCCGTCAACGGGGAAGACCTGATGTGCACGGGCGGACCACTGGCCCACGTCGCCGGATGGGCCCGCGCCTACACCGATGCTGGACAGGAACTGGCCCGTCTCACCGATTCCGGACAGCTTCACCGCGGCCTGCGTGACGTCCTGGCCCACCATGTGCTTTTCGCCTGGAACCGGATCGGCCTGCCCTACCCCACACAGGCCGCCCTCGTGGTTGCCGCCAAGACCGTCATCTTCGGTCCTGACCCCGCCACGGAGAGGAGTACCGCGGACCGTGTGGAAACTCCCTGACGCCGTAGCCCAACGCTTCCCCCTCGTCGCCCGTCCCCGCCCTGCCTGCCTCCCTCTGGTCCAACGCGTGCATGCACTGGCCGAACTCGCCAGCACCGCGGCGAAACTGGACGATGCGAGCGTGGCCTCCACGGTCTACAACCAGGCCGCACTGATCGCCTCCGACATCGGTGCCCCGAACACTGCCCGCACGATGTGCCACCAGCACGCTGCCGCTTACCTGCACGCCGTCCCGTTGCCCGGCAGGACCGCTATCCGGGCTCTCGAACCCGTCGTCAACCTCGCGCGCCTCCAAATCCGTGCCGGGCAGCACGCAGCCGGCCACCAAAGCCTCCTCGCACTGTTCGACGCTGTCAGCACCGGCACCCCAACCCAGGTCGAGGACATTGCCGTACCTGTCGACATCACTGCGATTGCCGAGGACCGTCGAAAGGTTCGCGCTTGGCTGTGGCGGGTCCTCCTCGCGGACGGGACGCGAGCCCTTACGACCGCAGGCCGCTGGGCCGACGCCCTTGCTCATGTCGAGGCACACCGCGGTGTCGGGCAGCGCATGTTCGACGGCCGGCAGGTCGCCGTCCTTGCCGCCCTCGCCACGGGGAACACCCTCGGCGCCAACAACCTGTTGACCACCACGGAGTCCGGGGAACCGTGGGAATGCGCCGTCACGGACTGCCTGACTGTCCTGTGCCGCCGGACTGCTGGTCTGGAGTGGCGGCGCCCCCTGCAGAACCTGGTGACCACCTACCTTGAACGTCCGGATGGGGACGACATGACCGTCTTTAATATGCGGCTAGGACTGACAATGCTGGACGTGGTTGCCTCGCCCGAGGACCCGACCGGGCGCCTGTTGGTCGCGGAGCTGCATCGCCGGGCGGTCAAGGCAACCGATGGCTACGCCGCCCGAGAGGCCCTGGCGCACCCCGTGTTCATCGCCCTCGCCACAGACCGAGAAGCGCAGGATTGCCGTGGTCTCCTCCACGCCTGTGCACTCGAAGCTGGCTCGCTCCCCAGCGAGTTGCACGGCCAACTCGCAAAGGCACTGCGCATCAGTGACCACACGATCCGGCAGAACGTGAGCGAATGATCTCGATTACGGTCCCAACAGGAAACGGCCCCGGCTTGCCTGCCCGCGTCTGGATTCCAGCACCGAACCTGTCATAACGGGGGCTGTCCGCGACCCTCTCTAGGCTCGAGGTATGAGCACTCCGCCGCCCTCCGAGGGGCTTACGCTTGCGGCCGTCGCCACCATCGTCGAGACGCGCATCCTTGTGGACACTGTCGAGATCTTCCGCCCGGGACCGCAAATCCTGAACCCGGACACTGGCGTTTACGAGCCCGGCCCGGACCTAGTCCTTTACCAGGGCACCGGGGCGGTCTTCTCCCAAGGCGGGCCCGGCCTGGTCCTGTCCCTGGAAGGGCAGGCTTACGCCGACGACACCCGCAACCGCTACCGGCTGCTGACCCCGCTGGGCGCGCCGCTCGGCTCACGGGACGACCATGTACGGGTCACCGTCGCCACGCAGGACCCTGGCTTGCTCAACCGGACATGGCGGGTCCTGGACATCTCCGACGCGAACTCCCTCGCGGTCGTCCGTACGACGTGGCTGGACGAGTCCACGCAGACGACGGGAGCATGAGCAGTGGTGGATATTGCGCAGGCCCGCAACGACCTTGAGGCGCTGCTGACCGACACGGTGCGGATCTCCCGTACAGCCGGTCAGCCCGTCTTGGATCCCGCGACGGGGGAGCCTGGGGAGACCCCGACGAGCGTCGTGTACGAGGGTGCGGGCGCGGTGCTGTCCTCGCACGGGCAGATCGTGGTCGCTCAAATCCTCGGCTTCGACTGGCTGTCGGAGGGCGCGGCCTGGTACCGGCTGGTGACGCCGACAGCGGCGCCGGTCGCCATGCCTGGTGACTTAGTAGAGGTAATCACCGAGGGTGCGGACGGCCGGACGGGCCGCATCTGGCTGGCCGAGGACGCTACCGAAGCGTCCACGGTGGAAATCTGCCGCACCACCCGGCTCACCGAGCGGATCACCTTCGCCTCGTCTGCGATCTGACCGCGTCGACCTCGCGGCTCTGCGTCCAGGAGGTGGGGCTGGCAGGACTTGGGCCTGTCGTTTGGATCAGGCCGTGGGGCGGCGGGCGCGGAGCCAGTAGGCACCCTTGACGACGTAGACGGCGGTCATGAGCGCGAAGCCAGCGAAGGTGAGCCAGAACCAGGATTCCGCCACTACGAGACCCAGCAGCAGGCCGCCGAAGAGCAGCAGGGAGCCGATGACGTCCAGCAGGTCAAGGCGCGCCTTGAAACGCATCGCGGAGTCGGATCCGCGCAGTCGGCGAATGACGGGAACGAGGCCGAGGGCCTGCAGCAAGGCTGCCAGACCGAGAACGATCCAGACGGACCAGCCGGGTATGTTCACGGCGCGCACTGTATCGCGCGCCCCGAACTCTCGGAACGAAGATCCAAAGAAACACCCTAGTGATCCATGTGGGCAACGAAGATGTAGCTCGCTCCCCGGATCTCGCGGCCGACAATCTTCAGGTATGCCGAGGATCCGGCCTCTTCGGGAGCGAGGAAGGGAGTCCAGTCCCGCGGTGCGAACTGGGTCGCTTCAGCGGCTGCGGTAAGGAGCGTGCGCAGCCGGTCGGCCTGAGCGGCCGTGTCAGGCACGTACATCTCGGTGAGCAGTTCGTGGGTGATGATCACCTGGGTTTGCTCGAAGAATCCGCAGGCTGTACTGAGTCGTTTGGGCACGGGCTTGGCCACCCCCTCCGCGCACGTGACCCACGTGGCCGCCAAGCGGTCGTGAGATCTGCTTCTGCGACGTTCAGCCATGAACCCCACCATTGCCCCCTGCGGTTCGGTGTGCCCGCATCGTAGTGGGATGGGGCGCTGTTGGCCGCCGATCTGCGGCGACTGGGGCTGTCCGCGCCGGTCCGTAGGCTGATCGACATGGATGATCAGCTGCGTGAGGTGCGGATCACAGCCAACCAGGCCGCCAGTTCGTTGGCTCTCGACGGACGCGACATCTCCAAGCACATTTCCGGCTACTCGCTTCGCCAGCACGCCGGGCAGCCGGCGGAACTGGTGCTGTTCCTTTCCCCAAAGACCAAGGACGACTTCGAGGGCCTGGCCCACGTCGTCGTCGGGGTGCCCCCGGACCCGGGCCCGGCCGCCGCGGCGTTCCTCTCCGCGATCGATGCGGGCGAGCTGGAGCGGCATGCGCTGGCCCGGCACGACCTGATGGACGGCGGCCCCAACGAGCTGACCCGGTCCATGCTGCGGCTTCTTTCGGAGTGGGCGCTTGGCGGGTGGCAGTCGCAGGAGGTGACCGATGTCGTCCCCCGGTAACCGGCCTTCCCGTGCGGGCGCCTACAGCAACGCCGCTCAGGTCGCCGCCGCTCTGCAGGGTCGTGCCGAACTGGTGCTGCCACAGACGGTGTCGGTGGTGCGTCATTACGCGATGCTGCTGGAGACCCGGATCAAAGCGAACGCGAGCGGCAGGCCCGGCCCGAACGTGATCACGGGTGACTATCGGCGGTCTTGGGCGCACGAGGTGTTCGTGGGCGGCGACGTGGTGACAGGGGTCGTGGGCACGAACAAGCCGCAGGCGCGGCGCTTGGAGTACGGGTATATCGGCCCGGACAGTCTGGGTCGCATCTATGACCAGCCTCCCTATCCTCACGTCGGCCCGGCTGTGGAAACGGTGCGTCCCCTCTTCATTGATGCGCTGGGGCAGGTCGCCGACGGGAGATGGACGTGAGCTTGCAGCGGACGCGCATGAGGCGTTGCTCGTCACCGCTTCCAGGGTGGCAGGCGGGGAGGAGGACGAGTAGATGAGTGTGTCGGGGCGCCAAGTGACGCTTGCTGTACAGGCGATGCTGCAGACGGCCACCGCCCGTTCCTGTGGGTATGGGACCGCGCCCACGTCGACGTCGCTGCCGACGGGGAACACCATCCCGTACAGCGTGCTGTACGAGCTGGGACAGACCTCTGGTATCGGGCCGGCGTTCGGTGACACTGATGCGGATGCCCGCGTGTTGCTGCAGGTGTCCTCGGTGGGCACCACCGCCGAGCAGGCGTCACTGCACGCTGACAAGGTGCGTCAGGCGTTCTTGGCGCGGGTGCCGGGCAGCGGACAGTACGCCAACTCGATCAGCGTCGTGGGTGCGACGGTGATCGGCCGGGAGCTGGACCGTGAGGACGGGACCAGTGTCGTTAGCTCCACCTACACTTACGTGCAGCGATTCGTGCTGACGGTCTCGACGCCGAACAGCTGATCGCAGCGCACCTCACCGCGGAGGCCCACTCGCGGACGTCCGGCCACATGGCACGGGCTGACCCCCTGGCTCGCATTTGCGACCTGTTGGGGACGGGCCTCCGCGTATCTGGGGCCGGGGTCCCCGGAGAGTGAGAAACCCCCTTGGGTACCACCCAGCAGCGGTTCATGCGCCGTGGCGTCACGAAGATCTACTTCCTGAAGATGATCGCCGACGCGGGCAACGTGCCGATTCGTCCCGAGTTGACGGCAAGCAACGCCACTGACCTGTCCGGCGCGGTCTCCGACATTGCGGGCTGGTCGCTGGCCAACTCCCCGGTCGACACTCCCGACATGGGGTCGACTCTGACGACGTCGATCCCGGGTGAGGACAAGGCCGACGCCTCCAGCCTGACCTTCTACGAGGACCAGACGGCGGAGACCATCGAGACCCTTCTGTCGAAGGGCGCCGTGGGTTTCGTCGTCCTCCTGCGCAAGGGCGATATTCCGTCGAGTAAGTCCATGGACGTCTTCCCGGTGCGCGTCGCGGGTCGCGCTCCCGCCTACTCGGCGGGCTCGGACCCGGCGAAGTTCACCGTCACCTTCGCCATCTCTGGTACGCCGAAGCTCGACGCCGCCGTGCCGGCTGCCAACTGACTGGGGGATGTCGCATGACCACTGTCGAACTGCCGGCCGCTGCTGTTGCGAGGGACGCGCACTGGGCCGCGAAGATGAACCGGCTGCGGGCCCGGAAGCTGCCCGAGCGGACCCTGTCGATCTGTGATGACGAAGACGCCAAGACGGCTGTCACCGATGCGGCGCTGGCACTGGCGAAGGCCCGGGCCACGGCGCTGGCAGAGTGCGCCGACCAGGGCATCCGTGAGGACCAGCGAGACGCCTGGGTTGCGTCCAACCCGCATGTCCTGGCCGCTGATGCGGCCCTGAACGGGTCTCAGGAGGCGCTTGCAGCAGTGACGCTGGCTCTGACATTCCGGGCGCTGCCCCGGCCGGTGTGGGAGCAGCTGCTGCGCGAGCACGCGCCGAGCGAGGCGCAGGCCGACCAGGGTATGGAGTACAACGTCGAGACGTTCCCGGCAGCCCTCATCTCCGCCTGCCACGTCGAACGCGACGACGCCGGCGAAGTGGTGGATGGCATGAGCATCGCCGACGCCCAGGAGTTGCTGGACACATGGGCGGATGCCGAGGCCAAAGCTCTGTTCACCGCAGCCCTCCTTATCAACCAGACGCTCCGCGCGGACCTGGGAAAAGGCTGATCTCCGATCCGTCGTTCCGGGCAGAGCTAGAGCTATGCCACACCTATGGAATGCCGCACAGCCAGTTCATGGGGGCCGGTGACGGGCGGTGGACGGCGCTGGACCGGGCGAAGGCGCTGGCGTGGCTGGCGTACACGCGGGCGACGTGCACCGGGTGCGGCACCAGGGCGGATGAGTGGCAGCCGGAGCTGGGCGGTCACCGGTTCGCGTACGTCACTGACAGCCGTACCTGTCCGGGATGCGAGCTGCTGGCCATGGAGCGGGAGCAGGTACCGGACGGTCCGGACGGGCGCGGGGTCAAGATCGGGCTCAAGCCCAGGCGGGAGCGGTAGGTGAGCACCGGCTACAACCTGTACGTCAATCTGCAGGCGCAGACTGGCGGGCTGACGGGCGGTCTGCGCCAGTCCGCGACGCAGCTGCGCCAGTTCGACGGGCAGCTGCAGCAGGTCAACCGGACGCTGCTGGAGACGGGGTCAGCCACGCAGCGGCTGGCCCGCCTGCAGGCATCTGCGTCGGCTGACGCGGTCCTTGGTCAGGCCCGTGTCACCGCAGCCCTGGAACGCACTGCGGCCGCGCAGCGGACTGCCGCAGCAGCAGCCGAACGTTCGGGGCGGGCGCAGGCGTTGTCGGCGAGTCTCGCCGCGAAAGCGGAGAGGGAGCGGGCTGTGGCGGCCGCGGCTGGGGAGCGCACCCTGCGCGCCCAGGCTCTCGCACAGACCATGGCGGCCCGCGCGCAGGCGGCGACGGGCCGGGGTGCGGCTGCCGCGCAGGCCACCTCGAACGCCGCCGCGGCGGCGGCGACACGCGCCGCGCAGGCGCAGACGGTGCAGGAGGAGCGAGCCGCTGCCGCGCAGGCTGCGGCTGCCCGCGCGGCCGGCGTCTCGGCTCGGGCGACGCAGGCCCGGCAGACAGCTGATGCGCGAGCCACGCAGACGCTGACCGCCCGCAATGAGGCGGAGGCCGCCGCGGCGGCGCGTGCCGGAGCCAACGCCGCCGCCGTACGGCAGGCGCAGGCGGCTGCGCTCGCGGAGACCCGCGTGGCGACGCAGGCCCGTATCGACGGCTACCTGCGCACCGGGGCGGTGCTGTCGGCGGTCCTCGCCGCCGGCGTCGTGGGTGCGGTCGCGCTGGAGAAGCGCATGGCGAACGTCATGACGATCTCCCGGCAGATCAACCAGGCCACGGTCGGCGGGTTCACCGACAAGATCGTTGCCCTGTCGACGGAGGTGACGCAATCCGCGAACCAGCTCGCCGAGGGCCTCTACCAGGTCGTGTCGACCGGCTTCGACGGCTCGGACGCGATGACGATCCTCGCGGTGGCCGCGAAGGGTGCCAGCGCGGGCCTGACGACGACGGAGATCGCCTCGCGGGCCCTGCTGGGTGTGCTCAAGGCGTACGGCCTGCCCGCTTCCAAGGCGTCCGACGTGATGGACGTGATGTTCCAGACGGTGAACAAGGGCGTCATCAGCTTCGAGGAGCTGGCCCTGCACCTAGGCGACATCGTGCCGATGGCCGCAGCCGCGGGGATCAGCTTCGACGACCTGGCCTCCGCATACGCCGCGGTGACCCTGGCGGGTGTTCCCGCTGCGGAGTCCGCGACGGGCCTGAACATGCTGATGACCAGGCTGATGCAGCCCACGCAAGAGCTGAGCGCCACGATGCGCAAGCTCGGCTACGAGTCGGCTGCATCAGCGGTGCAGCAAGACGGGCTGTACGTCGTAGTGAACAAGCTGGCCAAGGCCACGCACGGCTCCGCCGAGGAGATCACCACCCTGTTCCACGACGTGCGGGCTTCCCGCGCGATGCTCGCGCTGGCCGCCAACGACGGCAAGAACTACGCCGACACCTACCAGGGCATCGCCAGCGAGGTGGAGCGGGCCGGGGCTGCCCACAAGGCGTTCCAGATGCAGATGAACACCACCGCCGGCCAGTGGGAGATGTTCGTCAACCGCAGCAAGGCATTAGGGATCGACCTGGGGCGGGCCCTGTTGCCGGTCTTGCAGAGCGTCGGCAACGCCCTGTCGGTGTTCGCGGGGTCGATCGCGGACGCTCCGGGCCCGCTGAAGTCCATCGGTGCAGGGCTGCTGGTGATATCCGCCTCAGGGGCGCTTGCTCTCGCCGCGATCACGCGGATCACGGCGCAGTGGCAAGCGTTCCGGATCGCTCAGGCGGAAGCCCAGGCAGGCGGCTCGGTCATGCCGGCGGTACTGAAGGGTGCGGGCCTAGCGGTCTCTGGTCTAACGGCGCTGCTGACGGTGGGTGTGCTCGCCTACGCGGCGTACTCGGCTTCGAAGGAGCAAGCCAAGGCGGCCACCGACGACCTGGTGCAGGCTCTGCGCGCCGAACGAGAGGAAGGAGACCAGGGCGCGGGACTACGTGCACTGACGGAGTCGCTGACCAACTCCGATGACGCGGCCAAGCTGAAGAAGGTCGGCATCGACATGGCGTCCGCCCTGGACGCCATCACCTCTGGCGGAGCGAAGCTCGCCAACCTCAAGAAGGACGTCTGGCGCAACGCCTCCTTCGCCACGGTGGACCAGTCCGGGCAGGTCAGTTCAACCCTCACCGCCGAGGGGCAGTCCGCGATGGACGTCCTCGACAAGCAGCACCACATCTGGTCATCGGCGGTGAAGAAGGAGTCCGAACTCGCTGCCGCGATGGAGATCGTCAACGCCAAGGTGCAGCAGGCGAAGGTCGGCGCGGCCAAGGCGTGGAACCTGGACCTGCTGGTGCCGACCGGCAAGGACGGCCTGCCGCAGTACACCGACGAAATGAAGGCCATGGCGCAGGCACTGGGTGCCATCGTCGATCCGGCCAAAGCCTGGCAGGCAGCGCAGGACAAGGTGGCCAAGTCCAACAAGAACGCCAAGGCCACCTTGGAGGACTATCTGCGGGAGCTGCGCAGTCAGTTGAAGGCGCAGCGCAGCTTCCAGGGCAACCTGTCGCAGCTGGCCATGGCTGGCTACGGCGACCTCACCGACCACTTTGCCAAACTCGGTGTGACCTCGGCGCCGATCCTGGACGAGCTGGTGAAGCAGCTCAGAAAGGGCAAGACGAAGGTTGCCGACGAGCTGGGGTCGGTCATCACCGAGTCGACGGCCCGTGCCCAGCCTGCGTTCCGGGCGGGTCTGGCGCAGCTGCCCGCGATCGCTGCCCGCTACGGCAAGAGGATCGCCAAGCAGTTCGCGGAGGCCGCCGAGACCAACGACGCCGGCAAGTTCGGCCGTGTCATGCAGGCGATGGCGGTCAGCGACATGAGCCGCGCCGTTCGTGCTGGCAGCTCGGCCGCCCGTACGCAGCTGTCGCGCGGCATGGGCCTGTTGGCGCGGGTCGCCGCGGAGAAGGGCTCGGATGCAGCGACGGCTCTGCAGCGGGCCCTGCTGTCGGGTGATGTGACCACCGCGATGGACCAGATCCGGGCGATCTGGGGTGCGGATCCGCCGATCAGCTCCGAGGACCTGCAGAGCGTGGTTGCTGCGTTCCATACAGCGGGTGGGAAGGCCAAGGGCGAGTGGTCGGGGATGCTGGACCTGATCACGCAGGTGTCCAAGTCGAAGGGCACCGAGGCGGCTTCGTCCCTGACCTCTGCCCTGCTGTCAGGGGACATGGCGGCCGTCCAGGCGCAGCTGGACGCGATCGGCGTGAGCGTGCGGGAGATCCCCGGTACGAAGACCATCAGCGTCAGTGTGAACCCGCCCGCGCCGGTGTCAGTGCAGGTGATCCCCCGGATCGGGGGCACCGGGCTGGTTGCGAACAAACCGCAGTGGGCAGACGGCGGCATCCTGTCGTTCTACGCGGACGGCGGCCTTCATGCCGGCGGCCGCGGGCGCCGGGAGAACCACATCGCCGAGATAGCGCCTGCCGGTTCGTGGCGGGTGTGGGCCGAGCCGGAGACGTACCCGGGCGAGGCATACATTCCGCTGGCTCCGTCCAAGCGGGCCCGCTCCAAGCAGATCCTCGACGAGGTGGCGCACCGGTTCGGGGCGAGCGTCCAGTACCACGCCGAGGGCGGCCTCTCGAACTGGTCGTACACGCCAGCGGGCGGCATGGACGGACTGTTCTCGCTGTCGTCGATCGCGTCGAACTCGATGAACAAGAACGGCACCGCCCTGGACCTGGGTAAGTTCGCGAAGAACCTGCACAAGTCGGTGGGGGAGGCGCAGCGGTGGCGTAAGGACCTGGCGACGGTGGCCCGCCGTGCCGGTCAGGACGTCGCGGACGCTTTGGAGGCGATGGGCGCCGACGGCATCAATCTGACCCACAAGATGGCCACGGGCAGCTCGAAGTACCTGAATTCCATGGCGGGTGACCTGAAGAAGCTGGCAGACGCCGCGAAAGCGTCCCTGTCGGACTACACCAGCCAGCTCGGTGGGGCGACGAAGCAGACTGCCGAGTTCCAGAAGAACCTCGCGACGCTGGCGGCCGAGGGCTACGGAGACTTGGCGTCCAGGCTGGCCGCACAGGGTGACCAGGCCGCGCAGGACCTTGCGGCGCAGGCCGTCAAGAGTAAGAAGAACGCCAAGAAGGCCAACGACGCGTCGAAGAAGGCGTCGGCGACGCTGTCCGACGAGGACCTGGCCGACCTGCTGACGATCATTGCCGCGGTCAAGACGAACAAGACAGGCATCCACCAGGTCGCTGACGCCACCAAGCTCGGCGAGGACCGCATCATCGAGGTCGCCAACGCGGGCAAGTCCCAGTTGCAGAAGGCCCTCGGCTCTCGGGCCGGCCAGCTTCTTGCCGACCTGGGACGGGCCAACAAGGGCCTCTCGTACGCGGCAGGTGGCGTGCTGACGCCCGGCCTGTACGCGACGAGCAACGGACTGGTCAGGTTCGCGGAGCCGTCCACTGGCGGGGAGGCGTACATCCCGCTCGGGCAGGCCAAGCGGTCGGCGGCGAAGCAGGTTCTCGAGGACGTCGCCCACCGCTTCGGATACATGCTCACCGCGCAGGGCGTGACGGGTCCTGCCCGCATGGATGCTCACCCCTCGGGCGGGGTGCAGGTGGTGGTGGTGGTGAAGGAGACGGACAGGCCACTGATTGGGCACATGCCGGTGTCGGTCACCACCGGCGGGGACGGCCACGCAGTGGCGCAGGAGATGGGCGCAGAGGTGATGCGCCGTCTTCGGGCCGCGCAGCGAGGAGGAAAGCTGTGACGGCGCTTGGCGATTACCAGCTCGATGTCGGGGGCCTGGTGATCGGAACGGGCACGCTGCTGCCGGTCGGGGAGGTCACTGGCCTCGGCGCTCCCGACCGGCGCACCGCAGACGTCGACAACCCCAGCGATGACGGCGGGTTCCCGGGCCTGGATTTGTTCGGGACGCGCACCGTGTCGATCGAGGCCGGTATCCGCACTCCCGACGATCCGGGCGCGGCCCTCGATCTCCTCGCCCAGCTGCAGCAGGTCACCGGAGCCGACAACATCCGCAAGACCGCGGGGGCGCTGGCCGTGCTGCGAGCCAAGTGGCCTGGCCGGAACGTGAAGCGCCTGTACGGCAGGTGGCGGCGTGTGGAGGCCGTGTCGATGTCGCAGGCCCTGTACGGGTGGATCCCGCTCACGCTGGAGCTCGCGGCGACGGATCCGCGCTGGCATGCCGACACTGCGCAGGGCCTCGTGCTGCCGCTGGACATCTCCAACGACTCACAGGGGTTCACGGCCCCTGTGGAGTCCCCGATCACCACCGGGGTTTCCGATCCGTCGGAGCGGCCCGGCTGGGTGACCAACGGGGGCGACGTGGCCGCCTGGCCGCAGCTGCGTATCGACGGGCCGGTCACCAATCCGAAGGTGTGGGTGGTGGAGACCGGCCGCTACCTGCAGCTGCAGACGAGTCTCGCCGCAGGGGAGTGGATCGACATCGACACCCGGCCGGGAACGCGCTGGGTGCTGCGCAACGGGTCCGGCAACGCGGCGCCGGCGCTGACCTCGGGGTCCCGTCTGGACCTGTTCCAGATCCCACCGAAGACGAGCGAGATCCGGTGGACCGCCACCGATTACACGAACACCTGCCGCCTGACCCTGTCGTGGCGCGACGCCTACACCGCCCTGTGAGGACACCGAGATGACACTGATTCAGCCCCCGATGATGGTCACCGGCGGCAAGCACCCCGCCCGCACCATGCGCATGATGATCCGCGACCTGTCGCGCGGGTCGCAGGGCGTGACCGAGTACAACGACATGAAGGTCACCCAGCAGACGACCCCGGGTGCCGGGGTACAGATCGGCGACGGCTCCGGGGTGGTGCGCGGCGCCTCGTGGGGGCAGGGCTCCTACACCCAGTACAACGTGGGCACGGCGCCGGTGAACATCGCCCCGACCGGGGCACAGGGCCGCACCGACTTGGTGGTGCTGCGGGTCCTGGACCCTGAGTACGAGGGCAACCTGGACCCGACCAAAGACGACATCGGCTTCTTCTATGTCGTCTCCAACGTGTCGCCGACGGCGACGCAGCCACCGGCGGGGATGACCGCGATCCCGCTCGCGCGGATCGTGCTCCCCCCGAACTGCGCCACCGTCACCAACGCGATGGTCACCGACCTGCGGACGATCGCCAACCCCCGCCGCACCCGGAAACTGCAGACCTCCTTCCCCGGCGCGACGCTGAACCGGCTCGTGTACCAAGACAACCGTTGGCACACCTGGCCGGCGGCGGCCCGCTGGACCATAGACGTACCGCCGTGGGCGGTCACCGCGAAGATCGTGACCACCATCGCCGGACTGCGTCTGGACAGCGCCGACGTCTTCGCCCACATGCAGCAGGTGTTCGGGACCACGCAGGGCCAGGACACGATCATCGACGACGACCAGGGCGCCAACACCCGCCGCAACACCGTCGTGCTCGCCGACAGCCTGACTATCTCTGCCGCGATGCGCGGCACCACCCAGGTCTTGTCTCTGCAGACCTATATGTCCAAGGCCGAGACCGGGAACCTCGGCGTGGACGGCGGCACCTCCCTCATCACGGACGTGGAGTTCGAAGAGGGCGTGATCTGACGGTGCACTCCTACCGCTACCTGACGTGTGATGCGGTCACCGGGAGAGTCCTGGCATGGGATCTGCCGCTGAGCGACGTCACCTACGGCCCGGAGCTGAACGGGCCCGGGGGGCTGCAGGCCACGCTGGAGCCGCATCTGGCGCATGTCCTGGGCAGCATGGTCGACCCCGGCACCACGCTGATCTTCGCCGAACGGGATTCCAAGCTGATGTGGGGCGGCCTGATCTGGCGGGCTGAACCGGAGGGCGGCAAGTACCCGATCGAGGCTGCCGGGTTCGGCTCCTACCTGAACAAGCGCCACGACCTGCACGGCAACCTCGACGGCCGCGGCCCCTACACGTACGGCGACCCGTGCAAGGTGATCAGGGACGTGTGGGCCTACTGCCAGGCGCAGCCGGACGGCAACCTGGGTGTGGTCGTCGACTCCAGCGCCTCGAAGGCGACGATCGGCACCCCGGAGGAGCCGTATGCGTCCACCTGGTGGGAGTCCCGCGCACTGGCTGACATCGTCGCCGACGCGGTTGCCGTGTTCGGTGGCCCGGAGTGGACCGAACAGGTGGCCTGGGTGGGCGGACAGCCCGAGCGGCGCATCCGTCTGGGCTGGCCCCGCCTGGGCACGCGCCGCACGGACGTGTCGTTCACCAGCGGCGTGAACATCGCCGACCTGATGCCGGTCACCTACGACGGTGACGCCTACGCGCAAGTCGTCCTCGCTCTCGGGTCGGGGGAGGGGCGGGCCCGGAGGCGCGCCACCGATGCCGTCCGGGATGGGCGGCTGCGCCTGGAGGAGGTGCTGGACCTGCCCACCATCAAAGGACAGGACCAGCTCGCAGCGAAGGCCCGCGCGGGGCGGATCGCCCGGCAGAACCGCGGCTCGATCGAGCAGGTCGACATCATTGACCACCCCGCCGCCCATTTCGGCTCGTTCCAGGTGGGCGACGACGTGTGGGTGCAGGTCCACGATCAGTGGACCGACTACGACGGCTGGGCGCGGGTGACCGGATGGACACTCACGCCGGCGCAGGGGGACCAGCAGGAGCGGATGACGGTGAGCCTCGCGCCCGTCGACTCCTTCATCTACGGAGGCTGAACCCCTTTGGCTGACACGCTCGCCGTCCTCGCAGCGAGGATCGCCAACCTTGAGCGCCTGGTGCGTGATCTGTCGCGTACCAGTCGCCTGGCGAACTCCTCGATCGAGAACGGCTCCATCGTGGTCTACGACGACGGCGGCCTGCTGCGAGGCAGCATCGGCATGCAGCCGGACGGCACCGTGGCGTTGGCCGCTGTCAACGGCCCCACCCCGCCCGTCCCCACCACCCCCACCACCGCCTCCGTCCGTGGAGGTGTCGCCGTCTCCTGGGACGGGAAGTTCACCGACGGCAGCCAGGCCCCGGCCGACTTCACCAGTGTGGAGGTCCACTTCTCCACCGGTGCCGACTTCCCCAGTAGCTCCCTGTTCGCCGCGTTCTACTCGGCACAGGGCCAGACGATGACCGTGCCCGCCGACGGGCCGGTGTGGGTGCGCCTCGTGTGCGTGTCGACGTCCGGTAAGGCCTCCGATCCGTCCGCTGCGGCAGGCCCGGCCGGTCCGGCCCCGGTCGTCGCGCAGGAGGTGCTGGCCGGCGTCGTTACCGAACTGTCCCTGGCCGACGGGGCAGTCACGCGAGCCAAGATCGAGGCAGGGGCGGTGGACGGTACTGCTCTGGCCGACGGCGCGGTAACCACACCGAAACTGGTCGCGGGTGAGATCGACGGCCTCGTGCTCACCGCCGGGACGGTCAACGCAGACCGGCTCGTTGCCGCAAGCATCACCGCCGCCCAGATCAAGGCACTGAGCGTCACCGGTGACCGGCTCGTCGCCAACACGGTCACCGCTGACCAGTTGGCAGCCGGGACGATCACCGCAGCGTCGGGTGTGATCTCCTCGATCGACGCCACCGTGATCACCGTCGGGAAGATCAAAGCGACGCAGATCGATGCGACGAACCTGGTGATCTCGGCCGCCAACGTCAATGGCACGGTAGCCTCTGCGACCACGGCGGGCAGCGCGGGTACGGTGACCGGCTCGATTGGTGCCGGGGTGCCCCTGCCGCCGACCCAGATGGGCGCAGGTCAGATACCGCAGACAACCACCATCAACGGCGCGTCGGTGCTGACCGGCACCCTGGACGCGGCCAGCATCAAAGCCGGAACGATCGCCGTCGACCGCCTGACGGCAGGACTGGCTGGGCAGGTCGGGCAGAAGTGGTACGACTTTGGCGACTCGGCATCGAAGTGGCTGAACTCGGCGTCGGGCACGATGACGACGGTCGCGGTCGCGGACGCTCAGTCCGGCGGCAACGTGATGCGGGCCGCAGGGTTCGTACAGGGTGCCTACCGGCCCGATGCGAAGATCCCCTTCGACCCGTCGGTGACCTACCGCGTCAGTGTTCGGGTGCGGCAGATCGTCGCCAACTCGACGCCCGGCACGAATCAGAAGCTGTACGCGGGGGTGGCGGGGCTGGCCGCCGACGGCGTCACCTTCGTCAACAACTCCGGGGCGAACTCGCTCTCCAGCCAGTTCTATGTGGCAGCCGACTCCAGGGAGCTGACCGTCGGGGCGGGCTGGGTGACGTACACCGGCTATATCAAGGGCACCGCAGCCAGCCCCGTCAGAGCGGAGACGCCGAACGCCAATGCACCCGCCCAACTGCACTCCAGCGTCCGCTACATCACGCCAGTCCTGTACCTGAACTACCAGGGCGGTTCGGGCACGGCCGAGGTGGACATGTTCGCCATCGAGGTTGTGGAGGCGGGCGGCATCACCGCGAGCAACGTCACGGCCGGGGCCATCGACGGGCAGACGATCACGGGCGCGGTCGTCCGGGCGGTCCGTGGCGACGGCTCGGTGGCCGCGCTCATGGCGCCGAATCTCGGCGACGGGCAAGCGGGTTTCCAGACGGCATCGGCTGACGGCACCACGTACTCACGACTGGAGTCCGGAGAGCTGACGTTCGGTTCTCCGAACGTGGCGCAGGTGATCCCCACCGGCATCTCCGGCAAGGCGTCCGGCGGCACCCTGGACATTCAGTCAGGGATGATCGCGTCCGGCTCGCAGGCCCACATCATCCTCGCGAGCGGAGACAGCCCGCTTGCGCCCGGAGACGGCTCGCCGTTCATCTCCCTGGAGTGGGACGGCGCGGGTACGGGTACGGCCGACATGGTGGTGGACATCGGAGGCGTGCTCTCTCCCCGCAGCTTCGCGTGGGGCAAGGTCACCATCACCCCCGTGGCCAACACGCCAACCTCCGTCACGATCACCGGACTCCACGTCCGGGGGAACACGTTCATCGGCCATGCGACGCCGAGCACGACGGCACCAGGCACACAGGTGACCGGCGTCGGTATCACGTCCGTCTCAAGCATCTCGGCGACGGTATGGATCACACGCACCAACAACACTCCCACCACGGTCTATTGGCTCGTCATCGGAGATAAGACCTGATGGAAGAGGAACCCGCCATCATGAGGGTGACGTGCCACACCGCCAGGTGCCCGGTGGCGGAAGTGACGTACACCGTGGACATGTACCCCAACGCTGAGCCGCCGACGTACCGCGCCATCTGCGGTCAGTGCAAGCAGCTGATCGCCGACCTGGCGCCGTACGTTCCCTGATCGGAGGCCAGTGCACGGACGATGCTCGATAGGCGCCGCGTTGCCTACGCGGTGTCGTCTCCTACCCGTAAGATCGGGTGTGGCGCGGGGCACGCCGACTTGAGGAGTGCGCGGTGACGCAGCCGCCGAGCGCCGAGCCCACCCTGTGGGAGCTGCACCGCGCTATCGCGCAGTTGCGCGAGGATCAGCGCGGCGGGATTGCCCAGCTCCGTGTTGACCTGCGTGCCGACCTCGCCTCGCTGGCAGCACGCTTGGACCAGGTCGTCACCGAAGAGGTCTATCGGGCCGACCAGCGCACCGTGCTCCAGCGTCTGGAGACCCTGGAGCGCGATCTGACCGCCGCGCAGCGGCAGCGCGAGGACGACCAGGCGCAGCAGACCACTAACCGCCGCCTGATCATCTCCGCGTTCGTTGCCCCGCTGGTGGTCTACGCACTCCAGCTGTGGCAGGCATCGCGCGGTGCCAGCCCGTAGGAGGCGGGCAGCACGAAGAACGGCATCATCGATTCAGGCGCGGGGGAGAAGGCAGTACGCGCCGATGACAGTAAGAGGAGTCGACGTCGCCTCGTACCAGGCGACCGACTACAGCACTCGCGGACTCGACTTCGCGTTCATCAAGATCACCGAGGGCACCACCTATACGAATCCGAAGTGGGTCGCAGAGCGCAAGACCGCACGCGATGCCGGCCTGGTCACCGGCTTCTACCACTTCATCCGGCCTGGCAATGTGACCAAGCAAGCCGACTACTTCCTGTCGAAGATCACACTTCGAACCGGGGACATTCTCGCCCTCGACTGGGAAGACCCAGCGGTGAGCTGCGCCCAGAAGGACGCCTGGATCCGGTACGTCCAGAAGAAGGCGCCCAGCCACCGGGTGATCCTCTACTGCAACTACGACTTCTGGACCAACCGCGAGACGACCTCGTTCGCAGGTGACGGCCTGTGGATCGCCCACTACAACGGCAAGCCCGGCAACCCCGGCATCAAGGCGTCGTGGCGTTTCCACCAGTACACCAGCACCCCGATCGACACGAACATCGGCAACTTCGCGGACAAGGCCGCGCTCCGCACCTGGGCCGAGACCTCGTCCAGCGGGACCGGACCGACGCCCAAGCCGAGACCTTCCAAGCCCGCGTACGTTCCGCCGGCGTTCCCGGCCAGGCTCGCGCCCGGTAAGAGCACTCCGTCGGCGAAGCCGCTGCAGAAAGCACTGCGCGCCGCCCGGTTCCTGAACATCGAGGAAGCGGACCTGTCCGCCACTTACGGGCCACGCACACAGGCCGGTGTGCGCCGCTTCTTCGACGCCTACCCGCAGTTCCGCGCCAAGGGCAAACCGCACGATGCGGCGATTGGACCGCACGGCTGGGCGTTCCTGTTCACCCTCGCCTACGGCCGGAAGTGAGCACGTGGACGCTGCTGACGTCATTCGCCGGTTCACGTTCCACCCGGCCGACACCGACGAGCGCCGCCAGGCCCACGAGGACATCCGGTCCGGGTGCCTGGAGTTGGCGTTGATGCTGCACGCGGAGCTGCCCACCGGCGCGGAGAAGCAGGTTGCGATGTTCCGTCTCGAAGAGGTCATGTTCTGGGCGACCGCCGCGACCGCCCGCCAACCCAAGGAGTCCTCGTGAACCTGTACCTGTCCTTGATCCGTACCGGCGTCCCGGCGCTGGTGGGTTGGCTGGTGGCGCTGGCTGCCCGCCACGGCCTGGGCCTGGACGCCCAGGCTCTGTCCGGCGTGCTGATCCCGCTGGCCGCGTTCTGCTACTACGCGGTGTTCCGCCTGGCCGAGCACTACGTGTCGCCGAAGTTCGGGTGGCTGCTGGGCTACGCCCGGCCGCCGCAGTACCAGTACGACCTCGTCGCGTAGTTCGGTTGGCCGGCGCGGTAAAGACCAAGGCCCCCACCGCGTGCGGTGGGGGCCTCGACCTCTTGGAGCATCAACGGTAACAGTTGTGGACGGTCACGCAATTCCGGGCCCGCGGTCACGCAATTCCCCAGGTTCCCGTCCTGTTGAGCGAGCTCGTGTCCGGGTTTCGCTGCTCTGCTCCTTCCCCAGAGGCCCATGCGATGTCCGGCCGCCGAAGGATCGGCTGCCGCTCCGTAGCGCAACACGACGTGCGCCGCCTGGCTGGATCCGGTGGACGAGGAGATGCCGTTCGCCGACGTCGAGATCGACCAACGGCTGGCCCGCAGCGCCTGGGGACACGGGTGCGCGACGGAGGCAGCCCGGGCGGTGTGAAGTTCGGCTTCGGCGAGCTCGCCTTGCCGGAGATCGCCGGTTCACGCATGACATGGACCTCGCCGTCCAGCAGCCCGCGCGCCCGAACCTCGTCGCCCGCGACCTGGTGGCCGGGTGAATTGCGGTCGGCGGTGATCGTGATGCCGGTGACGGCGGCGAGCGGGATCTCCAGCGGCTTGCCCTGTCCGTCCACAGAGATCCTCGGCAGGCTGCCGCAGGAGTGTTTGGGCCATGCGTCCCCCGAGGGTTCACCGGTTACGTTCCGGGTGCCCACCAGGTGAGGGCCGTCCCAATGAACAGGCAGGCCAGCGCCAGCGCGACGGTGCGGCGGGCGAGCGTCAGCCGGCGCGCGGCCCCGATCGCGAGGGCGAGTTCGAAGGCGTCCATCGAGCCGTACTCGTCGTGGATGTCGGCGAGCGTGACCACTAGTGGCCTGGCGCCGGACTGAGCGGCCAGGGCGTGCCACAGGCCCGCCACGGCGAGGGCGAGACCGCCGCCGATCAGAACGGTGACGGCCAGCCGCCACGGTACGGAGAGGTCAGCCGTGGTGGTCCGGCCCTTGATCACGACCGCGGAGCCGGCCAGGGTGACAAAGGCCGCCAGGCCGTTGCGCCATGCCTCCGCGCTGGCCCGCACACTCGGCAGGGACTCACGCACCATCGCCTGGAACCGGTCGCGCTCCGCCAGGTCGGCCGCGGTGGGAGGCTCGTTCGGCAGCCGGAACCGGTCGCGCTCCGCCAGGTCGGCCGCGGTGGGAGGCTCGTCCGGCAGCCGGAACCTCAGGCTCATCCGGTGACCACTGCGATCCGGAAGCTGGCCCCGCAACCGACCTTCCCCTCCGGGGAGTTGCCGTGCCCATCGACGCAGCCGCAGGTCACGTCCAGCAGCACTTCGGTCGACGGCCTGCCTTCCGCGCCGCGATCGGGCCCGGCCAGGCCGGCGAGCGCGGTGGTCACCTGACGGTCCGTCATGTGGTGCTCGCAGCGGGGGCATGGGCCGGAGACCACGAAGCAGGGCGCGCCGCCCGCTTCGTACGGGTCGACGGTGAGCCGGCTCGCCTGGAGAAGCTCGAAAGCACGTCGGGTCCACTTGAAATCGGTGGTCAACAGGTAGTCGAGTGCGGGTTCTTCGGACATGGCGTCACTGTAGTGAGCGGCGTCCTACGCTGGGGTCGTATCGAACTATTTATCCTGGCAAGGGGGGCCATGCCGGTCGACGAGGACACGTACGACGACTTCTACCGGAGGGGCGTGCGCGCGGTGGGGAGGGAGCAGTACGCGGAGGCGTTCTACTGGTTCTCCCGTGCGCATGCCGCCGGGCATCCGGAGGCGGCCGACCTGATCTACCAGCTGCTCCACACTGCAGGCGAGCCGGGCGATCCCTTTGTCGTCTGGCAGCCGACCACCGAGCCGGTGGCGCTCTACGCGGCGGCGGCCCGCGCGTACCGGGAGTTCACGGCCACCGGAGACCTCGACCTGCTGGACCGGTCAGTCGCCCTCAACTGGGAGAGCGTGCGGTCGGCGCCGCCCGGCCTCCCCGCCCGTACCCTCATGCTGGCCTCACTGCGTGACGTGCTGCGAGACCGGTACGACCAGCGAGGGCGGCTCACGGACCTCACCGAGGCGCTCGGCGTCGCCCACGAAGCACTGGACGTCCTGCCGGGCGGTCACTGCGCACGCCTCAAGGCCACGCAGCTCCTGATCGCCCTGGAACGCGCGCGGTACGAGGCCATCGGGGACGCGGACTCGCTCCGCACCGCCGTGGAAGGGATCGGCAGACCGGCCCTGGCACAGTCTGGCGGTGCTCCGGGGGATCGGGCGGCGCTGGAGTCCAGCCTCTGCGGGGCGCTGTCGTCCCTCGCCCGGCACACGGACGAGGTCCCGCTCCTGGACGAGGCCGTCGACCTGGGCCGGGACGCGGTCGGACGTACCACCGCCGCCGGTCCCGACGTGGTGTCACGGAATAACCTGGCAACCGCACTGATCGCCCGCGGCACGCGGCGCGGCTCGCTGGACGACCTGAACTCCGCGATCGAGGTGCTGCGCGCGGCGCCGGCGGCGGACGACGCCCAGCGCGCCTCCGAGGTGGCGACCACGCTCATGGCGGCGTTGCGCGCGCGGGCCGAGCTGACCGGACGGGCCGCAGACGAACGGGACGCCAAGGCAGCCGAGGAGTACCTGAAGGAGACGTTGCGGCGCGCGCCGACGGGTCACCCGAACAGGCGAGTGCAGGAGGCCGCCGTCGCGCACGGCGAGGCCGGCGTGGAGGCGGCCCGTCGCGCGCTGGACGCCCTGCCGCCGGCCCATGTGGAGCGGCCGTTCGTCGCGGCACGGCTGGCCCAGGCGCTCGCGGACGCCGGGCAGCGGAGCGAGGCTGTTGAGGTGGTACGGAAGGCGGCTGCCCTGGTGACCGGCGGCAGAGCGGCCGTCGACGCCAACCGGGTGCTGGGCAAGCTGCTGATGGGGGCCGACGAGCACGGCGTCGTCGTCCACGAGGGCGAGATGCTGGACGCCTTCACGACGGCCGCCGAAGCGTGCGCCAAGACGGACTACGTCTACGCCGAGGTGAAGACCGGCCAGGCCGTGGCGCTGCTCGACCGTTTCCATCATGGCGAGGACGCATCGGACCGGCAGGAGGCGGTGGCCGCTCTCCGGGCGGCGGCGGAAGCGGACGGCTCCTCCGTCCAGGACCGGCTGTTCGCCGCGCGCTGCTGGGCCGGGATCGCGATGGAGGCCGGGGACCGTGCCGACGCCCTGGTGGCGGCCCGCGCGGCGGTTACGCTGCTGCGCGAGTTCGGCTGGGCGGGCCTGGACCGGGACGACCAGGTACAGAGCATCCAGGACGGCAAGGCGATGCCGCGCGAGGCAGCGGCCCTGGCGATCGACACCGGACAGCCCGAGCTGGCGGTGGAACTGCTCGAACAGGGACGGTCGGTGCTGTGGACGTCGACCCTGCACCTGCGCGGGGACCTCGCCGCCCTCGCCGCTCACGACCCCGCTCGCGCCGCCGAACTGGAACAGGTCCGCGCAACGCTCAACGAGAAGGACCGGCTGGGCGAGGAAGAACGTCTGCGGCTGGCTCGACGGTGGCAGCAACTCGTGCGTGAGGTAAGGGAGTCGGAAGAGTTCGCTGGATTCCTCGGTCCGCCGGCATTCGATGAACTCGCTCCGGCCGCGGCGGAGGGACCCGTCGTCATCGTCAACATCAGCACCATTCGCTGCGACGCGATCCTCGTGCTGCCGGGCGGAAAGACCGACGTCGTGAAGCTGCCCGGCGTAGACGTACCGGGCATCGACACGGTCGCCAACACCTACCTGCACGCCCTGGCCGCTGCGGCGGAGCCGGGCGCGACCTTCCTGGTACGTGAAGACGCCCGGCACACCGTGCACGACACCCTGGAGTGGCTGTGGGACCACATCGCCCGGCCGGTCCTCGACCGGCTGGCCTGGCCGACCGAGTCGACGGACCCGCCCCGGCTGTGGTGGTGCCCCACGGCGTCCCTCACCGTTCTGCCGCTGCACGCCGCCGGCCGCTACCCGCGCGCCGCCGACGACCCCACCGAACCGGTCGGCCTGCCGTACGCCGCCGTGTCCTCGTACACCACCACACTGTCCGCCCTCGTCGACGCCCGACAGCGGGCCGCTGCCGTCGATCCCACGCTGCTGGCCGTCGCGCTGACCGACACCGAGCGAGGGCACGCCGTGCTGCCCGGGGTGGCGGAGGAACTCCGGGCACTCGACGAGATCCTCGGCCGCCGCAGGCTGACGGTTCTCGCCGAGGACGAGGCGACGTCGGCAGCGGTGCGGAGGCAACTGCCCGCGCATCCCTGGGCCCACTTCGCCTGCCACGGCTGGCTCGACATGACGGCACCGGCCAGCTCGGGCCTGTGCCTGCGGGACGGTGACCTCAACCTCCTCGACATCGCGGACCTGCGACTCGACACGGCCGACCTCGCGTTTCTGTCCGCCTGCCAGACCCGTCTGGACGCCGGGCAGCTCCCGGACGAAGCCGTGCACACCGCCGCCGCACTGCGCATCGCGGGATTCCGGCACGTCGTGGCGACCCTGTGGTCCATCAGCGACCAGGCCGCGCTCCAAGTGGCCGCCGCCTTCTACCGCCGTCTCGACGGTTCGGACGGCCCGAACTCCGCCGATGCGGCCAGGGCACTGCACCACGCCGTCGGCGAACTCCGTGCCCGGCACCCTACGGACCCGACACTCTGGGTTCCCTTCGTCCATGACGGTCCGTAAGAGAGACTGCGGGTCGGTCTGGTCATTCGTCGCGGGCCAGCCGCCTGTGGCCATGAGCGACCGATCGACCCTTACCGGGGGCGGCATCAGCCCGGCAGGCGGAACCGCCGGGTATGCCGAGACGGCGGACGCGTTGGCCGTCCAGTCCGAGGAAGTCACGTTCTCCTTGCCATGCGGGGCGTCCGTCGACCTCTCGGCTCGCAGGTCGAGGGAGACGACTGCGACTCCAAGATGGTCAGGATCCTCACCCCGGCTCCGGCATGCCCATGGGAAACCAGTTCCACCTGATCCCCAAGTGCCCGGGGCAACGCTCCCGACCGCCGTCCCCATGGGGAATCGTGACAGTGCGGGTGGGGAATTACGTGACGCTCAAGCGGCTGAAACTGGGGAATTGCTTGATCGCTGACAACAGTCGCGGGAACGGCCTCTCTGACCTTCCCTAGATAGAATCTAAGTGCAGTCCAGGAGGAGAGAGGGGGCCGGTGGTGGTGAGGAAGAAGCCTTTCCTGGCGGGCCGGCAGGAGTTCGCCGCCCTGTACGGGGTGCGGGGGCCCCAGGTCACGGGGTGGCTGGGGCGAGGTGCGCTGGACTACGAGCATGCCGTGATCGTGTCGGGGTCGCCGTACTGGCTGCTGTCGTTCGTGCGGGGGTACGGGCAGACGCAGCCGCGGCCCAAGGACCTGGACCAGCTGGTACTGCAGCAGTTGGTGGACGCGCAGGAGCCCGGTGTGTGGTCGCGCGGGGTGGACGAGGTGCCGCCGCTGTGCGGTCTGCAGGAGGCGACGCAGCTGTTCGGCCTGTCCAGCCCGCAGAACTTGTCGGCGGTGGTGCGGCAGGGCCGGTTCGCGCCGGCGGACTACCAGCTGTCGGGGTCCCCGCTGTGGCTGCTGGACACTCTCATCGAGGCCGCCCCCGACATTCGGGCGAAGTCCCGCAAGGTGATGTGGGCGATCGTGCCGCAGGTCGAGGCGGCGCTGCGACAGGGCCGCTACACCGGACCCGGCTCTGTGATAGTCCCCCGTGGGCTTGCCGCGAAGGCCGTTTGACCTGCGGAAATCAATTCGACGCAAACCTCAATTGCGATAGAATAAGAGCAGCGGCGCCGGATGACGCCGCTGCTCTTGTCTTTGGGGGGAATGATGCGCGCCGTCGCAGTTAGGGCCCGGTCGCCGACCGCCGGATGCGGGTTTCGGTGCAGCGTGCTGGTTGATCACGTCGGACCCTTCGTGAAAGATGTGCCACACCATTCGTATGGAGTGAACTCTTTCGGGGGTCTCGTGCCCATCTATCAGCAGCAAGAGCTCGACCTGGACGACGGCATCCAGCCGGTCCAGCAACCCGCCATTCACTCCGGCCAGCCCGTTCAACTTCAGCAGCGGTTCGAGGCGTTCCACGCCCTCAACCCGTGGGTGCTGCGGCATCTAGAGGACCTGGCCGCCGACTGCGTCGCCAAGGGCTTTCGCCGCATCGGCATCGGGATGCTCTTCGAGCTCCTGCGCTGGCGCTACGGACAGGCCACCCGAGGTGACGCCTTCCGGCTCAACAACGACTTCCGCAGCCGGTACGCGCGGCTCCTGATCGAACGCCACCCCGAGTGGGCGCACCTGTTCGAGACGAGGGCCCTGCGCGCCGCATGAGACCAACGACCTCTTGGAGCAGCCCAGATGGGCATCAAGCTGAAAACCCGCAAGCCAACCGGCATCGTGCCGTGGCCACTCATCCTCATCGAAGGAGACGAGGGAGCCGGAAAGACCTACTCGGCCGCCGAGTTCTCCGCCTCGAAGCGGATCGGCCAGATGTACTGGATCGACCTCGCAGAGGGCAGCGCCGACGAGTATGCAGCGATCCCCGGCGCCGACTACCTGATCATCGACCACGACGGCTCCTACCGGGACATCCTGGAGCAGATCCGGGCCGTACACACCGAGGCCCGCCGGGCCGCCATCGCCGGCGAGGCGCCGATGGTGCTGTCAGTCGACTCCGGGTCCTCGCTGTGGCGGATGCTGAAGTCCTGGACCAACGAGCGGGCCCGGCGCGGCAGGAGCAACGCGCAGCGGCTGCAGGACGACCCGGACGCCGCGATCGACGTCGGCATGAACCTGTGGAACGACGCCACCGAGCGGTGGCAGGACGTCATCCACCTCCTGCAGACGTTCCCCGGCATCGCCATCATCACCGCCCGCGGCAAGCAGATCACCGCCATCGACGACAACGGCAAGCCCATCACCGACAACCGCGGCCGCGTCCTGAAGGAGTGGAAGGTCCAGGCGCAGAAGGACCTCGCGTTCGACGCCTCCGTGTGGGTGCGGATGCGCCGGGGTCGCGCCCCCCAGGTCATCAAGGCCCGCTCGCTGCAGCTGCGCATCGAGGACGGCCAGCCGCTGGACCTGCCGGACTTCACCATCGAGGACCTGGTCTTCAACAGACTCGGCTGCTCGGTGGAGTCCCAGCCTCGCCAGATGCCCGCTCTGGTCGGAGACCGCGTGCAGGCGTGGCTGGACGACCACGACGTGACGGAGCTGCGCGACGTCGAGCGGCTGCGCGAGCTGTGGTGGGAAGCGGCCGAAGACGACACGGGCTTGATCCGCGCCGAGATCGTCTCGATCCGCGACGCGATCGAACGAAAAGTCACCGAGCTGGAGAACCCGCCCACGGAGATGGGGCAGGGCCCGCTCAGCGACGCCGACCGGCTGCGGGCTGCCGTCGAACGCAGGGCCGAGGAGGGCGACGGCGAGCCCGACGACGAGCCGGACCGGCGCCCAGTGCGCAAGGCCCCCGCCAAGCGCACAGCCGCCAAGCGCGCCACCGCCGCCAAACGCACGCCCGCTGCCAAGCGCACGGCTGCCAAGCCGGCCGCCGCCCAGAGCTGACCTGCCTCGCGGGCCGGGCTCCTACGGACCGGCCTGCCTCACGACCTTTGGAGTACCTGATGACAGCTCAGCCTGTGGAATCCACGCCATCGTTGTGGACAGCCGCGCACGATGTCGACGCCAGACGGCCGCGCTCCCTGCAGCGACAGCTCGGCGCCTCGGACACGGTGTGCGAGCGCCGCGCCGCCTACATCGTGGCCGGGACCGCCCCGACCAACGAGAGCGAAAAGCGTGCCGCGATCCTTGGCACCTACATACACGAGGGCCTGTTGAGCGCCGCGCGCAGCGAGTACGGCTGGCTGGTGGAGCGTGCGGTCGCCGACGACATGATCAAGGGTCACATCGACGTCGTGCAGCTCGATGAGGCGACCGCCGCCCGCGTCCCCGCCCGCCACCGCCCCAAGGTGGCGGCCCAGCATGGAGTGACGGTGGAGGACGTCAAGACGAAGTCAACGTTCCTGTGGGACAAGGTGCGCCGCTACGGGCCCTCCGAGGCCGAGCTGCGGCAGGTGTACCTGTACGCCGACCTGCTGCGCACGACCGGCTTCGAGGATGTGCGCGGCCAGCGGTACCTGACCAGGCTCGGCGCACTGGAGGTGGCCCGGATCCGCTTCCGCTTCGTCAACCGCGACAACGGCGAAGAGCACGTCGAGGAGTTCGCGTTCGACCCGATGGAGGCCACCCGCGCCCGCTGGTGGGTGCAGCGCGTGCGGGAACTGACCAGCCCCGAGGAGGGGCGCCGCGACTTCGACGGGCCCGGCCTGGATGCCATCTGCGACCACTGCCCGTTCATGTCGGCCTGCTGGGGCCTGCCCGAGCAGCCCGGCACCCCCGTGCAGACCGCCCTCATCCACAACGACGCCGACCGCACCCAGACCCTTGCCGACTACGTGCGCGGACATGAGCTGCAGACCGAGGGTAATCGGATCAAGGCCCTCGCCCGCAAGAAGATCGACACCTCCCCGGCGGGCGTGTACGGCGCCAACGAGCTGGCCTGGGGCGGCGGGAATCCGACCTGGGACATCGATGTGGAGGCCATGGTCGACCTGCTCGAAGACGCCGGCATCCCGGTGCCGATGCTGCCCGACGAGAAGCGGATGGTCGACACCTTGAAGGATGCGGGCTTGGCCGTCCCTGAGAAGCGGAGCGCCCGGACCACGCCCAAGACCATCATCGTGCGGCCCTTCAAGGCCTGATCGGACGGTCGCTGGCCTCCCCGGCCGGGGAGGCCAGCGACCGTCCGTGGAGGGAACTTCCGTTGTCCATTCACTTGATGGTCGTCGCCGCGTACCTGCCCGAAGACGTGGTGACTCAGTCTCAGAAGCTGGCCATGATGAAGATCTGCGACTCGGCCGACGACGAGACACGCCTGTCCAAGCCGGGCCTGCGCAGGCTGCGCGCGTGGATCGGCGTAGGCGAGAAACGGTGCATGACCATCGTCACCGAGTTGGTCGCCAAGGGCCTCATAGAGCGCGTGGAGACCGGCAAGGCGGGCCGCCGGGCGGTCTACCGGGTGTTCCCCCTGGGGGTGCCTCCCATCCCATCCAACGACGATCTGGAGGCCCGCTTCAAGGAGGCTGACGCCGCGCCGAAGAACCCGCGGCTGGCCCGCCCGGGCGTCGCTCGGGCAGCCCCCTCCAAGCCCGCGAGGACGCACGAAGACATCGACGCCCGCGCGCTGGCCGCCGGTGCGGGCGTGAAGCGGGCAGGGTTCCCCCGGGGGAACCCTGAGGAGAGCGACGGCAGGGTTCCCCCCGGGGAACCCACAGGGTTGCCCCCGGGGAACCCACTGGGTTCCCCCCGGGGAACCCCTTCTTTTCCTTCTTCTTCCTCTTTCCTTCCTTCCCCCCCCTACCCCCGCGGCTGGCGTAGCCACGGGGGAGCCCGGTGGCTGCGCCAGACACCCCGTCCCGGCTGCGAGTTGCCGTGCCTGCGGCACCAACCCGCGCGCTGCTCGCGCGGCCAGTGAACGGGACAGAGGGGAAGTGGAGCGCCAGGCGCAGCAAGACTGGCTGCGCGGCTATCAGGCGGACCTCGACCGGGCAAGGCGCGTCGCGCAGGAGCGGCCCGAGGATGTGGAGGCGGCTCGGCTGCTGGCGCGTCAGATGGCCCGCCAGGGGCGTGAGAAGGGACGCGACGCCGGTACCTCCGGGAAAAAATCTTGACCCCCCTTCGAGGGAGGGTAGAATAAGAGGAGTGGGGAAGGGGGATCGCTCCCCGATCGCACGACACCGCGAGAAGGGCTGCGCTGGCCTGACTTCCGGCGGCGGGTCAAGGCTCCGCCGCTCGCCATCGGATATGCCACACCACTCGAACGAACATCTCGGCGCAGGGGGAACGTCCCTCCCCGCCCACCGGCTGAAAGGTAAGCAGCATGACGGAACCGATGATCATCGCGCAGGACGTCACGGAGGCGGTCGCCGCAGTCCTCGCCGGCCTGGCCCGCGTCTACGCGGACAGTCCTCTGCAAGTGGGGGAAGGTCTGCTGGAGCTGGGGAACGCCGACCGGGCAGTGCGGGACTACCCCGAGCAGGCGGGGGCGATGGCTGTCCGCGACCACGCCGTGTCGAAGCTGCTGGAGCTCGCGCGCCTGCCCAAGGTCCACCGCTTCGACGGCACGACTGCCGAGGCGTACGACGCCACCCAGTGCTGCGACGACATTCGCGACGGTGACGTCCTGGTCGTGGAGGCCGAGGGTGTCGTCGGCTTCCTCGATGCGGCCTGGCCGGTCGCCGTCACCGAGGCGCACGGTGAGTTCCACGGCCTGAAGACCCCCGCCCACGAGTACAAGGACGGCAGTTGCGCGGCCAGTATCGACAGCGCCGAGCGAATCGCCGCCGAGCTCGGCTTCCCGCTGGCGGTCAAGCCTGCTCACGCGGTCTGACCCTCCGGTGTGGGCGGCGGGGAAACTCTGCCGCCCATTCCGAAATGTGCCACAACTCTGTACCGTACGAATCGCCTCTTGGAGAACGCGTTGAACCTCGCACCCCTTCCCGACCACGGCCGTGTCGGCCGCCCCGAGTGGCAGGCCCTGTGGATGCAGTACGAGCCGGTCACCACGCCGCTGCGCGCGGCCGGACTCGTCTGCGACATCGAGACCTGCGGCGGCCAGACCGTCATCTACGCCGACCTGCCCGACGGCACGCACCTGGTCATCGCCGACCACGACGCGCTGCCCGACCGCCTGGAGCAGGTCACTGGCTGGCACGTGAGACGCAGCCACCACGACAACCCGACCTACGACGGTCCGGTCTTCGACTCCACCGAGGGCGGCGAGTACGAAAAGCACGGCGCCGACATCGTCACGATGCACGCCGCCATCGCCTTGCACCTGAAGTCCCTGATCGACGCGGACACCCAGTCAGCCGGGGCCAAGCTCGGCCAGCTGCTGCTGGCGACCGTGCAGAGGTTCGCCGTCAGCTTCGTCGGCGTCGACTCCCAGCACGCCAGCCGCGGCCGGGTCATCGCTGGCCCCTTCGACAGCCATGCGGAAGCGGTCAAGGAGTACGGCTGGCAGACCCACCTCCTCGAGGAGGGCGGCTGGCAAATGGTCCACGAACAGGGCGACACCGACTGGCCCCTGGCGGTCTGGCGGCGCCGCGACGTGCTGCAGGTCGTCTTCGTCAGCCGCCAGCCACTCCTCTGACCCCCACCCGATCAGGCCCGGCCCCGCACCGCGCGGGGCCGGGCGCTCGACCTCTTGGAGAACACCTTGTTGACCACTCTTCCCCGCAGCCTTGAGCTGACGTTCAACGACCTGCTCGCCGGGGCCGGCGGATCCTCCTCCGGCCTGGTGGAAGCCGGTTGGCGCGGCAAGCTCGCCATGAACCACTGGCAGGTCGCGATGGACTCCCACGCTGCTAACCACCCCACCATCGAGCATCTGACCGCTGACGTCACCGGCTACCCGATGCGGTTCCTGCCGCGAGCACTGCTGCTGTGGGCGTCGATCATCTGCACCGAGGTCAGCCCGGCCGGCGGCCTCGTTCACCCGACCGATCAGCTCGATCTGTTCGAGGTCCTCGACCAGCTCGGCGACGACGACGACGCCGAGTCGTGGAAGGCCCTGACTCCGGAGGCATTCGAACGGACCCGGGCGACCGCCTGGTGCGTGGTGCGGGCCTGCGAGGCCAAGCGATTCCCGTACGTGGTCATCGAGAACGTCGTCGAATTCGCTCTGTCCTGGGTCCTCTTCAAGACCTGGGTGAAGGCGATGACGGAGCTCGGCTACGAACCGCCGCAGATCCTGTGCGTCACCTCCGCGCATGTCGGCGACGACGACAACCTGCGCGCCCCGCAGTGGCGGGACCGCATCTACATCTGCTTCCGCCTCAAGGGCATGCCCAAGCCGGACTTGGAGCCCCGCCCGCAAGCGTTCTGCGTCGAGTGCGGCAAGGACGTTCGCGCGAAGAAGGCGTGGTTCGACCCGAGGGGCCGGATCGGCAAGTACTTGCGTGACTACAACTACCGCTGTCCCAACAGGCGCTGCCGTCACGCCATCGTCGAGCCGTACGTGCGTCCGGCCGCCTCCGTCATCAACTGGGACGACCTGGGCCAGCGCATCGGGGACCGTAAGAAGCCGCTGGCGGACACCACCATGGAGCGCATCCGCGCGGGCCTGATCAAGTTCCCCCACACCCCGTCCTCGGTCACTCTCAACCACGGCAAGGACGGCACCGACCGGGCCTATGCGGTGGAGGAGCGACCGTTTTCCACCCGCACCATCAAGCAGGGCGACGCGCTGCTCGTGCCGACCGGCGGTAGCTGGAACACCGCCTGCAGCGACGTCGCCGACCCGATGCGCACCCGGATGACCCGCGAGAGCGAGGCCCTGGTCACCGTCGACCCGGCGCCGTTCGTGATCACCTACCGGCAGAACGCCAATCCGGCGCTAGCCACCGAGCCGGTCACCGCCGTCACCGCTCAGGGCAACCATCACGGCCTGGTTGTCCCTGGCGGGCCGGTCCCGGCCGAGCTGCGCAACACGCTGGTCATCCCCTACCGCAAGGCCACAGTCAAGACAGTCGCCGAGCCCGTTCACACCTTGTCCACCCGCGACTCGGCGGCGCTCCTTCGCTCCGCGCCCGCGGTGGAGGACTGCTTCTTCCGGATGCTCAAGCCCCGCGAGCAGTTGGAAGCCCAGCGGTTCCTCCGTCGGTACGTGGTCTTGGGCACCCAGGCCGAGCAGACGATGCAGGGCGGAAACGCGGTATCGGTCAACGTCGCCCGGCACATCGGTGAATGCATCAAGGCGGTCCTGTGACAGACGGCTGGGCCCTTCGCGCGCCCTGCCGTGGCCAGGACGGTTTCACGCCCAACGAGGACGACTGGACCAACGGAGACGACCTCAAGCGCCTGTGTGGGCCGCAGCTTCCAACGTGCGGGCCGTGCCCGTTCCGCGCCGTGTGCATCGCCACCGTCAAGCCTGCCCAGGCCAAGTTCGACGGCATCGCCGGCGGGCGCCTGTGGTGCAACGGCGAGGTCATCGGTGCCCTCGACGACGTGGTCGAGGAGGAGTTGGCCGAGCCGAAGTTGCGCGCCTCCTGCGGCACCGAGGCCGGAGCCAAGGACCACACCCGTCACTGCGAACGCCCCTGCCCCTCCTGTCGCCAGGCCGTGCGCGAGATGGCTGCGCGCCGCAACACGGAGAAGGCCAAGGAGCCCAAGCAGCTCCAGCTGGATTTCACCACCACCTGACCGCCCCGCCCGCCCCCGCCCAGGGGCCCCGCCTCGTCTTGGAGAGACCATGCCCCATCCCACCACCGCTCGCCCGTTGCGCCAGGCCCTGCAGCCGATGATCGCTGGCGCCATCCTGGCCAGTACCTACCCGGGCTTGGCCGCCGACGGCATCGAGGTTGACCACCTCGGCATCGCCACCGGCGACGCCCCGCTCGGCCTGCGCGTGTTCCTGTACCACCCCGGCGGCGACGTGTACGAGCAGTGGGCCCGTGCGATCGATGTCACCGACTTCGGCACTCCTCGGCCCACCAGCCGTCCTGGCGAGCTGTCCCACACCATGACCGGCCGTATCGGCGCGACCCCTGTCGAGGTCACCTGCGTGAGCCTGCACGGCGAGTGGGTGTGGCGCACCAGCACCGGCAGCGGCGTCCACAAACGCGACCGCACCAAAGACGGGACAGCGGCTGCCTGCGGCGACCTGATCACCGGGGTCGCCGACCCCGCCCACTGGGAGACACCCGCACACCGCTGCCCCGGCTGCGCGAGCGCCGAGACCGCCCGGGTGGGCGTGCAGTGATCCGAACCAAGGGCCGTGCCTGCACCGGCAAGCGCCGCCACGACACCCGCGGGGAGGCCGCGGACCACCGCGACCGGCTGATCGCCAAAGGCGCCGTACGCCTGACCGCCTACCCGTGCCGCAACCGAGCCTGCGGCGGCTGGCACGTCGGCCACCTCCCCAAGCCCCGCACCTGACCGACAAACCTCTTGGAGACATCGTGAACCACATCACCGCCCTCACCGCCCGCCTGAGAGAACGCGCCGCCGGCTCGTGGCATGAAGAGGCCGCCGTATGGCTGCTCACCTCACACGGACGCTGGCTGCCCGAGCTGGAGCGCACCCGACTGATCCACAACGACGCCGAAGGCCGGTCCCGCATCGCCTGGCCGCTGGTGGCCTCCGCGTGCCTGTCCGCCGGCGACGGCCCGCTGATCGGTACCCCCTCGGAGTGGCAGGTCCTGCGCCTGTCCTGCGTCCTGACTGGACGTCACGTCCTGTCCCTGGCCAACCTCAGCTTGTTGGACGAGCCGGACAGACGCCGTGCCCTGCACGCGATGGCGTGGGCGTCCGGCGGCCGCGCATGGGCCGCGAGCCTGGCCCTGCTGCCGCCCGAGCACGACGCCCAGGTTCCCTCGGCCCCCGCCACACCCCAGCCGCAGGTCAGGCACCCCGCCGCGACCGACTGATCGCCCGCTGATCCAGGCCGCGCCCGCAGTGAGAACCCCCGCGGGCGCGGCCCGGCACCCATTCATCCTCTGGCAGAGAGCGGAGCCACCATGGATATTTCCCGTCGCGGCCAACTGGTTATGGCCGTCGTGCAGCACACCGTCAACTGCAACTACGACCGGGCCGTGCAGGTGTTGGGCGAGATAGCCGCAACCAGCACCCGCCGCCAGATGTATGGCGCGTGCTGCGCGCTCGCCGAAGCCGGCCGACAGATCCTTGTCCGCCTCTACGGCCACGCCAGCCCCGAGGGCCTGTGGGCACTGGCCGCACCCGACCCGGACGACGACTGCGCCCAGCACCCGGCGCACCTCTTCTCCCTACGGTTCATCGCCGCCTTCGCCAACCGCGACATGCCGACCTGTGAGGCCCTGTACCTCGCGGCGGCCAACGCCAGCGGCGAGGACTACTTCCACTCCCTGACCGCGCTGATCGGCGACGTCGGCCACCTGGCCCGCGTCGCGCTGGAGGAGTTGGCCGCCGACAGCGAGCAGCCCGCTCCGCACCCGCGCTGACCCCACCCCAAGCCGGGCCGCGCCCACGGTGACCACCCCCGCGGGCGCGGCCCCACCAACCTTGAAGGAACGGTGGCCCGGGCACGCACCGAAGGGCCCACGACGCGGTTCCTTGGCCGGAGCGAGGCACTCCCATACAAGCCGCTGACCTGGATAAACGTGAAAATTATTCTTGCCGCACCCGACGAATGCGGCTAAAATAAGAGGACGGGGCGGGGGAGATTCCCGGCCTATCGCCAAGGAGGAATGTCATGGAGAGCGGGAATGAAGACGGGGTCCGCACGGGCGAGGCGGCCGACGGCGAGTTCGAGAACTCGCCGTTCGGCAAGTGGCTGGCCGCCAGGGCTGCCGACGGAATTCGCGGCACGGTCGGCCGCTAGTGCGGCCGGCGGTCGGACTAGCGGCCGAAATATGCCACAACTCTCAAACGATCCGCTGCGCTCGGATGCCCTCGACGACGACCTCTTGGAGAGGCCCATGAACCACCTGCTGGTCCAGTTCGACGCCTGTCTCGGCGAAGACGAAGACAGCATCACCCGCACTATCGGCGACAGCCTCTACATCCGCTATGCCAACGACCCGGCCGTCCTGAAGATCACCTGTCAGTGGCAGGAGGTCGGCGAGGCCAAGGTCACGTTCCAGTACATCCACCCCGATCACGGCCCGATCGACACGGCGAGCTTCACCCAGACCAGAGCTCGGAACTTCGCGGCTGCCCTGAAGCAGATGGAGGCGTACCGGGATATCTGGTTCGTCTGACCCCGCCTCACCGGCCGCCCACCCTCCCAGGTGGGCGGCCGGTTCTGTCCCCGTACGACCACGGCCTCTTGGAGGAAGCCATGCACAGCACCGGTTCCACCGACGCGCTTGCCGCGCCGTACACGCTCGCCACCGGCCATGTCGTCGAATGCCTTGCCGACGTCCTCGAAGGCCCGCACCTGCAGGTCCTGCTCGCCGAGCGTTTCGGCCTCACTGCCGACGCCGCCGGCCAGGCCGCGATCACCGTTAGCCAGGTCCTGACCGTCACCTGGCATGTGGAGGGCCACGGCCAGGACTTCCGCACGTGGATCGGCTGCATGCCCGATGTGCTCCTGAAGTGCTTCGTGGAGATGGCTGCCCGCTCCGAGCGGGACGAGTTCTTCACTGGCCACGCGGTGCACATCGGCCGCCAGGTGTTCACCGAACTCGCCCTACGGCTCCGCCCGTTCTGACCTGTCCCGGGGTCGCCGCGGTGGCGGCCCCTTCACCGACTGGGAGATAACCATGAGCAAGACCGTTCGCGGTGTCCGCATCGACGTCGACGGCACCCTCACCGACGTGCAACTGCCCATCGACGATGGCCTGGCGGAGGTGCTGCGTAAGCACGTCGACGGATGGCTTGAGATCGCTCACTACGCCCGCCCCGACGGCACGCGCCGCCTGGCGGTGGCCTTGGACGCCGGAGGCGCGCTCACCAAGCCGGAGAACTTGTACGCGACCTCGCTGATCAACGGCATCTACCTCAAGCAGTTGCCGTACTGCCTGTACGGGACGGTCGTCCTGCTGGGGGCGCTGGACGACTCCCGTCACCACACCGACGTTCCCGAGTCGCTGCACGAGGTCCTGCCGAAGATCATGGACGCCCTCAAGTCCCGCTACGGCAGCTCTAACTGATCGCCCGCCGCGACCGGCACCCACCTCGACCTCACGGAGAACAATGTGACCACCTCGACCCTTATGCCCCTTCCCCCCTACCCCGGGCTGCGGATAGGCGACGTCGTAGACCGCCATAGCGCCACCGGCGGCGACGTCCGCAACGCCGTGGCCCTCGTCAACAAGGCCCTCGACGCGGCCTTTGAGGCCGACGAGGACTTCGTCCGGATCAACCGGGCGCGCGGCCTCAATCGGGAGCAGTTCACGCAGGTCGTCTGCCACTGCTTCTACAACACGCTCTTCGAGACCGCACTCATCGCCAAGAGCCTGTGGCTCGTGGCCAACGACATGCACGTCTACACCGGCCAGATCGGCCGCTGACTCCCGCTGCCCGGATTCCCGCTGCCCGGGCAGCGCGCCAAGAAAGCATCCGGCTGCGCGCCCGCAGACCACGCGCAGCAACCCGAGAGGAACGCACCGCCCCATGGCCACCAGCTTCTACCAGCAGCCCGAACAACATCCGTACACGCCCTACGAAGTCGCGTGCGCTGCCCTTGAGTTCCTGGGGGATCAGTGGGGAGCCCTGCCGGGCCCCTGGGGGAGGACTGGTCACCTGCGCAGCGGTGACCACGTCCCGTTCACGGTAGGCGTCTGCGAGGCCGGACACCTCTACATCCGTAACGACGCCCAGGGCGATAGCGCCCACCTGCCCTTCGCCTCCACCGCCGACCTCGCTGCGGTCGGCCAGGCCATAGCCGAAGCCGTCGACGACCTGTACTGACCACCCCACTCCGGGACGCCGTGCCCGGCTCGGCCGCACCCTGGCCGCCGCCGGCCTGGACTGGAGTGACGCCTGTCAGGGCGGCCTCCAATGCCGCACCTATCCGCCGCAGACCCGCACATCAGATATGCCACAACCTTGATTTGATCATCGGCCTCTTGGAGTCCCCCGTGACCACCCTCGATCCGTCCAGCCGCAGCTGGATAGTCGTCTTCAACGAAGGGCCATACGCGATGCGCATCGTCGCCGTCGAGCCCGCACCCCAAGATCCCGGCGCCTTTGCCGGGCTGCACAGCGACCTGTACGTGGCCTGCCTGTCCTCCTACCAAGTCGAGGCCACCACCACCGAAGGGGCCCGGCGCTGCGCCCGGCAGCTGCACGACGTCGAGCGCATCCGCATCGTCTGCGCCCACCAGCGTGCCTGCCGTGCCCAGCGCCTCAGCGCCCCCGCCGTCAGACGCGTCGACCAGGTCATCGCCGTTGCCACAGAGGTACTCACCGGCGCCGCTCAGGACCTGGACCTGACCGGCCGGGGCATCCGGTACGCCGACGCCATGGCCACGTCCGCGCTGCGAGCCGGATACCAGCACCGGCCCTGGCGGCAGCGCGAGCTGACGTTCGAGCAGTACGTCGGCCAGCTCACTCTCACCACCGCGGCGACTCTCTTCCGCTACGCCGCGCTGGCAGCCGCCGGCCGCAACGACGAAGCCGTGGCACTGCTCGTCAACGCGCTCGCCGCCACCAGCTCCGACCTCTGACCCCCCGCCCCTGCCACCCACCGGGCCGGGCCCCGTACCGCGGGCGCCCGGCCCCTTCCACGCCGACAACCGCCACGCCAGCAGCACACCCGAAGGAGCCCACCGTGCCCGACACCGACCAGCCGCAGCCGCTCGCCGACGCCGAAGACCCCCTGATCGACGCCTGGGTCCACATCGACACGCTCGGCCCCTACGAGGCCAAGATCGACCCCACGAAACGGTGGAAGGGCTTGGTCTGCCCGCGTTTCACCCTCAACACCGTCCGCAAGATCGCCGCACGCACGCAGGAGCAGGCCGACAACGCCAACTACGAGAGCGTCGAGACCATCCACGTCATCGACGGCGGCACCGACCGCGAGGGCAACCCTCGCGCGGTCGTCCTCCACGTCCGCTGGCACTACGTCGAGGACGAGGTAGAGGCCCAGTACGCCACCTTGGTCATGCAGCCCGACGATGAGGGCCTGTACAGCATCGGCGGCGACGAGTGGAACTGGTACGAGGCCGCCCCCAACACCGACAACCGCACCTGACCCCCTCTCAAGCGCCCCGCCGCCCGGGCCGGATTCCCGGCCCGGGCGGCGGGGCGCCGTCACGCCCACACCCGAAGGAGCAACCCATGGACCAGCTCGACCTGTTCGCCCCCGAGGAGACCCCCGTCTCGGCGACGTTCGCCGCCCGCCCCAAGCCGACCCGCACCGTCACCGCCTCACCAGCACCTCACGCGGCGCCCGTGCCCGCCCCCCGGCCGTTCGCAGCGGCCGACGACCAGCCCGACGGCCTGTTCGCCGGCCCTCGCCCGGAGCTGCCCTCCGTGCACACGCCCATCCCCGCGCAGCGCCGCATAGCGCCGCTGCTGATTGGCAACCCGCGTGACGCCGGGCAGCGACTGGGCGAGGCCGTTGCCGAGACCTGGCACGCCTCCAACTGGGGTGGCTACCGCATGGACATCCCCGTCAGCATCGTCGCCGCCCTGGCCCTGTTCCCCATCAAGGGCCACACCCAGGACGTCACCCGCATCATCAGCAACGCGACCGACTGGGAGATGCTGCAGGGCTACCGCGAGGTCTACGCGCACACCTGGGCCCACCGCCCCGACCTGGGTGCCCGCATGGCCCCGCTCATGGGCTGGCTCACCGAGGACGGTGTGGAGGAGAAGGCGTACGCGGTACGCCGGGTGACCGAGACGGCGCTGCGCTACGGCATCCTGCAGCTGACCGGAGACCCCGACCCGTGGTGCCGCTCCGACACCGACGTGGTGTCGTGGACGATCACCTCGCTGCGCTCGCACGGTGCCCGCCAGGGCATGGGCGAGTACCACACACCGCCCGAGGTGTGCGACATGATGGCCGCGATGACCTGCCTGGAACCGCCAGAGAAGGGCGCACGGTTCCACGAGCCCGCCGGAGGAACAGGCGGCATGTTCCGCGCCCTCGCCCAGCACCTGCGCCACATGGGCCTCGACCCGGCCGGCTACGAGTGGGCGCTGAACGAACTCGACCCGCTCGCGGCGGCCGGCGCGGCCGTCAACGCAATCGTGTGGGGCCTGGGCCCCAACGTGGTGATCGCCTGCGGCGACACCCTCGCCGACGGCGGCCTGTCGGACCGGACCGCGCGGGAGCGCAAGCACCTGTTCGAGGAGCGCGACGAGATCCTCGCCCGCCTCGCGGTCGCGGAGGCGGCGCAGCAGGCGATGGCGCTCGCCGACCGGCTGATCGGCTCAAAGGCGTCCTGACCTGGGGTTTCGTCGAAAAAATTCTTGACCCCCCACTGATTGCCACTAGAATAAGAGGGATGGGCGGGGGGAAGCCCGGCCTGCATCCTGAGGAGAACCACATCAGCGAGCGGCCGACGAACTGCACCACGAAATGCCAGTGCGGCTGGACGCTGAAGCTGCGAGACGAGGGCGACACGGTAGTCGCCGAAGTCTGGGCCTTCGGCGCCAAGCTGAGCGAGACGTCGCTGAACGCGACCGGCACCGGCGAAGTCACCGTTCGCGCGGCCTGATCCCGCCGTGGACTACGGGCACTCCGCCGTCCACTCCATATGTGCCACACCACTGGATCGAATCAAGCCAAAGAAAGGTGCCCCCATGTACGAAGCCGGCCAGCGCGTCGCCCTCGACGCCACCACTGACCCCCACACCGAACTCCGCCCCGGAGACGAAGGCACCATCCGCCGCTACCACCCCGCCCTCAACCAGATCGACATCCACTGGGACAGCGGCTCCCGCCTCTCGATGCTCCTCGACGAGGGCGACAGCGTCCGCCTTCTGCCCGCCTGACCCACCGGCCCCGCCCACCAGGGCGGGGCCTTCGCGCAGCACCATCCGACCTCTTGGAGAAACCCCATGCAGCCCGCAACCCCCTCCCTCGACCTTCAACTCGACCTCACGGCCCTCGAATCCGCCGCCCGCAAGTGGGCCACCCGCGCCCGCGCCCTCACCAACCACGCCGTCTGCGACGACCAGGAGAAAGCCCTCGGCGTCGCCGCCTTCTCGCTCGACTCCGCCGCCCACTTCCTCGACCGAGGCGAGACCGACGCAGCCCGCGACGCACTGCGCGCCGCCTGCAGCTACGCCGGCTGCGAGGAAGCCGGCGCCCCCCAGCTCGCAGAAGCCACCCGCGCCCTCCTGGCCAGCCTCCCGGCCTGACCCGCACACCAGAGGCCCCAACCAGCACCAACCGACCTCTTGGAGAACCCAGTGCAGCTCGCACCCTCAGCCCTCCACGCCACCGCCGAAACCCTCGGCGGCTATCTCGGCTGGACACTCAACGAACTCATCAGCGACGACATCATCAGCCTCGACGGCCCCCAGGACCGCCAGATCGGAATGCGCCTCCTTGGCAACGGCAGCAACATCCAACTGTGGGCTACCGGCGGTACCGAGCCCGCCGACCACGAGCCCACCGAAGGTGCCACCCCCCTGCCGCGCGGCCACCGCTGGCACACCTGGATCGATATCGGCCGCCTCGAAGCCGACAAAGACCCCGCGACTCTCCTCTACAACACCATCACCGACCGCCTACTGCCTGCCTTCGACACCAAGCCCCTCTACGTCGGCCACCGGCCATGGGAAGGGGCCTTCGACAGCGCGCTGTCCGAAGTGCTGAACGAGTCTGCCCTTCCCCCTGAGGCCGCGCCCGAGCCGCAGGCCGCCACCGACCCTGCCGTCAAAGTCATCCCGATGCGGACCCGCCGCGCCAAGGCCGACACCCCGTCTGCCAGCGCCGAGCCCGAACCGCGCCCCGCCCGCAAGCGCACCCCCGCCAAGCCCACAACCTGCTGACCCCGCTACCGTCCACAGCCGAGACTCCAAGAACGCCAGCGGCCCTGGCCTCGGCTTGCCGCCGCGTCCGCGGGGGCGGACTTCGTGACGCACGCGTCCGAAGGCTGACCTTGCTGCCCGGTCCGCCTGCTACTCCAGCAGCAGGCGGACCATCAGGTCGAGTTCTTCGGCGTCCGGGGAGTCCACGATGACCGAGCGGATGACCTGGCGCAGCTTGACGAAGTTTTTGGACTCGTCCAGTTCTAGGGCCGCGATGCGCTGGGCTTCTGCCGTACCGATTTCGGCGAGACGCTGGTGAGTTGCGTGGGTCGGGTTGAACTGCGGGATGGGGAGCTGCCATACGGCCTTGTCGATGTGCCGCTCGTCCTTGCCGTACGACATCAGGGGGCGGACTACCTCGGTCAGGGCCGGGGCGTTGAGGATGGCGCAGAGGTACATGCCCTCCTCGCGTGTTGCCACCGTGCCCCAGTACAGAGTGTGGTCGATGACAGAGCTCGAATCGTCCACGAGCGCCGCTGCAACGTGCATTCCCGCCTTGCCGTACACCACGCGCAACGGTGTGCCGGGAAGCTGCATGGACATCTTCCGGCGGAACTCAAGCTGGTCAAGGAGCGTCAACCGCTCACTGCTCCGATGCCCCATCCACAGCTCCTCTGCCTCGCGCCACCACTTCGCGACATCCGGATACCGGTCTAGGTGGTCGTGCTCGCCGTGGAGCAGTGTCGTACTGCCCTCGATGGGCAGAACTGCCTTGCGCGGAGCGAGGAGCCGGTACGGCAGCACGCTCTCCCCGAGCAGTACCGGCCGGACGAACTGAGCCTCCACCACGCCTTCCAGGTCCGGAAGGTCCTTCCACGGTGTCTTCTCGGTACTGCTGCGCTCCGACCGTACGCGGACCCGCCCGCCGCCGAGCCCCAGGGGCCCGGCTTCCTGCTGCTGCACGAAGAAAAGAACGCGCGGCACGATCGTCGCGCCCTGCCAGAACCGTGTCCTGTATGGCGACGAGATGAGATCCTCCCCCACGTACCTCAGCTCTGCTGCCTCCTGCGTAATCCACCCCCGCACGTTCGCCCAGTCATGAGCCGTCGCCGGGATCTTCCCGGTCCACCGCTGGGTCGTCTTCGGCAAGGGAACTGGGGCGTTGCCGAGGGCGGCGCCGCCGACCGCTGCCGAGATCCGATGCCCAAAGATCACCGCGCTGCCGCGCGGGAAGAAGTGCGGCCGTAGCCGCCGCAGATCCCACGAACCCGTGAACTCGACCCGCACTGGCTCGTTGGGGTCCGGATAGTCGCCCGCCCGGAATCCCTTCCAGTACGGCCGGTCCAGGACCGGGTTCGGCACCACGAAGGCGAAGGTGCCGCCCACGGTGAGGTACTGCTGCACGGCCCTAGCGATGAACAGGCCGGACAGGTCCTGGTGGGTTGCCACCTCGTCACCCCGCCACAGATTCCGGGACTGACTCATCGCCTTGAAAAGGTCCTGCATGTCACCGGGCATGTGGCGGTACGACAGCCATGGAGGGTTGCCGATCAGGACGTCTACGCGGTGCTCCGCCATCGACAGCCACATCGGGCGGGCGAGGTTGCGGACGTAGTACGACCAGATGTGGTTGCGCCCCTCATCGACCAGCTCGCACAGGAGCTGGAAGGCTGCTGTGATCTGCTCCTGGTCGTCCGTGCCGTCGATGGCGAGCACGTTGAACAGGCTCGACAGCGACGGCCTGCTCCCTGCCTGGCGGTTGGGGTTCGCGGCACGGTCGGCGAGGTCGTTGACCAGGCGGTCGAAGCGCCCGGCATCCTTGAGTAGATGTTCCGAGAACCGCAGCTCCCGCTCGTAGAGCGTGTCGCCGGTGCCTGTGCGGATCACCAGGTGACCGTGGTCGAACAGGTCCGTCCGCTGCTGCCACTGGACGCTGTCGCCGAGGTAGACCGGGACCCTTATCTGACGGCGCTCCGGGGACCGCAGGCGGTCATTGCCGACGGCGAGCAGGTAGGTGACGCGGGCCAGGGACACAGCTACTGGGTGGAGGTCAATCCCGGCGACGTGGTCGCTGAGCTCGTCGAGGGCCTGCCCCAGCGGCCGCCCTTCCATCTCGGCGGCGCTCAGATAGCGGCGTACGGCGTGGAAGAGGAACGTACCGGAGCCGCAGGACGGGTCGAGGACCCGCTGGTTCAGCGGATCGGTCACGACGTCGGACACCATCTTCTCTGCGAGCCAGTCCGGCGTGTAGTACTCGCCTTGCTTCTTCCGCGTTTCGGGCGCGATCACGGATTCGTAGAGCACCTTGAGCACGTCGTGCTCGACACTTGCCCAGTCGAAGCGGGACAGCCGGCGGGCTGCCAGGCGGACGAAGTCCTCACCGTCCGGTACCTCGATCAGCCAGCCGAAGAAGTCGGATTCGACCACGCCATAGATCTGGGACTGCTCGAAGAGCTGGCCGAGCACGAGGGTGGCCGCGGGGATCTGCCGGACGTCGTAGCCCAGGACCGAGTGGGCGATGATCCCTGCGGTGTTGACGAGCAGCGTGTGCTCGATGAACAGCTCGTCGGTGTTCTCGAACTGGGCGCCCAGTGCGCTGCGCAGCAGGCGTGCCCACAGATCGCGCTTGAGCTTCACCGTGGGCAGGTCCTTGTGCTCTTCGTAGAGCGCCGCCAGCGTGGCGTAGTCGAGTTTGTGGGACACGCTTCCAGCGCCCAGGCGGCCCTCGATCACCTCGGGGGTCGGCTTGATGCCCTCAGAAGTCGCAAGGACGCCCTCAAGCCAAATCAGCAGATCGGTAGGTGCCGTACGCTGCTTGGCCTCGAAGCGGCTGACCAGGACCATTTTGTCGCTGGTTAGGCTGTAGGCACGCCAGTCGGCGCCGTCAGTGAGGATGCCGACGTACCGCTGGCCGACCTGGTCGGTGCGGGTGCGAACGTACCCTTCAAGCTGCTTTTCCGCGTCCTTGAGGATCTTGGCGCCGCGTAGATCTTTCTTGGTCTCGATGGCTGTGAAGCCGATCTCGATGTCAATGCGTCGGCCGTCACCAACCTGAGCCTCCAGGTCGACGCTTAGATCGTTCTCGTCGAGGTTCAGGTCGCCTTCGAGCAGCAGCTGCCGGACATCCGCCTGGAGGGTGGCCTCAGACCGCATGGGCTTGCGGTCGATGAGCCGGGCCAGCAGTTTTTCGAGGCTGGTCTGTGGTGCTGTGGTCATTCCACTCTCCCTGCCGAGGCCGCAAACGTCGGCGGATGACGCGCGGTGAACCGAGAAACAGCGCCATTCTGCCGTAGCGAGCTAGTCTCGCCGGTTATCGGGAGCCCCCTACGGCTACGTCGCCGCGCCGGAGCATCCTGTACAGATTGATCCCGCAGATAAGCCCGAGCCGCTAACCTGTGGGCAGCAGCCTGGACAGGGCGCGCGCAGACGGCCGGAGGCCCTACCCCAAGCGGGGTAGGGCCTCTTCACGTCGCAAGGTTGGTGCGTTGGAGGCCACTTCGCCGCCCGGCTCTGGTCTGGAGGCCCGCCCGACTGGGCCCGGCCAGCCCGACGACGGGGCCCTCCTGGGGCCAAGATGGGGCCGGAAGGACAGTGAAACCCCGTGAACGATCACCAAGCCCCGGACACCCCTATGCCATCTGACCTGCACAGACGGTGAAAACGGGGAACGTCGGGGAAGCCCGGGGCAACGCTCTGGCGATCTTGTAATGCGTAGGTCGTCGGTTCGAATCCGACAGGGGGCTCCCTTGTAAGCCCAGCTCGGACGTGGTCCGAGCTGGGCTTTTGCGTTCAGCGGACGCGACGGCGACGCGCGGCGCGGGCCGCGCGGCTGTCGGGGGTCTCAGTTGCGGTCTCAGTAGGGGCCTGCGGCGCGGGCAGGAAGGTGTCTCCCATGCGGCGCATGGCGTCCTTCGAGAGGTGGGACCGACCCTTCACATACCGCCGCGTCTGACTGATCTGGGTGTGCCGAAGGATCTCCATGATGGTGACCATGTCCACGCCCAGCTCGTTCAGGATCGTGCCGGCCGTGTGACGGCTGCCGTCGTAGAGCCGGCGGTCGTCGATACCGGCCTCGGCGAGCAGTTCTTTGAATTCCTCCCAGTCGGCCCGTGGGTCGAGCGGCCGTCCGTCGGGCCGCGTGAATACGGCGTCGTGCTCCTCCCACCCGTCGCCCGCGGCCTCGCGTAGCGCTTCCTGCCGCTCTTTGTGCTCGATCAAGTAGGGGATGAACGGCGGAGGGATCGGCACGGAATTGCGGCTCTTCTTCGTCTTGGGGCGGGTGAAGACGAGACCGCCGCCCTTTCGCTCGGGACAGGCACTCGCGTGACGGGTGCACGTCCTCGGACACGGGGCGGGACAACCGCGCTTGTAGCCCTTGTGCGTGGTGCAGTCCGGCGGGCAGGGCTCGAATCGGTGGAGGCGTTCGCCGCACGCGTGCGGGACCTTGCAGCCGTGGCGCCAGGTGAGGCGCTGCAATTGCCACTGTGGGTGGAACATTTCCCCTTCTAGGTCGACGTACGACCACCGGAAGCCGAGCACTTCCCCCTGCCGGAATCCCATTCCGACGCCGACGATCCAGCGCATCGAGGTGGGGCGTTCGGCCGCTGCTCGCAGGAAGGCTTTCGCCTCCTCGATCGTGAACGGGTTGGCCTCGGTCTCGTCGACCGTGGGCGGGTCCACGAGGGTGGCGACGTTCTCCGCGATGATCCGGCGCCGGTGGGCAATCTTCAGGGCCCGCGACAGGATGCGGTGGACTTTCAGCACGTGAGAGGGAGCGTGGCCGTCATCGAGCATCCCCCGGTACATCCGCTCCAGGTGCTCGGGGGCGAGCTTGTCGAGGCGGTGTTTGCCGACGCCCGGGATGATGTCGTTGCGGGTCTTCGACCAGTAGTCGTCGAGGGAACGCGGGCGGAGCTTGAGGCTCGCGATGTTGGTCAGGTAGTTCTCCATCCACGCGGCCACCGTGGGCGCGCGGCCGGCCTTCGGGGCGCGGCCCTTGTCGCGGAGCCTCTCCAATTCCTTGACTTTGCGCCGTACTTCGGGCTCGGTCTTGCCGCGACGATGTCGGCGGTCCGGACTTCCGTCGTCCTTGACGCCCATAGTCACGCGACCGTGCCACCAGCCGTCGCCGCCCAGGTAGATGGACGATTCCATGTTCTGTTTGCGGGGGCTCATGCGCTCCTCCATGCGCGAGGCGGCCCCGGACGTGGTCCGGGGCCGCCTCGGGTGGGCTGTCGATCAGGGTCAGTTGGGCGACGGTTCGAGGCTGTTCACGAACGCCTCCAGGTCGCTGCGCCGAATGCGCCGGGAGCGGCCTCGCTTCACGTACTTCAGGAGCCCTTCCGCCATCAGCTCGTAGACGGTGGAGCGGCCGAAGGACAGAACCTTGGCGGCCTCTTCGGGCTTGTAGAGCAGTTGATCGGTTGCCAGGCGCGTGCTGCTCATCGAGTCGTGTCTCCTCTGTGGGCTCGGGTCCCTCTCAGAAGTCCGCTACATCCGCTACACCGCTACATCGCAGGTCAGCGGCATGATTTTTGTAGCGGACGGGTCGGATGTAGCGGCTACGGCGGTTTCGGGGTGGGTTGCCGTAGCCGCTACATCGGTGGTTGCCGCTACAGATTCAGTTGCTCTGAGCTGGGATGTAGCGGTGTAGCGGATGTAGCGGACCCTGGCGGAGGGCAGTAGCGGGCCCATGCGTCTTCGAGGTCCTTGGCGAAGAACCCTTTGAGGACTCCGCCAGCGGTTCGGATGTTGCGGGAGACGACCGGATCCCCCTCGGCGGTGACGTAGTCGCCGAGCATCCTGGACAGTCGCCGGTTGTCGAGCGGCTTGCCGCTGAGGTCGGCCCACGGGGCGTCGTCGAGTGCGTTGAGGCGGTCGAGGATGGCGACGGTGGGCAGACGGTCGATGCCGATGAGGACGTGGTCACGCAGGTCTGTCAGGAGCCGGATCCCGATGCTGCCCTTGTCGTTGGCGCGGGAGGCGTTGACCAGGGTCACGCAGGCTTCTCGGGCCCGGTGCGGCCAGTCGCCCCCGGCCGCGTCCGCGACGGCGAGCAGGGGTTCCCACACGTCCGCCGGGCGGTCGGTGACGCCGTCTGGGAGAGCGGGGAAGGCACCAGCGACCTGCTTCTCCACGGACTCGGCCCATTTGGCGAGGCGGTCGCGGATTTGGTTGCCCTCGCGGACGTGGATGCGGGTGCGGAAGGGCTCCGCTTTCTCGTTCCTGGCCCGGCGGCGCATGCGGATGATGACGGAGCGGGTGAGGATCGTGTCGGGCAGGGATCCGAGTCCGGCGAGGGCGACGGCGCAGTACGAGGGGAAGCCCTGTACCTGCTGGTTGGAGCCGTCCCCGACGCACCGGTACATGACGCGTCCGCGTGCGTGGCCTGCGTTGATGAAGCCGCGTAGCTGCTCGTTGTCTCCGGCTTTCGGGCCGAAGATGGTGTCGATCTCGTCGAACAGGATCGTGGGCCGGCCGCCGTCGATGCCGGACACGGACCGGAACAGTGCTGCAGCGGATGCGTCCGCAGCGGCCATGGAGCGTGGCACGAGGGTCTCGACCACGTCCAGGGCTCGTGACTTCCCTGACCCCGGTTCGGGGGAGAGGAAGGCGAGGCGGGGGGTGGAGTCGAAGCAGTCGAGCAGGTGGGCGTGTGCGTCCCACAACGCGACCGCGACGTAGGCGGCCTCGTGGGGGAAGACGTTGAAGCGGCGGTGGAAGGCTTCCACCTCGTCGAGCAGCGCGGCCCCGTCGATGGTGTCGGTCATGCGGCGGCCCTCCCTTCGGTGAGTGCGGCGGGTGCTCCGGTGCAGAAGTGCTTGTGCGCGGCGTACTCGGCGACGAGCGCGGCCACGTCGGCGGCCCCCATCGCGGTGACGGCTTCACCGCACGAGCACGCGTACGCGGCGTACGGGGTGTCGCCGTGCCGCCTCGACCAGCGGGCCCCGTCCCGGTGGTGGCGGTAGATCGGCGGGGCGTAGATACGGATCCCGGGCCGCTCCGGCGCCGGGTCCTCACCGTCGCCGCGGCCCCCGGCTGTCGGGAAGCGGTCCGGGCGAGGAAGGACTGAAAGGACGCCCTGACGGGCGACGACCTTCGGCTCGCCCACGGCCGGACGGTCCACAGGCTGTGGAGCGGCGTGCGGGCCGTCCGGGGTGGTGGTGATGCTCTTCAGAGGGGGGTGCGGGCGGGTGCTCATGCTGTCGCCCGGCGGGTCTGGTTGTGGGTGATGGACCAGTCGAGGGCGCTGCGCAGGGTGGAGCGGCACTCGGCCGCGGACAGTCCGGCCGCCTCGCCCCCTGCCTGAAGAGCCTGCTCGACCACGTGCCGGGGGAGGTCGCCCCACGCGACGAACCGACCCAACGCGCGTGCGGCCCGGAACAACTTCGCCTCCCGCTCCCCGACTTGAGCCGAAGCCACCTTCTGCGTCTCGTCGGCGAGCGCTACATCCGCATATCGACAGGGTTGCCCTGCTGCGGCCATCGAAGGGCCCTGAGAGCGCTTGGGAGCCGGTTGCAGGATGCTTTGCAGCCACGAGGGCAGCGGGGTCAGCACGGATCCGCACAGGGCTTCGTAGGCTCCCGCCGGGGTGGTGCTGCCCGCGGCGACGACGTATCCGCCCCAGGCGCGGGTGTCGACCGACTCGGCAACGGTGCCTTGGGTGTTGGTCATCCGGACGTGGGGCGGGGTGGTGAAGTACAGGTGGGTTCCGCCGCTCGCGGTCCGCACCCGGTAGGTGTCGGGGACGGCGTGTCCGGCGCGCTCGCAGAGCGCCCGGAAGGTTGCCGCGCCGTCAGGCGCGTCCGAACTGCCCTTGTGCTCGGGCGTGTCCAGGTCGACGACCAGCAGCCCGGAAGGACCGGTGGCAATACCGACGTTGAACGGCGCCCGCGACCACGCGGCACGGATACGGTCCGGATCGGTCGTGGCCCGCTGCTCCCACTTCCGGTGACCTTCCGCGCACGGGCCCGTGCGGGTGCATGTCCGCTCTCCGTGCAGTGCCGGGAGCTTGGCGCCGGGGCGTAGGGGGAAGACGTGCCAGCCGCGTTCCGCGGCCGTCAGAGCTGCGGCGAGTAATGACCCTCGCCGACTGTCGGTCAGTTGCGTCATGCTGGATGTCTCCAGTTCCTTGATGAGTTGCTGGACAGCAAGGGCGGCCCCGGACTTTGGCGAGACGGGGGCCGCCCTTGGCGTAGCGGGGAGTCGCTGGTCGGAGGGGGTGGCGGCGGACTGCGGGTAGGTGTGGACGTAGGGTGCGGAGGCTGTAAAGATCACGCGGGCGTCTGCCCTGGATGCGGCACTCGGAGAGGACCCATGGCCATCTACCTCGCAGCACTCTTTGCCCTGTGGGCCCTGGTGGCCGCCGTCGGCGGCATCGCAGCGATCGCTTTTGGCTGGGTGCTTCCCAACATCCGGTCGGGTGTGAGGTACAAGCGCGCCTACGGCGTGGGAGCGCTGGCGGCCGCCGTCGGCATGTCCTTGATGGCAGCGGGCGAGATGGCGTCCAGCGATCTGATGCATTCGGCGGAACGAACAGTCGGCGTCCTCATCCTGGCTTTCAGCATCGGGCTGATCCGGGCGAGCAAGCGTCCCGCGGGCACAGACCTGGGAGCCCTGGGTTAGCGGCGTGGGCAGGGTCGTGCTGGGGAACGTGGTGTTCGGCTTTGCCTTTGCCGCGATAGGCACGCTCGGGTGGATGCTGCTCGCTCAGGCGCCAACCTGGGATCCGGCAGGCAGGGGCTTCGTGGGCATGTTCGTCTTCCTCACAGTTGCCAGGACGGCCTTGGACTCGTTGCGACGGTTCAGTCGGTAGGGGCCCCGAGGATCCGTGCGGATCGAGAGCGATGCGCTCGTCTCGGTCAGCCGTGGAAGTGGCTGCGCTTGATCACAGCCTTTCGGATGTTGACCGTGCTGCCCCTGCCACCGCTGATCGCGCGGGCGGGGGTGCGCAGGGCGAGGACGATGACCGCGAGCCACACGAGTGCTCCGCCGCTGATTCCAGCCGCAGCGCTGACGATCTCACCCACGCCGTAGCCGATGCCAGCCGCAAGCGCCCCGCCCCCGAGACCGGCCCCCAAGAAGCGCTGGGCGACGGGGTCCAGCAGGGGCAGCGGGGTCAGGTCGCGCGGCTCGGGGGCGAGGACCGGGGCGGGGGCGAGGTGCTTGGGCATGGGGACCATGCGCCCGTAGGCGTCGGGCACCCACACCACCGGGCCCCGTTCGGCGGCCAGTTCAACGGCGGCCGGGGTGGGCGCGTACAGGGTCAGTGATGCCGGGTCGTACACCGGCGCGGCCGTGAGGTCCGGCCGCAGGGCGGGGGCGTGTCCGTTCACGGTGCTGGTCTCCTTCTCTAGCGGTCCGTTCCGGCGAGGGCGCCGGTCACAGCGGTGACGAGTTGGTTGACGGTGTCGGCCGCGCCGGTGTCGGCGAGGTAGAAGCCGAAAAGCGCGGCGGCGACGGCCGCTCCGGCACCGAGCGCGCGGAAGCGCAGCAGCAGGGCAAGGACGGCGGCGAGCAGGAGCACGAGCGGGATGGTGAGGACCACGGATGCCTCCCGGTGGGGTCAGCGGGTGCCGGCGCGGTAGGTGCGCGCGGCGCGGTTGTAGATCCAGCGGCCGATGCGTATGCGCTTGCCGGTGGCGTGGCAGCGGCGGCAGTCCTTGCCGCGCTTGAGGCGTCCCTTGCGGTCGTTCTTGAAGGCGTGGCCCATGCCGTGGCACTTGCGGCAGTCGCCGAACGGGCTCAGCCAGCACTTGCCGCCGTAACCAAGCGTGACGACGAGCAGGCATGCGATAGCGAGGGCAAGAAGGCTCATCAGGGGCCTCTCGGAGGGGTTTTCGAGGGTTTCCGCAGGTGGGCCGCTATCTGCTAGCGACCTGATCAGGTGCGGTTTGGGTTGCTAGCAGGGTTGCTACCGGTAGCGACGTGTGCCGCTACCGGTAGCACCCTCCGAGACCTATCCGGCGTCCCTGTTTTGATTGCGCTGTGTAATCGCGGCGGCAATGTCGTCGCGCTTGATGCCGCGCTTGTTGACCTGTTCGCCGTCGATGCGCCGGCTGATCTGCCCGGTGCCGATCCCGAACGGCTTGAGTGCGGCCGTGAGGGCTTCCGCCTTGGGCTTGGCGTCCAACTCCGCCCACGGGCCGTAGGTCTCGGGGCGCAGGTCGGCGAGACGGTCCACGATCGTCTCGGACCACACCTTGGCCTCGCCCTTGCCGAGGACGGCGGCGACGTCGTCCAGGATCGTTGCGGACGTCTCCGGGGCCGGTGCCTCGCCGGCCGCGTCGCCGGACAGGGTTCCCTCGGCCTCGCGCAGGGCGGCGGCGCGGGTGAGGATGCGTTCGGCGTCGCGTCCGTCGGCGAGGTAGGTACGGACGATCCCGGAGTCGTCGGACATGCCCTTGAGCAGGCCGACACCCTTGTGGGACTTGAGGAGCTTGGACGCGTCCAGGCCCTCCGAGTAGGAGCCGGCGCCGAGGATGGTGTCGGAGACCTGGTAGGCGCCGACCCGCAGGGCGAACCGTGCCTGGTGCTGGTCACGCAGCTCTGACGGGCACGCCTTGTCGTCCGGCTTCTGCGTCGCCGTCATCACCGAGACACCGACCGCCGGGGCGACGCGGGCGAGGTAGACCATCAGGGACAGGATCTCTTTGCCGTGCTCGGGGTGGGTCAGGTACTCCTGCACCTCGTCCACCACGAACAGCGTGAGCGGCATGTTCAGCTTCCGGTCCCGGCTGATCTCCGGGGTCAGCTTGCCCTCCGGACAGATGTGCAGCGGCAGTTCGGAGAGCCGGTGGTACCGGTCCTCAACATCCGCCTTCAACTCCCGCAGCGAGGTCAGCAGATGCGCCACCGGGTCGATGCCGTTCTTCGGGACGATGCCGAACCCGATCCGGTGCGCGACCAGCGCGAACTTGCGCCAGTCCGGCGACGCCTTCCCGTCGAACACGTACAAGCGCACGTACGGGTCCAGCGCTGCGGCGAGCGCGATCGTGCGGGCGGAGAACGTCTTGCCCTGACGGGGTACGGCACCGACCAGCAGCGACAGCCACAGCATGGTGGCCATGACCGGGTTGCCCCGCTCGTCCACGCCCCAGGGGAACGGCTTCCAGAAGTCCACCCGAGTCGCGCCCAGCAGCGGCGACTTGCCGGACGGGACGGCGAGCGGGTCACGGTCGGCGATCCAGTACGACACCCGCCGGCCGCTCGTCTCGTCCTTGTCCAGGAAGAGCTGAGTCGGAGCGATGTCCATGCCGGACGCAAGCCGGGTGTGCGCGTTGAGGGCGTCCTCGAACGTCCTGCCGTACGGCAGGTCAACGACCACGCGCCACCCGTCCCCGTCCCGGCCGATCGGCCGCGGGAACGCGATGGACTGGTCTTTGCTGGTCAGCCTGGCGGCCTCATGCGCGCGGATGACGATGTCCGAGGACAGCTTGCGCTTGCGGAACGTCACCTTGGCCATGTCAATCAGCGGCCGATCCGCTGGCGCCCCGACCACACCAAGGGTGGTCGTCAGGGCGGCCACGGTCAGCAGGAGCAGCCACGACGGCGCCATGACGAACAGCGTCAGGGCGGCGGCGAGGCCGACGAACCCGGCGATCGTGGCCACGATCCCGCGCAGCCTCACGCGGTCGTTGCGCTGCCGGGACAGCTTCAGGTACTCGGCCGCGTCCTCGGCGGCCACGGCCGCCAGGCGCAGGGACTTGCCCTCGGCGTCGAACACCCACCGGCCGATCGCGGCCGACCAGCGCCACGCACCGCGCGGCGAGTACCAGAGCACCTTGGGCGTGTAGATACACGGCAGCCGCACCGCGTGATAGCCGACCACGGCCGAGTAGTGGCGAACAGCCCACTTGCGGACAGCCTTGCGCTGGTCGGGGAGCTTGACCCAGTCCGGCAGCACCGGGATACGGGCCTTGTCCCGCTCCTGCATCCACTCGGCCACCGAGGGCGGGTAGACCTCGCGCGGCGGGTCGACCGGCGTGCCCTCGGCCAGTCCTTCGGCCTCGGGATCGTCGGCGTCGGGGAGTTCGGCCTCCCACTCCCCCGGCTTGACCTCACCCTCACGGGGCGTGGCCGGGCCTGTCGTCGTCTTCAGCGGGAACGGCAGCACGGCGGCCGTCTGCGGTTCGCTGCTCTCCGGCTGGTCCGGAGACGGGGTGAACGTGGTTGTTTCCGTCACGATGTACGTACTCCTTCGGAGGCGTAAGGGTCCGGCCGGCTTGCTGTGGAAGGTGGACGGCCGGACCCGGTTCGAGTGGTTCAGGCAGCGCGCTGCTCTTCGGGATAGGCACAGGTCACGCACACACCGAGCGACGACGGGACGACGTATCCGGCATCACTCCGGCACTCGGAGCAGGTGCGGCGGGCGCGCATCATCGCGGCGTGCGCCCGCCACCGGCCCGCCGTCATCGGCCGCACCGGTTTGGCGAGGTCGACGCGGTACAGGTAGGCGACCAGTGGCGGACGACCCCGCCGCTGGGGGCGTTCGAGCTGGGCGGCGACGTCCTGCCCGCCGGGACGCAAGTCGCGGGCCCGCAGTTGACGGCGGGTGGCGTAGCCGTCCGGGGCGAGGTGCCACCGGAAGACGGGCAGCGTGCTCATGCCGCGCCGCGACGTCCGTGCCGGCGTCCGGCGACCGACCCGAGCAGCCACCCGATACGGGCACGGTGGGGACCGGAGCGGCCGGACCGTTTGGCCGCGTACATCGCCTCATCGGCGCGGCGCAGCAGGGTGGACAGGTCCTCGCCCGGGTGGTCGACGGACCGCACCCACCCCAGAGACACCGTGGTGTGGACATCGGGGGCGGTGTCGACGGGCCGGGCCAAGACGCGGGCGAGGGTGTGCAGCCTGTCCGCAGCCGTGCCGTCGTGGTCGACCAGGACGGCCGCGAACTCATCGCCCCCGAGCCGGCCCGCAACCCCGCCGGGAGCGGTGCCGTGGGCGAGGCGGGCCGCGACCGCCGTCAGCAGGGCGTCACCGGCCGCGTGTCCGTGGACGTCGTTGACGTGCTTGAAGTGGTCGACGTCCGCGAGGACCACGACCGCGTGCGGGTCGCTCAGCAGGCGGCGGGCCCGGCGGGTGAATGCGTCCCGTGTCCACAGTCCGGTGAGCGGGTCGCGGCGGGCGGTGGTCAGCCGTCCGTGCAGCCACCGGGCGTGGACCGCCCATCCGAGGACGGGCGGCAGGGCCGGTAAGAGGGCGGCGAGGGTGTTCATGCCGCCACCCGCTTCCACGCGGCCCGGAGACGGACCTCGGAGGCGGAGTGGCCGGCCGCGCGGAAGCGGGTCGCCATCTCGCGGTAGGACAGGGCCGGAACGCGGCTGGTGCGGATCTCCTCGACCACCGCGTCAAGCTCGGCGTCGGTGAGCGCCGGGCCCGATTCCAGCGCGGTCAGCGGCTCGGTCGGTCCCCAGACGGGGAGTTCCCAGCGGGGTGTGACGTCTGCTGTGACGCGGGTCGTCACGCTGGTCAGTGCCCTGCCCGTGTCCTCGCCGGACCGGGCCGCTTCCAGCGTCGACCACGCATCGGAGAGCCGTTTGGCGGTGTCGGCCTGGACGCGTGCGACGCGCGCGCCAGCCTGCGTCACGGCCGTGAGCCGGGTCTCCTCCGTCGTGGCTTCCGCCCGCAGCCGGGCACGGGCCACGGCCGCTTCGTCACGGGCTTCCTGCTGGATACCGCGGATCGCTCCGAGTGCCTTCGGGGTGAGTGCGGTCCGCTCCCACAACCCGTGCACCAGCCACAGCGCCTTCGCCGCCAGCGGCAGCCACGCCACCGCCAGCCACGCGCCCGTGTCCGCCTCGGCGGTCAACGCGTGGGCGACCAGGACACCGGTGGCGAGCAGCCCGAACGACCAGCCGACCGCCGTCACGGCATCGGAGTGGTCGCCCTGCGCGGCGAGGCGCCGTTCGTAGGCGAGGGTGGCCAGCCAGCCCCCGTCGATGCCCAGACCCACCACCAGCGCGACCGGCCACGGCATCGCCGAACCCAGCCACATCACGACCACGGCCAGAGTGAGCACCAGAGACACCGCCGTCACCGCAGCGGCGGGCAGAGCGGTCGGGCGGGCCATCACGCCACCACCGCGGGCATCCGAGCGCCGTCGGGCACCTGCGTGTAGCCGGTCAACTCGATGTCCGCCCCGCCGTACTCGGTCCGTGCGCTCAGCACGCCGGTGCGGTGGTCACACTGCACGTGGAAGTCGACCGCGTCCGGGGCGATACCGAGCGCCGCCCGCCACGCCTCGAACGCGGTGAACCCGCCCTGCGACTCGTGCACCGACAGCCTCAGCCGGTCCGGGTAGATCGCGCTCACGTCGACCACCGGGGCCGGCAGCTCGGGGAAGTCGACCGCCAGCAGCCGCAACGCCCGCAGCGGCGCCGCCAGGGCATCAAGGGTGAGGATCGTGCTCATGCCGCACCCCCCGCCAGGGACGTGCCGGCCGTGCGGTTGGTCAGCTTGGCCCGTTCGGCGAGCACCCGGGCCAGGGCCCGGCGGATTCGGCGGGTGTCGACGTCGTTCGGGGAGTGGTCCATGGCCGTGATCTGCGCGTCGACCAGGTCGACGTCCGCCAGGATCAGCGGCATCTCGGCTTCGATCGCGGACAGTTCCGCGTCGGTCGGTTCCATCCAGTCGGCGAATGCCGTGATGGCGTCCTGAACAGTAATCTCGTTCATTGGGTCGTGGTCTCCCTTGCAGGTGGTGCGGCCCGAAAGCGGCTCCGGTGTTCGAGCACCGGAGCCGCGCGCCGTTTCGTGGGGTGGGTGTCAGTTGCTCTTGCGGTTGATGTCGTGGCCGTAGGTGGCCTTCAGCTCCGCCGTGACGTCCTTGCACTGGCCGGACACGATGCGGTTGTAGACCTGCTGGCCCTTCTTGACGTTCTCCGGGGTGGTCAGGTCGGGCGACTGCTGCGACTTCTTGTCGAACATGCGGGACTCCTGACGTGTCGTTGGTGTGGACCCAGCCGTCAGCAGGGACCGAAGCGCTCCAGCCGAAACGGCGGTGCGGACATGCGGGTCAGCGACGGAACGCGAAGCGCACGATGGCGAGCGCGTCGTCGGTGCGGTCGGTGAGCCTGCCGGACTCCAGCTCCCCGGCACGGGCCTCCAGCCGGACCGCAGCCTCTTCGCGGCCGGCCTCACGCTGCACCTGGGCAGCGGCACGGTTCGCGGCGGTGGCCTTCTTCAAGCGATTCATGAACGAGCCTCCAAAATGGCGGATGAAGCCCGAGTTCGCGGCTCCCCGCACTCCCACCCGTACGACCGTCGCGGCGCGCGGGCCGGACGGGTGGGAGAGGCAGCCGGCCGCAGCGTCAACGCTGCGAAGCCAGGGAGAACAAGGACCGGGAAGCGTCTACTGACGTCCGCCGGCCGGTCCGTCTCGGCGGCGCCCTACGCTTTCGTTGACGCATCAAAACTCCTGGTGGTCGGGCAGATCGGGTCTGCGCGGAAGAGGGAAAAGCACTGCAAGGGGGACCTGTGTCCCCACCCTCCGGCCGTTGCTCGCGGTCACCGGGCCACCTCGCCAGTACGGGCCGAAACCCTGTTGTGCCTGGCCTTAGCGGGCGGTCTTGCAGAGTGGCCGCCCTATCCGGCGCCGCTCCTCACTGAGGAGGAGCGGCGCCGCATCAACAGACTGGACCGGTGGACCGGTCCAGTCAAGCGATGAAAATGGAGTTGGATGACGTTGGGCCGAGTTTGCGCAGGTCAACTGACGTGACGGGGCATCAAAAAAGCTGGACCGGCGGACCGGTCCAGCTCGGTTTGCGGGTGCCTACATGGCGTAGGTGTCCACCTGCTCGAAGAGCGAAGAGGGGGTAACACCTTCCTCGCAGACCAACGGACGACCTTCCTCGTCGTGTGCCGTATGGAGCAGCACGGCGACCGGGGTAGCCGTCGCTACGTTCAAGCGGTCCGCCTCCGCGTCCGTTGCGAGGCGCACGGTGGTGATGTCCACTCCCTCGACCGGGAACCGCCCGGTCTGCCGACGGACGTAGCGTGTCGTGCCCTCGGCGATGGGCGCCGTGTCGGCGAGGCGAGGCGCTGCCTCCGCGATCTCTGGAGGGAACCACGCCTCCACGCAGCTGTTCGGGGTTCCGTCTGGGAGCTGGAGGACGCGGATGCGTCGAAGTGCCAGCACGCCGGGGGAGATCCCGAGTGCGACGGCGACGCGTGCGGGAGGCTCCGCCCAGTCGGGCGTACCGACGCGAAGGAACGGCATCCCGCCCAAGATGCGTGCCGACCCAGCCCGGCGGGCGCCGGCAGGGCGCGCCACGGGCGTCTCCGTGACGACGAAACCGGTGCCCTGCTTGGCCACCACCACACCGTCGTTGCGCAGCACGTCCACGGCCTTGATGGCGGTGGCTCGTGACACGTCCCACTGCTCGGCCAGGTCGCGGCCGGAGGGGATGGTGGCACCAGGGGCGAACTCACCAGCGGCGATGCGGGCGCGCAGAGACTCGGCGATCTCTTCGTACTTCAGGACGGCCATGGCTTCCTCTACTCCGCACGCTGGACTGGTCCACCGGTACACACGATACTGCGACCATGTCGAATCTCGAATTGGCACCCTCTGTGATGCGGTTCTACGGCGAGACAGTGAACGAGGACAGCCGCCTGCGTAGCTCGGCAGACGGACGTATGGAGTTGGTCAGGACTCAAGAGCTTCTCCGACGCTTCTTGCCCCCCGCGCCGGCACGCGTGCTCGACGTGGGAGGGGGGACCGGGGTCCACGCTGAATGGCTTGTGAAGGACGGCTACGACGTCACGCTCGTGGACCCCGTGCCCCGTCATGTCGAGAGCGCGGCGGCAGTGTGCTCGGCGATCGTGGGAGACGCTCGCGATCTGCGTGAGCCGGACGACAGTTTCGACGTTGTGCAGCTTCTCGGGCCGCTGTACCACCTGCCCGACCCCGATGATCGGCGTAGGGCGCTGGCGGAAGCCCGCCGCGTGGTGAAGCCGGGCGGACTGGTTGCGGCGGCTGCAATCAACCGTTACGCGTCGCTCTTTGAGCACGTCACATACGCTCACCTGCACACCGAACGAATTCGTGACTCCGTCTCGAAGATCCTTGAGACGGCCGTCTATGACGGTGTACGAGGGTTCACCCTGTCCTACTTCCACCGTGCTGAAGAGCTTGTGGCAGAGCTGGTGGCCTCCGGGTTGACGGACGTACAGGTCTTCGGGATCGAGGGGCCCGCATGGTCGCTCGTGAAGGCGGCCGAGCAACAGCCAGGCGAGGGGCCCACAGACGAGCTGATTGCCTCGGCGATGGAGGCGGCGCGCATGGCAGAGCCGTACCCCGAGCTGCTTGCCGCCAGTTCGCACCTCCTGGCCGTGGGCAGGGCTCCCTCTGACATCAACAGTGGCGAACACTGACGGACAGAGGCAGCCGCTCTGTCGGTCGCCCGTTCTTCTGTACGTCAATGTTCGCGGCTCGGGGCGCCGAGATGCGGCCTATCCAAGCGGCGCAGCACCGGCGCTGGCCGACACCTGTGGGGACCTCTGCGTCCGGCTCGACCCGCAGGCTCGGTGCGTCGACCGCCAACAGTTCCGCGCCAGCCACTCCGCCTCCAGCCGGATGGCTGGGTGGCTGTACCCCTCGGAATGACAGTGGCCTACTGCCCGGCACGCTGCCCCGGAAGACCGTTGCAACCATGCCTAACGTGCCACCATGACCTTCCTGGGCAGTCTCTTCGACACCGTCAGCCTCATCCTTGCGCCCGCCCCGTCGCCTTCTCCATTAGCGAACCAAAGTGCGGGCTCGGCCAGCCCCCTGTGGGCGATCCTCCTTGTAGGTCTTGGCGGGAGTTTGCTCGGCGGCGCAGGTGTGTACTTTGGCGCACGACGCTCCGAACGCTCTCTCCGCAAAAGCGCCCAAGAGTCCCTGCAGCATGAACGGACCCGCCTACTCAACGAGCGCTTCGCCACCGCTGCCGAACTCCTCGGTCACGATGAGGCGGCCTGTCGCCTAGCCGGCGTGCACGCCTTGGCCGGGCTGGCCGACGACTGGACCGAACGCCGACAAACCTGCATCGACGTCCTCTGCGCCTACCTTCGAATGCCCTACCCGCCCAAACCCGACGAGACTGCATTCCCCGAACAGCACCTTGCCTGGCAGGCCAACCGCGAAGTCCGCCATACAGTCATCCGGATCATTTGTAACCACCTAAGAGTCGAAGGCACCCTATCCACCGCCTCATGGGATGGATATGACTACGACTTCACCGGCGCTGTGTTCGACGGCGGCGACTTCAGCAACACCCGATTCAGAGGCGCAGTAAATTTCAGCGCAGCCACGTTTACTGACGATGTGAACTTCTTCGATGTCGAGTTTACTGGTGGAGAGGTGAGCTTCGACCGGGCCGTGTTCAGTGGCGCAGCGAGTTTTGACTTCGCCAAATTCGCCGGTGGCAAGGTGAGCTTCGACCGGGCCGTGTTTACTGATTCGGTGAGATTTGGCTCAGCCAGCTTCGCCGGTGGCAAGGTGAGCTTTCGGAGCGCCAGGTTCACCAATGGGCCGCTGAGCTTCTTCGACGCAGAGTTCACGAGTGGCAAAATGAGCTTCGACGGAGCTGTGTTCACCAATGGTTCGCTTAGCTTCTTGGGCGCCAAGTTTATCGGTGGTGAAGTTAGCTTTCGCAGTACCAAGTTCCACGGTGGCGAGGTGACCTTTCAGGACGCTAAGTTCACCGGCAGCAAGGTGACCTTTCAGGGTGCCGAGTTCGCCAACAGTGGGGTGATATTCGGTGCAGATTTCATCGACGGAGAGGTGAGCTTCGACCGAGCCGTGTTCAGTGGCGCAGCGAGTTTTGACTTCGCCAAATTCGCCGGTGGCAAGGTGAGCTTCGACGGAGCCGTGTTCAGAAGGGGCTGGGTAGGCTTCCTCGACGGCCGCGAGTCCAAGTTCCTCGAAGGTGCGGTGACCTTCTTCCTCGCCGAGTTCACTGGCAGCGATGTGACCTTCCATCAGGCCGAATTCGTCGGTAGCCAGGTTGACATACAACGTGTGGCGTCGTGGACTGTACCTCCGATCTTCGACAGTGGTGTCGTGGCGAATCCTCCCGAGGGCCTGCTATTGCCGCCGTCCGATACCACCGGAGAGTCGGCCGGAAGCCCACCCTAGCCTCGTCCAGTAAGGTATCGAAGCGGCGCTATTCGCCCAGTAGAGCGGCATCGCGAGGCTGGACGGCTCCGTGACGTCCAGGGATTCGTCAATTCCTCGTCATTTGCTTTACTGAAGGCGGGTAATTGAGTAGGGCTCTTTTGATCTTTTCTGCGGCGGGCCTATAGAAAGAATTGTCGGGGAGGATTTGAAACCTGTGAGGGGGTAGGGGTACGGCCCCCTTCTTCAGGAACTCCTTATAGTTGACGATCTTGCCGTCTTTGTGGCGTGAGTCATTTTGGACAAGCTCGATAAGGCCGAATCGGGCTAGGGTCAGATGCGCCTCGTAAACATCGCGAGAGACACCATAAAGCCACTCCCTGTCTCGATCGATGCAGTAGATGCCACGCAGCGAGTGCTCCCGCGGATATCGGCTCGCGAGATGCTTTAGGGTCAAGTACATCCGTATTTCGGAGTCCGTGAGCAGATGAATCCAGCCGTTTGTGAAAAACTCCACGGGAAGACTGATGGCCGTCGGCGGGCTCTCATATGAATCCGGTATCACGTAGTCATGGTCCTCCCCTGTCCTGTGTCCGGACTCGCGCAGCAGCATGAGTGGATATGGGTTGGAAGGGTCTCCTGCGTTCCGTAGAATCAAATTCTCGTCAGCGAGACGCTTGATGGCTGATTTGATTTGACGAACTCTGTTCTGTGTTGCGGTAACCGGGGCCTTTGCTCTCATGTTCTGTTGAGCCTGAGAAACAACTAGGTCCGCCCAGGAGATATCTCCACCTGAAAGTGGCAGAGGGCACGGCCCCGCTGGCCCGCTGCGCTTCCTGCTCTGAGCTTCCAGTAGCGCCAAAAAGTACACCTGCAAGTTCACCCCGCGGGGCGCTGAAATCCGGGCTAATGGAGCCGGGAACCGAGTGCTGCCAACGAAGAGCGATGCGCGAAGCTTCACGTTCAGTGGCCAGCCGCCACCGCGTCTGTGAAGGCGCTTTACGGCTGGGAGCACCTGCTCAAGGCGTCCTCGTACAGCCTCCAGTTCCTCTAAGCGGCGTGCACGTCGATCAGCGTTTCTTGGCACGTCAAGCCCCCTCTGACCCTTTGGCCCGCATCGTGTTGCGCCTCTGACCTGCGGTGTTGCTCGTACGACTCACACGCTACATACGGGCCAAAGGGTCACCGATGGATACCTTCCCGTTGCCTGACCCTTTAGCCCGCACCAGGACCAGCGTCTGACCTGCGGTGTTGCTCGTACGGCTAACACGCTATATGCGGGCCAAAGGGTGTCGCAGCGGATCACGCACGCTCCCGCGAGATGCATCAGAGTTGCGGCACGCCACCACGGCGAGCGGCCCCCCGGTGCAACGGAGGGCCGCGATTACACCCAGGTTCGTAACTCAGCTAACGAAGAGGTGCCTTGATGAATGTACGCCGCTGGGAGCGCTCTTCCCAGAGACTCGGTCTACTGCCTTTGATGCTCACAGCAGGGTTCTTGGCCCTTGTGGTGGTCCTTGCAGTCTGGGCAGCCCCCGGTCTGGCTGCTCCGCTCAGTACGGCCGCCGCCGTCGTTGGAGGTGTCGTGACGACGTACGTGGCTCTGCGAAGCACTCACCAAGGAACCATCGACAGGGCCCACGCTGTTGGTGAGACGAGCGCTTCCGAGCAGCCTTCCGAGGCTGCGCGTACTACGTGAAACGGCCGGCAGACCCTCGTAGAGCGGGCAGTTGAGAGCATGGAGATCGCGACTGGTCTCAGTTGCGGTCTCGATGAAGTCCTGATCCATAGAGCGCCATGGGCATCCGTTGGCGTCCGGCACCGCTGCTGAGCAGGGGGTATTCGCGGCTGGCTGACGTTGGTGGACGCCTACGGATCAAGATCCGACAACTTGTAATGCGTAGGTCGTCGGTTCGAATCCGACAGGGGGCTCCATGAAAGAGGTCCAGGTCACTATTTCCGACCTGGGCCTCTTTTGTTTCCTTGATCGGTGCATGGTCCGGCCTGCTGCTCGATGAAGCGGTCCTCGGTGAGGACTCGGCCGGCGGCTGCGGCTGCTGCGGGAGCGCCGGTCGATGACCACTTCTCGTGTTCGGCGGTCTGCTTCGCGCGCCAGGTCTGCGGGAGCATCACCGCGTCTCGGTTCAGCTTGATGTCGCGGACGCTGTCGGCTTTCGGTTCGTCCTCGTGTGCTTCGCGGGAGATGGACGCCGGCTGCCTGCCGATGTGGAGCAACTCGGCGTCCAGGTCCGCCTCGTCCCGGGCGAGTGTGGCCAACTCGCCGCAGCGCAGGCCGTGAAAGAGGGGTGAGCGCACGAGCCAGGCGCAACCCGAGGTGCAACCCGGTCCGCCTGCAGGTGGGTATGTGAAGGCTTCGGAGGGGGCGCGGTCGCGCCGCCGGGTGGGTTCTGTCGGGGTGCTGACGCTTCGTTTCCGCCGGTCAGAGCTGTCGCGGTGACTCATGCATATTGCATGAGTCACGCAGGGCTGCTATCAATTGCTCCACGCATCAACCACTGGATCTTCACAATGCGAAGAAGCTCCTTGTCGGTTCGGCGCTCATGGCGCGGTCGCAGCGGCAGACCGCACGCCGAATGCCGGTCCCCCAACCGGCGCCCGGCCCCGTGATGTGTCCGGGTGGTCGGGGGAGTTCGCGCGATTCCACCCGTAGGCCCCCTCGGGCCACCAGTCCTTCAGGGAAGTGAATGAGTACCTGTCCGTCCTGCGCTGAACCGATAGCCGCAGGTCACGCGTTCTGTGGCAGTTGCGGGGCACCGGTTGCGCCCGCTGCGCCGGCAGCCGCGCCGATGCCGTCCGCACCGCCCGCGCCGTGGAACGCACAGGTCCCGGCCGTGCCGCAGCCGGTACCCGGGCAGTCCGGTGTGACGGCTCCCGGCCGTCTGGCCACCCTGTTCAGCCAGGTCCGGCCGGACGCGCAGTCCGCCAAGGCCGCGGCCGTCAGCGCCCTGTCGGCTCTGGGGAGCCAGCTCGGCCTGCTGTTCGTCGTCCTTGCCATCGCCGCCCAGTTCCTGCCCGAGGACAACACCGGCACGGTGGGCGACTGGCTGACCACCACGGTGTGGGTGGCCGGATTGGCCCTACGGGGCACGCTCGGCCTGACGGTTGAGGGGGGTGGGCAATCCGGATCGGGCAGCGGCTTCGGTGACTCGATGCCCGGGAATTTCGCCGGTCAGGGGGAGATCGGCGTCACCCTGCAGCTGATGTTGTTCACTTGCACCGCCCTGTTCGCGGTGTGGTGGTTCGCCCGGCGCGGCGAGCGGCGCGCGGCGGCGGACACCTGGGCCCGCGTGGCGGGCCGGTCCGCCACCGGTGCTCTTGTCTACGCCCTCGCCATGACCGTTCTGGCTCTGGCCACCCACTCCTCCTCGGTCTTCGGAATGAACACCGAGGAACTCGGTCCGGTGTCGGTCGACTTGGGCGTGGCCGTGTGGCCGCTCCTTCCGTACACCGTCGTCTTCGTCTTCCTCGCCGACTTCGCCGCCCGCGCCGCCGTTCGCCACGGCACTCCGGGCGCGCTGCCGGGCGGGTTCGCCGGCCGGTTGCGCGACTGGCGGTCCCCGTTGACCGCGGCGGGCACCGTGAGCTCGGTGCTGCTCGGCCTGGGTGCCCTGACGGCACTGGGCTTCGCGGTCTTCGGCGACACCGGTGACCTGAACGCCGGTGCCGCACTCGGCCTTTCGCTGCTCACCTTCATCAACTCCGCGGTCTGGCTGACCGGTGTGGCCATGGGCGTCACGGCCGGCAGTTCCCTGAACGGCGCCGCAAGCGTCCAGTCCTTCCTCGGCGGCGAGGACACCAGTCGGCTGAAGGACTCGAAGGCGGGCCTGTTCACCGGCAATATGCCCGGTGCCGCCTATCTGCTGCTGCTTCTCGTCGCCTTGGTGGTGGTCGTCGCGGCGGTGCGTCACGCGCTTGCCCACGACCCCCGGGCGCGCATGCTGAGCACCCTGTGGAGGTTCGCGGGCGCCATGGCCGTGCTGTGGATGCCGCTCGGCATCCTGTCCGGACTGAATGCCGATGTCGACGGAGGCATGGACATCGGGGTGGGGCCGATCGGCGCCAGCGGTAGTGCGCACGGTTCCGTGTCCTTCGGCTTGAGCGTGTTCGGGACGCTGTTCGTGGCGCTGCTGTGGGGTGGGCTGCTGCTCGTCGCGGCGCAGTTCCTGACCCGGCCGCTGCTGAGCGTCTTCCCCGCCGCGGGTGCCTGGGTGCTGCGGATGCCCGGCCTGCCCGTGCACCCGCAGTGGGCCGCGCTGCTCGCCGACGCCGCGCACCGCAGGGGCCGCCCGGTGCCGCCCCGGCTGACGAGCGCGCTGACCGAGCCGCTGGCCTGTCCGCCACTGGCCACCGACGCGAAGTGGGCACGGTTCACCGGCGTCGGCCTGATCGTCGTCGCCGTGCTCGGCGGTGGCGGCACGGCTGCCTGGGCGGTCGTGGATTCCCAGGTCTACGGCCCGAAGGCCGCCGCCGAGGACTACATCCAGGCCGTCGCGGACGGACGTGCCGAGGACGCCCTGGAACTGCTCGACGGCTCCCCCTCCGGCCGGCTGCTGACGCAGGCCGCGCTGGACAGCCAGCTGAAGGCCGCCCCGCTGACCGACGTGAGCGTCGACGAGGTGGACGAGTCCGGGACGACGGCCACCGCCACCGTCACCTACTCGGTGGGCGGGGAGAAGCGCGAGACCTCGCTGCGACTGGTCACCGACGAAGACGACAAGCACCTCGGCCTGTGGCGGCGCTGGAAGGTCTCGGACGGCCTGGCGCGGGTCGATGTGACGGCGTCTCCGCTGCTGCGCGAGGCCAAGGTGAGCGGTGTGCCGGTGCTGTTGAAGGACGGCACCGCCGAACTCGCCGTCTTTCCCGGCATGGTGACCGTCGAGGGCGTGAACTCCGGCTATGTCGCCGCCAGTGGCGGCGGCTCGGTCATGGTGGAGCCCGGCGGCAGCGGAACCCCCGACGGCCTTGACGCGGCTCTCACCGGTGAGGGTGAGCAGGCCGCGCGGGAGGCCGTGGTCACCGAGCTGGTTCAGTGCGCGGAGCGGAGCACGACCCTCGAACCCGAGGACTGCCCGATGAGTCCGGACAACTATTACTCCTCGCTCGACGAGGTCGAGGACGTCCACTGGACCCAGCAGTCGGAGCCGGGGCTGGAGACCGAGCTGGCCGAGGACGGAACCGTGACAGCCTCCGGCGACCTGGACTTCAAGGTGAGCTGGGTCGGTGTCGACGACTGGGACGGCGCCAAGGAGAAGCAGAAGGACACCTGCACGAAGTCCTTCTCGGCGACTGTCGACCTTTCCGGCGCCGCGCCCACCGTGACCTTCGACCCCAGCTACGACACCGACTACGGATGGTGATCGGCTCCTCCCGCTGTGATGGCCGAGGGAAGCGGTCCGGTGAGTTCTCGCCGCACCGCACCCGCCGTTGCCGGATCCGTACCGCGCCCAGCTTTCTTCACACCCCTGAATATCTCGATCTTTTGAGGAGTAATGCCATGAACATGGACAAGACGTCCGCCGAAACCCCGGCTCACACCACGACCGAAGCCACGACCCCGCCGGCCCCGACGCAGGCGCCGGGCTTCGGGCCCGCTCCGGTCACGCCCGCGGGTTACGCCGCGCCCGCCGGTTACGCCGCGCCCCTTGCCTCTGCCCAGGGGCCGGGTTACACCGTGTACATCGCGCAGACCGTGCCCAAGGAACTGCGCGTGGGCGCCGGCGCGCGTTTCGGCGCCTACCTGCTGAACCTCCTGCTGGTGGTCGTCACCCTGGGTATCGGCTGGCTGGTCTGGGCCATGGTCACCTGGTCCACCGACTCGGCGAACCCGGGCCAGAAGATCATGGGCCTGTGCATAGTGAAGAAGGACACCGGCGTCCGGCTGACCTGGGGCGACATGTTCGTCCGCAACTTCCTGCTGGGCGGCGTGGTGCTGGGCTTCCTCAGCGGGATGACGCTGAGCATCGTCGCCTGGGTCAACCTGTTCAAGGTCTTCGGCAGCGAGAAGCAGAGCCTGGTGGACTCCATGGCCGGCTCGGTCGTCGTCAGGCGTACCGTCTGAGCGTCTGCCCCCCCGCTGCCCGACCAGGACGTACCGGCAGACCGGTACGTCCTGGTCGTACGAGTCCTGAGCCGCTGCATGTCGTCCGTCTCAGGGCCGATGCCGGAGACGGCCCCGCCGGTGACGGCCGGACGGTCCGGAACGGGTACGGCCGGCGCACCTGCCGGCCTGAGGCCCGATCTTGTTCGTGTCTGCTCTCCTGCGGCCCCGGTTCTTGCTGTCCATGCCCGGGGCGTCCAGTCATTCGCGAGGAGGTCAGGACGGCCTCGTCTGCGTACGCGCCGTACACCCAGGCGGAGCGTCGCAGCGTGCCCTCTCGCGTGAAGCCCGCCCTGGCCGCCGCTGCGATCATCGGGGTGTTGTCCGTGAGGGTCTCGATCCGCAGGCGCTGCAGTCCACGTACGGCGAATCCGTATTCGCACAGCGCCTGCAGGACATCGATGCCGAGCCCGCGGCCGCGGAACGACGGTCGCAGGGAGATCCCGACGCGAGCCGTCCTGCTGTGCGTGTCGATGCCCCACAGCAGGGCCTCGCCGACCAACTCCCGCGACTCCAGCTCCACTACGGAGAAGCAGGCTGCCTCGTCCGACGGCCCGGTCACTGCGAAGTCGGCCTTCACGACCGCGTACGCCGGATCGTGAAGGCCGACTTCGTGCTGGGGGACCGCGTGCGCCGGTCGGCGTGGGGCGCTTCGTCTTCGCGGGGCTCGGGTTACTTGATGTAGACGAGGCCGTCGGTGGTGACAGTGGGGCGGCCGCTGGTGCCGACCACGACGATCTTGATGGTGTGCTTGGCGCTGCTGGACCAGGTCTTGGTCCAGATCGCCTGCCGGTACAGGCTGGTGGACGACTTCAGGTCGACGGTGGAGATCTTGGTGCCGTCGGCATAGACGTACGCCTGGCCGGAGCCGGCGGCGCGGGAGACCACCCAGGCGGCGGAGCGGCCGGTGAAGGTCCAGGTGAGGCCGGCGCCCTTGGAACCGCTGGAGTAGGACTGCCCGCCGAGGTAGCTGGTGGAGGAGCGGGTGGTCCAGCTGCCGGACTTCGCGGCGGCGGTCTCCTGCAGTATCACCGGGGTGTACGAGGGGGAGGACGTGAGGTAGTTGCCGGCGTAGTCGTAGGCCCGCATCGACCATGTGGTGGCGGTGCCGGACCTGGCGGTGCGGTTGGAACTCGCGGTGGTCGGGCCGAAGGTGGCGGTGGTGGGGGACAGCAGCCTCACCTCGCGCAGGGCCTTGTCGTCGGTGGCCTTCCAGCCGAGGGCGACCGGGACGGCGCTGGTGCTGACGGTGCCGGAGCCCAGGGAGACCTTCGGGTTGGTGGTGAAGGTCGGCGCCGTCGTCTCCGCGACGACGGTCAGCGCGGCAGTGGTCGCGGTCCTGCCGGACTGGTGCACGGCCCGCACGGCGACGGTGTGGCTGCCCAGGGCCAGGGTGGCGCCGGCGGACGTGGCGGTGCCGGAGGTGGTGGCGACGCTCTTGCCGTCGACCAGCAGCTCGAACTTGGAGATCAACGACGCCGGTGTGGTGGCCGTCCAGCGGACGGTGATGCCGCCCTTGGTGTAGTACGTCGAGCCCGAAAGGCCCGCGCCGTCGACCGAACTGACCTTCAGACCCTGCACCGGGCCGGATGCCCAGGTGCGGATGGTCGGCAGTTGGTCGTAGAGCAGGCCGCCGGGGCACTGCGTGTTGTAGCCGTCCCGGTGGCCGGAGATCCGCTGGAAGGTGTACTTGCCGCCCGCGGTGAAGTTGGTGTTGAAGTAGTTGTGCTGGTCCGCTCCCGCCGTGACCTGGGTGGTTCCGGCGGGATCGGCGCCGTACTGGCCGAGCTTCCAGGCCGCCAGGCGGGCGACCGATGCCAGCGTCGCGTTGGTGGCGCTGGTGGTGGTGTAGTCACCGAGCACCGCGATGCCTGCGGACTCCCGGTTCCAGCCGTAGGTGTGTGCGCCGAACACCGGAAGGTCGACGCCGCCCTTGCGGCCCTCGAAGACGGTGCCGCATTTGTCGACGAGGAAGTTGTAGCCGATGTCCTTCCAGCCGCTGACCTGGACGTGGTACGCGTAGATGCTCCGGATGATCGACGGCGAGTCGGCGCAGGAGTAGTCGTTGGCCCCGTCGGTGTGGTGGACGAAGACCGCCTTCACGTCCGCGTTGTACTCCGGCGCCTCGGGGCTGATCGACTCGTCGGCACCCCAGTCGGCGCGCGAGACGATCGGCGGTTCGGGCACGGTGGACGGCGGCGCCGAGGGCGGCGCGCTGGAGGACGTGCTCGGGGAGGGCGGCACGGAGTCCGCGGGGGACTCCGACGCGGAGGGCGGGACGAAGTCGGTGGCTGCGGGCGTGGTGTCCGTCGCAGCCGGGGACGTGGCGGTCTGGCCGTCCGTCGGGGTGGCGGTGGTGCCGTCCGTGGTGCCGTCGGTGGGCGCGGATGCTGTGGCGCCGGGACTTTCATCGGCGACGAACGCGGCCTTCTCGGCGGCGGTACTGCCGGCCTTGGTCTCGGCGTCGGTGATCACCCCCGGGTCGACCAGGTTGACCTCAAGCCCCTTGGGCAGAGCGGAGCTGCCGGCGCCGTTCTTGCGGAGGACCTGCGCCTGCATGCCGTCGGAGGGGCCGACCCACAACGGCTCGGACGCTCCGCGCACTCCGGCGCCCGGGTTCTCCAGCGGGTCGACGTTCAGTTCGAGGTCCTGCCAGGCGCTCCACCGGCCGGTCTCGATGCTCCGGGTGCGTACCTGCGCCGTGCCGTCGAGCCGCTTGGCCGCCCCCGTCCAGGAGACGCCGAGCATCGAGAACTGCTCGGTGTCCGTGCGCGGCAGCTCCCGCTTGTCGCCCGTGCCGCCTTTCAGCGCGAGGTCGTACACCTTCGCCGGGCGCTTGGCCCGGCGGGCCGCGCCAGGATCGGAGGACGGACTGGCGACGGCGTAGGTCACCACACCCCCGCCGCCCAGGACCAGCGCACCGAGCGTCAGCCACGCCCGTCGTTTCATGCTCAGCGGTCTGTACACATGCGACGTACGACGACCCACGATGTATCCACCCCTAGAAGGCCCGGAAAGGCCACAGAAAAAGTCACATGAGGCACACCTGTCACACAGGTGTCCGCCCTCCACAGCGCACCGCGTCCGACGAACGTCACAGGGCATCGGGCTGTGGTGATGCGGACCACCGCGAGCCGGGTTCCTGGCCCGCGCAGCTCGCGCGCCTCAGGTCGGCAGCCACTTCACCACCGCGTCCCCGCACTCGGCCGTCTGTGCGTAGAACGCCCTCAACTCCTGGTGCGCCACCGCGAACTCATGCCACGTCTCGGGCTCCGCGGTCACACCGCCGTAGCGCGGCAGCAGTTCGGCGCGGGCGAAATCCCACAGCGCGTCGAAGTCGGCCATCGCCAGGAACCTGGCCACCCGACGGGCCTGGGCCGCCGTCAGCACCAGGAACGGCGGCTTGTGCCTGTCGGCGCGGAACACCGGCCGACCACCGAGCACCACCTGGGTCCGGGGCCGGTCTTCGGCACCATGCGGGGGAGCGCCGGCGTAGATGCGTTCCTGGTCCAGATAACGCTCGTCCAGCGACTCTTCCTGGTGTCGGCCGACCCGGTGCCGGACGGTCTCCGAGTCGTCCTCGAAGAGTCGTTCAAGCCAGGTCGTGCTGTTGCGCAGTGCGGGGGGCGGGACCGCTCGCAGACGGAGGTACGTACTCATGCCAGAGGGAGCGCACGAGGGCGCCGAAGCATTACGCGGTCCGACGGACCCCGTTCGAGGGAAGACACCTCGACAGTCGTGCGCGCGGGGGGTGGTGGGTGGCGGGCACCGGTGACGACGTCAAGGGGCGTCCACGGCGTTGTGACACTTCTGTGAGCACGGACGCTGGTAACCATGGGGCCGTCGATGCGACCGGAGCACGGCGGACGGCATGCGCTCGCCATGAACCCGGTACGAACGAGGACAGTCTTGGGCCAGGTACGGCAACCCCGACGTGTACGGGAGTGCAATGGGGAATTGGGCGCGGCGGTCGCGCGGGCCCAGGACGGCGACGAGGCCGCTTTCGCGGTCGCGTACCGGATCGTGCAGCCGGGCCTGCTGGGCTATCTGCGCGGCCTGGTCGGCGACGACGCGGAGGACGTGGCCTCCGACGCCTGGCTGGAGATCGCCCGTGACCTCGGCCGTTTCAAGGGGGACGGGTCCGGGTTCCGCGGCTGGACCTCGACCATCGCCCGACACCGGGCGCTGGACCACCTGCGCCGCCAGCGCGTACGGCCCCGGGCAGGAGGGACCGAACAGGACGTACTGGACCTGCCCAGCCGGAACAGCACCCATGAAGAGGCCCTGGAGTCCCTGTCCACCGAGCGGGCGATCGAACTGGTCCGCGGGCTGCCGCGGGACCAGGCCGAGGCCGTGCTTCTGCGGGTCGTCGTCGGCCTGGACGGTCCCGCCGCCGCACGCGTCCTCGGCAAGCGCCCGGGAGCGGTGCGCACTGCCGCCCACCGGGGTCTGAAACGCCTCGCCCGTCAGCTGGGTGTCGCCGGCGAAGCGGACACGGGTGTGACGAATGAGGCTTCCCCAACGCTGGGGGAGTCGAAATGAACGACACCGGCAACAGCGACCGATGGACAGGCATCAGACCCGGAACGCCGAACGAATCGAACCGGTCGAACAGGAACGGAAGCGGACATGGGTGAACAGCTGGGCGGCGATGGAGTTCCGGGCCTTCGACGTGCGCACCCCGGCAGCGCCGTGTCCGACCCGTGGGAGGTGCGTGACGCCGCCACGCTGGAAACGGAGCTGGGCGGTGTCCTGCGCGGAGGCCATCTCGACCCCGAGGCCGAGCAACGGGCCCTGGCCGCCTTCCGGGTCGCCCATGACGAAGGCGCGCACCGGGCGCGTACCCGGCGCCGGGACGACTGGCGGCCGCCCGCGGAACGGCGTGCCAGGCGTCCTGTGAAGATAACGCTCGGCGTGGTGTTCGCCAGTCTCACGCTGGGTGGAGTCGCGGTCGCGGCCATCGGTTCCGTCGGCTCGTCCGCGGACGGTGACGGTGCCGAGCGGGGTACCGCGCACCCGTCGGCGGTCGCCCCGGACCAGCCGGGCGGTGAGGCCTCGTCGTCGTCCTCCGGCGTCCCCGGACCGACGGACGGCCCGGTCACCGCCCAGGACACCGCCCAGGACACCGAAGCCCACTGCCGCGCCTACGAGCAGGTCAAGGATCGCGGCAAAGCGCTCGAAGGAACGGCCTGGCAGCGACTCGTCACGGCCGCCGGCGGGAAGGGCAAGGTCGCCGCATACTGTTCCGAGCAGCTGGCGCGGGCGACCGCCGCGCCGAGCAGGCCTGCCGGCAACGGCAAGGCGGGAAGCGCCGACGCCTCCGGCAACGGCGCAGGCGACACGGGCAACGCGGCCGGAAAAGGCCGGGCGAGCGGCGCGAAGGGCAGCGGGAAACACAAGTAGCCCCCCGCCGTGCCCAATCCGGCCCCGCGGTGAAGTCGTGCCCCTCCGCCACCTCACCTTCACCACCGGCGGGCAGGCCCGCATCACAGGCATCGTCAGCGGCACATTCACCCGGTACGCGGCTGCTCGCGGTGGTGGTTCCTGGACACCGCGGGGGAGGGGGGCAGGGGTGATGATGCTGACGCGTCAGTGCTGGTTGACCGGCCAGATGGCCGCCGGATCGCAGCGGGCCGGGCACGCCAGCAGGTAGACCTCGTTGCCCAGGAACAGCCAGTAGGTGTCGGCCCTGACGCTGTAGGGCTGTTCTGGCCGGCCGGGGTGGACAGCGAAGTCCATACCCTCAGGAATCTGGCAGACGTACACCAAGTCCGCGCCGCACGCGCACCTGTAGTACTCGGGATCCTGCGCCCAGGACGGGGTACCGCCCACCTTGAAAGCCTGGGCCCCGACGCCCACCTCGTCGGGGGTGTCCACGAAAGGACGCAGAGCCAGCGGCAGCGCGCACACGGACGGTTCGGCTTCCGGGTCCGGCAGGGCCGCGCGGCTCTGAATCAGTACACGCCAGAACGGGGCCGGGTAGGGCGGCTGCGGAGCGTCCCAGTACTTCGGTACGAGCCGGTCGCCGGCGGCGAGCCGGGAGTCGGCGATGTGGCGCAGGGTGTCGGCCTCCAGATAGTGGTCGTCGACCTCCCGGTACAGCGCCAGCGCGTGCTCGAAGCGTTGGACGGCGGCCTCGTACTGGCCGAGCTGGTGGTGGGCGTAGCCGACACTGTCCTGTGCCGCGGCCTCGCCGACCGGGTCGCCGATCTCCTGGTGCAGGGCGACGGCCTTCTCGCAGTGCTCCAGCGCCTTGTCGTGCTCACCGAGCAGGATGTACGTCCATCCGACCTCGTTGAGGACGATGGCCTCGCTGCTCGTGTCGCCCTCGGCCAGGTACAGCTCGCGGGCGTGCGCGTAGTGGTCCAGCGAGACGGTGAACCGGCCCTCACCGTTGGCCTGGTAGGCGAGGCAGCGCCGGGTGCGTGCCTCGCCGAACGCGTCGCCCTCGGCCCGGAACAGCTCCAGCGCGCGGCCGAGGTCCCGCCGCGCCTCGGCGGAGTGCGCGAACCGGGTGTGGAAGAACCCCAGACCGCGCAGGGCGTGCGCCTCGCCGATCCGGTCGCCGACGGCCCGGGCGGCCCGGAGCGCGGCACTGTTGATCTCCATCAGGTCGTGCCAGAAGCCGAGCCGGTCGAAGTACAGGTCGAGGCCGACGGCGGTGCGCCAGGCGTGGTCCTCGTAGCCGTGGGCGGCGGCGTGCTCGACGACCGCGCGCAGGACGTGCCGTTCCGTGCGCAGCCACTGCATGGCCTTCCTCCGACCGGTGAACCGCACCGCGCCGCCGTCCGTTGTGCTCGACGGCAGGGGGAGGGTCTCGCGGAGCGGGCTGATGATCGCGGAGGCGTGGTGGGTGGTGTGCAGATAGTGGTCGTGCATGCGGCGCAGCGCAGCGCCGCGCCGCTCCTCGGTGTCCTCGGTGTCGGCCAGTTCGCGGGCGTAGGCGCGCAGCAGGTCGTGGAAGGCGAAGCGGCCGGGCGCGTGTTCACCGAGCAGGCTGGCCCCGGTGAGCTCGGCCAGCAGCGCGCGGACCGGGCGCGGGGGCACCGCGGCCAGGGCGGCGGCCGCGGCCGTGCTGATGTCGGGGCCCGGGTGGAGGGACAGTCGGCGGAAGAGTTCCGCGGCGGGGGACGGCAGCGCGTGGTACGACCACGAGAAGACGGCGCGGGCGTCCGTGTGGGCGTCGCCGCCGGTGAACGCGTCCAGGCTTCCGTGGGTCTCGCGGAGTTCCCCGACGATGTCCGCGAGCCGGAAGCCGGGGTGGTGGGCGGCCCGCGCCGCGACGATGGCGAGGGCCAGCGGCAGCCGGGCGCACAGCTCGACGATGGCGTCGGCGGCCTCCGGTTCGGTGTCCACCCGCGCGGCGCCGATGCGCCGGGTGAGCATCGCGCGGGCCTCGCCGGTGGTCAGCGGGCCCAGGGTCAGCGGGTGGGCGCCGTGGCCGGCCACCAGCCCGGTCAGCCGGCTGCGGCTGGTGACGACGACGAGACAGCCCGGTGTGCCGGGCAGCAGCGGTCGTACCTGCCCGCTGTCACGGGCGTTGTCCAGCACGATCAGGATGCGTCGGCGGGCGAGGACGCTGCGGTAGAGGGCGGCCTGCGCGTCGAGTCCTTCGGGGACGGCCTGCGGGGCCACCCCGAGGGCGACGAGGAACGTTTCCAGCGCCTCGGAGGGTTCCATGACGGAGCCGCCCTGGTCATATCCGCGCAGGTTCACATAGAGGCTGCCGTCGGGGAACCGGTGGGCGACCCGGTGCGCCCAGTGCACGGCCAGGGTGGTCTTGCCGGCCCCGGCCATGCCGTTGATGAGGCCGATGACGGCAGTGTCCGGATGGTCCTCGGCGGGCAACAGCGCGTCCACCTGGCCGAGTTCGATGTCACGTCCGGTGAACAGGGGCAGGTCGGCCGGGAGCTGGGAGGGGTGTACGTCGCCCGTGGCCCGCATCGGCTCGTCCCGGTCGGGGGCGTCCGCCGGCTCGGTGTCCGGGCCGTCCTCGGTGTCCGTGCCGTCGGTGTCCGCCGCTGGTACCGGGACCGGCGGCGGCGACAGATCGGCGTCCCCGGCCAGCAGCCGTGCGTGTGCGGCCCGCAGGGAAGGGCCGGGTTCGATGCCGAGTTCGTTCACGAGTGTGCGGCGGGTGCTCGCGTAGACCTCCAGGGCCTCGGCCTGCCGTCCGCAGCGGTACAGGGCCACCAGCAGCAGTTCGCACACGGCCTCGCGCAGCGGCTGCGCGGCGCGCAGTGCCACCAGTTCGGGCAACACGGCTTCGTGGCGGCCGAGTTCGAGTTCCACGCGGAGCCGGTACTCCAGGGCGGCCAGCCGCCGTTCGGCCAGGCGCGCCCGTTCGGTCTCCGCGAACGGCCCGGGGACGCCGGCTAGGGGGGCGCCGTGCCAGCCGGCGAGCGTGGTGCTCAGCAGCCGGGCCGCCCCGCGGCTGTCGCCCCGGGCGCGGCTTCGCTCGGCTTGCGCCAGGCTTTCCTCGAACTCGCCGAGATCGCTGGTGATCTCCTCGGTCCGCAGTGCGTATCCGTCACCGATGGACACCACGAGCCGGGGCGGTGCGCCCGGGCTCCGTTCGGACTCCAGCAGCTTGCGCAGCCGCGACACATAGGTGCGCAGCATGGGGACGGCGCCGGCCGGCGGGTCGTGGCCCCAGATGCCGTCGACGAGTTCGCCGATACCGACCGCGCGCCCGCGGCGCAGGAGCAGCACCACGAGCACGGCCCGTTGCTGCGGCGAGCCGAGTGCCAGTTCCGTCTCGCCCCGCCAGGCACGCAGCGGGCCCAGCAAGGAGAAACGGAGAACTTCCGCACCATCGGTAACCTTCACAACACCAGAGAGTAGCGAGGGCCGTTACGAACACTCTGTCGATTTGGCCAATTTCATATCCTCGTGTCGTGTACGTGACGGGTCGACAGGTTGCCCGCACCGGATCCCGGGAATCACCGGGCCTCAGCCGCGCTTTCCGAGGGACTCCAGCGCCTCGTCCGTGAGCCGGTACACCGTCCACTCGTCCTGCGGGCGCGCCCCCAGCGACTCGTAGAAGTCGATCGAGGGCCGGTTCCAGTTCAGGACGGACCATTCCAGACGCTGGTAGCCGCGCTCCCGGCAGATCCGCGCGAGCTCGGTGAGCAGCGCCTTGCCGTGACCGGCGCCGCGCGCCGTCGGGCGTACGTACAGGTCCTCCAGGTAGATGCCGTGGACGCCGCGCCAGGTCGAGAAGTTCAGGAACCACAGCGAGAAGCCGACCGGCTCACCGGTGACGTCGTCCTCCGCGATGTGCGCGTACGCGGCCGGATTCTTTCCGAACAGCGCCTCGCGCAGCTGCTCCGGTGTTGCCCGCGCCTCCTCCAGGGCTTTCTCGTACTCGGCGAGTTCACGGACCAGGGCATGGATGACGGGTATGTCGTCGGGGGTCGCGATACGGATCATGGGTCGAGACTAGGACAGGTCCTGGTTTTGGAGGGCTCCGCCGGAAGTCTCCCGCGACGCGTTCGGCTCGTCCGGAATGTCGATCACCTGAGGGACACTGCCGGCATGGGTGAATCGGACCATGCGCATTGACCGGGTCCTCCACAGGGTGTGGATGTACGTGCGCGGTGCGCCGGGCACGTACATCTGGCTGACCATTCTTTTCATCACGACAGTCGCCATGCACCACATGTCTCCGGATTTCGAAGAGGACTTCCTGCGGCAGCGCTCGACGAACATCCATGAGCTGTCGAACAACCCGGTGCGCGTGTTGTTCGCCAGCGCGATGTGGATCGACGGCGGCCACTGGGTGCCGTACGCCGTGCTCTACACCGTCTTCCAGGCGCCGGCCGAACGCTGGCTGGGAACCGCGCGCTGGCTCGCGGTCAACGCGGCAGCGCACGTGCTGTCGACGCTGGTCAGCGAGGGTGCGCTGCTCTGGGCGATCAAGCACGGCGTGGCACCGCACTCCGCGGTCGACACCCTCGACGTCGGGGTGAGCTACGCCCTGGCGGGGGTGGTCGGCGTGCTTACCTACCGGATCGCGACGCCCTGGCGGTACCCGTATCTGGTGATCGTTCTGGCGGTGTACGGGATTCCCTTCATGACCGCGCGCACCCTCACCGATCTCGGGCATTTCACCTCCGTGCTGATCGGTCTGGCCTGTTATCCGCTGACCAGAGGGCGCGGAAAGGCATGGAATCCGAAGGAGACAGTGCACGCTCTGCGGGGTTAGCGTCCGCTCATGAGCAGCTCGGCGAGCAAGGCAGTGAACGGCGGCATCTCCTTCTGGTACGCGGACGACGGCCTCCCCGTTCCCCGGGAGCCCCTGCCCGGCGACGCGTCCGCCGACGTCGTCGTGGTCGGCGGCGGCTACACGGGGCTGTGGACCGCGTACTACCTGAAGAAGGCGGCCCCCTTCCTGCGCGTCACCGTCCTGGAGCAGAAGTTCTGCGGCTACGGCGCCTCGGGCCGCAACGGCGGCTGGCTCTACAACGGCATCGCGGGCCGCGACCGGTACGCGAAGCTGCACGGCCGGGAGGCGGCCGTACGCCTCCAGCAGGCCATGAACGACACCGTGGACGAGGTCGTCCGGGTGGCGGCCGAGGAAGGCGTCGAGGCCGACATCCACCAGGGCGGCGTCCTCGAAGTGGCTTATACGCCCGCCCAGTTGGCCCGGCTCAAGGCCTTTCACGCGCACGAGCTGGCGTACGGCGAGAAGGACCGCGAGCTGTACGGCGCGAAGGAGACCGCCGAGCGGATCCGGGTCGCGGACGCGGTGGGCTCGGCCTGGACCCCGCACGGGGCCCGGCTGCACCCGGTGAAGCTGGTCAAGGGCCTCGCCGCGGCCGTCGAGGCACTCGGCGTCACCATCCACGAGCAGACGCCGGTGACCGAGATCCGCCCGCAGCACGCCGTGACGCCGTACGGCACCGTCCGCGCCCCCTACATCCTGCGCTGCACCGAGGGCTTCACCGCGAACCTCAAGGGCCAGAAGCGCACCTGGCTGCCCATGAACTCCTCCATGATCGCGACGGAGCCGCTGACCGCCGAGCAGTGGGCGGAGATCGGCTGGGAGGGCCGCGAGACGCTCGGCGACATGGCGCACGCGTACATGTACGCCCAGCGCACCGCCGACGACCGCATCGCGCTCGGCGGCCGCGGTGTCCCGTACCGCTTCGGCTCGCGCACCGACAACGACGGCCGCACCCAGCAGGCGACCGTCGACGCCCTGTACGAGATCCTCGTCCGCTTCTTCCCGTCGCTGACCGGCGTCCGGGTGGCCCACGCATGGTCGGGCGTCCTCGGCGTCCCGCGCGACTGGTGCGCCACGGTCACCCTGGACCGCTCGACGGGCCTCGGCTGGGCCGGCGGCTACGTCGGCTCCGGCGTCGCCACCACCAACCTCGCCGCCCGCACCCTGCGCGACCTCGTGCGGCAGGACTCCGGCCAGGCGGGCGCGACCGACCTGACCACCCTGCCCTGGGTGAACCACAGGGTCCGCAAGTGGGAACCGGAGCCCTTCCGCTGGATCGGCGTCCACGGCATGTACGCGACCTACCGCACGGCCGACCGCCGCGAACTGACCACCCGCAGCCCGGAGTCGTCCCGGCTGGCCCAGCTCGCGGACCGGGTGTCGGGGCGCCACTGACCGGCTCCGGCGACCGGGGGCGACCCGGTTCCGGCGGTCGAGGGCGACCCGGTCCCGGCGGGGGAGCCCCCCGCCGGGTGCCGGAGCCGCAGTCGTCAGCCCACGGACTCCGGGACCGCCGCGCCCGACGCGGCGTGCTTCGGGGCCTTGGCCGTGACCATGAGCCCCGCGACCAGGCCGGCCAGCAGCAGGATGCCGGTGGCCCACCAGATGGCCACGGTGTAGCCGTGGACGACGCCCTCCCGGACGATCAGCGCCTTCTGGGCGGGGTTGTGGAGATGGGCGGCGATGTACGCCGTGCTGGTGGTGGTGGCGATGGTGTTCAGCAGAGCCGTGCCGATCGAACCGCCCACCTGCTGCGAGGTGTTGACCGTCGCGGAGGTCACGCCCGCGTCCTGCGGGGCGACCCCGGCGGTGGCGGTGGCGAAGACCGGCATGAAGGTCAGGCCCATGCCGAGCCCCATCAGGAGCAGACCGGGCAGCAGTTGGCCCGCGTAGTCCGAGTCGACGGTGAGCTGCGTGAAGATCAGCATGCCGCCGGCGGCGAGGATCGTGCCCGGGACCATGAGCATGCGCGGCGCCACGTGGGGCAGCAGCCGCGCCGAGATCTGTGTCGAACCGATGATGATCGCGACGGTCAGCGGCAGGAACGCGAGACCGGTCTTCACCGGCGAGTACCCGAGGATGACCTGGAGGTAGTAGGTCATGAACAGGAACATGCCGAACAGGGCGATGACGGCGAGCCCCATCGTCAGGAAGCAGCCGGCGCGGTTGCGGTCTTTGACGATGTGCAGCGGCAGGAGCGGGCTCGGCGCCCTGTTCTGCCACCACACGAATGCGATCAGCAGCGCCACTCCGCCCGCGATGAGGCCCAGCACCAGCGGGTCCGTCCAGCCGCGCGAATTCGCCTCGCTGACCCCGTAGACGATCGCCACCAGTCCGCCGCAGCCCAGCACCGCGCCGGGCACGTCCAGGTGGACGTTCTTGTGGCCCGGCCGGTCGCGCAGCAGTCCGAACGCGCCGATGACCGTGATGACCGCGATGGGGATGTTGACGTACAGGCACCAGCGCCAGTTCAGGTATTCCGTCAGCAGGCCGCCCACGATGAAGCCGATCGCCGCACCCGAGCCCGCCAGCGCTCCGTAGACACCGAAGGCCTTACCGCGTTCCTTCGGATCGGTGAAGGTCGTGGTCAGCAGGGACAGCGCGGAGGGCGCGAGCAGGGCGGCGAAGGCACCCTGGAGGGCGCGGGCGCCGAAGAGCATCCCGGACGTGGTGGCCGCGCCGCCGATCCCGGACGCGACGGCGAAGCCGATCAGGCCGATGACGAACGTGCGTTTGCGGCCGACGAGGTCGGCGATCCGGCCGCCGAGCAGCAGCAGCCCGCCGAAGGCCAGCGTGTAGGCGGTGATGACCCACTGCCGGTTGCCGTCGGACATGCCGAGGTCGTGCTGCGCGGAAGGGAGCGCGATGTTCACGATGGTCGCGTCCAGCACGACCATCAGCTGGGCCAGCGCGATGATCACCAGCGCCCACCAGCGGTGCGCGTCGGGACCCACGGGCGCTTCTGGTTCACCTGTCCGGGTGACACTCATTCGCTCAGAAGACCATGAAACAGGATGAGTCGCATCTTTGGACGACATGGCTTCGCGGGACGCGTTCCACGGGCTCGCGGTCATGGTTCCAGCACCACCTTTCCGATCGTCGCCCTGTCCTCCAGGGCCCGGTGTGCCGAGGCCGCCTCGGCGAGGGGGAAGCGGGTGACGGCCGGGACGAGGCGCCCGGCCGCGGCCTCGGCCAGGGCCCGCAGTTCCAGGGTTCGTACGGGGTCGGGGCCGCCGGCCTTCCGCATCATCACGGGGCCGAGCACCTGCTCGGACACCCCTTCCACGAGGTACGGGGAGCCGCCGCGGATGCCCTCGCCGGACCAGCCGAAGACGATGTGCCGGCCCCCGGGGCCGAGCAGTCCGACCGCGTCCCGGGCGATATCACCGCCGACGCCGTCGAGCACGACGGTCGCCGCCCGGCCGCCGAGGTGTGCGCGGACCTTCTCCGGCCAGCCGGGGTCCGTGTAGTCGACGGCCGGATCGGCCCCGTTCGCGCGGGCCCGCGCCACCTTCTCCGGGCCGCCCGCGAGGCCGACCACGGTCGCGCCCGCGTGGTGCGCGTACTGCACGAGGAGCGTGCCGATGCCGCCCGCTGCCGCGGGCACGACGACCACGGAGGAGGGGCCGAACTCGGCGAACTGCACGATCCCCATGGCCGTACGGCCCGTTCCGATCATCGCGACGGCCTGCGCGAAGTCGAGGTTCCCGGGGATGTCGTGGAGGCGCTCGACGTCCGTGACGGCCAGTTCGGCGTAGCCCCCGGGGGCGAAGCCGAGGTGGGCGACGACGCGTCTGCCGAGCCAGAGTCCGGCAACACCCTCGCCGAGGGACTCGACGGTTCCGGCGACCTCGCGGCCGGGGACGGTCGGCAGGGTGGGCTCGGGGGCCGGGCCGCCCCGCATGCCCTCGCGCAGTGCGGTGTCCAGGAGATGGACGCCGGCGGCGGCCACGGCGATACGGACCTGGCCGGGCCCCGGCTCGGGGTCCTCGGTCCGCTCGTGGACGAGATTCTCGGCGGGACCGAAGGCGTGCAGACGGATCGCGTACATCAGGGCTCCTCAAAATCTACGAGGCCTGCGAGGTCCATGAGGCTTGCGAGGCCTCAGGTCCCTCAGGTCCCTCAGGCCCGGGAGGGCGCCTCGCGAGGTCGGTGGAGTAACCACTTTTCAACCTCAAGCTCGCTTGAGGTCAAGGCGCTCCCGGATGCGCAGGGCCAGCGCCACGGCCTCCATCGCACTGTTGAAGGACACCTCCGAGAGCACGCCGGGGGCGGCGACCTGGTCGCCCACGAGGTAGACGCCGTCACCGCGGTCGATGCGCGGACGGTCCCGCCAGCTGGTGCCGGGCAGGTCGACCGCGCCCGTGCGGCCGTTCGAGACGCTCGCGCGCCGCCAGGTGACCCGCTCGCGCCAGCCCTCGAAGGCGAGGTCGAGCAACTGCTCGGCGCGGGCGACGCCGTGTGCCCCGGTCTCGCCCGGGGCGATCGGGATCTGCCCCTGGAGGAGCTGCTCCCCGGCCGGGGCGAGCGTGCGGTCCCGGGCGGTGAACCGCTCGATCCAGCCCGGCGCGTCCAGGTCGGAGACGGCGAACGCGTCGCCTCGGCGGCTCCGCAGCGCCAGGTCCACGAGGGCGGTACGGCCGCTCGTCCAGGTCAGCGACGCGTCCTTGAGGAGGCGCCGGGCGGCGTCGAGCGAGGTGGCGACGATGACCGGACCCCGGTCCGCGGGGACGGCGTCCACCTGGGCCAGCGTCTCCATCCGTACGCCGAGGTTCCAGGCCCGCCCCGCCATCCGGTCGATGACGTTCGCCCAGCCGCCCCGGGGGCAGTTCGCCTCCGTCGGCAGTTTCATGGCCCGGCGCAGCCGCTCCTGGACGAACGCCGCGGACAGCGAACCGGGGTCGTGATGGAAGAGGGCGACGGCGGAGTAGTGCGCGGCGGCCCGCGCGCCCTCCGCGCCGGCCTGCCCGGTCGCCCAGGTCATGAAGTCGGCGTCCGCGGGAGCCTGCTGGCAGGAGCGGCGCAGCAGCTTGAGCATCGCGAAGGGCGGGGTGCGGCGCAGCGCGCCCTTGTGGCGCAGCCGCAGCCGGGCGGCCTCCAGGGGCGGGATCGGGGCGAGCGCCCCGATCAGGTCGCGCTGCTTGAGCCAGGTCCAGTGCGGCCCGGCGCTGTAGAGGGCGTGCGGTCCCTCGTTCGTCCGGTACGGGCCCTCGGCGGTCCGGGCCCGCCCGCCGAGGGTGTGGTGCGCTTCGTAAACGGTGACCTCGGCACCCGCCTCGGCGGCGGTGATGGCGGCGGTGAGTCCGGCGAAGCCGCCGCCGATGACGGTGATGCGATGCATGGCTGGAGCTCTCCTCTGCTCGGGGTCCTGTGCTTCGGGGCCTGCGTCTATGACGGGTCGAGGACCCCGGAATGTGACATGCGGGGAGTTCTCGCAGGTAGGCGCCGATTGTCAGTGGGGGCGGGCAGGATGGGCGCATGGCGAGGAGAGTGGCGGGCGGGCGCGGCGGTACGGGTGCGAAGGCGCCGGGGACGGGCCTGAAGGCGGCACGGCGGCCGGAGGTGCGGCTGCCGGTGCTGGAGCCGTACGACGGCGCGGAGCTGGAGCCGGACGGTGACTACGACGGGCTGGAGTTCCGGGACGCGGACTTCGCCGGGCAGGACGGCGGGGGAGCCCGCTTCATGGACTGCGCGCTGACGGGCTGCGCGCTGGACGAGACGCGGCTGCACCACGCGCGCGTGCTGGACTCCGTCCTGACGGGCATACGGGGTGTGGGCACCGATCTCGCCGAGTCGACGCTGCGTGACGTCGAGGTGATCGACGCCCGCCTCGGCGGAGTGCAGCTGCACGGCTCCGTCCTGGAGCGGGTGGTCGTGCGCGGCGGGAAGATCGACTATCTGAATCTGCGCAAGGCGAGGCTGAAGGACGTCGTCTTCGAGAGCTGTGTCCTGGTCGAGCCCGACTTCGGGGGCGCCCGCCTGGAGCGGGTGGAGTTCGTGGACTGCGTCCTGAAGGGGGCGGACCTCACCGAGGCCACCCTCGTGGACGTGGACCTGCGCGCGGCGGCGGAGCTGGACATCGCGCGGGGCGTGGACCGGCTCGCGGGCGCGGTCATCAGCCCGGCCCAGCTCCTGGACCTGGCGCCGGTGCTGGCGGCGGCGCTGGGGGTACGGGTGGACGGGGGCGCGGAGGAGGTCTGAGACCTTCCTCGGCAGTCCCCGGGATTCCCCGGAAGCTCCGGGGAACGTCGGCGTGGGCTAGAAGGCCGGGTTCGGACGGGGACTAGGAGACGCGGGGGAAGCGGGCCTGCAGAGTCCAGATCGCCGGGTTCTCGGCGAGGTCGTCGTGCAGGTCCGTGAGGTCCGCGAGCAGGTCGTGCAGGAAGTCACGGGCCTCGCGGCGGAGCTCGGTGTGGGAGAAGGTCAGCGGCTCCTCGTCGCGATGCATCCAGTCGGCCTCGACGTCCACCCAGCCGAAGCGGCGCTCGAAGAGCATGCGGTCGGTCGACTCGGTGAAGTCCAGTTCCGCCTGCTGGGGGCGGGAGGCCCGGCTGCCGAGCGGGTCGCGGTCGAGCTGCTCCACGATGTCGCACAGCGCCCACGCGAAGTCGAGCACCGGCACCCATCCCCAGCCCGTGGACACCTCCCGGTCCGTCTTGGTGTCGGCGAGGTAGACGTCGCCGCAGAACAGGTCGTGCCGCAGCGCGTGGACGTCCGCGCGACGGTAGTCGGTCTGCGGGGGGTCGGGGAAGCGGTTGGAGAGGGCATAGCCGATGTCGAGCACGTAGGTGATGGTGTCACGCCGGGCGTACCGCTCCCCGCCCGTCGGTTTCCGGCCGCCGTCGGGTAGCGGGCCCGGGGGTCAGGACTGTTCTGGGGGTGGGGCCGGAGGGCTGGTTCAGCACTGTTCTTGGGGGTGGGGCCTGGGGATTCAGGGCCGTTCTGGGGCAGCGGGGCGGGGTCCGGAGCCGACCGGGGACGCGGGGTCGGGGGCGCCTGCCGAGTCGGTGGCACCCGGGCCGCGTATTCCGGTCGGCTTCGGAGGTGTGCGACCGGTGGGGGACGATTTGCCCCGCCCGCGGGGGAGAGGCGGCCTAGGATCGCGGATGTGCCCCGATCTTCCTTCACCGTCCCCTTTGCCCTGGCCCTCACGCTCGTCGCCGGCCTCACCGCCTGCGGCGGGGACGACGTGCACGGGAAGCCCGGCGCGGCCGGTGTCGGCGACCCGTACTTCCCGAAGATGGGCAACGGCGGGTACGACGTCACGCACTACGGGCTGACCCTCTCCTACGACCCCCGGGACAAGCGGCTGACGGGGACGGCCGAGATCACCGCGCGGGCCCTGACGGACCTCAGCGCCTTCCATCTCGACCTGCGGGGACTGCACGTCGTTGACGTCACCGTCGAGGGCCGCGGCGCCGGCTGGAGCCGGGCGGGCCAGGAGCTGACCGTGCGCCCGCACGACGACCTCGACAAGGGGAGGACGTTCCGTACGACGGTCCGCTACTCCGGCACCCCCGAGACGATCACCGATCCCGACACCTCGAAGGAGGGCTGGCTGCGCACGGCCGACGGCGCCCTCGCCCTCGGGGAGCCCACAGGGTCCATGGCCTGGTTCCCCGGCAACCACCACCCCTTCGACAAGGCGGCGTACGACGTCAGGATCACCGTCCCGAAGGGTTTCCAGGCCGTCTCCAACGGTGAGCTGACGAGCGAGGCGACCGCGAAGGGCCGTACGACCTACGCCTGGCACACGGCCGAACCGATGGCGAGTTATGTGGCGACGCTCGCGATCGGCAGATACGACATCACCCGCTCGACGACCGAGAAGGGGCTGCCGGTCTACGTGGCGGTGGACCCGACCCAGACGCAGGCGAGCAAGAAGGTGCTCGGGGGGATCCCGGAGATCATGGACTGGGAGGAGACCAACTTCGGCCCGTACCCCTTCTCCTCCACCGGGGCGATCGTGGACCGCCCCGACGACGCGGGCTACGCCCTGGAGACCCAGACGCGCCCCGTCTTCCCCGGCGCCCCCGACACCAAGACCCTGGTCCACGAACTGGCCCATCAGTGGTTCGGCGACTCGGTCACCCCGAAGTCCTGGCGGGACATGTGGCTCAACGAGGGGTTCGCCACCTACGCGGAGTGGTTGTGGCAGGAGGACCACGGCGGCGACACGGCCGACGAGATCTTCGACTCCCTCTACAAGGGCGACTATTACGAACCCGTCGACAGCAGCGAGATCTGGGCCTTCCCGCCCGCAGACCCGCCCGGCGCCGCGCAGATCTCCGACCCGCCCGTCTATTACCGCGGGGCGATGGTCCTGCACAAGATTCGCCAACTGGTGGGCGACGACACCTTCTACGACATCGTCCAGGGCTGGGCCGCCACCCATCGCCACGCGAACGCGGACACGGCCGACTTCACCGCGTACGTCGAGAAGGCCGCGCCGGACAAGGATTTCAGCGGGATCTGGAAGAACTGGCTGTACGGAAAGGGCAAGCCGGCCCACCCGTGAGCCGCCGGGCGTCGCGATGGGTGCAGGTGTCCGGCGTCACGGAGCACGGTCTCCGGCGTCGCGAGCGGTTCAACTGCCGGGCGTCGCGGGCGGGGTGGCCGCATGAGAGGAGCCCCCGGCCGAAGTCCGGGGGCTCCTCTCGTCGTGCGGGTGCTCAGGATCAGATGCTGACGCCGAAGTCCTGCGCGATACCCGCCAGGCCCGAGGCGTAGCCCTGGCCGACCGCGCGGAACTTCCACTCCGCGCCGTTGCGGTAGAGCTCGCCGAAGACCATGGCGGTCTCGGTGGCCGCGTCCTCGGAGAGGTCGTAGCGGGCGATCTCGGCGCCGCCGGCCTGGTTGACGATGCGGATGTAGGCGTTGCGGACCTGGCCGAAGTTCTGCGTCCGGGTCTCCGCGTCGTAGATGGAGACCGGGAAGACGATCTTCTCGACGTCGGCGGGGAGGCCCGCCAGGTTGACGTTGATCGCCTCGTCGTCGCCGGCGCCCTCGCCCGTCCGGTTGTCACCGGTGTGGACGATGGTCTGGTCCGGGGTCTGCTTGTTGTTGAAGAAGACGAAGTGGGCGTCCGAGTAGACCTTGCCCTGGGGGTTGACCGCGATGGCCGAGGCGTCGAGGTCGAACTCGGTGCCCGTGGTGGTGCGGACATCCCAGCCAAGGCCCACGGTGACGGCGGTCAGGCCCGGAGCCTCCTTGGTGAGCGAGACGTTGCCACCCTTGGACAGGCTTACAGCCATTGTTGGGAGTCCCTTCCCTCGTGACGTACGGGCTTCGTACTGGGGACGAAGCTACCGTCACCTCTATGAACGCCAAGGGGGGTACCCGAGGTTCCGCCTGTCTTTACCTTTTTTACCCAGACTCCCCTCTTCACCCCGAGAGACGCGCTTCACCCCGAGAGACGACGAAAACCGGGTGACGCGGACCGGCCGGGCACGCGACCATGAACACATGTCCGGTCCCTATGTCATCCGCGGCTCCGTCTCCCTGCCCGAGGCCGAGCTCATGTGGCGTTTCTCGCGCTCCGGCGGGCCGGGCGGGCAGCACGTCAACACCAGCGACTCGCAGGTCGAGCTCCGCTTCGACCTCGCGAGCACGGAGGCGCTGCCGCCCGTGTGGAAGGACCGCGCCCTCGCGAAGCTGGCGGGACGGCTCGTCGACGGGGTGATCAGCGTCCGCTCCTCCGAGCACCGCTCCCAGTGGCGCAACCGCGAGACGGCGGCCGTACGCCTGGCCTCCCTTCTCGCCGAGGCCACCGCGCCGCCGCCCAAGCCGCGCCGCGCCACCCGCATCCCCCGGGGCATCAACGAACGACGTCTGCGCGAGAAGAAGCAGCGCTCCGACACCAAGCGCGGCCGCACGGGACGCGACTGGGGCTAGGGCCTGTCGTTTGGATCAGGTCCTGGACCCGCGCCCCCCGGCCCGGCCACCACCTCCGCCCGGCCGCACCACCCGCTTCGGCCCGGCTGTCACATCCTCGCCGCGTGGTCCGTCACCTTCATGACGGCCCGCGACAAGGAGTGGTGACCAGCGATGAGCGGCAGTGCCCACGAGGACTTCCCGAAGGACGCGCGGACGGCGGACGGCGGGGAAGCGTACGCGCAGGACGGCGTCGAGTTCCTCGCCGCACGGTTCGAGAGCCACCGCAGCCGGCTGCGTGCCGTCGCCTACCGCATGCTCGGCTCGTTCGCCGAGGCCGACGACGCCGTGCAGGAGGCGTGGCTGAAGCTCAGCCGCGCCGACGCGAGCGGGGTCGGCAATCTCGGGGGCTGGCTGACGACCGTGGTGGGCCGGGTCTGCCTGGACATGTTGCGATCGCGCAGGACCCGGAGGGAGGAGCCGCTGGAGCCGGCGGCCGAGTGGCAGGGAGTGCGGATGCCCGATCCGGTGCTCAGCCCCCTCAGCGGGGTCGACCCGGAGCAGGAGGCGCTGATCGCCGACTCGGTCGGCCTCGCCCTGCTCGTCGTCCTGGAGACGCTGACGCCCGCCGAGCGGCTCTCCTTCGTTCTGCACGACCTGTTCGCCGTGCCGTTCGACGAGATCGCGGCCGTCCTGGGCCGGACGCCCGCGGCCTCCCGTCAGCTGGCCAGCCGGGCCCGCCGCCGGGTGCAGGGCGGCGCGCCGGTGTCGGACGCCGATCCGGTCCAGCAGCGGGAGATCGTCGAGGCGTTTCTCGCCGCGGCCCGCGAAGGCGACTTCGAGGCGCTCGTCGCCGTCCTGGACCCGGATGTCGTGGCCCGCTCGGAGCGGGGTGTGACGGCGGGTGCCGTCGCAGTGGCGTCCAACGCGAGCAGCTTCGCGCACCTGGCCCGCATCGCGCGGCCCGCCCTCGTGAACGGCGTCGCGGGTGTCGTGGTGGTCGCCGGGGGACGTCCGGCCGGTGTTCTCGCGTTCACGGTCGTACACGGCAGGATCGCCGTGATCGACATCGTCAACGACCCGGAGCGACTGGCGGTCCTCGACGTCACCGTCCTGGACCGCTGAACCGGCCCGCCCTGCTGGAGGCCGCCTCAGCCCAGTTGCCGGTAGCGGCCCTTGAAGTACGTCAGGGGGCCGCCGTCCGCGCTCGGCACGTGGGCCGTCAGGACGCGGCCGATGACGAGGGTGTGGTCGCCCGCGGGAATCCGCTGCTCGGTGCGGCACTCCAGGGTCGCCAGGGCGCCGCCCACCAGGAGCGCCCCGGACGTTCCGCCGCGGACGTACGGGATGTCCTCGAAGAGGAGCCGGTCGCTGATGCGGCCCTTCATGGAGAAGCGGCCCGCGATGTGGCGCTGGCTCTCCGAGAGCACGGAGACGCCCCACAGGGGCTGTTCGTCGAGCAGGTCGTCCATCCGGGAGCCCTCGCGCAGACTGACCAGGACGAGCGGCGGGTCCAGGGAGACGGACATGAACGCGGTCGCGGTCATGCCGACGTCCTCGCCGCCCGGTCCGTCCGGGGCCAGTGCGGGCTCGTGCGCGGTCACCAGGACCACACCCGCGGCCAGCCGGGTCATGGCGGCGCGGAACTCGTCGTTGCTCACCCCCTCAGCATGCACGGACGGGGTGACGGGAAGGGCAGGGGAAGTCGTGAGCACGCCGAAACGCTAGTCTCCGCTCCGGTGGCGGCGCATCGGACCTCGGCCCGAACCTGGACCTAGGTCCGGGGACGGAGGGGAACCGGGAACCGGGCCGGGGCGGGGTGGACGGAAGCGGAGACGGGAGGGCCGTACTCTCATGCGTACTCATTCAGTGGGCGCAAGAGTGCACAGGTTCTGCACAGTCGTCCAATAATGCATTCGGTAAACGCACACTGAAATGCAGAAACTCCACTCAATTGCTCATGTTCTGTTGTGACTTGAGTCACAGGGGCCATTTTTTGTTGACCCTGTGTACCGAGTGGGGAGCGCGCTGTGATTCAGTGGCGGGGGCGTTACGCAGGAAGCTACCAAGCAGTACGGCGTGAAGCGGTTCACGGGAGCGGTTCACGGGAAGCGCCGAGCAGTCAGCACGGAATCGGAAGAGCACCTAGTACGCCGAGAGAACCCTGGAGTTGCTGCGAGGTCTCGAGGGGAGGGCGAATGGAGACCGAGTCGGAGCCCTACGTCCGTCTTGCGACCCTGCGGCAACTGCACCAGGTGATGGCGGACATGAACACCGCCCGCAGCCTGGCCGACACGCTGCAGACCGTCGCCGACGGCGTGGTCACCGGGCTCGGCTACGAGCTGGCATGCGTCAATCTCGTACGCCCCGACGGCGACCTCGTCGTCGCCGCCCTCGCCGGGAACTCCGCCGCCGAAGCCCTCATCACCGGCCGCGTCGGCTCCCGTGCCTCCTGGGACCGGCGGCTGACCATGGGCGAGGCCTGGGGCGACCTGCGGTTCATACCGCACACCGAGGGCTGGGTCCTCGACGAGGACGACGTACCGCAGTGGTACACCGACGGTCCCGCGCCCCGCTTCGAGGACGAGTGGCACCCCTCCGACCGCCTCTTCGCGCCGATGTACACCCCGAGCGTCTCCGGCGGCGGCAACAGCGGCGGCAGTGGCCACGGCGAGCTGATCGGCGTGCTGTCCGTGGACCGGCCGCGCAACGGCCGCAGGCCGGGCGCCTGGGGCCGCGAGGCGCTCCAGATGTACGCGTTCCAGGCCGCCATCGCGATCAGCAACGCACGTCTACGCGCGAATATGCAGCGCGCCCTGGTCCGTCTGGAGCGTGAGCAGCAGGCCCTGCGCGCCAGCGAGGAGTCCTTCCGGCAGGCCTTCGAGTACGCCCCCTCCGGCATGGCGATCGCCGAGATGGGCGGCGACCAGCACGGCCGCATCCTGCGCACCAACGACGCCCTGTGCCGGCTCCTCGGCCGGCCCGCCTCCGCGATGCGCCGCTACTCCTTCTCCGACCTCGTGCACCCCGAGGACATCGGCACGCTGCTGCGGACCTCCGCCGAGGGCGGCCGGGCCGAGCTGCGGCTCGGGCGCCGCGACGGCACCTACGTCTGGGTCCACCTGCGCAACTCCGTCGTCGCGGACGCCGCCGACGGCCCCCGCTTCCTGCTCACCCACGTCGAGGACATAGAGGACCGCAAGCGCCGTGAGCTCCAGCTCGCGCACCGCGCCTCGCACGACGCCCTCACCGGCCTGCCCAACTCCGCCGAGCTGCGCTCCCGGCTCGGCGCCCGGCTCTGTCAGCGCCCGCAGTCCCTGCCGCCCGGCGCGGTCGCCTCGCTGGACGCGGCGTACGGACACGGGGACTTCGCGGAGCTGACGTCCTGCGAGTACGACGACAACGGCCACCCCGCCTACGACGGGAACGGGCACGGCTTCGACTTCCGCGCCGGCGTCGAGGCGTTCGACGCCTTCGACCACCATGTGCACACCAGTGCCCCGGAGGGTGAGACGGACGACGGCGCCAAGGGGCTCGCGGTGCTCTTCTGCGACCTCGACGGCTTCAAGTCGATCAACGACCGGTTCGGGCACAACGCGGGTGACGAGGTTCTCATCGAGGTCGCCCGCCGCCTCACCCACGGGGTCCGGGACGGCGACACGGTGGCCCGGCTCGGCGGCGACGAGTTCGTGGTGCTCGCCGACGGTCTCGGCCGGGCGGACGCCCAGGACCTCGCGGTACGCCTGCGGAACGCGATCATCCCTCCCATCAGGGTCGATGGGCGGGCCGTCCGCGTGGGCGCGAGTTTCGGCATCGGCTGGGCCCACTGCGGCATGACGGCGGACGAGGTGTTGAAATCCGCTGACGAACGGATGTACGTCGAGAAACGTTCTCGTCCCAAACAGCACAGGCGCGCGGGATAAGTGGCAGGTCAGTAGGTCGATGCGGTGAAGGCCCCCCGTTCGGTCGAGCGAAACCGGGTAGGCTCGCCATTCATTCGTGTACCGCATCAGAACCGCACCCGCTGAGGAGACCAAGGGATGACGCCCGGCAACAACGGCGCGAGCACGCCCGAGGACGACGACCCGTTCGGCTATCTCTACGCCGACGGTCAGGCCAACGGAGCCACGCCGCCCTCTGGAGGCGGCGGCTACGGCTACCCGGGCTCGGTCAACCGGGTGCGGGCGGTCGGCGAGCGCAAGTACGGCCAGCAGACCGCTCAGAGCACCTACGGCCAGCAGGCAACCACCCCGTACGGCCAGGTGCCGCAGCAGGCCGGCTACGGCCAGCCGAACACGCACTACGGAGCCCCCGAGACCGTTCCCGGCGGCGCGCAGACGGCGCGGACGCCGATGCCCGGTCACGGTGACGGCGGCGGCCGCGGCCGCGGTCCGAACACCAAGGGCCTCCTCATCGGTGCGATCGCGGTGGTCGCCGCCGTCGTGATCGGCATCAGCGTCGCCATGCTGGGCGGCGGGGACGACAACAAGGGCGACGACCAGGCGGGCTCGACCCCGTCGGCCTCCCAGAGCGCGTCCCCGAGCGAGACGGCGACGGCGGCACCCGGCGAGACCGCGGAGCTCCCCAAGATCGACGCGAAGGCGCTGAACCTGGGCACCGGCGTGACGACGGCCTCCGACGTCCAGGGCGCCCAGTCCGACGGCGGGGTCTACGTGGCGGGCCTGAACAATCCGGGCTCCTCGGTGACCTGGACGTTCAGCGGGATCCCCGAGGACGGCGCCTACACCCTGTTCGCGCGCTACAGCGCGGCCGGAGCCGACCAGTCGATGACGCTCACCGTCAACGGCAAGGTCTTCGGCTCCAAGCTGAGCATGGACAACTACGCGCACGCCGCCGACGGCGACTTCGCCAAGGGCTGGACGAAGACCTACGCCTGGCCCTCCCTGAACAAGGGCACCAACACGGTCACCCTCTCCTGCGGGGACGGCGACAGCTGCAACGTGCTGCTCGACCAGTTCTCGCTGAAGAAGGGGCAGGTCAAGCACTAGCCCCCGTGAGGGCCCTGCGGGGCTTCCAGGGGCTCGGACGGGGCCCCTGCGGCTCCTGGTGCTCCATCGGCTGCGAGGCGGTGACCGGCGCGCACGAACGCGCTCCGGGCGCCGCCTTCCTGCTGTCCCGGGGACTACGCCGCGGCGGACTCCGCCGTCACTGTGACCCGGTCGAGCAGGCTCTCGTACAGCGTGCGGTCGAACTCGCCCGCCGTCGGCGCCGCCACGGTCGCCGTCGACAGGGCGACGGCGCGGGCCAGGCGGGCCGGCCAGGGAAGCTTCTCGACCAGGCCCGACAGCAGGCCCGCGACGGCCGAGTCGCCCGCGCCGGCCGGGTTGCCGTGGGCGCGTACGGGCGGGGTGGCGCGCCAGTGGCCTTCGGGTGTGTGGGCGAGCAGCCCGTCCGCGCCGAGGGAGGCGACCACCGCGTGGGCGCCGCGCCGCCGGGCGTTCCGGGTGGCCTGCAGTGGTTCGTGGGAGCCGGTGAGTTCGGCGAGTTCGTCGGCGTTCGGCTTGACGATGTCGGGGCGGGCGGCGACTCCACGGCGCAGCGGCTCGCCGCTGGTGTCCAGCAGTACCGGGACGGCCAGGGTGCGTGCGGTGCGGACGAGTTGGGCGTAGGCGCCGACCGGGACCCCCGGTGGCAGGCTGCCGCACAGGGCCACCGCCGAGGCGGAGCGCAGCAGATGCTCGTACGTCTCCTGGAAGGCCGACCACTCGGCGGCGGTTATCGCCGGACCCGGTTCGTTGAGCTGAGTCGTGTCACCGGTCGTAGTGTCGACCACGGCTATCGTGCGGCGCGTCGGTCCCTCCACCGGGACGAGCGCGTCCACCACCCCCGCGGTCCCGGCCAGTTGGTCCCGCACGGTGCGGCCGGTGGCGCCGCCCGTGAAACCGGTGACCGTCACCTCGTGGCCGAGGGCGGCGAGCACCCGCCCCACGTTCAGGCCCTTGCCGCCCGGACGTTCGCTGACCTCGGACACCCGGTGCGAGCTGTGCGGCCGCAGTGCCCGCACCCGATAGGTGATGTCGAGAGCGGTGTTCAGCGTGACCGTGAGGATCACCTGGGCCGACCTCCCCCGAAGAGTTGTGTGATGTGGACGCCGGTCGGACGCCCGCCGGTGCTTCCGGAGGCTCGATCATGTCAAACACAACGGCGGTCGGCCCAGTCCCCCCGGGCCGACCGCCGTAGGCAACAAAGGTATGAATCACCCCAGTCGGGGATCGACCACCCATTCGCCGCCGCGCATCACGCCCTTGAGCGCGAAGTCGGCGTCGAGGACCACGAGGTCCGCGTCCTTGCCCGGTTCCAGGGAGCCCACCCGGTCGTACCGGCCGAGCAGACGGGCGGGATTGACGCAGAGGGCCGCCACGACGTGCTCGACCGGCAGCCTGTCGATCGTGACGGCGCGCTGGAAGGCGCGGTCGAGGGTGAGCGTGGAGCCCGCGATCGAACCGCCCTCCACCAGCCGGGCGACGCCGTCCGCGACCTCGACCTCCAGCGGGCCGAGCATGTAGCGGCCGTCGCCGAAGCCCGCCGCGTCCATCGCGTCGGTGATGAACGCGACCCGGCCGGGACCCGCGTGATGGAACGCCAGCTCCAGCGAGGCGGGGTGCAGATGCGTGCCGTCGTTGATCAGCTCGACGGTGATCCGCTCGTCCTCAAGGAGGGCGGCGATGGGGCCCGGCGCGCGGTGTCCGAGCGCCGGCATCGCGTTGAACAGGTGCGTCGCCACGGTCGCGCCCGCGTCGATGGCCGCCTGCGTCTGCTCGTACGTCGCGTCGGTGTGCCCGATCGCGGCGATCACCCCGTGTTCGGCGAGCAGACGTACGGAGTCGAGGCCGCCCGGCAGTTCGGGGGCGAGCGTGACCATGCTGGCCCGGCCGCGCGCCGCGTCGATCAGCTTGCGGACCTCCGCCGGGTCCGGGTCGCGCAGCAGTTCCTCTGAGTGCGCGCCCTTGCGGCACGGCGAGATGAACGGGCCCTCGAAGTGGATGCCCGCGATGTCGCCCTGTTCGGCCAGCTCGGAGAGCATCCCGGCGCGCTCGGCGAGGCCGTGCATGTCTCCGGTGACGGTCGAGGCGACGACGGTCGTGGTGCCGTGCAGCCGGTGGGTGTGGATGCCCCGCAGGACCTCCTCGGCCGTTCCCGAGGTGAAGGAGGCGCCGCCACCGCCGTGGTTGTGGATGTCGACGAAGCCGGGAACCACCCAGTGGCCGGACAGGTCGGTCACGGGCGTGTCCGCGGGGGCTGCCCCAAGGACTCCGGCAGGGTGTGCCGAGGGGGCACCCGCGTCGGCGATCCGCGGACCGTCGATGATCACGCGGCCGTCGTGCACGATCCCGGTGGGCAGTACCACCCGGGCGCCGGCGAGAACCTTGCTAGGGGCCATCGGGTGGTTACCTCCGGGAAGTCGTAGAAGTGGTGTTCAGGAGGTCCCGGGCGAGGAGCCCGGCACCTAGGCAACCGGCGGTGTCCCCGAGGGCCGCGGGGACGATCGACGGCAGCTTCTGGAAGGTGACGCGTCGCTCGACCGCGGCCCGCAGGGGTGTGAACAAGGTTTCCCCCGCCTCGGCGAGCCCGCCACCGATGATCAGCGTGCGCGGGTCCAGGAGGGTGAGCGCGGTGACCAGGCCGTCGGCGAGCGCGTCGACGGCCTCCTGCCAGACGGCCCGCGCCCTCGGGTCGCCCGACTCGACGGCCTTGGCGCAGTCCGCCGCGTCCGCCTCCGGGTCGCCGGACGCCTCGGCCCAGGCCTGGCTGACGGCCGCCGCGGAGGCGAACCGTTCGAGGCAGCCGCGCTGCCCGCAGGGACACGGGGTGCCGCCGGGCCGTACGACGATGTGGCCGATCTCGCCCGCGAAGCCGTGCGCGCCCTCCTCGACGACGCCGTCGATGCCGATGGCGCCCGCGATGCCGGTGCCCAGCGGGACGAAGAGGAAGCGGTCCGCTCCCTGTCCGGCGCCGATCCGGCCCTCCGCGAGCCCGCCGGTGCGCACGTCGTGCCCGAGCGCTACGGGCACGACGCCGAGCCGTTCGCCGAGCAGCCGGCGCAGCGGGACATCGCGCCAGCCGAGGTTGGCGGCGTAGACGGCGATGCCGTTCTTGGCGTCGACGATGCCGGGGACGGCGACGCCGGCGGCCAGGGCGCTCTCGCCGAAGTGCTCCTCGCCGTAGGCGCGCAGCTCGGCGGCGAAGTCGAGGATGTCCTCGACGACGGCGTCGGGCCCGCGCTCGCGGCCGGTCGCCCGGCGGGCCTGGTACAGCAGCGCGGGGTGCCCGGGGGTCCGCGGCGGCGGCACGTCGGGGCGGCCCGTCGAAGGCTCGGCGTCCACCCCGACGAGGGCTGCCTTCATCCCGGTGCCGCCCACATCGAGGGCGATGACATGTCTCACGGGGGACAGTGTCGCCCTTTACCCCTGGAGAGGTCTAGTCCACTCGCGTGGTGCAGACCTTATGTCCGCATTCCGAGAAGGATGCGACCGCCGCGGGCACGGTCCCTGTTCCGGTGCCCGTCCCCGGCGCTTGTCGGTGCCGGGGACTACCGTGCTGTCCATGGAAGAGCTGCCCGCGCGCGAACGGAGCATTCTCGCCCTGGAGCGCCGCGGCTTCCCCGGACCCGGCGCCAAGGAGCGCGCCATACGCGAACAGCTGGGCCTCGCCCCGGTCCGCTACTACCAGCTGCTCAACGCGCTGCTGAACGACCCGAGGGCCCTGGCGCACGACCCGGTGACGGTGAACAGACTGCGCCGGGTACGGGAGTCCCGCCGGGACGAGCGGTGAGGGCGGGCGGTGCGGACGAGGAACGCGTACGCGCGGTGCGTACGCGCGGTGCGTACGAGGGGTGAGGGCGAGCGGTGCGTACGCGCGGTGCGTACGAGGGGTGAGGGCGAGCGGTGCGTACGCGCGGTGCGGACAGGGGCGCGGGCCAGAGGTACGGGCCAGAAGCGAGGACTAGCGGTGAGATCGGGGCATTCCGGCCGGTGGGTCCCCCGCTCGGCCATGAGTCAGGGGTGCGGCCGCCCCTACCCGGATAGGGTCGCCCCATGGGCAGCCACCCCGAATCCAAGGACTTCTCGCCGGCCCCGGTGACCCCCGCCGGGCGCGACGCTCTGGAAGCGATCCTCACCCGCCCCACCCGGACGGTCGTCGCACTCGACTTCGACGGAACCCTCGCCCCCATCGTCCCCGACCCCGACCGGGCCCGCGCGCACCCCGACGCGGTCCCCGCCCTCGCGGCACTCGCCCCCAAGGTCGCCTCCGTCGCCGTGGTGACCGGTCGCCCGGCCGGTGTGGCCGTGCGCCACGGAGGCTTCGCGGGCGTCCCCGGACTGGAGCACCTCGTCGTCCTCGGCCACTACGGCGCCGAGCGCTGGGACGCGGTGAGCGGCACGGTCACCGCCCCCGCACCGCACCCCGGGGTGGCCGCCGTCCGCGCCGAACTGCCGGGGTTCCTCGACCGGATCGGCGCCTGGCAGGGCACCTGGATCGAGGAGAAGGGCCGCGCGGTCGCCGTGCACACGCGCCGCGCCGAGGACCCCCAGGCCGCCTTCGAGGCGCTCCGGGAGCCACTGGCCGAACTGGCCGGCCGGCACGGCCTGATCGTCGAGCCGGGCCGTATGGTCCTGGAGCTGCGCCCGCCGGGCATGGACAAGGGCGTCGCCCTCATGGAGTACGTCCGGGAGATCGGCGCCGAAGCGGTCCTCTACGCGGGTGACGACCTGGGCGACCTGCCCGCCTTCGCCGCCGTCGACAAGCTCCGTTCCGACGGGGTCCCCGGACTCCTGGTGTGCAGCGGCAGCTCCGAGGTCGGCGAACTCGCCGAACGCGCCGACCTGGTGGTCGACGGTCCCTCCGGAGTCGTACGCCTGCTCGCCGCCCTCGCGGCCCGGCTCGACTGACCGAACCCGAAGCGGGACCGGCCTCCGGGGCATCGCACCGGCCGCGCGCGGGTGAACCGGCGTGCGGCAGCCGGTCGTTCAGCCCTCCAGCTCGCGCAGCTGGTCCAGGAACCACTGGGCAGGGGGCAGGGCGGTGGCCGCGGCGGCCAGCCGCTTGGTGCGCTCGGCCCGTTCGCCCGGCTGCATGGTCAGCGCCTCGTGCAGCGCCCGCGCCGTACCGATCACGTCGTACGGGTTCACGGAGATCGCGTCCTCGCCCAGTTCCTCGTACGCCCCGGCCTCCCGCGAGAGCACCAGCACGCAGCCCTCGTCGGAGACGACCGGGACCTCCTTGGCGACGAGGTTCATGCCGTCCCTGATGGGGTTGACGAGGGCGACGTCGGCCAGCCGGTACGCGGCGAGCGAGCGCGCGAAGTCGTCCTTGACGTGCAGCACCACCGGGGTCCAATCAGGCGTCCCGTACCGGGAGTTGATCTCGTCGGCGACACGCTGCACCTCGGCCGTGTAGTCCCGGTACACCGCGAGGTCCTGCCGCGAGGGATAGGCGAACGCCACGTGGACGACCCGCTCGCGCCACTCCGGGTGCTCGTCGAGCAGCTGCCGGTAGGCCAGCAGCCCCCGCACGATGTTCTTGGACAGCTCGGTGCGGTCGACGCGCACGACGGTCCTGCGGCCCTCGCCGATCTCCGCGCGCAGCGCGGCCATCCGCTCCTCGACGTCCGCCCGGTGCGAGCGCTCGCGCAGGAACTCGGCGTCCGCGCCGAGGCCGTGCACACCGACGAGGGTCCGGCGGGGCGGGGCGCCGTCCAGGTGCTCGACCGCCGGCGGCGTGTCCGAGGGCGAGGTCACGCGGTAGCGCTCGGGGTCGGTCTCGCCCGCGCACCGCATGAAGGCCGTCGCCCACCGCCAGGTCAGGAACGCCACCCGGTCGGCGCCGAGCATGCCGTCCAGCAGCTCCGCGCGGATGTCGTCGGGCAGCATCCGGAAGTAGTCCTCGGGCGCCCACGGGGTGTGGGAGAAGTGGCCGATGCGCAGATCGGGGCGCAGCTCGCGGAGCATCCCCGGCACCAGGCACAGGTGGTAGTCCTGGACCAGCACCGAGGCGCCCTCGGCGGCCTCCTCGGCCAGCGCCTCGGCGAAGGCGTGGTTGTAGGTGCGGTACGACGCCCACCGGCGCCGGAACTCCGCGTCGAAGACCGGCTCCAGCGGGGTCTGGTAGAGCATGTGGTGGACGAACCACAGCACGGAGTTGGCGATGCCGTTGTACGCGTCGGCGTGCACCTCGGCGTCGATGGCCAGCATCCGCACGCCGTCCTCGCCGACTCCGCGCGCGACGGCCTCCCGGTCGCCGTCGCCGAGGGCCGAGCACACCCAGAGGGCGCCCGCGTCCGGCCCGATCGCCGAGAGTCCGGAGACGAGACCGCCGCCGCCGCGCCGGGCGTGCAGCGAGTCGTCCTCCCGTACCTCGTAGGTGATCGGACCGCGGTTGGACGCGACCAGAATCCGGTGGGCACCGTGCGTTGAAGCCATGCCTCGAAACCTAGCCCCGTGTCGAAACGCTCAAACGTTCCCTTCGGCCGTATGCGATCGCCGGCCCGTCGGGCTGGTCTACGCGGCCCTGCGCCGCTGGTACTCGGAGATATCGGCCATCGGTGGCCTTTCCTCCGTGTCCACCGAGTACGTGCGCGGCTGGAAACCGTCCCGGCCGCGCTCGAACTGGGTGAGGGCCGGGCGGATCAGGTGGCCGCGCGCCAGCCGGAGCTGGGCGGTGCGGTAGATCGCGGCGGCCATCCGGCCCAGCGCCTGGCCGTCCTGGTGACGGTGTTTGCGGACCCCGACGTCGACCTGGGCGAGGGCGTCCAGGCCCACCAGGTGCAGGGCGTCGACGAGCATGCCCAGTTCGACGCCGTAGCCGACGGGGAACGGGAGTTGTTCGAGCAGCGAACGGCGGGCCGCGTACTCGCCGCCGAGCGGCTGGACGAAGCCCGCGAGCTGGGGCCAGTGCATGTTCAGCAGGGGGCGGGCCATCAGCTCGGTGACCCGGCCGCCCTGGCCGGTGGCGCCGCCCAGCGGACGGTCGTACATGGCCTTGACCAGATCGACACCGGGATCGGTGAGCAGCGGGCCCACGATTCCGGAGACGAAGTCGGACGAGAACTCCTTGAGGTCCGCGTCGATGAAACAGACGATGTCCCCGCTCGTCACGAGCAGCGACCGCCACAGCACCTCGCCCTTGCCGGGCACGGCCGGAATCCGCGGGAGGATGTCGTCACGGTGCACGACACGCGCGCCCGCGGCGGCGGCGACCGCGGAGGTGCGGTCCGTCGAGCCCGAGTCGACGACGACGATCTCGTCGACGAGGGGCACCTGCTGCATCAGGTCGTGGCGGATGATCGCGACGATCTCGCCGACCGTCTCCTCCTCGTTGAGCGCGGGCAGCACGACACTGACCGTCGACCCGGTGAGGCGTTTCGCGGCCATGAGCCTGTGGAGCGGGCGGTCGGTCACGGACCAGGAGCGTGTGCTCAGCCAGTTTTCGACTTCTTTCAGCACGGTCTGCGGCTCCTCACTGTCTGATCACACGCTCTCATCGGCGTGCCCGCTGCGGCCAGCGGCAGATCGATTGCCGTCGTCTCGCGGTTCGGACGACTATCTCAACTGTCCTGGCCTTCGGTTACAGTCTTGAACAACGCGGATGACCATCGCATGTCCTGGATCATCGGCACGTATCGTGTTCAACAGTTCAACAATCAAATACCGCTCATCCAGAGGGGCAGAGGGATACGGCCCGATGAAGCCCCGGCAACCCTCCAGCCGGTCTCGTACCGATCGATGTCGATCGCGTCGCGAGGCTCCCGGCTCGGGAAGGTGCCAAATCCGTCTCACGGCGAAGTGCGTCGTGAGGAAGATGAGGAAAGGGCCTCGCCTCCATGGCTGCGCAGACAGTTGCAAGTACCACGAACTCCGCCGAAGCGGTGGACCTCGGCCCGGCCGCGGCGCTTTCCTGCCGCGAGTGCGGACAGCGTGTCCCGCTCGGCCCGGTCTTCGCCTGCGAGGAGTGTTTCGGCCCGCTGGAGATCGCCTACGACTTCTCGGCCTACGAAACCGAAGAGCTCCGTAAGCGCATCGAAGCGGGACCCGCGAACATCTGGCGCTACGCGCCCCTCCTGCCCGTCCCCGCGGACGTCGCGGACAAGCCGAACATCAACCCGGGCTGGACCAAGCTCGTCCAGGCCGACAACCTGGCCCGCGAGCTCGGTGTCGACGCCGGAAAGCTCTTCGTCAAGGACGACTCCGGCAACCCGACGCACTCCTTCAAGGACCGTGTCGTCGCCCAGGCCATCGAAGCCGCCCGCGCCTTCGGCTTCACCACCCTCTCCTGCTCCTCCACCGGCAACCTCGCCGGCGCCGTGGGCGCCGCGGCGGCCCGCGCCGGCTTCCGCTCCTGCGTGTTCATCCCGCACGACCTGGAGCAGGGCAAGGTCGTCATGGCCGCGGTCTACGGCGGCGAGCTCATCGGTATCGAGGGCAACTACGACGACGTGAACCGCTTCTGCTCCGAGCTGATCGGCGACCCGGCCGGCGAGGGCTGGGGCTTCGTCAACGTCAACCTGCGGCCGTACTACGCCGAGGGCTCCAAGACGCTGGCGTACGAGATCTGCGAGCAGCTCGGGTGGAAGCTCCCCGACCAGCTGGTCGTGCCGATCGCCTCCGGCTCCCAGCTCACGAAGGTCGACAAGGGTCTGCAGGAGCTGATCAAGCTCGGGCTCGTCGAGGACAGGCCCTACAAGATCTTCGGCGCCCAAGCCGAGGGCTGCTCCCCGGTGTCCGTCGCCTACAAGGCCGGTCACGACGTCGTCCGGCCGCAGAAGCCGGACACCATCGCCAAGTCGCTCGCCATCGGCAACCCCGCGGACGGGCCGTACGTGCTCGACATCGCGCGGCGCACCGGTGGTGCGGTGGAGGACGTGAACGACGAGCAGATCGTCGACGCGATCAAGCTGCTCGCGCGCACCGAGGGCATCTTCGCGGAGACGGCCGGCGGCGTGACCGTCGGTGTCACCCGCAAGCTGATCGAGAACGGTCTCCTCGACCCGACCCTCACCACGGTCGTGCTGAACACCGGCGACGGCCTCAAGACTCTGGACGCGGTGGCCTCCGACACCGGACTGACCGCGACCATCCGCCCGAACCTCGACTCCTTCCGAGAGGCTGGCCTCGCATCATGAGCGTCAACGTCCGCATCCCCACCATCCTGCGCACCTACACCGGTGGTGCCGCCGAGGTGACGGCCGAGGGCACGACCCTCGCCGAGGTCATCACCGACCTGGAGAAGAACCACACGGGCATCGCCGCGCGCGTTCTGGACGACCAGGGCAAGCTGCGCCGCTTCGTCAACGTGTACGTCAACGACGACGACGTGCGGTTCGAGCAGGGTCTGGAGACGGCGACCCCGGACGGTGTGGGCGTCTCGATCATTCCGGCGGTCGCCGGAGGCTGATCGTTACCCTCGGTAATGCCGAACACGCTGAGTTCATCGAATTGCCCCCTCCGTGAGAGAAACGGAGGGGGCAATTCTGTATGGTTGAGGGCGCTACAGTTGGGGAAGCGACTTCGATTTCGATGTTGGTTTCATGCCGGACGCATATGAGTACCCGTTCGGCGGCCGACAAGAAGTAGCCAAACCGCCTCCCCTTTATGGGCCGTTTATGGCATTTACGGGGCCCGACTTGCCCTGGATCCTTGCGGATTCTCCGCATATCGTTGATCAGCCATGCCCAGAATTCTCGTCCGATTGACCTGTTGCAGACGGCAGTTGGACAGATACATTCAGCCGCGGTCGACGCGTTCCGGCGCACACCCCCAACCGTTGGGGGGTGAGGTCTGACCCGGATCCGCGAAGTGTGGATCTGTGCAAGGGCCAGTAATAGGGGAGTTAGGCATGGCTCAGGGCACCGTCAAGTGGTTCAACGCGGAGAAGGGGTACGGCTTCATCGCGGTCGACGGTGGTGCGGACGTCTTCGTGCACTACAGCGCGATTCAGATGGACGGCTACCGCACCCTTGAAGAGGGTCAGCGAGTGGAGTTCGAAATCTCGCAGGGCCAGAAGGGTCCGCAGGCGGACATGGTCAAACTCGCCGTCTGATCCGGGCGCGAACGGCCACCGACGCACTCACGCCGAGGGGCCCGCATCCCACCAGGGATGCGGGCCCCTCGTGCGTCCCGGGCGGCGTTCCCCTGTCTCGTGCGCGCCCGCGCGCACGAGAGTGCCCCGTGCGGGGCCTACGCCCAGCATCCGTGTGGAGGCTGCTCGTAGGGCCCGTTTTCACGAGAGGCGCTTGCGCCCGCCCGTCACCCGACCACCACCCCTCAACGAGCTCGCTTCGCGAGCACACCTTGCACTCGACGGGGTCGAGTGCTAATCATTGGCGTTAGCACTCTCCCAGTGAGAGTGACAGAACTTGGATCGGGTCAGCGAGGCCCGCAGGCCTGTGGGGCAAGGAACCACAAGGCTTGCAGGCCGTCCGTCGCGGGCGCGGGCACGATCCGGAGAAATCCACCCCGTCCGGGAGGACCACTTCACATGGCCAAGATCATCGCGTTCGACGAGGAGGCACGGCGCGGTCTCGAGCGCGGGATGAACCAGCTCGCCGACGCCGTCAAGGTCACCCTCGGCCCCAAGGGCCGCAACGTCGTCCTCGAGAAGAAGTGGGGCGCGCCCACGATCACCAACGATGGTGTTTCCATCGCCAAGGAGATCGAGCTCGAGGACCCGTACGAGAAGATCGGCGCCGAGCTGGTCAAGGAAGTCGCCAAGAAGACGGACGACGTCGCCGGCGACGGTACGACCACGGCGACCGTGCTGGCCCAGGCGCTCGTGCGCGAGGGTCTGCGCAACGTCGCCGCCGGCGCCAACCCGATGGCTCTCAAGCGCGGTATCGAGAAGGCCGTCGAGGCCGTCTCCGGTGCCCTCCTCGAGCAGGCCAAGGATGTCGAGACCAAGGAGCAGATCGCTTCCACGGCCTCCATCTCCGCCGCCGACACCCAGATCGGCGAGCTCATCGCCGAGGCGATGGACAAGGTCGGCAAGGAAGGCGTCATCACCGTCGAGGAGTCCCAGACCTTCGGTCTGGAGCTGGAGCTCACCGAGGGTATGCGCTTCGACAAGGGCTACATCTCGGCGTACTTCGCCACCGACATGGAGCGTATGGAGGCCGTCCTCGACGACCCGTACATCCTGATCGCGAACTCCAAGATCGCGAACGTTAAGGACCTGCTCCCGCTCCTCGAGAAGGTCATGCAGGGCGGCAAGCCGCTGCTGATCATCGCCGAGGACGTCGAGGGCGAGGCCCTGTCGACCCTGGTCGTCAACAAGATCCGTGGCACCTTCAAGTCCGTCGCCGTCAAGGCTCCGGGCTTCGGTGACCGCCGCAAGGCCATGCTCGGCGACATCGCCATCCTCACGGGCGGCGAGGTCATCTCCGAGGAGGTCGGCCTCAAGCTGGAGAACGCGGGTCTGGACCTGCTGGGCCGTGCCCGCAAGGTCGTCATCACCAAGGACGAGACCACGATCGTCGACGGCTCCGGCGCTGCCGACCAGGTCGCCGGCCGGGTGAACCAGATCCGTGCCGAGATCGAGAACTCGGACTCGGACTACGACCGCGAGAAGCTCCAGGAGCGTCTGGCGAAGCTGGCCGGCGGCGTGGCCGTCATCAAGGCCGGTGCCGCCACCGAGGTCGAGCTCAAGGAGCGCAAGCACCGCATCGAGGACGCCGTTCGCAACGCGAAGGCGGCCGTCGAGGAGGGCATCGTCGCCGGTGGTGGCGTGGCTCTGCTCCAGGCTGCCTCGGTCTTCGAGAAGCTCGAGCTCACGGGTGACGAGGCGACCGGCGCCAACGCCGTGCGGCTCGCCCTGGAGGCCCCGCTCAAGCAGATCGCCGTCAACGGTGGTCTCGAGGGTGGCGTCATCGTCGAGAAGGTGCGCAACCTGCCCGTCGGTCACGGCCTGAACGCCGCGACCGGTGAGTACGTCGACATGATCGCCGAAGGCATCATCGACCCGGCGAAGGTGACCCGCTCTGCTCTGCAGAACGCCGCCTCCATCGCCGCGCTGTTCCTGACCACCGAGGCCGTCATCGCCGACAAGCCGGAGAAGGCCTCCGCGGCCGCTCCGGGCGGCATGCCGGGCGGTGACATGGACTTCTGATCGACCTCTGGTTGATCTGCGTCCTTACCGAGGGCGGCACTCCCTGCTACGGCGGGGGGTGCCGCCCTCGGGCGTTTCGGCGTCCCTTGTGGCCCGTCCCCTCCTAAGGAGCGTGGCCCGGATCACAGCGGCAGTTCCCGGCGCCGCGGAATGCCGTGCCCGGTGCGGCGGTTGACGCTGAAGAGCAGTCGATGCATGTGCACATACCGCACGGAATCTCCTGCCTCGCCGACCACTCGACGTCATACCGACCACCTGTTCGAGGAGCCCCCACGTGACCGCTGACGCCGCGTCCCGCGCAGCCGAGATCCTTTCCCGTCCCGTCTCGATCAACGGCCTGACCGTCCCGAACCGGATCGCCATGGCCCCGATGACCCGGATGTTCTCGCCGGGCGGTGTACCGGGGGAGGACGTCGTCGGCTACTACTCCCGCCGCGCCGCCGCGGGCGTCGGCCTGATCGTCACCGAGGGCACCTACGTCGGCCACGACTCGGCCGGACAGAGCGACGCGGTGCCGCGCTTCCACGGCGAGGACCAGCTGGCCGGATGGGCGAAGGTCGCCGACGCCGTGCACGCGGCGGGCGGCACGATCGTCCCGCAGCTCTGGCACATAGGCATGGTCCGCAAGGCGGGCGAGCCGCCCTTCGCGGACGCCCCGCCCGTCGGCCCCTCCGGCCTCTACAAGGAGGGCGCCGAGGTCACCGGCAAGAGCATGACCCAGCAGGACCTCGACGACGTCATCGAGGCGTTCGCCAAGGCCGCCGCGGACGCCGAGCGCATCGGCTTCGACGGTGTCGAACTGCACGGCGCCCACGGCTACCTGCTCGACCAGTTCCACTGGGCGGGCACCAACCGCCGCGAGGACGCGTACGGCGGCGACCCGGTGGCCCGTACGAAGTTCTCGGCGGAGATCGTCGCCGCGGTGCGCGCCGCGGTCTCGCCCGAGTTCCCCGTCATCTTCCGCTACTCGCAGTGGAAGCAGCAGGCCTACGACGCCCGGATCGCCGAGACCCCGGAGGAGCTGGAGGCGATCCTCGCCCCGCTCGCCGCCGCCGGAGTGGACTCCTTCCACGCCTCCACGCGCCGCTACTGGGTGCCCGAGTTCGACGGTTCCGACCTCAACCTCGCCGGCTGGACGAAGAAGCTGACGGGCAAGCCCAGCATCACCGTCGGCTCGGTCGGCCTGGACGGCGACTTCATCAAGGCCTTCGCGGGCGAGGGCTCCCCGGTCAAGGGCATCGACGACCTCCTCGACCGCATGGAGCGCGACGAGTTCGACCTCGTCGCCGTCGGCCGCGCGCTGCTCCAGGACCCCGAGTGGGCCGCGAAGATCCTGGCCGGCCGCTTCGACGACCTGGCCCCGTACGACGCGGCGGCCCTGGGTTCGCTCAGCTGACCTGAGCCGACCTGACCTGGAGGGGCGGCACCCGCTGTACTGCGGGTGCCGCCCCTCTTTTGATCAGCCGGTGGCGCCGAGGTGACCGACGAAGGTGCCCCAGGCGGCGGCGCCGAGGGTGATCACCGGCCCGAGCGGATTCTTGGAGTCCCGGACGGGCCCTCCCCGGCGGACCTGCCGACGGGCTCCGTCCCTCCCGGACTGCCCTCCTGCAAGCCCGGACTGCCCTCCTACAAGTTCCCCATCGGCTCGATGTCCACCTTCACGGGTGTCCCCCAGATGCGGAGCACCTCGTAGTCGGTGAACTCGTGGACGAGGCGGTAGGCCATGCCGGGGCGGGGGGTCCGGCGCTCGGCGGCGAGGTAGCGCTCGGCTTCCTGGCGGTCGCGCCGGGGGGTGCCGCACAGGTGCCACTCCTGGCCGCTCCAGACCTCCGGGAGCCAGCGCTGCTGGGGCTGGGGGCGGTCGCCGCGGACCCCGTAGCGGGTCATCGTGCGGTCGGGCAGCTCGTCCGGGGCGGGCGCCCGGCCGTGCCCGTACGCGTCGTTCACCTCGGTGCGGCGGGCGGTGCGGCGGCGGGTCTCGCAGAGCAGGCAGCGGTCCGGGGCGCTCTCGTCCACCGGGCCGTTCGGATGCTCGGAGCAGCGGGTGGTCGGCGCCGTCGTCGTCACCGTCTCGTCGAGCAGGTCCAGGGCCCGCTTCAGGTCCGCCTTGACCTCGTGCAGCTTGGCGTCGGGGCTGTCGGTGTTCAGGGCGTCACCGTGCTCCCCGAGCAGCCGCAGGGCGCGGCCGAGGGCGGTCAGCTGTGCGTGGTTCATGGTCCCAGCCTCGCACGCGCCACCGACAGTCCGGCCGGGACAGGTCCTAAACGGCGGCGGCCTGTTCCGCGGCCTGTTCCGCCCGGCGGACCGGTGCCACGCCGCCGAGGCCGAGGAAATAGGTGGCCGCGAACCCGACGACGTACCCGGTGATCAGGCCGCCCGCGTAGATCGCCGCGGTGAGGGCGAGGCTCCGGTTGCCGGACAGCAGCGGGAACAGGGCCAGGCCGGAGGGCCCGATGGCCGTCGAGCCGACCTGGTCGCCCAGCATCGAGAAGAAGCCGATGAAGGCGCCGCCCGCCGCTCCGCCCGCGCAGGCGGTGACGAAGGGGCGGCCGAGGGGCAGGGAGACGCCGTAGATCAGGGGTTCGCCGACGCCGAGGAGACCGGCCGGGAGCGCCGATCTGATCGTCGTCCGCAGCGAGGTGTCGTGGCGCAGCCGGACGTAGACCGCGAGGGCGGCGCCGACCTGGCCCGCGCCCGCCATGGCCAGGACGGGCAGCAGGACGGTGTAGCCCTGCTGCTCGATGAGCGTGGTGTGGATGGGGATGAGGGCCTGGTGCAGGCCCAGCATCACCAGAGGGAGGAACAGGGCGCCGAGGACGAGCCCGGCGAAGGCGCCCGTGGTGGAGAGCAGCCAGGCGGCGGCCGTGCCGATGGCGGAGGAGAGCTCACCGGCCGCGTACATCAGCGCATACAGCGTCACCAGGCCGGTCAGCAGCACGGTGAGGGTGGGGGTGACCAGGACGTCCAGGGTCGGCGGGACCCAGCGGCGGCACCACTTCTCCACATACGTCCCGAGGAGCGCCGCGGCCAGGGCGCCCAGGACACCGCCCTGGCCGGGGGCGAGCGTCACGCCGAGGACCGTCACCTTGGAGACCCCCGCGTAGACGACGACCGAGGCCACCGCGCCGCCCAGGACCGGGGTGCCGCCGAACTCCTTGGCCGTGTTGTAGCCGACGAAGACGGCGATCAGCGCCATGAATCCGGCGGCGATGGCGGTCAGGGCCGGGGTGAGGCCCGGCAGCACGCCGAGGTTGACCAGCAGGCCGTTGAGGCCCGCGACCACCCCGCAGCCGATCAGGGCGGGGATCAGCGGCACGAAGATGTCCGAGATCCGCCGCAGGAGCAGCTTGAGGGGGGTGGCGTTGCGGCGGGTCCGGGCGGCCTTCAGCTCGGCGCCGCGCAGGGCGAGCAGGTCCGCCGTGGTGGTTTCGGCGTCGTGCGGGGCGAGCCGGTCGGCCGTGGTCGTCAGCAGCGCCTCGAACTCCGGCGTCACCCGGGCGACGGTGCCGGGGCCCAGCACGATCTGGCAGGTGTCGCCGTCCGCGACCAGGCCGAGGACGGCGGGCAGGGCCCGCAGGGCGCCCCCGTCCACCAGGCTCGGGTCCCGCAGACCCAGCCGGAGCCGGGTCATGCAGTGGGCGACGGTCAGGACGTTCGCGGGGCCGCCCACGAGGGGGAGGATCGCCGCTGCTGTGGTGGAGTCCGGTGTGCGCACTCCCCGAGCGTGCTGGTCAGTCGGACGCCTTCGCCAGCGCGGCGCGCAGATGGCCCTCGGACTCCTCCAGAAGGCGGGCGGCGGTGGGCCCGTCCACACCGCTCAGGATGGTCAGGATGGCGTTCTTCACCTCGCCGTCCGTGGTGGAGAGCGCGCGTTCGATCTCCTCGTCGGAGGCGCCGGTGGCGAGCGCGACGATCCGGCGGGAGCGGGCCCGCAGCTTCTCGTTCGAGGCGCGTACGTCGACCATCAGGTTCCCGTACGTCTTGCCGAGCCGGATCATCGTGATCGTCGAGAGCATGTTCAGGACGAGCTTCTGCGCGGTGCCGGACTTCAGACGGGTGGAGCCGGTGAGCAGTTCGGGGCCGACCACGACCTCGATGCCGTGGTCGGCGGCGGCCGCGAGCGCGCTGTGCGCGTTGCAGGACAGGCCGACCGTGAGCGCGCCCTGCTTGCGGGCGTGCTCGACCGCGCCCACGGCGTACGGGGTGCGGCCCGAGGCGGAGACACCGACCACCGTGTCGTCGGCCGTCACGGCGAGTGCGTCCAGGTCGGCCGCCGCCAGCTCCCTGGAGTCCTCGGCGCCCTCGATCGAGGTGACCATGGCGCTCGGGCCGCCCGCGATCATGCCGACGACCTGGGAGGGGTCGGTGTTGAAGGTGGGCGGGCACTCGGAGGCGTCCAGGACGCCGAGGCGGCCGGCGGTGCCGGCGCCCGCGTAGATGAGGCGCCCGCCGCGGGACATGCGCTCCGCGATGTCGTCGATCGCGGCGGCGATGAGCGGGAGCTGCGCCGCGACGGCCGTCGGTACCGTCGCGTCCTCCCCGTTCATGAGCCGCGCGATCTCCAGCGTGGGCAACCGGTCGATCTCGGACAGTTCAGGACGGAACGCCTCGGTGGTCAGCGTCTCCAACTCTGCTCGAAGATCGCCGTAGTTGGGCATGGAGGTCATGGGAGGAGCGGCTCTTTCCGGTGAGGTGTCGTACCGCGCCCCGGAGGCGGGGTGCGGGCCGGGACGACGTGCGGCACCGCCGCGCGGGCGCGACCAGCCGCCCACGGACCGCAGTCTCCCCGATGGATCAAGTCCCCGGTCCGTTCGCGAGGCCGGTCTGTTCGCGAGGCCGGTCTGTTCGCGCGGCCGGTCTGTTCGCGCGGCGCGGCTAGCGGCCGCTGCGCGGGGAGTGGCGGTGCGCCAGGGCCTCGTACGAGGCGGACAGCGCGGGTGCCGCCGTCTCGTAGGTGCGCTGGGCGACCCCCACGAACAGACAGTCCACCACCAGGAGCTGACTGGTGCGCGACGACATGGCCGCCGGGCGCAGCTCGCTCTCGCGGGCGGTCGAGGTGGTGAGGATGTGGTCGGCGTACTGCGCGACCGGTCCGCCGGGCCGGCCGGTGATCGCCACCGTCGTCGCCCCGTGCTCGAAGGCGACCCGGAGCGGTTCGATGACGTCGCCGGTCGAGCCGGAGTGCGTGATGGCTATCGCCACGTCCTTGGCGCGCAGCTGCACCGCGTTGGTCACCGCGAGGTGCGGGTCGCTGTGCGCGTGGACTATGAGCCCGATCCGCATGAGCTTCTGCAGGAGATCCTGGGCGACGAGCCCGGACGCGCCGACTCCGTAGATGTCGATGCGGCGGGCGGTGGCTATGGCGGCGACGGCATGGCCGAGCTGGACCGTGTCGAGCGCGGCGGCCGTGTCCGCGAGGGTCTGCTGCTCGTCGTACGCGAGCTTCGCCACGACGTCCGCGATCGGGTCGTCGACCGCGATGTCGGCGGTGACGGCGGGGGCCCGGCCCGACTGCTGCTGGGCGGCGAGCCCGGCGAGTGCGAGACGCAGGTCCCGGTATCCGGGGTAGCCGAGGAGGCGGGCCGTGCGCACGACCGTGGCCTCGCTGGTGCCGGTGAGCTCGGCGAGTCCGGTGACCGTGAGGGCCGCGCAGCCGGCCGGGTCACCGGCGACGGCCTCGGCGACCCGCTGCATGGAGCGCGTCATGGAGGGGGCGAGGGTGCGCACCTTGGCCGCGAGGGCGGCGGGGGCGGGCGGTGCCTCACCCGCGAAAATTTCCTTCACGTCATGGGTCACATTATGAAAGATATTTTCCGTCGGGGTATCGGTCAAGGGTGCGCACAGGGCGTCAGGCGCTCACCCTCTGGAGACGGCCGTGCCCCAGCCCTTCTCCAGGAGGTCGAAGGCGCGCGTGACGGCCTGGCGGGGATCCTGGCTGCCGCGGGCGATCCGGGGTGCTTCGAGGGCGAAGTGGGCGAGGGCGGCACAGGCCGGGTCGTCGGCCGGAAGTCCGCTCTCCTCGGCAATGGCACGAGCGAGGGCGGTTTCGTGGCGCAACCACATGCGCTGGGCGTAGTCCCGCAACGCCGGGGTGTTGTCCACCAGTTCGATGAACGCGGTGAAACCGGCGTCGTCGTCCACGGCTGCGGCGCGGTGGCGCAGGGCGTGCTCGCACAGGGCCGCGGGGATGGACCGGCCTTGGGGCCGCTCGTGTACGGCGGCGAGCAGACGGGCTTCCTGGTCGGCGTCCTCGTCGAAGACGAGGGCTTCCTTGACCGGGAAGTGCTTGAACAGCGTGGTGGTGGACACGTCGGCGGCGTCCGCGATCTCACGGATGCCGACCTGCTCGTATCCCCGCTCGACGAAGAGGCGCAGGGCGGCGTCGGCCAGGGCTCGGCGGGTGGCGGCCTTCTTGCGTTCGCGGCGCCCTGCCGGGGCCGGTGCCGGGGTGCCGGCCGTCGCGTTGGTCATGCCACGACCCTACACATTTGATTGCCCAACTTCAAAAGTTGTGCCGTTGCACTTATTGAGTTGGTGTGCTCTTCTGGAGCGGCGGCGCCGCGTGGCACAGCCCGGCCCGTTCCGCATGCTCCCCTCTGCCCGAAAGGCGTGACCAGCCATGCCCACCCACCGCATCGCGATCATCGGCGCCGGCCCCGGCGGCCTGACCTGCGCCCGCATCCTGCAGCAACACGGCATCACCGCAGCCGTCCACGACCTGGACACTTCCCCCACCGCCCGCGACCAGGGCGGCACCCTCGACATGCACCCCGACTCCGGTCAGCACGCCCTGCGCGCGGCCGGCCTCTGGGACGACTTCCTTGCCCGAGCCCGCCCCGAAGGCCAGCAGATGCGCCTGGTCGGCCGCGACGGCCGCATCCTGTTCGACGCGATCCCGCCCGAGGCCGACGGCGCCGAAGGCAACCCCGAGATCGACCGCGGACAGCTCCGCGACATCCTCCTCGACTCACTCAAACCCGACACCGTGCGCTGGGGACACAAACTCACCCGCACCGAAGCCCTCGGCGACGGCACCCACCGCCTGCGCTTCGCGGACGGCACCAGCACCGACGCCGACCTCGTCATCGGAGCCGACGGCGCATGGTCCCGGGTCCGCCCCCTCCTGTCCGACGCGACGCCCCTCTACACAGGCGTCACCTTCGTCGAGACCGGACTCGACGACGCCGACGCCCGCCACCCCCGCCTCGCCGCACTCACCGGCAACGGCACCATGATGGCCCTCGACGACAACCAGGGCTTCGTCGCCCAGCGCAACAGCGGCGGACACATCCGCGTCTACATCGGCATGCGCACCGCACAGGACTGGCATCAGCAGGCAGGCCTCGACCTGACCGACACCGCCGCCGTCCGCGAGGCCCTCCTGAAGAAGTTCACCGGCTGGAGCCCCGACCTGCTCGGCCTCATCACCGCCACCGACACCGGCTACACCAACCGGCCCCTGTTCGCCCTGCCCGTCCCCCACACCTGGACCCACACCCCCGGCGTCACCCTCCTCGGCGACGCCGCCCACCTCATGTCCCCCTTCTCCGGCATGGGCGCCAACCTCGCCATGCTCGACGGAGCCGACCTCGCCCACGCCCTCATCGAAAGCCCCACCATCGACGACGCCATCCGCGCCTACGAAACCGTCCTGCGGCCCCGCTCCATCCAGGCAGCCGAAGGAGCCGCGGAAGGCATCAACGGCGCCTTCTCCCCCGACGGCGCCACACAGATCCTCACCCACATGACCCAGCACCACTGACGGCGAGGACCACGGTCCCGCCCTGCCCGAAGGTCAGGATTCCCTGCGAAGATTGAGGGATGGACCCCACCGACAACCCCCTCAGCCCCCTGGAACAGGCGTTGCACGCGGCGCGCGCCCGTGTGCTCGCCGACCTGATCGCGGGCCAGGTCGCCGAGGCGGACGTCGTCTCCCTGGTCGAGGACTCGGTGGTGCAGCGCCGCTGGTGGGTCGAGCAGTGGCCGGAGGGCGCCGGATTCGTCGCCGGGCTGGTCGCCCAGGACGTGCAGGACGCGCTCCTGGAGCGGTACGGACGGTGGCCGCTCTGCCCGGTGTGCGCCACCGGCGACCCGCACGCCCTCGAAGTCGAGCCCGAGTTGGGGCCCGACCCGCACTGGGTGTGCCACCAGGCGGGCGTGAAAGTGTCCCCGGTGGGCTCCCTCGCCTCGGCGACCGGCGGAAACCCACCCTCGTGACCGTCTACATCGATCCGCCCACCTGGCCGGGGCACGGCCGGGTGTGGTCCCACCTGATCAGCGATGTCTCCTACGGCGAACTCCACGCTTTCGCCGAGGAGTTGGGCGCACCCCCGCGCGCCTTCGAGCGCGACCACTACGACATCCCCTCGCACCGCTACTCCGACGCGGTCGCCGCGGGAGCGGTGGAGGTCAGCAGCCGCGAGGTCGTACGACTGCTGCACGGGGCGGGTTTGCGCCGCCGTAAGCGCGCGGGGTGACCGGGCTGGGTGACCGGGCGGGACCTTTCGGGGGTGCTCGGGCGGGGCCTGGCTCGGGGTGCTCGGGCGGGACCTCCTCGTGGGGTGCTCAGCTCTCGCGGGCGTACAGCCGCAATGACGCCTCCATGCCGTGCAGTTCGCGGGCCTCCTTCTCCAGGTCCTCGCTCACGCGGGTGAATCCGGCGCGGGCGATCACCCGCTGGGAGGGGGCGTTGTCCCGGTCGATGGCGGCGAACAGGAGCTTGACGTCGTCGCGGGCCAGGGCCTGTTCGGAGAGGGCGCACAGGGCCTCGGTCGCGTAGCCCCGGCCTCGGGCGTTCTCCGCGAGGTCGTAGCCGACCTCGGCGCGTCCCTCCTCGTCGGGCACGCCGTGGAAGCCGATCCCGCCGACCGCCCGCCCGTCCTCGCGCCGCACGAGCACGAACATCCCCCACTCCGGCCGGTGCGCCCCTTCCTCGTACGCGCTGACGATCATCCCGGCGGCGTCCCGGGTGCCCTCGAACGGGCCGCCCTCGATCCACTCGAAGCCGCCCGTGCCGCCCGCGCGCAGATCGGCGGCGGCGGCGGGGGTGACCCCCTGCAGTGTGAGCCGGTCGGCTTCGATCACCAGGTTGTTGCTCCAGCGCCACTGGGTGAGCAATTCCCGGCCGGGCAGGTCACCGCGCCCGGTGGCCCACAGGAGCGTGCTCCACGGGGCGTCGGGTTCGGGCCGGACGTGCGGGAAGATCCGGGTGAGGACCGAGGCGCACAGTTCGTCCGGCGGGCTGTACGGCAGACCGAGTCCCTCGGCGATGTCGTGCGTGTGCAGCAGGACCTCGGTGACCCCCATCGCGGCGAAGCCCTCGCGGTTCGCGCTTTGGAACGGGTACGGATGGAAGGCGCGCACCTCGCGCGGCGTCGTCCTGACGGCGGCGGCGAGCAGCCCGCCGGTCGCCTCGATCACGTCGACGACCCCCGCGTTGCCGGTGCCCTCGTCCAGCGCGATGTCGAACGGCACGTACGCCGTGGTGGCCCGCCCGGCCAACTGCCCGGCGTACGTGATGAGATCACTGGCGATGTGCTCGGCGGTCCGTCGGCAGCTCCACTCCAGCCGACCCGCCCGTACGCCGTCCCAGTCCCGCCCGGCCGCCGCCCGCAGCAGCGCCGCACAGCTCGCGACGGCTTCCTCCACCTGGTCCCCACCCATGTCTGTCATGCGGCCGAGAATAGGACGGATCACGCGTCGGAACGTACGGGATTGTTCGCCTGGTCTGCCTGGTCTGCCTGGTCTGCCTGGTCTGCCTGGTCTGTCGAGTCCGCCCTGCCCGCGACCCGTGAGCCCGGCGTACGGCGGTTCGGCCGCAGGGACACGAGGGCGAGGCAGATGGCGGCCGCGTTCAGGGCCGCGCCCGCCCAGGCGGTGGCCGGGTACCCGAGCCCGGCGTCGATGATGGCGCCGCCGAGCCAGGGACCGGCGGTGTTGCCCAGGTTGAAGGCGGCGGTGGTGGTGGCGCCGGCCAGCGTGGGGGCCGCCGCGGCGACATGGAACATCCGGGCGTTCAGGGCCGGGGCGGTGCTGAAGCAGGCGATCCCGAGGAGGAAGGAGAGCAGGACTGCCGCGACGGCGTACCGCCCGAGGAGGGCGAACGCGACGAGGACGACGGTGTCCGCCACCATGCCGCTGATCAGCACCCCGAACAGGTGCGCGTCGGAGAACCGGCCGCCGACCGTCGTTCCGATGAGCGCGCCCGCGCCGAACAGCGCCAGCACGGTCGGGACCCAGCCCTTGTCGAGGTGGGCGACGTCGGTGAGCAGCGGGGCGAGATAGCTGAAGGCGCAGAAGACACCGGCCGCGGTGAGGGCGATGGTGCCGATGGACAGCCAGACCTGCCGGTCCCGGTAGACGAGCAGTTCCCGGCCGAGCCGCGGGCGCTCGGCCGGGGGCGGAATGGGCGGGACGAGGGTCACGATGCCGACGAGCGCGACGGCGGAGGCTGCCCCTACGGCCCAGAAGGCGGACCGCCAGCCGAGACCCTCGCCGAGGAAGGCGCCCGCGGGTACGCCCAGCACGTTCGCGATCGAGAGCCCGCCGATCATCACGGCCAGCGCCCGCGCCCGCGAGGTCACCGGCACCATCGCGATGGCCACGGAGGCGCCGACCGCCCAGAAGCCCGCGCAGGCCAGGGCGCTGACGACACGTGACGCGAAGAGCACGGCGTAGCCCGGCGCGAGGGCGCCGGCCACCTGGCCGAGCCCGAAGACCGCGATCAGGGCGACGAGGGTGGTCCGCCTGGGCAGGCGGAGCGTGGCCACGGCGAGCAGTGGCGCACCGACGACCATGCCGATCGCGAACGCCGAGATCAGCAGGCCCGCCCGCGGGATGCTCACGCCCATGTCGTCCGCGATGGGCGGCAGCAGCCCGGACAGCATGAACTCGCTGGTGCCGAGGGCGAAGACGGAGAGGGCGAGGATGTAGACGGACAGGGGCATGCGGGGGCGGGCACCGGCGGGGGCTGGTATGTCCGGCTTCAGGGGGCCGCGGCTCGGGGGCATGCCTCCTTGGTACGTGGTCCGGCGCCCGCCGTCGAACCTGTTTCCCGGATCCCGGACCGGCGACGGTTGGTCACCGGGGTCCGACGTGCTGCCGGCCGGGCGGATCTCACGTCCGGGTCAGTGCCGCCAGTTCGTCCGCCATGTTCCGGCGCGCCGGTTCCGCCCACACACGCTCCCCGTACGACGTCCTGAACAGCCGTGGCAGGTCGAGGAGTTGGCGCAGTACGGCCGCCCGGCCCACGCGGAAGGCGGCGTCGGGGACGAACCCGTACTCCTCGCGGACGGCGGCGGTGTAGGCGGCGTACGCGGCCGGCGGCGACGCCAGGACCGCCAGGTCGGCGTCGCACAGGACGGCGCCGTCGGTGTCGTCGTCGGCCGGGTCGTGGGAGACGGTGAGCCGGACGAGCCGGGCGACCTCGGCCGTACGCTCCGGGCCGATCCCCAGCTCGGCCAGCGCGCGTTCGGCGAGCCGGGCCGAGCGCTCCTCGTTCTCCGAGCGGTCCGGGAGGTACACGGCGTCGTGGAACCAGGCCGCCAGGCGCACGGCGGCCGGATCCCCGGCACGCTCGCCGTGCGCCTCCAGTACGTCGATGTGGTCGAGGACCGCGAGGAGATGGTCGGTGGTGTGGTACCGGCGCCGGGGTTCGGCCCAGCGGTCCAGGAGGTTCGCCGCGTAGGGCCCCGGTGCCGGGCCGGACCCGCCGTCGCCGTCACGCGCGGCCAGCACGGTGTCCGCCCAGCGCTTCGTCAGCTCGGCGTGGGCCGGGTGGCGGTTGCTCTCTGCTGCCATGGGGTCATTGTCCCCGCAGCGGGGCGGGCCCCGCGTCCGTACGCGACCGTCCGCGGGCTGCGGGCTGCTGGTGGGGCTGCTCGGGTCGCCGGGGGCGGCAAGGGGACGGGCTTGCCGATGCCGGTTCAGGGGCGCCCGCGGTGGTGTTGCCCGCTGTCGTCCGGGCCGGGGCGGGTTCGTGAGCGGAACGTGCGGCGGTAGGCGTCCGGAGGCACGCCGACCGTGCGGTTGAAGTGCCGGCGCAGCGTCGTGGCGGTGCCCATGCCGGTGGCCGCCGCGATGGTGTCGACACCGGCGTCGGTGGTCTCCAGCAACTCCTGGGCGTGCCGGATCCGTTGGGTCAGCAGCCATTGCAGCGGGGTGGTGCCGGTCACCGACCTGAAGTGGCGGCCCAGGTTGCGCGAGCTCATCCGCGCCTGGCGGGCCAGGTCCTCGACGGTGAGCGGACGGTCCAGCCGCTTGATCACCCAGGGGAACAGGTCGGCGAGCGGGTGATGGTCCGGGGCGGGCACCGGGGTGGTGACGAACTGGGCCTGGCCGCCGTCCCGGTGCGGGGACACGACCAGGTGGCGGGCGACGGTGTTGGCGACCGACGAGCCGTGGTCGAGGCGGACGAGGTGCAGGCACAGGTCCATGGCGGCGGCCTTGCCGGCGGAGGTGAGCACGCTGCCGTTGTCCACGTAGAGGACGTCCGGGTCCACCGTCACCCGGGGATGGCGGGCGGCCAGGGCCCGGGTGTGCGCCCAGTGCGTGGTCGCGCGCCTGCCGTCCAGCAGGCCGGCGGCGGCCAGGACGAACGCGCCGGTGCAGAGGGAGGCCACGCGTGCGCCCGCCTCGTGCGCCGCCCGCACCGCGTCGACCAGGTCGGCGGGCGGCTCCTGGTCGATGTCGGCCCAGCCCGGGACGATCACGGTGTCGGCGTGCGGGAGTTCGTCGAGGCCGTGGTCGGGCTCCAGCCGGAAACGGCCGGCCCGCACGGCCTTCGGCCCGCACAGCGCGAGGTCGTACCACGGGCCCGTCACGGCGGCCGGGGCGGAGCCGAAGACCTCGCAGGCCAGGGCCAGTTCGAAGTGCAGCATCCCGTCGGTGACGGCCAGGGCGACAGAGGTCATGTCCGGAATTGTACGGGGCATGGCGTTCCGGACACTCGTGCGGTACGCCCGCCCTCGACAGGATGTCCGTGACGGATCAAGGCAGTTCACTTCGAGCACGGGGGATCACCATGAAGTCGGGACAGGCAGTGACGGTGTTCGGCGCGTACGGACACACGGGACGGTTCGTGGTGGCGGAACTGCTGGAGCGCGGGTTCGTCCCGGTCCTCTCCGGCCGCGACGCCGAGAAGCTGAAGGAACTGGCGGCCTCGCACCCCGGACTCGACGTCCGCCCGGCGTCGGTCGGCGATCCGGCCTCGCTCGACCACGCGCTGACCGGTGCGGCGGCCGTGATCAACTGCGCCGGGCCCTTCGCCGTGACGGCCGCCCCCGTGATCGAGGCGGCCCTGCGCGCCGGAATCCCGTACGTGGACGTGGCGGCCGAGATCGAGGCCAACCTCGACACGTTCACGCACTTCTCGGAGCGCGCCCGCGCCGCGGGAACCGTGATCGTCCCCGCCATGGCCTTCTACGGCGGCTTCGGCGATCTGCTGGCCACCGCGGCGATGGGCGAGTGGACGTCGGCCGACGAGGCGCACATCGCGTACGGGCTGAGCGGCTGGCACCCCACCGCCGGGACGCGCGCCGCGGGCGTGGTCTCCCGGGAGCGGCGCGGCGGCCGGCGCGTCCGTTACACAGGCGGGCAGTTGGAGTACCGCCAGGACGCCCCGCCCACCCTGGAGTGGCCGTTCCCGGACCCGATGGGTCCGCGGGCCGTCATCGGCGAGTTCTCGATGGCCGACGTGGTCACCGTACCCAGCCACCTCGCCGTACCCGAGGTGCGCACCTACATGACCGTCGAGGCGGCCGGGGAACTGTCGGCCCCGGACACCCCGGCGCCGCGTGCGGCCGACGAGCGCGGGCGTTCGGAGCAGACCTTCGTCGTCGATGTCGTCGTGCGCTCCCAGGGCGCCGAACGCCGGGCCGTGGCGATGGGCCGGGACATCTACGCCGTCACCGCGCCGCTCGTGGTGGAAGCGGTCGACCGCATCCTCACGGGACGCACCAGGACGGTGGGTGTCGCCTCCGCCGGCGAGATCTTCGACGCCCCCGACTTCCTCCGCGCGCTGTCCGGGCACATCTCCTTCGAACTGCGCCGTTGACGGGCTCACCTCTGACTCGGGGCGGCCCGATCCCCGTCCCGCAGCCTTATCCGAACGGCAGCCCCTAAGGGCTGTCCCGTAATCCCCGGTGGATCAGCGCGCGGCGTCAGATGCGGTGCATCGCAAGGCGGAGGGTCGTCCTCATACTGGGCGTATTCGGGCGATCCGACAACGCGGCGAGGTGCCGTAGCTGTCGTCGTGCGCCCGCCGGGGATTACGGGACAGCCCTTAGCGTGGAGTCATGATTCCTGGAGACGCACACGATGTACGGGACCCGGAACTGCCCGGTCTGCTCCTGCGCACCGAGCGCGACGCGCTGATCCCGCTGCTGCGGGTCAGGCCCGAGGGCGACTTCGCGCGTCCGACGGCCGGGTGTCCGGCGTGGACGGTGCGGGACGTGCTGGCGCACTGCTCGGCCGTGCTGACGCGGGTCGTCGAGAGCCGGTTCGAACCCGGGGTGTTCTCGCCGGAAGCCAACGACCGCGACATCGCCGAGCGCGTCGACTGGCCGACGGCACGGGTCGTCGACGAGCTGGAACGCGGGATGACCGAGGCGGGGCCGGTGATCGCCCGGGCCGGCGGTGTTCTCGACGCGGTCGCGCTCGGCGAGTGGGTCCATGCCGGGGACGTGCGCGAGGCGTTCGGGGAACCGGGCGCCTACGAGGGAGCGGGACTCCCGCACGCCCTCACGCTCCTGGTCCGCGTCAGCCGCGAACGCGACCATGTGCCGCTGCACGCGGATCTCGACGATCTCGACGACCCCCTGCGCCTGGGCGGCGTCCCCGGCGACCGGCCCCCGGCCCGTTACATCGGCGGCGCCGTGACCCTCGTACGGCTCTGCTCGGGCCGGCCGGTCGCGAAGACGACGGCGTACGAGCTGGTGGGGGCTCGGGAGGAAGAGCTGAATCTGTTCCGGTGAACGGAGGAAACCGAATCCGTCCGGGGAATGGGCGGAGCTGAATCTGCCCGGATGAACCGAAGAGCCGAATCCGTCGGGGTGAACGGTGGGACAGGGAGGGGCCGGAGGGAAATCCCTCGACGGCCCCCCACTCGCCGTGATCTTCTCGCGCCCCCGCTCCCGCCCGCGTACTCTTGGATTGGACTAGACCTATAGCGGCCCAAGGGAAGAGGTCCGATGAGCGAGCGGAAGAGCGCAGTCCTGGAGGTGATCGCCCTCGGCGTGGAGGACGCGGTCGCCGCTCAGGCCGGCGGTGCGGACCGGCTGGAGCTGGTCGCCGACATGGCGGCCGACGGGTTGACCCCGTCGGTGGAGACCTTCGCCGGGATCCGTGCCTCCGTCGACATCGCACTGCGCGTGATGCTGCGCCTGTCGGACGGCTTCGCGGCGGGCGGCACGCAGGGTGTCGACACGCTCGTGCGGGTCGCGGGTGCCATGCGGGACGCGGGCGCGGACGAGTTCGTACTCGGTTTCCTGGACGAGCACGGCGGTCCCGACCTGGCCGCCGTGGAGCGGATCGTCGACGGACTGGACGGCTGCCGCTGGACGTTCCACCGTGCGATCGACCGCGCCGCCGACCGTGACGCCCTGCGCAAGCAGCTCGCGGACCTGCCCGGCCTCGACGCCTATCTGACCGCCGGATCCGCTACGGGCGTCGACGACGGGCTCTCCGTCCTCGCGTCCGAGTCCGCCCGTCGCGGTGAACCTGGATACGAGCCGCGGATCATGGTCGGCGGCGGCCTGCGTCTCGACCATGTGCCGGGGCTGCGCGCCGCGGGCCTCGACGCCTTCCACATCGGCGGTGCGGCACGTCCGGGAGGCTGGACGGGACCGGTCTCGGCGGAGGCGGTACGGGAATGGCGGACCGCTCTCGACGCGTAGGGAGCCGGCTCCCCTCGACGCGTAGGTCACCGGCTCCCCGTGACGCGTGGGACCCCGCTCCTCTCGACGCGTAGGTCACCGGCTCCCCGTGACGTGCGGGACGCCGCCGCTCTCGACGCGTGGGGCGCCGTCCCCTCGTACCGACGTCCGGTCGTGCGCGGCCGGTCCGGCAGGTCACGGATGCGTCTCCGCCAGGTAGTTGTTGTGTTGTGAGAGTCACGTGACGATCACGCACCGACCTCGTGCGTGCATATTTGGTCATGCCCCGATCGGCCGGGGCATGACAATCACACGGATGTGCGTGCCGGCGAGAGAGGCACAGCAGCACAGCAGCATCAGGGGGACAAGGCTCCATGCCATCCATACGCAGCCGCACGCTCGCGGCAGCCGCGGCCGTGATCGCGGCCGTCATGATCACCACCACGGCCTGTGACGGCAAGAAGGACGACGGCGGGGCCTCCGCCCGGCCCTCGTCGTCCACCCAGGCCGGCAAGGGTGTCGACACCGGTCAGGACGACGGCTCCACCTCGATCGGCGGCTACAAACTGCCCGCCGGCATCCCCACCGACCTCAGCGGCGCCGCCCTGGACAAGTGGAAGAACGGGGGGTGGAAGGACTACAGCGACTGGGCGTCCAAGGCGCAGGACTTCGCCAACCCGTACATCAAGGACTTCTGGACGCCCGAGAAGATGGCCGAGGCCAAGGCGAACATCCCGGTCGCCCAGGCGGGCAGCACCAGTTCGGGCTCGGGCAGCGGCGCCACCTCCTACCTGCCCGACGGCAAGGTCAAGAAGCAGACCGCCGCCAAGGTCAAGGGGACCTACCACCACTACGCGGCGCCGGTCGGCAAGCTGTTCTTCTCCTCGCCCGAGGGCAGCATGGTCTGCTCGGCCGCCGTCGTCACCGACCCGGCGCACCCCGGCAAGTCCAACCTGGTGTGGACCGCGGGCCATTGTGTGCACGCCGGCAAGGGCGGCGGCTGGTACCGCAACATCGCCTTCGTCCCCTCGTTCAACAACGGCGCGAATCTGAGCAACCGCCAGATCACCGACCCGCGCGCCAAGGCCGTCTCCCCGTACGGCATCTGGTGGGCCGACTGGGCCACCACCTCGTCCCAGTGGATGAAGGGCGGCGCCCACACGGGCAACGCGGCCTCCGGGTACGACTACGCCGTGCTCCACGTCAAGCCCGAGAAGGGCGGCAAGTCCCTTCAGGAGCAGCTCGGTTCGGCTCTGCCGGTGTGGTTCGGCGCCCCGGCCGCCAACAAGGTGAAGACCATGAAGGTCCGCGGCTACCCGGCCGAGGCGCCCTACGACGGTTCGAAGATGTACGACTGCCACGGCGCCACGAAGCGGTTCGTGCTCGCGAGCAACGTGCCCGCCCAGTTCATGATCGGCTGCACCATGAACGGCGGCGCCTCCGGCGGCCCCTGGTTCATGACCCACAACGGCCGGACCTACCTGGTCTCCAACAACTCCCTGAGCGACCGCAAGACGTTCATCACCGGGCCGCGCCTCGGCGAGAACGCCAAGCAGGTCTACCTGGCCACCAGCAGGAAGTTCAATTGACTTGCTCTCGCTCCTGAAGGGAGGGGGATTCTGGCCTGCTCGCTCGACCCCTGTGCCGCATAGCGGCACAGGGGTCGAGCGAGCTTCCGTGGCTTCCTGTTTCTTCGCGCTGTGCCGGGACGAGTCCTGGTCTTACCGGCGCTCCGCAGGCTGTCACCGCCAGTCCGGCGGCCGTTCTGATGTTGATCGCGGCATTGTGGTCCCGGTCGTGGAGGGTGCCGCAGGCGGTGCAGGTCCATTCCCGGATGTGCAGAGGTTTGGGGCCGTCCTTGACACCGCAGGTGGAGCAGGTCTGTGAGGTCGGCTCGAACCTGCCGATCTTGACCAGGGTGCGCCCGTACCGGGCGGCCTTGTACTCCAGCATGCGTACGAACTGTGCCCAGCCCGCGTCATGCACGCTCTTGGCCAGCCTGGTGCGCGCCAGTCCCTTCACCGCCAGGTTCTCCATGCCGATCGCTTGGTTGTCGCGGATCAGTTTCGTGGAGAGCTGGTGGTGGAATTCGTGGCGGGCGTCGGCCACTTTCGCGTGGGCGCGGGCGACCTTGAGGCGGGCCTTCTCGCGGTTCCTGGATCCTTTCTGTTTGCGGGACAGCTCCCGCTGGGTTTTCTTCAGTTTCTTCTCCGCCCGGCGCAGGAACCGCGGGGAGTCGATCTTCGTGCCGTCGGAGAGGACGGCGAAGGAGGTCAGGCCGAGGTCGATGCCGACCGTCCGGTCGGTGTCGGGCATGCGGGCGGAGTCGGCGGCCGGGTCGGTGTCGATGACGAAGGAGGCGAAGTACCGTCCGGCCGCGTCCTTGATCACGGTGACCGAGGAGGGCCGTGTGGGCAGGGCGCGCGACCACTTCACCTTCACCGCCCCGACCTTGGGAAGGTTCAGTTTCCCGGAGCCGGTGATCGACCAGCAGGCATTGGCCGTGAAACGGATCGACTGACGGTTGTCCTTGCGGGACTTGAAGCGAGGCGCACCATTCTTCGCCCCCTTACGCTCGCCCTTGAGGGAGGCGAAGAAGTTCCGGTACGCGGATTCCGCGTCGCGCAGGGACTGCTGGAGGACGACCGCGGAGACCTCACCCAGCCAGGACCGTCCGGGTGTCCGCTTGGCCTCGGTGATCAATTTCCGGGACAGTTCCGCGGCCTTCGGGAACGGCCCGCCCGACGCACGGGCGTCCTCGCGGGCGCGCACGGCATCGTTGTACACGACCCGTGCGCACCCGAACGCCCTGGTCAGCGCGAGACGTTGGCGAGGCTGCGGGTACAGCTTGAAGGCGTAGCGAAGCTGCATGCGGTGATCGTACGAACGCGCGCCTCCCGCCACCAGGGGGAACGTATGCCCTACTGGTACTCCCTCTTGAACCGGGGAGCGGAACGGGCCGAAGGGGGTGAGGTGTCACCTGGCTTCGCCGGATCGAGCCCCGTGAAACTCCGCGCCAGCTGTGGTGAGGCTTACGCTCTCCTGCTCCGCAGGACAACATCCGTGACACTCCATGCCGCAGCCATCAGATTCGCTTCACCACCGGACTGAAGGCCGATGCACTGTGAATGAATTCCGTTAGCGCCTCATGTAACGCGGTTCACGGCCCCCGGCATCCATGCCAGGGGCCGTCGGCGTCCGTGCCGGGTGCCGCCGCCCGGTCAGCCCAGTTCGGCCGGGAGCGGTGCCGCGTGGGTCACGACCAGACCCGAGACCGCACGGGTCAGCGCCACGTACAGGCGGCGCAGGCCGGTGCGCTCGTCCGGCTCGCCGTCGACGACGGCCCCCGGCTCGTCCAGGACCACGTAGTCGTACTCCAGGCCCTTGGCGAGCGAGGCCGGCACCAGGGTCAGCCGGGTCTCGGCCGTCGTCTCCTCGCCCGGACCGAGATACGTCCGCCCGGCCGCCGTCAGCGCCTCGGCGAGCACCGGGATCCGGGCGTCGGCGGCGATCAGCCCGACCGACCCCTCGTGACCCAGCAACTCCTCCACCGCGCCCAGGACTTCGGCGTCCGCCGCGCTCGGGCGCACCTCGAAGAAACCCGGGTTCTCCCGCACCGACGCGACCGGTGTGAGGCCGGGCGCGATGTACGGCAGCAGCCGGGACGCGTAGGTGATGACGTCCGTGGGGACGCGGAAACCCGCCGTCAGCTCCTCGACGACCGCGTCCCCCTTGCCCAGATGGCCGAGGGCCTCCTCCCAGCTCCGGGTCGCCCACGGGGTCGTCCCCTGCGCCAGGTCCCCGAGCACGGTCGCCGAACCCGTCGTGCAGCGCCGCCCCACCGCTCGGTACTGCATCGGCGACAGGTCCTGCGCCTCGTCGAGCACCACGTGCCCGAGGGAGTGCGTGCGCTGGACCAGGTCCGTGGTCTCGTCGATCAGCACGGCGTCGGCGGCCGACCACTTGGCGGCCTTCACGCTGCGCACCGGCTTCGCCCAGAGGATCTCCTTCTGCTCGCCCTCGTCGAACAGCCCCTCCGCGTGCGCGGCGAGGAACTCCGCGTCGGTCAGCAGCCGGAGCACGAGTTTCGCGGGGTCGACGGGCGGCCAGATCGCCTTGACGGCGGCCTTCACGGCGGCGTTGCGGGCCACGGCGTCCTGCACCCGGTCGTCCGGCGCCTCGCCCGAGCGCTCCATCTGGACCAGCACGGCGTGCGCGATCCGCTGCGGAAGGGCCTGGTGGGCGGCGCCGTACCGGATGTCGCGTTCGAGCAACTCGCGCACGATCTCCTCCAGTTCGTACGCCGGGACGCGCCAGCGCCGTGATCCTCTGACCACCACCACGGGCTCGGTCGGGATGGTCACGTGCGAGCGGACGGCCCGGCGCAGCACCTGGGCCATCCGGGCGTCGCCCTTGAGCACGGCCGCCACCGAGTCGTCGCTGCCGCGCACCTCGACATGCGCGACCAGATCGTCGACGGTCGCCTGCCTGACCTCCAACTCGCCCAGGGCGGGCAGGACTTGCTCGATGTAGTGCAGGAAGGACTTGTTCGGCCCGATGACCAGGGTGCCGGTGCGGGCGAGCCGCTCCCGGTGCGCGTAGAGCAGATACGCGACCCGGTGCAGGCCGACGGCGGTCTTCCCGGTGCCGGGGCCTCCCTGCACACAGACCGAACCGGACAGCCCGGACCGTACGATCTCGTCCTGCTCCGGCTGGATGGTCGCCACGATGTCGCGCATCGGACCGACGCGCGGGCGCTCGATCTCCTGCTGGAGCAGTTTGCTGGTGGCCGCGGCCTCGGCCGGGTCGGAGAGGTGCTCGTCCTCGTACGCCGTGAGGTCGCCGCCGGTGTAGCCGAAGCGGCGGCGCAGGCCGACGTCCATCGGGTCCTTCTTCGAGGCCCGGTAGAACGGCTGGGACACCGGCGCGCGCCAGTCGATGACCATCGGGTCGCCGCCGGCGTCGTGGACGTGCCGGCGACCGATGTAGAACCGCTCGCCCTCGGCGCCCTCGGCCAGGTCGGAGCCGGGAGCGTGCAGGTAGTCGAGCCGTCCGAAGAACAGCGGGGTGTGGCTGAGGTCGGCGAGGGCCTTGATGCGCTCGCCGATCTGCCGGTGCAGTACCTCGGCGTTCACCCAGTTCGCGGTGACATCGCGGATGTCGAGGTTCTCCGCGTCCTCGCGCATCGCGCGGAGCGCCGAACGGGAGTGGGCGAGGTGGGCGCGCTCGCGGGACAGGGGATCGTCGGACTCGGACGGGGCGCCGGACGGACCGTCGGACAGGGTGGACACGGGGAATTGCCTCCGGGGAAACCTGCTGCGGAAGTGCTTCGGGAGTGCTTCAGGAGTGATGCAGATCGTGGATCTCTGCGGATTTCGTTGGGAATCTGTCCGGAATCCGTGCGGAATCCGGTGTGATTCCAGGTGCCGTCCGGTTTCCGTCCGGGCGGCGGCACTCCGTGAAGGGAGGCGGGCAAGAGCGAAGATTCTAGGCCAGGGATGGATGCCGGGGCCAATGGTTTTCCCGGTACCTGACCGGCCTGTCAGGGTCGGGACCCGGGAACCCTAGGGGGCGGTGTCCGTCGTGAGGCGTAGGCAGGGTGGCCCGGAGCCGTACCAGGGGGTGGGCGAGGTTCGGTCCGAAGACCGACGCCATTCGGAGCAACGGTGCGCACCATGGAGATATGAGTGCAGCCACTTTCACCCAAGGTCCTGCCCATCCCGGGCCTGTCGCGCGCGGCGCGACGGCCGTCACCTCCGTCAACCACCGTCATCTCCTCGGCGACGCCGTGCGCGCCGTCAAGGTGTTCGCACGCGCGGCCCTCGGGGTCGTCCTGCTCGGCGAATACGGCGAAGAAGCAGGCGTCCGCCGCCGCTGACGCGTACGCCCGCTCCTTTTCCCCGGGTGCCCGGCACCCGGGGATACGCGGCCCCGGACGTCCACGCCTCGCGCCGATGTCCTCCAGGCCCCTTGCGGGAGCCCGGCCCACCGCTGGGCCGCACCCCGCCGTACCGGGGACCGGTCCGCGTGTTTCGGATCGCGCGCTGGTTGAGCTGGTCGGCCGCGGGCTCGTCCGGCGCCGACGGGCCGCACTTTGCCGCACGCCGGTGACCGTTTCGTGCTTCGCATCGATGCCTCGCGTGCCTTCGGGGCCCCTGCGGCCGCGTGTCTGGGCCGTAGGCCGTCCGGCGCGGCTGAACCGTACTCCCGCCGTGGGCCGGTGACCGTTTCGTGCTTCGCGCCGATGCCCCGCAGGCCCCCTCGGGGCAGCCTCCAGGGCTTCGCGCCGGTGGGCCGCAGGCCGGGCCCGCGCCGGTGCTGGTGCTGGTGCTGGTGAGCAGCGTTTCCGCGTACGCAGTCGGCCCGTCCCGCGCTCGCGACGGTGGCCGCAGGCGCGTCCAGCGCGGCTGGGCCGCACCCCGGCCGGTACCCCGGTGCCTTCCCCCGGGGCCTCGCGTCGGTGCCCCGCAGGCCCGCCCAGCGCCGCTGGGCGGGCATCCCCGCAGAACGCCGGCGCCCGTGCCTCCGCCTCCCGGCGGGAACCGTCCGGGCGCGGCGGACCGTACGCCGAGAGCACACAGGCGGGGTCGGCGCCGCAGGCTCACTGCCGCGGCGTGCCGCGCGGGGCCAGTGGGCCGGCCACCCGCCGGGGGGGCTATTCCGTGTCGGTCAGGAGTTCGTCGGCGTCCATGATCCGGTAGGCGTAGCCCTGTTCCGCCAGGAAGCGCTGGCGGTGGGCGGCGAAGTCCTGGTCGATCGTGTCGCGGGCGACCACGGAGTAGAAGTGGGCCTGGTGGCCGTCGGCCTTCGGGCGCAGGACGCGGCCAAGACGCTGGGCCTCCTCCTGGCGGGAGCCGAAGGTGCCCGAGACCTGGATGGCCACCGTGGCCTCCGGCAGGTCGATGGAGAAGTTGGCGACCTTCGACACGACGAGCACGCTGATCTCGCCCTGCCGGAAGGCGTCGAACAGCTTCTCCCGCTGGGCGTTGCTGGTCTCGCCCTTGATCACGGGCGCGTTCAGATGCTCGCCCAGCTCGTCGAGCTGGTCGATGTACTGGCCGATCACGAGGATCTGCTGACCCGCGAACCTGCGGACCAGCGCCTCGGTCACCTTCCGCTTGGTCGCCGTCGTGGCGCAGAAGCGGTACTTCTCCTCGGCCTCGGCGGTGGCGTACGCGATCCGCTCGGAGTCGGTGAGGTTCACCCGCACCTCGACACAGTCGGCCGGCGCGATGTAACCCTGCGCCTCGATCTCCTTCCAGGGCGCATCGAACCGCTTGGGCCCGATGAGCGAGAAGACGTCCGACTCGCGCCCGTCCTCCCGTACCAGCGTGGCGGTCAGCCCCAGCCGGCGCCGGGCCTGCAGGTCGGCGGTGAACTTGAAGACGGGAGCGGGCAGCAGATGGACCTCGTCGTAGAGGATGAGGCCCCAGTCGCGGGAGTCGAAGAGTTCGAGGTGCGGGTAGACGCCCTTCCGCCGGGTCGTCAGCACCTGGTAGGTGGCGATGGTGACCGGGCGGATCTCCTTGCGCGTGCCGCTGTACTCGCCGATCTCCTCCTCGGTCAGCGAGGTCCGCTTCACCAGCTCGTGCTTCCACTGCCGGGCGGAGACGGTGTTGGTGACGAGGATGAGGGTGGTCGCCTTGGCCTGCGCCATGGCACCGGCCCCGACGAGCGTCTTGCCCGCGCCACAGGGCAGCACGACCACACCGGACCCGCCGTGCCAGAAGTTCTCCACGGCCTGCCGCTGGTAGGGCCGCAGTGCCCAGCCGTTCTCGTCGAGCTCGATGGCGTGCGCCTCGCCGTCGACGTACCCGGCGAGGTCCTCGGCCGGCCAGCCCAGCTTCAGCAGGGTCTGCTTGATCTGACCGCGCTCGGAGGGGTGCACGAGCACGGTGTCGGGGTCGATCCGGTTGCCGACGAGCGGCGCGACCCGCTTGGAGCGCAGCACCTCTTCGAGGACGGGCCGGTCGGTGGTGGTGAGGACGAGTCCGTGGGCCGGATGCTTGCTCAGCGTGAGCCGGCCGTAGCGGTCCATCGTCTCGGCGATGTCCACGAGCAGCGCGTGCGGGACCGGATAGCGGCTGAACTCCACCAGCGCGTCCACGACCTGCTCGGCGTCGTGCCCGGCGGCCCGCGCGTTCCACAGGCCGAGCGGCGTCACCCGGTAGGTGTGGATGTGCTCGGGCGCCCGCTCCAGCTCGGCGAAGGGGGCGATGACCCGACGGCAGGCGTCGGCCAGCTCATGATCGACTTCGAGCAGAAGCGTTTTGTCGGACTGGACGATGAGCGGTCCGTTCACACGCGTCCCTTTCTGCGTGGCGGCACCCGGCGCGGATGCTCGGCCAAACGTCCAGTGTGCCCTACCGGCGGGTGATCACGACTGGTCGTCCGCCAGCTCCGCCACCCCCGTGACCCGGTGCAGCGGATAGGTGCGGACCTCGTCCGCCGTGTGGTCGTACGCCGTGACGAAGCCGCCCTCGACCCGGATGGGGGCGATGACGCGCTGACTGGCGGCGCCCTCGGCGTTGACGTAGCCGATCCACACCGCCTCGCCCGTCATGACGGCGGCCTGCATGGTCGCGAGGGTCTCGGCCGAGCTGGTGCGGGGCAGCCCGCCGTCGACGGGACGGCCGGCGGCCGGGTCCTCCTTGCGCGGGGCCGTGGAGGCGAGGTCCCCGGCCCGGATCGCGCGGACCGCGGCGCCGAGGAGGGTGGCGTCGGGGACCGGCGGGCCGTCCGGGACGGGCTCCGGGGCGGCGCGGGGCGGGGCGCGGTGGGCGTGCGCCCGGCTGATCAGGACGTCACCCTCCGCCGACTCGGCGGCCGGGGCGAAACCCATCGCCCTGAGGCCGGTGAGCAGGCCCGCCGGGTCGCTCTGCGCGGCCAGCACCGTCGGCGCGATCCGCCGCAGGCCGAACTCCTGCGAACGCTTGTCGGCGAGGATCTCGTTGAGCACCGCCTCGTCGTCGCAGCGGACGTACGCCGACGCCGCCCCGATCCGCAGATGGCCGTGCCGGCGCGCCATGTCGTCGATCAGATAGGCCAGCGGCTGCGGGACCGGCGTACGGGAGTGGGCGGCGAGGAAGGCGTGCAGGTCGGACGCCGAACGGCCCGCGTCGAGCGCCCGGCGCACCGAGCCCGGGGTGAAGCGGTAGACCGTGGCCCCGCCCTTGGACTCGACGTCCGCGAGCACCCCGAGGGTGTCGGCCAGCGGGCGTTCCAGGGGACCGGGCGCGACCGCCGTCAGGTCCGCCTGCAGCAGGACGTGGTCGAGCGGCTCGGGCAGCAGCGGGGCGAGGAGTCCCGCGGCTCGTGTCGCCGCCGCGGCCCGCTCGGCGGGGGAGTGCGGCACGGGGGCGGTCACGGGGTGGTGCCGCTTGTGGGCGGGCAGCTTGTCACCCGGTCCGGACGGCTCCGCCTCCTTGGTGTCCGCCGTCGCCGGCAGACCCAGCAGCGCCCGCCCCTGCGCGGACAGCGCGCCCCGGCCGGTCACCCCGAGCAGCTCGGACTCGGACAGCGTCCAGTGGGCCAGCCGGGCCCGCAGGTCGTCCGGTGCGGGGCGGGCACTGCGCGAGGGCCGTTCCCAGTACAACCGGGCGAGGAGGGAGTCCGTGGCGGGCGCGGCGCCCTCGGGAAGCTCGGCGAGGAGGGCGAGGACGCGGTGGCGGACCTCCGGCGCCGCGGAACGGTCGAGACCGGGGCCGAGCGCCGAGAGCGTACGGTCCTTCGCGTCCCGTCCGCCGACCAGACCAGCCGTGCGGGTCGCCGAGAGCCACGCCGAGGCGAGCCGCGCCCAGCGCTCCGCGGCGGGCAGCTCCAGCCACGCGTCGTAGGCAGGTGTGGCCGCGTAGCGTTCCTCCGTCTCGCCGTCCGACGCCAGCAGGCCCGCCGCGTAGGCGAGTTCCACCCAGAACGCGGCGACCGGCTCGGAGACATCGAGCGCCACCGCCGTCCGCTTCAGGTCCCGCACACTCAGCCCGCCCGCGCGCAGCACCGCGGGACCGCCCTCGTGCCAGTCCTTCAGCAGCTCCTCGACGGTCGCCAGCGTCGTGTACGCCTGGCCGGCCGCGGCGGCGTCCACAGCCTGTGGACGGCGTGTCGCCGAGACCTCGACCGGGGGCGCCAGCGGCTCCGTCACCCGGTGCGCGCGGCCCGCCCGCATATGCAGCGCGACCTCCCGGGGCAGTACGACCGTGCCCGGCCCCGTCGGCAGCAGCAGCCCCCGTCCGATCAGCCAGCGCAGATGCGCCGCGGGTTCGGCCGTCACCTGCCCGTACGGCGGCCCCCACACCAGCCGGGACAGCACCTCCACCGCCTCGGCGGGCGCCTCGTCGAGCAGCGCCGACATCCGGCTGCGGTCGCTGAACAGGGCGCTCAGCGACGCCACCGCGGACACGGAGTCATGGGTGGACGCCAACCCCGCCGCGGCCACGATCTCCTGGATGCGCCCCGGCGACATGCCCGCCGTGGCCTCGCCGACCGTCGGCCCGAGCCCTGTCGGGGACGGGTGCTGCGGCGACGGCGCGAGCAGCTCGCGTGCCGTCCGCATGAGCCGCAGGCGGTCGTCGCCACCCCAGAGGAGCGCCTGCTCGCGCAGCGTCCCGAGCGCGTGCGGGAAGGCGGCCGTGACCGTGGGGTCGTTGTCGTCGCCCGCCAGCAGCCCGAGCAGTTCGTCGTACGTCGCCGGTTCCCGCGCCACCGCCAGCGCCTCCGCCGTCTGGAGCGTGAAACGGTCCAGACGCTCCAGGGCACGGACGACCGACGCCCGGGTGCCCGCCCTGGTGGCCAGCTGGGTGAGATCCGTGGGGACGGGGGTGATCAGGTCCGGCCGGGACCGCAGGAGGGCGGACAGCGAGGCGTCGTCCCGCGCGCGGAGGGCTTCCGCCAGGGACCGCGGGGCGGTCGTCTCGGGGCTCATCCTGTCAACGGTAGCGGGTGGCACGCTCCCCGGGCCCGGCCCCCGACCCGTGGAACTCTCCCCGGCCGCGCGGCCGGGGCGGCCGGGGACGGTCGTACGGCTGCCCGAGCCCCGGGCGGGGCGCTCCCGCACACGGGAAAACCGGTACCTTCGTCACCGCGGGGTATTCAACGCACCGGCCCCGGAGGGGACTTCGTGGGGATCGAGAGCGACCAGCTGGTCTTCGACTATCTGAGCCGGGTCGGCGACCTGGCCCAGCAGCGGCAGTTGCCGTCGGCGACCCGGATGCGCCTGGTCTCGGAACTGCGGGGCGAGATCGACCGCCGCCGGGCGAAGACCACCGTCGACAGCCCCGCCGCCGTCCGCCGCATCCTCGACCGCCTCGGCACCCCCGACGAGATCGTCGCGGCGGCCGGACGGGGCACCGACAGCAGCGGTACCGGAGCCGGTACGCGGACCTGGGCCGCCGTGCCCGCCCAGCGCGCCGCCGCCAAGCCGGAGGAGCGTCCCAAGGGACTGCGCCGCGTCGTCCCCCGCCCCCGTCCCGCGCAGGAGCGGCCCGCCGAGAGCGCCGGGGCCGACGCGCCGTCCCCGCCCCACCTGGCGAGCGCGCACGAACTGGGCGACAGCGCGACCCGGCCCGACTGGTGGCGCGCGACCGACAGCCCTTTCGGGCTCGGCGACAGCGTGCCGGGGTTCGTCGGCGGTGTGGAGGTCCCCGACCTGCTCAGGCCGCCCCCGGGGGACAAGGACCGCGAAGCCGAGGAAGAGGCGGACCGGGCCAAGGAGACAACGGCACCGGCCACCGAGGGCGAGCCGGTGGCCGAGGGCACCGTCGCACGCCGCTTCCCGCGCCGCCGCCTCCCGCGGCTGAGCGGCTACACCAACCCGCTGCTCCTGCTCGCCGCCGCCCTCCTCGTCGCCGGCGCCGTCCTCGGCAACTGGTTCGCGCTCGGCCTCGGCTGGCTGATCGCCTACGGCTCGCGCCGGCTGACCCCCGCGGAGTCCAAGTGGGCCGTCCTCGTCCTGCCGGGCCTGTCCGCCACGGCCGGCATCGTCTGGCTCTGGGGCCGTACGAACGGCCGCTGGGGCACCCCCATCGCCGAGGGGCACATGAACGACGCGATGGCCCAGACCTGGCCCTGGGTCGTCCGCGCCGCGGCGGTCACCTCGGCCCTGTACCTGGTCTGGCGCTCCCAGCGCAACCGCTGACGTCCGGCGTATCTGCTGACGTCCGGCGCCTCCGCTGACGTCCGGCGCTCGCAACGGCCTGGACCGGCCTCCGGAAAATGCCTGGACCGTACACCTGGTGTCCTGGGCACAATGGCCCATATGACTTCCACCGCGCTGACTGTCGGCTTCGACCTCGACATGACCCTGATCGACTCCCGTCCCGGCATCCACGCCTGTTTCGAGGCGCTGTCGGCACGGACCGGGACGTACATCGACTCGGATCTCGTGGTCACCCGGCTCGGTCCGCCGCTGGACGAGGAGCTCGCCAACTGGTTCCCGGCCGGGGAGGTCCAGGCGATGGCCGACCTCTACCGCGGGATGTACCCCACGTACGCCATCACCGGCACGCTCGCGATGCCCGGCGCGCGCGAGGCCGTCGCGGCGGTGCGGGCGGCGGGCGGTCGCACGGTCGTCGTCACCGCGAAGTGGGAGCCCAACGCCAGGCTGCACCTGGACCACCTGGGCATCGACACGGACGAACTCGCCGGCAGCCTGTGGGCCGAGCAGAAGGCGGTGGCGCTGCGCGAGCACGGCGCGAGCGTCTACGTCGGCGACCACACCGGCGACGTCCGCGGCGCGCGCACGGCGCAGGCGTACGCCGTGGCCGTGGCGACCGGGCCGTGCGACGCCGAGGAACTGCGCGCGGCGGGCGCGGACGTCGTCCTCGGCGATCTCACGGAGTTCCCGGCATGGCTGGAGAACTACCGCTGAGGGCGCCGAGGGCACAGCGGAGCCGGCACCGGTCCGCCGGAACGGCCGCTGCCGGGAACGGATCGGGAACAGCCGTCGCCGGGAACAGCCGTCGTCAGGAACGGGCGGCGCGGGCCCGGCGGCGTCCCTGCGCGGCGGACTGGAGCACGCCCGCCGCGGCCAGCAGGAATCCGATGCCCATGAGCATGCTCAAGCCGAACATGTAGAGCGGAAAAGGTTTCGTACCGAGCAACAGCGGTGCCACGGTGACCAGTGTGGCCAACGCTCCGATGAAGAACACGATGGCACCGGCACGGATCAGCCGGTCACCGGCTTCGGGGGAATTCGCTTGGGTTTTGTCACGCACCCGACCAGGGTAGTTCCCTGCGCGAAGGAACAATCCAGCGACGTCTTGTCACGAGCCGACGGACCATTAGCCTTGGTACCGGCGGGTCGGCTGACCCGCTGTAGTGCTATCCAGAGGCGTTTTACGGGCAGTTGCCCCTGCAACCACCCGAGCCGTTCCCAGAGAAGTTTCCGACGAGTACGAGGACGAGGACAGACGTGCCCACCGGCAAAGTCAAGTGGTTCAACACTGAGAAGGGCTTCGGCTTTCTCTCCCGTGACGACGGCGGCGACGTCTTCGTCCATTCCTCGGTCCTGCCCGCCGGAGTAGAGGCCCTCAAGCCCGGCCAGCGTGTCGAGTTCGGTGTCGTCGCCGGTCAGCGCGGCGATCAGGCGCTCTCGGTGACCCTTCTGGAGCCGGCCCCCTCGGTCGCGGCCGCCCAGCGCCGCAAGCCGGACGAACTGGCCTCCATCGTCCAGGACCTGACGACCCTCCTCGAGAACATCACGCCTTCCCTGGAGAAGGGCCGCTACCCCGACAAGGCCTCCGGCAAGCAGATCGCGGGCCTGCTGCGCGCGGTCGCCGACCAGCTCGACGTCTGACCGTCCGTCAGCGGTCCCCGGCCGGGGACCGAGGGGAATTCGGAGAGGTCCGGGAGAGAAATCAGGGAAAGTCCAGCGCGTTCGGGCCGAGGGGTGGCACCAGTCCCTCGGCCGCCGCGCGCGTGAGCAGTCCGCGGACCGCCGCGTATCCGTCGTCGCCCAGATCGGCCGTGAACTCGTTGACGTACAGGCCGATGTGCTGGTCCGCGACGCTCGGGTCCATTTCCTGGGCGTGTTCCAGGACGTAGCCGCGGGAGGCCTCGGGATCGTCCCAGGCAGCGCGGACCGAGGTGCGGGCGGCGTCGGCGAGCGCCCGGAGCCGCTCCGCCCCCAGCGACCGCCTCGCGATGATCGCGCCCAGCGGGATCGGCAGCCCCGTGGTCCGCTCCCAGTACTCGCCCAGGTCGGCGAGCTTGTGCAGCCCGTAGTTGCGGTACGTGAAACGCGCCTCGTGGATGACGAGCCCCGCGTCGACCTTCCCGTCCCGCACGGCCGGCATGATCTCGTGGAACGGCATGACCACGATCTCGCCGACTCCGCCGGGAACCGTGTCCGCCGCCCACAGCCGGAACAGCAGATACGCCGTCGACCGCTCGCTCGGCACGGCGACGGTACGACCCGTCAGTCCCCCGGGCTCTCGGCTCGGCTCCAGCGGGGAGGTGCCCCCGGCGCCCGCTTCCCTCGTCAGTACGAGCGGACCGCAGCCCCGGCCCAGCGCGCCGCCGCACGGCAGCAGCGCGTAGCTGTCGAGGACGTACGGCAGCACGGCGTACGACACCTTCAGCACGTCGAACTCGCCGCGCTCGGCCATGCCGTTGGTGATGTCGATGTCCGCGAAGGTCACGTCCAGCGCGGGTGCGCCGGGGATTCGGCCGTGTGCCCAGGCGTCGAAGACGAAGGTGTCGTTGGGGCAGGGCGAATAGGCGATCCGCAGGGCTTCGGCGGATTCAGTGGGTGCGCTCATGTGGGTTCCAACTCTCCAGGACGGGCCCCAGCTTCCCGAAGGCCTCGGTGAGGGCCGCGAGGGCGTCGCCGATGCGCCACGCGGCGCGGTCACGCGGGCCGACGGGATTGGACACCGCGCGGATCTCCAGCACCGGTACGCCGTGCGCGCCGGCCGCCTCGGCGACCCCGAACCCCTCCATCGCCTCGGCGAGGGCCCGCGGATGCCGGGCGCGCAGTTCGGCGGCGCGGGCGGCGCTGCCGGTCACGGTCGACACCGTGAGCACCGTTCCGACGCTTCCACCGGTGGCGGCCGCGACCGCTCGTACGAGTGATTCCGGTGGCCGATGGCTGACGGTTCCGAAGCCGAGCTCGGTGACCGGGAGGAAGCCTTCCGGCGCCTGGGCGCCCAGGTCCGCCGCCACGATGTCGTCGGCGACCACGAGCGAACCCACGGGCGCGCCGGGCTGGAAGCCGCCGGCGATGCCCGCGCAGACGACGAGGCCGTAGGGCGCGCCGTCCAGGGCGGCGGCGGTCAACGCGGCGGAGACGGAGGCGGCGGCGAGGCCGGGGCCGACACCGGCGGCGAGCAGATCGTGCCCACCGAGCCGGTGGAGCGTCGCCCCCGGAAGCCGTATCTCGTGCGCCGTGCCGGACGACGCCGCGGCCACCGCTTCCCGCTCCGCGGAGACGGCGGTGGCCACGAGCACCTTCGGCCCGGCGGCGATCAGTTGTCCGAGTCCTTCTTGAACTTGAACGACCACAGGCCGGTGACGGTCTTGTCGCCCTCCTTGACGGAGACGAGCGTCGAGCTGCCGGTGGCGCCGTACTGCTGGTTGAAGAACACGCTGCCCGGAATGGTCAGGTACGTCTTCTTGGTGCTCTCGGGCAGGAGCTGCTGTCCGTTCATCAGGATCGTCCAGCCCTTGTCGGCGATCTTCGGGTCCACGCCGAACCGGACGGTCGCGTCGGGGTCGACGCCGATGGACTTGATGTCCTTGGACCGCAGGCAGCTCGTCAGGTCCGCGGTCTTCACGGCGTTGCCGTCGTTGTAGCAGTCGGCCTCGGAGCTCACCGAGTGGTCGCCGACCGTGACGGTGGCCATCGGTGTCGGCTTGTCACAGGCGGACAGGGCGAGGAGTCCGGCGGAAACGGCGCCGACCGTGGCGACGGCGCGGCGACGGCGCGCAGCGCGTTGTCCATTAGCGGCTCTGCCGCGGGGCAGGGAGGTCATGGCCGAAGGTTATCGGGCGCGCCCACCCGTGCCCCCACGTGGGGTGCGGCGTGCCGTGTGTGGCCCCCGCGCGGCTCAGGAGACGCGCTGCCGGACCGATCCGCCGCGCCGTGCCGCGGAGAGCAGTCCCCGCACGGTCGTCAGCCACCCGACGGCGACGATCCCGGCGGCCACGGCGAGGCCGAGCGAGCCGTTGAGCGGCATCGCGATGCCGATGGCTCCACCGAGGACCCAGGCCATCTGGAGCAGCGTCTCGGAGCGGGCGAAGGCCGAACTCCGGACGAGTTCGGGGACGTCGCGCTGGATCAGCGCGTCCAGGGACAGCTTGGCGAGCGCCTGCGCGAACCCGGCGACCGCGGCGAGACAGGCCACGAACAGAGTGCCGTAGAAGAGCGCCGCCGCGATCGCGACGGCCAGCACGAACGCCACCACTGTCACGATGATGATCTCCGGAGCGCGCTGTTTCAGCCAAGCTCCGACGGCCGTGCCGAGCGCGTTGCCCACGCCCGCCGAGACGACCACCAGGCCCAGCGAGACCGCCGCGCTCTTGCCGCTGAGCGGCTGCTGGCGCAGCAGGAAGGCGAGGAAGAAGATCAGGAAGCCGGACAGGCAGCGCAGCGAGGCGTTGGCCCCGAGCGCGTGGGTGACGGCCGTCCCCACCGTCCGCAGTCCGGGGCGCGGGGGTTTCTTCAGATGCGGGCCGTGCAGATGCTCCGGGTCGGCGGCGAGCAGCGCCTTGTCCTCGCCCTTGGCCGAGTCGACCTTGGGCGGCAGCGAGAACGACAGGAACGTGCCCGCGATGAAGATCACGAAGGCGCCGTAGAGCGGATAGCGCGCCCCCAGCGACTGGAGCACGGCGGCGATCGGCCCGGCCACACCGGTGGCCAGGAGCCCGCCCAGAGTGACCCGGGAGTTGGCCTTGACCAGGGAGAACGTGGGTGGCAGGAGCCGGGGGACGACGGCGCTGCGCACCACGCCGTACGCCTTGGAGGCGACCAGTACGCCGAGCGCGGCGGGATACAGCTCGAAGGTTCCGCTGACGACGGCCCCCGCCAGCATCAGCGCCAGCATCGCCCGCGCGAGCATCGAGCCCGCCATCGCGGCCCGCCGGCCGTGCGGCAGACGGTCGAGCAGCGGGCCGATCACGGGGGCGAGGAGGGCGAAGGGCGCCATCGTGATGCCCAGGTAGAGGGCGACCCGGCCGCGGGCCTCGTCGGTCGGCACGGAGAAGAACACGGTGGACGCCAGTGCCACGGTGATCATGACGTCGCCCGCGCCGTTCACCGCGTGCAGTTCGATCAGTTTTCCGAGGCCCGACTCGCCCGCTCCGTGCGCGTGGGTCGCCTTGCGGATGCCGCGCGCCGTCCGGGTGACCGGGAAGTGCAGGGCACGTCCCACCGCACGGACGGACCCGGTCACCCGGCCCGATCCGCCGTTCCGATTGCTCCCCTTGGCGCCACCGATACCGGTTGCTCCCTGGGGCGACCTTGCGGATGCCACTCCGTCATAGTGCCCCGAGTTCGGGGTGCGTAGTGCGGTTACCGCGCGTATGGGGGCCGAGTGGGGGGCGTGTGAGGACGATCGGGGGCCCCGGCCGGCCCCCTTTTCGGCGGTGCGATCCGGGTCGGCCCCTGGCGTGCACTTTCTCGGCGAACGAGATGGGCCGGCCCTGGACGACCCGGGGCGGAGGACTTTTCGGCGGAGCGAGACGGGTCGGGTTCGGGGTGGAGGACTTTTCGGCGGAGTGAGACGGGGTGTGGGTGGGAAACTTTCGGCGCGGAGCGCCGGGGATATCGCCGCGGAGCGGCGGGGGAACGGCCCGCGGAGCGGCAAAGATCCCGGCGCGGAGAGCCGAAGACGCCCGCCGGTGTGGGCCCAGGGGCCAGGAGAAGGTAGCGTGCGTAACGCGCCTGCGGCGATTGTTCTCGGCCGCGCGCCTCTCGGTCATCCCGCAGAATGGATGGCGTAGGTGCGCCCGAGTGCGATCGGGCGCGGACGTCGACGCGGCCCACCGGTCCGCTCCGTCCGCACCCCCGCCGGAGGAATGGCGCACCCGTGAGACGGCGTAGGAGAGAAGCGATACCTGTGAGCGCAGCGACAACGCGAAGCCGCACCCCGGACCGTCTGTGCGCCGAGGCGGTCGACCTCGCCCGCGCGGCAGCAGAGGAAGCCGCCCACCCGGGCATCGTCGGCGAGCACCTCGGGCTGGTCTCCGAGGGGGACCGCGTTGTCACGCACTACTTCGAGTGCAAGGAACCCGGGTACCGCGGCTGGCGCTGGGCGTCGACCGTGGCCCGCGCCTCCCGGGCGAAGAACGTCACCCTCGACGAGACGGTGCTGCTGCCCGGCACGGACGCGCTGCTGGCCCCGGAGTGGGTGCCGTGGAGCGAGCGGCTGCGCCCGGGCGACATGGGTCCCGGGGACCTGCTGCCCACGGACGCCGAGGATCTCCGGCTGGAGCCGGGCTACTCCGGCGAGGACGAGCCCGCGCCGAACTCCGCGGTCTCCGAGGACATGGCCGAGCTGGTGGAGGCGGAGGACGCGGAGTTGACCGCGGGTACGCCCGCGAACCTGCCGATGGCCCCGCGCCGGGGCTCGATCGCCGCCGTGGCCGAGGAACTGGGGCTCCGCCGGGCCCGGGTGCTCTCCCGGTACGGGCTGCATGTCGCGGCCGACCGCTGGGAGGAGTCGTACGGACCCAAGACGGTGATGGCGCAGGCAGCGCCCGCGTCGTGCGTCAGCTGTGGCTTCCTGAATCGCATCGGGGGCTCGCTCGGACAGGCGTTCGGTGTCTGTGCGAATGAGTTCTCGCCGGCGGACGGGCGTGTGGTGTCCCTCGCGTACGGGTGTGGTGGGCACTCCGAGGCCGCGGTCATGCCGAAGCCTCCGCGGCCGCCGCTTCCGGTGATCGACGAGACCCAGGTGGATCCGTTCCCGCTGCGTCCGTCCCCCGACTCGGGCTCCGTACCCGCGACCGCCGACGAGTCCACGGCGGAGCTCGGCCACTCGTAGCCCCCGAGGCGGCGGCCGTCCCTGCCTGGCGGCCTCCCCGCCCTGGGGCTTACCTCTCCCGGGGGCACCCGTCTCACCTCGCCTCGGCACAGCCACAAGCTTCTTTCGCCCCCGCCGCCCCTGCCCTCCCCCAAGGTCTCGGCTTCGCTCGGCCAGGGGGACCCCCATCACCCCTGGGGCTCCGCCCCGGACCCCGCTCCTCAAACGCCGGAGGGGCTGAATCCTGCCCCCGTGGCCTAAGGGGGCGGGGCGGGGCCGTAGGACCGTGAGCGGTTGCAGCTCAGCCGCGATGCACCCGCAGGGGTCTTCCGGCGGAGGGGGCCACGCACTCACCGCGGCCGGCGGCGGCGGAAGCCGGGGAGAGCGCGCGGTACCTTCATGCCGCGACCCGGCGCAGCATTCGCGGTCGCGCCAGGCGAGAGGGAGAGTGAACCCGTGAGTAAGTTCGTGCGGCCGGCTGCCGAGGGTGCGGACCCGTTCGGCACGGCGCGCCTGCGCCGCGGTGTACTGGACGCCTGGGCGACCAGCCCGGCCCGGTTCCGTGAGGACGCCAACGCCGAGGAGGACCTCGTCCTCGGCGGCTACCGCGACCGGCTCGTCGTGGAGCTCGCCCAGAACGCCGCCGACGCGTCGGCCCGCGCCGGTATCCCGGGCCGTCTGCGCCTCACCCTCCGCGACGGCGTCCTGGTGGCCGCCAACACCGGCGCCCCCCTCGACGCGGCCGGCGTCGAGTCGCTCGCCACCCTCCGCGCCTCCGCGAAGCGGGACGCGGCCGACACGGCCGTGGGCCGTTTCGGTGTCGGCTTCGCCGCGGTCCTCGCCGTCACCGACGAGCCCGCCGTCGTCGGGCGCCAGGGCGGCGTCCGCTGGGCGCTCGCCGAGGCACGCGATCTGGCCGCCGGTACCGCCGGGAACAGTCCCGGCCTCGGTGACGAGATCCGCCGCCGGGACGGCCATGTGCCCCTGCTGCGGCTGCCGTTCGCGGCCGAGGGCACCGCCCCGGACCCGTACGACACCGCCGTGATCCTGCCGCTGCGCGACACCGCGGCCGAGGATCTCGCCGAGCGCCTCCTGCGGAACATCGACGACGCCCTCCTGCTCGCCCTTCCGGGCCTGGAGGAAGTGGTCGTCGAGATCGGCGACGCGGAGGTCCGCACCCTGCGCCGCGGCAGCGCCGAGCACGGGGCCGTCATCGACGACTCCCGCGACGGCGCGACCCGCTACCGCACCGTCGACCGGCACGGCCCCCTCGACCCCGCCCTGCTCGCCGACCGTCCGGTCGAGGAGCGGCTGCGTCCGCACTGGTCCGTGACCTGGGCCGTCCCGGTCGACGCCGAGGGAGCCCCGGCCCGCCCGCGGACCAGCCCCGTCGTGCACGCGCCGACGCCGAGCGACGAAGCCCTCGGCGTGCCCGCGCTCCTGATCGCCTCCCTCCCGCTCGACACCACCCGGCGGCACGCCGCCCCCGGCCCGCTGACCGACTTCCTGGTGGAGCGCGCGGCGGACGCCTACGCCGAACTCCTCGCCTCCTGGCGGCCGGTGGACACCGGGATCATCGACCTGGTGCCCGGTCCGCTCGGCAAGGGCGAGCTGGACGGCGCGCTGCGCCAGGCGATCCTGGACCGGCTGCCGCGCACCGCGTTCCTGCCGCCCGCGGCCCTGCCGGACCGGATGCCGGCCGCAGACACCCCGGACGACTGGCCCGAGAGCAGCCCCGCCGAGAATCCCACCACGCTGCGGCCGCGCGACGCCGAGGTGGTGGAGGGTGCGGGCGCCGAGACCGTCCGGGTGCTCGCCGAGGTGCTGCCCAGCCTGCTGCCCGCCGGGCTGGAGCGGCGGGTGGAACTGCGCACGCTGGGCGTCGCCCGGGTTCCGCTCACCGAGGCCGTGGACCGGCTGGCCGGTCTGGAGAAGGACCCGGGCTGGTGGCACCGCCTGTACGACAGCCTGGCCGGGGTCGACCCGGACCGGCTGTCCGGACTGCCGGTGCCGCTGGCCGACGGCCGTACGACCATCGGGCCCCGCCAGATCCTGCTGCCCACCGCCGAGGGGACCCTGGTGGCCCCCGACACGCTCGCCCGCCTCGGCCTCAAGGTCGCGCACCCGGACGCCGCCCACCCGCTCCTGGAGAAACTGGGCGCTCTTCCGGCCTCGCCCCGCGCGGTGCTCACCACCCCGCAGGTGCGGGCCGCGGTGGCCGCCTCGCTCGACGACGAGGGCGGGGCGTGGGACGAGGACACCCCGGACGCGGAGGAGCTCGCGGACACCGTCCTCGCGCTGGTCCGTGACGCCGCCCTCGAACCCGGCGACGAGCCCTGGCTCGGCGCTCTCGCCCTGCCGGACGACGAGGGGGAGCTCGTGCCCGCCGGTGAACTCGTGCTGCCCGGCAGCCCGTTCGCCCGGATCATGCGCGAGGACGAACTCGCCTTCGTCGACTCCGAGTTGGCCGACCGCTGGGGTGAGCAGCCGCTCGCCGCCTGCGGCGTCCTCGCCGGCTTCGCCCTGGTGCGCGCCACCGACATCGTGCTCGATCCGGACGAACTGGAGCCGCGCGACGCGGACTTCGCCGAGCCCGACGACGCCGGTCTGCTGGACGCGGTGGACGTGTGGTGCGAGGACGTTCTGGACCGGCTGCCCGATTCGCCGGTGCCGCCCGTCGCGACCGAGATCGTCGCCGTACGGGATCTGGACCTGGTGGACGACGAGCGGTGGCCCGAGGCCCTCGCCCTGCTCGCCCAGCCGCCGCTGCGGGACGCGATCACCCAGCAGGTGCGCATCCTGCTGCCGGACGGCACGCACGAGATCGTCCGGCCCTACACGGCCTGGTGGCTGCGCGGGCATCCGGTGCTCGACGGGCGCCGCCCGGCCGGTCTGCGCGCGGCCGGCGGCGATCCGCTGCTGCGCGGCCTGTACGACGAGGCCGACGCGACCGGCTTCGACGACGAACAGGTGCTGCGGGCGCTCGGTGTCCGTACGTCCGTGGCCGCCCTGCTCGACGAGCCCGGCGGCGCCGCCGAACTGCTCGACCGGCTCGCCGACCCGGACCGCGAGGTCTTCGGAACCCAACTGCACGCCCTCTACGGCGCGTTGGCCGACCTCGACCCCGAGCGGGTGACGTTGCCGGACGAGCTGCGGGCCGTCGTGGACGGTGAGGTGCGGGTCGTGGACGCGGCCGACGCGATGGTCGTGGACTCACCGGATCTGCTGGCGTTCACCGACGGGGTGCCGCTGCTGCCGGTGCCGCCGTCACGGGCCGCCGAGCTCGCCGAGCTGTTCCAGGTGCGGCGGCTCAGCGAGTCCGTCACCGGCGAGGTGACCTCCGAGGGCACCGAGCACGACGTACCGGAGTCCGTACGGGTCCTGCTGGGCCCCGGGACCCCCGCCTCGTACGTCGAGCACGAGGAGCTCGTGGTCGACGGCACCGAACTCGACTGGCGCCGCACCCGGGACGGGGTGCTGCACGCCGCCACCGTGGAGGGCGTCGCCGCCGGCCTCGCCTGGTCGGCGGGCCAGTGGCCGCGCCGCTTCGAGGTCGCGGCGCTGCTGGAGGACCCGTCCCGCACCGAGGAACTGGCCCGGGACCGCTGGTTCGACTGATCACGCCGATCCGAGCGGCGCGAACCGCGAAGGCCAGGACCGGCATGCAGGTGACGCGGGCAACGCCGTGAGGAGCACTGCCCGGCCCCGGGAACGCCGGTGGCCGGGAGCGCTCGGTTCCGGGCTCACCCGGTCCCGGGAACACCCTGGGCCGGGCTCACCCTGGGCCGGGTGAGCCAGGGCTTCGGTAATGCCCGGACCGGGCGTTCCTCCGTGCTTCGTCATCGGCGAGCAATGCCCACCTAAAAACTGCGATTCCCACACCCCACCCGTACAACCAGTCGCACCTCTCACTAATCTCACCCATGAGTCAACAGACTCACTGATCACTTGGGTCCCGTGCTGACGACGAGCCGTGAGGAACGACCACCGCCGGGACCCCCTTTCCCACTTGGGGAACCCCACATGCGCATACGAGCCACCGTGGCCGCCGTCACCGGCGCCCTGGCCCTCTCCGCTCTCGCCGTGCCGGCCGCGCAGGCCGCAGGCAACCCGGTGTCCGGCGTCACCTTCTCCAACGTCGTGATCAACAGTGGCAAGAACATCGTGGTCGGTGCCTCGGCGCAGGTCACGGTCAGCGCGACCTACACGGTGACGCACCCGTCGGGCCTCAACCCGAGCTCCATCGAGACGGGCCCGGTGCTCTACCGCGGTACCTCGATCACCTCGCCGACCGACATCCTCGGCGGCGACGAGGGCGGCACCTGCACCGTCTCCACCTCGACCGAGTTCAAGTGCACGGCCGAGATCCAGTTCCGTCCGGTCCCCGGCGCCGACTACGACGACCTGACCTCCGCCGAGGCCGGCGCCTGGAAGGTCGGCGCGGTCGCCGTCGACGCCACCGGCAACACCAACAACGTCAAGTGGCAGGGCGACCTGGGCACCAAGAACCTCCAGCGCTACTCCAAGCTGACGGTCAACGCCGCCCCGGAGCCGGTCAAGAAGGGCAAGACCATCACGGTCACCGGCGCGCTGACCCGCGCGAGCTGGGACGCCGCCAAGTACTACGGCTACGGCACCCAGTCGGTGAATCTGCAGTTCCGCAAGGCGGGCAGCAGCACCTACACCACCCTCAAGACGGTCAAGACGGACAGCTCCGGCAACCTGAAGACGACCACGACGGCCACCGTCGACGGCACCTTCCGCTACAGCTTCGCGGGCACCTCGACCACCTCGGCCGTCAGTGCCACGGGTGACTACGTCGACGTGCAGTGACCCATGAGTTGAGTTGACCGAAGATCCCCGGCCCGGCGGCCGGGGATCTTTGTCTGTCCCCACCCCGCCGCGACGCCGGTAAGGGGCGACCAAGGAATCCGTCTCTCCTGCAACTTTTCCGTAGGCCCAGGTGATCTTTTTTCGAGTCGGCAGACTCCACCATCACTTGGGCCCCGTGTGAAGACGAGCCGTAGGGAACGACCACCTCAGGGGCCCCTTCTCCACTGGCTGAAGCAGCCCCTACGCGGGAACGCGGCGGTCGACCCACCTCCACAGGAACTCCAGGACGGTCGCCGCCACCACCGAGATCAGCACCGCGACCCACGGCATCGTCGTGCCGACCAGTTTCAGCGCGAAGAAGTGCTGCAGCTTCGGCACCACGAGCACCAGCAGGAACGCCCCGCCCATCGAGGCGACGAGGCAGATCCGCCACCAGGTGTAGGGCCGGGCGATGATCGCGAGCACCCACATCGAGACCAGGAAGAGCGTCAGCGTCGCGGCGCTCGTCTCCGCCTCCAGCGAGCCGTCTCCTGTGTAGTAGTGGCGCGCGATCAGATACATCACGAAGGTGGCCACGCCCGCGACGACCCCGCCCGGGATCGAGTACCGCATCACCCGCCGTACGAAGTGGGGCTGGGCACGCTCCTTGTTGGGGGCGAGGGCGAGGAAGAACGCCGGAATGCCGATCGTCAGGGTGGACAGCAGGGTCAAGTGGCGTGGCAGGAAGGGATATTCGACCTGCCAGCAGACCACGAGGACGGCCAGCAGGACCGAGTAGACCGTCTTCACCAGGAAGAGCGTCGCGACCCGGGTGATGTTCCCGATGACCCGGCGGCCCTCCCCGACCACCGAGGGCAGTGTCGAGAAGCTGTTGTTGAGCAGCACGATCTGGGCCACCGCGCGGGTGGCCTCGGACCCCGAGCCCATGCTCACCCCGATGTCGGCGTCCTTCAGGGCCAGGACGTCGTTCACGCCGTCGCCGGTCATCGCCACCGTGTGCCCGCGGGACTGCAGGGCGCCGACCATGTCCCGCTTCTGCTGCGGGGTGACCCGCCCGAAGACCGTGCCCTTCTCCAGGGACTCGGCCATCTCCTGAGGCTCGGTGGGCAGCCGGCGCGCGTCCACGACCTCGCCGGTGAGCCCGAGCTTGCCGGCCACCGCGCCCACCGACACCGCGTTGTCGCCGGAGATGACCTTGGCCTTGACGTCCTGGTCGGCGAAGTAGCGCAGGGTGACGGCCGCGTCCGGGCGCAGCCGCTGCTCCAGCACGACCAGCGCGGCGGGCCGCGCGGCCTCCGCCACTTCGGGGTCGTCGAGGTCCTTGGTGGTCTTCGCGAGCAGCAGCACCCGCAGCCCCGCCTCGTTCAGCCGCTCGGTCTCGGCGAGCGCCGCGTCCCCGGCGGGCAGCAGCACGTCGGGAGCGCCGAGCAGCCAGGTGCTGGACTCGCCGTTGCCCTCGCTGAACCCGGCGCCGCTGTACTTGCGGGCGGAGGAAAAGGGCAGTGCCTGGGTGCAGCGCCACTCCTCGCTGTCCGGGTAGGCGGCGATGATCGCCCGGAGGGAGGCGTTCGGCCGGGGATCCGCCTCGCCGAGCGCGCCGAGGACCCTGCGCAGATACGACTCGTCGGCGCCCTGCAGCGGCCGTAGCTCGGTGACGTCCATGCCGCCCTCGGTGAGGGTTCCGGTCTTGTCGAGGCAGACGGTGTCGATGCGGGCGAGGCCCTCGATGGCGGGGAGTTCCTGAACGAGGCACTGTTTCCGGCCAAGACGGATGACGCCGATCGCGAAGGCGACGGAGGTGAGCAGGACCAGCCCCTCGGGGACCATCGGCACGATCCCGCCGACGGTTCGCGCGATGGAGTCCTTGAAGCCGTGCTGTTTGACGACGAGCTGGCTGATGACGAGGCCGATGGCGGTCGGGATCATCATCCACGTCACGTACTTGAGGATCGTGGAGATACCGCTGCGCAGCTCGGAGTGGACCAGCGTGAACCGTGAGGCCTCCTCCGCCAGCTGTGCCGCGTACGCCTCCCGGCCCACCTTCGTCGTGGTGAAGGCGCCGCTGCCCGCGACCACGAAGCTGCCCGACATCACCGGGTCGCCGGCGTGCTTGACCACGGGGTCGGCCTCCCCGGTGAGCAGCGACTCGTCGATCTCCAGTCCGTCGGCCTCCGCGCAACTGCCGTCGACGGCGACCTTGTCGCCCGGCCCGATCTCGATGAGGTCCCCGAGCACGATCTCCGACGCGCGGACCTCGGCGGCGACCCCGTCCCTGCGGACGGTCGGCTTCACCTCGCCGATGACCGCGAGCGAGTCCAGGGTCTTCTTGGCCCGCCACTCCTGGATGATGCCGATCCCGGTGTTGGCGATGATCACGTAACCGAACAGGCTGTCCTGGAACGGCGCCACGAACAGCATGATCAGCCAGAGCACGCCGATGATCGCGTTGAAGCGGGTGAAGACGTTCGCCCGGACGATCTCGCCCACGGAGCGGCTGCTGCGCACCGGGACGTCGTTCACCTCGCCGCGCGCGACCCGCTCGGCCACCTCGGCGGCCGACAACCCCTCGGCCCGCCGGGAGGCGGGTATGGGCACGGGGTGAACGGGATCGAGTTCGGCGCCCGCGTCGATGTGGGTCATGCATTCGACGGTACGTGCGGATATGCGGCTTCACCCGCCGAGTGCGCCAAAGTTCCGACCTGGGGAGGACGGGGCGCGGCGGGGAATGCTGCCGTGGGTGGAGGAGAAGCCCCGTTACTCCGTCACGGGGGCGCCGGGGGAGCCGGCGGCGTGCGCGCGCTTGATCGCGGCGTCACGCTTGCGGACGTACCAGATGCCGATCAGTCCGAGGCCCGCGCCGGCCAGGCAGGTCCACAGCCACCACAGGTGTCCGTGGTCGTCGAACCAGCCGTAGAACGGCAGCTGCACCAGGAAGAGGACGAACCAGAGGATCGTGCCGCCCGTGATGGTGGCGACGACGGGGCCCTCCAGGGGCTCCGGCGCCTCGTGCTTGGGGGTCCACTTCGCCATGTGCACAGCTTACGAGGGTCGGAGACCGGTCGCGTTCGCGCCTGGTCTTCCCTTGTGCGACAAGGGTCTACGCGCGGAGATAGCGATTTCTGACTCATATGTTCATACTGAAACCGTCCGAGTCTGGCCAGTTGTATTCGTATAAAACACCAACAGAGGCCTGGGGGAACCTGTTGGTGAGCGACCACTGACCAGGCTCGATCACGTCCCCGTCCCCCTGCACGTTTGAGGACCCGCATGTCCACCTCGGCCGCCACCAAGGCCCCCGCCCCGCACGAGCCGGAGTCCCGGCCCGCGCAGAGCGCCCTCGACCGCTACTTCAAGATCTCCGAGCGGGGCTCCAGCCTCCCGCGCGAGATCCGCGGCGGCTTCGCCACCTTCTTCGCGATGGCGTACATCATCGTGCTGAACCCGATCATCCTGGGCAGCGCGAAGGACATGTACGGGAACCACCTCGACAACGGACAGCTGGTCACCGCGACCGCGCTGACCGCGGCCTTCACCACGCTCCTCATGGGCGTCATCGGCAACGTGCCGATCGCGCTGGCGGCGGGCCTCGGCGTGAACACGGTGGTCGCCCTCCAGCTCGCGCCCCGGATGTCCTGGCCGGACGCCATGGGCATGGTGGTCCTCGCGGGCTTCATCGTGATGCTCCTGGTCGCCACCGGTCTGCGCGAGCGCGTCATGAACGCGGTGCCGCTCGGTCTGCGCAAGGGCATCGCGATCGGGATCGGCCTGTTCATCATGCTGATCGGCCTGGTGGACTCCGGCTTCGTCACCCGCATCCCGGACATCGCCCAGACGACGGTCCCGCTCCAGCTCGGCACCGACGGTCACCTGCACGGCTGGCCCGTCCTGGTCTTCGTCCTCGGCACCCTGCTCACCCTCGCGCTGATCGTGCGCAAGGTGCCCGGCGCCATCCTCATCTCGATCGTCACCATGACGGTCGCCTCGGTGATCATCAACGCCGTCACCACCGTCCCGTCCTGGGGTCTGACCACCCCGAAGTGGCCCGGCAACCCGGTCGCCAGCCCGGACTTCGGGCTCGTCGGCCAGTTCAGCCTCTTCGGCGGCTTCGGCAAGGTCGGCGTGCTGACCGGCATCCTCTTCGTCTTCACCGTGCTGCTGTCGTGCTTCTTCGACGCGATGGGCACGATCATGGGCATCAGCGACGAGGCCAAGCTGACGGACGCGCAGGGCAACATGCCCGGCATCAACAAGGTCCTCTTCGTCGACGGCATCGCCGTCGCCGCGGGCGGCGCCACCTCCTCCTCGGCCACCACGTGCTTCGTGGAGTCCACGGCCGGCGTCGGCGAGGGTGCCCGCACGGGCTTCGCGAACGTGGTCACCGGCGGGCTCTTCGCCGTCGCCCTGTTCCTGACCCCCGTCGCCACGATGGTCCCGTCCCAGGCAGCCACCCCCGCGCTGATCGCGGTCGGCTTCCTGATCATGTCCCACTCGGTCAAGGAGATCGACTGGGCGGACTACACGATCGCCATCCCGGCCTTCGTGACGATGATGATGATGCCGTTCACCTACTCGATCACCAACGGCATCGGGATGGGCTTCATCACCTTCGTCGTGCTGCGCCTTGCGGCGGGCCGCGGCCGTGACATCCCGGTCGCCATGTACGTGGTGTCGGCGGTGTTCACCTTCTACTACCTCATGCCGGCCCTCGGCCTGACCTGAGCGGCATCAGCAGTACGGGGTCTCAGGTGACCCCGTAGAATTTCTCCGTCTCCTCGACGGCGGTCTGGAACCGCTCGTCGAAGTCGTCGCGAATGAGCGTCCGGACCACATAGTCCTGGACGCTCATTCCGCGTTTCGCGGCATGTTGTCGGAGCCGGTCGAGCAGCTCCCCGTCCATACGCAGGCTGAGCACACTGGTCCCCATGGGGTCGAGGGTCGCCGCTTCCCGACCGGATTCGGGTCATTTTCCGGAGCGATCTCACTCATATGAGTGATCTCTCAGCCCGGATGGCGCGGGTCACGGGCACCCCATTGTTCTTTAGCGAGGGTAATGAGTTACGCTAAAGAACATGCCTGACCTCACCCATGGCGACGACGAGGCCGCCGTGAACGCCTTGCGCTCCGCAGTGATGCGGTTGTCGCGTCGACTCAAGCACCAGCGGGTCGACGAGTCGCTGAGCCCCACCGAGATGTCGGTGCTCGGCACCCTCGCCCGCTGCGGCAGCGCCACGCCCGGCGAGCTCGCCCGCAAGGAACATGTGCAGCCGCCGTCGATGACCCGTATCGTCGCGCTGCTCGAAGCCAAGGGGCTCGTCAGGCTGGAGCCGCACCCCGATGACCGGCGCCAGAAGGTCGTGACGCAGACCGACAAGGCGGAGGCGATGCTCGAAGAGAGCCGCCGCAAGCGGAACGCGTTCCTGGCCGGACTCGTCGAGGCCCTCGGCGAGGACGAATGGGCCAAGCTCCGCGAAGCCGCCCCCGTTCTGGAGAAGCTCGCGCACATCTGACCGCCGGCGGCCCTCTTTCGCTCCCCGATCCCGGTCCGGATCACCGGTCACGACTCGGATCGCTGATCTCGGTCCGGATCGCCGGTCACGGCCCCGATCACTGATCTCGGTCCGGATCACCGGTCTCGGCCGGGATCGCCGATCTCGGTCCAGATCACTGATCTCGGTTCGGATCACCGGTCTCGGAGCAACGGAGGGTCTGCCCTTCCCCGCAAGCGCCGACGCCCCCCCCATGACGCCGACGTCCACGACTGCCCTGGAGGCGAGCCCTTTTGAGTACGGGACCCGGAGCATTCTCCGCCCCCGCACCAGCCACCCACGACTCCACAGCCACCCGCGACTCCCCCCGTTCCGCCTCGATGTTCAGCTCGCTGAAGATCCGGAACTACCGTCTGTTCTTCCTGGGCCAGGTCGTCTCCAACACCGGCACCTGGATGCAGCGCATCGCCCAGGACTGGCTGGTGCTCAGCCTGACCGGCTCCTCCGCCGCGGTCGGCATCACCACCGCGCTCCAGTTCCTGCCGATGCTGCTCTTCGGGCTGTACGGCGGTGTCCTCGTCGACCGTCTCCCCAAGCGCCCGACGCTGCTGGTGACCCAGACGGCGATGGCCCTCACCGGCCTCGCGCTCGCCCTCCTCACCCTCTCCGGCCACGTCCAGGTCTGGCACGTCTATCTCGCCGCCTTCGCCGTCGGTATGGCCACCGTCGTCGACAACCCGGCACGCCAGTCCTTCGTCTCCGAGATGGTCGGCCCCGGCCAGTTGCAGAACGCGGTCAGCCTCAACTCGGCCAACTTCCAGTCCGCGCGGCTGGTCGGCCCCGCCGTCGCGGGCCTGCTGATCACCGGCGTCGGCACCGGCTGGGCCTTCCTCCTGAACGGCCTGTCGTTCGTGGCCCCCATGGCGGGCCTGCTGCTGATGCGCGCCCGTGAACTGCACGTCGTCGAGCGGGCACCGCGCGCCAAGGGCCAGCTCCGCGAAGGCCTCCACTACGTCGCGGGCCGCCCCGAACTGATCTGGCCGATCGTTCTCGTCGGCTTCATCGGCACTTTCGGCTTCAACTTCCCCGTCTGGCTGTCGGCGTACGCGGACGACATCTTCCACTCGGGCGCGGGGGCGTACAGCCTCTTCAACACGCTGATGGCGATCGGCTCGCTGGCCGGTGCGCTCCTCGCCGCCCGGCGCGGCACGGCCCGGCTGCGCGTACTGATCGCGGCGGCGGTGGCCTTCGGCGCGCTGGAGGTGGTGGCGGCGGCGGCCCCCACGCTCTGGCTGTTCTCGCTCCTGATGGTCCCGATCGGCATCTTCGGACTGACGGTGAACGTCACCGCGAACACCTCGGTCCAGATGGCCACCGACCCGGCCATGCGCGGCCGCGTCATGGCGCTGTTCATGATGGTCTTCGTGGGCGGCACACCGCTGGGCGCGCCGCTGATCGGCTGGGTCACCGACGTCTACGGCCCCCGGCTGGGCTTCGCGCTCGGCGGGCTGGTCTCGATGGCCGCGGCGACGACGATCGGCCTGGTCCTGGCCCGCCTGGGCGGCCTGCGTGTCTCCCTCGGCTGGCACCACGGACACCCCCGGATCCGCTTCGTCCCGCGCGTGCGGAGCGAGGAGCAGCCGGCCGCCGCGGTGTGACCAGGCGCCTCGGAGGCGGTCGGTCCGCTCACGCGGCCGGCCGCCTCACGCGTATGTGCGTACGTACGGAAGCGGGCGGAGCGGTCCGCCGCCTCACGCGTACGGGGCCGAGCGGTCGGGGGAGTCCGGCCGGCACCTTGCCCGTACGGCGCGGCCCACACGTTCGGGAGCGTTCCAGGGAGCCGGCCGGCCCGGCTTCGGGAGCCTTCGACGGAGCCGGCCGCCTCGCCCGCTCCCGTGTGCTGATCGCCGTTCCCTGGAAGGCTGGCCCCATGAGACTCTTCGCGGCGGTACTGCCCCCTGCCGATGTGGTGCGTGAACTCGCCCCGGAAATGGACACGTTGCAGCGGATGCCGGGTGCGGACTCGTTGCGCTGGACGGGCCGCCCCGGCTGGCACTTCACCCTCGCGTTCTACGGAGAGGTGGCCGAGGACACCGTCCCGGACCTCGCGGAGCGGCTGCTGCGGGCCGCCCGGCGCACCGACCCGTTCCCGCTGTCCCTGCGCGGTGGCGGGCACTTCGGCGGGCGTGCTCTGTGGGTGGGGGCGGCGGGAGACGTCGAGACCATGCGACTGCTGGCCGACCGGGCGGAGGCCGCGGGCCGCAAGGCGGGCGTCGAGATGGAGGAGCACCGCCGTTACCGGCCTCATCTGACGGTGGCCCGCAGCCGCGACTCCGCCGACTTCAAGCCGTACGTCGCCGCCCTGGACACCTTCGCCGGGAAGCCCTGGACGGTGGGTGAGCTGTGTCTCGTCCGCAGCAACCTGCCGACGTCGGGAGTGCCCGGTGAGCAGCCCCGATACGAAACGGTGGTGAGCCGGCCGCTGGGGGCGGGCGACGGGACCGGCCGGGCGGCCGGTTAACCTCGACGACGTGAACCCGAAGACCCGTAACCGGATCATGGCCAGTGTGCTCGTGCTGATGTTCTTCGTCGTGGCCATGGCGGCGGCGGTCAGATAACGACCGCCACCGCCGGATGCCTGGTGGCGGCCGAACGGCGACGGCCACCGCCGGATGCCGTCGGCGGTCGGACAGCGACTGCCACCGCCACCGCCGGGCGCGTGGCCCGTCTACCAGGCGAACGCCTCGGGGGACGGCCCCGGTCCCGGGAAGATCTCGTCGAGAGCCTCCAGGACCTCCTCCGACAGCTCCAGCTCCACGGCGCGCAGCGCCGACTCGAGTTGCTCCGCGGTGCGCGGTCCCACGATGGGGCCGGTGACACCGGGACGGGTCAGCAGCCAGGCCAGCGCGGCCTCTCCGGGCTCCAGACCGTGCTTCTCCAGCAGATCCTCGTACGACTGGATCTGGGCCCGTACGGCCGTGTTGGCGAGGGCGTCGGCGGACCGGCCGCTCGCCCGTCGGCCGCCCTCGACCTCCTTCTTGATCACACCGCCCAGCAGTCCGCCGTGCAGCGGCGACCAGGGGATGACGCCGAGCCCGTACTCCTGGGCGGCCGGGATGACCTCCATCTCGGCGCGGCGCTCGGCGAGGTTGTAGAGGCACTGCTCGCTGACCAGGCCGATGGTGCCGCCGCGGCGGGCGGCGATCTCGTTGGCCTGGGCGATCTTGTAGCCGGGGAAGTTGCTGGACCCCACGTAGAGGATCTTCCCCTGCCGCACCAGGACGTCGATCGCCTGCCAGATCTCGTCGAACGGCGTCGAACGGTCGACGTGGTGGAACTGGTAGATGTCGATGTGGTCGGTCTGCAGGCGCTTCAGGCTCGCGTCGACCGCCCGCCGGATGTTGAGGGCGGAGAGCTTGTCCTGGTTGGGCCACGGAGCGCCCTCGGCGCCCATGTTTCCGTACACCTTGGTGGCGAGGACCGTCCGTTCACGCCGGTCGCCGCCCTTCGCGAACCAGTTCCCGATGATCGATTCGGTACGGCCCTTGTTCTCGCCCCAGCCGTACACGTTCGCCGTGTCGAAATAGTTGATTCCCGCGTCCAGCGCCGCGTCCATGATGGCGTGGCTGTCGGCCTCGTCGGTCTGCGGTCCGAAGTTCATGGTGCCGAGGACGAGCCGACTGACCTTGAGCCCCGTACGTCCGAGCTGTGTGTACTCCATGACTCACCAGCCAACGTCGTGGAGTGCGCTCTAGGCAAGAGCAGGCCGGGTGACGGCACGGAGGCCGGACGCACTCCCGCAACGATGCCCGGGCGCGGGCGCACCCGCGCGGTGACCGGGCAACGCCCTTTTCCGTCAGGCCTGTTGGGCCGTGTACGGCTCGCCCAGGTCCCAGGCCTGGTACATCGCCTCCGCGAAACCCTCCGCGATCTTGTGCTCGCCGCTCGCGTTCGGGTGGGTGCCGTCGTACGTGTCGAAGGTGACGTCGTACGAGGGCGGCGGGGACGCGAGCAGCAGCGGGGAGCGCGGCTCGTCGAGGTCGGCGACCGCCTTGGCGAGCAGCTCGTTGAAGGCGGTGACCTGGACGGCGAAGGGGGCGTCGGTCTCGGCGCGGACGTTCGGTATCACCGGGAGCAGGACCATGCGGACGCGCGGGTTCGCGGCGCGGGCCTCCTCGACGAAGGCGCGGGCGTTGTCGGCGGTCTGGACGGCGTTCGTGTAGAAGCCGAGGTCGATGAGGCCGAGGGAGACCAGCAGGACGTCGGCGCGCTGCGCGCGGACCGCCTCACGGATCAGCGGGGCCATGTGCAGCCAGCCCTCGCCCCAGCCGGCCAGGTGGGCGCGGGGGAACTCCGGGTCCGCGTACTCGTACGAGTCGGGGCACTCCGTCGCCTTGTCGTAGAGCGTCTCGCGCGGGCCGACGATCTTGAACGGGCCCCGGTACGTCGCGCGCAGGTGCTGCCACATCCGGTAACGCCATGTGTGTTCGCCCGCGCTACCGATCGTCATGGAGTCGCCGACGGGCATGAACCTGAGCATCCGATCATCATGGACGATCGGTCCGGGTGCCATGAGCCGTGACGGTGTGAGGCTGGACACGCCTTCGCGGGGCCGGTGGGGCACATGGGGGACCGGGTGGGTCCGAAGCGCGGGGAGGGGCGGGTCCGGCGGGCGGGCGGGGCGAGCCGGGGGTGCGGGTCCGGGCGGATGTGGTGGTCGGCGGGCCTGGTGGTCCCGGGCGTGGGACCCGGCGGCGGGGGTTCGGGCCTGGCGGTCCCGGGCATGGGGACCGGCGGCGCGCGTTCGGGTGGGTGGGGCCGACGTCGACGGGCCGGTGGGATGGCAGGCTTGGGGTCATGCGCCGATCGCCCTTGTTCGTGTCCGGAGCCGCCGCCGGAGCCCTTGCCGGAGCCGCCCTCGCCGTCGCCCTGGCGACGCCCGCTCTCGCCGACGGCGGGGACGGGGGATTCACCATCAAGGATCCCCGGATCAAGGAGTCGAGCGGCCTCGCCGCCTCGCGCATCCATCCGGGCGTCTACTGGACCCACAACGACAGCGACGACGGGCCCTATCTGTACGCCGTCGACAGCAGGACCGGCCGGACCCTCGCCACGATCACGATGAGCGGGGTCGGCGCGCCCCGGGACGTCGAGGCGATCTCCATCGGCCCCGACGGCGACCTCTACGCCGGCGACATCGGCGACAACCTCGGCGGCAAGTGGGACCACGTGTGGATCTACAAGCTCCCCGAGCCCAAGGTGCTCAAGGACCAGACGATCCGTGCCACGCAGTACGTCGTGAAGTACTCCGACGGCCCCCGCAACGCGGAGGCGCTGATGGTCCACCCCAAGACGGGGCGCGTCTACATCGCCGACAAGGACGAGGACGGCGGCCACCTCTACGCAGGCCCCGCCCGGCTCTCCGCCACCGGCACCAACATCTTCGAGCCCGTCGCGACCATCGACCTCTGGGTCACCGACGGCGCCTTCTCCCCCGACGGCCGGCAGCTCGCCGTACGCGGCTATTTCGGCGGCATCGCCTACTCCTGGAACGACGGCCGGATCAAGAAGACGGGCCGCCTGGACGTGCCTCTCCAGAGCCAGGGCGAGTCCATCACGTACACCCCCGACGGATCGAAGCTCATGTACGGCAGCGAGGGCGCGGACAGCCCCGTGCAGCCGGAGGACGCGCCCGGTACCGGCGGTTCCGACTCCAAGTCGCCCTCCAAGGGCGGCGGTTCCGCGGCCGGGGACGGAAGCGGCGGCGGAATGAGCGGTGGGCTGAAGATCGGCGCCGTCGCGGTCGCGGCCCTCTTCGCCGTGGTCTTCGGCTTCAAGCGGCTGCTGCGCCGCGACTGACCCGCACCACTGTGAAAGCCGGGGCCCAACTCCGGCTGAGGGGAGCCCCCTTACGGCTGAGGGGCACACCTACGAGTTGAGGGGCGCACGCACCTACGACTGAGGGGTGTCCGGCACGCTCGCGTGCCGGACACCCCTCAGTCGTAGGAACAGAACGGTCAGAGCTTCTCGATCACGTAGTCGATGCAGTGCGTCAGCGCCTCGACGTCCGCCGGGTCGATCGCCGGGAACATGGCGACGCGCAGCTGGTTGCGGCCGAGCTTGCGGTAGGGCTCGGTGTCGACGATGCCGTTGGCGCGCAGGACCTTGGCGACGGCGGCGGCGTCGATCTCGTCGGCGAAGTCGATCGTGCCGATGACCTGCGAGCGCTTGGCCGCGTCCGTCACGAACGGGGTGGCGTACTTGCTGTCCTCGGCCCAGCGGTACAGGCGGGTCGAGGAGTCCTTCGTCCGGCCCGCCGACCAGGCGAGGCCGCCCTGGCCGTTGATCCACTCCAGCTGCTCGTTGAGCAGGAAGATCGTGGCGAGGGCCGGAGTGTTGTACGTCTGGTTCTTGCGGGAGTTGTCGATCGCCGTGGGCAGCGAGAAGAACTCCGGGATGTGCCGGCCGGAGGCGTGGATCCGCTCGGCGCGCTCGATCGCGGCCGGGGAGAACACACCGATCCACAGGCCGCCGTCGGAGGCGAAGGACTTCTGCGGGGCGAAGTAGTAGACGTCGGTCTCGGCGATGTCGACGGGCAGGCCGCCGGCGCCGGAGGTGGCGTCCACCAGGACGAGGGAGCCCTCGTCGGCGCCCTGCACCCGCTTGATCGGGGCGGCGACACCGGTCGAGGTCTCGTTGTGGGTGAAGGCGTAGACGTCGACGCCCGCTTCGGCGACCGGCTCGGGGTGCGTGCCCGGGTCGGAGGCGACCACGGTGGGCTCGGCCAGCCACGGGGCGAGCTTCGCCGCCTTCGCGAACTTGGAGGAGAACTCGCCGAACGTGAGGTGCTGCGACTTGTTCTCGATCAGGCCGTGCGTCGCGACGTCCCAGAACGCGGTGGAGCCGCCGTTGCCGAGGACGACCTCGTACCCGTCGGGCAGGGAGAACAGCTCGCGCACGCCCTCGCGCACCTTGCCGACCAGGTTCTTGACCGGGGCCTGGCGGTGGGATGTGCCGAGCAGAGAGCTACCGGTCGCGGCCAGCGCGTCCAGTGCCTCCGTCCGCACCTTGGAGGGGCCAGCGCCGAATCGTCCGTCGGCGGGCTTGATGTCAGCGGGGATCTGGATATCGGCCACGCGGGGAGCCTAGCCGTTCGGGGAAACCTCGGCGAAACGTCGTCCGTCGGCTGAGACGGGCGAGTTGACGCGGGCCGGCGGCCGCCGTCGCCGGAGGGGCCGTGACGGGCCCCTCCGGCGAGCTGCCGCTCCGTCAGCTCGCCTCGCTCGGCGATCAGCCGCACGGGTGGCTCACGGGTGGCCGGCGAGCGGTTCACCTCATTCGGCGGTCAGCCGGACCGGCAGCTCGAACAGGTCGTTCTGCGTCACCACCGGCTTGTTGCGGAGCTCCGACACCGGGACGGCCAGGTCCAGGGACGGGAAGCGCTCGTACAGGGCCGGCAGGGCGACGGCCGCTTCCAGGCGGGACAGGGCCGCGCCGGGGCAGACGTGGGGTCCGTGGCCGAAGGAGATGTGCCGGTTCCGGCTGGTGCGGCTGACGTCGAACTCGCCCGCCGTGGGGCCGTGGGCGTTCTCGTCGCGGCCGATCGCGCCGTACGACACGATCAGCGCGTCGCCCGCCGGGATCACCTTGTCGCCGACCGGGACGTCCTCCGTGGCGAAGCGGATGAGGACGTGGGAGGTCGGGGTGGAGTGGCGCAGGGTCTCCTCGACGACCGCGGACCAGTCGGCCTCGCCGGACAGGACGAGGGCGCGCTGGTCGGGGTGGGCGGAGAGGTTGACGACCGCGTTCACGATCAGGGAGATCGTCGTCTCGTGGCCCGCCGCGACCATCAGCTGGAGGGTGGAGACGATCTCCGCGTCGGTGAGGTGGTCGCCGTCCTCGGAGGCCAGGAGCAGTGCGCTGGTCAGGTCGTCGCCCGGCTCGGCCCGCTTCGCCTCCACCGTCTCCGCCATGATCCCGGCCAGTTCGGTGAGGGTCGCGATGACCTCCGCGGGCGGGGTCTGCGTCGAGAAGAACTTCTCGAACAGCTCCTTCAGACGCGGCAGGCGGGACTCCTCGATGCCCATGAGGTCGGCGATGACGTACATGGGCAGGGGGTAGGCGAAGTCGGCCTTCAGGTCGACGACATCCCCGGTGAGGTCGTCGAGCAGACTCTCCGTCAGCTTCGAGATCCGCTCCCGCATCTGCTCCACCCGGCGCGGTGTCAGCGCCTGCGCCACCAGGGTGCGCATCCGCCGGTGGTCCGCGCCGTCCACGGTGAGCATGGAGCGGCCGGGGTTGGCGAGTCCGATCAGCGGCCAGTCGGCGGCGATCTCGCCGCGCTGCCAGGCGCCCCAGACGTTGATGTCCTTCACCAGACGGGGGTCCGTGAGCAGGGCGCGCGCCTCGGCGTGGTGGGTGACCGCCCACACCGGCACACCGCCGGGCAGTTCGACGGCGGCGAGCGGCCCCGCTGCGCGCAGCGCGGCGCTCTCGCCGTCGAGGTCGGTGACGAAGGGGTCCAGGACTATGCGGGTCTCTTCGGTACCGGTGGTCATGCGGGGATGCCTCCAAGGGCTGGGGTGGGAGTACTGCGGCTTCCCGGGGGCAGGGGACAGCCCCGGGCCCCGGCCGGACAGCGCGTCGGCCGGGCGCGACGGCGTCTCAGAGGACGGGTACGGGCGTGAACCGTACGGGCAGTTCGCTCAGGCCCCGCAGCCACGGGGAGGGGCGCCGGGCCAGCGACTCGGCCGGCACGGTCAGGTCGATGTCCGGGAGCCGGTCCAGCACGACCTCGATCCCGGTGCGCGCGATGACCTCCGCGACCTCCTGCGCCGGGAACGGGCAGCGGTGCTCCCCGTGACCGAAGGAGAAGTGGGCGTTGTTGCCCCCGGTGAGCGCGGAACTGTCGGTGCGGACCTGGGGGTCGGAGTTGGCGCCCTGGAGGCCGAGCAGCAGCAGGTCGCCGGAGCGGACCCGGCGGCCGCCGAGCTGGGTGTCGCGGGAGGCCCAGCGCCCGGCCACGTTCTGGGTGGGGGTGTCCTCCCACAGCACCTCGTTCATGGCCTCGGCGACACTGTGCCGGCCGCCGAACAGCGAGGCCGCGAACCGCTCGTCGGTGAGCATCAGGCGCAACGAGTTGCCGATCCAGTCCGCGGTCGGCTGGTGGCCGGCGGCCATCATGACCATCAGGTCCTGGACGATCTCCTCTTCGGTGAAGCCTGCGGTGTTCGCGAGCATCCGGGAGACCACGTCGTTGGCCGGGCTCTCCTTGCGGTCGGCGATCAACTTGGCCATGGAGCCGGCGAGATGCTGCTGCCCGGCCAGTGCGCCCTCGCGCCCGTTGATCATGTCGTTCAGGGCGGTCACCAGGCCCGGACCCTGCTCGTCGGCGAAGCCGTAGAGCGTCGCGAGGACCCGTACGGGCAGCAGGGCCGCGTAGTCGCCGATGAGGTCCGTCTCGCCCTTGGGGCAGACCGCGTCGATCAGTTCGTCGGCGAACTTCTCGGCCTGGGAGCGCAGTTCGAAGGGGTCGACGGCTTCGAGGGCGTCGCTGATCATCGCGGCCCGCTCACGGTGGCGCTCGCCGACGGTGTACAGGATGGAGGGCTGCTTGCGGCCGATCATCGGCAGCAGCGGCCAGTCGTCGGGGATGCGGTCCCACTGGCTCCACAGGTCCGAGTCCCGGCTGAACAGCTGGGGATCGCCCGTCACTTGGTGCAGTTCGCGGTAGCCCAGCACCAGCCAGGCCGGGATGTCGCCGTCGAGGACGACCGGCACGACGGAACCGTGGTCGCGCCGCATCTCCCGGTACAGCTCGGCGGGTTCGGTCTGGAACCGCGGCCCGCCGAGGGGGACGGGCGCGGATGCGGTGGTGGGGGTCACAGCGCCAACTCCGGTGATTGAAGGGCGCCTTCCGCGGCTGCGGCGCCGTGGAGGGCGTAGCGGGACTGGAGGTGCTCCACCAGCGTGATCAGCACCCGCTTGCTGGACTCCCGGGAGCGGGCGTCGCAGTCGAGCAGCGGCACGTGCGGGTCGAGGTCGAGGGCCTCGCGGATCTGCGCGGGGGTGTGCGGGGGCCCGCCGAAGTCGTTGCAGGCCACGATGAACGGCGTGCCGTGGTGCTCCAGCCGGTCGATGGCGTACCAGGACTCGTCGATACGACGGGTGTCGACCAGGACGATCGCCCCGAGCGTTCCGGAGAACAGCCGGTCCCACAGGAACCAGAACCGCTCCTGCCCGGGTGCGCCGAAGAGGTACAGGATGTTGTGCGTGTCCAGCGTGATGCGCCCGAAGTCGAAGGCGACGGTGGTCGCGGACTTGCCGCGCACCTCGCTGGTGTCGTCGACGGCCTCGCCGGCCTGCGTCATCGTCTCCTCGGTGTTGAGGGGACGTATCTCGCTGACCGAGCGGACCAGGGTCGTCTTGCCGACACCGAAGCCACCCACGATCACGATCTTGAGGCCGTTGTCGGCCGACGCGGACAGGGGCGCACGAGCGTCAGAGGTTACGGAGTCCAACGAGCACCTGCTCCAGGATGTCGGGATCGGGAAGACCGGAAGGAACAGTGGTGTGCGGGTGACGGGCGCTGACGCGGCCCGTGGAGAGCAGGTCGGAGAGCAGGATGCGGGTGATCGACACCGGCAGCTTCAGCTCCGCCGCTATCTCCACGACCGCCGTCGGCCGCTCGCACATCCGCAGGATCGCGGCGTGCTCGGACTGCATGCCCGCCACCGGATCGCACTCGGCGACCACCAGCGTCACCAGGTCGAAGGGGGTGTCGGGCCCGGACCGGGTGCGCCCCTGGGTGAGGGTGTACAGCCGGTCGGGCGCGTCGTCCCTGCCAGGACGGCTCATGACGACCGGGGCGGCGAGGTCAGGTGCTCGCCGAGTTGTTCCACGAGTTCGCTCATGTTGTGCCCGACCAGTCCGGCGTCGGCGTCCTCGGCGGTGACGACGGCGAGATGCGCGCCGTCGCCGGCCTCCACGATGAAGAGCACCCCTCCGTAGAACTCGGCCATCGCCGAGCGCACACCCCCGCTGCCGTCGCCGAACTCCACGGACGCCCCGTGGGACAGCGACTGGATGCCGGCGGCGATGGCGGCGAGCTGGTCGGCCTGGTCGACCGACAGCTCCGGAGTGCGGCACAGCTTCAGGCCGTCGCGGGAGAGCACGAGCGCGTGCCGGGCGCCCGGGGTGCGCTCAAGGAGGCCCTCGATGAGCCAGGTGAGCTTCTCGTCGGCGGTGATGGTGCCGGTCATGGGGTGGTGTCGCCTTCCGGGAGCGCGTGCGCGGTGGGGGTGGTGGAGGTGGTGGAAGCGGCGGGCGCGGCGCCCTGTACGGCGGCTTCGTCGCGGGCGTCGTCCGCGGCCCGTACGGGATGCGCGTCCGGGACACGGTCCTCGGCTCGTACACGGTCTTCGGGACGCGGGCGGTCCTCGGCCTGTACGCGGTCCTCGCGTCGTGCGAGGTCCTCGGGCCGCGCACGGCCTTCGGCCGGTGGGGGATCCTCGACCGCCACGGGTTCGGGTGCGCCCGGCGCCGTGCCGCGTACCGCCTGGCGGAAGGTGCCGAAGCGGGCGGCCGACCGGGACTTGGGGTCGTCGCCGGTACGGGGTTCAGGGGTGGCCGGGGGCGAGGCGTGCGAGCGGCTGCGCTCGGCGTGGGCGAGGGTGCGTCCGCGACGGCGCTTGGGAAGGCCGCCGGTGGACGCGGGACCCTGCTCGTGCCGGGGCGAGTCATGGGTCGGGACGGGGTCCGGGTCGAGGTCGTCGGCCGAGCGGGCGGCGGCGTACGACACGGGGGACGCGGAGGATTCCTGGGGCGACCGGGACTCCTGCGAGCCCTGCGAGCCGTGTGGCCTCTGGGGCTCCGGCGGCTCCTGGTCGGCCCGGGACCGTGACGCGGAGGTGCGGCCCTCGACGGCCGCCGGGGCGGACACGACGGGCTCGGGCCCGGCCGACAGCGGGGTTGTGCCGTGCGGGGCGTTCGCCGGCGTCAGGAGGTCCTGCGGGATCAGGACGAGAACGCCGGTGCCGCCGCGGGCGGAGGGCCGGAAGGAGACCTTCAGGCCGTACTTGCCGGCCAGCCGGCCGACCACCGCGAGGCCGAGGCGGGTGCCGGTGAGTCCGCCGAGATCGGACGCGTTCACGATGCCCCCGGAGACGGCGCGTTCGGCGCGCCGCAGCTGGACGTCGCCCATCACCAGTCCGCTGTCCTCGACGGAGACGATGACACCCGCCGGGACCTCCTCGACGTACACATGCACTTCGGCGGTGGGCGGCGAGAAGTTGGCGGCGTTGTCGAGGAGTTCGGCGAGCGCGTGCATGACGCCCTCGGCGGCGTGTCCGGCGACGGCGGCCCCGCTGGTGGAGTGGACGCGCACGCGCTGGTAGCCGCCGATGCGGCCCATGGCGCCGCGCAGGATCGACTCCATGACGATCGGGCGGGCCCAGCGGCGTCCCGAGCGCGCACTCGTCAGGACGGCGACGGAGTCGGCGAGGCGGCCCGCCTGCGCGGTGCGGTGGTCGAGGTGGAGGAGGTCGGCGAGGACGTCCTCGTCGGAGTGTCTCTCCTCCATGGCCCGCAGGTCGGCGAGCATGCCGGTGGACAGCGCCTGCATGCGTGCGGCCGCGTTGGCGGTCGCCGAGACCGCGGCGGTCCGGTTGCTGTCGGCCTTCCGGGCGAGCTCGGAGAGTTCGGCGTTGCGCTCGGTGAGCCGGGCGCGGTCGCCGATGAGCAGCTCCCGCTCCTCGGTGAACTCTTCGGTGAGGCGGGCTCGTTCGCGTGCGGCGGTCTCGGTCAGGCGGATCCGCTCCTGGGTCGCGGCCTCGGTCGCGCGGGCGCGGTCGCGGGCGGCCTCGTCGGCCAGCCGGGCGCGTTCCTGGCTGAACTCCTCGGCCAGCCGGGCGCGTTCCTGCAGGAGCCGGCCGACGTCCTTGGTCACGTTGTCGAGGCGACGGAGTATCAGTCGCTTGGTCTGTACGGCGCGGGTGGCCACCGTGACGGCCGCGCACAGCAGCACCGCGGCGGCGCCGGTGCCCCAGGCGAGGGGTACGCGGGCCGGTTCGGGTGCCAGCAGGACGGCGGCCACCACCGCGACCGCGGCCGGGACGGCGGCGGCCAGCGCGGCTTGCGCCGTGGCGCGCAGGGTGGGTCGATCGCCGGAGGGCAGGGGCGGGGTCATCAATCGGTCCTCGGTCGTGTTCTTGGGGGGAGAACGTGTCCTCGGTCGTGTCCTCGGTCGGTCCTGGGCGAGAAGCGACACCTGATGCTCAACTCGCGGTCACTATATGAGAGTTCGTGATCCGATTGGGAGGCTTCGGGAAGCGGTTTCATGATCGCCTCGGCATATCGGGGCCTTTCGGGTGCGCGGTCGGGCGGCCGGAGCCGGTGCCCGGCGGCATCCTGGAGACATGACGGATCTGGGTGGACGGCCGGAGGAACAGCCGGAGGGACGGCCGGGAGGACGGCCGGAGGGACGGCCGGAGGGACAGCCGGGAGGACGGCCGGGAGGACGGCCGGAGAGACGCGCTGAAAAGCGGCCCGGGGGACGATCCGAAGAACAGTCCGAAGAGCAGTCCGAAGAGCAGTCCGAGGGGCGAGCCGAGGTCCGAGCCGAGGGGCGAGCCCGGGGACGAACCGGCGGACGGCCGGGCGGACGGTTCGGCGGACCACCCGGGGACGTGCCGGAGGGGCTTCCCGGGAGGGCGGCGAGAGGGCGCGCCGAGGAACTGCGGTCCGAGTTGGCGAAAGCCGTGCGCGGAGAGGTCTCCTTCGACGCGACGGCGCGGGCGCTGACCACCATGGACGCCTCCAACTACCGGCGCGTACCGCTCGGTGTCGTGGCCCCGCGCGACGCCGACGACGTGGCCGCGGCCCTCGCCGTGTGCCGCGCCCACGCGGTGCCCGTCGTGGCGCGCGGCGGCGGCACCTCGATCGCCGGACAGGCCACCGGCACCGGCGTCGTCCTGGACTTCACCCGCCACATGAACCGGATCGTCGCGCTCGACCCGGACGCCCGTACCGCCGTCGTCCAGCCGGGTGCCGTCCTCGACCGCCTCCAGGAAGCCGCCGCCCCGCACGGACTGCGCTTCGGCCCCGACCCCTCCACCCACAGCCGCTGCACCCTCGGCGGAATGATCGGCAACAACTCCTGCGGCTCCCACTCGGTCGCCTGGGGCACCACGGCGGACAGCGTGCGGGAGCTGTCGGTCGTCGGCGCGGGCGGGGACACCCGCCGCCTCGGCCGGGACTGGAAGGGTGCCCCGGACGGCCTGCGAGCCCTGGTCGAGGGTCAGTTGGCACTGCTCAGGACCGGCTTCCCGGACCTCCCACGGCGGATCTCCGGGTACGCCCTCGACGCGCTGCTGCCCGAGCGGGGCGCGGACGTGGCCCGCGCCTTCTGCGGCTCCGAGGGCACCTGGGGCCTCCTCACCGAGGCGGTCCTGCGACTGGTCGAGGCCCCCCGCGCGCGGGCGCTGGCCGTCCTCGCCTACCCCGACGAGAGCGCCGCGGCGGACGCCGCCGCCGGTCTGCTGCCACTGGGGCCGCTGACCGTGGAGGGGATGGCCGCCGATCTCGTACCCGCCGACGCGGGGCTGCCGCGCGGCGGAGCCTGGCTGTTCGTGGAGACGGGCGGCGGATCGCCGGCGGAGGCACGCGCGCACGCCGACACGATCGTGCGGGCGGCGGACGTACGAGGCGCCCTGGTGGTCACCGACCCGGCGGGGCAGCGGGCGCTGTGGCGGCTGCGGGAGGACGCGAGCGGCACCGCGACCCGTATGCCGTACGCCGGGGGCGACTCCCTGCTGCCCGGTGGGGGCCGAGGGCTCGGCGGTGAGGCCTGGCCCGGCTGGGAGGACTGCGCGGTGCCGCCCGCCCGGCTCGGCGCCTACCTGCGGGACTTCCGGGCCCTGCTCGCGGCCCACGGCCTGCACGGAACGCCGTACGGGCACTTCGGCGACGGCTGCATCCACGTCCGCATCGACTTCGACCTGATCTCCGCGGCGGGCGTCGCCCGATTCCGGCGCTTCTCGGAGGAGGCCGCCCACCTCGTCGTCTCCCACGGCGGCTCGCTGTCCGGGGAGCACGGGGACGGGCAGGCGCGCGCGGAACTGCTGCCGGCGATGTACGGCGCCGAGATGGTCGGCCTCTTCGAGAAGGCGAAGGACCTCTGGGACCCGGACGGCCTGCTCAACCCCGGCATGCTCGTCCGCCCGCACCGGCTGGACGAGAACCTGCGGTTCGCGGTCCTGCCGCACCGCCCGGTGGACGTGGAGTTCGGCTACCCGGCGGACGGCGGCGACTTCTCGGCGGCGGTGCGCCGCTGCGTGGGCGTCGCCAAGTGCCGTACGGCGTCGGGGCCGGGCGGCGCCGACGTCATGTGCCCCTCCTTCCGGGCGACCGGCGAGGAGGAGCACTCCACGCGCGGGCGCGCCCGGCTGCTGCACGAGATGCTCGCCGGCGAGATCGTCACCGACGGATGGCGCTCGACGGAGGTCCGCGACGCGCTGGACCTGTGTCTGTCGTGCAAGGGATGCAGGTCCGACTGCCCGGTCGGCGTCGACATGGCCACGTACAAGGCGGAGTTCCTCCACCACCACTACGCAGGCCGCCGCCGCCCCGCCGCGCACTACGCCCTGGGCCGGCTCCCCTTCTGGCTCGCCGCGGTGACCCGCACCCGCTCGGCACGGCTCGTCAACTCCCTCGCGTCCATGCGTCCGCTGGCCGCCCTCGCCAAGCGCCTGGCCGGTATCGCGCCCGAACGGGAGATCCCGCGGCTGGCACCGGAGACGTTCAGCCGGTGGTGGTCGACCCGGTTCCGGGACCGGGTGCGGGCGTACGTGCGCGAGCGGCGCCGGAGCGAGGAGGACGTTCGGGGCGGTCCGGGCCGGGGAGGGAGCGAGGGGAACGGGGAGAGGCGGCTCGCGGGCCCACTGTTCCCGGGCTTCGGCGGGAAGACGGTCCTCCTCTGGCCGGACACCTTCACCGAACACCTGGAACCCTCCGTCGGACGCGCGGCCGTGAGGGTCCTGGAGGCCGCGGGACTGGCCGTACTGCTGCCACCGAGGACGGTGATGCGGCACGGGCCCATCGGCGACGGCGTCACCCGGGGACCGCTCCGCCTCACCACACTGCTGCCGCGCCGCCGCCACCGCGTCTGCTGCGGGCTGACGTACGTCTCGACCGGCCAGCTCGACCGAGCCCGCACCGTGCTCCGCCGCACCCTCGACCTCATGGAGCCCTACCTCGCCATGGACGACATCCCGGTCGTCGTCCTGGAACCGAGCTGCGCCGCCGCGCTGCGCACGGACCTCCCCGAGCTGCTGCACGACGACCCGCGCGCGGCGCGGCTGGCGGCGGCGGTGATGACCTTCGCCGAGGCCCTGGAACGGCACGCGCCGACCTGGACGCCACCTCGCCTCGACCGCCCGGCCGTCGGCCAGACGCACTGCCACCAGCACGCGGTCCTCGGTGACGCCGCCGAACGCAGGCTGCGCGACGCGGCGGGCCTGACCGGCGCCCTCGTCGGCGGCTGCTGCGGCCTCGCGGGCAACTTCGGCTTCGAGAAGGGCCACGAGGAGGTGTCGAGGGCCTGCGCGGAGGAACAGCTTCTCCCGGCGGTACGGGCGGCCGACGACACCGCGGTGATCCTCGCCGACGGCTTCTCCTGCCGCACCCAGCTGGCCCAGCTGACCGACCGGCGGGGCCGCCACCTGGCGGAGGTACTGGCCGAGGCGCTGGAGAACGGCCCGCAGGGCGGCAGGTCCGCGGGACCCGGGTAAGTACGCTGGCGATTCCACCGGTACGAGGACTTCGAGGAGCAACGCGCATGGCCCTCCGCCTGCAGGCGATCACCCGCGACGAACACCTGGCGTTCGTCCGCTCGCGGCCCTCGGCCAGCCATATGCAGGTGCCGTCGTGGGGCGACGTGAAGCCGGACTGGCGTGCGGAGAGCCTCGGCTGGTTCGACGGGGACGGCCGGCTCCACGGGGCCGCGCTCGTGCTGCTGCGCCCCCTGCCGAAGGTCAAGCGGTACCTCGCGTATCTGCCCGAGGGCCCCGTCATCGACTGGCACGACCCGGACCTCGCCGAACGCTGGCTCCGGCCGATGCTGGCGCATCTCAAGTCGCGCGGCGCGTTCACCGTGAAGATGGGCCCGCCCGTGGTCGCGCGCCGCTGGAGCGCGGACGCGGTCAAGACGGCCATCGCCGATCCGGCGGCGCGGCGGCTGGGCGACGTGACGCCGACCTCGCGGGAGCCGGGTGCCGCCGAGATCGCGGAGCGGCTGCGGGGCATGGGCTGGCAGCGGACCGAGCCGGGCGGCGAGGACGGCTTCGCGGCGGGTCAGCCCCGCTACGTCTTCCAGGTCCCCTTCGCCGGACGGTCCCTGGAGGAGATTCACAAGGGCCTCAACCAGCAGTGGCGGCGCAACATCAAGAAGGCCGACAAAGCAGGAGTCCAGGTGGTCCGGGGCGGCTACGACGACCTGCCCGCCTTCTACGAGCTGTACGCGGAGACGGCGGAGCGCGACCGTTTCATCCCGCGCCCGCTGCCCTACTTCCAGCGGATGTGGACCTCGCTGACGGCCGAGGACCCCGACCGCATGCGGCTCTATCTCGCCCACCACGAGGGCGACGTCCTCGCGGCGGCCACCATGCTGACCGTCGGCACCCACGTCTGGTACTCCTACGGCGCCTCCACCAGCCGCAAGCGCGAGGTCCAGCCCAACAACGCCATCCAGTGGCGCATGATGACCGACGCCCACGCACTGGGCGCCGCCGTCTACGACTTCCGCGGTATCACCGACACCCTCGACGAGACCGACCACCTCGTCGGCCTGCTCCGCTTCAAGGCGGGCGCGGGCGGCGAGGCCGCGGAGTACCTCGGAGAGTGGGACTTCCCCATCAACCGCCTGCTGCACAAGGCACTCGACCTGTACATGAGCCGTCGCTGACCGCTGACCGCTGACCCGCCGCCGGCCCGCAGCTCCCCGTGCACGTGCGGAGGGGCCGGGCCGGTTTCAGCCGCCGGCCGGAGCCGCAGGGGGTGCCACTCCTCGACCGCCTCCCCGGCGCCCCGGCGCTCGTTCCGGCCGCGCACTCCCCGACGGATACCCACCTCCATGGACAGCACCGTAAGGGCTTTACGCACCTGGACAAGTCCATTACTCTGGACTGACGAGTGCAGTACGATGGACGAATTCGAGTCGATCCTCTGGTAGGCCCCGTGAACTCCCCCAGCGTCGCCCCGTCCTCTCCGGCCCCGGCTGCTCCCGCCCTGGCACCCGTGCCCGCGGCCGGCGTGCCCACCGCGGGCGGCCCCGGTCGGCGCGGCGCCCTCGGGTCCGTGGGCCTGGTTCTCGCCGGAGGCGTCTCGGTGCAGTTCGGCGGGGCTCTCGCGGTGAGCCTGATGCCCAGAGCGGGCGCCCTCGGCGTGGTGACGCTGCGCCTGCTGGTGGCCGCGATCGTGCTGCTGGTGGTCTGTCGGCCCAAGGTGCGCGGGCACTCGCGCGCCGACTGGAACACGGTGGTCGCCTTCGGCCTCGCCATGGCCGCGATGAACGGCCTCTTCTACCAGTCGGTCGCCCGCATCCCGCTCGGCCCGGCCGTCACGCTCGAAGTGCTCGGCCCGCTCGCCCTCTCCGTCCTCGCCTCCCGCCGCGCCCTCAACGCGGTCTGGGCGGCCCTTGCCCTCGGCGGGGTCTTCCTGCTCGGCGGCGGAGGCTTCAGCAGCCTCGACCCCGCGGGTGTCGCCTTTGCCCTGGGCGCGGGGGCCATGTGGGCGGCGTACATCATCTTCAGTGCGCGTACGGGCAGACGCTTCCCCCAGGCCGACGGGCTCGCCCTGGCCATGGCGGTCGCGGCGGTGGCGTTCCTGCCGCTCGGGATCGTCGAGTCGGGCTCGAAGCTCCTCGTTCCGACGACGGTCGCCCTGGGCGCGGCGGTGGCCGTGCTCTCCTCGGTGCTGCCCTACACCCTCGAACTCGTCGCCCTGCGCCGCCTCCCGGCCTCCACCTTCGCCATCCTCATGAGCCTGGAACCGGCCGTGGCCGCCACCGCCGGATTCCTCGTCCTCGACCAGACGCTCTCCCTTGTCCAGTCCCTCGCCATCACCCTGGTCGTCGCGGCGAGCATGGGCGCGGTGCGCACCCAGGTGGGGCGGGGAAGAGGGAAGGGTCTGGAGGCCGACCGGACGTCTTGACCCGACGCCCGGGCACACCGGAAACGGTGATGCCGGCGATGGCCCGCCGTCGGCCGGCCGACGGGCGCGCTCGCCAGGGCTGCGACCGGAAAGGTTCACCGGCTCGCGACGCCCGGAACGGCACTCCCCCAAGCTCTTCGAGCAGGGGGACCCCCACGCCGCGTTGTCGCATCACCCGAGTACGTCCAGTACACGCATGATGCTCCGCCTTGCGATGCGCCCCCACGGCCTGAAAGGCGTCGGAGGTGCCCCCGGCATCGGACGCCGCGAGCTTCCGGCAGGCTTTTCCGGCACCGGCGCTAGCCCCGCCCCCTCCGCGCAACCCCCCGCAGCTTCCGCAGTACAACCCTCGGCACGTCCACCGCGTGGATCTCCATCACCAGCGTTGTCTCCGACGCCTCTTTCACCGGACGGGCGGCGTAGGGGCGGGCGATGTGGAACCAGCGGGTGCGGCCCAGGCCCGTGAGGTGGGGGACGGCGGCGACAGGGAAGGGGGAGGGGCCGGGCAGGGTCACCGTCCAGCGGCCCGGGCGCAGGCCCTTGACCGGGAGCTCCGCCGTGAACCTCCCGGCGGCCCGGTCGAGCGACGCCGGGACCTCGCGGCGGTCGCCCGTGGCGTTCTCCACGCGTAAACGCAGCGCCCCGATGTCCTGCGCATCCTCACCGGCCAGCGTGCCGGCCACCACCAGCGTGCCCTTTCGCGACCTGTGCCACGACGTCTCGGTCACCTGGCAGGGGGTGTCGTCGCGCGGCACCTCTTGGCCGACATCAAGAGAGAAGTTGCCCCATTTCGTCATGTACGGGGTGATGGTGGTGGGATTGCCCGAGGCCGTCGTCATGATCCACTGCTGAGGTGTCCGCTCGGTCTCGGGTCTCTTCAGCCGGACCGTACGACCGACCCCCTGTGCCCGTACGTCGAGGAAGAGGTTCCACCGGCCCCGGCCCAGCGGGGCGCCGGCCGCCGCCGTGGACAGGGCGATGTCCGCGACGAAGCCCGCGTTCGCGTAGCGCTCGTCGTCCGGGAGCCCGGCGACGGCGTGCACCTGCGCGGGGATGCGGACCTCCGGGTGGTTCGCGTCGTGGCAGCGCAGCACCAGCTCGGTGGCCGCGTCCAAGGAGGCGACGTTCTCGATGTAGGCGTGGCCGGTCAGTCGCAGCACGCCGTCCTCCTGCCTGTCCGCCGACTCGATCCGGTGGCGCACCGGCAGTCGGCCGGTGACGTCGAACGCGCTGTCCGGCACCCCCGCCGCCGTGTCGCGGAAGAGCGGATGTTCCCAGTAGACCCGGCCCCCGTCGATGACGTGACCGCGCTCGGCGTCCTCCTTGGCGTTGCGGATGACCGTCATCACTTCCTCGAACCGGTCGGCCCGCAGCAGGTGCAGCAGCAGCCGGTCGCGCGGCTCGAGCTTCTCGATGATCGGGTCGGTGACCCAGTTCTCCACCCAGTCGCGGATCTCCGGGTAGATGCGCTCGCGGATCTCCTCGTCGCTCTCCCGGAGCAGCAGCCACCACAGCGGGCCGCACAGTTCCCATTCGACATGCCGACGCATGATCTGGTCGCGCCGCGGCCCCGGCTCCAGATAGCGGGCCACCGTCTCGAAGCACAGCCGGGTGCCCTGTATTCGGTGGCTCAGGTTCTGCGCGGTGAGGGTGAGGTTGTTTCCGTTCGCGCGGTCGCGGTGGTAATAGCAGTCGTAGTCCGCGACAACGGATACACCATTCGCGTTGAGGTACGCGGCGGCGGTGAACGGCTTGTCCTCGGTGTTGCGGAACGGCGGGAAGCGCAGGTTCAGCCGTTCCAGCAGCGAACGGCGGAAGAGCTTCCAGCAGCCGAGGGTCGAGTATGCGGCCGAGGAGAATATGTCCGTACGCGGCTGGGAGTTCTTGAAGACCGCGGTGGGCACGGCCCGGCCGCCCACCGAGACCATTTTGCCCAGCACGATGTCGGTGTTGTTCTCGTCGGCCATGGCCACCATGCGGCGCAGCGCGTCGGGGCCCAGGTAGTCGTCGGAGTCGAGGAAGAAGACGTAGTCACCGCGGGCGACGTCGAGGGCGACGTTGCGCGGGATGGCCGCGGTGCCCGAGTTCTCCTGGTGGATGACGCGCAGTGAGGGGTGCAGAGCGGCGAGCCGGTCGAGCTCTTTGCCGGTGCCGTCGGTCGATCCGTCGTTCACAGCGATGATCTCGAGCCGGTCCGGGCCGATGGTCTGCTCCATCGCCGAAGTGATGCAGTCGGTGAGCTCGGGCATGGCGTTGTAGGCGGGGACGATCACGCTGACTCGGAGTTGGTGCATTGTTTCCCTTGGAACTCGGCGACGGTGGCCGTACTCGTTGCCACCCGGGCGGTGCCGCCGTCCGATGCCCAGTTTCCGGCTGTGCCGGGCTTCTGGGCGCAGCCGCTTCGGGGTGACGTATGCGAAAGGGTTCGTTGAGTACGGAGGCTTAGATGCCCGAGAACTTCAAATGGTTGTGTTCTCAATCTGATTGGTGGACGCGCTGATACCGGAACTGCTTGTTCCGGAGAGAGCGAGAAAGTCCGCCGATAGCGATGAAGGGCCACTCGGACGAGTTCAGGACCGATGCCGTCGCCGCGAGATCCGGCGCCGCGGCGGCTCGCGCCCGGTGGCAGGGGCGCTGGAGCCTGGCCCGGATGCGGTGCCCTGAGGGTTTGATGCGCCGGACCGCCGTCCGGTGGGACGGCGAGTGGGCGACGCATTTAATGCAAGCACGCTTGATTGTTTCTTGGGTCGCTGTCATGCTCCGTGCCACACACCGTCGTGTCCCGAGGGGAGCGCATCGTGTCCGACGCGTCGTCCGTGGTCTCCGTGATCGACGATCTGCACCGGGAGAGTGAGGAACTCGACCGTTTGGTGGGGGAGTTGAGCGAGAAGCAGTGGGCGCTCGATACGCCCGCCGGGGGCTGGAGCGTCGCCCACCAGATCGCGCATCTCGCCTGGACCGACCGGTCGGCCCTGCTCGCCGTCACCGACGCCGACGCCTTCGCGAAGGAGGTCGAGAAGGCGCTCGCCTCTCCCGACGGCTTCGTGGACGAGGGCGCGGAGACGGGCGCCGCCCAGCCGCCCGCCCTGCTGCTCACCGGCTGGCGTGAAGGGCGGACCGCCCTGGAGACGGCCCTGCGCGCGGCACCCACCGGAACCCGGTTCCCCTGGTACGGCCCGCCCATGTCGGTCGCCTCCATGGCCACCGGGCGCCTGATGGAGACCTGGGCCCACGGACAGGACGTGGCCGACGCGCTGGGTGTGGTGCGCGAACCCACCGACCGGCTGAGGCATGTGGTCCGCATCGGGGTGCGCGCCCGTGACTTCGCCTTCGCGGTGCACGGCCTCGCCGCACCCGCCGAGGAGTTCCGCGTCGAGCTCGAGGGCCCCTCCGGCGAGGTGTGGGCCTACGGTCCGGCCGACGCCCCGCAGCGCGTCACCGGCCCCGCCCTCGACTTCTGCCTGCTGGTGACCCAGCGGGCGCACCGCGCCGACCTCGCCGTACGGGCGGAGGGCCCGGACGCCGACCGCTGGCTGGACATCGCCCAGGCCTTCGCCGGCCCGCCGGGTGCCGGGCGCGAGCCCAAGGAGACCGACCAGTGACCCCGGGAGCCGGGAGGAGCCCGCTGCGCATCGGCAACGCCTCCGGCTTCTACGGCGACCGCTTCGACGCGCTGCGCGAGATGCTCACCGGCGGCCCGCTCGACGTCCTCACCGGCGACTACCTCGCCGAACTGACCATGCTCATCCTCGGCCGCGACCGGCTGAAGGACTCCGGACGCGGCTACGCCAAGACCTTCCTGCGCCAGCTGGAGGAGTGCCTCGGCCTCGCCCACGAGCGCGGCGTCCGCCTCGTCACCAACGCGGGCGGTCTGAACCCGGCCGGACTCGCCGACGCCGTGCGGGAGTTGGCCGGCCGGCTCGGCATCCCGGTCGTCGTCGCCCACGTCGAGGGCGACGACCTCACGCACCGATACCCCGGCAGCCTCGCCGCGCACGCCTACCTGGGCGGTGCCGGCATCGCCGCCTGTCTGCGCGAGGGCGCCGACATCGTCGTCACCGGACGTGTCACCGACGCGGCGCTCGTCACCGGGCCCGCCGTCGCCCACTTCGGCTGGGGGCCGGGCGACTACGACCGGCTCGCGGGCGCGGTCGTCACCGGGCACGTCCTGGAGTGCGGCACGCAGGCCACCGGCGGCAACTACGCCTTCTTCGCCGACCACGACCCCGCGCGGCTGCGCCACCCCGGCTTCCCGCTCGCCGAGCTCCACGAGGACGGGTCGAGCGTCATCACCAAGCACGACGGCACCGGCGGCCTCGTCGACGTCGGCACGGTCACCGCGCAGCTCCTCTACGAGACGCAGGGCGCCCGGTACGCGGGACCCGACGTCACCGCCCGCCTCGACACGGCCGTACTCACCCAGGTGGGCCCGGACCGCGTCCGGATCGACGGTGTGCGCGGCGAGGCCCCGCCGCCCACCCTCAAGGTCGGCCTCAACAAGCTCGGCGGCTTCCGCAACGAGGTCGCCTTCGTGCTGACCGGCCTCGACATCGAACGCAAGGCGGAGCTCGTAAAGGCCCAGCTGGAGGCCGCCTTCGACGCGGCGAAGTCCCGCCCGGCGGAGGTCCGCTGGGACCTCTCCCGCACCGATCACCCCGACGCCCCGACCGAGGAGACCGCGAGCGCCCTGCTCCGCCTCGTCGTGCGCGACCGGGACCAGACGGCGGTCGGCCGGGCCCTGAGCGGAGCCGCCGTGGAACTGGCGCTGGCCAGCTACCCCGGATTCCATGTGATGGCGCCACCTGGAGCGGGCTCGCCCTATGGGGTCTTCGAGGATGTGTACGTCCCCCATGGCACCGTGGACCATATGGCGGTCCTCCACGACGGGCGCCGGATCGCCGTGCCCCCGGCCCACGACACACTCGTACTGGAGCCCCTCGAAGAACCGTCCCTGCCCGAGCCGTTGCCGGCGGGGCCGACCCGGCGGGAGCCGCTCGGACTGGTCGCGGGGGCACGCAGCGGGGACAAGGGCGGGAACGCGAACGTCGGCGTCTGGGCGCGCACGGACGACGCCTGGCGGTGGCTGGCCCATCACCTGACGACGGACAGGTTCCGGAGTCTGATCCCGGAGAGCCGTGATCTGAAGATCGTCCGGCACGTCCTGCCCAATCTGCGCGCCCTGAACTTCGTGGTCGAGGGGATCCTCGGCGAAGGCGTCGCCTCCCAGGCCCGTTTCGACCCCCAGGCCAAGGCCCTCGGCGAATGGCTCCGCTCCCGTCACCTGGATATTCCGGAGGTCCTTCTGTGACCGTGCTTTCCTCCGCGCTCGACACCAGGAGCCCCGAGTACGCGGCCCACCGCGCGACCATGCTCGGCAAGCTCGCGGACCTGGAGACCGAGCACGCCAAGGCGCTGGCGGGCGGCGGCGAGAAGTACGTCGCCCGGCACCGGAAGCGCGGCAAGCTCCTGGCCCGGGAGCGGATCGAGCTGCTGCTCGACCCCGACACGCCCTTCCTGGAGCTGTCGCCGCTCGCGGCCTGGGGCAGTGACTACGCGGTGGGCGCCTCGCTCGTCACCGGCATCGGCGTGGTCGAGGGGGTCGAGTGCCTGATCACCGCGAACGACCCGACCGTGCGCGGCGGCGCCAGCAACCCCTGGAGCCTGAAGAAGGCGCTGCGGGCGAACGACATCGCCCTCGCGAACCGGCTGCCCTGCATCAGCCTGGTCGAGTCGGGCGGTGCGGATCTGCCCTCGCAGAAGGAGATCTTCATCCCCGGGGGCGCGATCTTCCGCGACCTCACGCGGTTGTCCGCGGCCGGAATCCCCACGGTGGCGGTGGTCTTCGGGAACTCGACGGCCGGAGGCGCGTACGTCCCCGGAATGTCCGACCACGTGATCATGGTCAAGGAGAAGGCGAAGGTCTTCCTCGGCGGGCCGCCCCTGGTGAAGATGGCCACGGGCGAGGAGAGCGACGACGAGTCGCTGGGCGGTGCCGAGATGCACGCGCGCGTGTCGGGCCTCGCGGACTACTTCGCCGTCGACGAGCAGGACGCGCTCCGCCAGGCCCGCCGGGTCGTTGCCCGCCTGAACCACCGCAAGGCGTACGGCGATCCGGCTCCTGCGGCGCCCCCGAAGCACGACGAGGACGAGCTCCTGGGGATCGTCCCGGGGGATCTCAAGCATCCGTTCGACCCGCGCGAGGTGATCGCCCGGATCGTCGACGGCTCGGACTTCGACGAGTTCAAGCCGCTGTACGGGACGAGTCTGACCACCGGCTGGGCGAGCCTGCACGGCTATCCGGTCGGCATTCTCGCCAACGCCCAGGGCGTGCTGTTCAGCGCCGAGTCCCAGAAGGCCGCCCAGTTCATCCAGCTGGCCAACCAGCGCGACATCCCGCTGCTCTTCCTGCACAACACCACCGGCTACATGGTCGGCAAGGAGTACGAGCAGGGCGGCATCATCAAGCACGGCGCGATGATGATCAACGCGGTGAGCAACTCGCGGGTCCCGCATCTGTCGGTGCTGATGGGAGCCTCCTACGGAGCCGGCCACTACGGGATGTGCGGGCGCGCCTACGACCCGCGGTTCCTGTTCGCGTGGCCCAGCGCCAAGTCGGCGGTGATGGGCCCGCAGCAGCTCGCGGGCGTCCTGTCGATCGTCGCCCGGCAGTCGGCCGCCGCGAAGGGGCATCCGTACGACGACGACGCCGACGCGGCGCTGCGCGCCATGGTGGAGCAGCAGATCGAGTCCGAGTCGCTGCCGATGTTCCTGTCCGGGCGGCTGTACGACGACGGGGTCATCGACCCGCGCGACACCCGCACCGTCCTCGGCCTGTGCCTGTCCGCGATCCACACCGCGCCCTTCGAGGGCGCGCGCGGTGGCTTCGGCGTCTTCCGGATGTGAGGGATCTCGTGATTTCGAGTCTGCTGGTCGCCAACCGGGGCGAGATCGCCTGCCGGGTCTTCCGTACCTGCCGCGAGGCGGGGGTGCGCACCGTCGCGGTGTATTCGGACGCCGACGAGAACGCCCTGCACGCGCGGGTGGCGGACGCGGCGGTGCGGTTGCCGGGCAACACGCCCGCGGAGACGTATCTGCGGGGTGATCTGATCGTGCGGGCCGCGCTGGACGCGGGCGCCGACGCCGTGCACCCGGGGTACGGGTTCCTGTCGGAGAACGCCGGGTTCGCGCGGGCGGTGATCGACGCGGGGCTGGTGTGGGTCGGTCCGTCGCCGGAGGCGATCGAGGCGATGGCCTCCAAGACCCGGGCGAAGAAGCTGATGGGGCTCGCGCCCCTGGAGCGCGTCACCGCCGGGGACCTGCCGGTGCTGGTCAAGGCCGCCGCGGGCGGCGGCGGGCGCGGGATGCGGATCGTCCGCGAACTGGCGGATCTGGAAACCGAGTTGGAGGCGGCCCGCGCGGAGGCGCTGAGCGCCTTCGGGGACGGCGAGGTGTTCGTCGAGCCGTACGTGGAGGGCGGCCGGCACGTCGAGGTGCAGATCCTGGCCGACACGCACGGCACGGTCTGGCCGCTCGGCACACGGGACTGCTCCCTCCAGCGGCGCCACCAGAAGGTGATCGAGGAGGCGCCCGCTCCCGGGCTCGGAGACGAACTCACGCACACGCTCTACGAGTTGTCGGTACGCGCCGCCCGCGCCGTGGACTACGTCGGCGCCGGCACGGTCGAGTTCCTGGTGGCCGACGGCACCGCGCACTTCCTGGAGATGAACACCCGCCTCCAGGTCGAACACCCGGTGACGGAGGCAGTGTTCGGGGTCGATCTGGTGGCCCTGCAACTGCGGGTCGCGGAGGGGGAGCGGCTGGAGAGCGAGCCCCCGCCCGCACGCGGCCACGCCGTGGAAGCCCGGCTGTACGCGGAGGACCCGGCGGGCGCGTGGGCGCCGCAGACGGGCAACCTGCACCGGATCGCCGTCCCGGACGGCGTCCGGCTGGACACCGGGTTCACCGACGGGGACTCGGTCTCCGTCCACTACGACCCGATGCTCGCGAAGGTCGTCGCGCACGCCGGCACCCGCGCCGAGGCCGTGCGGAAACTGGCCGGCGCCCTGGAGCGGTCCACGGTCCACGGCCCGGTCACCAACCGGGATCTGCTCGTACGGTCGCTGCGGCACGAGGAGTTCGCCGGGGCCCGGATGGACACGGGGTTCTACGACCGTCACCTCGCCGCGCTGACCGTGCCGGCCCCCGATCCGTACGCCCCGCTGGCCGCCGCCCTGGCCGACGGGCACGGCCGGTCCAGGTTCGGCGGCTGGCGGAACCTGGCGTCGCAGCCGCATACCAAGCGCTACCGGATGCACGGCGCCGAGCACGAGGCCGCCTACCGGCACACGCGCGAGGGACTCGCGGCCGACGGGGTGCGCGTGGTGCACGCCGACGCGGGCCGCGTCGTCCTCGAAGTGGCCGGTGTGCGGCGGACGTTCGAGGTCACGCGGTACGCGGACGGCCAGGTCTTCGTGAACGCCACCGCGTTGACCGAGCTCCCCCGCTTCCCCGATCCGGCCGCGGACCGGGCTCCGGGTTCGCTGCTCGCGCCGATGCCGGGCACCGTGGTCCGGGTGGCCGAGGGGCTCGCCGAGGGCGCGGCCGTGCGGGCGGGGGAACCGCTGCTGTGGCTGGAGGCGATGAAGATGGAGCACAGGATCTCGGCGCCGGCGGCGGGCACGCTCACCGCCCTGCACGCCGTGGTCGGACAGCAGGTGGAGGTGGGCGCGCTGCTGGCCGTCGTGCGGGAGGAGACGGCGCAGGACGGGGTCGCGCAGGAACCGGCAGCGCAGGAACCGGCAGCCGGGGGCGACACCCGGTGAGAGCGCGCCCCGTCACCGGGGCGCCGACCGCACCACCGCGCGGGTGTCCGCCGCGCGGGCGCGAACAGCTACGTACAGGCAGCAATTTCCGTACCGAACCTCCGTACCGAGGAGCCGTCATGAGCCCTGTCACAGAGACCGATGAACACAAGGCGCTCCGTTCCGCGGTCGCCGCTCTCGGCAAGCGCTACGGCCGTGAGTACATGACCAAGGTCGTCGCCGAGGGCGGCCACCCCGACGAGCTCTGGTCCGAGGCGGGCAAGCTCGGCTACCTCGGGGTGAACCTCCCGGAGGAGTACGGCGGCGGAGGCGGCGGCATCGCGGAACTGTCCATCGTGCTGGAGGAGTTGGGCGCGGCGGGCTGCCCGCTGCTGATGCTCGTCGTCTCGCCCGCCATCTGCGGCACGGTCATCGCCCGCTTCGGCACCGAGGAGCAGAAGCGGCAGTGGCTGCCGGGCCTTTCGGACGGCACCCGCACCATGGCGTTCGGCATCACCGAGCCCGACGCCGGGTCCAACTCGCACCGGATCACCACGACGGCCCGCCGCGACGGCACCGACTGGGTCCTGAACGGCCGCAAGGTGTTCATCTCCGGCGTCGACATCGCCGACGCGACGCTCATCGTGGGCCGCACGGAGGACGCCCGCACCGGCAGTCTCAAGCCCTGCCTGTTCATCGTCCCGCGCGACACCGAGGGATTCGGGCGGCGGCAGATCGACATGGAACTGGCCAGTGCCGAGAAGCAGTTCGAGCTCACCCTGGACGAGGTGCGGCTGCCGGCCGACGCGCTGGTCGGTGGGGGCCCCTCCCACGCTTTCGGCAGTGGGGGAGAGGACGCAGGGCTGCTGCAACTGTTCGCCGGGCTCAACCCGGAGCGGGTGATGACGGCCGCGTTCGCGATCGGCATGGGCCGTTTCGCGCTCGCCAGGGCCGTCGAGTACGCCCGCGACCGCACGGTCTGGAAGGCTCCGATCGGCGCCCACCAGGCCATCGCCCACCCGCTCGCACAGGCCCACATCGAGCTCGAACTCGCCCGTCTGATGATGCAGAAGGCCGCGTTCCTGTACGACTCCGGGGACGACATCGCGGCGGGGGAGGCCGCCAACATGGCCAAGTACGCGGCGGGGGAGGCCTGTGTGCGGGCCGTCGACCAGGCGGTGCACACCCTCGGCGGCAACGGCCTCACCCGGGAGTTCGGCCTCGCCTCCCTGATTACCGCGGCGCGCGTGTCTCGTATCGCACCCGTCAGCAGGGAGATGATTCTCAACTACGTCTCCCACCAGACCCTGGGCCTGCCCAAGTCGTACTGAGCGCTCTAGGAGGAACCGTGTTCCGCAGCGAGTACGCAGATGTACCGGCCGTCGAGGAACCCATCCACGACGCCGTCCTGGGCCACGCCGCCGAGCGCGGCGAGACGCCCGCGCTCGTCGACGGCGTCGACGGCACCACGCTCACCTACGGCCAACTCGACCAGTACCACCGGCGGCTGGCCGCCGCGTTCGCCGACGCGGGACTGCGCAAGGGCGATGTGCTCGCCCTGCACAGCCCCAACACCATCGCCTTCCCGACGGTCTTCTACGGGGCCACGCGCGCGGGGGCGTCGGTCACGACCGTGCACCCGCTCGCCACGCCCGAGGAGTTCGCCAAACAGCTGAAAGACTCCTCGGCCCGCTGGATCGTGACCGTCTCGCCGCTGCTGGAGGCGGCCCGGCAGGCCGCCGAACTCGCGGGCGGCGTACGGGAGATCTTCGTGTGCGACCAGGCGCCGGGGCACCGCTCGCTGGCCGACCTGCTGGGCAGCACCGCTCCCGAACCGCAGGTCGACATCGACCCGGTGGAGGACGTGGCGGCGCTCCCGTACTCCTCGGGCACCACCGGCGTCCCCAAGGGCGTGATGCTCACCCACCGCTCCATAGCCACCAACCTCGCCCAGCTCTCGCCGGCCATGCCGATGAACCCCGGCGACCGCATCCTCGCCGTGCTGCCGTTCTTCCACATCTACGGGCTGACGGCCCTGATGAACGCGCCCCTGCGACAGGGCGCCACCGTCGTGGTGCTGCCCCGCTTCGAACTCGACACCTTCCTGGGCGCGATCCAGAAGCACCGCATCACCGGTCTGTACGTGGCGCCGCCGATCGTCCTGGCGCTCGCCAAGCACCCGGCGGTCGCGGAGTACGACCTGTCGTCCCTGAAGTACATCGTCTGCTCGGCCGCTCCCCTGGACGCCGCGCTGGCGGCCGCCTGTTCGGCCCGGCTGGGGCTGCCGCCGGTGGGCCAGGCGTACGGCATGACGGAGCTGTCGCCCGGCACGCACGTCGTACCGCTGGACGCCGAGAACCCGCCCCCGGGGACGGTCGGCAAGCTCGTCGCGGGCACCGAGATGCGCATCGTCTCCCTCGACGACCCGGACAAGGACCTCGGTGTCGGAGAGGCCGGCGAGATCGTGGTCCGGGGTCCCCAGGTCATGAAGGGCTATCTGGGCCGCCCCGACGCGACCGCCGCGATGATCGACCCGGACGGCTGGCTGCACACCGGCGACGTCGGCCATGTGGACGCGGACGGCTGGCTGTTCGTCGTGGACCGCGTCAAGGAACTCATCAAGTACAAGGGCTTCCAGGTCGCCCCCGCCGAACTGGAAGCACTGCTGCTCACCCACCCCGGCATCGCCGACGCCGCTGTCATCGGCGCCTACAACGAGGACAACAACGAGGTCCCGCACGCCTTCGTGGTGCGCCAGCCCTCCGCCGCCGACCTCACCGAGGGAGAGGTGATGATGCACGTCGCCGAGCGCGTCGCCCCGTACAAGCGGGTCCGTCTCGTCACCTTCATCGACACGGTCCCGAGGGCGGTCTCCGGAAAGATCCTGCGCCGCGAACTGCGAGGCCTGTCATGACCGTCGTCCACGCGGCGCACGAGCGCGGCGTCACCACCCTCACCCTGGACTCGCCGGACACCCGCAACGCCCTGTCGGCCGTCCTCGTGGGCGAGCTCGCCGACGCCCTCACCCGCTGCGGCAAGGACGACGACCTACGCGCGGTCGTCCTGACCCACACCGGGAACACCTTCTGCGCGGGCGCCGACCTGCGCGACCCCCCGCCCCCGGAGGCCTTCGTCGGCCTCCTGCGGCAGATCGTCGAACTGCGCAAGCCCGTCCTGGCCCGGGTGAGCGGACACGTCCGGGCGGGCGGCCTCGGCCTGCTCGGGGCCTGCGACCTCGCGGTGGCCGGCCCGGAGGCGAGCTTCGCCTTCACCGAGGTACGCATCGGGGTCGCCCCCGCCGTGATCTCGCTCCCGCTGCTGCCCCGCGCCGACCCGCGCGCACTCGCCCGCTACTACCTCACCGGCGAGCGCTTCGACGCCGCCGAGGCGGTCCGCACCGGGCTCCTGACGGCGGCCGGCGACGACGTGGACGCCGTACTCGCGCCCGTTCTGGACGGACTGCGCAGAGCGGCCCCCGAAGCCCTCGCCGAGACGAAGGCGCTGCTCACGGCTAAGGTGCTGGAGGCTTTCGACCGGGACGCGGCGGACCTGACCGCGCTCTCGGCCCGGCTGTTCTCCTCCGCGCAGGCCCGCGAGGGGATGACGGCCTTCCTCGAACGACGGGATCCCGCATGGGTGGTGTGAGCACGACGGAACACGCGGCACGTACTCCGCACGTCCCCAAACAGGACCGCAGCCGGGCCACCCGGCAGCGGCTCCTGGCCGCCGCCGTGGCCTGCCTTGCCGAGCACGGCTGGGCGGGCTCCACGGTCTCCGTCGTCGCCGAGCGCGCCGGGGTGTCCCGGGGCGCGGCCCAGCACCACTTCCCGACCCGTGAGGACCTCTTCACGGCTGCGGTCGAGTACGTCGCCGAGGAACGCTCCACCGCCCTGCGCGCCCTGTTCCCGGACGGCCCCGCCGACCGGCGTGTCGTCGTCGCGGCCCTCGTCGGCCTCTACACCGGGCCGTTGTTCCGGGCCGCCCTGCACCTGTGGGTCGCGGCCTCCAACGAGGACCAGCTCCGGTCCCGGGTGACCGAACTGGAAGCCCGCGTAGGCCGCGAGAGCCACCGCATCGCGGTGGACCTGCTGGGCGCGGACGAATCCCGGCCCGGGGTGCGCGAGACGGTGCAGGGCCTGCTCGACATGGCGCGCGGCCTCGGCCTCGCGAACCTGCTCACCGACGACGCCGCGCGCCGCGAGCGGGTCGTCGAGCAATGGGGCGCGATCGTGGAGGAGGCGTTGGGCTGAGCGTGCCGAGGGGGCGGATGTCCAGGGGCAGCGCGCCCGGGCGCTCAATGCGCGCAGGTGAGCGCGCCGAGGGGCAGAACGCCCGGAGGCGAGAGCGCTGAGGCGGCGGACCGCCCGGGGCCGGCGCGCCCGAGCGGTGATGGCGGCCGGTGGCGAACGACGGCCGGTACGGCCTTCCCGCAGGCCAGGGGCTGAGCGGCTGGCGGTACCGCTCGCCCGCAGGTCAGGGGTTCGGCGGCCGGTACCGCTCCCGCCCGCCGGTCAGGGGCTGAGGCGTTCGATCCGCCAGCTGCCGTCGGGCTCGGCCGCGTAGCGGAGCCGGTCGTGGAGCCGGTTCTCGCGGCCCTGCCAGAACTCGACCGTCTGCGGGGCGATCCGGAAACCGCCCCAGTGCGGCGGCACCGGCACCTGCTCGCCCTCCGGGTAGCGGGCGCTCAGCTCGGCGTACGAGACGTCCAGCTCCGTGCGCGAGGAGATGACCGTGGACTGCGTGCTCGCCCAGGCGCCCAGCTGGGAGCCGTGCGGGCGGGTGCGGAAGTACGCGGCGGTCTCGTCCCGTCCGGTGCGCCGCGCCGTCCCGGTGACGATCACCTGGCGGGCCATCGGGTGCCACGGGAAGAGCAGCGAGATGTACGGGTTCCGGGCCAGCTCGTCGGCCTTGCGCGAGTCGTAGTTGGTGTAGAAGACGAAGCCCTGCTCGTCGTACTGCTTGAGCAGTACCGTGCGGGAGCTGGGCCGGCCCTCGGCGTCCGCCGTGGAGACGACCATCGCGTTCGGCTCGTGCACGAATCCGTGCACCGCGGCCTGCGCCGCCTGCTTGAACCAGCGGGAGAACTGCTCCATGGGGTGCGCGGCGAGACCGCCCTCGTCGAGGCCCTCGGCGCGGTAGTGCGCCCGCATGGCGGCAGGGTCGGCGGCGATCTCCTCGTCCGCGGCCTCGGCGGCCTCGGCCGCGCGCTGGATGAGGGGCTCGGTCGTGGATTCGTCCGGGAAACGATCGTTCACGCGGTCATCCTGCCGTATCCGGGCCCGCTCACGGAGGTGGGTGTGCTTCATCACGCAGTGGCACTCAGTGCCGCGCACTCTCCCCAAAGGTGGCACTCGGAGATATCGTGCTGGTGCCGTTCCGGTTGGAGGACCAGCCGTACGGGGCATCACCGGGGTGACCGCTTTCGGACCGCGAGTCGGCGGAGACTGTTCGAGGAGCATTCGGGAGTCTTCGTATACGACCGTGCGGCCGGTGCGCGGACCGCACATCGCCGACCGTCGCCCGGACAAGGGCACAGGGGCAGGCACACCCCCCCCCACAACACCATCCGTCGTACACATCACGAGGAGCCGCCTGATGTCCGACTTCGTACCCGGACTCGAAGGAGTCGTCGCGTTCGAGACGGAGATCGCCGAACCGGATAAGGAGGGCGGCGCTCTCCGGTACCGGGGCGTCGACATCGAGGACCTCGTCGGCCATGTCTCCTTCGGCAACGTCTGGGGACTCCTCGTCGACGGCGCCTTCAACCCCGGTCTGCCGCCCGCCGAGCCGTTCCCGATCCCCGTCCACTCCGGCGACATCCGTGTCGACGTGCAGTCCGCGCTCGCCATGCTCGCCCCCGTCTGGGGCCTCAAACCCCTCCTCGACATCGACGAGAAGCAGGCCCGCGAGGATCTCGCCCGCGCCGCCGTCATGGCCCTGTCGTACGTCGCCCAGTCCGCCCGCGGCCAGGGCCTCGCGATGGTCCCGCAGAACGAGATCGACAAGGCCCACTCCGTCGTCGAACGGTTCATGATCCGCTGGCGCGGCGAGCCCGACCCCAAGCACGTCGCCGCCGTCGACGCCTACTGGACCTCGGCCGCCGAGCACGGCATGAACGCCTCCACCTTCACCGCGCGCGTGATCGCCTCGACGGGCGCGGACGTCGCCGCCGCGCTCTCCGGCGCCGTGGGGGCCATGTCGGGTCCGCTGCACGGCGGCGCCCCCTCCCGCGTCCTCGGCATGATCGAGGAGATCGAGCGCACCGGGGACGCCGACGCCTACGTCCGGCACGCCCTCGACAAGGGCGAACGCCTGATGGGCTTCGGCCACCGCGTGTACCGCGCCGAGGACCCGCGCGCGCGGGTGCTGCGCCGCACCGCGCGTGAGCTGGGCGCCCCCCGCTTCGAGATCGCCGAGGCCCTGGAGAAGGCCGCCCTCGCCGAGCTCCACGCCCGCCGCCCGGACCGTGTCCTCGCGACGAACGTCGAGTTCTGGGCGGCCATCGTCCTCGACTTCGCCGAGGTCCCGGCGCACATGTTCACGTCCATGTTCACGTGCGCCCGTACCGCGGGCTGGTCGGCGCACATCCTGGAGCAGAAGCGCACGGGCCGTCTGGTGCGCCCGTCCGCGCACTACGTGGGCCCCGGCACGAGGGGCCCCCAGGAGATCGAGGGATACGGGGACATCGCGCGCTGATCCCGCGCACCGACCCGCGTCCGCCGCCGGTCATCACGCGGGAGTGAGCAGCTCCGTGTGGTGGCGGGCGGCGACGAGCGGGTGCGCCCGCAGCTTGCCCTTCAGTTCGTTGAAACCGTACTCGGCGAAGAGCGGGTTCGAGGGATCGTCGGTGACGCCGGGCGCGGCCGAGGCGTGCGGGAAGGGCAGCGGCTCGATCCGGGCGTCCAGGCGCGGGTTGTAGAAGAACGGCACCGAGAACCGCTCGGTGGCCCCGGCCGGGCTCACCACCCGGTGGTTGGTCGCCACGAGATACCCGTTGGTCGCGACCTCCAGGAGCTCTCCCAGGTTCACCACGAAGGCGCCCGGCAGCGGCGGTACGTCGTGGAAGCGGCCGTCCTCGCGTTGTACCTGAAGGCCGCCGACCTGATCCTGGAGCAGCAGCGTCAGGAACCCGTAGTCCTTGTGCGCGCCGACGCCCTGGTCGGCGCCGTCGCCCGCGCTCCCCGGATACCGCACCAGCTTCAGATGCGGATGCGCCCGCTCGCCGAAGACCGGGTCGTAGAAGCCGGCGGGCGCCCCGATGGCGGTCAGCAGTTCACGCAGCAGCCGCGCTGCCACCGCGCTCAGCCGTTCGATCCAGGCCAGCGTCGCCGTGCGCAGCTCCGGCAGTGCGGCCGGCCACTGGTTCGGCCCCTCCAGCCACCAGTACGCGGGCTCACCGGGCCCGGGTGTCCGCGCGGGCCGCTCGGCCCCTATGTCGAGCTGGTCCCGCCAGTCCCGGCTGCCGCCGGTCCGCTCGTCGCCCGTCCGTGTGTACCCGCGGAAGTGCGGCGAGCCGATGTTGTCGATGGCCAGCCGGTCGGCCTCGGGGAGCGCGAAGAACCGGTGCATGGCCCGCAGCAGCGCGCCGGTCTCGGCCTCGCTCACCCCGTGCCCGATGAGCTGGAAGAACCCCACGTCGTGGGCGGCGCTGTGCAACTGCGCGTGCAGCAGCGCCCGTGCCTGCGGGCCGCGGTCGGCCGCGGAGAGATCGATGATCGGGAGCTGCTGGTACGAGGGGATGTGCCGCCCGTTCGGGGCAGGCGTGAAAGACGTGTTCGTCGTCATGAGATGCGTCCGCGGGGTCTACGGGTGCCCGGGCGGCCGCCAGGGGTGGGGCGGGGACCACGGGTGCCGGGTGAAGGGAGGAGCGGTGCGAAGGGGGCTGGGTCAGGCGGAGCGCCGACAGCCCATGCTCGTGACGCGCACGTAGTCCACGTGGCGGCGTCGAACGAGCATCGGAAGCATGGGCACAGCGTACTGCCGCCCCCGTGATCCGCCTGTGGCCTGGATCACTCCGGAAGTCGCTCGACCCGGCTGAACCCTCGCCTCGGCCGAAGTGCCGCCCGGGCCGAGTCCGTGCCCCGGCCCAATGCTCGCCGGGGCCGAGCTTCCTTCTCGGTCGAACGCTCATCCGGGTCGAGTTCGTGTCCCGGTCGAACACTCTCTTCATCCGGGCCGGACGCTCACCCGGGCCGAACGCAGACGACCCGCGAGCTCGGGTCCCTCCGCCTGGCGGCGATGGGGCCGGCCGGACGCACCGGCGAGCTCGCGGGTCGGGTGACTGCGTTGGATTGGGCCGGCTGCATGCACATCACACATGCTGGTCCGGCGCCGAACCGAGTCCGACAACGGGCCGCTAGCCCGCAGTCACCTCGTATGTCCGGGTTTCCGTCATGAGCCGAACCACCTCCTCTCCTACGTGGGCAGCACTCTAGGAAGACATCCGAGGAGCCTCAAGTGATTTATGGAGAAGTTCCGGACGGAGGCTCCTGGGGCGGGCGGGGCGCGATTCCGTCGTACAGCGATTTCCTCCCATCTTCGGGGAACGAGGTGTGGGCTGGGTCACGTTCGAGTTGAATGGTGACGAGTGAGTGAACTGTCGCGTCGTATACGCGGACACAGCCTGCAGGGGGTCCAGGTGAGTGCTTCCCGGCGTAGTGGGACCACCGACGAGCTGGGGCCGGACGAGCCCGAGCGGGACGGCTCGGATCTGCTTGCCGCGCTCCTGGACGGCATGGACGCGGCTCTGTGCGCCTTCGACGCCGACGGCGTCCTCACGCACTGGAACCGCGAGGCCGAGCGCATTCTCGGGTGGACGGCGGCCGAGGCCGTGGGGCGGCGCGGATTCGCCGGCTGGGCCGTGCGGACCGCGGACGCCGAGGAGGTCGAGGCCCGGCTGATGTCCGCCATGGAGGCCCCCGGCCGCCAGGTGCACGAGTTCGCGCTCCTCACCAAGGACGGCGGCCGGGTGCTCGTCCGCACCCAGTCCGCCGCAGTCCGCGGCCCCGACGGCAAGCCCGCCGGGGTGTACTGCGCCTTCAGCGAGGTGCACACACAGATCGACCTGGAACGGTCCATCGCCCTGAGCGAGGCGCTCTTCGAGGACGCCAGCTGGGGCGTGGTCCTGGTCGACGCGGACCTGCGGCCCGCCGTGGTCAACGCGCACGCCGCACAGGCCCTCGGGACCGGTCGCACCTCCGTTCTCGGCCGGCCCCTGGGCGAACTGCTCTCCCAGGGCGTCGAGGAACTGGAGAGCGCCCTCACCCACGTCCTGTCCGAAGGCGCTCCGCCGGCACCCGCGGAGATGTGGGTGAGCGTGCGCACGGCGGAGGGCGAGAAGCGGCGCTGCTGGCTCAGCGGCTTCCTGCGGCTCGCCTCGCCGCTCGCCGAGGAACCCGTACCGCTCGGCGTCGGCTGGCTCTTCCAGGACGTGACCGAGGCCAAGCAGACCGAGCAGGAGGCGGCGCTGCTGCGCTTCCGCGCCAACCAGCTGCATCGCGCCGCGCGGGCCGCGGCCGAGTGCGAGGATCCGGGCGAGGCCGCCGCCGTCCACCTCGACTTCGCCCTCGCGGGCTTCGCCGACCACGCTCTGGTCGACCGGGTGGCCGGGGGCCGGCTCGCGGACGGGGAGGGACCCGTGCGGCTCGTCCGGACCGTTGCCACGCCCGCCGGGTCGCCCGGACCGAGCCTCATCACCGGGAAGGCCGGACTGCCCCTGCGTTACGGGGAGGGGCACCCCGCGCTCCAGTGCGTGGAGCGCGCCGGGTCGGTACGGGCCGACGCGGCTGCCGCCGCCGCCGAGCAGGCGCGCGAGTGGGCGCTCGCCCGGCAGTGGCCGAGGGACTCCGTGCACGCCCTGTGCGCGGTGCTGCGCAGCCGCGGGCGGACGCTGGGAGTCGTGACGTTCCTGCGGAGCGCCGGCCGCAACCGGTTCGAGCGCGCGGACGCGATGTACGCGGAGGACGTGGCCGTACGGATCGCGATGGCCCTGGACCTGGAGGAGCTGGCGGGGAAGGCCTGAGGCACTTTTGGAACCGGCCCGAGGACGCCTGCGGAGCCGCTCGGGTCCGTGTGTCCGTCAGTGCTCCGTCCCCGGGGCGCTGCGTGCCTCTGGGCGCGGTAGGACATCCGGTCAGCGCCGGTGAAGGCATTCGTCAGCGCGGTGAAGCGTCCGGTCGGCGCCGGTGGAGCGTCCGGTCAGCGCCGGTAGAAGATCCGGTCCCCGTACTCCGTCATGACCCGTCCGTTCCACTCGTGGCCGCCGTCGACATTGCCCGAGCGGAGCAGGGGCGGTTCGATGCCGCGGTCCGCGAGGGCGCCGGCGGCGGTGGCCATCACGGCCTGCAGCAGGGCCGAGGTGACGACGGTCGAGGCGGGGGCGAAGGGCGCCTCGATGGAGTCCACGGCGAGCTCCGCGTCGCCGACCGGGATCCGCGAGTCGAGGACGAGGTCGCAGTGGTCCTTGAGGTAGGTGCCCGACACATGCCGGGACGTCGTCTCGGTGGCATAGGCGACGGAGGTGACGCCGATGACCTTGATCCCCAGGGCGCGGGCGTTCATGGCCATCTCCACCGGGAGCGCGTTGCGGCCGGAGAGCGAGATGATCACCAGCAGATCACCGGAACGCAGCGGACTGGAGTCGAGGACCGCGCTCGCCAGACCGTCGACCCGCTCCAGGGCGGAGCCCAGCGTCGCGGGCATGACATCGACGCCCACCACTCCCGGCACGGCGAGCAGGTTCATCAGGGCGAGGCCGCCCGCGCGGTAGACGATGTCCTGCGCGGCGAGCGAGGAGTGCCCGGCGCCGAAGGCGAAGAGCCGGCCGCCGTCGACGACGGTGTCGGCGATCAGGGTCCCGGCCGCCTCGATCTCCCCGGCGTCCTCGTCCCGTACCCGCCGCAGCAGGCCGATCGCGGCGTCGAAGAACTGCCCGGCCAGCTTGCTGTCGCTCATCGGCGAAGCCCCTTAGAAGTCTCGTCGGCTTGGACGTCTCGTCGGCGTCGGGTCGGCCCAGGGCGGGTGGGCGGCTGAACCGGTCGCCCCGGTGCGGCCGTACTCCGTCGTGTCGCGGATCACGTTGCGGTCTGGACCACTTCCCTGTCAATACGGCCTTCGGGGGTTCCGCCGAGCGCGGCGGCCGGGGGGCGTGCCTGAGGACGGGGTCCCCTTCCCGCACGGATTCCAGGGCAATCGACACCAAGCGGTTTCAACGGCGAGGCACGGTTGTCAGTGCTATGCGTCAGAATTGAGTTCAGGGCCAGCGCACACGCCGGTGGGCCATCGAGTCTCCGGCAGAGCTAATCGAGGGGCACGAATGTCCGGACTGATCGACACCACGGAGATGTATCTCCGCACCATCCTCGAGCTGGAGGAGGAAGGCGTTGTCCCCATGCGCGCCCGGATCGCGGAGCGGCTCGACCAGAGCGGCCCGACGGTGAGTCAGACGGTGGCGAGGATGGAGCGCGACGGTCTGGTGGCGGTGGCAAGCGACCGGCATCTGGAGCTCACCGACGAGGGCCGGCGGCTGGCCACGCGCGTCATGCGCAAGCACCGCCTCGCAGAGTGTCTGCTCGTCGACGTGATCGGCCTGGAGTGGGAGCAGGTGCACGCGGAGGCCTGCCGCTGGGAGCACGTGATGAGCGAGGCGGTGGAGCGGCGCGTGCTGGAGCTGCTGCGCCACCCGACCGAGTCGCCGTACGGAAACCCGATCCCGGGCCTGGAGGAGCTGGGCGAGAAGGACGGCGCGGACCCGTTCCTGGACGAGGGCATGGTGTCGCTGGCCGAGCTGGACCCGGGTCTGGACGGCAAGACCGTGGTCGTACGGCGGATCGGTGAGCCGATCCAGACGGACGCGCAGCTGATGTACACGCTGCGGCGGGCGGGCGTGCAGCCCGGCTCCGTGGTCAGCGTGACCGAGTCGGCCGGCGGGGTCCTCGTGGGCAGCGGCGGCGAGGCCGCGGAGCTGGAGGCGGACGTTGCCTCCCATGTGTTCGTCGCCAAGCGCTGACCCCGTCGGCGGGCGTACCGGTGGCCGTGCCACCGGTGACCCCGTCTCCGGGGGCGCGCGTCCGGTAACGGCGCTTCCGGTGGCCGAGCTTCCGGTAGTTGTGCTTCCGTTGGCCGTAGCGCCGGTAGCCGCACTTCCGGAAGGTGCACGTCCGGTAGCCGTGCTTCCGGATCGCGGCTTTTTCTCCGTCCGTGCTTCCGGTGCCCGCGAGGGGCAGCTCCCGGGCGCCGGCCGAGGGGTCAGCGGTCGCTGACCTCCACGTCGGCGTCCGGGCGCTCGCCGGACACCGTGGGGCGCACCCGGTCCGCCGCACCCCAGGCGTGTCAACTGCTGTGACAGCAGAGGCAGTTGTGATGCTTTCGCGACCTGGTCGATACGAAGATTCAGTGTGCGGAATCGCAGCGCCCGGACCGTTTGCGTGCGAGGCTGTCGCGTGAGGCATATGACCTGAGGGCTCTTGACCGTGTCCGAGAGCGATGGTGCGCGGTCGGGGAGGGGGCGTAAGGATGTGCCGCAGATGTGGAGAGGGCCCCGGCGCCATCTGGCGCCGGGGCCTGTCCTCCCCTGTGCTGACCCGGAGCCCCGAGCTCTCAGGGTCATTCCCTTCGGACCGTTTTCCCCGAGCGGTCCGCCTCCCGCAGAAGATCTCCCCGCGGCGACGGCGGTCAATCCTTGCGGGCGGTCACTCGAACGAGGGGTGTTGCGGCCGGAAAGGCCAGCTTCGAAACCCCATTCGATAACGTGGCGATGTGGCGGGAGTACACATAGGGACACCGGGCAGCACAGCAGGAGCAGCAGCAGGAAGCGGTACGAGTGGACCGGCTGGGAAGAGCGGGAGCGAGCCGGTCCGAGCGAGCTAGGGGGGTGCCATTACCGATGGTGCGGCGCATCGACGTGACGGGAGCGGGCGGTGTACGCCTAGCCGCCTGGGAGTTCGCCGATCCCCCCAAGAGCGACCTGCCGAGGGCCTCCGAGGCGCCCGGCGTGCTGTTACTGCACGGCCTGATGGGCCGCGCCTCGCACTGGGCGTCCACCGCCCGCTGGCTCTCCGAGCGGCACCGCGCCATCGCCCTCGACCAGCGAGGACACGGCCAGAGCGACAAGGCCCCGGAGGCCGAGTACACCCGTGAGGCCTACGTCGAGGACGCCGAAGCCGCCCTCGACCAGCTCGGTCTCGGACCGGCCGTCCTCATCGGCCACGCGATGGGCGCGCTGACCGGCTGGCAGCTCGCCGCCAAACGCCCCGATCTCGTCCGCGCCCTGATCATCTGTGACATGCGGGCCTCGGCACTGGGTGCCGCCTCGCAGCGCGAGTGGGAGGACTGGTTCAAGGCCTGGCCCGTCCCCTTCGCCACGCTCGCCGACGTACGGAAGTGGTTCGGCGAGGACGACCCCTGGGTGGAGCGCCGCAATCCCTCCCGCGGCGAGTTCTACGCCGAGGTGATGCACGAGTCCTCCGACGGCTGGCGCCCGGTCTTCGAACCGGAACAGATGCTCAAGTCCCGCCAGACATGGGTGTACGACGCCCACTGGGAGGAGCTCGCCCAGGTCCGGTGCCCCGCCCTGGTCGTACGGGGACTCGACGGCGAGCTCGGCCGGGCGGAGTCCCAGGAGATGGTCCGGGTCCTGCCGCGCGGCCAGTACGCGGAGGTCGCCGACGCCGGCCATCTCGTGCACTACGACCAGCCCGAGGCGTGGCGCGCCGCGATCGAGCCGTTCCTGGACGGCGTGCTCACCAGCTGAAGCCGGTGCGCTCGCACTCCGGCTCTCACCCCTTGCTGACCGCCGCCAGGATCTCCGGCAGTCGCTGGGCCGTCCGGGGTGCCGCCAGCCGGAGCCCCAGCAGTGTGATCAGTGCCCCGTAGACGGCGCCCACGGGCAGCAGCAGCCAGCTCCACCGGTCCCCGTCCGCGCTCACGTTCAGCCAGATCGTGAGGGCGATGACGGGGGAGGCGAGCAGTGCGGCCGAGACCATGCCGCCGAAGATGGCGATCCAGGCGAGGCCGGCCTGACCGGGGGCCACGTTCTTGTAGCCCTCCTGGGGGATGGAGTAGGGGAAGCGGGCCGAGGACCAGGCGCCGGTCGCCAGCATCGCGCCGAGCAGCGCGAAGGACAGGCCGAGCACCTCGGGCAGCTTCTCCCACGCGCCGAGCAGCCCGGTCGTCAGGGCGGTCACGAGCGTCGCGTACGGCAGGGTGATCACCAGCAGGGCCAGCGCGCGCCCGCGCAGTTCGACGTAGGCGTCTCGGGTCGAGGAGATCGTCAGTGCCACCATCCAGAACGCGGACGTGTCCTGCCCGAACTGGTTGTACATCTGGATCCCGAGCATCCCGGCCGCGAAGCAGGCGAAGTAGACCGAGCCGGTGCCCTGGAGCGCGTTGAACACCGGCACGATCAGCCCGATGGCCAGCGAGGTCACCCAGGCCGCCTTGGTCTTCGGATCGCGCCACACGTACCGCAGGCTGCGCTCCATGACCGTGCCGGTGCGCCCCGCCGGGAGCAGCCGCGCGAGCCCCGACGAGCCGCGCTCGCGGCCGGCGGGCTCCGCGGCCTGGAGCGTCGACCCGTCGGGCGAGGTCATCAGCCGCGTCAGATGACGGGACCAGAGCGCCAGCAGCCCCGCCAGGGCGGCCGCGCACAGCGCGAGCCGGGCGATCCCGGCCCCGTACGATCCGTCGCTCACCGAGTCCACGGCGCCGATCGCAGACGCGGGCGGTATCCAGGACAGGATGTCCGTGACCGGGTCCAGCTTCGACAGGCCGCCCGCCGAACCGAGCCGCTGCGCACCGAAGTTGACCAGCTGCGCGCCGACCGCGACGACCAGTCCGCTGAGCACCGCCAGATCGCGGCCCTTGCGGCTGGACAGCAGCCGGATGTTGGCGGCCGCGACGGCCCGCGCGAGCGCCACACAGACCAGCAGGGCGAGCGCGAGGGCGAGCACCGCCGTCGCGTACGCCGCCGCCCCGTGCGCGACCGAGATCACCGAACCGAGCAGCAGGCAGAAGGTGAAGAGCGGCCCGACGCCGACCAGCGAGGCGGCCAGCAGTGCCCGGACGAGCGGCCGCGGCCGCAGTGGCAGCATCACCAGCCGCGTCGGATCGAGCGTCTCGTCCCCGCTGGGGAAGAACAGCGGCATCACGGTCCAGCCGAGCGCCAGGATCGCCACGAGCAGGACGCCGACGGCGGTGGCGTGCGCGTTGCCGCGCAGCGCGATCAGGCCGAGCAGCTGGAGCACGGCGAAGAGCAGCACGAGCACCGTGGACACGATGAACGCGGCCCGCCGCCCGGCCGACTGCCGCAGCCCGTTGCGCAGGAGCGACAGCTTCAGGCGTACGACGACGGGGGTGATCGACGCGGCGGAGACGCCGGTGCCGGCGCTCACCGGGAAGCCCCGCCGCCCAGCCAGTCCAGGTCGGCCGCGGTGCCCCGGCCGTGCGCGCCGACCAGCTCCAGGAAGGCCTGCTGGAGCGAGGGCGCGCTGCCCCGTACGTCGGCGAGCGGGCCGTGCGCGCGGATGCGGCCGGCGGCCATGACGGCCACCCAGTCGCACAGCGACTCGACCAGCTCCATCACGTGCGAGGAGAACACGACGGTGGCACCGGAGGCCGTGTACCGCTCCAGGACCCCGCGGATGATCTGCGCGGAGACCGGGTCGACGCCCTCGAACGGCTCGTCGAGGAAGAGGACTTCGGGGTTGTGGAGGAGGGCGCAGGCCAGACCGATCTTCTTGCGCATGCCGGTCGAGTAGTCGACGACGAGTTTGTGCTGCGCGCCCGCGAGGTCGAGGACGTCGAGGAGCTGGGCGGCCCGCTTGTCGACCTCGGCGCCGGGCAGGCCCCGCAACCGGCCGGTGTACGCGAGCAGTTCACGCCCGGAGAGCCGCTCGAAGAGCCGTAGTCCCTCGGGCAGCACACCGATGCGTGCCTTCACCTCCACCGGGTCGCGCCACACGTCGCGGCCGACGACCTCGACGGTGCCCTGATCGGGCCTGAGCAGCCCGGTCACCATCGACAGGGTGGTGGTCTTGCCGGCCCCGTTCGGTCCCACGAGCCCGATGAACTGCCCCGCGGGAAGCTCCAGATCGATCCCGGCCACGGCGACCTGCTCCCCGAACCGCTTCCAGAGCCCCCGCACACGTACGGCGGGCACGCCACCGTCCTTCGCTCCCTCGCTCATACAGGCACCCTAAGCGCCTACGGCCGCCCGCTCCCCGTCCCTACCGGTCTCAGTCGATCTCCGCGAATCTTTATGGGCGGCTGCGGCCCCTGTGGACTGCTGCGGATCTACCGGTCCCGTCCACAGGCGTAGGCCAGCGGCGAGATCAGTTCCTCCGCGTCCGGCAGCCAGCGGTTCGCGGGGGTCGGCCGGCAGGCCCACTGCACGGCGCCCCGGGAGCCGAACCGGGTCGGCGGCGCGGCCACGTAGGCCCCCTCGCCGAGCGCGACCAGGTCGAGGGAGGCGGGCGGCCAGCCCAGCGTCCGTACCAGACCGGGGATCTTCGCCGCGGCGCCGGGAAGCACGAAGAAGTGCATGCGCCGGTCCGGTGTGCACGTCACCGGCCCGAGGGTGAGTTCCATCCGCTCCATGCGGGCGAGCGCCAGGAACCCGGCCGTCTCGGGCACCTCGATCGCGTCGAACGTACGGCCCGTGGGCAGCAGGATCGACGCCGTCGGCCGTATCGCCCAGAGCCGCCGTGCGACGGTCGCGCTGCCCGTCGCCTGCGTCGCCCAGTCCTCCCGCGCCGGATGCGCCCCGGGCGCGGCACAGGCGGGTTCACCGCAGGAGCAGAGCTGTATCCCGCCGACCGTTTCCAGCCAGGTGCCGGGGACCACGTCCCAGTGGCGTTCCTCGGCATAGCGCACGGCGGTTTCCTGCAGCGACTCGCCACGCCGCCGGGGGATCTGCGCGGACTCGGTACCTGCGATGGTCTCTTCCACGTGGATCCCAACTCCCGCGTCCACCTCGGGTTACGGGGGACACGCGCGCGGGGGAGGAGCATCGATTCCTCGCCTGGGGCGCATGGATGCACGTGTGGGGGCGCGCAGGGGGAACGGCAGCCGGTAGTGGGTAATCAGGGATGGGGTCGGGCAACCGCCCTTACCCCGGCAATCCTCACATGTCCCGCATCTTCGGCATGTCTGCGGGGCATTGATCTTCCTGGCCGACTTCTTTCGCTGGTCGGCCGGTGAGGACACGTCAACTCGGTGCGTGGGCAGGCACCGCAGCCACAGGGGGTACGCCATGGCCGCAAGGCCTCTCATCGCCAGGCAGCCGAACGAACGACTGCAGGCACTCATCCAGGAAGCGGGCTGCTCGAACGCCGGGCTGGCCCGCCGGGTCAACATGTGCGGAGCGGAGCACGGACTCGATCTGCGCTACGACAAGACGTCCGTCGCGCGCTGGTTGCGCGGTCAGCAGCCGCGGGGCCGGGCTCCGGCGATCATCGCCGAGGCGCTCGGCCGCAAGCTCGGCAGGACGGTCACGATCGACGAGATCGGCATGGCCAACGGCAAGAACCTGGCGTCCGGCGTCGGTCTCCAGTTCTCGCCGACCATACTGGGCGCCATCGAGCAGGTCTGCGAGCTGTGGCGCAGCGACGTGGGGCGACGGGACTTCCTGTCCGGGTCGTCCGTCGCGGCCTCCGCGCTCGTCGAGCCGAGCCGTGACTGGCTGATCTCGTCGCCGGACTCGCAGGTCGCCCGCTCGGCGGGCCCGCGCGTCGGGCTCTCGGACGTGGCGGCGGTCCGCGCGATGACCCAGGCCCTCGTCCAGCTCGACCACCAGTACGGCAGCGGTCATGTGCGCCCGGTCGTCGTGCACTACCTGAACAGCGTGGTCTCCGGGCTGCTCGCCGGTTCCTACCGGGAGGCGGTCGGACGCGAACTGTTCGCCGCCGTGTCCCGGTTGACGGAACTCGCCGGCTACATGGCCATCGACACCGGTCAACCCGGGCTCGCCCAGCGCTACTACATCCAGGCGCTGCGGCTGGCGCAGGCGGCCGGCGACCGCGGTTACGGCGGCTACGTCCTGGCCGCGTCCATGAGCCACCTGGCCGCCCAGCTCGGCAACCCGCGCGAGATCGCGCAGTTGGCGCGCGCGGCCCAGGAGGGGGCACGCGGGCGGGTGACACCGCGGGCGGAGTCGATGTTCCACGCCGCCGAGGCGCGCGGGCACGCGCTGATGGGCGACGCGCGCGCCGCGCAGGTGGCGTCGGGGCGGGCCGTCACGGCTCTGGAGAACGCCGACGAGTCCTCCGGGGACGACCCGACGTGGATCGCGCACTTCGACGAGGCCTATCTGGCCGACGAGTTGGCCCACTGCCACCGGGACCTCGGCCAGGCCGAGGCCGCCGCGCGGTGCGCCGAGGAGTCCCTGGCCGGCCATCCCGAGTCGCGTGCCCGCCGCCGGGCCATCGGCTACGTCCTGCTGGCCACGGCACAGGTCCAGCAGCGCGAGGTGGAGCAGGCCTGCCACACCGGTCTGCGCGCCGTCGAACTCCTCGGCACCCTCCGCTCCAACCGCGGCGCCGAGTACCTGGAGGACCTGCAGCAGCGCCTGGAGCCGTTCCAGGACGAGGCCGTGGTGCGGGAGTTCGGGGCGCGCATGGAGTTGCAGGCGGCGGCGTGAACGCACGCGTGGGGCACGTGGGTTGAGTCGTGCGCGGCTCGGCGTGGACGGACGGCGTGTGTCCTGCTGGGGGCGCACGCCGCGTGCGCCCCATGTGAACCGAACGCCGTGCGCACCGTGGCGCGTGCGCTCCGGCGTGAGCGTTTGCAGCGAGGGTTCGGTGTGAGGGCCCGGGGAGTCGTCCAGGGGCGGCGCGATCGCCCGGGTTCCGGCGCGGGTGTGATCATTTCTCTTCCGTGCCTTCGGGTCCGCACGAATGAACATATGGCCTGTACCGGCGTGAACGCCGGGAAAACGTGGGCGCTGTGAGCGAGGGCAGTCGAATACAGCGCATTCGGGGGCGGTTTCGTTACCCGCGTCACACGGCACGGGGATCACTGCCGGTGCTGCGTAGCACCGGGTTGTGGGGACCCGGTAGCGTGAGCCGATGATTCCGAAGGTCCCCCATTCGTAGGAGTCCCGGTGACGCAGAGTGGACAGGGCGAGGAGCCCTCGGCGCGGCCCGCGCGCGAAGGCATCGTGCTGCCCTCCGACGGTAGCGAGCCGCTGCTGCCGGGTACGGCGGGTGACCGTGTGGCGCCGGTGAGTGCTCCCGGCTGGGGCGGACAGTGGGGCCCCGACCAGTCGGCCGCCCCGGCCCCGCAGCCCGGTGACGGCTGGGGTGCGCCGGTGAACGCCCCTCAGTCGTGGGAGGCCTCCGCGCCCTCCGGGCCCCAGGGCTGGCCGGGGTCGGACCCGCACGGCGCACAGCAGGCGCAGGGCTTCGCCCAGCAGGGATCCGGCTCCGGACCGCTGCCGCCCGAGAGCGCGCAGCCCTCGTCGTACGGCGCCGGGAACGGCTATGCGCCGGGGGCGCACGGCTCGCACGCGGCCGCCGGATACGACGGCTACGGCAGCAACTACGGGGCCCAGGAGCAGCAGGGCGGTCACGCCGGACAGGGCGCGTCGATGCCGTCCGGCGGCGAAGACGGGGCGACTCAGTACATTCCGTACATCCCGGCCGCTCCGGGTGGTGACGAGGGGGCGACGCAGTTCATACCGCCGGTGGGACCGGGCGCGCTGCCGCCGGAGGTCCGGCCCGAAGCGACGCAGTACCTCGGGCAGACGCCGCAGGGCGGTCCCGGCGCCGGATCGCTGCCGCCCGTCGGCTCGGACGCCGACGCCACGCAGTACATCCCGCCCGTGCCCGCACAGCCGTCCGGGTCCTACGGGATACCCGCCGGCGCTCCGGAGGAGCGGCAGCCCCCGGCGGAGTTCGACAATCTCTTCCGCAGTGAGCCGGAAGCGGCCGGGGCGACGCAGATGCTGCCGCGTATCGACGCGGGCGCACCACAGGCCCCGCACGGCGCGGGCGACATGTACGGCGGGCAGTCCGCGCCGGGCGCGCCCGGTGGCCGGGCCGCGGCACGGCGTGGTGGCCCGTCCGACGGCGACGGAGCGGGCGGCGGTGACCGCAGTCGCTCACGCGTCCCGGTGATCGCGGCCGTCGGCATCGGCATCATCGTGCTCGGTGTCGGCGCGGGCGCCCTGCTCAGTGGCGGCGGAGGCGGTGGCAACGACGACACCGGCAAGACGGTGGCCGCGACCTCGCCCGCCACACAGGGTTCGTCGGCGGCCGCCGGCGACCCGGTGAAGGCGCAGGCCGTCGAGCTGGACAAGGTCCTCGCGGACAGCACCAGCAGCCGTGACTCGGTGATCAGCGCCGTGGCGAACGTGAAGGCGTGCAACAACCTCGGCCAGGCGGCCGGTGATCTGCGGGACGCGGCCAAGCAGCGCGGCGAGCTGGTCACCCGGCTCTCCTCCCTGGCGGTCGACAAGCTGCCGAACCACGACGAGCTGGCCGCCGCCCTCACCAACGGCTGGAAGGCCTCCGCGGCGGCCGACAACCACTACGCGGCCTGGGCCGACCAGATCGGCAACGACAAGAAGGGCTGCCACAAGGGCCACGCCCGCAACACCGGGCAGACCCGGGCGGGCGACGCCGCCAGCGGCACGGCCTCCGCCCAGAAGGAGAAGGCCGCGAGGCTCTGGAACTCCATCGCGTCCAAGTACGGACTGACACAGCGGACCCGCACTCAGCTGTGACCGGCAGTCGGCTGTGACCCGCAGTCGACTGTGACCGGCAGTCGGCTGTGACCGCACGAGAGCCCGGCTCCTTCGCTGAACGGCGAGGGAGCCGGGCTTCGTTGTGGGCGCTGTTCCGGTTCCGGTCGGTCGGGGCGGGCGGACCCGCCCCGACCGCAGGCGGGTCCGCCCGCGATGTCCGTCCGGCTAGCCCGCGTTCGCCAGCGTCTTCGCCATGTTGATGAACCCGTCTCGCTGCGTGGTCAGTTGACCGTCGCGGATGACCTGGAAGGTGACATCGGCGTTGACGAGTCGCGGGAAGTCGCCGGCCCCGATGAGGTCCTCGAAGCGCCAGCTGAGCGTCGGTGTGAGCCCGCCCGTGGTCACCTTGAGGCCGTTGTCGAGCTCGCGCCGGATGGTGAGCGACGAGATCTCGCCTGCGCCGAGGGACTCGAGGACCTTCTTCAGCACGGTGTAGGCGATCCAGGTGGTCTGCACCCCGGCGTCGGCGGGATCGATCCGGTTGTCGCCGAAGGCCTGCTCCTTGATCACACCGCGCATCGCGTTCCAGCGCGCGTCGTCCGCCGTCGGGTACCAGCCGGTGACGTACGAACCCTCGTAGGGGCCCGACTTGCCGCCGGTGGCGTCGATCAGCGACTGGTCGATGCTGCCGATGACGGTACCGGTGTGCACCTTCGGGTAGTCCGCGCTGTCGCGCCGGAAGGAGTCCATGAAGGTGTTCGTGCGGTCACCGAGCGCGGGGACCACGCACCCTCGCCCGGTCGAGCCGGAGGTCGCGTGCTGAAGCGCCTGCTTCGTCGGCTGGGAGTACTCCGTGGCGTCCTCGGCCGCCCGCTGATCGGCGGCCTGGGGGTGGCCCAGCGCCTTCAGGCCGGCGTCGAGCAGCACCGGCAGCTCGTCACCGGCGATGGTGTCGGGGCGGATGAGCGAGACAGGACCGCAGTTCTTGCCGAGCTGCTCGCCGAGGCCCGCCAGCAGCGCGGGCTGGCCGCCGTTGATGGGGTAGGAGATGGGGCTGGTGAACTCGTCGTCGGTGACGCCGAAGCCCCCGATGTAGGGGATGCCCGCGCTTTCCAGCGGGGCGAGGAACGAGCGGCTGTGCTGGCTGTAGGAACCCACGACCGCGACGACCTTCTCGTCGGCCGCCCGCTCGGCGCAGTGCGCGGCGGCGACCGAGTCGTTCTGGTCGTTGCAGGTGAGGACTTCCAGCTTGCGGCCGTTGATGCCGCCGTGGGCGTTGACCCAGCGCGCGTAGGCCTTCGCCAACGCCGGCATTCCGGGCTTGTTCGTTGCGTTGGTCTTCTCCGGCGCCCAGGTCATCACTCTGACGGGGTCATCCCCGGAGCCCCCCGTGGCACCAGGGATGACCCCGCATCCGACGGCGACCGACGCGCACGCGACCAGCGCGCTCGCGTACAGCAGCTTGGCCTTGCGGGGCCGGGGCGAAAGGGGGGTGGTGGTGCGAGTACGTCGCCTACCGGTCATGGGCATGCACGATTCCCCCACACGAGAAACCGTTGTGTGACCTGCGGTCGACACCGGGTGACGTAGAGGTGAATTGCAGGGGTCGATGAACTGTTTTTCACAGGGAACGTACGATCGGTGACCGTGCAAGACTCGGAGAACTCTTCCCGTCGCGGTCGTCGCTCATCCACCATGGGCGGCATGCCACTGAACGACATGCCTTGGTGGCGCTGGCGCAGCAATGTGCGCTCCGCGCTGCACATGCTTTCCGACCCCGTCTTCCAGCGAGACGTCTGGCTCGCAGGAGTCGACGGGTACGGCGACGTCACCGACGCCGTGTACCGACTGGTCGAGGACACCTGGCTGGACAACTGGTCGGCCGAGAAGTACGTCGGCACGATCTTCCGGGACCCCCAGGAGGCGGCCCTCGTGGACAGCGCCGTCCTGCGGGTCCTGCGGATCATGCACCAGGTCGGACCGGACGCACCCGTCTCCGCCTATCTCGACCACCAGGGGTGGCCCGACGCCTTGCAGGCCGCGCGCGCCGCGCACGTACGGCTGGCGTCGAGCGACGGCGAGGACGTGGACGCGCCTCCGCGCACCCTGGAGGTCCTGCGCATCCTGACGCGGTCGGCCTAGAGGCCGGCCCAGCGGTTCCACCGGGGGTGGGCCAGCGGTTCCACCGGGGTTCGGCATGGGGTTCGGCCCCGTGGTCGGCCCGGCACGCGTCCCGGTGATCGGAACAGCCCTCGGTCCGACGGTGACCGGTGACCGGGGGACGTCCGTGACGCGTTCGTGGAGCGCTCCCCGGGCGTCGGGGACGGACAGGTGCCCGTACGGCGTCCGCGGAGCGGCCGGGCGGTGCCACGCGGACGTCCGCGTGGCGGGACGGCACTCCGTCGCGGGCGCCTGGTATGGGACCCTGTCCCGCATGAATGAGCCGTCCGTCCGCGGGAGCGCGCCCGCCTCCGAGCAGTACGTCCTGACTCTCTCCTGCCCCGACAAGCAGGGCATCGTGCACGCCGTGTCGAGCTACTTGTTCATGACCGGCTGCAACATCGAGGACAGTCAGCAGTTCGGCGACCACGACACGGGTCTGTTCTTCATGCGTGTCCACTTCTCGGCGGAGTCGCCGGTGACGGTGGACAAACTGCGCGCGAGTTTCACGGCGATCGGTGACGCCTTCCACATGGAATGGCAGATCCACCGGGCCGAGGACCGGATGCGCGTCGTCCTCATGGTGAGCAAGTTCGGCCACTGCCTGAACGACCTGCTCTTCCGCGCGCGGATCGGCGCGCTGCCCGTCGACATCGCCGCCGTGGTGTCGAACCACACGGACTTCGCGGAGCTCGTCGGGTCGTACGACGTGCCCTTCCACCACATCGCGGTGACGAAGGACACCAAGGCCGAGGCCGAGGCGCAGCTGCTGGAGCTGGTGCGCGAGAAGGGCGTCGAGCTGGTCGTCCTCGCCCGCTATATGCAGGTCCTCTCGGACGACCTGTGCAAGCAGCTCAGCGGCCGCATCATCAACATCCATCACTCCTTCCTGCCGAGCTTCAAGGGCGCCAAGCCGTATCACCAGGCGCACGCCCGCGGGGTCAAGCTCATCGGCGCCACCGCGCACTACGTGACCGCCGACCTCGACGAGGGCCCGATCATCGAGCAGGAGGTCGAGCGGGTCGGCCACGACGTCACCCCCGACCAGCTGGTCGCCATCGGCCGTGACGTGGAGTGCCAGGCGCTGGCGCGCGCGGTGAAGTGGCACGCGGAACGTCGCATCCTGCTGAACGGTCGCCGGACTGTCATCTTCGCCTGACCGCCTGACCGCCTGACCGCCTGACCGCCTGACCGCCTACGGCGCACGGGCGTAGGGGCGTACGGGCACAGAAGTGTGGGGCGGTCGTGGCTTCGCCGCCGCGGCCGGGTTACATCCGGCTCAGTGACGCCGCCGCGAACAGCACGTCCCTGATGGCCTCGCGGTCGCCGTCCTGTCCGGCGGCCGCCTCCTCCGGGGACACATGGCCCGCGGCCAGGCGGCAGAACTCCACGCCGTCCAGCGCGACATGGGCCACCTCGCGCTCGGCGGAGCCGACCGCGCCGGGCGAGTCGAGCGGGATGAGCCACTCGCCGCCTCCGGAGCCCTCGATCTCCAGGCGCAGGCTCCGCCCCGGAGCGCCCGCCGCGACAAGATGCCGGACAGGCGGGGCCGACAGCCCGGCCCGGCGCCGCTCGGCGAGGGAGACGGGCAGCATCCGCGCGGCCAGGTCGATCATCCGGTGGAGGTGCCGGGGAGCGGGCGGTTCGTACGGGTAGTCCACGGCGTCGGCGATGTCCCCCGCGTGCACCCAGCACTCGAAGGCCCGGTCCAGCATCGAGTCGCTGAGCGGCAGTTCGAAACCGCCGTACGCCACGGTGAGCCGCCCGGAGCCCTTCCCGCCCCCGGTCTCGCCCGCGTGGGAGGTACCTCCCTCCACGAACGACACCGTCCGGACGATGCTGTGGCTCTGCTCCCGCCAGGGCCCGCGAACGGACCGGGTGGGCGGGACGCGCGAGGCACGCCAGTACGCCTCGGTGCGATCCTGCGGTGTCGGCCGCTCCGCGTCGGCCTTGCCGAGCGGGTCGTCAAGACCCAGCGCGACGGCGACCAGTCCGTCGACGGTCAGCAGATGGGCGATGACCCCGGCGACCGTCGTACGGCGGCTCACGGGCCCGTCGCCCTCGAACCAGCGCAGCCGCACGGGCGCGTGCCATTCGGAGCCGCCGATGTCCTGGAGCAGGGCGTCGAGGCGGGCGGTCTCCGCGTCGTACGGAGCGGCCCACTCGGGTACCGGGATGCGCGGCGGGCGCCGGCCCAGGCAGCTCGTCAGGACGCGGGTCCGCAGCGTCGGGTTCAGGTCGAGGCTCTCCGCCGGGTGCAGCAGTCCGACCGCCTCGCGCAGCCGCAGCGCCTCCTCCGCACACGAGCCGCAGTGCCCGAGGTGTTCCTCGACGGCTGTCGTCTCGTCGGCCGAGCAGGCGGCCAGCGCCCATGCGCCGAGCAGCGACTTCAGGACCCGGTGTTCGAGGACGAGCGGCGCCGGGCCGGGTGCGGCGGCCGGTTCGGGCAGCGGCAGTCCGGTGTCCTCCACGGAGGCGCGCGGCGGCGGTATGCGAGGGGACCCGTCCGGCCGCGGCTCGGCGTCACCGCCGCTGCCCACGTCCTCATGTCCGTCCCCATGCATCCCGCTGTGCCCGTCCTCGTCCTCGCGCAGGCCGTCGTGCCCGGCCCCGTTCCCGTCCACGCCCTCGTCCATGTCTCCGTGCACGCCCTCGCGCCCGTCCTGGTCGTCGAACGACTCGGAACGGTCCGTTCCCTCGCTCACCGGGCACCCCCGTATTCCGGCGGTGCGCCGGTGGGACCGGTGTCGTGGGCGGTGGACAGGAGCTGGAGGCCGAGGCGGAGCCGGCGGCGGGCCTCGTCCTCGGTGACGCCGAGGTCGGCGGCGGCCTGTCGGTAGTCACGGCGCTGGAAGTACGCGAGCTCCAGGGCGGCCCGCAGCGGGGTCGGCATGGACGTGACGATGTAGTCCGCGCGGGCGGCGACGGACGCGCTGCGCACCTTGCGCTCCAGCTCCTCGGCGGTGCCGTCGCCGCCCCGGGCGAGCGCGGCGGTCTCGGTGGCGCGCAGGCGCTGCACGGCCAGGCGGTGGGTCAGTGTGGCGACCCAGGAGCGCAGGGGGCCCTGCTTGGGGTCGTACGCGTCGGGGTTCTCCCAGACGTGGGTGAAGACCTCGCGGGTGATCCCGTCGGCGGCCCGCTCGTCTCCGAGCACACGATGGGCGAGACCGTGCACGAGCGAGGCGAACCGGTCGTAGAGCTCACCGAGCGCGGCCGCCTCCCCGCGCGAGAGCCGCTGCTGCATCTTGCGGTCCCAGCGGGGCGGTGCGTCCTGTGTCGCCATACGGCCCCCTCACCCCTGGTCGTGCCCGGCGCCCGTCCGTGTGTCCGGCAGGTGTCCCGGCCGTGTCCCCTGCCGCTGTCCAGTCATGCGGTGCTGCTGTCCAGCGTGTGCGCAACTGCTGTCTTGAATGTAGTCGGCACGTCGGACGACGCACGCCCCTTTGCGTCAATGTGCGCCCCTGGGCAGGCGATGGATGGTAGAAGCGCGCCACTTCCACTCCCGGACGTGACCGCAACTGGTCGTATGCGACCGAAAGAGAACCCTCGTGAAGCATTTTCGACCGTAGACAGGCGTTTCTTCCTGGCGGGATCCGTGTTTCATGGAACTACGGCGGGGCAGCCGCGCTGGAAGGAAGCGTACGGAGTGCTTCCGTTTCTGCTGGGCGAGGCGAGCGAGAGGCGTGGCGGTGACGCTCAAGGTGATCCACGTGACCGACGTGACCGACGGCGACGGCGGCGCGGGAGGCACAGGGAGAGGGAGCACGGGTGGTTCGGGCGCCGTCGGCCGCCAGGAGGGCGAGTGGGCCGTTCTGCGGGTGTCGGGCGAGCTCGACCTCGTGACGTCGCCTGCGCTGCGACAGAGCGTGCACGACGTGGTGGCCGCGGGCCGGCACAGCATCGTCCTGGACCTTTCCGAGGTCGTGTTCTGCGATTCCAGCGGTGTCGGCGTGCTGATCGCCGCCCGCCGTCTCACGCGCTCCTGCCGGGGGCGTCTGCGGCTGATCCTGCCCGCTCAGGGCGCGGCCGACGGCTCCCACGTCAACCGCGTCCTCGGGGCCCTCGGAGTGCGCCGTCTCTTCGACGTGTACCCCGACGTCGACGCGGCCGTCGACGAGGAGTCCCGCCCGCTGTCGGCCTGACCGGCCGGCCGCCGGCCCGTCCGTCCGGTAGCCCGCACCCGCCCCGAAACCGTGCCCCGCCCCGAAACCCTGCCCGAGCCCCTGCCCGAGCCCCGGCTCCAGCCCGAGCCCTAGGCCCAGCTCTGGCCCTCGCCCGGAGTGACGCCCCCTGCTCACTGCGCGACGCACCGCCACGCTGTTGTTCCAGAATTTTTGCGGTCTTGGTACAACCGTCGTTTTCCGGCTCCCCGGGCGGTCCGGGCGTCGTACGCTCCGTGCCAGATGAAGTGCAGTCCGGCCCCGGCCGGCTGAGAAGTGAGGCGGTCCGAACACACCATGGTCAGTACCGAGTACGAGCGCAGGATCGCCGCCCGGTTCGCCGGCTTCGACCAGGACGGCAACGGCTACATCGACCGGGAGGACTTCAACGCCGCGACCAAGGCGCTTCTCGCCGAGTTCGGTACGACGGCCCGGTCGGACAAGGGCCAGGCCCTGTACATCGGAGCCGAGGCGTTCTGGCAGGGCATGGCCGGGATAGCGGACCGGGACGGCGACCAGCGGATCACCCGCGAGGAGTTCGTGAGCGGCGCCGTGAAGCGGCTGCGCGACAACCCCGACCGGTTCGCCGAGATCGCCCGTCCCTTCCTGCACGCGGCCCTCGCGGTGGCGGACACCGACGGGGACGGCGCGGCCACGGTCGAGGAGACCGCGCGCGTCCTCAGGGCCCTCGGAGTGGGCGACGGCCTCGCCGCCACCGCGGCAGCCGCCCTGGACGCGGACGCCGACGGACGGATCGGCGAGACGGAGGTCGTGAGCGCGTTCGCGCGCTACTTCACGGTTCCGGAGTAGGAGAACCGGCCGGTCGGTCAGGGCCGGCCGTTCACCACGGCCGGCCTCCCTGGGGACCGGTCCGGCCGGTCCGCCAGGGCCGACCGCTCACCCGGCCGCCCCGTGGGGACCACCTCGGCCGGCCGGGGTCTCACCCCGAAAAGCGTTCTCTGAGCCGGTACTTGAGTACCTTCCGCAGTGCCTCGTTGCGCGGAAGGGCGTCCACGACCTCCAGTTGCTCCGGCAGCTTGTGCACGGACAGCCCTTCCCCGCGCAGATACGACGTCACGGCGGCCAGCGTCAACCCGGCCGCTCCCGGAGGCTGTTCGACCACCGCGCAGACGCGTTCCCCGCGCTCGGCGTCGGGCAGTCCGATCACGGCGGCGTCGCCGACCGCCGGGTGCCGGTGCAGCAGGTCCTCGATCTCCTTGGCGGAGATGTTCTCGCCCTTGCGGATGATGATGTCCTTCACCCGGCCGGTGAGAACGAGGTGCCCGGTTTCGGTCAGATGCCCGACGTCCCCGGTGATCAGGAACCCGTCCCCGTCGAACGCCTCCGCCGTCTGCGCCGGGTCCAGATACCCCTGGCACACGGCCTCCCCCCTCAGCCGTACATCCCCGTCGGTGCCGCAGGGCAGGCAGGCTCCCGACGTGTCCACGATCCGTATCTCCATGCCCTCGGGGGGCCTGCCCTCCGTGGTCGCGAGGTTCTCGGCCGTGTCGTCCGGCGCGCCCATCGTGATCATCGGGACCTCGGTCATTCCGTACCCGTGGGTGAGCTGCACGCCCATCTCCCGGACGACGGAGTGATAGACCTCGGGCGGCTTCGGGGCTCCGCCGCCCGCGAGCAGCCGCAGCGTGGGAATGACCGGCTCCCCGGGCTGTCTGCGCTGTTCGGCGAGGAACATCGAGTAGAACGCGGTCGACCCGCCCGCCACCGTCACGCCGTGCCTGCGGTAGTCCTCCAGCGCGACGGGCAGCGCGAAGTGCTCGAACATCACGGCCGGGAAGCCGTAGAGCAGCAGCATCACCGTGTAGTCGGGCCCGGCGATGTGCGCGTACGGGAAGGCCATCGAGCCCACGTCACCGGCGGACAACCGCAGCGCGTGGGCGAGGCAGGAACCGCCCGCGATCAGTGAACGGTCGGTGTGCAGTACGCCCTTGGGGTCGGAGGTGGTGCCCGAGGTCCAGTAGATCCAGCGGACGGAGGTGCCGTCGGCGGGCGGGGCGGGCAGCACGGCCGGATCACCGTCCGGCAGCGTGTCGTACGCCTCGAAGACGTTCTTCGCGCCGAGCCGGTGCGCCATCGCGGTGTGGTCGAAGCCGCGCCACTGGCCCGGCACGGCGAAGTACTCCGCCTTGGACTCCCGCAGCGCGAAGCCGACTTCACGGTCGCGGTAGAAGGGGATGACCGGTGACTGCACGGCGCCGATGCGGGCCAGCGCGAAGGACAGGAGGGCGGTCTCGATCCGGGTGGGCAGCTGCCAGGCGACCACCGTGCCGGGGCGTACGCCCTTGTCGTACAGGCCCGCCGCCACCCGCTCGGCGCGCTCGCGCAGCTCGCCGAAGCTCAGGGAGCGGTCGTCCTGGAGCAGGACGGGCCGGTCGGGGGTGAGGTCGGCACGGCGGGCGACCAGTTCCCACAGCGTGCGCGCGGAACTCAGGGCGTGTGCGGTGTCGTTCACTTCGGCCCCCCCGGTGATCGTTCGCTTCGACGCCCATAGCTGACGGGCAGTCAGATCGTGCGCAGAGCGTAGAGCTCGCCGCCTTGTCGGTCCATAGGCGCGGGGCTAGCCTGCTCCTGAACAAATATCTGACGACCCATCAGATACATCGTGGGGGACACCCGCGGACGGACCCGTACGCAGGCGGAGGGGACCATGACCGAACTGCCCCGCATCATCAGCGTCGACGACCATGTGATCGAGCCCGCGCACCTCTTCGAGACCTGGCTGCCGCGAAAGTACCGGGAGCGCGGTCCGCGGCCGCTCACCGCCGGGATCGGTGAACTCGCCTACGTCGCGGGCAAGTATCAGATCACCATGGACCCGGACGGTCCGCCGACCGACTGGTGGATCTACGAGGACCTCAAGTTCCCGTACAAGCGCAACATCGCGGCCGTCGGCTTCGACCGTGACGAGATGACGCTGGAGGGCATCACCCGCGCGGAGATGCGGCGCGGCTGCTGGGACCCGGTCGAGCGCCTCAAGGACATGGACCTCAACCATGTCGAGGCCAGCCTCTGCTTCCCCACCTTCCCGCGCTTCTGCGGACAGACCTTCGCCGAGGCGCACGACAAGGAAGTCGCCCTGGCCTGTGTCCGGGCGTACAACGACTGGATGGTCGAGGAGTGGTGCGGCGACAGCGGCGGCCGGCTGATCCCGCTGTGCCTGATCCCCCTGTGGGACATCGACCTCGCGGTCGCCGAGATCCGCCGCAACGCCGCCCGGGGCGTGAAGGCCGTCACCTTCTCCGAGATCCCCACCTATCTGGGGCTGCCCTCCATCCACTCGGGCCACTGGGACCCGTTCTTCGCCGTCTGCCAGGAGACCGGCACGGTCGTGAACATGCACATCGGCTCGTCGTCCCAGATGCCCGCCGCGTCCCCCGACGCGCCCCCCGCCGTCCAGGCCTCGCTGTCCTTCAACAACGCGATGGCCTCCATGATGGACTTCTTGTTCAGCGGCGTCCTGGTGAAGTTCCCGCGTCTCAAACTCGCCTACTCCGAGGGCCAGATGGGCTGGATCCCGTACGCCCTGGAGCGCGCCGACGACGTCTGGTCGGAGCACCGCGCCTGGGGCGGGGTCAGGGACCTGATCCCGGAGCCCCCGTCGACGTACTACTACCGGCAGATCTTCTGCTGCTTCTTCCGCGACAAGCACGGCGTGGCGTCCCTCGACGTCGTGGGCCGCGACAACGCCACCTTCGAGACCGACTACCCGCACGTCGACTCGACCTTCCCGCACACCAAGGAGGTCGCCCTCGACCATGTGAAGGGCCTGGACGACGAGACGATCCACAAGCTGATGCGCGGCAACGCCATCCGCATGCTGGAACTGGACCTGTAGTGGATCTCGCGTACACGCCCGAGGAGGAGGACTTCCGCGCGCGTCTGCGAACGTGGCTCGCCGGGGTTCTTCCGGCGCTGCCGCCGAAACCGTCCCCGGACGACTGGCCCGCGCGACGGGCGTACGACCTCGGCTGGCAGCGGATGCTGTACGACGCCGGGTACGCGGGCCTGCACTGGCCCGTCGACGCCGGCGGCCGGGGCGCCACCCCGACGCAGCACCTCATCTACCTGGAGGAGACGGAGAAGGCGGGCGCCCCCTATGTAGGGGCCAACTTCGTCGGGCTGCTGCACGCCGGGCCGACCATCGCCTCCGAAGGAAGCGCCGGACAGCGGGCGCGCTGGCTGCCGCCCGTGCTGCGCGGCGAGGAGGTCTGGTGCCAGGGCTTCAGCGAGCCGGGCGCCGGCTCGGACCTCGCGGCGCTGCGCACGCGCGCGTGGCGGGACGGCGACGACTACGTGGTGAGCGGGTCCAAGATCTGGACCTCCCACGCCGAGGTCGCCGACTGGTGCGAACTGCTGGTGCGGACGGACCCCGGCGCCCGCAAGCACCGGGGCATCACCTGGCTCGCGATGCCCATGGACGCGCCCGGGATCACCGTCCGGCCGCTGCGCACGCTCGCGGGCTCCACCGAGTTCGCGGAGGTCTTCCTCGACGAGGTGCGCGTCCCGGTCGCCAACCGGGTCGGCGCCGAGAACGACGGCTGGCGCGTGACCATGGTGACGCTGTCCTACGAGCGCGGCACCGCCTTCGTGGGCGAAGTGGTCGCCTGCCGACGCGTCTTGGCCGAGGTCGCGCGCGAGGCCCGGAAGAACGGCCGCTGGGACGACGCCGCACTGCGCCGCCGCCTCGGCCGGCTGAACGCCGAGTTCCGCGCCCTGTGGCGGCTCACCCAGTGGAACGTCAGCGAGGCACAGGGAACCGGTGGAGTGCCCGGCGTCGGCGGTTCGGTCTTCAAACTGAGCTACTCGCACGCCCGTCAGGAACTGTTCGACGCCGCCGCCGAGGTGCTCGGTCCCGAGGCCCTGGACCAGGGGCGGCAGTGGACCCTGGACCGGCTGTCGTCACTGTCGTACACCATCGCGGCCGGCACCTCGCAGATCCAGCGGAACATCGTGGCCGAGCGGATCCTCGGCCTTCCCAAGGGGAGGTGAGTTCGAAAAGTGGACTTCCGGCTCACGGATGATCAAAGGGCTTTGCGGCAGGGGATCAGGGAGCTGCTGGAGGGCCGGTTCGGACGGGAGGAGCTGCGCGCGGCCCTCGGCCGGGCGGAGCGGCGGGGCGGGGCGACGGACGGGAAGCACCCGGAGGGCGGGCAGGTCCTCGACCGGAGGCTGTGGCGCGAGCTCGGTGCGGCGGGGTTCTTCGCGCTGCGCCTGGCCGAGGCCGAGGGCGGTGTCGGCCAGGGACTCCCGGAGGCCGTGCTCGCCTTCGAGGAGGCGGGACGGGTGCTGCTGCCGGGCCCGCTGATCGCCACGCATCTCGCCGCGGGCGCCGTGGCCGGTGCGGCCACCGGAGAGGTGGTCGTCACGTCCGTCGGCGCAGGGCTCGTGGAATGGCTGGACGAGGCCGACGTCGTCCGCGGGAACGCCGCCGGAGCCGAGCCGCTGGCCTCGGTGGACCCGCTGACCCCCCTGCACCGGCTGCCCGCCTCCACCGACCGGCGGCCCGGGGGCGGCGAACTCCGGGCGCCCTGGCCGCCGGACACGCTTCTCGCGTCGCTCCTCACCGCCGCCGAGCAGCTCGGCAGCGCGGCCCGGACCTGCGAGACGGCCGTGCAACACGCCCGGACGCGCGAGCAGTTCGGGCAGCCGATCGGGGCCTTCCAGGCGGTGCAGCATCTGTGTGCGGGCATGCTCGTGCGGGTCGAGGTGGCCCGCGCGGCCGTCTACGCCGCCTCGGTCACCGCCGACCCGGTGGACATCGCGGCGGCCCGCCTGCTCGCGGACGAGGCCGCAGTGCGCGGCGCCCGCGACTGTCTCCAGGTGCATGGCGGCATGGGCTTCACCTGGGAGTCCGACGTCCATCTGCACCTGAAGAGGGCATGGATCCGGACGCACCGTGCGGGTGAAGCTACACAGGGCGAGGAGGAGTTGGCGGACGACTTGGTGGCCGGGACGGTGTAACGGGCCGCTGCCCCGTGGTGCCGCGGGAGGAACGCGGGCGGATGTCACGGATCGTGGCAGACCGGAATCGCGGAGCGTTGAGACCGGGTTGTGTCCTAGGCGTGACTTGTCACGGCCTGGAGTCGGCGCCGGGCTCCGGTACCTTGTGTGGGATGCGAGTGGTTCTGAGGCTGAGCCATCCCGGTGTTGCCCCCGAGGCCGCGCCGAACCCGGCGATGCGTGCCGCTCGTACGGCAGGGCGGGCCCCCGTACCTGCCTGTTCGACTCCCCGTGGCGAGCGTCGCACAGTATGCCGCACGCGTACTCCTTCGCGCTGGAATATGCCCGAAGCGCTTGTTGGGGTGACTGTACGTCAACCATGCTGTCTCGCAAGGGAATCACGTTCCGTGATCCTTGTTCTGGCCATGCAGAAAATGGCTACGATCGTGGCCCTTGTGAGGCGCGAGGCGATGTGTCCGCCGGTTCGGATGGTGTGAGCGGTGCAGGTGCTTCAAGTGCAGCTGGAGATCCGGCCCGACCCCGCAGAGGTGGGGCGAGCCCGGCAGTGGGCCCGTTCGAGGCTCGCGGGGTCCGGGATAGAAGCCGATGAACCACTCGCCGAGACGCTGATCCTGCTCGTCTCCGAGCTTGTCACGAACGCCGTGGTGCACACCGGGTGTCCGGCCGTGCTGCGCCTCTGTCTGCCGGGCGGTGCCGGCGCCGCCACCGTGCGCCTCGAAGTGGCCGACTCCAGCACCCGGCCACCGATGCCGCGGCACGCCGACGGTGACGAGACCAACGGCCGCGGCCTGGAACTCGTCGACGGCCTCGCGGACCGCTGGGGCTGGAATCCGGAGGGTGCCGGCAAGCGCATCTGGTGCGAGGTGGACCGCTGCGCCTCGGGTGTCTCGCCGGATGCCCCGTACTCGGCCGACGGTTTCGCGTACGAGGCGGTCTAAGGGCTGTCGTTTGGATCATGCCGCAGACGCGGGGTCCGGCACGCACTCCCCCGAGCTCTTCGAGCAGGGGGGACCCCCAGCGGCGTTGTCGTCACTCGCCGACTCCCCACTCCCGGCTTCGCTCGAACGGGGGGACCCCCATCGCGTCGACTCCCTCCTCCGCCTTGCAGCCGCACGCACCACACCCCGCTCACCCCAGCCGACAAGGCACCGTCGGCACCCCGCAGCCTGATCCGAACGACAGCCCCTAGCGGCGGGTCCGGCGGCCACTGCCGGGCGGCTCGGGTCGCTTCCCCCGCGCGTGCCGCGTGAGGCGGTCCAGCGCTTCCCGTGCGTGTGACGCACCGACGCCTGCCACCCTCCGCGGGCCGACGGTTCGAGTTCCCGGCCGTGCGGTTCGCCGAGCCTCCCCCTCGTTTCTGTCCGGCAGGTCGCGGGCGACGGGCGTTCGGTTTTGTGCATGTATGCACGAAACCTCTGTACATGGCCGCGGTAGTGGCCGAATGCGCCGGGCCGTGCTTCCGTACGCGCTGTCTCAAATAGGGTGTAACGCCGTAAATCCCCGATCGGGTGTTGACGTGGCGTGTCCGTTTGATCACGCTTGTGTTCAGCGATTCGCCGCGAGGGGACGACGAGGGTTCCGGTGACGGGGGCCCTCGGCGAGTGCGGGTCGTGATTCGGCGTCGGCTCCCTTGCGGCCAGGGGGGCAGGGCGGGTGCGCCGGAGGCGGATGGCGGCGCGCGGTGCCGTGCCCGGGGTGAGGTGGGGGACCTCCCGGCCGGGCGCAGTCGAGAGTGGGGGAGGCGCGCCGCCAGCCGGCCCTCAGAGAAGTGCCACGGGTGCCACCGGTGTGCCGGTGCCGCCGACGAAGGGTTCCGGCATGGCCGACAGCAGGAAGGCGTAGCGGCCTTCTTGTCCACAGGCTGTGGACAACTCTTCGAGATTCCAGTTCTGGCCCTGCATCATCCCCATTTCGACCAGATCGAGTGCGTGCACGGGCAGCCACAGGTCCTCGATCTCGGGCGGGAAGATCTCGAAGGTCAGGGTGTCGTTGGCGACCGCCGCGACATCGCGCGCGTGGAACCACTCCGGGGTGCGCACCGACAGGCCCGGCGACGGATACCCGTACCCGTGCTTGTCGCCCGCCAGGTACACCTGGATCTGCCCTGTCCGTACGAGCACGATGTCGCCCGCCCGCACCCGCGTGCCCGCCAACTCCTCGGCCGCCTCAAGGTCTTCGGGGGTGACCGCGTGCCCGCCCGCGAGTCGGTGTTCGCCGCGGGCCCGCGCCACGTCGAGCAGGACACCGCGGGAGACGATGTGCCGCGGTTTGTCGATCCCGCTGAACTCGGCGCCGCCGTGCGGGGTGACGGTGGAGGCGGGACGGCCGTTGTAGAGCTTGCCGGAGTGGGAGACATGGGTCAGCGCGTCCCAGTGGGTGCCCGCCTGGAGGCCCATGGTCACGGCGTCGTCGCTGCACGCCACCGTCCCGGGGCCGAAGATCTCCTGGTTGATCTGCACCATGGCGTGCAGCGGATTGACTCGCCCCGGGATCATTCCGGTCTGCACGCCGTCCTGTTGGAGAGGGAGGGCGAGCGGCACGCGGCGCCCGGTCCGTACGGTCGCGGCGGCCTCCCGCACCACCTCGTCGGTGACGAGGTTCAGCGTTCCGATCTCGTCGTCGGCCCCCCAGCGCCCCCAGTTGTTCACCCGCTTGGCGATCTCGTGGAACTCCGGATGGAGCGTCGTCGGCGACATGAGTCCTCCCCGGGGCTTGTCTCCAGGTATCTGACGGGTCGTAGAATCCGAGTTGAATCTAACGGACCGTCAGAAACTGCGGGAAGGGGCCGGGAGTGGGGAACTTCTTGGCGGGCAAGGTCATCGCCGTCACGGGCGCGGGGCGGGGGATAGGCCGGGCGGTCGCCCTCGCCGCGGCGGCCGAGGGCGCGCGCGTCGTCGTCAACGACTACGGCGTGTCCGTCGAGGGCGCCGAGCCCACGAGTTCGGTCGCCGACACGGTCGTCAAGGAGATCGAGGCGGCCGGCGGGGAAGCGGTCGCGGTGGCCGACGACATCTCGACGATGGCGGGCGGGCAGCACGTCGTCGACACCGCGCTCGCGTCGTACGGGCGGATCGACGGAGTGGTGTGCGTGGCCGGGATCCTGCGCGAGCGGATGCTCTTCAACATGTCCGAGCAGGAGTGGGACCCGGTGGTCGCCACCCACCTCAAGGGCACGTTCACGCTCTTCCGGGCCGCCTCGGCGGTGATGCGCAGACAGGGCTCGGGCACGCTGATCGGCTTCACCAGCGGCAATCACCAGGGATCGGTCGCGCAGGCCAACTACAGCGCGGCGAAGGGCGGAATCATCTCGCTGGTGCGCAGCGCGGCCCTCGGACTGCACAAGTACGGAGTCACCGCGAACGCGGTCGCGCCCGTCGCCCGTACCCGCATGTCGGCGAACGTACCCATGGAGCTGAAGGAGATCGGCGAACCGGAGGACGTGGCCGCCCTCGTGGTCTACCTGCTGTCGGACCGGGCCCGCGAGGAACGCATCACCGGGCAGGTCTACACGATCGCCGGCCCCAAGATCGCCGTATGGGCCCAGCCCCGCGAACTGCGCGCCGGATACGCCGAGGGTGCCTGGACCCCGGAGAAGATCGCCGACTTCCTGCCCGGGACCGTCGGCGTCGATCCGATGCCGCTGCTGGAGCAACTGGAGGCGATGGCGCGGGCGGCGGCGGAGAAGACGCGCCCCAACGCGTGAGGCCGGGGCATGAGTTTGTCGCATGGTCCGTGTCGTGAGTCCGTCCGACTTCGTCTCGTGAGGTCCGTGTCGTGAGGTCCGTGTCGTGCGGTCCGTCTCGTGACTTCGTCTCATGAGTCCGTCTCGTGAGTCCGTCGTCGGTTCCGGTGGGAGGAGAGCGCGTGGATTTCGCATTCGGTCCGCAGGACGAGGTCTTCCGGCGCGAGGCGCGGGCCTGGCTGCGGGAGCACCTGGTCGGCGCGCCCGCGCGCCGTGACTGGGAGCGGGAACTCGGGCGGGGCGGCTGGATCGGACTCGGCTGGGACGAGGGAGGGTACGGGAACCGGCGTGCGGACCTGACCCGACAGGTCGTGTGGGCCGAGGAGTACGCGCGCTCGAAGGCGCCCGCCCGGTCCGGGCACATCGGCGAGAACCTGCTGGCTCCGACGCTCGTCGCGCACGGGACGCCGGAACAGAAGCGCCGCTTCCTGCCGCCGATCGCCCAGGGCCGGGAGCTGTGGTGCCAGGGGTACAGCGAACCCGGCGCGGGCTCGGACCTGGCGGGTATCCGGACGACTGCCTTACGGACGCCTCTCGGAGAGGGGACTCCCGTGGGGGCGAGTGCCGTACCGGCGGTTGATGCGGGGGCGTCTGCGCTTGGGACAACTGCCGTACCGGCGGTTGATGCGGGGGCGTCTGCGCTTGGGACAACTGCCGTACCGGCGGTTGATGCAGGGGCGTCTGCGCTTGGGACAACTGCCGTACCGGCGGTTGATGCAGGGGCGTCTGCCGTAGGGGCAACTGCCGTACGGGACACGGAGGCTGCTCCGGCAGGGGTGTTCCGGGTCACGGGGCAGAAGATCTGGACCTCGCTCGCCCACGAGGCGGATTGGTGCTTCGTACTGGCCCGTACCGAGCCGGGGTCCACCCGCCACCACGGCCTGTCGTTTCTTCTCGTCCCCATGGACCAGCCGGGCCGCGTAGAGGTCCGTCCGATCCGCCAGCTGACCGGCACGAGCGAGTTCAACGAGGTGTTCTTCGACGGGGCGGTGGCGCGGGCCGAGCACGTGGTCGGCGGCGAGGGGAACGGCTGGCGGGTCGCCATGAGCCTGCTCGGATTCGAGCGCGGGGTCTCCACGCTCGCCCAGCAGATCGGATTCGCCGAGGAGTTGGGGCGCGTGCTGCGGACTGCCGTCGCGACGGGAGCGGCCATGGATCCCGTGGTACGCGACCGACTTGTGCGGTTGTGGGCCGAGTTGCGCACGATGCGGTGGAACGCCCTGCGCACACTGGGCAGTTCGGAGAGCCTGGCGGATGCGGGCGCGCCGAGCGTGGCGAAGTTGCTGTGGGGCGGCTGGCATCGGCGGCTCGGTGAGCTGGCGATGCAGGTGCGGGGGGCGGGCGCGGCGGTGGGCCCGGCGGACTGGTCGGCTGCGCTGCCGTACGAACTGGACGCCGCCCAGCATCTGTTCCTCTTCAGCCGGGCCGACACGATCTACGGCGGCTCGGACGAGATCCAGCGCACGATCATCGCCGAGCGAACGCTCGGCCTGCCGAAGGAACCCCGGGGCTAGCCGCGACCCGCCCGGGTACGGTCCGGCACGACCCCGCTATGGCCCCGGTAGGGCCCAGGAACGGTCCGACAGGGTGCAGGACAGTTCGGTACAGCCCAAGAAAGGTCCGGAAGGGACCGGTACGGCCCGGTCGGCTCAGCAACTGCCCGGTACGGCCCAGGAACAGCCCGGGGTGGCCCGGGAAGAGGGGAGCTGGCGCGATGCGAGGCGTGATCTTCGACGGGAAGCGGACCCAGGTCGTGGACGATCTGGAGATACGGGACCCAGGACCCGGAGAGGTCCGGGTGGCGATCTCCGCGGCGGGGCTCTGCCACAGTGATCTCTCCGTGGTGGACGGGACCATACCCTTCCCCGTTCCTGTGGTGCTCGGCCATGAGGGTGCGGGCGTGGTGGAGGCCGTGGGTGCGGGCGTCATCCATGTCGAGCCCGGCGACCATGTGGCCCTGTCCACACTCGCCAACTGCGGGACCTGCGCCGAGTGCGACCGGGGGCGGCCCACGATGTGCCGCAAGGCGATCGGCATGCCGCAGCGGCCGTTCACGCGGTCCGGGGAGCCGCTCTACCAGTTCGCCTCCAACTCGGCCTTCGCGGAACACACGGTGGTGAAGGCGGTGCAGGCGGTCCGGATCCCGAAGGACATCCCACTGACGTCCGCCGCGCTGATCGGCTGCGGGGTCCTCACGGGCGTCGGAGCGGTCCTGAACCGGGCCCGGGTCGACCGGGGCGACACCGTCCTCGTCATCGGCACCGGCGGCATCGGTCTCAACGTCATCCAGGGCGCGCGGCTCGCGGGCGCCCTGCGGATCGTCGCCGTCGACTCCAATCCGGCCAAGGAGGCCGTGGCCCGCCAGTTCGGCGCGACGCACTTCCTGACCTCGACGGACGGGGTGAAGGGCATCCTCCCCACCGGCGCCCGGCACGCCTTCGAATGCGTCGGACGAGTCGAACTCATCCGTCAGGCGATCGACTTGCTCGACCGGCACGGTCAGGCGGTCCTTCTCGGCGTGCCCCCGGCGACGGCCGAGGCCTCCTTCCTCGTCTCCTCGATGTACCTCGACAAGTCCATCCTCGGCTGCCGCTACGGCTCGTCCCGCCCCCAGCGGGACATCGCCCTGTACGCCGAGCTGTACCGCGAAGGCCGGTTGCTCCTGGACGAGTTGGTGACGGCGACGTACCCGGTCGAGGACTTCGAGCGGGCGGCCGAGGACGCGCACGCGGGGAAGGTGGCGAGGGCGGTGCTGACGTTCTAGGGCGGTGGCGGAGGCGTCATGTCCGCGAGACGGCGAAGGAGTTCCCGCTCCCGGCTCCGCCGATTCCGTCAGCTCCTTCGCACCCGCCGACTCCTTCGCACCCACCGACTCCATCGGCCCCATCGGACCCATTCGGTCCATCGGTTCCTCCGGTCCCGCCAGTCCTGTCGGCCACGTCGATCCCGGCGCCCGACCTGAAGGTGCGCCGGTAGGTGGTCGGGGTGACGCCGAGGGTCGTCTGGAGGTGCTGGCGCATCGACTGGGCGGTGCCGAAGCCGGCGTCGCGGGCCACATGGTCGATGGACAGGTCGCTGGACTCCAGGAGATGGCGGGCGTGTTCGACGCGCTGCCGGGTGAGCCACTGGCCCGGGCTGACACCGACCTCCTCGCGGAAGCGCCGGGTGAAGGTGCGGACCGACATGGACTCCTGCTCGGCCATGTCGCGCAGCTGGATCGGCTCGTGGAGGCGGCCGAGCGCCCAGGCGCGGGCGGCGGTCGTGGTCGCCGACTGCGCCTCCGGCACCGGGCGCTGGATGTACTGCGCCTGCCCGCCGTCGCGGTGCGGCGGTACGACGGTGCGGCGGGCCACCTCGTTGGCGACGGCGGCGCCGTGGTCGCGGCGTACGAGATGCAGGCACAGGTCGATCCCGGCCGCGACGCCGGCGGAGGTGAGGACGTCGCCGTCGTCGATGAAGAGCACGTCCGCGTCGACCTGGATCTGTGGGAAGAGCTGCTGGAAGTGCTCGGCGTGCATCCAGTGCGTGGTGGCCGGGCGGCCGTCGAGATATCCGGCGGCGGCGAGGACGTAGCTGCCGGTGCAGATGGAGACGAGGCGGGTGCCGGGGCGGATGTGCGCGAGGGCGGCGGTCAGCTCGGGGGTCAGGATGCCTTCCTGCTGGACGGGTCCGAGTTCGTACGAGGCGGGGACGACGACGGTGTCGGCGGTGGCCAGCGCCTCGGGCCCGTTGGCGACGAGGACGGCGAAGTCGGCGTCCGTCTCGACCGGGCCGGGCGGCCGGACCGAGCAGGTGACGACCTCGTACAGCGACCGCCCGTCGGTGTCCCTTGCCTTGCCGAAGATGCGCTGCGGAATACCCAGCTCGAAGGGGAGCAGACCGTCGAGGGCGAGGACGACGACGCGGTGCGGACGGAACGAACCCGAAGAGGCCATGGCCCGATCCTAGCGAATGCTGTCCTTCGGGCCAGTGGTTCGGTGTGGGCCGTTCCTCGAAGATCTATGGCGTGACCCAGACAAGCGAAGCCGCCCCGGCCCCCGAGGACTCCCGGCCCATCCGACCCGCGGCCCGTCACCGCATCCACCGCGCCTGGTTCGTCGCCGCCGTCACCTTCGTGACGATCATCGGCGCGGCCGCCTTCCGGTCGCTGCCCGGACTGCTGATCGACCCGCTGCACCAGGAGTTCCACTGGTCGCGCGGCACGATCAGCGCGGCGGTCTCGCTCAACCTCGCGCTGTACGGACTCACGGCGCCGTTCGCCGCGGCGCTCATGGACCGCTTCGGCATCCGGCGCGTGGTGGCGGTCGCCCTGACCGTGATCGCGGTCGGGTCCGGGCTGACCGTGTGGATGACGGCGGCCTGGCAACTGCTGCTCTGCTGGGGTCTGCTGGTGGGCCTGGGCTCCGGTTCGATGGCGCTCGCCTTCGCCGCGACGGTCACCAACCGCTGGTTCACCGAGCGCAAGGGCCTGGTGACGGGCATCCTGACGGCCGCCTCGGCCTCGGGTCAGCTGATCTTCCTGCCGCTGCTGTCCTGGATCGTCACGGAGCACAGCTGGCGTCCGGCCGCGGTGACCGTGTCCCTCGCCGCCCTCGCTGTCGTCCCCTTCGTCTGGCTGCTGCTGCGCGACCACCCGGCCGACGTGGGCCAGATGCCGTACGGGGCGAAGGAATTCGTGCCGAAGCCCGAGCCCGTGCGGGGTGCCGCCCGGCGTGCGGTGACCGTGCTGCTCTCCGCGGTCCGCACGGGCCCCTTCTGGCTGCTGGCCGGGTCGTTCGCGATCTGCGGCGCCTCGACGAACGGCCTGGTCCAGACGCACTTCGTGCCCGCGGCCCACGACCACGGCATGCCCATCACGGCGGCCGCGTCGCTCCTCGCGGTGATCGGCGTCTTCGACGTGGTCGGCACGGTCGCCTCGGGCTGGTTCACCGACCGCTTCGAGCCGCGTCGCCTGCTGGCGGTGTACTACGCCCTGCGCGGCATCTCGCTGCTGTTCCTCCCGATGCTGCTCCACGCGACCGTGCACCCGCCGATGGTCCTCTTCATCGTCTTCTACGGCCTCGACTGGGTCGCCACCGTCCCGCCCACCCTGGCCCTGTGCCGTGAGCAGTACGGCGAGGACAGCGCCATCGTCTTCGGCTGGGTCCTCGCCTCCCACCAGGTCGGCGCCGCCCTCGTCGCCTTCCTCGGCGGCGTCGCCCGCGACCACCTCGGCTCGTACGACGTGGTCTGGTACGCCTCGGGCGCCCTGTGCGCGGCGGCCACGCTGATGGTGCTGGTGATCCGGCGCCGACGGCCGACGCTCCCGCTGACCGCGGCGGTTTCGCCCGCTGCCGCGTGACGGGGTCGGTCCGCCCTCTGCCCGACGTCTCACGTCGGGTGAGCGGCCGGCCGTGTGTCGCGTCGGGTGAGCAACTGGCCGTGACTCTAGTCAGCCCGGGAACAGGCCGGGAGTAACGTCAGGTCGGGAACTGGCCGTGAGTAACGTCAGGTGAGGAACCGGCCCTTGTGGAAGAGCAGCGGCGGCACGTCCTCGTCGCCGTCGCCGCTCGTGCCGAGCGCGTCCACCCGGCCCACCACGATCAGGTGGTCCCCGCCCGTGTGTACCGCGTGGATCGTGCAGTCGATCCAGGCCGCGGTGCCCGCGAGGCGGGGGGAGCCGGAGACCGGAGCGGTGTCGTAGACCACCCCGGCGAACTTGTCCGCGCCGCTCACCGCGAAGCCACGGCACAGGTCGCCCTGGTGCGCGCCGAGGACGTTGACGCAGAAGACGCCTGCGCGGGCGATACGCGGCCAGGTCGTCGACGTACGGCCGACCATGAAGCAGATCAGCGGAGGGTCCAGGGAGAGCGAGGCGAACGACTGGCAGGCGAAGCCGGCCGGGCCCGCCGGGGCCTCGGCGCCGGTGGCCGGTGCAGTCACCACGGTCACGCCCGTCGCGAAGTGCCCCAGAACATGACGGAATTCGGCCGGATCGACGGGCGCCCGCTCGTCCTCGCCGACCGCGCGCAGATCCGGACGCGGCAACGCCTCGACAGGCCCCGCGACGGTGGGGGCCCCGGCCGACCTGAGGTAGCGGACGGCGGCGGCGGCCATCCCTGCGTGTCCCATCACGCCTCCCATTGAAGCTGACGACACGTCAGATAGGAAGGGGTTCGCGAGGCCGGGAGCACGGCGGTACAACAGGTCGGGCGAGGCGCCCGACGAGGCCCGCCCTCGCCGGGCGGGCACGGTGGGACTGCCTGGCCACCTGCGCATACTGAAGCAGGGCTGAACGGGCAGGCTCTGCTCTCGTGCGCGCCGACCGGCTTCCATGTGCGCCGACCCTGCTTCCGCGCGGGTCGGGCCTGCCCTCGTGGCGTCGGGCGGTCCCTTCGGTCGGGAGGGCCCGTTCTTCGCGCGGGCCGGTTCGCTCTTCACGCGGGTCGGTTCGCTCTCCGCGCGGGCCGGTTCGGCGCTGTCCGGCCGAATCCGCTCAGCGGCCCTCGTAGCGGGGGCTCCGCCGTTCCACGAAGCTCGCCACGCCCTCGTTGGCGTCCACCGTCGTCATGTTGATCTCCTGCGCCGCCGCCTCCGCCGCGAAGGCGCTGCCCCGGTCGGTGTCGAGGGAGGCGTTGACCAGCTGCTTGGTGAGGGCGAGGGCGCGGGTCGGCCCGGCGGCGAGCCGCTCGGACCATTCACGCGCCGTCTTCTCCAACTCCTGCGGCGGTACGACCCTGTTGACGAGCCCGATCCGCTCCGCGTCCGCGGCGCTCAGCGCGTCACCGAAGAACATCAGCTCCTTGGCCCGCTGCGGACCGACGAGCCGGGTCAGCAGATAGGCCCCGCCGCCGTCCGGAACGAGACCGCGGCGCACGAACACCTCGATGAACCGGGCCGGTTCGGCCGCCAGGACGAGGTCGCAGGCGAAGGCGAGGTGCGCGCCGATGCCGGCCGCCGTGCCGTTGACCGCCGCGATCACCGGTTTCTCGCAGTCGAGAACGGCGGCGATCAGGCGCTGCGCGCCCAGCCGGATGGTGCGGGCGACATCACCGGGCACCCGCTCCCCGGTGGGCGGACCGCCCCGCAGGTCCGCTCCCGCGCAGAACCCGCGGCCGGTCGCCGTGATGACCACGGCCCGCACCCCGGGGTCGGCGGAGGCAGTCGCCAGCAGCTCGATCACGCGCTCCCGCTGGTCCCAGGTGAGCGCGTTCATCGCCTCGGGCCGGTCGAGGGTGATCCACGAGACGGCGTTGTCAGTGGCGTGACGTATCAATGAGTCGAGGGACTTTTCGGCTGATTCATGAGATTCATGAGATTCATCAGATTTATGAGATTCAGGAGCTTTGCGGGATACGTGGGGGGAGTCGGTCATGAAGGTGCTCCGTTTCGTACGGGGGTTGCGGGCGGGTCTGCCAAGCCGTGCGCATGGCCTGGGCGGCGCGTGTCTGCGCTCGAGAACGCGTCGGCGGGCGGGTGCGTGGCGGCGGGCCGGTGCGCGCGACCGTCCCGGTGCCGGTGCCGGTGCCGGTGCCGGTGTGGGAGCGGGAGCGGGAGCCGGTGTGGGAGCCGGAGCAGGAGCCGGTGTGGGCGTTGGCGTTCGCTCCGGCTCAGCGGCACATCACCAGTGCGTCCAGGGCCACGGCTCCCTGCCCGCGAGGCAGCACCATCAGCGGATTGATGTCCAGCTCCGAGATCTCGTCCCCGAGTTCGAGCGCCATGCGCTGGACCCGGATCACGACCTCGACCAGCGCGTCCACGTCCACCGGCGGAGCCCCGCGCACCCCGTCGAGGAGCGCCCGCCCCCGCAGCTCGGACAGCATGGCCCGCGCCTGGTCGTCACCGAACGGCGGCACGCGTACGGCGGTGTCCCGCAGCACCTCGACGAGGACCCCGCCGAGCCCGACGGTCACGGTCGGCCCGAAGAGCTGGTCGTGCGTGACGCCGACGACCATCTCGACGCCCCGCTCGACCATCTGGCACACGAGGACGCCGTCGAGGGAGATGCCCTCGTAGCGGGCGATGTCCGTCAGCTCGCGATAGGCGTCGCGGACCTGACTGGCGGAGGTCAACCCGATCTTTACCAGGCCGAGTTCGGTCTTGTGGGCGATCTGGGCGCCGGAGGCCTTCATGACCACCGGGTAGCCGACCTGGCTCGCCGCCCGCACGGCCGCCGCCGCGCTGGTCACCAACTGCTCGCGCGGTACGCGGATCCCGTACGCGCGCAGCAACTGCTTGGCCGCGTGCTCGCTCAGCTGCTGACCCGGGCGCATCAGGGCCTGTGCCTTGCGGAAGGAGGGCGACGGGGTGCGCGGGGCCTCGTCGAAGGGCGAGCGGTAGGCGGCGGTGAACTGCGCGTGCTCGAGGTGGGCGCGGACGGCGGTGATGCAGTTGGCGAACGTACGGAAGGTGGCGACCCGGGACGACCCGAGCAGCGTCTCGCGGTAGGCCGCCTCCGTGCCGACCGGCGATCCCCACACCACGCACACCAGCTTGTCCGTCTGTTCCGCCGCGTCCACCAGGTCCTGCGCCAGTTTGTCGCTCATGGGCGGGAAGGGCCCAGTGATCGGGCAGATGAGTACGCCGACGGCGGGGTCGGCGAGGATCGCGTCGATGATCTTCCGGCCGCGCCAGTCGCCGACCGGGTGACCACCGTTGTCGATCGGATTGGCGACGTTCAGGTAGTCGGGTATCCAGGTGTGCAGCTCGGTCTGTTTGGCGTCCGAGAGGACCGGCAGGTCAAGACCCGCCTCGCTCGCCAGGTCCGCGAAGTGCGCGCCCGTGCCGCCCGAGATCGAATAGACGGCGACGCCGTCGGCCTGCGGTGCCCGGGCTCGCGCCAACAGGGCCGCGGTGTCCTGGAGTTCGTCGAGTCCGTCGACGCGGATCACGCCGAACTGCCGCATCGCCGCGTCCACCACGGTGTCGGCGCCGGTCAGTTTGCCGGTGTGCGACGCGGCGGTGCGGGCGCCGGTCTCGGTGCGGCCGACCTTGACCGCGACGACGGGCACTCCGCGCCGGGCGGCGCGGTCGGCGGCGAGCAGGAAGGAGCGGCCGTCCTTGAGCCCTTCGACGTAGCAGGCGATGGCGCCGACCTCGGGCCGTTCCGAGAAGTAGGAGATGAAGTCCGCGGTCTCCAGGTCGGCCTCGTTGCCGGTGGGCGCCCAGTGGGAGAGGCGGACGCCCAGCTGCTGCATCGCGAACACCGGCCGTCCCTGGTGACCGGACTGGGTGATGAGAGCGACCGCAGGGCCGTCGAGGTCGTCGCGGAAGTTCTCGAAGGCGTTGAGGTTGGTGTTGGGCCCGAGCAGCCGCAGACCGGAACCGCGTACGGCGGCGGCGAGCCGGGTCTGCGCGGCGGCGCCCTCGGCCCCGGTCTCGGCGAATCCGGACGCGAAGGCGACCGCGAACCTCACCTTGGCCTCGGCCAGTTCCTCGATCACCGGAAGGGGGTCACCGACGAGGAGCACGGCCAGATCCACCTGCTCCGGCAGGTCCGCGACGGAAGGGAGGCACGGCAGGCCGAAGACGGACCGACGGGTGGGGTGTACCGGGTGCAGGCGGGCGCCGACCCGCTCGGCCCAGCCGATCAGCTGCCGGGTGATCCCGGTGTTCGGCCGCCCCTCGGTGTCCGAGGCGCCGATCACGGCCACGGACTCGGGACGGAAGAAGCGGTCCAGATCGGGCACGACGGCGTACAGCGGGCGACCGCTGACGTCCAGGTCGTCGACCTCGGCCGGCCGTCCGTGCACGACCGGTGAGGGCTGCTCGCCGCAGGCGATGACCCGGGCCCGGCGGGAGTCGGTGGTGAGGGTGCCGTGGGTTGATCCAAGCATCGGTCCGCCCGCTCCTGTGTGGCAGTCAACTTTTAACTGACGCAGTGTCAGATTACTTAACTGACGCCGTGTCAGGAACCGTTGTGCAGGCAAAGGCTGTGGAGGTGGAACGGGAGAGCGCCGCGGCGCGGGCGCGCGAGGACGCGCGGCGGGTTCCTGCTACGTACCCGCCACGCGCCGCCGGGGAACCCGAAGCCGGAACCCGACACCGCGCGGTCGATGTGACCGGCGGCTGCGGGCTGCGGGCTGCGGGCATGCGGGCATGCGGGCATGCGGGCATGCGGGCATGCGGGTATGCGGGCATGCGGGGAACGATGTGCGGGGAAGGACGTGCCGGAAGGGCACGCCTGGGCGTTGTCGGTGGGTGCGTCGGCTGGGCCGCTGTGTCAGCCGGGTGGTCGGCGCGTCAGGAGGGTGGTGGGTGCGCCAGAGGGTGGTTGGCGTGTCAGGTGGTGGGTGTGTCAGCGGGTGGGGGCCGGCGTGGCCTCGGCCTTGGAGGTGTGCCGGGCGACCGCCTTCGCGATCTTCTCGGCGTCGAGGGCGAGTTCGCGGAACATACCGCTGATGGGGTTGGTGAAGCCGGTGAAGTACAGGCCGGGCGCGTTCTTCGGTGTGTGTCCGCCGTGCACGACCGGGTGCCCGCGACCGTCGAGCACGTCGAGGTGCCCGACCATGTCTTCCAGGGCTCGCAGGTATCCCGTCGCGGCGATCACCACGTCCGGGTCGATCCGGCTCCCGTCGGCGAGGACGGCCTTGTCGTCCTCGAACCCCTCCACCGCGGCCACGACCTCGACCTTCCCCTTGCGGACGGCGGCGATGAGGCCGACGTCCTGGACGGGGATGGAGCCTTCGTTGACGCGGGAGTAGAGCCCGGTGCCGGGGCGGGGCAGACCCTGCGCAGCCAGGTCGGGCACGCTCAGCTTCGCCATCGGCCCGGCCAGCCTGTCCACGAGCCGCACCGGCAGCCGTCGTACGAGAATGCCCGTGAACTGCGCGGCCCAGCCGGCCGTCGAGCGGCGCACGATGTGCGGCGCGGTGCGCACGGACAGCCGTACGCGCGAGGCGCCGCCCTCGACCAGGTCCACGGCGATCTCGGCGCCGGTGTTGCCGACGCCGACGACGAGGACGTCGCGGCCCGCGTAGGGGGCGGGGTTGCGGTACTCGCCGGCGTGCAGCAGCTTGCCCGTGTAGGTGTCACGGCCGTGCCAGTCCGGGATGCGCGGGGTGTGGTTGTAGCCGGTCGCGACGACCACCGCGCTGCCGGTCAGTTCACGGCCGCCGGTGGCGTGCAGGAGCCAGCCGTCACCGCCCGGGGCGGGCTCGATGCGCGAGACCTCGACGCCCGTGACGATCTCCAGCTTGTGGTGCTCGGCGTACTTCTCCAGATAGCGCACCACGTTGTCGCGCGACACCCACCGCCCGAACGAGCGCGGCATCGACAGCCCCGGCAGCGCGGACAGCCGCCGGGTGGTGTGCAGGTGCAGCCGGTCGTAGTGGCGCCGCCAGGACGCGCCGACCTGGTCCGACTTCTCCAGCACGACAGCTCGTACGCCCCGGGCGCGCAGTGCGTACGCCGCCGCGAGCCCCCCGGGGCCGCCCCCGATCACATACACGGGGCGGTCCTCGTGGGACGGCACCGTGCGGGGGGTCGTGGAAGCAGTCGAGTCGGCCATAGCGCGAGCGTAATCACGGCTTTGCTTGATAGGTCTCGGTCAAGACCGGAATCGGTTGCGAACTGGTCACGACTGTGGGAGGTGTGCGTGCGACTGGTGGCGTAGATCACTTCGACGTGGTGGAGGTGTGCGAAAAGTGCACTGTTGCCGCAGGTGGGCGCCGGGGCGTACGCCTTTTGCGGGAGCGTGGGATCGGCTCCGAGCGCCCCCTGGAAGAGCTGAAGCGGGAGTGGGCCGGCGGAGCGTCGGTGGCGTACTTCTTGCCGGCGGGCACCGGCCTCTTGCGCGGATGTCCCGGGGAGTCGAAACTGACGTTCCGTCAGATTCGGCGGCTCTGCGGGAGGTTCGGCCATGGACACGATCTGGCTCGGCGGGGCGGAATGGCTGGCCGTGCTCCGTATCGGGCTCGGGCTGTGGTGGCTGGAGAGCTGGCGGCACAAGGACAAGAAGGGCTGGTTCGAGCGAGGGACCGGGATCGCGTGGGCGGCGGACATCGCGTCCAAGCACCGGTGGAGCGCCGTGCGGTCCGGTTTCGACGCGGTCGTCGCACCGCGCCCGCGGACGATGGCGTACGTCGTCGTGTACGCGGAGTTGGCCCTCGGCCTCGGGCTGGTGGCGGGGCTGCTGACACCCGTCGCCCTGGTCGCGGGCCTGCTCCTCAACGTCCTCTACTTCACGCTCATGATCCACGACTGGGCGGAACAGGGGCAGAACGCGATGATGGCGCTGGTCTCGGCCGTCGGCCTGTTCGCGATGTCCTGGCAGGCATGGTCCCTGGACAACGCCCTGGGCCTCTTCCGGTGAGCGGGGCCGTGCGGGGCGTTGGAGCGGCGGGCCCGACGCGTTCCGTGAGTGCGGCGGATTCCGCGGGAGCGACGGATTCCGTGAGTGATACGCGTTCCGTGAGGGATACGGCTTCCGCGGGAGCGGTGGGCTCGGGGGGCGGGTTCGATGCGCCCGAGGCGGATGCCTTCACCCGGCCGTACTGGGACGCGGCGGCCGAGGGGCGGCTGTTGATCCGGCGCTGTGCGGCCTGCGACCGCGTTCACCACTACCCCCGGGAGTTCTGTCCGCACTGCTGGAGCGAGGACGTGAGCTGGCGCCCCGCGAGCGGACGTGCCGCGCTCTACACCTGGTCCGTCGTCCACCGCAACGACCTGCCGCCGTTCGGCGAGCGCGTGCCGTACGTCGCCGCTGTCGTCGACCTGGCGGAGGGGCCCCGGATGATGACCGAGGTGGTCGAGTGCGAGGAGGCGGCGCTGCGGATCGGGATGAACCTGGAGGTGGCGTTCCGGGCGGGCGTCCCCGTGTTCCGCCCCGCGTCACGCTCCGGAGAGTGACGCCGTCCCGTGTGGCGGCCGACTCTGTCCGACTCTGTCCGGGGCGGTCCGGTCCAGTCCAGTTCGATCAGGTCCGGACCAGTTCGGTCCGGTGCGGTGGCTGACGGCCTCCCGTGCGGAAGCCGACTCCGTCCGGCGCGGAAACTCACTCTGTTCGACGCGGAGGCCGACTCTGTCCGGTGCGGAGGCCGGGTCGCCGCGGGATTCTTACGGGAGCCATGCCCGTTCATGGAGTGACCCGTGAGCCTGAACGGGTTTGAATGGCTGGATGTCCGACGTCCATGAACAGTTCGCCGTCCATCCCTTCCCCGAGCTGGCGGGCCTCGGCCTGCGGCTGCGTCCCTGGGACCCGGAGTCCGACGCCGATGTCTCGGCCTATCTGCGCGGGCTGGCCGATCCCGAGTTCCAGCGCTGGAACACCCCGCTCAGGTTCGTCCGGGACATCGACTCCGCCCGTGAGGCGCTCGGGAGGCGCGTCGCCGCCGCGACGAGCGGCACCGGGGTCTCCTTCTGCGTCACCGACGCCGAGAGCGGTGAGACGCTCGGCCACATCGGCGTCAACGATATCGACCACGTCATGGGCTGCGCCCGTGTCGGCTACTGGGTCCACTCGGAGGCCCGCGGCCGCCAGGTCGCCACCCGCGCCCTCACCCTCGCGGCCCGCTACGCCTTCGTCGACCTCGCCCTGCACCGCCTCGAGCTCGGCCACGCCGTGGGCCACGAGGCGTCCTGCCGCGTCGCCGAGCGCTGTGGATTCCGGTACGAGGGGACTCTGCGCGGCGCGATGTTCGAGGCGGGCCGCCATGACGCGTTCCGCGACATCCACCTGCACGGCCGGCTGTCGACGGATCCGGAACCCGCCCCGGCCCGGTGAGGCCGGGGGCCTTGCGCCGGCGCGCCGAGTGCGCGCGTGCACGCCTCGTCCTGGGTTCCTGTGCTTCTGGGTTTCCCCACCGGCGTCACGGCCACAGCAGCTCGGTGGACCAGCCGGTCTCCGTGCGGCGGTAGACGAGCCGTGCGTGGCGTCGGCGGGCGTCGCCCTGGAAGAACTCCACCTCGTCCGGGCGAAGGCGGTAGAGGGTCCAGGTGGGGGCGGGGGAGTCCGGGACGCTTTCGGCCCGCTCCCAGGCCGCGTCCGACGCCCGGTCCAGCTCCGCCAGGGAGGGCAGGACTTCGCTCTGGTGGCCGACCAGCGCGGCGGCCAGTGCCCCCGTGGACCGGGCGTGCAGGTCCGCCTGGCTCTCCTCGGGCGGCGCGACCGCGACCGGGCCGCGCACCCGGATCTGACGGCCCTGGACTGGCCAGTAGAAGTCGAGCGCCGCGTACGGACGGGCGGCGAGCTGCCGTCCCTTGCGGCTGGTGGCATGGCTGGCGAAGGCCCACCCGTCCGCGTCCGCACCGTGCAGCATCACGATCCGGACGTCGGGCAGGCCGTCCTCGTCCGCCGTCGCCAGCGACATCGTGTGCGGCTCGGTCTGCCCCGCCGCCACGGCCTGCTTGAACCACTCCGTGAACAGCGCCACTGGTTCGGCGGGCGCGGCCGCCGGGTCGAAGGAGGGCAGCTCGGCGTCCCACACCCGCAGCGACCTCAGCACCTCGTGAAGATCCGTTCCCATGCCCCCGAGTATTACTCGGGGATTGGGCAGAGCTGGGCCATCAGCACCCCGTGCAGCAGTTCCGCGTCGACGAACTCGCCGGCCTCCGGGGCGCCGCGGCCCCAGCCGAGCGGGTACGTGTTGCCGTCCGGCGCGGGGACCCCGATGTACTCGTCCCGCCCCGGGCGTCCGAAGCGCCGGGCGCCCGGCGGCCAGTCGTGCTCCGCGCTCTCCCCGGGCGCCAGCAGGAAGTACGTCCACCGGCGGCCGCTCGTCTCCCGTACGACGGGTCCGGGGCGTCCATCGGTCAGTTCGGCGAGGTGGTGCAGCACGGCTTCCCCGCGTACGCCGCACACGCGGACGGCATCGAAGTGGATCCCGGCGAGGCGTAGTTGGAGACCGGCTTTCGGGACCCAATTCGCGGTGAGTTCGTTCGTCATGGCTATGAGCGTGACGACGATTGCTTAGCGTGACCAGATGAACACGGTCCACATTGCCGGTTGTAGGGAGGGTGGTGGTCGTTGTGGGGGCGAGTGGTGGGGGCGACATGGGGCGGCGCCTGGTGGGGGAACTGCTGCGTATCCAGCGGGGGCGGTTGGGGCTGACACAGAAAGAGGCCGGGGAATTGTTGCTGGTCTCGGAGTCCTGCTTCGGGTCGTACGAGAGGGCGGAACGCATTCCGCCGATCCAGTTCCTCAAGGACGCGGACAACGGGCTCGACGCGCGGGGTGCGCTCGTCGCGTGCATCGAGATGATGGAGGAGGAGAAGTACGCGCCCCTGTTCGTCAACTGGGTGCGGCTCGAACGGCAGGCGCGGGTGATCAGCGCGTACGAGAACATGCTGATCCCGGGGTTGTTGCAGACGCCGGCGTACGCGCTGGCGCTGCACGAAGCACGAAGCACGACGACCGGCGTACACGGAGGAGGAGATCGAGCAGCATGTCACGGCTCGACTGGAACGGCAGGAGGTGTTGACGCGCACCCCGCCGCCGTACGTCGGTTACGTGATCGAAGAGTCGGTACTGGAGCGGATTCTCGGCGGTGAAGAGGTGCTGAAGGAGCAGTTGCTGCACATCCTGGAGTGCAGCCAACGGCTGAAGCAGCACCTCACTGTTCAGGTGATGCCGACCAAGCGGCACTTCCACTCCGGGCTGAACGGGCCGATGCAGCTGATGAGCACGGATGAGGGGCGAAATCTGGTGTACGCAGAGGCGTACGGCGGCAGTAGGTTGATCCACAAGCCGGAGGAGACGATCGACCTCTTCGAACTCTTCGGCATCCTGCGGGCCCAGGCCCTCAACCCCTGGGAGTCCGCAGGGCTCATCGAGCAGAAGGTGGGAGCACTGTGAACACGACCGGACTCGCCTGGTTCAAGTCGAGCTACAGCAACGCCGAAGGCGAGGCCTGCCTCGAAATAGCCACGACCCCCACCACCATCCACATCCGTGACTCCAAGAACCCGGACAACGCCCCCACCCTCGGCGTCACCCCCACCACCTGGGCCGCGTTCCTGCGCACCGTCCGTTGAGGCGTTCGACCGGTGTCGTTCTCGGTGTCGTGCTTCTGCTTCCGCTCGCCGCGTGTGGCCCTGGCCCCGTCGCGGACCGGAAGTCCTCGCTCACCGCCCCCGAGGTCTTCTATCTGCGCCCGCAGGGCGACAAGGCCGGGCCCAAGGACAAGGTGCCGTTCCATGTGGAGGCCGAGGACGTCGGGGCGAGCCGTACCTCCCCGGCGCGGGACCACCGGCTGACCGTCGACGTGCGAGGGTCCGAGAGCGTCGTGCGGCTCAGGACCGCGGGCTCGCCCGAGAACCCCCAGTGCCAAGGCGGCACAGTGCGGGTCACCTGCAAGGTCAGAGGCAACTCCGACAGCTGGGCGGACCAGGACCGCGTGTACCCGGTCGCCGCGAAGGGCAGCAAGCCCGGCGACACGGGAGTCGTCCGCTTCACCTTCACGACGAAGGACGGGAAGAGGATGACGACCCGCACCCGGGTCGTGGTCGGCGAGCCGGTGGTGAAGGTGCGGACTCTCGAGGTCGTCGATGATGTCCGTCCGGGCGCCGACGTCACCGTCCCGCTCGTCGTCCGCAACGACGGCGAGGTCCCGGTGAAGGGTCTCGCCCTGAAACTCGTCGCGGGATCCTTGGACTTCCGGCAGCAGTACGCCAACTGCCTCTACCCGCCCCAGAGTCAAGGCCACACGGCCGTCTGCCGCTTCCCCGGGTTGCGTATCCCGCCGGGCGGGGCCGTCGTCCTGAACCCGGCGCTGCGTCTGCGCGCACCGAAGACGCGGACGTACACCTCGTTCGACCTGGAGGCCTGGCCGCTGGACTCGGGGCCCGGCCAGTACTCCGCGGTGCCGCCGGGTGGTGACCACGGCGACGGCCCGGCCCTGAAGGCCGAGGCCATGGCCGCACGCGACACGGACGGCACCTTCGCCGAGGGGAGAGCCGTCACCGACGTACGCCTGGACATCCACGCCGACTACGAGGTCTTCGGCGTCGAACTGCACGGCAGCCCCGGTACGGAGCGTTCGCTGCGGCTGAAGGTCCGCAACAACGGGCCCGGCAACCCCGGCTCCGGCACGAGGCTGGTGTTCACTCCGCCGCCCGGTGCCGTGCTGAAGGAGCCCATGGAGGTGGCCGACGAAGATTCCTACGAGCCGCACTGCGACTCCGGCGACGGGACGTACAGCTGTCGGCTGGACGAGCTGGGCCCGGGTGAGAGCGACGACTTCGAGTTCACCCTGCGCCTCGACGGACCGGGGGAGGGCAGCGTGACCCTCCTGGACGCCTCGCCGTCGACCAGCCGCCGCGACGTGAACCTCGGCAACGACACGGCCGCCGTCACCGTCCTGCCCTGACCGGCCGGCCGCAGTCCGGGCTTACCGTCCCAGCACCACCGTCCCCGACGAGCAGAACCAGCCCCCCGTCCCGGACGCCACCGCCAGCTCGGGCAGCGTGCCGTCCGGGCGCCGTACCTGCCGCTCCTCCGGGACCTCGCCCCGCAGCTGCCGTACGGCCTCCACGAGCAGGAACAGGCCGCGCATTCCCGGGTGTTGGGCCGACAGCCCGCCCCCGTCGGTGTTCACCGGCAGCTCCCCGCCCACCAAGAGCCGCCCCTTCGCGGCGTCCACGAAGGCTCCGCCCTCGCCCTTGGCGCAGAAGCCGAGATCCTCCAGGGTCACGAGGGTCATGTAGGTGAAGGCGTCGTAGATCTCGGCGAAGTCGATCTCGGCCGGGCGGATTCCGGCGCGTTCGAAGGCGAGCCGGCCGCTCACCGCCGCCGGGGAGACGGTGAAGTCGGCCCACTCGGACATGGTGGTGTGGGAGACGTGCTCGCCGGTGCCGAGCACCCACACCGGGGCCGTACGGCAGTCGCGTACGTACTCTTCGGCGGCCAGCAGCACCGCCGCGCCGCCGTCGGAGCGGATGCAGCAGTGCAGCTTGGTGAAGGGGTCCGCGATCATCGGCCCCGACAGGACGTCGTCGACCGTGACCGGGGCGCGGAACATCGCCTCCGGGTTGTGGGCGGCGTTCGCGCGGGCCTGGACGGCGACCGAGGCGAGCTGTTCGAGCGTGGTGCCGTACGTGTGCATGTGGCGGCGCGCGGCCATCGCGTACTTGGCGATGAGCGTGTGGCCGTACGGGACCTCGAACTGGAGCGGGCCCCGGGCGCCGAAGGACAGGTTGCCGGTACGGCGGCCCGCCCTGATGTCGGCGCGGGCGGTGGATCCGTAGACGAGCAGGACGGCGTCGGCATGGCCCGCCGCGATGGCGTCGGCCGCGTGGGCCGCCATGACCTCCCAGGTGGACCCGCCCACGGAGGTCGAGTCGACCCAGGTGGGCCGCAGCCCCAGGTATTCGGCCACCTCGACGGGTGCGAGGGTGCCGAGACCCGCCGACGCGAAGCCGTCGATCACCGAGCGGTCGAGACCGGAGTCTGCCAGCGCGCGGCGCGCGGCCTGGGCGTGCAGCGCGTACGGGGTCGCCTCGTCCACGCGGCCGCAGTCGGACAGGGCTGTGCCGACGACGGCGACCTTTCGACGGCTGTGGCCCGGGGTGGCGTGAGTCATGGATCTGACGGTACATCAGATAACTGCGCCGCCGGGAGGTGGTCGCACCCCTGTGCATCTGGAACCCTCCGTCCTAACATGACGGCCCGTCAGATCCGGGAGTCCGCTGCCCGGCTGTCCTGCTGCCCAGCCGCCCGGTCGTCCCGCCGCCCGGCCGTCTCGCTGGCCGGCCGTTCCGCTGCCCGACGAGGGAGGAGCCCGCCCATGGATGCCCATCTCACCGCGGAGCAGGAGGAAATCCGCCGTACGCTGCGGGAGTTGCTCGTGAAGCGGTGTGGCCCGGAGGAGCTGAGGGCCGCCGAACTGACCCCCGCCGGCCACGATCCGGCGCTCTGGGAGGCCCTGGCGCAGCAGCTAGGGCTGCCCGGGCTCGCCCTCCCCGAGACGTACGGCGGCGTCGGCTGCTCGGTAACCGAACTGGCCCTCGCCTGCGAGGAGTCGGGCCGTGCTCTCGCCCCCTCGCCACTGCTGTCCACCACCGTCCTCGCCACCCCGCTGATCCTGGCCCTCGGCACCGAGGCCCAGCGCGTCGCCCTGTTGCCGCCGCTGGCCTCGGGCGCGCTGACCGCTGCCCTCGCGGTACCGGGCGCGGGCCTGGCCACCGCCCTCGGGCTGGTCGGCGACAACCACGGCGACTGGGCCGGTGGCGGCCGCGCCGGGGGCGTCCAGGCGCGCCGGGCGGAGGGTGCGTGGCGGCTCTACGGGCAGGCGGCGCAGGTGCTCGACGGACACAGCGCCGGGCTGCTGGTGGTGGCCGCGCACACCGGCGGGTTCGCGCGATCGCGGACGCTGCTGTTCCTGGTGAGGGCCGATGCCGACGGGCTCGTACGCGCACGGCAGACGTCCTTGGACCCGACGCGGCCCCAGGCCCGGCTCGAACTGCGGGATGTGGAGGCCGAGTTGCTGGGTGACGAGCAGGCCGACGTGCCAGCCGCGCTGGCCGCCGTCGGGGACACCGCCGCGGCCGTCCTCGCCGTGGAGGCCGTGGGCGCCGCCGACCGCGCGCTGGAACGCACCGTCGAATACGTGCGCCGGCGTGAGCAGTTCGGGCGGGCGATCGGCTCCTTCCAGGCGGTCAAGCACCGGCTCGCGGACGTGTACGTGGGCGTGCGGTCGGCGCGCTCGGCGGCGTACTACGCGGCGTGGGCGACCGGGACGGGCGGCGAACGCGTGGGCGGGCTCGCGCTGGCCCAGGCGCTGGAGTCACTGCGCACCGCCGCCTCCGAGGGCATCCAGCTGCACGGCGGCATCGGCTTCACCTGGGAGCACGACGCCCATCTCTACTTCAAGCGCGCCTCCGGCGACGAACTGCTCTTCGGCCCCGTCCACCGGCTGCGCGCGCACGCCGCCGACGTCGCGCGTCTCTTCGACGGCGGAGAGGTGACGGTCTGATGGCGGCGGCCAGGCGTTCGCGTACGGGGAGCGGTACAGGGACCGGCACCGGTACTGGCACCGGGACCGGGACCGGGACCGGCGCGGGAGCCGACGTCGGCGGGAGGGCGGGTACGGGGACGGGGGCGAGAAGGATGCCCGGTGTGCGGCTGGTGCAGAGGATGTCCTCCACCCGGACCTTCGCCAGAGTGGCCCCTCACCTCATCCCGGCCCTCGACCGTGCCGTGCACCGGCTCACGCGCGGCAAGGTGCTGCTCAGCGCGCAGATGCTGCCGGGGGTCGTCCTCACCGTGCGCGGCGCCCGGAGCGGCCTGGAACGCCGGACCCCACTGGCCTGTATGCCGGAGGGCGACGCGTCGGGTGCGGTGTCGGGTGCCGTGCCGGGCGCCGGTTCGGGTGATGCGGCGGGGGCGGCGACGGGCGTCGATGCCGGAGAGGCGACAGGGGCCGTGTCGGGTGAGGCGGCGGGGGCAGGCTGGATCCTCGTCGGGTCCAACTTCGGCCGTACGGACCACCCCGCCTGGACCGCGAACCTGCTCGCCCATCCCGAGGCCGTCATCAACTGGAAGGGCGAGGACATTCCCGTGACCGCCCGACTCCTCACGGGTGAGGAACGGGCCGCGGTCTGGCGGACGGCGCTGGCGTTCTGGCCGCCGTACGCCACCTATCAGGCCCGGGTGGACCGGGAGATACGGCTCTTCAGAATCGTGCGGCGACCGGTGCCCGCCGATACCGCGGAAGGCGAGGTCCGGCCCGGCTGAACGAACGGTCCGGTGCACTCGAAGTACCGGGAGACGAGGACGACCTCGTTCCGGTCGCCCGGTCCTCCGCACCCGTACAGCGCAGCGGGCGGCGGTTCATTCCCGGAAGGAACCTTCCGGGAATGAACCGCCGCCCGCATGACAGGAGCTGGGGCGTTCAGGTGCGGGAATCTACTTCGTGGGCTTCTTCCCGGTCACGCCCAGATACACCAACAGCGCGAGGTTCGGCTTGAGTTCGGCCTGCTTGACGCCCCAGCTCTGGAACCCCTTCTGGTGCGAGGCGACCGCGGCGAGCATGGCTACGAGGGAACCGGCCATCGCGGCCGGGTTCACGTCCTTGTCGACCTTGCCCTTGGCCTGGAGGTCGGTGACCGAGTCCGTAAGGGAGTTGTTCACGGAGTTCAGGATCTTCATGCGGATCTTGTAGAACCGTTTGTCGCCCTCGGCGGCACCGAGATCGACGACTCGAAGGATCGCGTCGTTCTTCCGCCAGAACTCCAGGAAGCCGTCGACGAGTTCCTGCGCGGTCTGCCAGCCTGCCTTGCCGACCCAGGAACGCCCTTCGAGCAATTGGGTCAACCCCGCGCCCTCGGCGGCCATTTGCTCGGCGATCTCCAGGACGGCGCCTTCGACGTCCGGGAAGTACTGGTAGAAGGTCGCCGGTGAAGTGCCTGCCTTCCGGGCGACGTCAATGACTTTGACATCCCGGTAGGGCGAGGAGCTGAGCATCTCGCTGAGGCAGTCGAGCAGCTTCTGCCGGGTCGCCTGCCCACGCCGTCCGGCCACGCGGCCGTCGACGGTACGCACTTGTCCTGTCATGCCGTCAGCTTACCGAGGGGTGATCGGAGCGCGATTCGGCCGACTGCAAATGGGGTGCGGCCGTACATCGCGGGGGTTCAGCGGGGGGTTCAGTGGGGGTTCAACGGGGGGTTCACCAGGGCCTCCGAGGAGTTCTCCGGAATTCCCGGAGGGCGTGGGTGAACCCCCGCGACCCCCCGGCAAGGGTTCGCGCGTTCCGGTGCGGACGCCCGTGGACGGTTCGGGCTCTCTCGCACGGATGCCCACGGTGCACGCAAACCTCCCGTACGGATGCCCCCGGTGGCGCGAAATCTCCCGCGCCGACGCCCCGGGGGACGGTTCGCGCGTCCCCGTGCGGACCTCCCGGGGACGGTTCGCGTGGTCCCGCGCGGCCCAGGGAGAGGCCGCTCGCTTTCCCGCAGCGGCCCCCGGTAGGGCCGCTCGCTTTCCCGCAGCGGCCCCCGGTAGGGCCGCTCGCCTTCCCGCGCGGTCCCGGGAAGGGTGTTCGCGTCCCGCCCGCCCCCGGGAAAGGCCGCTCGTGTCCCGCCCGGCCTCCCCGGAAATGGCGCACATGTTCCCGTCCGGGCCCCTGAGCAGGGGCGGGGCGTCACCGGAGCAGGTGCGCATGCTCTGCGGGATGCGGAAAGGGCCGTTAGCTTGGCCGCATGGCCGATTCCGCCGTTGTCGCCGAGTTCTCCGAGGGTGTGCCCTGCTGGGTCGACGCGCAGCTCCCCGATGTCGAGGCGGGCAAGCGCTTCTACGGGGAGCTCTTCGGCTGGACGTTCCCCGAGGAGTCCGGCCCGGCGGGCTGGGCGGAGCTGGACGGCGAGCCGGTTGCCGCGCTCACGCCCAAGAGCGACGGGCGGATGCCGACCGTGTGGACGGTGTACTTCGCGACGCCGGACGCCGCGGCGCTCACCCGGCGGATCACGGAGGCGGGCGGCCAGATCATCACCGCGCCCACCGAGGCCGGAGCGTCGGGCGGGCTGGGCACGGCCGCTCTCGCCACCGACCCGGAGGGTGCCGTCTTCGGCCTGTGGCAGCCCGGCTCCCACGCGGGCTTCGCCAAGCGCCATGAGCGGCGCACGTTCTGCTGGGCCGAGCTGTACGCGCGCGACACCGCGACCGTCGACCGTTTCTACGGGGCCCTGTTCCACGACGCGCTGTTCGGGCCCGACGCGACCCCCGATTTCGGCCGCGTCCCTGTGTCGGGTGTCTTTCCGGCCGAGATGCCTCCCCATTTCCTCGTCCACTTCGGAGTCGAGGACTGCGAGGAAACACTCGGGACGGTGAACCGGCTCGGCGGCCGTGTCCAGGTGACACCCTTCGACACGTCGTACGGGCGGCTGGCCGTCGTCACGGACAATCAGGGTGCGTCGTTCGCGGTACTTGAACGGTGAAGGTGCTTCGGCCGGCCGTGACGCCGTTTCGGCGGTGATGATGCTTGAACGTTGAAGCTGCTTCGACGGCACAGGTCGAAACGCTTCTGCGGTGAGGGGCGCGGCACTTCGAAGTGAGGGACGGCACTTCTCGGGTGCGAGGCGGGGTACTTCTGGGGTGAGGGGCGCATTTCGGCCCTGAACCGTCGGGCCGCGTCGGCCGTACTTCTGCCGGGGCGGTTGTTTTGTCACGAGACACCCCGATCCGTCCCCGGGTTCGCAACCGGCGGCTCGGCCAGGAAGAATCGGGGTGCGTGCCGCCATGGCGGTGCGGTGGTGAGACGCTGCACTGGGCCGCGTTCATACGTGGATGACGCGACCCGTACGGGGAGGTGGCAGGCAAGTGGTGGATCAGCTGACGCAGCACGATCCGCGCCGGATCGGGCCGTTCGAGGTGCTGGGACGGCTGGGTGCCGGCGGCATGGGGCTGGTCTATCTCGCGCGCTCGGCTTCCGGCCGACGCGTGGCGATCAAGACGGTCAGGACGGAGCTCGCCGAGGACCAGTTGTTCCGGGTCCGCTTCTCGCGCGAGGTCGAGGCGGCCCGCGCCGTGTCGGGCTTCTACACGGCGGCCGTGGTCGACGCCGACGCCCGCGCCGCGGTGCCGTGGCTGGCCACCGCCTACGTGCCCGCGCCCTCGCTCGAAGAAATAGTGAATGAGTGCGGGCCGCTCCCGGCCCAGGCGGTGCGCTGGCTGGCGGCGGGCGTCGCGGAGGCACTGCAGTCGATCCACGGCGCGGGACTCGTCCACCGCGACCTGAAGCCCTCCAACGTCCTGGTGGTCGAGGACGGGCCGCGCGTGATCGACTTCGGTATCGCGTCCGGCGTCTCGAACACCCGTCTGACCATGACCAATGTCGCCGTCGGTACCCCCGCCTACATGTCGCCCGAGCAGGCGAAGGACTCGCGCAGTGTCACCGGCGCGAGTGACGTCTTCTCGCTCGGCTCGATGCTCGTCTTCGCGGCCACCGGACACGCCCCCTTCCACGGCGCCAACCCCGTGGAGACGGTCTTCATGCTGCTCCGCGAGGGCCCGGACCTCGAAGGCCTCCCGGATGAGCTGCGCCCGCTCATCGAGTCCTGCATGCAGATGGACGCCACGGCCCGCCCCAACCCCGCCGACCTCCAGGCCCAGCTCGCTCCTCACCTCTTCGGCTCCGGATCCGACGACAGCGGTACGGCGTCGGCGTGGCTGCCCGAGCGGGCGGTGGGCCTGATCGAGACGCGCCGCGGCGGCCGTCCGCCGGTCAAGCCGCCGACCGGGGGGAGCGGACGCAGTGGCGGGGGGCGCGCAGTGGTGCCTCCGCCTCCTTCGCACGCCCCGGTGCCCGTGGGGGCGCCCGACGCCGGCCCCGTGCGCCTCGCGGGCGCCAAGGTGCCCATCGGTCCCGGCCCGCGGGTTCTGGACGCCCGCGCGGCGGCCGTGAAGGCGCCGCCCCCGGAGGCCGGGCTCGCGGCGTCCTGGTCCCGGCCGCGCATCGGCGTGAACGGCGCCGAACCGGCGCCCATGCCCACCGTCGCGCCCCCGGCGCCCGACGCGTCGGCCGGCTGGCGCCCCTGGCGTTTCCGTATGTCGAACGACGTCTGGGGCACTCCCTCGGTCGCCGACGACCTCGTCTACGTCACCTCCTTCGAAGTCCACGCCCTCGACGTCGCGACCGGCCGCCGCCGTTTCAAGACCCGTGACGTGGCGTGGTCGATGGCGGTGGCGGACGGCCGCATCCACGCGTCCGACGGGCCGACACTGTTCGCGCTCGAAGCCAGGGAGGGCGCGGATCTCTGGCGCCTGTCCACCGACGCCTGGGTCTACTCCCTGCAGGCCGACCGCGGAACGGTCGTCACCGGCACGCGCGGGGGCGGTATCCAGGCCTGGGAGGCCTCGAACGGCCAGAAGCTCTGGGAGATCAGCGGCGGCCAGACGGACTTCGAGTCCCCGGAGGCCGGTCCGGCGATCCACGACGGCACGGTGTACGTCTGGAAGGACGCGCGACTGCGCGCGCTGGAGGCCCGGACGGGCGAGGAACGCTGGTCGTACCCGATCGGTGACGCGGCCTCCTGCGGCGGCGTACCGGTCCGCATGACCCACGCGCCCGACGGCTACGTCTACATCTCCGCCGGTACCCGCGTCCTCGCCGTCGACACGGCGAGCGGTCACGTCCGCTGGCACTTCGAGGCCCCGGCCGTCTTCCTCTGTCCGCCCACCTTCGCTCCGGGCCCGGCGGTGACGGGCGGCGGCGTCTACCTCGCCGACTACCTCGGTACGGTGTACGCCCTCGACGCGACCGACGGCCGCGACCGCTGGCGCATCGCCACCGAGTCCCGCGCCTCCGCCGAGCCGGTCCTCGTCGCCGCCGGACACGTCCATGTGGGCAGCGGCAAGGGCCTGTACACGCTGGACGCCGTCACCGGCACCCCGAAGTGGCGCTTCCAGGCCGGGGGCGACCTGGTCGGCGCCCCGGTGGTGGCCGAGGGCCGTATCCACTTCGGCTCCACGGACCACCTCCTGTACACACTGAAGGCCGACGACGGGCGCCTGCGCTGGAAACTGGCCACCGGTGGCGAGATCACCGGGGCGCCCGTGGTCAAGGACGGTGTCGTGTACGCGTGCAGCAAGGACCGCTGCGTGTACGCGCTGGACGCGGAGAAGGGGACCGGGACGGCCCGCACGACGTGAGACGGGCCGCTCGGCCCTCGTCGGGGCGGGTGCTGCGGTCGTGGGTAGGGTGACGGCATGTACACGCGGGGGCGCAGGCTCAGATTCACAGTGGTGTCGGTGATGGTGGTGCTGGCCCTGACGGGCTTCTCGTCGGGCCGCGGCCACAGGAGCCGCAGTCACGACAGCGGTGGCGGGGGCGGTTGCAGCAGTTCCCGCCAGGACCACGACAGTTCGTCGTCGACGACGTCGGGTGGCGGTGGCTCGTACGGCAGCGGTTCGTCCAGCAGCGACCCGTACGGCAGTGACCCCTACGGCAGCTCGTCCCGTTCGCCCGGCAGCGACGCGTACGGCTCCGGTACGAGTACCAGTGGCAGCGGCGGCGGTACGTACCGTTCGCGGCCCACCCACCGTTCAACCCCCACGGCGACCTCCTCCGCCACCGCCCGGGCCCTGAAGGACGGGACCGCGGTGCTCGTGCACTGCGCGAGCGAGGAGGACCCGTACACGACCGTCGAGGTCAGGAATCCGAACGGGCGCGAGGCTCTCTTCACGGTGAAGGTCGGCTACAAGGACAGGACCGGCTTCACCATGGCCGATTCCGGCAGCCAGGTGTCGGTGCCCGCGAACGGCAAGGCGACCGTCCGGATGGCCGCTGCCAGCACGGGGGCCGTGGACCGGCTCGATCACTGCGAGGTCGATCCAAAGGCCAAGGCCGTGCGTTGACGGCCCGCGGGACTCACCGCGTCCGGAAACCGCCCGGGCGCCGCGCGGCGAACAGCTCCGCCTGCCGCTCGTCCGGCAGGTTGCCGAGGGAGACGAGCTGCGGGGCGTGCGCGAGGGCTGCCGCCCGGGTGGCCTCCTGTGCCTGCCAGAGCGCCCGTACCGTCCCCTGGACGGCTTCGGCCGGGTAGGACGCGATGACGGTCGCGCAGGCCACGGCCGCCGCCAACGCGCCACCGGGCGAGGTGAGTTCGGAGACCAGGCCGACCTCGTACGCCCGCCGCGCGGAGATCCGTTCGGCGGTTCCCATCAGCGCCATCCGCGCCACCTCCCCGAACGGCATCCGCTGCGCGAGGTAGACGGACTCGTAGGCGCTGACCATCCCGTACGTCGTGTGCGGGTCGAAGAAGGTCGCCTCCTCGTCGGCCACGACGAACTCCGACTCGCCCAGCAGGTAGAAGGCGCCGCCGCAGGCGATCCCGTTCACGGCGGCGATCACCGGCTTCCACAGGTCGTTCGCCTTCGGCCCGATCGTGGCGAGCGGATCGTCCACCATGTACGGGGAGTTGGGCTGCGGCACCGCGACGCCCCGGTCGATCCCGGTGCAGAACGCCCGCCGGCCCGCGCCGGTGACGACGAGCGCCCGTACGGTGTCGTCGAACCGGAACTCACGCCAGGCGGCGACCAGTTCGGCGGCCGTATCGAGGTCGATGGCGTTGAGCCGCTCCGGCCGGTCGAGCGTGAGGACGGCGACACCGGCGTCCTTGTCGACACTCACCCCGAGCCCGCCACCCCCTGCCCCGCCCCCTGCCCCGCCCCCGTCCCCGCTCACGCCCGCTCCAGGACCCAGCGCGGGACGGTGACACCGTTCAGCTCGGTGAACACCGCCTGCACCCGGGCCCCGATCCGAATCCGTTCCGGCGGAACCGAGTCGAGGGGCTCGTCCGGCCCGCTCACCAGGTTGCCGACCAGCCGTATGTGTGGCGCGTCGGCGAGCTCCACCACGATCGCGTTGTACGGGGCCTGCGCCGCGTAGGCGGGAAGGAGAGGCGGGTGCGGGACGACGTACGACCAGATCCGGCCCCGTCCGCTCATCCTTCGCCACTCGTCCGCGAAGGAGTGGCAGTGCGGGCAGCAGGGGCGGGGCGGAAAGCGGAGTCCACCGCAGTCGGCGCAGGCCTGGACGCGCAGTTCGCCCCGGGCGGCGTACTGCCAGAAGGGCGCGCCGTCGTCGTCGAGGACGGGCGACAGAAGGGACTCGTTCACCTCGGCGGTCTCGGCGGCTTCGGCAACTTCGGCCATCTCGGCAATCTCAGCCATCTCGGCTCCTCAGCTTCTCAGCAGGAGTGCGGAGGTGGGGACCCCTTCCCCCGCTGTGACCAGGCAGGTCGCCGCCCCCGGCACCTGCGCCGTACTCGTGCCCCGCAACTGCTTCACGCCCTCGTTGATGAGGTTGAAACCGTGTACGTAGGCCTCGCTGAGACCGCCGCCCCCGGTGTTGACGGGCAGCCGTCCGCCGATCTCCAGCGCGCCGCCCTCCGTGAAGGCCGCGCCCTCGCCCCGCCCGCAGAAGCCGTATCCCTCCAGCGACAGGGGTATGAGAGGCGTGAACGCGTCGTAGATCTGGGCCACGTCCACGTCTTCCGGCGTGAAATCGGCGTGCTTCCACAGGTGTCGGGCGGCGGTCCAGGCGGGTCCGGTGAGCGGGTCGTCGTTCCAGTAGTTGACCATGCCGTGATGCTGGGCGGGCAGGCCCTGGGCGGCGGAGTGGACGTACACGGGACGCTGCCGGCAGTCGCGGGCCCGCTCGGCGGAGACGATCACGCACGCCAGCGCTCCGTCCGTCTCCAGGCAGTTGTCGAAGAGACAGAGGGGTTCGCTGATCCAGCGGGAGGTCATGTACATCTCGCGGGTCAGCGGGCGTTCGTACATCATCGCGGCGGGGTTCTGGTTGGCGCGGTTGCGGCAGGCCAGTGCCACGTTGAAGAGATGGTCGCGGGTCGCCCCGTACTCGTGCATGTACCGGCGGGCGAGCATCCCGATCTCGTCGGCGGGACGCAGCAGCCCGAAGGGCCGCGTCCACTGTGCCGGGGTGGGGAGTTGGACGGCCGTGTTCTTCCAGGGGCGCGGCCCGCTCCCCCGCTTGCGCGAGCGCCAGGCCACGCCCACCGTCGCCTGGCCGGTGGCGACGGCGGCGGCGAGATGCGCGACGGTGGCGCAGGAACCGCCGCCTCCGTAACCGACCTTGCTGAAGAAGGTGAGGTCGCCGAGCCCGACCGCCTTGGCGACCTCCACCTCGTCGGTCTCCTCCATGGTGTAGGAGGCGAGTCCGTCGACCTCGGCGGGCGCGATACCGGCGTCGTCGAGGGCGGTGAGGATCGCCCGGCAGGCCAAGGCCTTCTCGGACTCGGGGAGTTGCTTGGCGAACGGGGTCTGTCCGATTCCGACGACGGCTGTGGCGTCCTTGATCCCTGGCATGGGTGACCTCCGCACACGGTCCCGGCTGCTGACAGGCCGTCAGGCTACCGCTAATCTGACGGTCAGTCAGCTAGTGGCGTTCGGGCAGGAGGTGCGCGATGCGCGGTGACCTGGAGTGGGGCGGCGTCCCGGGTCTTGTACGGTCGGCGGCGGCCCGTTTCGCGGACCGCGAGGCGGTCGTCGAGGGCCGGACGCGCATCTCCTACGAGGAGTTGGGCGCCCGCGTGGAGCGCGCGGCGGCGGCCTGCATAGCGAGCGGCGTACGCGTCGGCGACCGCGTGGCCATCTGGGCCCCGAACACCCTCGACTGGATCGTCTCCGCCCTCGGCGCGGTGTCCGCGGGCGCGGTCCTCGTCCCCCTCAACACGCGCTTCAAGGGCGCCGAGGCGGCGTACGTACTGGCGAGGAGCCGGGCCAGGCTGCTGTTCGTGACGGGAACCTTTCTCGGCACGTCCTACGTGGCGTCGCTGCGCCGGGCGGCGGGGGAGCCCCCGGACACGGGCCCCGGCCCCGGCTTCGGCCCCGGCCCCGAAGCCGGAAAGGGCCCGCTCCCCGGCCTCCCGCACCTGGAACAGGTGGTGGTCCTCGCGGACGACGCCCCCGCCGACTTCCGCACCTGGAAGGACTTCCTCGCGGACGGGGAGGGCGTGGGGCGGGACGAGGTACGCCGTCGGGGCGCGGCCGTGTCCGGCGCCTCCCCCTCGGACATCATCTTCACCTCGGGCACCACGGGCCGCCCGAAGGGCGCCCTGATCACCCAGGCGCAGACGCTGCGCGGCTACGAGATCTGGAGCGACCTCGCCGGTCTGCGCGAGGGCGACCGCTATCTGATCGTGAACCCCTTCTTCCACACCTTCGGCTACAAGGCCGGGATCATCGCCTGCCTGATGCGCGGGGCGACGATGATCCCCCAGCCGGTGTTCGACGTGGACACGGTGCTCGCGAACGTGGCCGCGGAACGCGTCTCCGTCCTCCCCGGCCCGCCCACCCTCCACCAGTCCCTCCTCGATCACCCCGCCCGCGACACGTACGACCTCTCCGCGCTGCGGCTGGTGGTGACCGGTGCCGCGGTGGTCCCGCTGCGCCTCGTCGAGCGCCTGCGCACGGAACTCGGCGTGGACACGGTCCTGACGGCGTACGGGCTCTCCGAGGCGAGCGGCATCGTCACGATGTGCCGCAGGGGGGACCCGCCGGCGGTGATCGCCTCGACCTCGGGCCGGGCGATCCCGGACACCGAGGTGCGGGTGGTGGACTCCTCGGGAGCCCCGGCGGCCCCCGGCTCTCCCGGCGAGGTCCTGGTCCGCGGCTTCAACGTGATGAGCGGCTACTTCGAGGACCCCGGGGCCACGGCGGCGGTCCTGTCCGAGGAGGGCTGGCTGCGCACCGGCGACGTGGGCGTCCTCGACCCCGAGGGCAACCTCCGCATCACCGACCGCATCAAGGACATGTTCATCGTCGGCGGCTTCAACGCCTACCCCGCGGAGATCGAGCAGCTGCTCGGCCTGCATCCCGATGTCGCCGACGTGGCGGTCGTCGGCATACCGGACAGCCGGCTGGGCGAGGTGGGCAAGGCCTACGTCGTCCGCCGCCCGCACTCGGTCCTCACGGCCGGCGACCTCATCGCCTGGTCCCGCCGCGAGATGGCCAACTACAAGGTGCCCCGCACGGTCGAGTTCGTCGGCGAACTGCCGCGCAACGCGAGCGGGAAGGTGGTGAAGGGGGAGCTGCGGGGGCGGTGAGGTCGGTATGGTAATTGGTATGGCAACCAAGAAGTACACGGTCACGCTGCCGGAGGAGCTCGCCGAGGAGATCCGGAGCGAGGTGGGGCCGGGGGGCTTCAGCGCGTATGTCAGTCAGGCCATAGAGCGCCAGCGGGAGCGGGACCGGCTCGGGGAGCTGGTGGTATGGATGCAGGAGGAGGGCGGGCCCCTCACGGAGGAGGAGCTGGCGGCGGCCGAGGCCGAGCGGCGCGAGCTCGACCGCTACTTCACCGAGCGTGATGCCGCGTCCGGCACGGGCGGACCCGGCCTGCCGATGGCGGGTTGATGAGCACCGACATCTATGTGCTGGACTGCGAGGCCCTGTCCCGGGCGGCGCTGCGCGAACGGCGGATGACCGCCCGGCTCGCGGACGCCCACCGGGCCGGAATCGGTGTCGTGACCAGTTCCATGACCCTGATCGAGGCCTACCACGGCCAGGTGAAGCGGTCGGCCTGGTCCTGGGCGATGTCCCGTATCGTCGTCGAACCCGTGACGCGGGAGATCACCGATGCCGCGATCGCGTTGCTGGCGGAGAGCGGACTGCACGGCCGCAAGTACGCCATCGACGCGGCCCTGGCGGCCATCGCCGAGCGGCAGCGCGGCAACGTGGTTCTCTACACGTCGGACGAGGACGACCTGAAGAAGCTGTGCGGGCCCAGGGTGGCGGTCCGGGGGCTGTAGGCCGGCGTCCCGCCGCCGCACCACCTGCAGCACACCAGGTGCGTACCGCCCCCGGACGCACGGCGACCGCGGCGGCTCCCCCTCCGCGCCGCCGCGGCCGATCCCCGTGTGGTGTAAGTCCGCCCCCCCGGGATGGGACTTAGACCGGCTCGTCCGTCGCGTGGATGTTGTCCGTGGACGCGTCGCCGGTGCCGTCGTTCTTGGTGATCAGGTTCTTGGTGGTGAGCGGCTCGCTCGTGGCGTGGATGTTGTCCGTCGAGGCGTCGCCCGTCGGCTCGTCCGTGGCGTGGATGTTGTCGGTGCTGTTGGTGTCGCTCATGGTGGCTGTCCCCCTGACAGTCTCGGTGCGTTTTTTGGAGCGGCCCGTCCGGCAGCTCCCCCGTGGGCCGCCGGACGGGCACTCGGGGCCGATTACCTTAGTGCTACGGCCTCAGGTCGTCCCATCTGCCCCCCGACGCGACGGATCGACAAGACAGAGACTGCCGGGTAGCGATAAACGAACGATGAACGACCGCACACGCGAACGCCTATGAGGTCCTATGCGACGGCCAGCGGGTTGAGGAGCGCCCTGACCGTGGCGGCCTCGGGGGCCCCCAACGTCTGGAAGATGTCGAGGGATTCGCGCCAGCAGACCTGGGCCCGGCCGGAGTGGCCGATCGCGTTCAGGGCCTGGCCGAGCACGATGAGGACGTTGCCCCTGCGCCACTCGCCGCCGATGCCGCGCAGCACCGTCAGGGCCGTCTCGGCGTTCGCCGCCGCCTGCGCCGGACGCTGGGCGGCGAGATCGGCCTCCGCGAGGCGGAACAGGGACATGCCCTCCCAGAGCCTTTGGCGGCTGTCGCGGAAGACCGCGAGCGCCTCTCCCAGACGGGCGGTCGCCTCGGACAGCCGACCGCTCTGGGTGAGGGCGAGGCCCAGCGCGTAGCGGCCGTTGGCGCCCTTGAGCGCGTGGCCCATGTCGTCGTACGTGTCGGTGCCCTGCTGGGCCAGCGACACGGCACTCCCGGTGCGCCCGGTGGCGAGGTGGATGCGCGAGAGGTTGCAGAGGGCGCTCGCCTCGCCGGCACGGTCGTGGCAGGCCCGGAAGCTCTCGATCGCCCGGGTGAGATGTGCTTCGCCGTCGTCGTACTGGTTCTGGTAGAGGGCGATCACTCCGAGCGTGTTGGAGGCCCAGCAGCTCGTCAGGTGGTCCGTCTCGGCGGCCAGTTCGAGGGCCTGGGCGGCGGCCTCACGGGCGGGGGCGAAGCGTCCGGTGTAGTAGTGGACGTAGGCCAGGGTGACCAGGGCCCGCGCTTCCGCGTGCGCGTCGTCGGCCTCCTGGGCCGCTTCCCGCAGGGCGGAGGCGACCCCCTCGTACGCCTTGGAGTTCGTGCCGGACTCCGCCAGATCCACGGAGGCCCACAGCGCGTCGACGGAGCGCCGGAGGAATCCTCCCCTGGTGGACTGGCGGACGCAGGCGAGCAGGGAGATCGCCTCCGAGTACAGCCAGTCCTGCGCCCGGTGCCGGTCCTCGAACACCAGGCCCTGGTACGCCGTCGGCTCCAGATGGTCCACCAGCCGGTCCCCGGGCCGCTCGATCGCGTACACCCCGGCCGCCGTGCTCAGGTAGAAGTCCAGCAGTCGCGAAAGGGCCGCCGCCCGCTCGCTGGGGGGCTGTTCGTCGCGTTCGGCGCAGGAGCGCGCGTAGAGGCGTACGAGGTCGTGGTAGCGGTAGCGGCCGGGGGCCGCCGACTCCAGCAGGGAGGTGTCGACGAGGGACTCCAGGAGGTCCTCGGTGGCCTCGGCCGGGAGGTCGAGCACCGCCGCCGCGGCCGCGAGTGAGATGTCCGGGCCGTCGGCGAGGCCCAGCAGGCGGAAGGCGCGGGCCTGGGCCGGCTCCAGCTGGCCGTAGCCGAGTTCGAAGGTGGCCTTGACCGCCAGGTCGCCGGCCTGGAGTTCGTCCAGGCGGCGCCGCTCGTCGCCGAGCTTCGCCGCGAGCACCGACACCGTCCAGGTGCGGCGGGCGGCGAGCCGGGACGCCGCGATGCGGATGGCCAGGGGAAGGAAGCCGCACGCCGCGACCACGTCGAGGGCGGCCTCCCGCTCGGAGGCGACCCGCTCCTGGCCCACGATCTTCGTGAAGAGCTGCAACGCCTCCTCGGGCGACATCACGTCGAGGTCCACCAGATGGGCGCCCGCCAGGTCCACCATCCGGATGCGCGAGGTCACCAGGGCGGCGCAGCCCTCGGTGCCGGGCAGCAGCGGTCGCACCTGGGCGGCGTCGCGGGCGTTGTCCAGCAGGACCAGGACGCGGCGGCCGTCGAGGACGGAGCGGTAGAGGGCCGAGCGTTCCTCCAGCGAGTCCGGGATCGCCGAGTCGGCCGTTCCGAGGGCCCGCAGGAAGGCGCCGAGGACGGTCTCCGGTTCGGCCGCCCGCGATCCGGCGCCCTGCAGATCGACGTACAGCTGCCCGTCGGGGAAGGCCCCGCGGGACTGGTGGGCGACATGCACCGCGAGCGTCGTCTTGCCCACGCCCCCGATGCCCGCCAGCGCCGAGACGGCCATGACCCGGCCGTCTTCGGAGGATGCCGAGGCGAGGACGTCGCTGAGCTCCTGCACGAAGGACGTCCGGCCGGTGAAGTCGGTGACGGTCGCCGGGAGTTGAGCCGGGCGGACGAGGACCGGGGCGGGCTCCGCCTTCGGGGCGGAGGGCTCCGCGAGGCCCGGGTCCGCCTGGAGTATGCGCTGCTGGAGTTCCTTCAGGCCCTGCCGCGGGTCCACGCCCAGTTCGTCGGCGAGCAGCCGCCGGGTGTCCGCGTACACGGCAAGGGCTTCGGCCTGGCGGCCCGAGCGGTACAGCGCCAGCATCAGGAGTTCACGCAGGCGTTCGCGCAGCGGGTGTGCCGCGGTGAGCGCCGTGAGTTCGGAGACCGCCTCCGCGTGGTAACCCTGCTCCAGGTCCATGTCGAGCCGGGATTCGAGGAGTTGCAGGCGCCATTCCTCCAGGCGGGCCCGCTGCGTCTCCGCGTAGGGGCCGGGGATGCTCGCGAGCGGTTCGCCGTCCCACAGGGCGAGGGCGTCCCGGAGCAGGTCGCGGGCGTGGGACAGGTCACCCGAGCCGCGCGCCTTCTCGGCGTCGGCGGCAAGTTCCTGCGCGCGTACGTGGTCGAGCGCTCCCTCGCGCAGGGAGCGGATCGCGTAGCCGCCGGACTCGCTCACCAGGACTTCGGCACCGAGCGTCTTGCGCAGGCGTGAGGCGTACGTCCGCAGGGCTGCCAGCGCCTGGGAGGGGGGTTCGTCGCCCCACAGGGCGTCGATGAGCTCGGATGCCGTGGCCGTACGCCCGTCGCGCAGCAGCAGCGCGGCCAGCAGGGCGCGTTGCTGCGGGGACCCGGCCGGAAGCGGGTCTTCCCCGAGCCAGGCGCGTACCGGGCCGAGCACGCTGAAGCGCAACGCCGCGGGCTCCTCGGAGCCCGGGTGCCACTGCTTCGGTACTCGCGGCACACCGTCCATCGCTGTCCCCCTGCCGAACTGTCAGTACAACGAGCCCAGTTTGCCTTGTTCATGGCGGATGCGTCAGCCGTGCGAGACGGCGATCACAGGGCACCGCCCGATAGGTCACACGGTCCTCACACAGCTTCCCCACGCATCCGCCTGAATTCGCCGTTCCGTTACCGCCGACCGTATCGGCCGGCGGAGAGCGGGCGCACAACCGACGGATGGCTGACGGGTCGTCAGATCAGCGCTACCGTGGCCCGTATGGAGACCACGGAAACCGCGCAGAGCCCCTCGGCGGACGCCGGGACCGCCTTCCCGAGGATCATCTCGGTGGACGACCACACGGTCGAACCCCCTGACGTCTGGCGGGACCGGCTGCCCGCGAAGTACCAGGACACGGGCCCCCGTATCGTCCGGGCGCCCCTGAAGGAAATGACCTTCCTGGGTGGGAAGTTCGCCCCCGTGATGGGTGCTCCGGGTGACGACGGTCCCGTCGGGGACTGGTGGGTCTACGAAGACCTGCACCGGCCGCTCACCCGCCTCGACACGGCGGTCGGCTACGACCGTGACGAGATCAGGCTCGAAGTCATCACGTACGAGCAGATGCGTCCCGGCTCGTACGACGTGCCGCAGCGACTGGCCGACATGGACGTCAACCACGTCCAGTCCGCCCTCTGTTTCCCCACCTTTCCCCGTTTTTGCGGGCAGACGTTCACCGAGGCGACCGACCGTGAGCTGGGCCTTCTGGGGGTGCGGGCCTACAACGACTGGATGGTGGAGGAGTGGTGCGGGCCCAAGGCCCGGGGGCGCCTGATACCGCTGACCCTCGTACCGCTCTGGGACGCCCGGCTCGCGGCGGACGAAGTGCGGCGCAATGCTGCCCGTGGCGTACGCGCGGTGGCCTTCTCCGAGATCCCGCCCCATCTGGGGCTCCCGTCCGTGCACACCGACGACTGGGACCCCTTCCTCGCCGCGTGCGACGAGACGGGCACCGTCATCGCCATGCACATCGGCTCCAGCAGCAGGATGCCGTCGACCTCCGCCGACGCGCCGCCCGCGGTCGGCTCCACCATCACCTTCGCCAACTGCTGCTTCTCGATGGTCGACTGGCTGATGAGCGGCAAGTTCGAGCGCTTTCCGAACCTGAAGGTGATGTACGCGGAGGGCCAGATCGGCTGGATCCCGTACATCCTCGAACGTGCCGACGTGGTGTGGGAGGAGAACCGCGGCTGGGGCGGGGTCGCCGACAAGGTCCACAGGCCGCCGTCCGAGCTCTTCGCGGACCATGTGTACGGCTGCTTCTTCGACGACGCGTTCGGTCTGAAGAACCTCGACGCGATCGGCGTCGGCAACGTCCTCTACGAGACCGACTACCCCCACTCCGACTCGACCTGGCCGAAGTCCCGTGAGGTCGGCGAGGCCCAGATGGGCCACCTGGGCGCCGACGTGATCGACCGGATCGTCCGGCGCAATGCGATCGACCTGCTGGGACTGACGGCGGACGGCCTCTGGGCGGGCTGAACATCCCGGCGTCCGGGCGGGCCGAACATCCCCCGTTCGCCGAAGCGCCGAACGCTCCGACGGGACCGTACGACCGATACCCGCCCGCCTCTTGTCTGACGATGCGTCAGCAATGACTATGGCAGCGCAGCCTGGAAAATGACGGACCGTCAGATGAGAGGTGCGGGCCCATGCAGGTACTGCCCGAAGGGCGACTGGCGTACGGGATGCAGCTCCCGGTCCAGTCGCAGAGCACCATCTACGCGGAGCCGTGGGAGGCGGACGCGGGCGCCGGTGACCTCGTCGAGATCGCCCGCGCCGCCGACCGTGCCGGATTCGCCTATGTCGCGAGCTGCGACCACGTCGCCATCCCGCGCCGGCTCGCGGGCGCGATGAGCACCGTCTGGTACGACCCGGTCGCCACGCTCGCCTACCTCGCGGGCGTGACCGAGCGTGTGCGCCTGCTCAGTCATGTCGCGATCGTCGGGCTCCGGCACCCGCTCGTCACGGCCAAGCAGTACGCGACCCTCGACCACCTGTCGGGCGGCCGTCTTGTCCTCGGGGTGGGCGCCGGGCACGTGCAGGAGGAATTCGAGGCGGTCGGGGCCGACTTCGCGCGCCGGGGGGCCGTTCTCGACGAGACGATCGACGCGCTGCGCGCCGCGCTCGGGCCGGAGGAGTTCCCCGTCCACCACGGCAAGACGTACGACTTCGAAGGGCTCGGACAGCGGCCGAGGCCCGCGCAGGAGCGGGTTCCCGTGTGGGTGGGAGGGTCCTCGCCCGCCGCGGTGCGCCGGGCCGCGCTGCGCGGCGACGGCTGGCTGCCGCAGGGCGATCCGCGCGACCGGCTGCCGGGGCAGATCGCCCGGCTCGGGAGCCTGCGCGCCGAGGCGGGCATCGAGGAACCCCTGACGATCGGCGCCATCACCGAGCCGCTGTACGTCGGTGAGCCCGGCTGGGAGGTCGGACGGCGCACCCTGAGCGGGGCGCCCGAGGCGCTGGCCGAGTCGCTGCGGGAGTACGGCGCGATGGGCGTGCACCAGATACAGGTGCGGTTCCGCAGCCGGAGCCGCACTGAACTCCTCGACCAGATCACGGCGTTCGGCGCGGACGTCGCGCCCCACATCGACTAGGGAGTCAGGGCATGGGCAAGCTGGACGGGCGGGTCGTCCTCATCACCGGCGCGGCGCGCGGGCAGGGCGAGCAGGAGGCGCGGCTCTTCGTGGAGGAGGGGGCGCGGGTGGTCGTCGCGGACGTGCTCGACGACCAGGGGGAGGCGCTCGCCAAGGAGATCGGGGCGCACTACGTCCACCTGGACGTGAGCCGGGAGGACGACTGGAGCGCGGCGGTGCGGTCCGCGCGGGGGGCCTACGGGCGGATCGACGGGCTGGTCAACAACGCCGGCATCCTGCGCTTCAACGAACTGGTCGACACCCCGCTGGCCGAGTTCATGCAGATCGTGCAGGTCAACCAGGTCGGGGTGTTCCTCGGGATCAAGACGCTCGCACCCGAACTGGCTGCGGCGGGCGGCGGCACGATCGTGAACACGGCCTCGTACACGGGGCTCACGGGCATGGCGTACGTCGGCGCCTACGCGGCGACCAAGCACGCCATCGTCGGCCTCACGCGGGTGGCGGCGCTCGAACTCGCGGCCAAGAGGATCCGCGTCAACGCCGTCTGCCCGGGGGCCGTCGACACGGCGATGAGCAACCCGGCACAGCTCGACCCGGGCGCGAACACCGAGGAGGCCTCGCAGGCGCTCGACGAGCTCTACCGCAAGCTGGTGCCGCTCGGCCGGATCGGGCGTCCGGAGGAGGTGGCCAGGCTGGCCCTGTTCCTGACCGGTGAGGACTCCTCGTACATCACCGGGCAGCCGTTCGTGATCGACGGCGGCTGGCTCGCGGGCGTGAGCGTTCTCTGACGACGTATCAGCTATTGACGGTCCACGCACGCGGTGGAACAGTCGGCTCAAAGAATCTGACGGTACGTCAGATAACTGGATGGGGACGGTGAACCTCCTTGGAATTCGGGCTCTTTGTACAGGGATACGTGGGCAAGCGCGCCTTGACCGACCCGCTCGCGGAGCACAAGGCGCTGATGGAGGAGACCGAGTACGTCATCCAGGCGGACGCATCCGGCTTCAAGTACGCCTGGGCGTCCGAGCACCACTTCCTGGAGGAGTACTCGCACCTCTCGGCCAACGACGTCTACCTCGGCTATCTGGCGCACGCCACCGACCGCATCCACCTCGGCTCCGGCATCTTCAACCCGCTCGCCCAGGTCAACCACCCGGTGAAGGTCGCCGAGAAGGTCGCCATGCTCGACCATCTCACCGAGAACCGCTTCGAGTTCGGGTCCGGACGCGGCGCCGGCTCGCACGAGATCCTCGGCTTCCTCCCCGGCATCACCGACATGAACTACACCAAGGAGATCTGGGAAGAGACCATCGCCGAGTTCCCGAAGATGTGGCTCCAGGACGAGTACGTCGGGTTCCAGGGCAAGCACTGGTCGCTCCCGCCGCGCAAGATCCTGCCCAAGCCGTACGGGAAGTCGCACCCCGCGATGTGGTACGCCGCCGGGTCGCCGCCCTCGTACTCCATGGCCGCCCGCAAGGGGCTCGGTGTGCTCGGCTTCAGCGTGCAGAAGGTCTCCGACATGGAGTGGGTCCTGGAGCAGTACAAGACCGCCGTCGTGAACGCCGAACCCATCGGGGACTTCGTCAACGACAACGTCATGGTGACCACCACCGCCATCTGCGCGCCCACCCACGACGAGGCGATCCGGATCGCGGTAGCCGGCGGGCTGCACTACCTGCCCTCCCTCGTCTTCCGCTACCACGACACGTTCCCGCGCCCCGAAGGCTTCCCCGTCTGGCCCGAGACGCTCCCCGAGTACAACGCGGAGTTCGTCGAACTCCTCATCGAGGAAGAGCTGTTGATCTGCGGAGACCCCGGTGAGGTGCTCACCCAGTGCAAGCGCTGGGAACAGGCCGGCGCCGACCAGCTCAGCTTCGGACTGCCCGTCGGGGTCCCCAAGGAGGAGACCCTCCAGACGATCCGGCTGATCGGCGAACACGTCATCCCGAAGATCGACACGGACCCGGTGCACCGCACGACCCGGTTCCGCCAAGCCGTCTAGGAGGTACCTCCGCGATGCTCGACCACCTGATCAGGGGCGCGACCGTCGTGGACGGGACGGGCGCGCCCGCGTACACCGCGGACGTGGGGACACGGGACGGCCGTATCGCCGTGATCGGCACGGTCACCGAGCCGTCCCGGACGAGCGAGGACGCGCACGGACTCGTCCTCGCCCCCGGCTTCGTGGACCCGCACACGCACTACGACGCCCAGCTCTTCTGGGACCCGTACGCCACCCCGTCCCTCAACCACGGCGTCACCACGGTCGCGGGCGGCAACTGCGGGTTCACGCTGGCCCCGCTGAACCCCGCGCGTCCCGAGGACGCCGACTACACGCGCCGCATGATGTCCAAGGTCGAGGGCATGTCCCTGGTCGCCCTGGAGGAGGGCGCGCCCTGGACGTGGCACGGCTTCGGTGAGTACCTCGACGCCCTGGAGGGACGGATCGCCGTCAACGCGGGCTTCATGGTGGGCCATTGCGCGCTGCGCCGGTACGTGATGGGCCCCGACGCGGTGGGCGGACAGCCGACGCCGGAGCAACTCGACGCCATGCTGCGGCTGTTCCACGAGGCCATGGACGCCGGAGCCTGGGGCCTGTCCACCACCCAGTCCTCCACCCACTCCGACGGCGACGGCAGGCCGGTCGCCTCCCGGCACGCCGGGCCCGCCGAACTGCTGGCCCTCGCCCAGGCCGTGGGGGAGCACGAGGGCACCCAGATCGAGGCGATCGTGGCCGGCTGCCTCGACCAGTTCAGCGACGCCGAGATCGATCTGTTCGTCGAGATGAGCGCGGTGGCGGGCCGCCCGCTCAACTGGAACGTCCTGACGATCGACGCCGCCGTCCCCGAACGCGTCCCGCGCCAGCTGGAGGCGAGCGAACGCGCCCGCAAGTCCGGCGGCCGGGTCGTCGCGCTCACCATGCCGATCCTCACCCCGATGAACATGTCGCTCGGCACCTTCTGCGCCCTGAACCTGATCCCCGGCTGGGGACCGGTCCTCGCCCTGCCCGTCCCCGAGCGCATCGCGAAGCTCGGCGACCCCGGGGTGCGCGCCGAGATGCTCCGCCGCGCCCGGAGCAAGGAGGCGGGCGTCTTCAGGCGGCTCGCCGACTTCGGCCGGTACGTCATCGGCGACACCTACAGCGCGGCGAACGCGGGCCTGACCGGGCGCGTGGTGCGGGACATCGCCGCCGAGCGCGGCCAGGAGCCCTTCGCCTGCCTGGTGGAGATCTGCGCGGCCGACGAGCTGCGGACGGTCCTGTGGCCCATGCCCACCGACAACGACCCCGACTCCTGGGCGCTGCGCGCAGAGACCTGGCAGCACCAGGACGTCCTGCTCGGCGGCTCCGACGCGGGCGCCCATCTGGACCGCATGTGCGGGGCCCCGTACACGACCCGGTTCCTCGGGGACTGTCTGCGCGGGCGGAAGCTGACGACGCTGGAGGCGGCCGTGAAGATGCTCACGGACGATCCGGCACGGCTCTTCGGGCTGCGTGAGCGCGGGCGGATCGCGGAGGGCTTCCATGCGGACCTCGTGCTGTTCGACCCGGAGCGGATCGACGCCGGCAAGGCCACCCTCGTGCACGACCTGCCGGGTGAGAGTCCGCGGCTGGACTCCCGGGCGATCGGGGTGAAGGCCGTGTGGGTCAACGGGGTCGAGTCGATCCGGGAGGACGTGGTGACGGGCGCGGTGCCGGGAAAGGTGCTGCGGTCGGGCCGCGACACCCGGACGGTGAGCACCCGGTGACGGGCGCCGGCGGGAAAGCCCCCGGGGCCGCCGAGCAGCGGCTGTTCATCGGCGGATCGTGGGTGGCCCCCGACAACGGGTTCTACGAGGTGACCGACCCGGCGACCGAGGAGGTCGTCGGGCTGGCCCCCGAGGCCTCGCGGGCCCAGGTGCACGCGGCGGCGACGGCGGCCCGCGAGGCCCTCGGACCGTGGTCGCGCACCCCCGCCGAGGAGCGGGGCGCCGTCCTCGCCCGCGCGGCGGACCTCATCCAGCGCGACTTCGTGCCGTACGCCGCCCTCGCGCAGGCGGAGAGCGGCGCCACCACCGGGACGGCCCGGGGCATGCAGGTCGGGGTCGGAGTGGCCCGCTTCCGGCGCTACGCGCGGCCCGAACCGGTCGAGCGGCCACTGCCGCCGCAGATCAACGAGGCGGGCCCCTTCGGCGGGGCCGCCGTGATGGGCGCGCTCGCCGTGCGCCAGCCCGTCGGCGTGGTCACCTGCATCACCTCGTACAACAATCCCTGGGCCAACCCGGCCGGCAAGATCGCCCCCGCCCTCGCGATGGGCAACACCGTGGTGGTGAAACCGGCCCCGCAGGACCCGCTCTCCGTGTACCGGATGGCCGAGGCGCTTCAGGCGGCGGGCGTGCCGCCGGGCGTGGTCAACGTGGTCAGCGGCTCGACGGCGGAGTCCGGCGAGGCCGCGGTCGATTCCGGGGACGTCGACATGGTCAGCTTCACCGGCTCGACGGCGGTCGGGCAGCGGATCGCCGAGGTGTGCGGGCGCGGCATGAAGCGCCAGCTGATGGAGCTGGGTGGCAAGGGCGCGGCGATCGTCTTCGACGACGCCGATCTGGGGTCGGCCGTGTCGGGTATCGGCACGACCTTCTCCTTCTACAGCGGGCAGATCTGCACGGCGCCGACGCGGGTGCTGGTGCAGCGGGGCGTGCACGATCTGCTGGTGCAGCAACTGGCGGCCTACGCAGGTCACTTGAAAGTGGGTGACCCACGGGAGCAGGGCACGGTGGTCGGCCCGGTCATCTCGGCGGCCCACCGCGACCGCGTCGAGTCCTACGTCGAACTCGGCCGCAAAGAAGGCGCACGGGTGGTGACAGGCGGCGAACGCCCCTCCCTGCCCCACGGGTTCTATGTCGCCCCCACCCTTCTCGCCGACTGCACACCGGACATGAGGGTGGTCCGGGAGGAGATCTTCGGCCCGGTCGTCGTCGTCCTGCCCTTCGACGACGAGGAGGAGGCGATCGCCCTCGCCAACGACTCCGACTACGGCCTGATCGACTACGTCTGGTCCGGGGACGTGGCCCGAGCCTTCCGCGTCGCCCGCCGGCTCCGCGCGGGCGGCGTCGGCGTCAACACCGTCGGCCGCAACATGGAGGCCCCCTTCGGCGGCTTCAAGAAGAGCGGAGTGGGCCGCGACGTGGGCTCGTACGCCCTGCACGCGTACAGCGAGGTGCAGGCGATCGTGTGGCCGGGGTGAGGTGTTCAGCAGCCCTCTAGGTGTTCGCCAGGCCGAGGAAGCGCAGGACCGCGAGCACCCGGCGGTGGTCGGCGTCCGCCCTGGGCAGGTCGAGCTTGGTGAAGATGCTGTTGATGTGCTTGGCGACCGCGCTCTCACTCACGACGAGTTCGGCCGCGATCCCGGAGTTGGACCGGCCGCCCGCCATGAGCTCCAGCACATCGCGCTCACGTGGCGTCAGTCGGTCGAGGGGATCGCTGTGGCGGCGCATCAGCAGCTGTGAGACGACCTGCGGGTCCAACGCGGTGCCTCCGGCCGCCACCGTGCGTGCCGACTCCGCGAACTCCTCGACGTCGGCGATCCGCTGCTTGAGCAGGTAACCGACGCCGGACGTGTTGGCGGCGAGGAGATCGACCGCGTACCGCTCCTCCACGTACTGCGACAGCAACAGCACGGAGGTGTCCGGCCACTGCCGGCGGATCACGAGAGCGGCTCGTACCCCCTCATCCGTGTAGCCGGGCGGCATGCGGACGTCGACCACGGCGATGTCCGGCCGGTGCTCTTCGACCGCTGACAGCAGCCCCGCCGCGTCGGCCTCCTCGGCGCACACCTCGAAGCCGGCCATCTCCAGTACCTTGACCACCCCGATCCGCAGCAGGACGGAATCCTCGGCGATCACGGCGCGCACGGCAGCTCCACGGTGACAACGGTCGGGCCCCCGAGGGGGCTGCGGCAGGAGAACGTGCCGTCGACGGACGCGACGCGCTTGGCGAGTCCGGTGAGCCCGGTGCCCGAGACACCCGAAGGATCCGCGCCTCCCACACCGTCGTCCGTGATGGCGATCAACAGTCTCCCCCTCGTCTCTTCGACGGTCACGTCGGCACTCGAAGCCCGAGCGTGTTTGACCACGTTCGTCAGGGTCTCGGAAACCACGAAGTACGCGACCGCCTCGACGGTGGGCGATGGGCGCCGCCGCAGGCTCACCGACAGACGCACCGGTACGGGCAGGCGCGCGGCGACGCCGGAGAGGGCGGCGTCGAGCCCGCGGTCCTCCAGGACCGCCGGATGCAGGCCACGCACCAGGTCGTTCAGCTCGGCGACCGCCTCCTTCGCCTCGCGGTGCGCCTCGTCGATCACCTTGCGGGCTTCCTCCGGCAGGTCGCCGAGGGTTGCCTTGGCGAGGCCGAGGTTGACGGCGAGCGCCACCAGGCGTTGCTGTGCGCCGTCATGCAGATCGCGCTCGATCCGCCGCCGCTCGGCGTCGGCCGCGTCGACCACGCCGGCGCGACTCTCGGCGAGGTCCGCCACCCGCCGGGTCAGTTCCTCCTCGCGGCTGGGCCCCAGCAGCGTGTTCGCGGCGCGGGTGTCGACGCGGGCGAGCGCCTTCGCCAGCCAGGCGCTCGCGTAGAGCAGGGCGACACCGGCGGCGGTGACATAGGCCGCCTTCACGACGTACCCCGCGTTCTCCGCCCGCCACTGCCACGGGGTCACCCACAGCCACACGTAGATCGAGGCCGCGGCGCCCCCCGTTGCCCACAGCACCAGCACCACCAGACCGCCGAGCGCGCACAGCGGGCCCGCGAGCAGGTGGTAGCGCAACTGGCGGCGTCCCGGAGCCGAGCGCAGCCACTGCCGTATGCCGGGCCGTCCGGGCCGCTCCGCCAGACCCGCGGGCGCGGGCACGACCACGCCGAGCCGCTCGCGGAAACGGGCCCGTTGCACCCGGGTGAGCAGCGGACCGGCGAGCACCACGGCGGCCGACGGCACCACGACGGCCACCGTCACGGCCCACAGCGCCGTCGGCACGAAGTAGATCCATGGCAGCGCCAGGACCAGCAGCACTCCGGACTGGATCGCGATGCCGACGCAGTGGAACGCGATGGCGCGCCCCGCGTCCCCGAACGGCCGCCACAGGAAGTCCGGTTGCCACGTCTTGAAGCGCATACCCGAACAGTAGAACCGCAGGTCGCCGCCAGGCCATGACGTTACTGCCCGGGGCCGGGGTGCACTTTTCTCCACCTCAGGTCGGGGTACCTGGGTGACTGACGACGCCTGGGTGTGCGGCGGAGGCTGGAGGCCGTGAAAGGGAGAGCACGCGGGAAGGGGAGCGAGAGCATGCGACAACTGGCCTTGCACGCGGAGGAGTTCGCAACCGAAGGCGGCGAGGGCGCGGAGTGTTTTCCACTGCACGGCCATGCCGGGCCGGACCCGTCGGACCTGTTGGACCCCTCGGACTTGCCGGACCCGTCGGACCCCTCCGGCTTGTCGGACCCGTCGGACCCCTCCGGCTTGTCGGACCCGTCGGACCCCTCCGGCTTGTCGGACCCGTCGGACCCGTCGGAGCGGGAGGCGGCCGGGGCTGAGCCGGGTTCGCGGCTGGTCGGTTGGGCCGGGTGGCTGCTGGTCGTGTGCGGGCTCGCTCTGCTGCCCTGGCTGTACGTGCTGGCGACCGGGCTGCCGGACACCGCGAGCGCGGCACACTGGCCGGTCACCTGGGTGGGTCTCGACGCGCTGGAGGCGGCCGGCCTGATCGCCACCGGAGTCCTCGCCGTCCGCGGCGACCGACGGCACCCCTTGGCGGCCACCACGACCGCCACGCTGCTCGTGATCGACGCCTGGTTCGACACCACGACCGCGGCGGCGGGGAGTGACCTCGCCGCGGCGGCAACGATGGCGCTCTGTGCCGAGCTGCCACTGGCCGCGCTGTGCGCGTGGCTGGCGGTCCGGGCGATGCGGCGGGCATGAGACCCGGACGCCGTACCGGATCCGGACCGACGGCCGACCTCGCAGGTAGCGTCGCTACCGACTGAATGTTAGCGTTGCTCTCATCAGGGTGGTGAACCCCGCTGCCCCGGCCGAGACAAGGAGCAACGCCATGAGCGAGCAGCCGAGCACCTCCCCGCGCGTCGCGATCGTCACCGGCGGTTCCCGCGGTATCGGCCGCGAGAGCGCCGAGCGGCTGGCCGGTGAGGGATACGCCGTCGTCGTGAACTACGCGGGCAATGCCGCCGAGGCCGACAAGGCGGTCGCGGCGATCAGTGAGGCGGGCGGCCAGGCTGTCGCCTTCCGCGCCGACGTCGCGGAGGAGGCGGAGGTCGCCGCTCTCTTCGACACGGCCGAGAAGGCCTTCGGCGGTGTCGACGTCGTCGTCCACGCGGCCGGTGTCATGACCCTGGCCCCGCTCGTCGACCTCGACCTCGACGCCCTGGACCGGATGCACCGCACCAACATCCGCGGCACGTTCGTCGTCGACCAGCAGGCCGCGCGCCGGCTGCGCCCGGGCGGTGCGATCATCAACTTCTCCAGCTCCGTGCTGGCCCTCGCCATCCCCGGCTACACCGCGTACGCCGCCACCAAGGGCGCCGTCGAGGCGATGACCATGATCCTCGCCCGTGAGATGCGCGGCCGGGACATCACCGTCAACGCCGTGGCCCCCGGCCCGACCGCCACCGCCCTCTTCCTGGACGGCAAGGACGAGGAGACCATCGCGCGCATGGCCGCCCAGCCGCCCCTGGAGCGCCTCGGCACCCCCGAGGACATCGCCTCGGTCGTCGCCTTCCTCGCGGGCCCCGACGGCCGCTGGGTCAACGGCCAGGTCCTGCGCGCCAACGGCGGCATCGCCTGACGCCCGACGGTCCTCCCGCTCCGACGACGTCAGGAACCCCGAGATGAGCAGCGACGCCAGTACCCCCGGCGAGACCGGCCCGGCCACCGACGCGCCCGTGAGCACCAGGGCACGCATCCTCGCCGTGGCCGCCGAACTGGTCGCGCGGTCCCCGGACGGTGACGTCTCGACCCGGGCCGTGTGCGAGGCCGCCGGGGTCGGCGCCCCCGCGCTCTACCGCCACTTCGGGGACAAGGAAGGTCTGCTGTCGGCCGTCGTCGACCACGGCTGGGAGCGCTACCTGGCGGCCAAGCGGGAACGGCACCCCGGCACGGACCCGGTCCAGGACCTGCGCGAGGGCTGGGACGGCCACACCGAGTTCGCCCTGCGGAACCCGAACCTCTACCGCCTGATGAACTCCCCGGCGATGCGCACACCGCCGGCCGCGGCCCTGGAGTCCCACCGGATCCTCACCGCCGACCTGCGCCGGGCCGCCGAACAGGGCAAGCTGCGGCTCGCTCCCGAACTCGCCGCGCAGATGATCATGTCCTCCAACGTCGGCGTCTGCCTGATGCTGGTCTCCCGCCCGGCGACGTTCACGGACGAGACCCTGTCGCGCCGGGTACGGGACGCGGTGCACGCGGTGGTCTTCACCCCGGACGTGACCGCCCCCGGCGCTCCGGCGGCTTCCGGCGCCCCCGGAGTCCCGGCCGCCGCGACCCGCCTCGGCGCGCTGCTCCGGCAGAACCCGAGCCCCGCCTTCACCTCCGCCGAGACGGCCATGTTCACGGAGTGGCTGGACCGCCTGTCCAACACGGGTTGAAGTCCCGGTCGGGGTCCGTCGCTTCGTCACCTGACTCTTGCGAGGATGCCCCGGCGTTCACGCCGGGGAGGAATCGCATCCCGTGGCGGCAGTGTGGGGCGTCGCCGTGTGCGGTCTCCTGGGGCGCGAGGCACCCGCAGAGCCGGTACGAGGAGAAAAGCGAACACGTGTGCCCGCGTTCGCTGGTTGTGGTGGCTGTGTCGTGAGGAGGGTACAGGTGTGCGTGTGCCGCACGTACGGTCTCGTGGTGGAAGCCGGTGAGCGGGAGTCGGGATGCCGTGGGAGGGGGACGTCGTGTCGGAGGTTCGGAGGTGAAGGAGGCTGGTGAGGGTGGGCATGCCCGGTACACGTACCGGCTTCGCGTGTCGTCGACGGCTCGTACGGCACTGCTGGCGGAGTGGGACCGGTGCCGGTGGATCTGGAACGAGTGCGTCGCGCGTTCCAGGAAGGCCCACCAAGACGGGGAGAAGTGCGGTCCCGCCGTGCTGGACAGGATGCTGACCAGGGGTCGTGCCGTGACGCCGTGGCTGGCGGCGGGTTCGTCGGTGCCGCAGCAGCAGATCGTCCGGGACTTCGGCAGGTCCCGCGCGAAGGCGCTCAAGGACATCCGGGGTCGGCTGCCTGTTGGGCGGCGGGCCGGGATGCCCGGGTACAAGAAGAAGCACGGGTGTGATCCGACGCTGAACTACACCCGGCGTGGCTTTCGGCTCAAAGACGGGCGGCTGT